>CBDATE010000022.1:0-6822 GCA_965199815.1 Pseudomonadales bacterium
CCGTAGCCGCCGCCCGAAGCCGTGTGCGTCAGCGTCGCAGTGTCGTCAACCGCGTCGACGTCCTCGGCCGCGCTCGCCGTGACCGTCTGCGCCGTGTTCCAGTTTTCCGTTGTGAAGGTCAGACTGCTGGGGCTGACCGTCAGATCGGTCTCCGACGTTCCGCCGACGGTCACCTTCACGTTGGCCGAAGGCTGCATATTCAGCACCACCGTATAAGTGTCGCTGCCGCCCTCGCCGACGGTCAGGTCGGTGGGTGAAACCGTGATCGCCGCCGTGTCGTTGTCTTCAACCGTCACTCGCAGGTCTTTGCTCACTGAACCGTAGCCGCCGCCCGAAGCCGTGTGCGTCAGCGTCGCAGTGTCGTCAACCGCGTCGGCGTCCTCGGCCGCGCTCGCCGTAACCGTCTGCGCCGTGTTCCAGTTTTCCGTTGTGAAGGTCAGACTGCCGGGGCTGACCGTCAGATCGGTCTCCGACGTTCCGCCGACGGTCACCTTCACGTTGGCCGAAGGCTGCGTATTCAGCACCACCGTATAAGTGCTGCTGCCGCCCTCGCCGACGGTCAGGGTGGTGGGTGAAACCGTGATCGCCGCCGTGTCGTTGTCTTCAACCGTCACTCGCAGGTCTTTGCTCACTGAACCGTAGCCGCCGCCCGAAGCCGTGTGCGTCAGCGTCGCAGTGTCGTCAACCGCGTCGGCGTCCTCGGCCGCGCTCGCCGTGACCGTCTGCGCCGTGTTCCAGTTTTCCGTTGTGAAGGTCAGACTGCCGGGGCTGACCGTCAGATCGGTCTCCGACGTTCCGCCGACGGTCACCTTCACGTTGGCCGAAGGCTGCGTATTCAGCACCACCGTATAAGTGTCGCTGCCGCCCTCGCCGACGGTCAGGGCGGTGGGTGAAACCGTGATCGCCGCCGTGTCGTTGTCTTCAACCGTCACTCGCAGGTCTTTGCTCACTGAACCGTAGCCGCCGCCCGAAGCCGTGTGCGTCAGCGTCGCAGTGTCGTCAACCGCGTCGGCGTCCTCGGCCGCGCTCGCCGTAACCGTCTGCGCCGTGTTCCAGTTTTCCGTTGTGAAAGTCAGACTGCCGGGGCTGACCGTCAGATCGGTCTCCGACGTTCCGCCGACGGTCACCTTCACGTTGGCCGAAGGCTGCGTATTCAGCACCACCGTATAAGTGCTGCTGCCGCCCTCGCCGACGGTCAGGGTGGTGGGTGAAACCGTGATCGCCGCCGTGTCGTTGTCTTCAACCGTCACTCGCAGGTCTTTGCTCACTGAACCGTAGCCGCCGCCCGAAGCCGTGTGCGTCAGCGTCGCAGTGTCGTCAACCGCGTCGGCGTCCTCGGCCGCGCTCGCCGTAACCGTCTGCGCCGTGTTCCAGTTTTCCGTTGTGAAAGTCAGACTGCCGGGGCTGACCGTCAGATCGGTCTCCGACGTTCCGCCGACGGTCACCTTCACGTTGGCCGAAGGCTGCGTATTCAGCACCACCGTATAAGTGCTGCTGCCGCCCTCGGCGACGGTCAGGGTGGTGGGTGAAACCGTGATCGCCGCCGTGTCGTTGTCTTCAACCGTCACTCGCAGGTCTTTGCTCACTGAACCGTAGCCGCCGCCCGAAGCCGTGTGCGTCAGCGTCGCAGTGTCGTCAACCGCGTTGTCCTCGGCCGCGCTCGCCGTAACCGTCTGCGCCGTGTTCCAGTTTTCCGTTGTGAAAGTCAGACTGCCGGGGCTGACCGTCAGATCGGTCTCCGACGTTCCGCCGACGGTCACCTTCACGTTGGCCGAAGGCTGCGTATTCAGCACCACCGTATAAGTGCTGCTGCCGCCCTCGCCGACGGTCAGGGCGGTGGGTGAAACCGTGATCGCCGCCGTGTCCGTCTTCAACCGTCACTCGCAGGTCTTTGCTCACTGAACCGTAGCCGCCGCCCGAAGCCGTGTGCGTCAGCGTCGCAGTGTCGTCAACCGCGTCGGCGTCCTCGGCCGCGCTCGCCGTAACCGTCTGCGCCGTGTTCCAGTTTTCCGTTGTGAAGGTCAGACTGCCGGGGCTGACCGTCAGATCGGTCTCCGACGTTCCGCCGACGGTCACCTTCACGTTGGCCGAAGGCTGCGTATTCAGCACCACCGTATAAGTGCTGCTGCCGCCCTCGGCGACGGTCAGGGTGGTGGGTGAAACCGTGATCGCCGCCGTGTCGTTGTCTTCAACCGTCACTCGCAGGTCTTTGCTCACTGAACCGTAGCCGCCGCCCGAAGCCGTGTGCGTCAGCGTCGCAGTGTCGTCAACCGCGTCGGCGTCCTCGGCCGCGCTCGCCGTAACCGTCTGCGCCGTGTTCCAGTTTTCCGTTGTGAAAGTCAGACTGCCGGGGCTGACCGTCAGATCGGTCTCCGACGTTCCGCCGACGGTCACCTTCACGTTGGCCGAAGGCTGCGTATTCAGCACCACCGTATAAGTGCTGCTGCCGCCCTCGGCGACGGTCAGGGCGGTGGGTGAAACCGTGATCGCCGCCGTGTCGTTGTCTTCAACCGTCACTCGCAGGTCTTTGCTCACTGAACCGTAGCCGCCGCCCGAAGCCGTGTGCGTCAGCGTCGCAGTGTCGTCAACCGCGTCGGCGTCCTCGGCCGCGCTCGCCGTGACCGTCTGCGCCGTGTTCCAGTTTTCCGTTGTGAAGGTCAGACTGCCGGGGCTGACCGTCAGATCGGTCTCCGACGTTCCGCCGACGGTCACCTTCACGTTGGCCGAAGGCTGGGTATTCAGCACCACCGTATAAGTGCCGCTGCCGCCCTCGGCGATGGTCAGGGTGGTGGGTGAAATATCAAGACTCGGAATGCCCTCCACAGTGATGATCACCTCATCAGTGTGGCTCGCCCCCGCCTTGTCAGTCACCGTCAGAACAAAAGTGAGAACCGCGCCGCGCGCATCATTCGGGGCAGTGAACGCCGCATTTCGACGATCAGAATTGCTCAGAGTGACGCTCGGTCCCCCGTCTCCGGCCTTCCGCGCCCAAGAGTAAATCAAGTGATCGTCGGCATCCGGGTCGAAACTGTTCCGGCTGACCAGTCCCACCATCGTGTTCCTGTAAGCGATTTCGTCGGGTCCCGCATCCGCCGTCGGCCTGTCGTTGGCGCCGGTGATGGTCACTGTCACTGTCGCTCTGGTGCCGTCGTCCGCTCTGATCACGAACTCTTCCGTCACAATCATACCGCCCGCCAAAGCGTTGGTGTCCCTGTCGGAGTTGTCGAGCGAGTACGTCCAAACACCGGCAGCGGTGATGCTGAAAGTCCCATAAACACCAGCTGTGCCGGTCTGCGCCTGCACATTGTTCTTTCCGTCGTCGTCGTTAACGGTCACCGTGCCTGTGGCGGTGGCCGCGGCGGCATCCTCGGTCACAGCTCCAGTGAGCGTGCCGCTGAAACCCGCCGCCTTCGATACCGGTGGGAAACTGAATCGGCCGACAGTACCGAGGCGGATCGACAAGTCCTGCTTGGTCCGATAAACTATCACTTCCGCATTCACCGAATTCGTGTTCACTGTGGTCGGGGTGCCGGAGATCACGCCGGTTTCGCGGTTCAAAGTAAGCCCAGGAGGCAAAGTTGAACTGGCGGTTTGCCAAAATGTAGTTTCCCCTTGTATTTGTTTGAAGTTGACCAACGTCGGTTCCATCGGAATGATCGGCTGGCCGACATGCAGCGACTGCGGCGGCGTATAAAGCAGTCTTTTGCCTGCTGGCAGCGAAACAACCAGTTCCGGGGATGACGGTCCGTAACCGTCGCTGTCTTTAGCCCGAACCCGGAAACGATAGATCTGCTGTCTAGTCAGACCGGACGCCAACACCCTCGTGTCCGCGTTGGTGGCGACCCAGTTCCCGCCATCCTGCTGATACTCATATCCGGTCGCTCCGCTGACCGCGTCCCAGCGCATTCTCACTGACGTGTCTGTCGCACCGTCCACACGAAAACCCGCAGGCGCAGAGGTCGGTCCCCTTACAGTCGCGGTCACTGTCGACGCCGGCCCGGGACCCTGCGCGTTCACCGCCCGAATTCCAAAGGTATAGGCACCCGGAAGCAGATCTAATATCCGGACACTCGAATAGCTGTCGTCGCTGTTCGCGACCTTCGTCCAGCTCCCCGAGTCTACCCGATACTCAAAATACGCGTCGGCGCCCCGCCACGTCGGGACCCAAATAATCGTTATCGCATTGGATGTCGGGCCATTTGTTCTTAGACCCGTCGGCGCAGAAGGCAGCCCATCGGACTGCGCGGCGGCGAATACCGGCAGAAGACAGGCGAACACAAACGCTGCAAGCGCCGTCAGCGCTCGTGCCGTACGGCTGCCCTCGCACAGGGTACCGCAAAAACATTGCGCCAAAATGATCGCAGCGCGACTGTAACGTCCGAAACAGTCTTGGACACAACCCAAGACCCCGGACGCGCGCCGTAAGCTTCTTGCCACCTTTCCTCCATTTCCCTAACCGATCTTTGCCGGTTTTGGAATTTGGCATATGAAATTTATTTCAGTTTTCGGTCAAGCGCCTTAAAAAAACCCTTTCTGTTGCGACAATTCTGCAACAAAGGATTGTCGGTTTTATGTCGTTTGATACCGTCGCACTTTTAGAATTATATACAAATTCAATTAAAATAAAAATAGAAACTAATGCGTATACAATGCGATTTTTTAATTTAAGCACGATGGTGGCCAAGCATTCTCGCAGCTTGTTCCAGACTTGCTTGCCGGGACAATCTGAACCGGCGAGCGGGCTTAGCCTTTGGTTTCAATTGTACGATTTGTCGAAGCGTGCGGTGTCATTTCAATAGAAAATTACTGACTTAATTCAGCACAATTTATGATGAGCCAAGATAATTGTGCCTGTCTTTAGACCAGTGAATGAATGAGAGACCGCACTAAAATTAAGGCGCACATCGTATCCCTGTCGCGTTGAAATAGAGTTGAACAGACTGTCACACCGATAACTTCACGGTCGCTTGTCCAAGAAGGCACTCCACAACCAGAACCCTTCTATCATCGCCTGATTTCGGCCAGCTCGACCTGAATCACAAATTCGAATTTTCAATTGAGCCTTTTGCAGAATTCCTCGATGATGCCGGCTTTTGGAGCTCCGGTCCGGCTGACGGTCGCCGCCCGGCCCTGATCACGGGCTTGGAGGGTCGGGATTCGTCCTGATTCGCCGTGCTGGAGCCGGTTTGGGCCTTTTTTCCGGCTTCCGGCTTTTTTCAAGGCGAGCGGGAGCGCCTTCCCGAGACAGGAAGCTCTCCGGGGGCGGTGATAAGGGATTGAAGCCGGTTCAGATGTTCATGCGCATCATCTGATCGGTCAGCAGGGCGATCACGCCGAACATCAGATGACAGAACACTTTCTTATTGCCGCGCACCCGGACATGCTTGGCCCCGAACTGGTCTTTGAGGCGGCCGAAGAAACGCTCCACCGTCGAGCGTTCCCGCATGCGCGCCGTTTCGGCCGGCACATGACGCGCGGCGCGGTCGGCGCGCCGGCTGCTGTGAAGCTCCGCCTTGAGCTCCCGGTTCCGGCGCGGGTTCGGCTCGATCAGGGGAACATGGCCGAGGCGGAGAGAGCATGCGCGGATTTCATCGGCGTCATAAGCGCTGTCCATGAGATCGTAGAGACTGTCGGCCCGTTCGGCCGACATCGCCGCCAGGGGCAGAGCCGCCTGGCTGTCATGCAGCGAGGCCGATGTGAGAAGGCAGCTGACCGGAATGCCGCCGTCGGCGACATCGGCATGGAGCTTGTATCCCTTCCAGAAACCGCGGCGGCCCCTGCTGTCCTTCCTGACGCCGAAGTCGCAGGCCGAGGGCAGATCCCCGATCATCTCTTCCAGCGTCATCCTTGGCTGACGCTGCAGGCGGGTGAGCGGCTTTTTCACTTCCTCTCCTTTGCGCGGACGGCCCGGGCGGCGTTTCGCCCCGGCCTTCCGGCCCGGCTTCGGAACCGCTTTCTCGCGGGCCTCGACCGCCGTCGAGTCCCGGGACAGATGACCGGCGATACGATTGTCGAACATCTGTTTGACGATGGCATCGTGAACGCGCTCCGTCAGGCCTTCCCCGGCGAACTCCGCGAAAGCCCGCGAAAACGTCGCTTCGGAGGGAACTTCGCCGCGGTGAAGCCAGCCGCACAGCTGCCGCAGCACCCGGTCGCAATGCAGACGATCGATCAGAGACCGGGTTGTGGGCAGATCGCACACCGCCTTGGCAAGAAATGCGCGGGCCAGCCTCAACCGGCTTTCCCGCGGCCGGCCGGGCCTGCGGCCGGTGAACCGGATCTGATGCTCCAGTCTGGAATACTCGATCGCTATGACGAGCTGCTCATGGCTGTCGCAGAGCGGACCGGCCTCTTCGCCGAGAAAAGGAAAAAGTTCCGCTTGAAAAAATCCCCAGCGATCATTTATACTCTCTTGCAAGGACATCGGCCACACCTCCGTTATTTTGTGGTTTTACTGGTTGCAAGATACCGCGGATGGCCGATTCCTTACAACCCCGCACCCCTCGATTTCAGCGTTTTTTCGCAGAAAACCAGGTGCGCGGCCCAATTTTGCAAGAGGCTCAATTTTCTGGAATTATTTGTGGGGATCTCGAACCACCTACGGATTTTACCGATTTTCAACGGAAATCGGCGTTTTTGCGGCCTAAATCCGGTGCTTCTCAGGTTTATTGGTGTCTCTTATGCGGAAATTGGACGGCTTCATCTTTCGGCTTTGCATTTTACGAGGAAGATGTAGCGGCTCATGTTGAACACGAATTGGTTTATCGTGTTGGTGTGCCTCCCATCATTGAAACCCAACTGTACAGACGCTTAGCCTGTCAG
>CBDATE010000023.1:0-8888 GCA_965199815.1 Pseudomonadales bacterium
ATATGGCCGGAGCTTTGCATAAAGTATGTGACGCTCGTCGAATAGAAAAGTCGTGCTTCTCTGGCTCCCGGCGCGCGAATACCTATCAAACTCGAACTTACCGCTTGCGGACTCTATATGCTCCAAGCCCACGAACGGCAGGTCCGGGGCAACTGGGTCATCAGGGTGCAGTCCTCGGCGGTCCATACTGCAAACATCGCCAAGCCGGGACATGGGCCAATCCTTCGGGTTGGTGGCCGGATCGCCGAACATCTCGACGAACAGGGCGGGGATGAACTCCCGCAAGCACTTCTGGGCCTGCGCCCGCAGCCGTTCGATCTTCGCCGCCCGGTTGAGGATGCCGACGATCCGCCGCTGCTCGGCGAGTGGTGGGAGGGGGACCAGAGTGGTTTCCATGAAAGATTTAGGAACTCGTTGCTGGCCTGCTGTGCCCGTGAAATTCTTCTTCGCTTCCTCTCTGAATTCTGGCTGTCGGATGAAGTGATAAATGTACTCTCCCAGAACTCGGCCATTGGGCCGTAAAACGAAAAACTCAGTCGATCCGCAGCCAGTGCCACTGGTCAAGTCACGGGCTATAGCCGCCTTGCCGTTCTCCATACAGGGCGTGATTTTCGCAAACAGAACATCGCCACTTTGAAACACCGTATATCCTTTCGAGACTGTCGCATACAGTCTCTCTTCGTGGCTTGAAATTGTCCCAGTACGCTCGTCCACCGCAGCCATAGGAACAAAGCTCACAATTTTTTCTTCTGAGTGGGCCGCTTTCTTGGGTCTTGGATTGATCGCGCAGATATCTCTGAGGCAGACTTGGGGCCATGTTCTGCTCCCTGTTGAACGTGTAGCCTTGTTCTGCATGGGCCGCATAGCTTGGGTGAGGTGGGGCGAGTAGCGAGGTCGTATGGAAGAGGCTTGTTCCCGCATCAATCGCAGTATCGGTAAACAGGGCGAGGAGAGGTCTTGTAGTTAACTCCCTCGACCTTCCAGACTTCAACATTCTTTATGTCGAGCCGGAGTCCCATATTTGCCGGAATTTTTGACGTGGCGGATGAATGTACGAAATCCTCCATGCCGAAGGGAGCAACCGATCTTTTGGTGCTGCTCGATCCTTGGGCATCTGGCATTCGTTCCTGAATCACAATGCTGCGGTCCGGGTCGTCGGGATTGCCGTGACGGCAGAATACTTCGACTGCTGTTCCATCAGGAACACAGTATGGCTCCAACCCACAGATGTGAGAAAACAGCACAATGTTCTTGTTCTCACACGTTCGGGCTTTCTCACTTTCTTCCTGCTCCAGACCAATTTGAGAAGAAGAGAACATTGGGGCAGTTCAAGTTGGCCCGACCTGCTATCGCAAGTCGAGATCGCGCAGCAGATCAAGCGCTTTGCCAATACGGTCATCTGTTGCCTTGAGCGGTTTGCGCGCCTTCGTCTCATCGACTGGATCAATGCGGCTCTTGTCGAAATAGTCCCATTCGTCACGTAGAAAAACGATAGTCGCTGCAATCTCCAGAACGATGTCGGAGATGTCTTTCATTTTTTGCAGCAAGGAACGGGCTTTGTCGTTGCTCAGCTTGCCGAGTCCAGATGGGTAGTCAGTCTCCTTGTCGGATTTGAAGATTGCATAGGGCACACCGTGGCGGCCGGGCTTCTCTTCTATGGCGATCCGCTTTTCCGCCTGGGCATCATCTGCTCCACCAGCGAGAGCGAAACAATACGGCCCATAATGATGATAGGTGAACTGCAATCCGAAATTCGCACCGCATCGGTCCAGAAGATAGGCTTGCTTCTGAAGCCGCGTCCGGCCAATCAATTGATTGTCATTGAGTGCGACCAGGTTAACGACAATGTCTTGAGCGTTCATTTTCTGATTTCCCTCATAGTGTTCTGGAGCCTTTTTAATCAATCCGAGTCGGGAGCATAAAACCGCTTGATGTGTTCCTTGCTTCGCAATGTCTTTACGATATCGGATTCGTCGGTGATATCCGTCGGCTCGCTCAAATCACCTCTCGTCTTTATCAGTACTTTGTTCAGCGCCGATGGATCATTGAAGTTGTACCATTTATACGATGCGACCTCCGCGTTATCCAATAGAACATGTTCCTGCCAATCTGGATGCTTGTCGTCAAGCGCTCTCTGGAAGCGAACATGGAGGTTGCCGCCCGGTGTGTCGCGAGCACCGATATCGATGCATTTGTAGAGATTCCTGTCCAACAGACACTTTGCCAGCTTGGATATTCTCTGATCTGGAAGCTCCGAATAGATTGAAAGGGCGGACCAAATCGCTGAATCATCAAGCCTGAGATAAGAGGAAAGATCTGGGTTTTCGGACGTGAGATAACGCAAAACCGGCTCCCGACGCGCGAGTTCAGTATCTATCAGCTTAGTCGAAACATCGCCCAACAATGCTTGCAACATTTTTTCGGCCGCTCTTGTTGTTTTGTGCATATAGACCATGCGGTAGAGGCGGGAGCGCGCCTCCAGATATTCCTCAGCCACTTGCAAGCCTTTCGGGCCAAGGTAGAGGCATGGTGCCTCGACCGGATCGTCTTCGTAAACGGTAACTGTCCCGACCTCCAAACAGTCGAGTAGCCAGTCGAGATCGATGTGCCCGAATTGGACTCCGGTCATCAGCCGGTCGCGCTGGATATAGTCGAGCCGGTCTGCGTCGAACTGGCTTGAGACGATGGCACCGTATATATCCTTCGGTTCGTCGTCTGTTAGTAGTGCGCCGATCTGCTCTGGCAAATCCGCATTCACTGATCGCAGAACACGATTGACATTCGTATTTCCTCGCACGATCTCGGCGCTCCATTCCTCGTGCCTTCGGCGAACTCCGGCTGTGGTGGCGGCGAGCTCGAAAGTATGGCTGAACGGTCCGTGCCCGATATCGTGAAGGAGTGCAGCCAGAAGCGCGATCTGTTCGCGCTTTGGATCGCGCTTCCCGCTTCCCGAGTTCGTCCGTGCGATGACACCGGCCAGCCTACGCGCTATGTGATAGACGGCCAGAATCTCCAGTGGGTCGCGGCGCTCGACCTTCCGGCGATTCAACGGCCGGTGGCGGTTGGCGCTCAGGTTGAAGTCGGCCTCGCGGATGGTGTCAGCATCTGCAAACCACCAGCTCTCTGTCCATTCTGCCTCCGTGTCTCGATCCCGCCAGGCCGCCCATTGCGCCTCCCGGTTGCGGAAGGCGTCGATGAGACCCGGCAGGTCGTCTTCGTCGATGGGCTGGTCGTGGTTGGCATCAAGCTTGAAGCCGTCATTGTCAGCATGCAGGAACATCACGCGCTCAGTCGCCCCGCCTTTGCGGAACACCAGCACCGAAGTCTTGACCCCGGAGTAGGGGTTGAAGACGCCGCCGGGCAGCGACAGCACTGCTTCGACCCTGTTGTTTTCGATAAGTTTTCGGCGCAGTTCCTTGTGTGCCTTGGTGGCGGCGAACAGCACCCCCTCAGGCACCACCACGCCGCAGCGCCCGCCGTCCTTGAGGTGGTTCAGCATGTATTGCAGAAAGAGCAGTTCGGTCTGCGCGGTGCGCCCGATCTTTACGTCCTCGACGATGCGGTCCCGGTCCAGCCGCCCGGAGAAGGGCGGATTGGCGAGAATCACTTCGAACCCGTCCGCCGGAAGCCCGAGTTCCGCCTTCACCGATCGGTCGAGGGAACGGGTGAGCGCATCGCGGCGCAGGATGCGCACTTGATCGAGCCCGCGCAGCGTCAGGTTCATCGTGGCGAGGCGCACCATCTGCGGATCAACATCTGATCCGTAGAAGGTCGCTTCCCGCAACTGCTTTACGGCGCCCTGGCTCAGCATGTCGCCAAGTCCGCGTTGGATCATCTTGCCGTCAGCCTCGACTGGCTCGGTTCCGTCGTCCGATGAGTTGGCAAGGCGGATGTGATCCCAGGCGCCGACCAGAAAACCCGCCGTTCCCGCCGCCGGATCGTAGATGGTCTCGCCGATGCGGGGGTCGACCAACCGCACCAAGGCGCGGATGACATGGCGCGGCGTGCGGAACTGGCCGAGCTCGCCAGCCTGGCGGATCTGGCGCAGCACGTGCTCGAACAGATCGCCCTTGGTGTCCGCGTCCACCCGGTCCAGGTGCAGATCATTGAGCTGGCTGACCACCTGTGTGAGCACGGTCGGCTCGTCGATCACCAGCCGTGCGCCGTCCATGAAATCGGTGACGCCTTCGGCCGCAAGCTCGGCATGGAACGGAAAGACCTCCTCGCGCACCCAGTTGACCAGCCGCTCGCCGTTCATCGCCTGCGCCCAGGACGACCAGCGCAGTCGGTCGCGGGACGCTGTTTTCTCGCCGGGTGACCGAGCGTTGCGCAGGTCGCGCAGATTCCATTGACCTTGGTAGGCGCTGACATAGGGTGGCGCGCCCGGCCGTGTTGCGGCGCGCACTCGCCGGGCGTCCGCTGCTTCGTGCATGTAGAAGTAGATCAGGAAGCTGAGCTGCTCGGCATTCTGGGTCGGGTTGGGGTAGCCGCCGCCATAGAGATAATCGCGGATGCTGTCTATGCCGCGCCGCAGATCAGGGGTCACGGGCGCCGCGTTATCGCTGCCCGGCGCGAGCGCTGGCCGGCTCGCCCGAAGTCTGCGGTTGATTGAATACAGCAGCGTTGAATCCGGCGATCAGCTTGAGGAGAGACTCCTTACCGCCGAAGACGCGCCGCGCCTGATCGTACCCGCCAAGGGTGGCGAACGGATGTTCGTCGAAGTCCCATTCGCCAAGACTGTGGACATTCATGGCATCCGCCTTGACGCGGCTTCTGATCAACCCTGCCCATCGGGATTGTTCCGCATCGAAGTCGGCTTGCTCACCTCGCCATGCCTCAATGAGCAAGCCAACTTCGGCTTCTCGTGCTTCATGCTCCGGCGGGCGCACGATGCGGCCGTTCTCGTCGAGCGTCAGCCACTCCCGGCTCGCGGGATCAATGTGGTCGTCCACGTCCAGGGTCAGCAGGGACGTCGGGCCGTAATGTTGCTTTGGTTGGGCCACGCGCAGCACATTGCCCTCAACGGGTTTCTCGTCGTCGCCGTGATAGTCGGTAACGCCCACAAAGTCGAACATCGTGAAGCTCTTCTTGCCGATGTGCGGCGCCTGGCGCGTGCCTCGCCCACGCATCTGGCGATACAGGATGGCGCTGCGCGTGAAGCGCGCCATGACCAGATTGACGACTTCCGGGCAGTCAAAGCCGGTGTCCAGCATGTTCACGCTGACAAGAATCTGAGGATAGTCCTCTTCCTTGAAGCGCTTGATGAGGGCGCTGGCGTCGGGTGCTGGCCCGCCGCCAACATCGCTGACCACGAAATCGGCATAGCGGGTGGTCGGGTGCGGCTTCTGGTCGGCGAAGCGCTCATCGAACATCGCGGCCAATGTCTCGGCATGGCGCTTGCTCACTGCAAACACGATGGTCTTGCCAGATGCCGGCTGGCGCCAGACGCCGTCCCGACCTGTGAAGCCGTTTTCCAGGGCGTTGCGAAACTCGCGCACCATGGCGCGATTGCGCTCGGGGATGGTGAACTTTCGTTCCAGTGCGCGCGGGTCCACTGTGATGGAGTCCGAAGACTCGAAAAGAGTTTCGAGTTCTGTTCGTGTTGCCTGATCCATCGCCGTCCAGTCGAGCTCGTCACGCTGAACCTCGAATCCGCCTTCAGCCGCAGTTTTGACCGTTGTCGCCTTGTAAATGCGATAGGGCACAAGGTATCCCTGCTCGATGGCCCGGCGCAGCGTGTAGATGTACGTGGGTTTGTCGAGTTCGAAGAAACGCAGCGTGTCGCGTACTATTTCGCCATCTTCGGGATCACGAAATGCGTCGGGCTCTACCGTGCAGGGCGTTGCCGTGAGCCCGAGATGAATGCCGTCAAAGTGCCGCAGCACGCCGCTCCACTTGCCGTAGATCGAGCGGTGACATTCGTCAGTAACCACCAGATCGAAGTAACCTGGGGAAAGGCTTCGATACTCTGCAATCATGGTTTGCAGGGTGGCAATGGTGATGCGCTTGGCGCGGTCGAATACGCGGCCGGGTCGGAGCACATGGCAGGGATAGTCACGCAGATGGTCGGTGAAGGCGTCCTCAGCTTGCCGCGCCAATTCAATCCGATCCACCAGAAACAGGGTTCGGGTAACAATGCCTGCTTCGAACAGCCGCTTGATGAAGGCCGCAGTCGCGCGGGTCTTGCCGGCGCCGTCGCCATCTCTACCAGCAGCTTGCGGTGTCCCAACGAAACCTCGGCGGACAAGGCTTCAATGCACTCGATCTGGTAGTCGCGGTCCACAATTCGGCGGTCGATGTTGACGGTGGAAATATCCCGACGGTTCTGCCGCGCCGCCATGCGCCGTTCCAGGTCGTCCTGGGCGAAGAAGCCAGCAATCAGGCGGGCGTGGGCGTCCGTTTCTCGATCCAGGAAGCGCACTTCCTCGCCGTTGGAAAGGAACACGAATGGCGCGCCGAGCAGCTCGGCGTAATGCCTGCCTTGGTCCTGCGCCGTTATGGGGTCAATGCTGGCTCGCTTGGCCTCCAGTACCGCCATCGGGCGGCCTTGCCGGTCGCAGAGCACATAATCGGCCCGCGAGCCGTCCGCCAGGGCGTGTTCGAACAAAACGCTCGAATCATCCGTCAGGTTCCAGCCCGCATCCTTGAGCAGGGCGTCGATCTTTGTCCGCGCGAAGGCTTCGGTCTTGTCGCTCATACCGCGGTTCGGGAATCAGTCACTTCCATCTCTCTTGGCCCAAACGTGAAATCTAACATCAATCACCGCGCTTTCAGCTTGACGGCAAGGGCTCAAGTGCCTGCAGCTCCTTCATGAACTGCGCCAGCGGCATAGTCTCCACGCCGTTGGGTTGTGGGAAGGCCCGGCTGCCGCCGTAAACGACGATGCGGCGTTGCGCCTTCAGGTCAGCGCAACCGTTGTAAAAGCCCCTGGAAGGCGTGGGTCGGGATGTCGAGCGCTTGATTTCGATCGCCCACCTGCGGCCAGGGTCGAACTCCAGGACGAGATCAACTTCGGCGCCGGCTTGGGTGCGGTAGAAGAACGGCTGCGCCCAGGATGGCGTGGCGGCAAGCAGGTTCTCGATGACAAAACCCTCCCAGCTGGCGCCCGCCACCGGATGGGCCAGAACATCTTCCAGCCTTCGCAAGCCAAGCAGGGCGTGGACTATACCGCTGTCGCGCAGGTAAAGGCGCGGCGAACGAACCAGGCGCTTGCCCACGTTCCCGGACCAGGGCGGTAGACGGCGCAACAGCAGGAGGTCCGCCAGCAGGTCGATGTATCGGTTTAGCGTGCGCACATGGATGGTGAGCGCCGAGGCCAGTTGTGCGGCGTTCAGCGGTGCGCCCTGGTTGTGCGCCAGCATGGTCCAGAGGCGCCGCAAGGTTTCGCCGGGCAACCGCGAATCGAGCGCCGGGATGTCCCGCTCCAGATAGGTGCGTGCGAAATCGCGCCGCCATGCAAAACTGGCGGTGTCGCTGCCCGCCAGCCAGGCGCTCGGAAAACCGCCGCGCAGCCATAGCTGATCCACGGATTGCTGGCCCGTTTCGGTGACTGCCAATGGCCCGAGCTCTCGATAGGCGATGCGACCAGCCAGGGACTCCGCACTTTGGCGCAATAGATCCGGTGATGAGGAGCCGAGCAGCAGGAAACGTCCGGCGCCCCGGTCGTCGCGCCGATATTGATCGATCAGCCCCCGAAGCGTCTGAAACAGGCCAGGCAGACGTTGCACCTCGTCAAGAATGACGAGCCGGTCCGCGTAGCTGGCCAGCAAGGGCCGAGGCTCGTTCATGAGGGCCAGGTCTTCGGGATTCTCCAGATCGAGATAAACTGCCTGGCGACCCTCCGCTATGCGATGCGCCAAGGTGGTCTTTCCCACCTGCCGAGGCCCGAGAAGACCAACCGCCGATTGTTCCGCCAAGGCGGATTCGATGTTGGCCTGTAATGCACGATGGATGTTTTTCATTTCTAATCAAGCAGTATAGTGCTTTATTTTCGAGGATGAAATGATAGAGCCTGCTCCAGATGCCGCAACCACCGCGCGGATTCAGGGCAAATCCAGTTCGTGCACAAAGCGGGTGAAGGGCAACACCCGGATGTCTCGGGCAGCCTGATAGTCCTCGCTGCCGAGGTGCACCTGATAGAAGGCGGGGATGTCGGTACGGTCGCGAAAGTAGCGCAGGTGCGGCGATGGCGGTCTGCCGGTTGCCTTGCACTCCACAGCAAACTGCGGGCGGCCATCCTCAAGCACCACGAAATCCACCTCTCGGCGGTCCGTATCCCGTAGATAACGCAATTCCATGCTGAACCCCTGGGTGTCCTCCCGAAAATGGCAGAACTTGAGAAGCTGCGCCGCCACCAGATTCTCGAACCGCGGGCCAGCTTCGGCGAGCACTGACCAGTCCCAAAGGTAGAGCTTCTGTTCCTTCTTGACAGCTCGCACTTTGGGGGCGCCGAATGGCGACAGCCGAAACGTGAGATAGAGGTTGTCGAATATCGTCAGCCATCGGCGAACAGAATCATGGGAAACCTGCAGTTCCTCGCGCAAGGCCTGCAATGACAAAGGCGAGCCCACACGCTTTGGCAGAGCGTCGAGAAGCAGTTCCAGCAAGCTCGTCTCGTTGACCCGCTCCAGACTGGTCAGGTCTTCTTCCAGCACCTGCGACTGCCGCTCTCGCTGCCAGCGCCGCCAATGTCGGTCGTCCTGGCGCGCCAGCGGCTCAGGAAAACCGCCGAAGCGCAGCAGCGCCTCAAGGTGGCTTTCGCTCGGCGCATCGGACATTTCCATCAGTGACCAGGGATGCAACCGGTGGTAGTGGTAGCGCCCTTGCAGGGAGTCGCCACCCTTGCGGTAGTGGTCAAGCCTGGCCGAGCCGGTAACCAGGGCGCTGCG
>CBDATE010000024.1:0-596306 GCA_965199815.1 Pseudomonadales bacterium
TTTCCCCCGCGCGAGCGCGGGGGCCTCATTGAAGCCCCACGTCGTTCTGGGGTCTCCCATGGTCTGGTACTGTGTTTCCCCCGCGCGAGCGCGGGGGCCTCATTGAAGCTGGTAGCTCCACGCCCTCAATCAGAATCGCCCGATCGAGTTTCCCCCGCGCGAGCGCGGGGGCCTCATTGAAGCCGATCCCGTATGTCCCTCAGTTTCAGGTGCCAGTTTTCCCCCGTTTCCCCCGCGCGAGCGCGGGGGCCTCATTGAAGCTCGTTGCCGGAGCGAACTTCAGGTTAGCGGCGGCGGTATGTTTCCCCCGCGCGAGCGCGGGGGCCTCATTGAAGCGAAATGCCGATGACGCAGTTGATAAGTGACATACCGTTTCCCCCGCGCGAGCGCGGGGGCCTCATTGAAGCGGTGTGGCATTGCCGCTCTTGAGGTTACCAGCACCAATCTCCGTTTCCCCCGCGCGAGCGCGGGGGCCTCATTGAAGCGTAGGTATCGACTACGTACCGATGGTGCAGGCTCTGTTTCCCCCGCGCGAGCGCGGGGGCCTCATTGAAGCGCGGTGTTGAGTTCGGCCTTCAGGGTTTGGGCTTCAGTCGTTTCCCCCGCGCGAGCGCGGGGGCCTCATTGAAGCGAAATGCCGATGCCGCAGTTGATAAGTGACATACCGTTTCCCCCGCGCGAGCGCGGGGGCCTCATTGAAGCGGTGTGGCATTGGCTCTTGAACCAGCACCAATCTCCGTTTCCCCCGCGCGAGCGCGGGGGCCTCATTGAAGCGTAGGTATCCGTACCGATGGTGCAGGGTCATGTTTCCCCCGCGCGAGCGCGGGGGCCTCATTGAAGCCATTGGCTCTTGAACCAGCACCTCCGTTTCCCCCGCGCGAGCGCGGGGGCCTCATTCAAGCGTCGACTACGAGTGCGCTCGTTTCCCCCGCGCGAGCGCGGGGGCCTCATTGAAGCAGCAATAGCCAAGCACATCGCGCTACAGCTACATACTGGTTTCCCCCGCGCGAGCGCGGGGGCCTCATTGAAGCCGCACCATGCGCTCCGGCCACACCTTCCACGCCTCGTTTCCCCCGCGCGAGCGCGGGGGCCTCATTGAAGCCTGAGTGCTCGCTGATGGCTGAAGTCGCTATCTTTTGGTTTCCCCCGCGCGAGCGCGGGGGCCTCATTGAAGCCTGAGTGCTCGCTGATGGCTGAAGTCGCTATCTTTTGGTTTCCCCCGCGCGAGCGCGGGGGCCTCATTGAAGCGCCGGTATGCGCTCGGCCACTATGTCGCGGGCGTGTTTCCCCCGCGCGAGCGCGGGGGCCTCATTGAAGCACTGAGGAATAAAATGATGGCTGAAGTCGAAAACTATCTTTTGAGTTTCCCCCGCGCGAGCGCGGGGGCCTCATTGAAGCTCCTGTCTCGCTTGGCTGAACCCGTCCCGCTTATCCCATGCGTTTCCCCCGCGCGAGCGCGGGGGCCTCATTGAAGCACATTGCGGATTAGATGAGCGACAATTACATTTCACGTTTCCCCCGCGCGAGCGCGGGGGCCTCATTGAAGCAGGTCTTTGGAGAGTTACAACTCTACAGTACTTGGTTTCCCCCGCGCGAGCGCGGGGGCCTCATTGAAGCATGGAGAGTTACAACTCTCCAGTACTTGGTTTCCCCCGCGCGAGCGCGGGGGCCTCATTGAAGCGATTGGCCGAAAAAACGGCAAAACATCCTTGATCGCGGTTTCCCCCGCGCGAGCGCGGGGGCCTCATTGAAGCGGCTGTCAGCATTGCACTCACGCCTATCAGTAACGAGGTTTCCCCCGCGCGAGCGCGGGGGCCTCATTGAAGCCGTACCTTGTCACGCTCTCTGGCGGCCTCACAGGCGTTTCCCCCGCGCGAGCGCGGGGGCCTCATTGAAGCCGCAGGTGTCGATGCTCGGGTTGCCCGCCCTCTGGCGTTTCCCCCGCGCGAGCGCGGGGGCCTCATTGAAGCGCGGATTTGACGGCTTAGCTTCGGTTGTGTCTTTTGGGTTTCCCCCGCGCGAGCGCGGGGGCCTCATTGAAGCAAATTGTCTTCAACTGCCACTATATGCGGCTGCCCAAGTTTCCCCCGCGCGAGCGCGGGGGCCTCATTGAAGCGCAAGGCGGTATAGGGTTCTTGTCTGATAACACAGGTTTCCCCCGCGCGAGCGCGGGGGCCTCATTGAAGCCGACCCAATCAGTGCCCCGACTCCAATATGTCGATGCGACGTTTCCCCCGCGCGAGCACGGGGGCCTCATTGAAGCGCCTGCGCAACCGAGGTTGACCCGCTAGAGATATACGTTTCCCCCGCGCGAGCGCGGGGGCCTCATTGAAGCATCAAGCACATCTAGGAGTCTGCGCCGTAGAAACGGGTTTGAGATAATAGGGATATTGGGAACTATGGGGTTGAATAGATGCCTACAACATTTCGCCGGTACCAGCCGGAGCAGGGGATATTGCTTCCGCCGGACATGAGGGAATGGCTTCCGGAAGGGCACCTGTCGGCGCATGTGAGCGATCTGGTTGACAGTTTGGATTTGGCGGCGTTTTACGCGCCGTATGAGGGAGATGGTCGTCGCAGGTCGCCGTACGATCCGCGGATGATGTTGAAGCTATTGATATACGGGTACGCGACAGGGGTATTTTCGTCGCGGAAGATAGCGAGGAAGGTGGAAGAGGATGTAGCGTTTCGAGTGTTGGCGTGCGACAACAGGCCGAGTCACCGGACGATATGCGAGTTTCGGCGTCGACATTTATCTGATTTCAAGCGGGTATTTGTTGATGTGGTGCGATTGGCGGCGGAGTTGGGTGTGGTGAACTTGGGGAAGCTGTCGATTGACGGTACGAAGGTACGTGCGAATGCTTCGAAGCGCAAGGCGATGACGTATGAGCGGATGAAGCAGGAGAAGAAGCGTTTGCAGTCCGAGATAGGAGCGTTGCTTGCGTGTGCGATGGCGACGGACGAGCAGGAGGACGAAGCGTATGGTGAGGATGTGCGTGGCGACGAGTTACCGGAAGAGTTGCGTCGGCGGGAGGCGCGTCTGTCGGCGATTGAGTTGGCGAAGGCGCGTCTTGAGGCACGGGCACGGGAGGCGGACGATGCGCGCGGTCGAGTTCCTGGGGAGAAGCGCAATCCGCGGGGCGGTCGGCCGTATGCTCGTGAATATGGAGAACCGGACGGGAAGGCGCAGGACAACTTCACGGATTCGGAGAGCCGGATCATGAAGACATCTTCGGAAGGGTTTCAGCAGTGCTACAACGCGCAGGCGGCGGTAGAAGGGGGCAATCAGTTGATCGTATCGGCTGAGGTGACAGCGAATGGGAGCGATCAGGGATGCTTGGTGCCGCTGATTGAGGATGTGGAATTGACGCAGGGTGTTCGGGCGGAAAGGGTGCTGGCGGATGCGGGCTACTGCGCTGAGTCGGAGTTGGAGAAGCTTGAGAGATTGGGAGTTGATGGGTATGTGGCGGTTGGTCGTGAGGGTCGCCGGGCGGCATCGGTGGATGCGAAGAAGCATCCGTGCAAGGCGCGCATGGTAAAGAAGCTGGCGACCGAGGCAGGTCGTGCCCGATACGCGGAACGCAAGTGGCTGTCGGAGGCCCCCATTGGATGGATAAAAGAGGTCCTGGGTTTCCGGCGATTCAGTGTGCGTGGTCTGCAGAAGGCTCGCGGGGAGTGGGACTTGGTATGTCTGGCGTTGAATATCAAGCGAATGCAGAAGTTCGCGACGGCGAGATAACGACAGATTCGGCCTCACAGCGGCCTTTTCAGCTTGGATACGGGTGTTCTGGGACTTTCAAGGGTGATATGAACCGAAAATCCCGGGGATGAACTCAGGGTCCCCAAGCACAGGAACGCAACCTTGTTCCGGATGGCTCCTCGAACCGACCCTGTTACTTCCTGTCGCGCAGACTCCTAGGCTGCCGAGCGCGAACGACACAACGGAGGTCAACTGGGATTTTCCATTCGCTGACTTCGGCCCAAGCCAATAGGCGAGCTTCTGCGTTGCTGTCTCGCCGGTGGCGCAGTAGCCGAGCCACTCGTGCACGTGGGAAATCAGCTCAACGTCACTCTCAAAGATTTCCTGGATGAATTGCCCGAAGCGTGTCTCGCACATGCCATCCGGTGGCGCGACAGGTGCGACTGCAGTGCAGTGCATCGCCATCAGCTTGGGGTCTGGTGGTAGCGATTCGCCGGTGCGCAGGTCAATCACCGCGCCCGGGACTTGCAGTAGGTGCGCGGGCATGTGGTGGTCACTCATGTTGACAACATGGTGCTCGTTGATGCGAGCAAAGGCTTCGGCGTCGCGTACGGTGCGGTACTGCTTCGCGGTACGAACATCCTGCGCAGGTAGGTTGTCCTGCACCTGCTCCAGCACGGCCAGCAGCGTGTCGTGCAGCTCGCGCGGGACTCGGTTGCTGGTGTCCCATCGCCAATGCTTGACTTCATCATCCCACCAAAGCCACCGGCCAGATTCGACGTCATACTTCCGGTGCTCGGCCATATGCTGCGCGTAGGTGTCGCTGATGGCTTGGGGCGTAAGCACCGCCAGTGCCTGATTGCGCAAGTGTCGCCGCTCGCGATCCTCCACCCTGTCTTCAGCACTGTTGCCTGCATCGTCAATCTCACCACCGGCTTCCGGTGCTGCTGGTGGTGGCGCGCTCTCGGTACGCTCGTACGTTGATGCGCGTAGGTCGCTCCACGGCCTGCCTGTCGCGAAAAAGTCGCAGATGTCGAACCCGTCTCTGTCTGCATACTGCGATAGGTCGATAATCTGCGCCCTGTGGGGATGCTGCAATAGCGCATCAACAGCTGCAATGTACCGTTCCCCGGCGCGATTCGAATCGATATCCGGGATGTAGCACAGGGCACAATCCTTGTGCTCCGCGAGATGGTCAATCAGTGGTTGCCAATCGGTCTTGTGTGCGCCAGAACTGCCACCGGCGGAAGACAGGAAGACGTGTTGCTTGGTGTCTGGTGTCTCGGCATCGGGTGTCTCGTCATGTGCCCGTGCGCACTGCTCACCCTCTACGATAACCACGCATTCCGTGTGCTTGGAGAGCAGATTCAGGCCATAAATCGGCCATTTTTCGCCCTTTTTGGCATCAGATATGTGCTGACTGAAAGACTTTTTGCCGTCTTTGCGGTGGTATCTGGTGACGGCTTGGCCTTTGGCGTACTGGTGTCTGACGGTGCCTGCCTTCCAGTCTGGCCTGTCTCGGTCGTCAGCGAATCCCTTCAGCGAGCAGGCGTAACACTTGAAAAAACCCGTATCTTTCCAGTAGATAGCTGACGGGTTGCGGTCGCCGTGTTTGTGCCAATCGCTTGGGCAATGGATGCGCAGGGCATTGCCTGAACTGTCCTTCGCCTTGAGCGCGAGTATCGCGGCTTCGGTGTATCCGCACTTATTCGGCGATGGGGGCCTATGGCCAGTGGGGGTATTTGTGGTACATTGATCGGGTCGCGGCATTGTTAGCACCTCATATGTCGCGATGCCACCTGTGCCCTGCGCGCCAACGCAAGCACACAAATGTCGAAACCCGGCCACGTGTCGGGTTTCGCGCATCTAGGATCTAGAAAATCACGTGACTACTGCACAGCATACACATGGCATGCTCTGCTGTCTCGGTTGAATTGCCACCAGACGCAAAAAACCCGGCGCTGTGGCCGGGTCTTCTGCCGGTTGTGGTGGTGGTGAGCTATCGGCCCTCGAGATCCCCAAGCTGGCGCTCCAGCCGCGCGCGCACCTGGTCAGGAAGCTGGCGCTCGTTTGCCAGCAGATCCTGCAGCAAGCCGGTCACTGCCGAGTCCACAACCTCGGCTGATGTCGTGAGGCCTCGTAGCGCCCCCCAGTAGCGCGACACCTCAAGGATTGCCGCATGTGCCTCGGTGGATACTCGTACGTGCTTCATGCCTGCACCTCCCTGTGGTGGTCTGCTGGATGGCCTTGTAGAGCGAGCTTCAGGCCCAGCGCATCAAGGTGACCTGCAGCGAGCGCCCGAGCGCCTGCCGCGCGCCCAGGGGAACTCCATGCCTGATCGCTAGTCGCGGTATGGAGCGCCTGCAGATATGCGGCCAGAATGCGCGCTCTATCCTCGGAATGCTCCATCACCACCACCTCGCGGCATCGCTGGAGTAGCGACACACATACATACGAGATACGCCTGTCGCTGTCTTGGTGCTGGTCGAGTTCTGCCGCACCGGCCTCGTCAAGCGCCTGTAGCAGGTATGCGTCTTGTTGCATGTTCATGCGGGCACCTCCCTGTTCGGTATCCGGTGATGGAGCGCCAAGCACTTGGCACAAGTCACCTCGTGCCAATCCGCCGACCAACGGGGGGGCAATTGCTTGCCCCCCCTTGCTGCTACTGTCCAGCTACCGGCCAGTGAGCGCCCGCACCATGTGTGCGAATGGTCTGGCCTATGTCTGTAATGTGTCTTCATGCTGGCACCTCCGCATCGCAGTAGAAGCAGTAAGGCGCGGTCTCGTCAGGTTGCGCCCTGCCACATTCAGGACAATAGACGTCCGCTGATTTCTGATCTTCCTCGGGCACTCTCGCGGGTGCGTATCCCCCGCTCTATGGCCATTCCAAAGTGAACAAGATTTGTTCCTTGAGCGCGAAAATTCGTAGGATGAAATTGTCGGCAATTGCCCGACAGTAGGACAGGATTACGGTAGTCCATACCAGAGTGCCAGCAGCATGGTCCCGGTGCTTCCCAGCCCTATGAGCAGCAGAACTTGCAGCACCTCATACAGGATAGGTGACCTTTGGCGCCACCGCAGAAAGGACAGTCGCCGGTCTGCAATGCTTCGTCTTGGCATGGTCAATCATGGAACATGATCAGGAAGCTATCGCTGGATGCAAGCCATTCGACAAACTGCCACATCCCGCGCGCCAGACAGAACAGGCAGAACAGTAGCAAGATTCGGATTGCCCACCAGTAAGCGCGCTTCCACGTACCCTCTCGTACGAGAATGCTCATCAGTCTGTCCATGGTCAAGTCTCGGTGATGGTGCTGCACGATTATCGCCTGCCGCGGGACAGGGCGCGCTCGGTGGCCATCACCACAACTTGTTACAGCAGTACTGAAACCAGTAGAAGATGTAGTTTGTGGCCTGCATCAACAGCATTACACAGGCCAACACGGCCAGCACAGCCGCCCATCCAAGCAGTGCCACCACCACCAACCGGCCAGTCAGGCGCAAGGCTCGTTTCAACCATGCGAGTGGTGACAGATTGGCGTGCCACCGCAGAAAGGCCAGTCGCCGGTCTGCAAGGCTTCGTCTTGGCATGGTCTCGGTCTCGGTGGTGGTGCTGCACGATTATGCCCTGCCGCGGGTCAGGGCGCGCGCCCCGCGAAGCCGGATTCTGGTGCTGTGAGCGCGCGATCGCGATGTCAGCAGGCCAAAATATGGCCTGTACGCGCGTTTCAGGCGGCTTGCAGCAGGTAACTACTGCTGTGGGCGCTCTGTGGCTTCCGCCTGTCCTGGTCGCGTAGCGCCCTCGGCGGCCTCGGGCTCAAAGCCACAGATACGTGCTGCTGCTACCGGTGTCATACCGGCCTGCGTCAGGCTTGAGTACGCCCTGCTGCGCGCTTGCAAGTCAGAGGCTCGCAACTCGCTGAAGTCCAGTCGCAGGCTTGGCGACAGCTTGTCGTGCATCTCGTGCTCTATCACCCGCGCGACTGGTGCGAGTGTCGTAAACGTGAAGTGCTTCAGCGCCTCCCTTCTGCTTGGCCCCGTGTTCAGTGTCAGCAGCTCAACCGGTATGCCGCACGCTGTAGCAATCTCGTGCTGCAGGTCAACGCGCAGGGCGCGCAGGTCGCTATCTGCCGGTTTCATCGCATCATGCTTCACCAACTTGCCGCCGCCAGCTAGCAACATAATGCCGTTGCGCATGCCGTACCCGCCGTGTTTCTTGAACCCCGCAAACTTTTCCATTTGATCCAGCAGGCCTTCCGCTTCTGTCGGGTCTGTCTTTCCTGGTAGCTCTATCGAGTAGCCAACGGAGCCGCCATGTCGAAAGGTCTCGTTTGTCAGTGCGTTGGCTTCAGCCAGCGCCCACAGGCTCGCCTGCGCGCCCACCAGTGGCGAGACACCCTCCCAGGGGCGTGCGGTGGTCTCGTTCAGGCGGATGTGCAGGACAGCATCGTGCTGCATGGTGGCCTGCAGTTCACCGTCATACAGGTGATAGCGCCACTCGGTCGGGTCGCTGGTGGTGGCCACCACATTCCAATTGGTCGGTATGCGCAGCGTAGGGTGCATGTCGCCTGGTCTGGTCGCGATGCTCGCCACCAGCTCACCGCGCAACAGCAACTGCCGCCCCGCGCGGTGCAAGAATCGCCGGTCAATGGCCTGCGCGTACTCGCCCGACACTTCGGCGGCAGCTAGTCCGCGCGCCCAGACACCAGCACAGAACTCGGTGACGGCCAAGCCTGTAGTAGGTCGCTGGTCTGCTTGCGCGATGGCCTGCCCGAGCTTCAGACTCTCATATGAGCGTGTCTCGGTGCGCTTGCCGAATGGCCACAGCTTCACCGGTAGTACCTCCAGCGCCTCGGTGGGGGCGCTCTACGTGCTTCTACGGTGGTCGGGTGCGCAGGTCGCGCGGTCACCGCAAGTCCCATCAAGATGGCGTCAGTAAGCACCCTGACACCTCTCGTGTCGCGGTGCTCGGCAATCGGCACGAACTCAATCGACAAGCCCATGCATTTCCGGCGTACCTGGTCTAGCGCCATGTCTGCGAGTGGCGTATCACTGCACTCGGCCATCATGCGCAGTTCACCTGCAGTCTCGGTCACATCAACCGCGCCGCGCGGTGCAACCGATCGCAGCTCGTCATGCTCCCAGTTCAGGCAAATTGCGCCCTCGGTGCGCAGCGCGCCCTCGGCGAACAGTTCGTCGAACTGATGGTTGATACGTGCCACCGTGTTGTACCGCAGCGCCGTGCCCACCAGTCGCCTGCCTGTTGCTGGCGCGTCTATCAGTGGTGCCGCGCGAAACTCAATCTGTCGGGACTTTGGTGCGGCCATGAGTCACCTCTCGGTGCAGTAGGGAAGGTAGCGCGGGCGGCAAGTCGGGTAAGGAAAGCCCTGTCGCGTGTGGCGACACCACCCGCGCTACCGGTGCAATCAGGCGCTCTTGATGCTCACCTGCGCATAGCTCGCGGGTTGCAGCACCAGCACATCGCCGAGCAGTATGTGCATCGTGAAGTGGCTCACAGCAGCACCGCTATCGGTGTACGGGTCGGTAATGCTCAAGTCTGACCATATCGGGCAGACTGCTCGCATGCCATTGTCGCCTGCTGGCATCGCCTTCCGGCACACCAGTGCATTCGCCACATTGCTGACACTCGCGGGCATGCGCCCATGCGCAAACAGTGCATTCATCGTGCGCATCGCTCTGTCAGTGATGCTCACGCTGTCGTCACTGCTGGCGAAGGTCGCCGCCAGCTTGCTGTAGGTGTCTGTGTTCGTCACCATCAGCACATCGCGCTCGGTCAGCGCAAATATGCCATCAATCAAGCCGGATACGGTCGCCGCGAAGCTGGCGAAGGTCACGGTATTGGTAGCTGCGGTAGGTGCAGTCACCTGCGGAATCAACCCTCGGATTGCGGGCGCGGTGCCGGTGCCGGTCAGTATGGCATCGTCGAGCTGGTCGCTCAATGCGAGTGCCAGATTCTGGCGCAGCGCGCTCTCGAAGTCATCCCGCCCGAAGGCATGAATGTCTTCCTGCGCGATGCTCAACCGCGCGCTGATGCGCTTCGGCGTCGTGCTCACGCTGGTGAATCCGCCAGCACTTGATTGCCGTGCCGCACCCTTCGCCTGCGCACCTGCCGTCAAGCTGGTGGTCAGGCGCGGGTAGGCATAGCTACCGCTCGGTGCTCGCGGCATCGTGATAGCCAATCTCGGGGCGACACTGTGACTGAAGACGAAGGGCACAATCGGTTGCTGCGAGATGCCCACCGTGCTCGGTGTCGGCGTGACAGCATCAGCGCGGGTCTCGGTCGCGGTGCTGGTGCTCGGTGCCTCCAGTAGCGATAGTGGGATGCCGGTAGCGCCGGTCTCGGACTGGTATTCGGCTTCCGCGCCATCGATGGCGCGCCCAGTGAGTGCGCAGGCAAGATACCGCCCTACACGCGCTCTGCTGCGCAGCTCGGTGAGCTGGCTATCAGGTTGCGTCGGTGTAGTCGCCGGTTGCCATTCAGGCAACGGGTCAGCCTTGATGCTGGCCTGCCGCCTGCTCTCGACATCGTCGAGCTTGGCGCTCAATGTGCGCATCTCGGTACGCTGCTCGTCAGTCAGCTCATCAGTCTCTGCCAGCTTGTTCAGCTTGGCGCGGGTCTCGCTGGCTTCAATCTCCAGCCGGTCTCGTAATCGCATGGTCAGTCTCCACTGCCTGTGTGTTCTGACCAAGAATACACATTATGCGCACTACTACCGGTGGCGCTCCAGCTTGGCGCGCAGGTCGTCCGCGAGTCTGTCATCGGCGAGCACGTCATCAACCAGCAGGGTGATCGCCTTATCTAGCACCCGCGAGGGCCTGACCTTCGCGCCGTCAAGTCGCCGCGAGTAGTGTTCGGCGATGGCCTGTAGCGCGCGCTGCTGGCGCTTCGTCAGGGTCGCGTACACGCTGCGCGTGTTCATCCGGCGATCTGCTCACGCTGTGCATCTTGGTAGGCATGCCATGCGCACGCTGTAGCATCCCCCTCCAGCAGGTAGCCCTTGTGCAGGCGCTTGTGGTCGCGGGTGGCCACCCACCCTTCGTGTTGCCGGTGAGCCTCGTATCCGGTGAGCTCAAAGCTCAACTGCTGGGTGCTGTACACGCCCAGCAGCTTGGCCTGCAGTTCGCCCCCTCGGTGTACTGTCGCCCACGTAATTATGTCGCTCATGGCCTTAGCGCTCCAACGCATACTTAGAAAAATGGCGAGTGTGGCGTGCGCTTAATGCGCCTGCACACCCTCAGTGGGGAACCCTACCACCGGTCACGCTCGCAGGTCACTGCTTCGCTTGCTGGCCTGAAGGAAGCACTCCACGTGTTCCCAACAGAGCGCCCTCACACACACCCTCCCGCGCTCGCAAGCAAGTCGCCATCCAAGCCGCGCGCACAGGAAGGTAGCTGTCCGGCTTGGTGGTGAAGTCTGTGACTTGCTTCCTCAGGCGCGCGGCTTCCTTCTGCGTCCGCGCTGTCCACTTACTCTCATCCGCACCTGACTTTTCTTCCAGCTGCATTTGAAGAATCGCAAGACACACTGCCTGCAAATCTTCAAATTGCCTGTCTTCCAGCATCCCCATAATCGCTACTCGGACAAGGTGTAAATCCCCCAGTAGGGCATTATCAGGGGTGACTTTGTATCCCTCGCTGGCAGCGTGATTCATTGCTTCCGTCCCAAGAAGATGGAGCACAGCATTCTGCAGGACTAGCACCAGAGTGCCCATTTCCTTGAGTGCGGCTTTCCCCGTCACAAAGTCCCTCTGTTCCTTCGCAGATAGCTCCCTCCAATCCTTCCCTGTACTCGTTGCAGCTTTCGCTGCCTCAAAGTCTTTCTGTTCCTGCACTTCACGGGTGCGTCCCTTCCTCATGGGCAATCTCCAGTTGGGTTGTGGGTGTCGTGGTACTGCTCGCACCACCGCGCCGTCCGCGCTCGCGCTGCGGCTTCCGCCACAGCATGAAACGCGTCAGCATCCGCGTACTCAATCCCCGCGCGCTGGTGTCCGCGCTTGGGGTTGGATTCTGGGCACTTCTCCAGCAGTTCATCCCGGCCATTTAGCACCCGAACAAACTGCTCGCCAGACATTGCCATCAGGCGTACATACAGGTCGAGTCTCTCTTTGCTGGTCAACATGTGTCGGTCTCCAGTTCCCGTTCATTGTCCCATGTCCGCGCCTGCACCGCAGCGCGCAGCACCTCACTGCTCGCTGCGAGTTCCTCCCCATGCTCCAGCGCATCCGCATACAGACTGCCGAAGCCTTCGCGGAATCTGCCGAGCTGCACATCATCCATGCGAGACAGCTCGCACAGCAATTGCATCGCCTCAAGTTCAGTCATCATTGCCTGTCTCTTCCTCGTGTGTTGGTGAATTCGGTCTCTCTCACTCTCGTGACGCATTTGCCACATTCGGCCTGTTTCCGCATTCCGTACTCACGCGCGCGCGTACACGCGTACACGCGCGTACACGTGTACGTGTACGCATGCGCCTGAGTGACGAATGCGGAAAATGCTTGAATGCGACAAATGCGTCATCAGTCGGTCGCCCGCAGCTCCAAGCCTCGGCGAATGCGTACGCCATGCAATCGGTCTTGTGTGAACTCTCGTGTGGTCAACCATCGCCCGAAGGCATTTGAGTTCATGCCCGGTGTCGTGCCTTCCTGCTCGCACCAGTCGGTAAATGACCTGTAGAGCTTGTTCGATTCTTCGTACTTGCCGGGGCCAATCTCGCAGGCATCGTCAAGCCACATAGCAGGCAGATCCTCGCTCGCCATGTACTCGGTAGTATCCCTGCGTATCTGGTCAGGGATGGCCTTCAGTCGATTGCGATACCACTTCGCCGCGCCCTGGATTATCCACCACAGCACATACCCGGCCTCTGCCTTCAGCTTTTCGCCAAGCTGGCCATCAGCTTCGGCCTCACTGAAGTGACGGTTGAACTGCACCAACAGAAACCGGCGCCTGAGTGCCGGGTCAACATGCTTGATGGATGGCATTTGATTGCCGGTGATAGTCAGCTTGAACTGTCGCGGCCAGGTGCGGAAGTCCTGTCGCATCAGGCGCGCGGTGACCTGACTATCGCCGGTCAGTGACTTGATGCGCGCGATGTCCCATTGCCCACCGGCCACCTCAACCGCGAATACGCATCGCTTGTGTTCAAGTGCCGCCAAGTCGCAGGGATGTGCCTTGCCGTAGCTCACCTTCAGACCATCGCCCGCGAGTTCGCCCGCTAGGAGTCTGCGCCGTAGAAACGGGTTTGAGATAATAGGGATATTGGGAACTATGGGGTTGAATAGATGCCTACAACATTTCGCCGGTACCAGCCGGAGCAGGGGATATTGCTTCCGCCGGACATGAGGGAATGGCTTCCGGAAGGGCACCTGTCGGCGCATGTGAGCGATCTGGTTGACAGTTTGGATTTGGCGGCGTTTTACGCGCCGTATGAGGGAGATGGTCGTCGCAGGTCGCCGTACGATCCGCGGATGATGTTGAAGCTATTGATATACGGGTACGCGACAGGGGTATTTTCGTCGCGGAAGATAGCGAGGAAGGTGGAAGAGGATGTAGCGTTTCGAGTGTTGGCGTGCGACAACAGGCCGAGTCACCGGACGATATGCGAGTTTCGGCGTCGACATTTATCTGATTTCAAGCGGGTATTTGTTGATGTGGTGCGATTGGCGGCGGAGTTGGGTGTGGTGAACTTGGGGAAGCTGTCGATTGACGGTACGAAGGTACGTGCGAATGCTTCGAAGCGCAAGGCGATGACGTATGAGCGGATGAAGCAGGAGGAGAAGCGTTTGCAGTCCGAGATAGGAGCGTTGCTTGCGTGTGCGATGGCGACGGACGAGCAGGAGGACGAAGCGTATGGTGAGGATGTGCGTGGCGACGAGTTACCGGAAGAGTTGCGTCGGCGGGAGGCGCGTCTGTCGGCGATTGAGTTGGCGAAGGCGCGTCTTGAGGCACGGGCACGGGAGGCGGACGATGCGCGCGGTCGAGTTCCTGGGGAGAAGCGCAATCCGCGGGGCGGTCGGCCGTATGCTCGTGAATATGGAGAACCGGACGGGAAGGCGCAGGACAACTTCACGGATTCGGAGAGCCGGATCATGAAGACATCTTCGGAAGGGTTTCAGCAGTGCTACAACGCGCAGGCGGCGGTAGAAGGGGGCAATCAGTTGATCGTATCGGCTGAGGTGACAGCGAATGGGAGCGATCAGGGATGCTTGGTGCCGCTGATTGAGGATGTGGAATTGACGCAGGGTGTTCGGGCGGAAAGGGTGCTGGCGGACGCGGGCTACTGCGCTGAGTCGGAGTTGGAGAAGCTTGAGAGATTGGGAGTTGATGGGTATGTGGCGGTTGGTCGTGAGGGTCGCCGGGCGGCATCGGTGGATGCGAAGAAGGTGTCAATGCCAAACGAAAAAGGGACAAAAGTGCCAAATGAAAAAGGGACAGTTTTGGGGTGATGTTGTTGGGTGTTCATATTGGTTGGATGGGTGATTTTTTTGGCGGTCTTCCGCGTCGTTTTGGAGGCGGAGGAGGGGAGATTTGGGCATTAGCGCGGATATGTTCCGGGATGAGTTCGGTGTGTTTTCTGAGGCGGTAGCTGGCTCCCTCGATGCGAATAACGACGGCGTGGTGGAGGAGTCGGTCGAGCAAGGCGGTAGCGAGCACTGGGTCCCCGAAGAGTTCACCCCATTCGGCGAAGCCGCGGTTTGAGGTGAGGATCATGGCACCCTTTTCGTATCTGGCGTTGACGAGTTGGAAGAAGAGGTTGGCACCTCCGGAGTCGATGGAGACATAGCCGATTTCGTCGACGATGAGCAGTGAGGGGCGGTTGTAGAAGCGGATTTTTTGGGGTAAGCGACCTTCCCTGTGGGCCTTTGCGAGCGCATCGACGAGTTCGGCGAGCGTGGTTCGGTAGACGCTTTTGCGAGCGCTGACAGCGGCGATGCCGAGAGCGAGAGCGAGGTGGCTCTTTCCGGTGCCTGGGGGGCCGAGGAGGTGGACGACCTCGGCGCGACGGATGAAGTCGAGTTGGGCGAGCGCAAGGATGCGTTCGCGGTCGATGGAGGGTTGGAAGGTGAAGTCGAAGGATTCGAGCGTCTTGTGGGGATTGAGTCTTGCGGTTTTGAGGGCGACCCCGATGCGTCGGGTTTCACGGATATTGAGTTCGGCGGAGAGCAGGTGGTCGACAGCTTCGAGCGCGCCGATGTGTCCGAGTTCGATGTTGCGGACGATCTCGTCAAGAGATTCGAGTGCACACGGCATGTCGAGTCCGACGAGGCTGGCCTGGATGCGGTCAAGGATTCCGTTCATGGCGTATCCTCCCCGTGTGCGAGCCGCTCCCCGACGGCTGCGTAGAAGTCGAGCGGTCGCTGAGCGGGTGGTAGGAGCGCGTGTTGCGGCGCGCCCACGGGGGGTGGTGTGCGATGCCCCGGTTCGACGCGGCGGCGATTTTTTCCTGCAAGGATTGGGTGTTCGGCTATCTCGATGCCGTCTTCGAGCATGACCAGACGGCCTGGGTGTGTACGCACCTCGATAGAGCGCGCGCGTGTGGCATCAGGCACACTGTAGAAGTTTCCGCCTACCGAGACCATGCCGTCACGAGAGATCCGCCTGGTGACGGAGAGCGGGGGATCAAAGGGGCGTTTCGGGAGCGGCAGGAGAGCTGTCCGCTCGGTGTCGAACGCCTCGTTGACAACGCACCCGGTGGTGCCGTGGGTTCGGGCGTTGGCGCAGGTATGGAGCCACAGCTGGAAGCGCGCATTGAGGTCATCCAGGTTGTGGAATGTTCGAGCGAGCGCGAAGTCCTGACGGATGTAGCGGAAGGGTCTTTCGACTTTGCCCTTGGTCTTGGCACGGTAGGGGCGGCAGGCGCGGGGTATCACGCCGTAGTGGTCGAGCATGGCGACCAGAGAAGGGTTGTAATTCGCGGTACCGTCTGAGTGCTCGCCGGTGATTGCGGTCTTCATGCGGTCGTAGAGGATGTGAGACGGTGCCCCGCGTAGAGCCTCAAACGCCTCAATATGACACCGCAACACGGTCTGGAGGTTTTGGTCAAATCCGAACCGTCCCCACATCCAGCGGCTGTGAGAGAGGACGATAAGGAACAGCCAGGTGACTCTGGTGGTATCGGGGTCATCCTCGAAGGTGAACTTGAAGTGCGCGAAATCGACCTGCGCCTGTTGCCCGGGCGGTGTCTCGAAACGGCGCTCGAAGGCTGCCTCCACGGGCGAGCGCACTGCTCGCAGGAAGTCGGTGACTGTGGAGTAGCCCCCGATATAGCCGCGTTCGCGGATTTCTCGGAACAAGCGGCGAGCGGACAGTCCGGGATGGTCGGACAGGCGCTTGGCAAGGTAGTCGGTATAGGGGTCGAGCAGCCGCGGCTTCGGCGCTCTCGGGCGGTAGGTGGCGGGCATCATCCCCCGTTCAAGGTGCCTGTACACGGTTTTGCGGTTGAGTCCCGTGTGCTTGGCGATGGCCGAGACGCTCAATCCTTGGTGTTTCAAGTCGTGGATCATGACGATGTTCCCTGATGTGACCATTGGTGAGTCCCCACGTGAAGAAGGGGACATGAAAAGCGAAGTTGTGTGTCTTGCGCACCGCCCCATGGGGCGGTGTGCAAGACACACAACTGTCCCTTTTTCGTTTGGCACTTTTGGGTATTTTTCCTTCGGCATTGACAGAAGCATCCGTGCAAGGCGCGCATGGTAAAGAAGCTGGCGACCGAGGCAGGTCGTGCCCGATACGCGGAACGCAAGTGGCTGTCGGAGGCCCCCATTGGATGGATAAAAGAGGTCCTGGGTTTCCGGCGATTCAGTGTGCGTGGTCTGCAGAAGGCTCGCGGGGAGTGGGACTTGGTATGTCTGGCGTTGAATATCAAGCGAATGCAGAAGTTCGCGACGGCGAGATAACGACAGATTCGGCCTCACAGCGGCCTTTTCAGCTTGGATACGGGTGTTCTGGGACTTTCAAGGGTGATATGAACCGAAAATCCCGGGGATGAACTCAGGGTCCCCAAGCACAGGAACGCAACCTTGTTCCGGATGGCTCCTCGAACCGACCCTGTTACTTCCTGTCGCGCAGACTCCTAGGTTTCCCCCGCGCGAGCGCGGGGGCCTCATTGAAGCCCCCAATTTCACCCGATTCATCCCCCGATTTCCCCCATGTTTCCCCCGCGCGAGCGCGGGGGCCTCATTGAAGCATACAGTTTCGCCAGTTTTCTGTTTATGTGCTCGTTCACTAGATATGAGACTGAGAGGCGAGCGGATAGGCGGTGGTGTACTTGACCTGCCTGAGGGCGATAGTCGAGTTCAGGTTGCCCACTTCGGGAAGGTGCACCAGCGTGTGCTTGACGATATCTTCATAGGCGGCCACGCTCTCCGCCACCACGCGCAGCAGATAGTCGGTGCCGCCTGACACCACATAGCACTCGACGATTTCGGCAATATCCTGCACCGCTTCTTCAAAGCGCAGCATGGCGTTTTCCTGATGCCGACGCAGGGTAACGTTGACAAACACGTTCACCGAACGCTCGATGCGCTCGGCATCAAGCAGCGCCACATAGCCCCGTATGTAGCCTTCCTCCTCGAGGCGTTTTACCCGTCGCCAGCAGGGCGTATGCGAAAGCCCCACGCGCTCGCCGAGTTGCGACATGGTGAGGGTGCCGTCACCTTGAAGTTCGGTGAGCAGGTGTTTGTCAATACTGGAGAGTGGCATGCAATTATCTTGCTATAAAATTGAATTATTGGAAACAAATTATCACGATATGAGTGCATATGCACAAAATAAATGAAATTTTACTCCCCCGACTGGACTAATATTCGCTCTGGTATCCCCCTGTCGGAAGCAGATCACACATGCAATTCACGGACTTTGAACTCGGCGATAGATACACCCGGTCGCACGGCGAGGTGTTTCTTTCCGGCATTCAGGCTCTGGTGCGTCTTCCCATGGAACAGTCTGTGCGTGACCGCGCCCGTGGCCTGAATACAGCCGGTTACGTGACCGGCTATCGAGGTTCCCCGCTCTCTGGTCTGGATACCGAGTTCCTGGCCAACCAGTCGCTACTCGATGAACGCCATGTGAAGTTTCATGCGGCCGTCAACGAGGAACTCGCCGCCACGGCGCTTTCCGGCAGTCAGCAGGTTGGTCTCTATGCGGGTGCCAGATACGACGGGGTATTCGGCATGTGGTACGGCAAGGCACCCGGTCTTGACCGGGCGGTCGATGCCCTTCGACATGGCAATCAGGGTGGCACTTCAGCGCACGGTGGAGTGCTGGTGGTTGTGGGTGACGATCATCACGCCAAGTCGTCTTCAGTTGCTTCGTACAGTGAAACCGCCTTTTGTGATCTCGATATGCCGGTTCTGGTGCCGGCCAGCGTGGCCGATGTGCTTGATTTCGGACTCTATGGCTGGGCGCTGTCTCGCTATTCCGGCCTCTGGGTCGGGCTGGTTGCCCTGGCAGACACCATGGACAGCGCCATGAGCCTGACGCGGCCGAGCGAAGCCCCGGACTTCTCCATGCCGGAGATTGCTCTTGATGTTCACATTCGCGAACAGGAGGGTTTTCTCGAGCGAGACCTTCGCCTTGTGAACCAGAAGATGCCAGCGGTGCGCGCTTTTGTCGCGCGGCATCCCATTGACCGCGTGTTTGGGGAGCAAGCGGGTGCGAAGACGGGCATCGTTGCATCCGGTCGTGCGTATGCGCTCATGCGCGAGACGCTGGCGAGATTGGGGTTCATGAGTGAGGACGACCTGCTGAACGCTGGCCTCAAGATCCTCAAGGTGGGGATGGCATGGCCGCTCGATACCGGGAGAGTGGAAAAGTTCGCGCGCGGACTGGAGCGCATTCTGGTACTCGAAGAAGGGCGCGCCTTCATCGAACATGCCGTGCGCAGTGCTCTCTATGGCAGGAGTTCAGCCGAAATCACCGGCAAGCAGGATGCATTCGCTGTGCCGCAACTGAGCGAAGGTGGTGAATACTCCAATGCGGAGGTGCTTGATGTGGTCAGCCGTTTCCTCGACAGGCGGTGTCCGGATATCAGCACGCGCGATACGAATGCCCTGGCGGAATCGGCGAGCACGGGACGAAACCCGCTGTTCTGCGCGGGCTGTCCACACAATCGCTCAACCCGGCTCCCGGACGGAAGCCGGGCGCTGGTCGGCATCGGGTGCCACACCATGGCTTCCTGGCTCGGTCGTGAGACCAATCATTTTTGCTCCATGGGCGGCGAGGGTGCCATGTGGCTCGGGCAGGCACCCTTCACGGACGAGAAACACATCTATGCCAACCTCGGCGACGGTACCTACTTCCACTCCGGCATTCTGGCCATACGCGCCGCCATCGCCGCCAGGGTGAATATCACCTACAAACTGCTGTACAACCACGCCGTGGCCATGACCGGTGGCCAGCCGGTGGATGGCGAAGTGAGTGTGAAGTCCATCCACGACCAGCTGGTTGCCGAAGGCGTGGCCAGGATCATCGTGCTCTCTGATGACCCGGAAAGAACCCGTGAGTCGGGGCTCGATGTACCGGTGCGGCATCGCGACCACTTGAATGACGCGCAGCTCGAGCTCCGGGACACGCCCGGATGCACGGTGCTCCTGTTCGATCAATCCTGTGCCACCGAACTGCGCCGCAAGCGCAAGCGCGGTTTGGCCGCAACGCCCAGGGTGCGCGCCTACATCAATCACGAGGTGTGTGAAGGCTGCGGCGATTGCTCGGTGCAGTCGAGTTGCGTTGCGGTGGAGCCCCTGCAGACCGAGCTCGGCACGAAGCGTCGTATCAATCAATCGGCGTGCAACCTGGACCTTTCCTGCGTTCGCGGGTTCTGTCCCTCATTCGTGCTCATCGAAGATGCCGAGATGAGAAAAGAGGCGCGGGACGACCTGGATCTGAAGCGCTTGAGCGCCGAGACCCCCTTGCCGGAACTGCCCGAGACCCAGGCATCTGACTTTGAGTGCAATATCGGCCTGGCGGGTGTGGGTGGCGGCGGCATCTCGACGGCTTCGGCAATTCTCGGTATTGCAGGACACATGGACGGACTCAAGGTAAAAACGCTCGACATGACGGGCCTGGCGCAGAAGGGCGGGGCTGTCACCGCGCATGTGCGCTTCAGTCGCCGCAGCTTCACGGAGTCCTCGCCACAGATGCCGGAAGAATTGGCCCATGTCCTTATCGGGGTGGACCTGATAACGGCGGCCAGTCCGGGCATGCTGAAGCTCACGCACCCGGCACGAACCAGGGCATTCGTGAACATGGATGTCCAGAACACTCTGGAGTTCGTGCAGTCAGGACAGATGCCGGGCGCAGACTTGAGCGTGGAGAAGGCTTTTCGGCGTAACTGTCGCAGTCTTCGCGAGGTCTCGGCAACCGAACTCTGCCAGCGATTTTTGGGAGATGGGCAGATGACCAACATGCTCATGCTCGGCTTCGTCTGGCAGGCGGGCGAGATTCCGGTGAGCCGGGAAGCGCTGTATCGGGCTATTGAATTGAACGGTGTGCGCGTGTCCGACAATATCGCGGCGTTCGAGTTGGGGCGAGTGGCCTTCCATGATGAGTCGCGCCTCATGCCCGCGCACGTCAGAGTCGAGCAACACACAAGTCTTGCCGAGCGTATGGACTGGCATGAAGCCAGACTCACCGCGTATCAGGATGCCGATTACGCGGCCCGGCATCGCCGCCTGGTCGAGCGCGTGAAACAGGCATCCTCGCATCTTGATGCCGATACACAGGAGACGCTTCTGCGCGCCGTCGCAGAGCACTATGCCAGGTTGCTCGCCTGCAAGGATGAGTTCGAGGTCGCGCGTCTCTATTCAGACAAGGCTTTTCAGAGCGGCTTGCGCTCGGAGTTCTCGGCAACTGGCAAGTTGAGGGTGCTGCTCGCGCCTCCGTTCCTGCCCGGAACCGACCCCTCCACCGGGCGTCCTCGAAAGCGCGCGTTCGGCCCCTGGATATTCCCCCTGTTCAGAGTGCTTGCCAAGCTCAAGTGGTTGCGAAAAACGCGCTTCAATCCCTTTGGCCAGAGCGAGGAGCGGCATCTCGAACGTCGGCTTGTCGGTGAATACGAGGCGACCATCAACAGGCTGTGCACGGAAATCGGCATCAATCACGACAATGTACAGCGCGTCATCGCTCTGGCAGCGTTGCCGGACATGGTGCGTGGCTTCGGGCCGGTCAAGCTCGAAAGCGTCCGTGCTTACAAACGTGAGCGAGAGGCCCTGCTGAAGGCACTTCTTGTGCCACAAGCGGGAGCACCGACGCGCGACGATGAAATCTATCGCCAGGCTGCCTGATAGCTGCGCCCCTGTCTGGCATTTCATGGCATGATTATTGCTCGGACAAGTGAATAACTTGTCCGGAACATTGCTGCAAGCGCAGCCTGCAGTCGCGCCAGAATTTTGTCAGATGAAAGGCTACGAATACCCGCAAAGCAGGTATGCTAGGCATGTGACTCTTGGGGAGGGGAGAGTGTACCCAGCAAGTCACTGCGTGTTGCCAACAAGCCGGAATAGCGGCAAAACAGAGCTAACAAAACCAGTCAGTACAGAGGAAAGCACATGGATCTGTCCACCGAAAACCTGAACGGAATACTGATTGCCGTCCCCAAAGGGCGTCTTGACGGGATCAGTGCACTCAAATTCGGAGAATCTCTCAACGCGAGCATTGATGACAGCGTGTCGGGTGTCGTCATTGACATGAGCGAGCTCAACTACATCAGCAGTGCGGGATTGCGCGCCGTACTCCTGATCTCCAAGGCTCTGCAACAAAAAGAGGCGCAACTCGCGCTCTGTGCACTTCAGCCACCGGTACGGGAAGTTTTCGAGGTGAGCGGGTTCGATCAGATCATCAACATACGGGATGATCGCGGTCAAGCGACTTCGGCTGTCAGTCAGTAGGTACTTCCGCCGGTTCCTCCTCCGCGGAGGATTCGCCTGGCAGGGTCACGATGACTTCGGTGAATTCGCCGACTTCCGACTTCACATCGATGCTGCCACCGTGGCCGCGCACTATATCGCTTGAAATCGCCAGCCCGAGGCCAGTGCCCTGATTGGGCGGCTTGGTGGTGAAGAAAGGATTGAATATCTTTTCGATGCTGTCCGCCTCGATGCCGCAGCCGTTGTCGCGTATGCGAAATTGCGCGCTGTTATCATCAAGCAGCCGACTGCTGATCTCGAGTTGCGGTAGATAGCGTTCGCCGACTTGCGTTGCCAGAGCACGGCGTTTCTCTTCGGTGGCGTGACAGGCGTTGGAAACCATGTTGAGGAATACCCGCCCGAAGTCCTGCGGGACAACCATGCGTTTTCCAATCCTTGCATCGAAGTCGAAATCGAGGTTTACGTTGAACTCGGTATCGGTGGCACGCAGGCTGTGGTAGGCCAGCCGCGCGTGCTCCTCCACGAGCATGTTCATGTCCGTCATTTCCTCATTTGCCTCGCCACGGCTCATCAGCAGCATGTCATTCACTATGCGGTCGGCGCGCGCGCCATGCTCCTGAATCTTTTCGAGATTCTGGCAAATATCGGTGCGCAGCTCCTGCACGATTTCCCGCTGCTCCCGAGCAAGTACGCCCGCTTCTTCAGTCAGCACTGACTCGAGTTCCTCGAACAGCTCATCCACCATCTCGGCCGATACTTCCGAAAAGTTCTTGACAAAATTGAGCGGGTTGCGGATTTCGTGTGCCACTCCGGCTGTCAGCTCGCCGAGTTCGGCGAGCTTCTGACCCATGACGATCTGATCCTGAGCCTTGCGCAGATCAGCAAGCACCTGCTCCAGCTCCTGATTCTTGCCGCGCAGTTCTTCCGCGAGCTTTTCAACCAGGTTCAGCCGCTGCGCCTCGAGTGCGTGCTGACGAAAGATTTCGAGCGCGGAGGCCATTTCCGCTACTTCATCCTGGCCCGAGATGTGTACTTCTTCCTGCAACGCTCCATCCGCCATGCGCAGCATCTGACTCGACAGGACCCCGAGACGACGCAACAGCCCGGCGATAAACAGGATGCCGATGAGGACGGCACCGGTGATGCTCAGGATGTTGATGGCAATCAGGGCGCTGATACCGGTGTTGATGGCGGAACTGGTTGCGTTGGTTGACGACAGCGTTTGTGCGTATGCGGCATCTACCATGTTCTCTACCTGAGCGCCGAGTTCAGCGGCGAGCTGGCGGTTCTGCGCGAGCAACTCGCGTTGCTCCATGGCCAGAGAAAGCTCCTGAAAACGAATTTTGAAGCCGGTCTCATCACCCGTACCCATCACGAACAGCTGCTCGAAGAGCGCGGTCAACTCGGGCGGGATATCTGCATCTGCGAGGCTGGCCAGACCTTGTTCGATGCTGAACATGGTGGCCTCGAAGCGCTCTACCAGCGGTTCGACAAGGCCGATCTCGGCAACTGTGAATGCACTTTCGAGCAATTGCGTACCCAGGGTGGCACCTTCCACCAACTCCGACAGGTGTCGAAATCTCTGCAACTCGCTGCGTGAGGTGCGTAGCGCTGCGGCTTGTGGCGGTTCATCGAGTTGCCGATAGCCAGTTGACATGTAAAACAACTGATCATCCATCGCGTGTGTGAGTATGCGTTCCAGGTCGTCCTGTACCTCGGCAAATTCTTCGCGCAGTCGTTTGCGCTGTTCTCCCAGAAGCAGGCGCTGCTTGACCGAGTTCCGTATATCTTCAAGGTTCTGCAACATGGCGTTGCTGTGTGCGGTGAGCTCGCTGATTGAGCCCTGCTCGCCATCGCGCGCGCGCATGGCACCGAGTTCCTGCTCAAAGGCATCACGGTCGGTCTGCATCTCCTCGCTTGCGCGCGCCAGGTCCTGTGCGGTTTCGGCGGCAGCGAGTCTCGGTGCCGCGGCTACCAGAGCGCGCCCGGTCTGTGCCAGACGGAAGGCGGAAACAACTTGCGGAATGCTCTGCTCGGTCACCTGGCGCTGGACATCGCCGACGCGGTTGAGCAACACCCAACTCACCAGGCTGACCAACAGGGTGAAGGCCACGGCACCGCCGACCCCGAGGTAGAGGCGAACAGAAATGCGATGCCACAATTTTAGCGGATGCTGGTGTGACCTTTCGCTGCCACTCATCGGGGAATGTCTCGCAGGCTGTCAATGGGATGAAAATTACCCGCCTTGTCGATCACGGTCAGGAACACCTGATCCGATCCCTGATTGTCACCGTCCGAGAATTTCAGTTCGAATCCTGACAAGTCAAAGTCCTCTCCCGATCCGAGACTGTTCAGAAAGGCTTGTCGATTCAATTCCCGGCCAGTCCGTTCGAGTGCCTTGATGGCCATACGACCCGCAAGATAGCCTTCAAGCGATACGAATCCCGGGCTGCTTTCGGGGTCGAGGCGACGCAGCGCCTGCTGGTATTCGTTCACCACGGCCGGTTCGTTTGCGGACGGAAAGGGTACCACCTGGCTGACCACTGTGCCCTGCGCCTGTGCGCCGAGCGCCTCCGCAAGTGCATTGCTGCCGACGAACGAAATAGTCAGCATCAGGGGATCAAAATCCAGTTTGTGTGCCCAGGCGATGAGCGCAGCGATAGGCTGATAGGCACCAATCAGGATGACTGCATCCGGGTTCCCGGCGACAAGGTCGAGCAGACCGGTCTTGATTGCCGTGGTATTGCGCCGATAGACACCCACCACCTGTGGCGTGAGGCCGCGCCGCGCCAGCGCTCGGATGACCCCTCGATAGCCGGCTCTGCCGAAGGAATCTTCCTGATACATGATGCCGATGCGCCTGATGTCGAGGTCTCGCACCAGATGTCGCACCAGCTCTTCGGTTTCCTGATAGTAGGAAGCGCGTAAATTGATGACGTTGGCGGGCGCATTGGTGCGCAGCAGGTCAGCGCCGGTAAAGGCCGCGATGTAGGGGACATCTGCATTCGCTGCGATGGGTATTGCCGCGCGCGAAGTGGGTGTACCGACCGCACCGATGAGTGCAAACACATCGTCCTCCTCGATCAGACGGCGGGTATTGACCACCGCGGCTTCCGGTTCGTAGGCATCATCAAGAGAGTGCAACTCGAGCAGGCGACCGTGAATGCCGCCCCTCTCGTTCGCTTCCATGAACGCCGCCCGAATGCCGGTACGCATGCCGCGCCCGAGTTCCTCGGCCGGGCCGCTGAATCCTGCTGATTGCCCGAATACCACGCGCTCCGGGTACACCCCCGGCACGGTGTCCGCCAGCGCCCTTGAATGAGCGCCACAGAACAGCGCGAGGAGCGCCAGTATCGGTATGCCAGTGGTCACCCGCATCAGGGTCGCTTCCGTTTGATCAGGGTGATCTGGTTGCGACCGTCAGCCCGGCGATAGGCGACTTCATCCATCATGGTGCGTACGAAGTGGATGCCCAGCCCGCCGACACGTCGCTCGGACAGACTCGTGCTTGTATCCGGATCCGGAGCTTCACGGAAAGGGTCGAAGGCGATACCGTTATCCGAATACTCGATCTTGAGTTCGCTCCCCTGACGCAGGATGCGCACGTCAATCTGACCCTCTTCGAATCCGCGCCCCTCCGGATATCCGTAGCTCGCCGTATTCATTGCCAGTTCCTCGAGTGCCAGGTTGATCTGGTAGGTGAGGACAGAATCCCAGCCTTCAACCGTTCCGAGTCTCGCAAGTTCGGCTTCGATTTGGCGAAGCTCTTCACGATTCACGGCAAACTGCATCTGCAGAATCTGCGTCATGGCAGCAGCTATCGTCTGCGAAAGACAAGACAGGTAATATCGTCCGATTGCGCGGCACCGGCCACGAAGTCGTTCACTGCGGTGAAGATGGTTTCGGCTGTGCTGCGGGCATCGTCCGGCCCCAGGCTTTCCAGCAGATCGGTCAGGCGCTGCATGCCGAATTGTTCGGATTCGGCGTTCGTAGCCTCGGTGACACCGTCGGTGAACAGGATGACGCGGTCACCCGGTTCGAGTTTCACGCTGGCTTGCTCGAACGAGTAGTCGCGCACCACGCCCAGTGCGATGCCTCTGGTGCTCGGCATGATCTCGGCCTTGCCGTTGGCGCGCAGGACAATCGGCTGATCGTGGCCGCCACTCGCGTAGGCAAGTTCGCCTGTGATCGGGTCGTACACCGCGTACACCACGGTCACGAACATGGCGCTGGTGTTGTCCTGCTCGAGCAGACCGTTGACCTCGGCCAGCACATCCCGTGGCTCCGGGCACCCGATGGCAGAGCCCTTGATGAGCGAGCGACTCGACATCATGAAGAGCGCGGCCGGAACCCCCTTGTCGGATACATCGGCAATGGTCATGCCGATCTTGCCGTTTGCAAGCGACATGAAGTCGTAGAAATCGCCACCGACTTCTCGCGCCGGGGTCATGGCGGCAAAGAGATCAAACTCGTCGGTATGGGGAAACACCTTGGGCAGGATGGATTGCTGCATGTTGTTGGCAACGCTGAGCTCGTTCTGAATGGCGACCAGCTTGTCTCTCGAAGCCAGCGCCTCGCGCAACATGTCGAGGTGCTTGATGGTGCGGTCGATAGTGACGCGCAGGTCGTCGAAATCGATTGGCTTGGTCACGAAGTCGAAGGCACCGCGGTTCATCGCAGTGCGTATGTTCTTCATGTCGCCATAGGCGGACACGATGACCGACTTGACACTCGGATCCACCTGTGGAATCTGTTCGAGGAGCGTCAGCCCGTCCATCAGGGGCATGTTGATGTCGGACACCACCATGTCGATGTTGTCGTCCTGATTCAGGCGTTCAAGCGCTTCGACACCGTTATGCGCGAACTCGAACACATACTTTCCGCGCCGTATCTCGCGACGCATACGTTGCACAACCAGATGTTCAATATCCGGCTCATCATCTACCACGAGAATCCGGTGCTGTTCCTTGCTCAAGGCGAATGCCTCCCGTATGACCCAGGCTCTGCTTCGGCATTGTGCCCTACCAGAGGGAACGCTGCTTGAAACTCCTGTTTTCGCACCTCGGTCGCATATCTGGCGAACGAGCCTGTGTCCTTTCAACCCCTGGACCGCGCGGGCGCTTATACCTTTGTGTCGAAGACGCTGGTGAAGCGCTACCTGGCCAAGACCACAGGGTACTCGCACGCCCAGCTCACGCGACTCATCCGCCAGCACCGCGAGACAGCCAAGGCGGCGAAGGTGGCGGTGGGCGAACGCAGGGCACCGCATCCGGCGGAACACCGATCCAGAAACACCATCCTTCGACAACTTCAGTCCGCATCGCCCACAGAACCCAATTCAGAGACCAAACCAACCCCCCAATAACATGCCCTGGCCACCAGATCAGCCAACGAGTTCAGGCTCACTTTCCAATTGGAATATGCTTAGGGTGTATTGACACACCTATGTGTTGATGTAGTATTTGTCACCGCTGGTTGGGTGTAGGGAGTTTTATTTAATGCCTTCGGAAAGCGTAAGCGAAGGATATGGCAAGGCGGAAGTGGCCGCCCCTGTGAAACTGCACGTATTTTTACGCCCCTTTCTCGCCCCCCCCCCCCCCCCCCCCCCGAAAATTCCTGCCTTGATGGCAGAATCAGGCCGCATAGGGAGGTGGTCGGTATCGAGCTGCTGGCTCCTGCTCGTCATCATCACATGTGCTCTGACTAGCCAACTGGCCCGTGCCGAGACCACAGTCAGCATAAGGGAGGTTATCAGGCAACTCGAGTTCGTTGAGGGACAGATGATCTCCTTCGATGTGGATGCGGTCGACCCTTTTGGTGGGGATATTGATGCCGAAGTAGAGATCCTGATCGAGGACCCCGGCGGCTATGTTGCCGAGGACCGGGTCACGGTCAAGATGTCCAAGAGGGGTGCGCGGGGTATTCGCAACACTTTGAGAAAGGCGGTCAGGATTCCGACGCTGAATGACGCTTTGGACCGTCCGAATGGTTTGGTCACGGTGCGTTTACGAGGCGGTTCCGGGTACCGGATACCACAGGGCAGTGTAGAGCGCCGCGAACGCACCTTCACCATCCGTGACGATGACGAACTGCCTGGGTCGCCCACCAACGTCAGGGCCCGCCCTGCTGTTGGAACCATGACGATCAGTTGGGATGCACCCGCCGACCCCGGCAAGGTGAACGGCGAGACGGCGACCGTCACCGGATATGAGCTGCGCTGGGCGGGCATTGGAGGCAACATCGCCGCTGCGACCTGGGTGCGGGCTGCAGTCGGCTCCACGAGTCACGTGATCAGGGGATTGACCGCACACCAACATCACTTCTTTCAGGTTCGCGCGGTGACGGCGGCTGGTGCCGGTGCCACCAACTTCGCTTCCGCCGTGCAGATCAACAGCGCGCCCAGTGTGACCCTGAACTCCATCGCCGCGACGATCAATTCCAGCGAGGCTCTGAATCTCCAGGCGAACGGCACCGACCCCGATGTCTCCGACACCCTGCGCTATGTCTGGACAGTGGCCCCGCGACAGCAAACTCTGGGCACCCTCAGCAATTCCAGGAGCGCTACACCCACCTGGACCGCGCCCTGGGTGCGCCTCCCCCTCGAGGTGACCTTTCAGGTGCAGGTGAGCGATGGCAGTCAGCAGGTCAGTGCCAGCCAGAAGATCACCGTCCAACCGGCGAAGATGGAATTGACGACTGTATCGCAGAGCGTCTCCGAAGGGGGCAGCGGTGTGCATCAAATCAGCCTGTCGGTGTCCAATTCGACCGCGAGGGCGGTTGCCTTTCCGATAACGGTTCGTACCAATGTGAGCGCCCCGAATGTCGAACTGGTGAACCCGCCCGCCTCGGTCACCATTCCCATTGGTCAGTCGAGCGCCAGCTTCTCGGTGCAATATCGCGGCAACCTCATGGACAACCCTGACCGCCAAGTCACAGTGACTCTGCTGCCAAACGACTGGTACACGCCGGCCCAGGGCAAATCGACCGCCACCATCACGATTACCGACGACGATGACCCGCCAACCTCGGCACCGAGCGGGCTCACGGCTTCCGCCGGCTATCGGCAGGTGACACTGTCCTGGACTGCGCCGACACAGACGGGTTTGTTGAACGGTGCCGCGGCACCGATTACCGGTTACGAGTATCGCGTGGCGGCTACCACCACGGCACTGGCGGATGCCACCTGGATTGCCATCCCCGACAGCGCAGCAGCCACCAGCCATATCGTGCCAAATCTGGCGCTGGAGACGGACTATGCCTTCGATGTGCGCGTCCGCACCGCTGTGGGTGCGGGTCCGGCGAGCAGTGCGGCTACCGCCACTACCCGCGGGCTGCCGAAGATATCGGTCACCAGTGCCACGGACTCGACCACCTTGACCGAAGGCGGCGCGATTGAGTTCAACCTGAACGTTACCACGGGCGCGCTCGACAGGAACGGGCACCTGCGCACCTACTTTCAGGTAGTGGATGTGGACGGGAGGCTGAGCAGCTCCACGCCGCCGACCGAGATCACGATTCCCGGGGAGACGAGCAGCTACAGCTTCCGGCTTGCCACCAAAACGAACAATCTGGTGGACGGCGACTCGTCCATCACTATCACTATGCGCTCCGGTGCCGGTTATACCGTCGATACCAATGCCCCCAGCGTCCAGTTCACCATCGAGGATGACGATGACTATCCGGGTGCCCCCACCGCCCTGACCAGCCAGGCGGGTTATCGGCAGGTAGATTTGAGTTGGACACCGCCAACAGACACCGGGCGGTTGGACGGCACCGTCGCCACGCTCACCGGCTATGAATATCGGGTGGCTACGGACGAGTCCGGGCTGGGTCTCGCGTCCTGGACATCCATTGCCAACAGCGCCAGCGCCACCAGCCACAGGATCACCGGCCTCGACATGAATCAGGCCTACAGCATCCAGTTGCGCGCCCGCAATTCGCCCGGTGCCGGTGCCGCCAGCGCGGTGCACAGCGTGACCACCCTGACCGGCCTGACGGTTTCGCTGACTGCCGACGCGCCCACCAGTGCGGTCGAGGGAACCACCTTCAACGCGCGGTTGCGCGCGAATCCGGGCGCGCCCGATGCAGACTTGGGGGTGAACATCGAACTGGTGGATGCGGGCGGGCGTACGCTGGAGACGGGGCCATTGACCGCCACCATCACCGGCGGCTCGCGAGAGGTTGTGCGCGTCATCCGCAGCAACAATGACGGCATAGTCAACACCGAGGACGGGGTGACCTTGCGCCTGCTGCCCGGCACGGGCTATGCAATCGACACGGCCAATTCGGAAGTCGAGTTCACGGTCACGGACAACGAGACCGCGCCGGGAGCACCGCAGGGCCTGACCGCCACGCCCGGCTATCGTCGCATCCATCTGGCGTGGTCGGCACCCACGAATGCCGGCACACTGAACGGCGTGGCCACTCCCGTCACCGGTTATGAGTACCGCATCGCGCCGTCGGGCGAATCCATCGCCGATGCCGCCTGGCGGACGGTGGCGGGCGGCGCTGCCACCACCAGCGAAGCTATCGTGAATCTCGAACAAACCACCGCCTATGCCGTCGAGGTGCGCGCGCGCAACGCAGCGGCACCCAGCCCGGCCGCAACTGTGTCCACGACCACCGAGACACTGGTGGTTTCCATCAAACAAACCGGTGCCACCACCGTGACCGAAGGGCAGGGGAGCCTTCCCGCAACGGATCGGAACCGTCCGGTGTATTTCGTCGAGGTGAGCCCCCTGCCTATCGAGGAGAATCTGACCGTCAATCTCCTGATCATCGACCCGGACGGGCTGGTGACCGGGCGAATCAGATCCCCGGTGACCTTGGTGGCGGGCCAGGATTCGACCAGCAAGAGCTGGGAGTTCCTCACCAACCAGAACCAGAAGATCAACACGGCCGAGAAGGTGAGGTTGACGCTCCTGAACGGAGATGGCTACCAGCCCGACCGGCAGGCGGCCGTCGTCGAGTTCACCGTCAACGACGATGACGCTACCCCCAGCCAGGTGTTGAACCTCGCTGTGGCAAAAACCATCGACACGCTCACCTACACCTGGGCACCACCATCATCTTCCGGTCAGCAGGATGGTCAGGCGGTGCCGGTGCTGCGCTACGAGGTGCGGCACACCGCGAATGGCGGCGCGCTGGCCAGCCAGACTTACGTGGCAGTAGATGGCGGTGCCGGAGCGCGGAGCTTCAAGTTGACCGGCCTCGCCGACAATCAGGCGGTGGATCTGGAGATACGCGCGGTCAACAGGTTCGGCCCGGGGCATCCGCTCAGTATCAACGCCAACTCGGTGCTCAATACGGCCCCGACAGTCAGTTTCTTTCCCAGAGATGTGGGGGTACTGGCAGGCGAAGCCTACCTCGTCTTTGTCAGCGGCAAGGATGCTGATGCTGGCGATACCTTCACCTATGGACTCACTGGCGAGGGAACATTTGCAAGACAGGAAACGCCGGAGCATCTGAAGCCCCCGGGAAACCCGAACGGACTTGCTCTATGGGCCTGGAGCCCACCGGTCGTCAATGAGGATACCGATATCGTGCTGACGGCCACGATTCGGGATGCGCGCGGCCTGACTGCATCGGCCACCCAGACCATCAGAGTCCTGGTGCCGATCATCTCGATCCGCGCCGTGCCGCCGCAGGGAGCAGAAGGCGGCGCTACCGACACCGGCACGGCCAGCTTCGAGCTCAGTGTTTCGAGCTCGGCGCGGGCGGAGGGCAGCGCCGAAAAAACTGTCACTGTGGGCATGGCGGCAATTCCGCAAAACGATTTGGCGGTGACCGACCGTTCGGCGCGCACAGTGGATGTAGGCTTCGCCGCGGTTGGCGACAAGGAGACCGTCACCTACAGTTTCACCGGCAACGACACGGACAACCCGGACCTGCCACTCACGGCAACCCTGCTGCCGGGCACGGGCTATGTGCTCAAGGAGGGTGAGGCCACCGCCACCTACACGGTGCAGGATGACGAGGCAGCACCCAGTGCGCCGCAGGACCCGCAGGCCACCGGCTATCACCGGTGGGTGACGCTGTCCTGGTCAGCACCTGCCGACCCCGGCGAGCGTAACGGCGCGCCCCTGCCGGTCACCGGCTACGAGTACCGGTTTGTCTCGACTACCGCCGACTCCCTGCCCAGTGGAGAGTCACTGAATGTATGGAAGACGGTGCCCGGTGGAGGGACAGCGACCAGCCATGACCTGGCCGACCTCGAGAACGGCAAGATCTATGAGTTCGAGGTGCGGGCGCAGAATGTGGTGGGTGCTGGCCCCGCGACGAACCGCATCGAAGCCACTCCCGCCAATTCCGTACCGACGATCACCCTGTCCGGCCCCACAACGGTGTCCACTGGCGGGACCGTGGAATTGGTCGCCACGCTCACGGATCATGACCCGAGGCACACGCCGATAGCCTCGTGGAGCACTGGATTTATCTCGCCGCTATCGCAGAAGGTACGCAATTCGTTCACCCTGGAAGGCCAGGGCCGAGGGAATCATTTTGGCACAATATCGGGACAAGTCATTTCCTGGACCGCTCCGGTGCTGTCCGAGGATGTCACATATAGCATCACTGTGCGCACCTATGAAGCCGGCAATGTTCCCGAGCGCTACAACGAGGCCACGCACACCATCACGGTGAAGGTGCCGGAGGTGTCGCTGATTTTTCTGGGGTTCGATGAGAATTCCCGGGTGCCTGGTCGGCCGCTGGCCACATACGAGAACCCGCCAAGCACGGACGGACTGCTCACCTATCAGAATGCGGGCACCGTGGGTGTCGTTCTCACCACGGGCGAGGGGGCGACGGCGGCAGATCCGGCCGGTCGCAGGGGGGTGGTGCCGGCCATCGACACCGTAGTTCACTTCGAGTTCGACGATCCGGACGGCTGGCTGAACGGCAGGCGCGTCCTCGAGAACAAGGCCGAGATCCTCAAGAAGCCGGGCAGGCCTAGCCACGTAATTTCCTTTTACGAGAATGAGTACGAAGGAAAGCCCTTTTCTAATGTTACCGAGTCCATGGACATATTGGCCGGCGAGACGCGAAGCGGATTCAAGGATGGGCTCCCGTTCACTGACTTCAGGAAGAACCAGGCGCGCACCTATGGATTCGTAATGCGGGGGGACATCTGGTACAACCGGGACGCGGTGGTGGGCGTGAGCCTGAAGCCGGGGCCGGGCTACAAGGTGAACGAGCAGCAGAAGTCCTTTCGCTTCACGGTTGTGAACGACGACTGGCCGCCGACCACGCCCACGGACCTTGTGGTGAGCTACGGTCGTTCGCGGGCGGATGTCAGTTGGGGGCCGGTCAGCTTCCCGGGCAGGATTGACGGATATGAAAGGACGGTTGCCTTTCGCTACGAGACCCGCTACGCGCCGGCCAGTGCGGACATCGACGACGTGGCCTGGACCAACACCTGCGGAGACGACTTCAGAACCGGCAACCAGGGAACCACAGCTTGCGGTTCCGAGAAGCATCGGACGCAGGCGCTGGAGAATCTGGAGGAAGGCAAGCAGTATCGTTTTCAGGTGCGCGCCGCGCATGTGGCCGACGTCAGTGCGCCGGCGGAGGTGTTGTTCACGGTGGCCAGGCCCGAGATCAGGGTGACGACGGTGGTGGACGGAACCAGCAGCGCCAGTGCCGCGGAGGGGTCGGCAAGCACTGCGCCGGAAATCACCTTCAAGGTGGAGGTGATTGCTCCGGAGGACTACGCCTCGCGGATGCCGCAGCAGAACCTGACGGTGAAGCTGACCGTGCGCAACGGTAGCACCTCGCCTCCTCGCGTGTTTACGATACCTCTTCGGATTCTCGCTGGGGCAGTCGAGACGGGCTTGGACGTGAAGGTCATCGGGAACGATGCCGACAACCCGGACTACGAATATACGGCCACGCTCCAGGCAGACGATGCCTACCGGTTCACCGCGGAGAACAGCCGCGCCGTGTTCACGGTGCGCGACGACGACGACCCGCCCGGCGCACCCGCGCTGACGGCGGCGGTAGGGGGCGGCAGCGTGACTTTGTCTTGGACACCGCCTGTTGATCCGGGACAGTTGAATGGCTCACCTGCGTCCATCACCGGCTACGAGGTCCGCTGGGCGGCAGCGGGTACCCGAGTCGACACCGTCTCCTGGACAACAGTCACTGGCGGTGCCGATGTGCGTGAATACATCGCTACCGGCCTGACCAACGGCATCGGCCATCACTTCCAGGTGCGCGCCGTGAACGTGGTGGGAGTGGGCGCACCGGGCCAGGCTTTGGCCACGCCGACCAATACGGTGCCCCAGGTCGAGGCCGGCGAAGATGCCATCGTGACTTCAGGAGGCGCGCTCACGCTCGCGGGCGAGGCCAGCGACCCGGATGTGAGTGACACCCTGACCCTGGCGTGGTCGGCGGGCCAGGGCAGCTTCTCCGATGCCACCCTGGCGAACGCGGTCTGGACCGCCCCCGAGGTCTCGACCAGCACCGATGTGACCCTCACCCTGACAGCCACGGATGGCGACGGTGCCACCGCGAGCGACACCCTGACGGTGACCGTGCGCCCACCGGTGGTCTCCCTCTACCGGGTCATTGACTCTGACCTGACCGATACCAGAGAAGGTGGCGCGGGCACGGAGGGAGGTGGGCAACTCACCGCCTGGATTACCACCCACGTGAATGTCCCGACCATCACTGACGATGGCGGCACTGCTTCGGTGAGCGGTGGCGAGGCGGGGGTCTCGCCGGTGGTTGATGTGGCGGTCAACCTCGAGGTGGAGGGTTCGGAGGGACTGACGCTGGTCAGCCCGCCGACGAGTGCCACCATCGTGGCCGGTGGCGATGACCGCATCTCCTTCGCAATCAAGTTCCAGGGCGACGATGACCTGAACGCCGACCGCACCGTCACCGTGACCCTGGCAGCGGGCACCGGCTACGCCATCGATGGCACGCGCAACAGCGTCAGCTTCACTATTCAAAACGACGACACCGTGCCCGATGCGCCCACCGACCTGGCGGCGGATGTCTCCGGTACGAGCACCGAGCTGACATGGAAGGCACCCCTGATCACCGGCTTCGTGAACGACGTAAGCGCACCGCTCACCGGCTATGAAGTCCGCCATGCCGCGACCTCCGATGCCCTGCCGGACACCTGGACGGCTATCGCCAATAGCGGCCCGACCACGGTGAGCCACACGCTGACCGGCCTCACCGAAGGGACTGCCTACACCTTCGAGGTGCGCGCGAAGAACGCTGTGGGCGCGGGCGCCGCCGCCAGCACCACCGCCACGCCGGCGACCTTCAGCGGTGACCTCGCCGGTGCGGTCACCGAAGCGGGCAATGCCGCGGACGGCACGGTGCTCGCCGGTACGCCTGTCGCCACCGGCACGGTGACGGTGAGCGACAGCGACAGTAACGATGCCGACACGGTGCAGGCGCAGACCGATGTGGCGGGTGACTACGGCAGCTTCGGCATCACGACGGCCGGTGTCTGGACCTATACGCTCGACAACGACAAGGACGAGACTGACGCCCTGACCGGAGGTCAGCAAGAGACTGACGAGTTCACGATTCAAGCCGCTGATGGCACCGGCACCAAGGTGGTCATCACGGTCACCGGGACGAACGATGCGGCCAGTATCGGCGGCGACCTGACGGGGACGGTGACCGAGGATGACACTGATGCCGACGAGGCCAGTGGCACGGTGACCGTGACCGACAGCGATAGTGCCGACACGGTGCAGGCGCAAACGGATGTAGCGGGCACTTACGGGATGTTCAGCATTGAATCGGACGGTGACTGGACCTACGCGCTGGACAACACCGATGACGACACCAACGCCCTGGCGGCAGGTGCCACCGGAGACGATGCCTTTGCGATTGCCGCCGCGGATGGCACCGCGGGTACCGTGACCATCACCGTCACCGGCGCGAACGACGCGCCCACGGCAGACGCAGGCACGGACGCGACCGTCACGGAAGGCGCATCGGTGACGCTTGACGGCACGGACAGCAGCGACCCGGATGCGGGTACCACGCTCACCTATTCCTGGGCGCGCAAGGCGGGCGAGACCGACAATGCAGTCACCTTGACGAACGCCGACAAGGCGAGTGCCAGTTTCACCGCCCCCAACGACATCGCTTCGGATGCGACGCTCACCTTCGTGCTGACCGTCTCGGATGGCACGGCCAGCGACACCGACGAAGTGGTCATCACCGTCACCGGCGTGAACGCCGCGGCCACCATCGGCGGCGACCTGACGGGCGAGGTCACCGAAGATGACGACACCAAGGACGAGGCCAGCGGCACGGTGACCGTCACCGACAGCGACGGCGCTAACACCCTGCAGGCGCAGACCGACAAGGCGGGGACTTACGGGACATTCAGCATCAAGGCCAACGGGGAGTGGACCTACACGCTCGACAACAGCAAGACCGCGACCAACGCCTTGGCTGCGGATGCGACCGCGACTGACGAGTTCACGATTGCCGCCGCGGATAGCACGACGGGCACCGTGACCATCACCGTCACCGGCGCGAACGACGCGCCCACGGCAGACGCAGGCACGGACGCGACCGTCACGGAAGGCGCATCGGTGACGCTTGACGGCACGGACAGCAGCGACCCGGATGCGGGTACCACGCTCACCTATTCCTGGGCGCGCAAGGCGGGCGAGACCGACAACGCGGTGACGCTCACCAACGCCGACAAGGCCAGCGCCAGCTTCACCGCGCCGGACGACATCGCCGCGGACGCGACGCTCACCTTCGTGCTGACGGTCTCGGACGGCACGGCCAGCGACACGGACGAGGTGGTCATCACCGTGACCGGTGTGAACGCCGCGGCCACCTTCGGCGGCGACTTGACCGGTGATGTCACCGAGGATGACGAGGACAAGGACGAGGCCAGCGGCACGGTGACCGTGAGCGACAGTGACGGTGCCGACACCGTACAGGCGCAGACCGATGAGGCGGGGATTTACGGCACCTTCAGCATCAAGGCCAACGGCGAGTGGACCTACACGCTCGACAACAGCAAGACCGCGACCAACGCCTTGGCTGCGGATGCGACCGCGACTGACGAGTTCACGATTGCCGCCGCGGATAGCACGACGGGCACCGTGACCATCACCGTCACCGGCGCGAACGACGCGCCCACGGCAGACGCAGGCACGGACGCGACCGTCACGGAAGGCGCATCGGTGACGCTTGACGGCACGGACAGCAGCGACCCGGATGCGGGTACCACGCTCACCTATTCCTGGGCGCGCAAGGCGGGCGAGACCGACAATGCAGTCACCTTGACGAACGCCGACAAGGCGAGTGCCAGTTTCACCGCCCCCAACGACATCGCTTCGGATGCGACGCTCACCTTCGTGCTGACCGTCTCGGATGGCACGGCCAGCGACACCGACGAAGTGGTCATCACCGTGACCGGTGTGAACGCCGAGGCCACCTTCGGCGGCACACTCACCGGGGCCGTCACCGAGGACGACGACACCAAGAACGAGGCCGAGGGCACGGTGACGGTGAGCGACAGCGACGGTGCCGACACCGTGCAGGCACAAACGGACAAGGCGGGGACTTACGGCACGTTCAGCATCAAGACCAACGGCGAGTGGACCTACACGCTCGACAACATTGACAGCGACACCAACGCCTTGGCGGCAGGCGCGACTGCCGAGGACGCTTTCGCGATTGCCGCCGCCGACAGCACCGCGGGCACGGTGACCGTCACGGTGACCGGCGCCAACGATGCGCCCACCGCCAACGCGGGCACGGACACGACCGTCGCGGAGGGCGCCTCGGTGACCCTCGACGGCACCGGCAGCAGCGACCCGGATGCGGGCACCACGCTCACCTATTCCTGGGCGCGCAAGGCGGGCGAGACCGACAACGCGGTGACGCTCACCAATGCCGACAAGGCGAGTGCGAGCTTCACCGCGCCGAATGACATCGCCGCGGACGCGACGCTCACCTTCGTGCTCACGGTCTCGGATGGCACGGCGAGCCACACCGACGAAGTGGTCATCACCGTGACCGGCGCCAATGCCGCAGCGACCATCGGCGGCGACCTGACCGGCGCGGTCACCGAAGATGACGAGGACAAGGACGAGGCCAGTGGCACGGTGACCGTGACCGACAGCGATAGTGCCGACACGGTGCAGGCACAGACCGACAAGGCCGGGACTTACGGGATGTTCAGCATTACGACGGCCGGTGTCTGGACTTATACGCTCGATAACGACAAGGACGAGACCGATGCCCTGGCCGCGGGGGCGACGGCCACCGATGCCTTCGCGATTGCCGCTGCGGATGGCACGGCGGGCACCGTGACCATCACCGTCACTGGCGCGAACGATGCGCCGACAGCGGATGCGGGATTGGACGAAACCGTTGCCGAGGGCGCCACGGTGACCCTCGAAGGCACGGGCACCGACCCGGACGCGGGTCACACGCTCACCTACGCCTGGGCGCGCAAGTCCGGCGAGACCGACAACGCGGTGACGCTCACCAACGCCGACAAGGCCAGCGCCAGCTTCACCGCGCCGGACGACATCGCCGCGGACGCGACGCTCACCTTCGTGCTCACGGTCTCGGACGGCACGGCGAGCCACACCGACGAAGTGGTCATCACGGTGACCGGCGCCAACGCCGCGGCGACCATCGGCGGCGACCTGACCGGCGCGGTCACCGAGGATGACGAGGACAAGGACGAGGCCAGCGGCACGGTGACCGTCACCGACAGCGACGGCGCTAACACCCTGCAGGCGCAGACCGACAAGGCGGGGACTTACGGGACATTCAGCATCAAGGCCAACGGGGAGTGGACCTACACGCTCGACAACAGCAAGACCGCGACCAACGCCTTGGCTGCGGATGCGACCGCGACTGACGAGTTCACGATTGCCGCCGCGGATAGCACGACGGGCACCGTGACCATCACCGTCACCGGCGCGAACGACGCGCCCACGGCAGACGCAGGCACGGACGCGACCGTCACGGAAGGCGCATCGGTGACGCTTGACGGCACGGACAGCAGCGACCCGGATGCGGGTACCACGCTCACCTATTCCTGGGCGCGCAAGGCGGGCGAGACCGACAATGCAGTCACCTTGACGAACGCCGACAAGGCGAGTGCCAGTTTCACCGCCCCCAACGACATCGCTTCGGATGCGACGCTCACCTTCGTGCTGACCGTCTCGGATGGCACGGCCAGCGACACCGACGAAGTGGTCATCACCGTCACCGGCGTGAACGCCGCGGCCACCATCGGCGGCGACCTGACGGGCGAGGTCACCGAAGATGACGACACCAAGGACGAGGCCAGCGGCACGGTGACCGTCACCGACAGCGACGGCGCTAACACCCTGCAGGCGCAGACCGACAAGGCGGGGACTTACGGGACATTCAGCATCAAGGCCAACGGGGAGTGGACCTACACGCTCGACAACAGCAAGACCGCGACCAACGCCTTGGCTGCGGATGCGACCGCGACTGACGAGTTCACGATTGCCGCCGCGGATAGCACGACGGGCACCGTGACCATCACCGTCACCGGCGCGAACGACGCGCCCACGGCAGACGCAGGCACGGACGCGACCGTCACGGAAGGCGCATCGGTGACGCTTGACGGCACGGACAGCAGCGACCCGGATGCGGGTACCACGCTCACCTATTCCTGGGCGCGCAAGGCGGGCGAGACCGACAACGCGGTGACGCTCACCAACGCCGACAAGGCCAGCGCCAGCTTCACCGCGCCGGACGACATCGCCGCGGACGCGACGCTCACCTTCGTGCTCACCGTCTCGGACGGCACGGCGAGCGACACCGACGAGGTCACCATCACTGTGACCGGTGCCAACGCCGCGGCCACCATCGGCGGCGACCTGACCGGCGATGTCACCGAGGATGACGAGGACAAGGACGAGGCCAGCGGCACGGTGGCCGTCACCGACAGCGACGGTGCCAACACCGTACAGGCGCAGACCGACGAGGCGGGCACCTACGGCACGTTCAGCATTGAATCGGACGGCGATTGGACCTACACGCTGGACAACACCGATGACGACACCAACGCTCTGGCCGCAGGCGCGACCGCCACCGATGCCTTCTCCATCACCTCCGCCGACGGGACGGAGGGCACCGTGACCATCACCGTGACCGGTGCGAATGACGCGCCGACCGCGGATGCGGGATTGGATGCGACCGTTGCGGAGGGCGCATCGGTGACGCTTGACGGCACGGGCAGCAGCGACCCGGATGCGGGTACCACGCTCACCTATTCCTGGGCGCGCAAGTCGGGCGAGACCGACAACGCAGTCACCTTGACGAACGCGAACACGGCGAGCGCGAGCTTCACCGCCCCGAACGACATTGCCGCGGATGTGACACTCACCTTCGTGCTCACCGTCTCGGACGGCACGGCGAGCCACACCGACGAGGTGATTATCACCGTGACCGGCGTGAACGCCGCGGCCACCATCGGCGGCACACTCACCGGCGCGGTGACCGAGGATGACGAGGACAAGGACGAGGCCTCCGGCACGGTGACCATCACCGACAGCGACGGTGCCAACACGGTGCAGGCGCAGACCGACGAAGGCGGGACTTACGGCACCTTCAGCATCAAGGCCAACGGTGAGTGGAAGTACGAGCTCGACAACAGCAAGGCCGCGACCAACGCCTTGGCCGCCGCCGCGACCAAGGACGATGCCTTCCCCATTGCCTCCGCCGACGGGACGGAGGGCACAGTCACCATCACCGTCACTGGTGCGAACGATGCGCCCACCGCCAATGCCGGGGCGGATGCGACCGTTGCGGAAGGCGCATCGGTGACCTTGGACGGTACCGGCAGCACCGACCCGGATGCGAGCACCACACTCACCTACGCGTGGGCGCGCAAGACCGGCGAGACCAACAACGCAGTCACCTTGACGAACGCGAACACGGCGAGCGCGAGCTTCACTGCACCGGACGACATCGCCGCGGACGCGACGCTCACCTTCGTGCTCACGGTCTCGGATGGCACGGCCAGTGCGACGGACGAGGTGGTCATCATCGTGACCGGCGTGAACGCCGCGGCCACCATCGGCGGCGACCTGACCGGCGCGGTCACCGAGGATGACGAGGACAAGGACGAGGCCAGTGGCACGGTGACCGTGAGCGACAGCGACGGTGCCAACAGGGTGCAGGCGCAGACCGACAAGGCCGGGACTTACGGGACATTCAGCATTACGACGGCCGGTGTCTGGACTTATACGCTCGACAACGACAAGGACGAGACCGATGCCCTGGCCGCAGGAGCGACAGTCACCGATGCCTTTGCGATTCAGTCAGCGGACGACACGGCGGGCACGGTGACCATCACCGTTACTGGCGCGAACGATGCGCCCACCGCCAATGCCGGGGCGGATGCGACCGTTGCGGAAGGCGCATCGGTGACCTTGGATGGTACCGGCAGCAGCGACCCGGATGCGAGCACCACGCTCACCTATTCCTGGGCGCGCAAGGCGGGCGAGACCTACAACGCGGTGACGCTCACCAATGCCGACAAGGCGAGCGCCAGCTTCACCGCCCCCGATGACATCGTCGCGGATGCCACGCTCACCTTCGTGCTCACCGTCTCGGATGGTACGGCGAGTGACACCGACGAGGTCATCATCACCGTCACCGGCACCAACGCCGCGGCCACCTTCGGAGGCACACTCACTGGCGAGGTCACCGAGGACGACGAGGACAAGGACGAGGCCGAGGGCACGGTGACGGTCGATGACAGCGACGGTGCCGACACGGTGCAGGCACAGACCGACGAGGCGGGGACTTACGGGACATTCAACATCAAGACCAACGGGGAGTGGAAGTACGAGCTCGACAACACCGACGACGACACCAACGCCCTGACGGCGGGCACCACCGCCGAGGACGCTTTCGAGATTGCCGCCGCGGATGGCACGACGGGCATCGTGACCATCACCGTCACCGGAGCCAACGATGCGCCGACCGCGGATGCGGGAGCGAACAAGACTGTCATTGAAGGCGCATCGGTGACGCTTGACGGCACGGGCAGCAGCGACCCGGACGCGAGTACCACGCTCACCTATTCCTGGGCGCGCAAGAGCGGCGAGACCGACAACGCGGTGACGCTCACCAACGCCGACAAGGCCAGCGCCAGCTTCACTGCGCCGGACGACATCGCTGCGAACGCGACGCTCACCTTCGTGCTCACGGTGACTGACGGCACGGCCAGCGACACCGACGAGGTCACCATCATCGTGACCGGCGTGAACGCCGCGGCCACCATCGGCGGCGACCTGACCGGCGAGGTCACCGAAGATGACGACACCAAGGACGAGGCCACCGGCACGGTGACCGTGACCGACAGCGACGGCGCCGACACGGTGCAGGCGCAGACCGACAAGGCGGGCACTTACGGGACATTCAGCATCAAGACCAACGGCGAGTGGACCTACACGCTCGACAACACGGACGACGACACCAACGCCTTGGCCGCAGGCGCGACCAAGGACGATGCCTTCGCGATCGCCTCCGCCGACGGTACGGCGGGCACGATAACCATCACCGTCACCGGAGCCAACGATGCGCCGACGGCGGATGCGGGCGCGAACACGACAGTCACGGAAGGCGCATCGGTGACGCTTGACGGCACGGGCAGCAGCGACCCGGACGCGAGTACCACGCTCACCTATTCCTGGGCGCGCAAGTCGGGCGAGACCGACAACGCGGTGACGCTCACCAACGCCGACAAGGCCAGCGCCAGCTTCACTGCGCCGAACGACATCGCTGCGAACGCGACGCTCACCTTCGTGCTCACCGTCTCGGACGGCACGGCGAGCGCCACCGACGAGGTGGTCATCACCGTCACCGGTGCCAACGCCGCGGCCACCTTCGGCGGCGACCTGACGGGCGCGGTCACCGAGGACGACGAGGACAAGGATGAGGCCAGCGGCACGGTGACGGTCGATGACAGCGACGGCGCCGACACGGTGCAGGCGCAGACCGACAAGGCAGGCACTTACGGGACATTCAGCATCAAGACCAACGGCGAGTGGACCTACACGCTCGACAACACGGACGACGACACCAACGCCTTGGCCGCGGGAGCGACCGTCAGCGATGCCTTTGCGATTCAGTCAGCGGACGACACGGCGGGCACCGTGACCATCACCGTCACTGGCGCGAACGATGCGCCCACGGCAGACGCGGGAGCGAACAAGACGGTCATTGAAGGCGCATCGGTGACCCTGGACGGCACGGGCAGCGACCCGGATGCGAGCACCACGCTCACCTATTCCTGGGCGCGCAAGTCGGGCGAAACCGACAACGCGGTGACGCTCACCAACGCCGACAAGGCGAGCGCCAGCTTCACCGCCCCCGATGACATCGTCGCGGATGCCACGCTCACCTTCGTGCTCACCGTCTCGGATGGTACGGCGAGTGACACCGACGAGGTCATCATCACCGTGACCGGCGTGAACGCCGAGGCCACCTTCGGCGGCGACCTGACCGGCGAGGTCACCGAAGATGACGACACCAAGGACGAGGCCAGCGGCACGGTGACGGTCACCGACAGCGACGGTGCCGACACGGTGCAGGCACAGACGGGCAAGGCAGGCACCTACGGCACATTCAGCATCAAGACCAACGGGGAGTGGACCTACACGCTCGACAACGAAGACGACGACACCAACGCCTTGGCCGCAGGCGCGACAGTCACCGACACCTTCTCCATCGCCTCTGCCGACGGGACAGAGGGCACCGTGACCATCACGGTCACCGGTGCCAACGATGCACCGACGGCAGACGCGGGCGCGGACAAGACAGTCACGGAAGGCGCATCGGTGACGCTTGACGGCACGGGCAGCAGCGACCCGGACGCGAGTACCACGCTCACCTATTCCTGGGCGCGCAAGAGCGGCGAGACCGACAACGCGGTGACGCTCACCAACGCCGACAAGGCCAGCGCCAGCTTCACTGCGCCGGACGACATCGCTGCGAACGCGACGCTCACCTTCGTGCTCACCGTCTCGGACGGCACGGCGAGTGACACCGACGAGGTCATCATCACCGTGACCGGCGTGAATGCCGCGGCCACCTTCGGCGGCGACCTGACCGGTGATGTCACCGAGGATGACGAGGACAAGGACGAGGCCAGCGGCACGGTGACCGTGACCGACAGCGACGGTGCCGACACGGTGCAGGCGCAGACCGACGAGGCCGGCACGTACGGGACATTCAGCATCAAGACCAACGGGGAGTGGACCTACACGCTCGATAACAGCAAGACCGCGACCAACGCCTTGGCCGCCGCCGCGACCGCCACCGATGCCTTCTCGATCACCTCCGCCGACGGGACGGAGGGCACCGTGACCATCACCGTCACCGGCGCGAATGATGCGCCGACAGCGGATGCGGGCGCGAACAAGACTGTCATTGAAGGCGCATCGGTGACCCTCGACGGCACGAGCAGCAGCGACCCGGATGCGGAGCACCACGCTCACCTATTCTTGGGCGCGCAAGGCGGGCGAGAGCGACAATGCGATGACGCTCTCCAATGCCGACAAGGCGAGTGCGAGCTTCACCGCGCCGGACGACATCGCCGCGGACGCGACGCTGACCTTCGTACTGACCGTCTCGGACGGCACGGCGAGTGACACCGACGAGGTGATTATCACCGTCACCGGCGTGAACGCCGCGGCCACCATCGGCGGCGACCTGACCGGCGAGGTCACCGAAGATGACGACACCAAGGACGAGGCCAGCGGCACGGTGACCGTGAGCGACAGTGACGGTGCCAACACCGTACAGGCGCAGACCGACGAGGCGGGCACCTACGGCACCTTCAGCATCAAGGCGAACGGCGAGTGGACCTACACACTCGACAACGCGGACGACGACACCAACGCCCTGGCCGCAGGCGCGACCGCCACCGATGCCTTTGCGATTGCCGCCGCGGATGGTACGCCGGGTACCGTGACCATCACCGTCGCCGGCGCGAATGATGCGCCGACAGCGGATGCGGGATTGGACGAAACCGTTGCCGAGGGCGCCTCGGTGACCCTCGACGGCACAGGCAGCAGCGACCCGGATGCGGATACCACGCTCACCTATTCTTGGGCGCGCAAGGCGGGCGAGAGCGACAATGCGATGACGCTCTCCAATGCCGACAAGGCGAGTGCGAGCTTCACCGCGCCGGACGACATCGCCGCGGATGCGACGCTGACCTTCGTGCTCACCGTCTCGGACGGCACGGCGAGCGACACCGACGAGGTCATCATCACCGTCACCGGCGTGAACGCCGCGGCCACCTTCGGCGGCGACCTGACCGGCGAGGTCACCGAAGATGACGACACCAAGGACGAGGCCAGCGGCACGGTGACGGTCACCGACAGCGACGGTGCCGACACGGTGCAGGCACAGACCGGCAAGGCAGGCACTTACGGCACCTTCAGCATCAAGACCAACGGGGAGTGGAAGTACGAGCTCGACAACACTGACGACGACACCAACGCTTTGGCCGCCGCCGCGACGGCCACCGATGCCTTCTCCATCACCTCCGCCGACGGGACGGAGGGCACCGTGACCATCACCGTCACCGGCGCGAACGACGCACCGACGGCAGACGCGGGAGCAAACAAGACTGTCATTGAAGGCGCATCGGTGACGCTTGACGGCACCGGCAGTAGCGACCCGGACGCGGGTACCACGCTCACCTATTCCTGGGTGCGCAAGTCGGGCGAGACCGACAATGCGGTGACGCTCTCCAACGCCGACACGGCGAGTGCGAGCTTCACCGCCCCGAACGATATCGCAGCGGACGCGACGCTCACCTTCGTGCTCACCGTCTCGGACGGCACGGCGAGCGACACCGACGAGGTGGTCATCACCGTCACCGGTGTGAACGCCGCGGCCACCTTCGGCGGCGACCTGACCGGCGAGGTCACCGAAGACGACGACACCAAGGACGAAGCCACCGGCACGGTGACCGTGACCGACAGCGACGGTGCCAACACCGTGCAGGCACAGACCGACGAGGCGGGGACTTACGGGACATTCAGCATCAAGACCAACGGGGAGTGGAAGTACGAGCTCGACAACAGCAAGACGACGACACCAACGCCCTGGCCGCAGGCGCGACGAGTCACCGATGCCTTCTCCATCACCTCCGCCGACGGGACGGAGGGCACCGTGACCATCACGGTCACTGGTGCGAACGACGCGCCGACGGCGGACGCGGGACGGACAAGACAGTCACGGAAGGCGCCTCGGTGACCCTCGACGGCACGGACAGCAGCGACCCGGACGCGGATACCACGCTCACCTATTCCTGGGTGCGCAAGTCTGGCGAGACCGACAATGCAGTGACGCTCACCAACGCCGACAAGGCGAGTGCCAGCTTCACCGCCCCCGATGACATCGTCGCGAATGCCACGCTCACCTTCGTGCTGACCGTCTCGGACGGCACGGTGAGTGACACCGACGAGGTGGTCATCACCGTGACCGGCGAGAACGCCGCGGCCACCTTCAGCGGTGACCTGACCGGCGAGGTCACCGAGGACGACGAGGACCAAGGACGAGGCCAGCGGCACGGTGACCGTGACCGACAGCGACGGTGCCGACACGGTGCAGGCGCAGACCGACGAGGCCGGCACCTACGGGACATTCAGCATCAAGACCAACGGTGAGTGGGAGTACGAGCTCGACAACAGCAAGGCCGCGACCAACGCCTTGGCCGCCGCCGCGACAGTCACCGATGCCTTCTCCATCGCCTCCGCCGACGGGACGGAGGGCACGGTAACCATCACCGTGACCGGTGCGAATGACGCGCCCACCGCGGATGCGGGATTGGATGCGACCGTTGCGGAGGGCGCATCGGTGACCCTTGATGGCACGGGCAGCGCCGACCCGGATGCGGATACCACGCTCACCTATTCCTGGGCGCGCAAGTCGGGCGAGACCGACAATGCAGTGACGCTCACCAACGCCGACAAGGCGAGCGCCAGCTTCACCGCTCCTGACGACATCGCCGCGGATGTCACGCTCACCTTCGTGCTCACCGTCTCGGATGGCACGACGAGTGACACCGACGAGGTGGTCATCACCGTCACCGGTGCCAACGCCGCGGCCACCTTCAGCGGTGACCTGACGGGCGAGGTAACCGAAGATGACGAGGACAAGGACGAGGCCAGCGGCACGGTGACGGTGAGCGACAGCGACGGTGCCGACACGGTGCAGGCACAGACCGACAAGGCGGGGACTTACGGGACATTCAGCATTACGACGGCCGGTGTCTGGACTTATACGCTCGACAACGACAAGGACGAGACCGATGCCCTGGCTGCCGCCGCGACAGTCACCGATGCCTTTGCGATTCAGTCAGCGGACGACACGGCGGGCACGGTAACCATCACCGTGACCGGTGCGAATGACGCGCCCACGGCAGACGCGGGAGCGAACAAGACTGTCATTGAAGGCGCCTCGGTGACCCTCGACGGCACGGACAGCAGCGACCCGGATGCGAGCACCACGCTCACTTACAGCTGGGCGCGCAAGTCCGGCGAGACCGACAACGCGGTGACGCTCACCAATGCCGACAAGGCGAGTGCGAGCTTCACCGCCCCGAACGACATCGTCGCGAATGCGACACTCACCTTCGTGCTCACCGTCTCGGACGGCACAGCGAGCGCCACTGACGAGGTGGTCATCACCGTCACCGGTGCCAACGCCGCGGCCACCTTCAGCGGTGACCTGACGGGCGCGGTCACCGAGGACGACGACACCAAGGACGAAGCCACCGGCACGGTGGCCGTGACCGACAGCGACGGTGCCGACACGGTGCAGGCGCAGACCGACGAGGCCGGCACCTACGGGACATTCAGCATCAAGACCAACGGGGAGTGGACCTACACACTCGACAACACTGACGACGACACCAACGCTTTGGCCGCCGCCGCGACAGTCACCGACACCTTCGCGATTGCCGCCGCAGACGGTACGGAGGGCACAGTGACCATCACCGTCACTGGCGCGAACGATGCCCCGACAGCGGATGCGGGCGCGAACAAGACCGTTGCGGAAGGCGCATCGGTGACGCTTGACGGCACGGACAGCAGCGACCCGGACGCGAGCACCACGCTCACCTACGCTTGGGCGCGCAAGTCCGGCGAGACCGACAATGCGGTGACGCTCACCAATGCCGACACGGCGAGTGCGAGCTTCACCGCCCCCGATGACATCGCTTCGGATGCGACGCTCACCTTCGTGCTCACCGTCTCGGACGGCACGGCGAGCGACACCGACGAGGTCACCATCACTGTGACCGGTGCCAACGCCGCGGCCACCATCGGCGGCGACCTGACCGGCGAGGTCACCGAGGATGACGACACCAAGGACGAGGCCAGCGGCACGGTGACGGTCACCGACAGCGACGGTGCCGACACGGTGCAGGCACAGACGGGCAAGGCAGGCACCTACGGCACATTCAGCATCAAGACCAACGGTGAGTGGACCTACACGCTCGACAACGAAGACGACGACACCAACGCCTTGGCATCGGGCGCTACCGCCGAGGACACCTTTGCGATTGCCGCCGCCGACGGCACCGCAGGTACTGTCACCATCACGGTTACCGGCGCGAACGATGCACCGACAGCCAACGCGGGAGCGGACAAGACAGTCACGGAAGGCGCATCGGTGACGCTGGACGGCATGGGCAGCAGCGACCCGGACACGGGTCACATGCTCACCTATTCATGGGCGCGCAAGGCGGGCGAGACTGACAATGCAGTGACGCTCACCAACGCCGACAAGGCGAGCGCCAGCTTCACCGCCCCCGACGACATCGCTTCGGACGCGACGCTCACCTTCGTGCTCACCGTCTCGGACGGCACGGCGAGCGACACCGACGAGGTCACCATCACTGTGACCGGTGCCAACGCCGCGGCCACCATCGGCGGCGACCTGACCGGCGATGTCACCGAGGATGACGAGGACAAGGACGAGGCCAGCGGCACGGTGGCCGTCACCGACAGCGACGGTGCCAACACCGTACAGGCGCAGACCGACGAGGCGGGCACCTACGGCACGTTCAGCATTGAATCGGACGGCGATTGGACCTACACGCTGGACAACACCGATGACGACACCAACGCTCTGGCCGCAGGCGCGACCGCCACCGATGCCTTCTCCATCACCTCCGCCGACGGGACGGAGGGCACCGTGACCATCACCGTGACCGGTGCGAATGACGCGCCGACCGCGGATGCGGGATTGGATGCGACCGTTGCGGAGGGCGCATCGGTGACCCTTGACGGCACGGACAGCAGCGACTCGGACGCGAGCACCACGCTCACCTATTCCTGGGCGCGCAAGGCGGGCGAGACCGACAACGCAGTGACGCTCACCAATGCCAACACGGCGAGCGCGAGCTTCACCGCCCCGAACGACATTGCCGCGGATGTGACACTCACCTTCGTGCTCACCGTCTCGGACGGCACGGCGAGCCACACCGACGAGGTGATTATCACCGTGACCGGCGTGAACGCCGCGGCCACCATCGGCGGCACACTCACCGGCGCGGTGACCGAGGATGACGAGGACAAGGACGAGGCCTCCGGCACGGTGACCATCACCGACAGCGACGGTGCCAACACGGTGCAGGCGCAGACCGACGAAGGCGGGACTTACGGCACCTTCAGCATCAAGGCCAACGGGGAGTGGAAGTACGAGCTCGACAACACTGACGACGACACCAACGCTTTGGCCGCCGCCGCGACGGCCACCGATGCCTTCTCCATCACCTCCGCCGACGGGACGGAGGGCACCGTGACCATCACCGTCACTGGTGCGAACGATGCGCCCACCGCCAATGCCGGGGCGGATGCGACCGTTGCGGAAGGCGCATCGGTGACCTTGGACGGTACCGGCAGCACCGACCCGGATGCGAGCACCACACTCACCTACGCGTGGGCGCGCAAGACCGGCGAGACCAACAACGCAGTCACCTTGACGAACGCGAACACGGCGAGCGCGAGCTTCACTGCACCGGACGACATCGCCGCGGACGCGACGCTCACCTTCGTGCTCACGGTCTCGGATGGCACGGCCAGTGCGACGGACGAGGTGGTCATCATCGTGACCGGCGTGAACGCCGCGGCCACCATCGGCGGCGACCTGACCGGCGCGGTCACCGAGGATGACGAGGACAAGGACGAGGCCAGTGGCACGGTGACCGTGAGCGACAGCGACGGTGCCAACAGGGTGCAGGCGCAGACCGACAAGGCCGGGACTTACGGGACATTCAGCATTACGACGGCCGGTGTCTGGACTTATACGCTCGACAACGACAAGGACGAGACCGATGCCCTGGCCGCAGGAGCGACAGTCACCGATGCCTTTGCGATTCAGTCAGCGGACGACACGGCGGGCACGGTGACCATCACCGTTACTGGCGCGAACGATGCGCCCACCGCCAATGCCGGGGCGGATGCGACCGTTGCGGAAGGCGCATCGGTGACCTTGGATGGTACCGGCAGCAGCGACCCGGATGCGAGCACCACGCTCACCTATTCCTGGGCGCGCAAGGCGGGCGAGACCGACAACGCGGTGACGCTCACCAATGCCGACAAGGCGAGCGCCAGCTTCACCGCCCCCGATGACATCGTCGCGGATGCCACGCTCACCTTCGTGCTCACCGTCTCGGATGGTACGGCGAGTGACACCGACGAGGTCATCATCACCGTGACCGGCGTGAACGCCGCGGCCACCTTCGGAGGCACACTCACTGGCGAGGTCACCGAGGACGACGAGGACAAGGACGAGGCCGAGGGCACGGTGACGGTCGATGACAGCGACGGTGCCGACACGGTGCAGGCACAGACCGACGAGGCGGGGACTTACGGGACATTCAACATCAAGACCAACGGGGAGTGGACCTACACACTCGACAACACCGACGACGACACCAACGCCCTGACGGCGGGCACCACCGCCGAGGACGCGTTCGCGATTGCCGCTGCGGATGGCACGACGGGCACCGTGACCATCACCGTCACTGGCGCGAACGACGCGCCGACCGCGGATGCGGGATTGGATGCGACCGTTGCGGAGGGCGCATCGGTGACCCTGAACGGCACGGGCAGCAGCGACCCGGATGCGAGTACCACGCTCACCTATTCCTGGGCGCGCAAGGCGGGCGAGACCGACAATGCGGTGACGCTCACCAATGCCGACAAGGCCAGTGCGAGCTTCACCGCCCCTGACGACATTACCGCGAATGTGACGCTCACCTTCGTGCTCACCGTCTCGGATGGCACGGCCAGCGACACCGATGAGGTGGTCATCACCGTCACCGGTGCCAACGCCGCCGCCACCATCGGCGGCACACTCACCGGCGAGGTCACCGAAGATGACGACACCAAAGACGAGGCCACCGGCACGGTGACCGTGACCGACAGCGACGGTGCCGACACGGTGCAGGCACAGACGGACGAAGACGGGATTTACGGCACCTTCAGCATTGAATCGGATGGCGACTGGACCTATACGCTCGACAACAGCAAGACCGCGACCAATGCCTTGGCATCGGGCGCTACCGCCGAGGACACCCTTGCGATTGCCGCCGCGGACGGCACGACGGGCACCGTGACCATCACCGTCACTGGCGCGAACGATGCACCGACCGCGGATGCGGGGGCGAACAAGACTGTCATTGAAGGCGCATCGGTGACCCTCGACGGCACGGGCAGCAGCGACCCGGACGCGAGCACCACGCTCACCTATTTCTGGACGCGCAAGTCGGGCGAGACCGACAACGCGGTGACGCTCACCAATACCGACAAGGCCAGCGCCAGCTTCACCGCCCCGAACGACATCGCAGCGAATGCGACACTCACCTTCGTGCTCACCGTCTCGGACGGCACGGCGAGTGATATTGACGAGGTGGTCATCACCGTCACCGGAGCCAACGCCGCGGCCACCTTCGGCGGCGACCTGACCGGCGAGGTCACCGAGGATGACGAGGACAAGGACGAGGCCAGCGGCACGGTGACAGTCACCGACAGCGACGGTGCCGACACGGTGCAGGCACAGACCGACAAGGCGGGGACTTACGGCACCTTCAGCATCAAGGCCAACGGGGAGTGGACCTACACGCTCGACAACGAAGACGACGACACCAACGCCCTGGCGGCGGGCGCCACCGCCGAGGACGCTTTCGCGATTGCCTCCGCGGACGGCACCGCGGGCACGGTGACCATCACCGTCACTGGCGCGAACGATGCACCGACGGCGGATGCAGGTGCGGACACGACAGTCACGGAAGGCGCTCCGGTGACGCTTGACGGCACGGGCAGCAGCGACCCGGACGCGAGCACCACGCTCACCTATTCCTGGGCGCGCAAGGCGGGCGAGACCGACAACGCGGTGACGCTCACCAACGCCGACAAGGCGAGCGCCAGCTTCACCGCCCCCGATGACATCGTCGCGGATGCCACGCTCACCTTCGTGCTCACCGTCTCGGATGGCACAGCAAGCGACACCGACGAAGTGGTCATCACCGTGACCGGTGCCAACGCCGCGGCCACCTTCGGCGGCACACTCACCGGCGCGGTGACCGAGGACGACGACACCAAGGACGAGGCCAGCGGCACGGTGACCGTGACCGACAGCGACGGTGACGACACGGTGCAGGCGCAGACCGACAAGGCAGGGACTTACGGCACCTTCAGCATCAAGGCCAACGGGGAGTGGACCTACACGCTCGACAACGAAGACGACGATACCAACGCCCTGGCCGCAGGCGCGACAGTCACCGACACCTTCCCCATTGCCTCCGCCGACGGGACGGAGGGCACAGTCACCATCACCGTCACTGGTGCGAACGATGCACCGACAGCGGATGCAGGTGCGGACACGACAGTCACGGAAGGTGTTTCGGTGACCCTCGACGGCACCGGCAGCAGCGACCCGGATGCGAGCACCACGCTCACCTACGCGTGGGCGCGCAAGTCGGGCGAGACCGACAATGCGGTGACGCTCACCAACGCCGACAAGGCGAGCGCCAGCTTCACCGCCCCCGATGACATCGTCGCGGATGCCACGCTCACCTTCGTGCTCACCGTCTCGGATGGTACGGCGAGTGACACCGACGAGGTCATCATCACCGTGACCGGCGTGAACGCCGCGGCCACCTTCGGAGGCACACTCACTGGCGAGGTCACCGAGGACGACGAGGACAAGGATGAGGCCAGCGGCACGGTGACGGTCGATGACAGCGACGGCGCCGACACGGTGCAGGCGCAGACCGACAAGGCAGGCACTTACGGGACATTCAGCATCAAGACCAACGGCGAGTGGACCTACACGCTCGACAACACGGACGACGACACCAACGCCTTGGCCGCAGGCGCGACCAAGGACGATGCCTTCGCGATCGCCTCCGCCGACGGTACGGCGGGCACGATAACCATCACCGTCACCGGAGCCAACGATGCGCCGACGGCGGATGCGGGCGCGAACACGACAGTCACGGAAGGCGCATCGGTGACGCTTGACGGCACGGGCAGCAGCGACCCGGACGCGAGTACCACGCTCACCTATTCCTGGGCGCGCAAGAGCGGCGAGACCGACAACGCGGTGACGCTCACCAACGCCGACAAGGCCAGCGCCAGCTTCACTGCGCCGAACGACATCGCTGCGAACGCGACGCTCACCTTCGTGCTCACCGTCTCGGACGGCACGGCGAGCGCCACCGACGAGGTGGTCATCACCGTCACCGGTGCCAACGCCGCGGCCACCTTCGGCGGCGACCTGACGGGCGCGGTCACCGAGGACGACGAGGACAAGGATGAGGCCAGCGGCACGGTGACGGTCGATGACAGCGACGGCGCCGACACGGTGCAGGCGCAGACCGACAAGGCAGGCACTTACGGGACATTCAGCATCAAGACCAACGGCGAGTGGACCTACACGCTCGACAACACGGACGACGACACCAACGCCTTGGCCGCGGGAGCGACCGTCAGCGATGCCTTTGCGATTCAGTCAGCGGACGACACGGCGGGCACCGTGACCATCACCGTCACTGGCGCGAACGATGCGCCCACGGCAGACGCGGGAGCGAACAAGACGGTCATTGAAGGCGCATCGGTGACCCTGGACGGCACGGGCAGCGACCCGGATGCGAGCACCACGCTCACCTATTCCTGGGCGCGCAAGTCGGGCGAAACCGACAACGCGGTGACGCTCACCAACGCCGACAAGGCGAGCGCCAGCTTCACCGCCCCCGATGACATCGTCGCGGATGCCACGCTCACCTTCGTGCTCACCGTTTCGGATGGCACGGTCAGCGCCACTGACGAAGTGGTCATCACCGTCACCGGTGCCAACGCCGCCGCCACCTTCGGCGGCACACTCACCGGCGAGGTGACCGAGGATGACGAGGACAAGGACGAGGCCAGCGGCACGGTGACGGTCACCGACAGCGACGGTGCCGACACGGTGCAGGCACAGACCGACGAGGCGGGCACCTACGGGATGTTCAGCATCAAGACCAACGGGGAGTGGACCTACACGCTCGACAACACCGACGACGACACCAACGCCTTGGCATCGGGCGCTACCGCCGAGGACACCTTTGCGATTGCCGCCGCCGACGGCACCGCAGGTACTGTCACCATCACGGTTACCGGCGCGAACGATGCACCGACAGCGGATGCGGGCGCGAACAAGACCGTTGCGGAAGGCGCATCAGTGACCCTTGACGGCACGGGCAGCAGCGACCCGGATGCGAGCACCACGCTCACCTATTCCTGGGCGCGCAAGTCGGGCGAGACCGACAATGCGGTGACGCTCACCAATGCCGACAAGGCGAGCGCCAGCTTCACCGCCCCGAACGACATCGTCGCGGATGCCACGCTCACCTTCGTGCTCACCGTCTCGGATGGCACGGCGAGTGATACCGACGAGGTCACCATCACGGTGACCGGTGCCAACGCCGCAGCCACCATCGGCGGCACACTGACCGGTGAGGTCGCCGAGGACGACGAGGACAAGGACGAGGCCAGCAGCACGGTGACCGTCACCGACAGCGACGGTGCCGACACGGTGCAGGCGCAGACCGACGAGGCGGGCACTTACGGCACCTTCAGCATCAAGACCAACGGGGAGTGGACCTACACGCTCGACAACGCGGACGACGACACCAACGCCCTGACCACAGGCGCGACCGCCACCGATGCCTTCTCCATCGCCTCTGCCGACGGGACGGAGGGCACCGTGACCATCACCGTCACCGGCGCGAACGATGCACCCACGGCGGATGCGGGCGCGGACACGACCGTCGTGGAAGGCGCATCAGTGACGCTTGACGGCACGGGCAGCAGCGACCCGGATGTGAGCACCACGCTCACCTATTCCTGGGCGCGCAAGGCGGGCGAGACCGACAACGCGGTGACGCTCTCCAACGCCGACAAGGCGAGCGCCAGCTTCACCGCCCCCGATGACATCGTCGCGGACGCGACGCTGACCTTCGTGCTCACCGTCTCGGACGGCACGGCGAGCGCCACCGACGAAGTGGTCATCACCGTGACCGGTGCCAACGCCGCAGCCACCTTCAGCGGCGACCTGACCGGCGATGTCACCGAGGATGACGAGGACAAGGACGAGGCCAGCGGCACGGTGACCGTGAGCGACAGTGACGGTGCCAACACCGTACAGGCGCAGACCGACGAGGCGGGCACCTACGGCACCTTCAGCATCGAGACCAACGGGGAGTGGACCTACACGCTCGACAACAGCAAGACCGCGACCAACGCCTTGGCTGCGGATGCGACCGTCAGCGATGCCTTTGCGATTCAGTCAGCGGACAGCACGGCAGGCACAGTCACGATCACGGTCACTGGCGCCAACGATGCCCCGACAGCGGATGCGGGCGCGGACACGACAGTCGCCGAGGGTGCCACGGTGACCCTCGACGGCACGGACAGCAGCGACCCGGACGCGAGCACCACGCTCACCTATTCCTGGGCGCGCAAGTCGGGCGAGACTGACAACGCGGTGATGCTCACCAATGGCGACACGGCGAGCGCGAGCTTCTCCGCCCCCGATGACATCGTCGCGGATGTGACGCTCACCTTCGTGCTCACGGTCTCGGACGGCGCGGCCAGCGACACCGACGAGGTGGTCATCACCGTGACCGGCGTGAACGCTGCTGCTGCCATCGGCGGCGACCTGACGGGGGCGGTCACCGAGGACGACGAGGACAAGGACGAGGCCAGTGGCACGGTGACCGTGACCGACAGCGACGGCGCCGACACCGTGCAGGCGCAGACCGGCAAGGCGGGCACTTACGGCACCTTCAGCATCAAGGCGAACGGGGAGTGGGAGTACGAGCTCGACAACAGCAAGGCCGCGACCAACGCCTTGGCCGCGGGCACCGCCGCCGAGGACGCTTTCGAGATTGCCGCCGCGGATGGCACGACGGGCACGGTGACCATCACGGTCACCGGCGCGGACGATGCCCCGACGGTGACGGTGTCCTTCGGTGCGGCGACTTACAGCGTGACCGAAGGCGAGGCGGTGAGTGTGGCGGTGACCTTGAGCGCAGACCCGGAGCGGTCGGTGACGATTCCCGTGACGAGGACAAACGGAACCGGAGCGGTTGCTGATGATTACAACGTATCGGTATCGGTGGCCTTTGCGAGCGGGGAGACCTTGAAGACGCTGACCTTCAGCGCCACAGACGACTTGGTGGATGAGTCGGATGAGACGGTGACGCTGGGCTTCGGGACGCTACCGGCGCGGGTGACGGCGGGCACGGTCTCGCAGGCGGTGGTGACCATCACGGACAACGACGATTCCCTTCCCACGAAGGTGACCAGCCTGCGAGTGAGGCCGGGAGATGGCTCGCTGAGTGTGAGTTGGACGGCGGCGAGCGTGGCTCCGAACGGCTACAGCGTACGCTGGCGTGTGCAGGGGCCGGGCACTCTCTTGTCGGCCATCAACGAAGTGGAGGGCACCTCGTTCGACATCCCCAACCTGAGCAACGGCACGACCTACGTGGTGCGTGTTGATACGCGCAATGCGGCGAACACCGGTGTACAGAAGGGTACGAATGTGAGTGCGGTCGGTACACCGGTTGGACTGGAGTTCTCGGCGAGGAGCCTGGTGGTACCTGAGGGTGGGTCGAACACCTACACAGTGAAGCTGACCACCTTGCCGACGGGAGATGTGACGGTGACCGTGGGTGGAGCCTTGGGCGATGTATCGGTATCCCCGGGCACCCTGACCTTCACGACGGACAACTGGAGTACGGCGCAGGCGGTGACGGTGGGTGCTGCCCAAGACAACGACGTAGAGGATGACACGGTTACGCTGAGCCACACGGCGGTGGGCGGTGGCTACGAGCCTGCGAGCGGGAGTGTGACGGTGACGGTGGATGATGACGACACACGCGGGGTGACGGTATCGCCGACTTCCTTGACGGTAGCGGAGGGTTCGACCGGGACTTACATGGTGGTACTGAACACGCAGCCGACGGGGGATGTGACGGTGACCGTGGGCGGAGCCTTGGGAGATGTGTCAGTGTCTCGGAGCTCGCTGGTCTTCACCCCGACGACCTGGAATCAACCTCAGACGGTGACGGTGAGCGTTGCTGAGGACGATGATGCACTTACGGATGACACGGTGATACTGACGCACAGGGTGACTGGTGCGGACTATGCGTCCGAGAGCGCGGCATCGGTGACAGTGATCATCACCGAGAACGATGCGCGCGGGGTGACGGTATCGCCGACTTCCTTGACGGTAGCGGAGGGTGCGACGGGCACTTATACGGTGGTACTGGACACGCAGCCGACGGGAGATGTGACGGTGGCGGTAGGCGGGGTCTCGGGCGATGTGTCAGTGTCTCGGATCTCGCTGGTCTTCACCCCGACGAACTGGAACCAACCCCAGACGGTGACGGTGACGGCAGCGCAAGATGACGATGCGACGGACGACATGGTGACACTGACGCACAGGGTGACTGGTGCGGACTATGCCTCCGAGAGCGCGGCATCGGTGGAGGTGACGATTATCGAGAACGATACACGCGGGGTGACGGTATCGCCGACTTCCCTGACGGTAGCGGAGGGTTCGACGGGGACTTATACGGTGGTACTGAACACGCAGCCGACGGGAGATGTGACGGTGACCGTGGGCGGAGCCTTGGGAGATGTGTCAGTGTCTCGGAGCTCGCTGGTCTTCACCCCGACGACCTGGAATCAACCTCAGACGGTGACGGTGAGCGTTGCTGAGGACGATGATGCACTTACGGACGACATGGTGACACTGACGCACGGGGTGAGCGGCGCGGACTATTCCTCCGAGAGCGCGGCATCGGTGGAGGTGACGATTACCGAGAAGGATGTACGCGGGGTGACGGTATCGCCGACTTTCCTGACGGTAGCGGAGGGTTCGACGGGGACTTATACGGTGGTACTGAACACGCAGCCGACGGGAGATGTGACGGTGGCGGTAGGTGGAGCATCGGGAGATGTATCAGTGTCTCGGGCCTCGCTGGTCTTCACCCCGACGACCTGGAATCAACCTCAGACGGTGACGGTGAGCGCTGCTGAGGACGACGATGCGCTTACGGACGATACGGTGATACTGACGCACAGGGTGACTGGTGCGGACTATGCGTCCGAGAGCGCGGCATCGGTGACAGTGATCATCACCGAGAACGATGCGCGCGGGGTGACGGTATCGCCGACTTCCTTGACGGTAGCGGAGGGTGCGACGGGCACTTATACGGTGGTACTGGACACGCAGCCGACGGGAGATGTGACGGTGGCGGTAGGCGGGGTCTCGGGCGATGTGTCAGTGTCTCGGATCTCGCTGGTCTTCACCCCGACGAACTGGAACCAACCCCAGACGGTGACGGTGACGGCAGCGCAAGATGACGATGCGACGGACGACATGGTGACACTGACGCACAGGGTGACTGGTGCGGACTATGCCTCCGAGAGCGCGGCATCGGTGGAGGTGACGATTATCGAGAACGATACACGCGGGGTGACGGTATCGCCGACTTCCCTGACGGTAGCGGAGGGTTCGACCGGGACTTATACGGTGGTACTGAACACGCAGCCGACGGGAGATGTGACGGTGACCGTGGGCGGAGCCTTGGGAGATGTGTCAGTGTCTCGGAGCTCGCTGGTCTTCACCCCGACGACCTGGAATCAACCTCAGACGGTGACGGTGAGCGTTGCTGAGGACGATGATGCACTTACGGACGACATGGTGACACTGACGCACGGGGTGAGCGGCGCGGACTATTCCTCCGAGAGCGCGGCATCGGTGGAGGTGACGATTACCGAGAAGGATGTACGCGGGGTGACGGTATCGCCGACTTTCCTGACGGTAGCGGAGGGTTCGACGGGGACTTATACGGTGGTACTGAACACGCAGCCGACGGGAGATGTGACGGTGACCGTGGGTGGAGCATCAGGCGATGTATCGATGTCTCGGAGCTCGCTGGTCTTCACTTCGACAAACTGGAATCAACCTCAGACGGTGACGGTGACGGCAGCCGAGGACGACGATGCGCTTACGGACGACACGGTGACACTGACGCACAGGGTGAGCGGTGCGGACTATGCGTCCGAGAGCGCGGCATCGGTGACAGTGACCATCACCGAGAACGACACACGCGGGGTGACGGTATCGCCGACTTCCCTGACGGTAGCTGAGGGTTCGACGGGGACTTATACGGTGGTGCTGGACACGCAGCCGACGGGAGATGTGACGGTGACTGTGGGTCCTGCATCGGGCGATGTGTCAGTGTCCACGACCTCGCTGGTCTTCACTTCGACGACTTGGAACCAGCCTCAAACAGTGACGGTGAGCGTCGCCGAGGACGATGACGCGCTTACGGACGACATTGTGACGCTGACGCACAGGGTGAGCGGTGCAGACTATGCGTCCGAGAGCGCGGCATCGGTGGAGGTGACGATTACCGAGAACGATGTACGCGGGGTGACGGTATCGCCGACTTCCTTGACGGTAGCGGAGGGTTCGACGGGCACCTACACGGTGGTGCTGAATACCCAGCCGACGGGAGATGTGACGGTGACCGTGGGCGGAGCCTCGGGCGACGCATCGACATCCCCGACCTCGCTGGTCTTCACCTCGATGACTTGGAATCAGCCCCAGACGGTGACGGTGAGCGTCTCTGAGGACGACGATGCGCTTACGGACGACACGGTGACACTCACGCACAGGGTGAGCGGTGCGGACTATGCGTCCGAGAGCGCGGCATCGGTGACAGTGACCATCACCGAGAACGACACACGCGGGGTGACGGTATCGCCGACTTCCCTGACGGTAGCGGAGGGTTCAACGGGCACCTATACGGTGGTACTGAACACGCAACCGACGGGAGATGTGACGGTGGCTGTGGGCCCCGCACCTGATGGAGCCTCGGGCGACGCATCGGCATCCCCGACCTCACTGACCTTCACCCCGACGACCTGGAACCAGCCCCAGGCGGTGACGGTGACGGCAGCGCAAGATGACGATGCGACGGACGACACAACCACGCTGACGCACACGGCATCGGGCGGCGACTACAATGCGGTGACGAGTAGTCTGAGGGTGCAGGTGGACGATGATGACGAGCGGGGCATTGTCTTCGACCCGCCGAGGATGCCCTCGGAGTTGCAGGAGGGAAGCGAGGTCTCCTACGGAGTGTCGCTGCTGAGCGAGCCGTCTGGCATGGTGCGGGTGTCGCTGAGCAGCGTGTATTCAGGGGTGTCGGTGTCACCGACCACGCTAACCTTCAATCCGGCCACCTGGCAGGAGCCGCAAGCGGTGACGCTGCACATCGCCCGTGGGGCATACGCGATATCTCCGATGGCGATGGTACAGCACCTGGCATCGGGGGCGGATTACGAGGGCGTATCGGCGCAGCGGGGCCTGACTGTGGCGCGACCCCTGTCGGCCTTGTCGGTGTCGCTGGGCGTGGCAGAGACAGGGGAAGAGGGAACAGACCTGCTGGTGCCGGTACTGCTGTCCTCGAGGCTCGGGCGGGGGGAGCAGATTCGGGTGCGCTTCGCTGTCGGAGCCGACGGGGATACGGCGACGGCTGCGGATTATCGCGTGGTTGCGGATGAGCTGGTGTTCGTTGCCGGAGGGTCCAGCGAGACGCTTCGTATCGAGGTGCTGGATGACGCGCTGTCGGAACCGGAAGAGACGCTGACGGTGTCGCTGCTGGAGGTGAGTTCGAGTAATGCGCGCCGCAAGGTGTCGCTGAGTGAGGCCGAGCGCACGTACCGGATTGCCGCGAGCGATGCCTTGAGCATCTCGCTGGGTGTCTCGACGAACCGGATTCTGGAGGGCGGGGACAGCGCCGTGTTCCGTATATCGCTGTCGGGCGGGGAGCTGGAATCGGAATTGCCGGTGGGGGTGTTTGTGCATCCGGGTTCGACGGCGGATGCAAGCGATGTGGCGGGTATGCCGGCTTTTGTGATGTTGGCATCGGGAGAGCGGGAGGCGGAGTTTGCGGTATCGGCATTGCAGGAGGCGGGGATTCAGAATGAGGGAGAAGAGCGGTTGACGCTGACACTCGGGCTATCGGAGCGTGGCGAGATACATGCGACACTCGTGGATGCGACGGCGAGCGTGGTGATAGGCGAGATTGACAGTCTGTCGCGTGAGGCAGGTGCGCGCGTCGGACTTGGTGCCTATGCGCGGTCGGTGGGGAGCGGTTTGGTGGAGGCAATAGGGGCGCGTTCGCAGGCACTGGAGGGTGTGGGCGGAGAGTTCTCATCGATTCAGGTTGGGGGAGTGCCCCTGACGCAGACGCTTGGGCTTGGGCGTGAGGGTGAGTCAGCTGCGATTCCTGGAGTTCGGGAGGGTTTGTATCAAGGCGATACGGGTGATATCAGTTGGCATGAGGGGGTAGGTGACGCGCTCGGTATAGGTGGCGATATCGGTGGCGATATTGGTAGCAGTAGCCGATTGGGCAATGGATATGCCGAGATGAGCGGAGTAGATGATGTGAGATGGCGGGAGCAATCATCCGTCCTGCCATATGCTTCGACTGTGCCGCCGGTTGTCGGCTTGATGGGCTGTGGTGCCGAGACATCTCGACAAGGGTTTGCGGAAGAGGGGGCTGAAGCGTCAGATTCGCTGCCCGAGGCAGTACCGTGTCGCGCAGACAGCGCCTGGGAGATGGAACTCGCGCAGGCGTTACAGCAGCTGCTGGCACCAATGGCGGACAGCAACACACGACTGGGCAATGGACTGGGCACGAGTTCGCAAGACCTGCTGTCCGGCAGCGAGTTTCTGCTGACCCCGGCACAATCGATGGACTCCGAGCCAGGACGCTGGGCGGTCTGGGGTCAGGGGAGCCTGTCGCGCTACAACCTGAAGCAGGGCGACGACGGGCAGATAGACGGTGACCTGCGTTCGACCCGTGTCGGGTTCGACATGCGGTTCGATGAGAGGCGGTTGGCGGGTCTGGTGTTGAGTCGGGATGTTGGCCGTTCGGACTTGTCAATGCCGGATGGGCAGTCGGGTTCCCTGCAAGCCGAGACCACCGGTATCTATCCCTATGTGCACTGGCGTCCGAGGCCGAAACTCGGCACCTGGGGGGCGTTCGGCTATGGCGCTGGCAAGGCGCGCCTTGATGATGGTGTGGGCGATGTGGTGGAGACGGATATCGAGCTTGGGTTGCTGGCGGCGGGTGTACATCAGGATATGCTCGAGGTGGGCAGCAGCAGTTGGGCGCTGCATTCGGATGCGTTTCTGGTAAAAGTTGATGCGGACGAGGTGGAGGGCGGTGCGCTGCTGCCATCGACCTCGGCGCGCGCCTGGCGGCTGCGCACTGCCTTGGAGGTTCAGATGGGAGCGCTGTCGTCACCGCTTTCCGGGAGAGTCGAGTTGGGTCTGCGTTTTGACGGTGGAGATGCCGCCTATGACGGGGGTGTGGAAGCAGGTGGGAGCCTCGCGTACGTGAATCCTGATGCTGGTATCGAGGTGCGGCTGCGGGGTCGGTGGATGACCTCGCTGCAATCCTCGCGGGCGGATGAACGCGGTGTCAGCCTGAATCTCACCTACGATGCGGGGATGATGAATCGCGGTTGGATGCTGACGGCGTCGCCGGAGTGGGGAGAGACATCGGCGGGTACGGGGAGCCTGTGGGACAGCGTGGAGTCCTTGGGTGCAGTGGGGGTTGGCGGCTTGCGGGCGGGCGAACCTGCACTGCGGCTGCCGGTTCGCGTGGGCTACGGCGTGGGTCTTGGTGGTGAGCGGGTGCTGACCCCGTTTGCCGAGTGGACCTCCATGGGAGAGCTGATTGAGCAGCGGGTAGGCGTGGAGCTAGCGCTGCCATTCGTGCGTGAGTTCGATGTTGAGGTCGGTCTGTACAAGCAACAGGTATCGGGGACGCGTCTGGGTGATGCGTATCACACGGGGTCATTGGGCGGCGGCTATGGTCAGGGGATGGGCGACTATGGTCAGGGGATGGGCGACTATGGTCAGGGGATGGGCGGCTATGGCCAGGGGATGGGCGGCTATGGCCAGGGGATGGGCGGTCTCACGGGTCGAGGAGGAAGCGGCTATGGCCAAGGGGGAAGCCGCCATGACCAGGGTATGAGCGGTCTCACAGGTCGATGGGGAAGCCGCCACGCTGGGTCGCCAGTGACAGGCATGACGCTGGAAGCGCTGCTGTCGCGTTCGTTGAACGATGGATACGGGCGGTTCCTGTTCGGCACCAGGGCACTGAATGTCAGCTCCTCGTTCGAGTTCGAGGTACTCATGCACTTCGAGATGCGCTTCTGATTCCTGAAAGTATTGGCGGGAGTCTGATGCAGGGATTGTCTGCACCGCTACAGGATGCCCAGCTCCATCATCGAAGAACTCGCGCTGGCCGTCACCACGATGTGATCGAGCACACGCACATCCACCAGTTTCAGGACGCGCTGCAGGGATTTGGTGATCTCGATATCGGCGTTGCTCGGTTTTGCATTGCCGGACGGGTGGTTGTGGCAGATGACGATGGCCGCGGAATTGAGCGACATGGCGATGCGCAGCACTTCGCGAAAATAGATGTTGGCGACATCCACTGTGCCGAAGAAGAGCTCGCGATATTCGATCAGCCTGTGTCGCGTATCGAGAAACAGGGCGGCGAAAATCTCTGTGTCTCTGGCACCAAGCCGCTGCTCGAAGTAGCGTCGGCTGTCCTGCGACGAGGTGTAGGCCTCTCCGCGCATGAGCGGCTCCATGGCGCTGCGCTCGCCGAGCGAGAAGGCCGCAAGCAGGGCGGCGCGCGCCGCTTCGTCAAGCGGCAGCTTTCGCCTTGATGTTGGCAGTTCGGCGAACTTGCGCAGTCCGCGCAGGCCGCCATGATCGGAGAGCAGCGAGTTCGCGACGGCGAGTGCGTCCTCGCCGAAGAAGGGGCCGATGACCAGGCTGAGTAGCTCACATTCGGAGAGAGCATCAGGCCCTCTCTGTTGAAGACGTCGTATTGGATGGCCGTCGTCTGGCGCGGGCAGATGCTCACCTGAGGTGATATGGTGAAGCATCGCTCCCTGCTTGACGAGATGCGTGGCCGATGCAACAGGCGCGGGGGATGGCAAGGGTCGGGCGTTCACTCAGGATACTTGAAGAATCTGGTTCGGGAAGATGTCATTTGATGCCAACATCCTATTGGGAGTTTCAGGCGGCATAGGTGCGTACAAGGCTCCGATCCTTGTGCGAGAACTCGGAAGACTCGGTGCGAAAGTTCGCACAGTCATGACGCGCGCGGCGTACGAATTTGTCACGCCGGCAAGCCTGCAGGCGGTTTCTGGCCATGAGGTGCGGGGCGATCTGTTCGACTCCTCTGCGGAAGCTGCCATGGGTCACATCGAACTGGCGCGATGGGCCGACCTGATTGTCATCGCGCCGACCACCGCACACTGCATGGCGCGGCTCGCCCACGGGTTCGCTGATGATCTCCTGACTACCCTTGTGCTGGCTTCGCGAGCGCCCGTGGTGCTTGCTCCGGCCATGAACCGGCGGATGTGGATGCACCCGGCCACGCGCGACAACACTGCCCGTGTACAGGCGCTTGGCTACACCCTGATTGGTCCGGATGAAGGCGAGCAGGCTTGTGGCGATGAAGGTCCCGGGCGCCTGGTGGAACCCGCCGAGTTGGCGGCCAGGCTCTCCGTGATGTTCGCAGGCGACGCGCGACTGTCGAGTGGTGAACAAACGCTCGCGGGACGCAAGGTGCTGGTCACCGCCGGGCCGACGCGCGAATTGATCGATCCGGTACGCTACATCACCAATCGCAGTTCGGGTCGGCAAGGCTATGCTGTCTGCCGGGCTGCGGTAGCGGCGGGCGCACAAGTGACTCTGGTCAGCGGCCCGGTTTCTCTTGCAACACCCGCGGGAGTGACGCGCATTGATGTCGTCTCGGCTCGGGAAATGCTTGCTGCCGTGATGGCTCATGTGCACGAGATGGACATGATGATCGCGGTCGCCGCTGTTTCCGACTTCGCGCCCACCAGGCTGGCCAGGCACAAGATCAAGAAAGACGCTGGCACGGCACTCTGGCAGCTTGATCTCGGGCAGAACCCTGATGTGCTCGCCGAGGTCGCTGCCTTGCCGCGTCCGCCGATGACGGTCGGCTTTGCGGCCGAAACGCAGGATGTCGAGCACAATGCGCGTTTGAAACTCGAGGCCAAGGGGCTTTCCATGATTGCCGTCAATGACGTGGGCGGGCGCGATATCGGCTTCGATAGCCTGACCAATGCCATGACACTCCTGTGGCGTGAAGATGGCGACATCAGGAGCGAACATCTCGAACTGGGCACCAAGGACGAGATTGCCACACACATCATCGCGCGCGCTGCCCGGTGTCTGAATACTCTCGCGGGAACTGTTCCATGACCGAAACCACGGCGCATATTCGCCATCCGCACGGGCAAGTCCACGACTTCGCCAAGGTACTCACCGAGGCGCTGCCGTATATTCGCAAGTTCCATGGTTGCGGCATGGTCATCAAGTATGGCGGGGCGGCCATGGTCAACGAAGCTCTCAAGCGGCAGTTTGCGCGTGACATAGTGCTGCTCAAGTTTGTCGGCATGTGTCCGGTGGTGGTGCATGGCGGTGGCCCGCGCATCGGCGAATTTCTCAATCGGCTCAATATCGAGACGCGGTTCGTGGATGGCATGCGGGTGACCGACAGTGAGACCATGGATGTGGTGCAGATGGTGCTCGGTGGTTTGGTCAACAAGGAACTCGTGGCATCCCTGATGGCTCAGGGCGGCAAGGCCGTGGGGATTTCCGGTGCCGACGGTGAGGTGATTCGCGCCACGCGCCTGCAAGTGATCAAGGCCTCGCCGGAGCTTGCCGCCGAGGAGATCATTGATATAGGACATGTGGGTCGTGTCGAGCGCGTCAATCCGCAACTCTTGCAGGCGCTGCTCGAGGACGACTTCATTCCCGTCATCGCGCCCATAGGCACGGGTGCACAGGGAGAAACCTACAACATCAATGCGGATCTTGTCGCCGCAGCCATTGCCGTCGAACTGGGTGCCAGCAAGCTGATGCTGATCACGGACACGCCCGGTATTCTCGATGCCTCGGGCAAGCCGGTGCAGATGGCGAGCCCGCAGCAGATTCGCGCGCTGATTGACGATGGAAGTATTCGCGGCGGCATGTTACCCAAGGCAACATGTGCCCTTGATGCTCTGGAAGGAGGCGTTCCGTCTGTGCATATTGTTGATGGGCGAGTGCCGCATTCGGTGCTGCTCGAGGTGTTCACTGATGCCGGCGTAGGCACACTGATCCATGCAGACTGATCGGTTCGGAACATGCCTGGGTTGCGTTCAATATGTCTTCGGGACAGGCGCTGGCGGTCATGTAGAATTCTCCCGCCTGAATCCTGCCGACACCCCTGAAACCCCCTGAAACCCCCTGATGCCGAGGCCTTGTTCATGTTGCACAGTATGACTGCATTTGTTCGGCATGCTGAATCCCTGCCCTGGGGAACCCTGGATTGGGAAATTCGTTCGCTGAATTACAGGCATCTCGAAATTGACATCAATGTGCCGAGCGCCTTTCGTCATCTTGAATCCCTGTTCAGAGACGAGTTGCGGCAGCTTGTATATCGGGGACGCATCACCTGTAGCCTGGCCGTGAATCTGGAAGATGCATCTCTCGGTCTGCACATCGACACCGAACTACTCGCACAGGTACTTGCTGCTCTCAAGAAAATTCGTCAACATGATCAATCGCTTGCGCCTGCTTCCGATCTTGACCTGCTGAAATGGCCAGGCATGATGGTCATGCAGAGTGTGTCTGACGAGCGTCAGGACGAAGCCGTGAAGTCGGCGTTCCTGGCAGCCATCAAGGCCATGATTGACAAGCGCGGTCAGGAGGGTGGTGGGCTCGAGGCCTACCTGCAGCTCAGGTTCAACGAAATTCAGGAGTGTCTTGCGGAAATCGGTCAGTGCGTGAAGCGCACGGCCACGATACGCCGGGCCAATCTGATCGAGAGTTTGCAGGGTCTCCTGCATCCGGCAGATCTGCCTTCCGAGCGCATGGAACAGGAGGTTGCGCTGCTCGTCTCGAAGTCCGATATCTCGGAAGAGATGGAGCGCTTGCATGTGCATTTGTCGGATGCGCGCGAGATGGTTGGCCGACCCGGCCCGCACGGAAGGCAACTCGATTTCCTGATGCAGGAGATGAATCGTGAGGCCAATACCATGAGCGCCAAGGTGCATCAGGTGGAGGCCGGTCGCGTAGCGATACGGCTGCGTACCAGTATCGATCAGGCGCGGGAACAGATACAGAACATCGAATGAGCATTGCATGAGCCGGGTTCAGCAGGCTGAAGAACATCGATGTGGCCTGATCTTTCTGGTCTCGGCACCATCAGGGGCCGGCAAGACCAGCCTTGTGCGTGCGCTTATGGAACGCGACCCGCGCTTGCGGATGGGCATCTCGCACACTACACGGGCACCGAGAGGCGGTGAGCACGATGGGCGCGACTATTACTTCGTGTCATCGCAGGAGTTTGCCGACATGCATTCGAAAGGCGAGTTTCTCGAGTGTGCACAGGTTTTTGGCCACAGCTACGGGACTTCACGGCGCATGATCGAGGCATTTCTGGCTGAGGATGCGGATGTGATTCTCGAAATCGACTGGCAGGGTGCCGTGCAGTTACGCGAGCAGGGGTATGCAGATGCCAGCGTATTTATCGTGCCGCCCAGGCTTGAATCCCTCGAGAGGCGCCTGAGTAAACGCGGCTCGGACGCGAAGCGAGTAATCGAAGGGCGTCTGCGCGCCGCGAGGCATGAAATTTCCCGATACGTGGACTATGACTACCTGCTTGTCAATGAGGATTTTGAGCGCGCCGTGGAGGCTCTTGGCGACATTATTCGTGCTGAACGCCATCGCACGAACCGGGTGCGGGCGAGAAAATCGAATCTTTTGCATGTGTTACTGGAAGATGGAGAGAAGAACTGATGGCTAAATCGCTCGTCATTGTCGAATCGCCAGCCAAGGCTTCGACAATCAATCGCTATCTCGGCTCTGATTTCTCGGTGAAGTCAAGCGTCGGGCATGTGCGCGATCTCGCGAAAGGGCAGATGGCAGTGGAGCCGCACAATGACTGGAAGGCGCATTATGAAGTTGATCCCGGCAAACAGAAGGTGGTCACGGAACTCAAGCGCGCAGCTGCCAAGGCCGAGCGGATCTATCTCGCCACCGACCTCGACCGGGAAGGTGAAGCCATTGCCTGGCATTTGCGCGAACTGATTGGCGGAAGTGACGAGCGATTCAAACGGGTGGTGTTCAGCGAGATCACGCGCGCAGCGGTAAAGAAAGCCTTCGAACATCCGACCGACCTCAACATGGATCGTGTCAATGCACAGCAGGCGCGGAGATTCCTTGACCGAGTGGTGGGCTTCGAACTGTCTCCGCTCCTGTGGCGGCGTATTGCGAGGGGTCTTTCGGCAGGTCGGGTGCAGTCTGTGGCGGTGCGCATGATCGTTGAGCGCGAGCGCGAAATCCGCTGCTTTGTGCCAGAAGCCTATTGGGAGATCAAGGCTGACCTGAGTCGAGCCGGTGGGCGAACATACGAATTCAAGGTGGTTACTGCGGATGGTCGCAAGGGTGAGCGCTTTGCTGCCGATCCTGCCAGGGCGCTTGTCGAGAGACTGCGCGCAGCGAAATCGGTTGACGAGTTGCAGCGAACCGAACGCAAAAGCCGAAATCGCCCCTCGCCCCCGCTCATCACTTCGAGTCTGCAACGCGAGGCGGCGCGCATGGGGTTTGGCGTTGCGCGCACCATGCGCCTGGCGCAGCAGCTCTACGAGGCCGGGTTGATCACCTATATGCGCACGGATTCAACCAACCTGTCGAGTGAAGCGGTGGAGGCTTGTCGGGCGCACATCAAACGCGCCTATGGCTCCCGCTACCTCCCCGACAAACCGCGCATTTACGCCAGCAAGGCGAGTGCACAGGAGGCGCACGAAGCCATCCGCCCGACCGATGTCGAGCAACCTGCCGAGGCTGTCAGTCTTGGCAAGGACACCCTTCCGGCACGGCGTTTGTATGGTCTGATTTGGAGTCGCTTCGTGGCGTGCCAGATGACGGATGCCCTCACCCTGTCGGTCAGTCTGATGGCTGAAGTTGACTCGATTCTGCTCAAGCGTACCGGTACCAGTGTGCTTTTTGATGGCTACGGTCGCGTGGCTCCGAGAAGCAACAAGGACGAAGTGGAGATGCCGGACTGGCGTGCTTATGCGAAGGGCTCGGAAGCGAGCCGGTCGCCTGCCGAGCGTATTGATCTGGTGGGCGATATCAAGTCTGAGGAGAAGTTCACCAAACCCAAACCACGCTTTAACGAAGCGGGATTGGTGCGCGAACTCGAGAAGCACGGCATAGGCCGCCCCTCGACATACGCGAGCATCATTCAGACGATTCAGGCCAGGGGCTATGTGCGTCTGGAGGGCAAGGCATTCTGGGCGGAACCCATTGGAGAAGTGGTCACGGACCGGTTGCTCACGTGCTTTCCAAAGCTGATGGATTACGGGTTTACCTCCGGTCTGGAGGAAGAGCTGGATCGTATTGCCCTGGGCCAGCTTGACTGGATAAACGTGCTGGATGGCTTTCATCACGAGTTCTCGCAGTTGCTTGATGCGGCGCAGACAGGTGAGCATGGCATGCAGCCCGCAGCAGCTGTCGAGACCCCCGTTGCCTGCCCGGAGTGCGGTCGCCCCATGCTGCTGCGTATCGGCAAGTCCGGCATGTTTCTCGGCTGCTCCGGGTTCGGCTTGCCGAAATCGGAGGCATGCAGGAAGACCTTGCCCCTGGAGCCTGTGGCAGCCGAGTCGGGCACAAGGGAGAATGGAGCCGCAGTCAACAGGGAGGCACCTCCGCACCGGCATCGATGCGAGCTGTGCGGTTCACCCATGGATGCCTTGCGGATTGATGATCGCTATCGACTCAACCTCTGCGCGGCGCGCCCCGTGTGTCCGGGCATGCGCCTCGAGGAAGGTGACTTCAAGCAGGACCTCGGGGCGGACGGGGTGATGTATGAATGCGATCGGTGCGGCAGCGCTCTTGCAGCCAGGAAGGGGCGCTTCGGTCGGTATTTTGCGTGCAGCAACTCCAATTGTGGCAACACGCGCAAGATGCTCGCGAACGGCGAACCGGCACCGGTGCGGATGACACCCATTCCCATGCCCGAACTGGCGTGTGCCAGGGTTGAAGATCACTTCGTCCTGCGTGAAGGGGCCAAGGGGTTGTTTCTTGCTGCCAGCAAGTACCCCAAGCATCGCGAGACGCGCTCTCCTCGGGTGAGCGAGTTGACCAATGTGATCGATCAGCTGCCGGAGAAGTTCCGGCATCTGGCAACCGCACCTCGATGTGACCCGGAAGGAAACCCGGCGGATGTGCGTTTTTCGACCAAGGTTGGCGAAATTTTCCTGTCGAGTCAGATTGGTGACAAGCCCGGCAAGTGGCGCGCCTTCCATGATGTGGAGGGCAATGCGTGGAACTGGGTCAGCAGCAAGCAAGGCAGCAAGCAAAACTCTGAATAACAGAGCTTTCCGTGCGCTCGGGCGAGCTCACAATCCGGGTGGAATCGTGTATCCTTACCCCCAATTATTTCAGTTACATGAAGCGCGTTTTTGTCAGGCTTCGTGTCGCTGGAGGATTGTATCTTCGAGGGGGATGTTTTCATGGGAGGTAGGAAGATTACACATGAGTCCTGTTCAAATAAAAAAGGCATTGAAGCGTCGTAAAATCACTCAAGCCAGAATTGCCCGTGAGCTTGGCAAGTCTGCCGCTGCAGTTTCACTGGTTGTGAACAGAAAGAGCCGTTCCAGGATCATTGAAGAGCATGTCGCAGGATTGCTGGGCAAGCGACGATTTGACATATGGAAACCAACTCGCGCGACGCTCATCGAGGATGGGTAGGAGGATGGGTAGGATGATGGGTAATATGCTGCGTCATGAATTCGGTGCTGTTCAGCGTGTGAGAAAGGCTGTGGCAAGGCGCGGCCCGCGGGGAATGGTCTCCCCTGTTGCCAAGAGGCTCGAGCACTGCCCGGATGCAAGGCATCCGCCCTTTCACATGTCATGTGTCGCATGTCATGTGTTGCATGTAGGCACACATGATCAGGACTCTGGTTGAACGGCTGCCTCGGGCGGCTTTTCTGCTCGTGTCCCCCTTGGTGCCACTTGCACGACGAGTGGCTATCGAGCGTTCTCTTCGTGGCTTCGAGGAAGCGCTCCGCTTGCGCCGCGCCGATGCGGTCATCGTGTCCTTCGGGAAAAGCGGGCGCACCTGGCTGCGAGTCATGTTGTCGCGCTTCTATGGTGTGCGTCATGGCCTGCCGCGGGGCAGTCTCATGGGGTTTGACAACCTTGCCCGAAAACACCCGCAGATTCCCAGGCTCCTGTTCACGCATGACAATTACCTGTCGGACTACACGGGTCACAAGCAGGACAAATCCGATTATCTGCGTCACAAGGTTGTCCTTCTGGTGCGCGACCCGGCAGATGTGGCCGTATCCCAGTATTTTCAGTGGTCGCATCGGATGAAGGCGCGCAAGAAGCGCATCAATGCGTACCCGGCACACGGCAGCAAAATGGACATCGCCGACTTTGTCCTTGATGGTGGATGCGTACTGCAGCGCATCATCGACTTCACGAACCTGTGGGCCGCGGAAGCGGCGCGATTTCAGGACTCCCTCAAGATTCTTCGTTACGAGGATTTGCGTTCGGATCCAGGCGGCAAGCTCACGGAATTGCTCGAATTCCTCGGTACGCCGGGGCAGGCGAGCGAGGTCTCGGAAGCGGTGGAATTTGCTTCCGTCAACAACATGCGTCGCATGGAGCGCGGACGCAGCTTTCGTGGCGGAGGGAGAAGAATGCGAGCCGGGGATGAAGCCAACCCGGATTCCTACAAGGTGAGGCGCGCCAAAGTGGGCGGCTATGTGGATTATTTCAATGCCGGGGAAATAGCCAGAATTGATGGCATGATCAATGCACAGCTCGCGTCTTCGCTCGGCTATGCGCGGCCCACACCCGAATTTCAAGATACAGGAAGCCAACACGGCATCGAATGACCATCGAGACCATCTCCAATGCACCGGAGCGCAGTGTGCAGGGCCCCGCCCCGGCGTATTGCGTATTCATACACACCAATGCCAGGCAGATGCTCGGTGCCAGGGTTGGCTGCCATGCACTGAAGCGCAACTCGCTGCACGGCGACAAGTTCGATGTGCGCATCATTCACACCCGTGACTATCCCTTCCTGAGGGAGTTCGAGGGCAAGACCTATCTGCGTGACGGTGTCCGCTGGACCTGGCTGAATGACGATTTGCAGTCCTTCACGCCGCTCAGGTTCGCTCCACCGGAATTGATGCAGTATCAGGGACGGGCCGTGCTCACCGACCCGGACATATTCGCGGTGGGCGACATCTGGGAACTCCTGTCCAGGGATATGGGCGGCAAGGCCATCCTGAGCCGCATGCGGTCAGGCACCAAGGGTCTCATCGACAAGTGCTGGGCGAGTTCGGTGATGCTGCTCGATTGCGCCAGGCTGACCCAATGGAACGTGGAGCGCGGGTTCCGCGAGATGTTTGCAGGTGAGCGTGACTATCAGGAGTGGGTTGGTCTGAAGATGGAACCCGAGGGCAGCATCGGCCTTCTGGAGCCTGAATGGAACGATTTCGATCGGCTCACCGCCAGGACGCGCATGTTGCACAACACCAGGCGTCGAACGCAGCCGTGGAAAGCCGGATTACCGCCCGACTGGCGCCCGGCCGAGCGATTTCGACTCTTTCCTCCGGCCGCCTGGGTACTGCGCGCAAAGCGCAAGCTGTTTGGGGACTATGCGTTTGTCGGTCGCTACAAGCGCCACCCCGACCCGAATCAGGAGCGCTATTTCTTTGCCTTGCTCAGGGAGTGCCTCGAATCGGGGCTGGTGAGTGAAGACGAGATTCGCGACGAAATGCGTCAGAATCATGTCCGACACGATGCACTCGAAGTGTTGGACAAGGTGGCACCGCTCGCGTCGGCACCGGCCATGCCCATGCCGCTACCCGCTGCGTGACCGCTGCCTGGTGAGCGCGACTCCCGAGGTCTTCAGAAAGGCATTCAGACGCGCCGGTGTCAAGCGCACTCCGAGTTCCACGGTGCCGTCCACATGTGTCGATTCGTCAATTACCGCGCCGAGATCGTACAGTTGCGAGCGGGTCCCGGCGGCCTGTGGCGTAATTGACAGGTGATACACCTTGCCCGTGCCGAGCGCGTTCGTCATGGCGTGTCGCAAGGCATCCATGCCGGTGCCACGCAGTGCACTGACCGGCAGAATGTCGGAGCCTGTACCACGGAACCCGCCATGGAGCGCGCTGCTTCCGGTCTCGGCCAGATCCATCTTGTTGGCGACTTCAAGGCGCGGGATGTCTTCGGCACCTATGTCGCGCAGCATCTTCAGCACCGATTCGCGCCGTTGAATCCGGTCACGCGCCTGCATATCAGCCACCAGCAGCAGGAGGTCGGCTTGTATGGCTTCTTCCAGAGTGGCGCGAAACGCGGCTACCAGGCTCGCAGGGAGCTCGCGCACGAATCCGACCGTGTCAATCAGTACGGCATCTTCGCGTCCGGGTAATGCCACCCTGCGCAAGGTCGGGTCAAGGGTCTCGAAGGAGCGGTCGCGAGTGGATACGGCGGCACCGGTCAAGCGGTTGAACAGGGTGGATTTGCCGCTGTTGGTATAGCCCACGAGCGCCACGGTTGCAACGCCTGCGCGCACACGCTGGCGGCGTCCGGCAGCGCGTCGGCGTACTACCTTCTTCAGTTCGAGACGCAGCTTGCGGATGCGTACGGCAATCTGGCGCCGGTCTGCTTCGGCCTGGGTTTCGCCGGCACCGCGCAGACCTATACCGCCCTTCTGACGATCAAGGTGCGACCAGCCACTCACCACCCGCGTCGCCGAGTGTTGCAATTCGGCGAGCTCGACCTGCAGCATGCCCTCATGACTGCGGGCGCGCTCCGAAAACACCATGAGTATGGTTTCGGTGCGCGTCAGCACCTTGCAGCCCAGATCCTCTTCGAGGTTGCGCTGCTGAGCAGCGGAGATATCCACGGCAATCACCACCAGATTGGCAGCGTGCGCCAATCGCCGTTCGCGCACCAATGCGATCTGTCCTGCGCCAAGGTAACTGCTGCGCCGAATCTGCCGCACTTTCAGAACGAGGGTATCAATCGTCTCCAGACCAAGGGAGTTCACCAGTTCGGCAAGCTCACCGCTCTCGGCCTCGAGTTCGTCTTCATCGCGAGGGCTGCCGGCAGCAGTCGGCAATACGCAGAGTACGCGCTCACCAGCGGGGGGACGCTCGAATATCATGCGCGTTCCTGTCGCTGCCACCGAGCGCATGTTCGCGTGATGAGTGCTTCAGCGTGCGCCGTCGCGTAATCTGCATCGTCACAGGCGATGCTCTCGGCTTGCGGGAAGCGGCGCAGCCAGGTTCTTTGCCGCCTGGCGAGACGACGGGTGGCAGTGAAGGCCGCCTCGAACATCTGCGTACGCGACCAGCCCGCTGCAAGTCCCTGCCAAATCTGGCGATAGCCGACTGCACGCATGGACACACTCGATAGTGACAAATCCCTGTTATCCCGCCGGAGCGCTTCAACCTCTTCCACGAATCCGCGCTCGAACATGCTCTCCAGCCGCCTTTCCATGAGGCGCCAGTGTGCTTCCCGATGCGGGTGGTACAAGTGAATTTCGCATGCCTGTGCGCCCGGCTCCTTGCGCCAGCCGCCCTGATTCCCGGCGGCCCACCAGGATGAGAGTGATCTTCCCGAAATGGCCGCCACCTCCAGGGCGCGCGTGATGCGGGCGGCATTCTCGGGTGCCATGCCGGCCGCCGCGCGCGGGTCCATTGCTTCGAGTTCGCGATGCAGCACCTTCCAGCCCAGCTTCTCGCCACGTGCTTCGATCTGTGCGCGGATTCGCGCATCACTCCCGGGGAGTTCAGCGAGACCTTCTCGCAAGGCGTGGAAGTAGAGCATGGTGCCGCCAACAAGCAGTGGCAGGCGGCCTTGACGCTGACTTCGTCTGATCAGTGCACGTGCTTCGCCGAGAAACTCGTACACAGACCAGGGCTCGGAGGGAGCGCGTACATCCACCAGGCCGTGAGGTGTGCGCTGCAAGGTGTGTGCATCGGGTTTGCCTGTGCCTATGTCGAGGCCGCGATACACCATGGCGGAATCGACGCTGATGATGTCGAGTGGCAGGCGCTCGGCAAGTGCGATTGCCAGCTCGGTCTTGCCGGTGGCGGTTGCTCCCATCAGACAGATGAGGTTCATGGCTCGTACGCCTGTGTCGTCAGTGTGCTGAATGGCAACGAATTCATGACCCGGCACACGAGCCCGTGCGGCATACAGGTGTTATCTGCCGCGCATGAAGAGTCGGTCCAGCTCTTCAATTGACCAGGTGACGTAGGTGGGGCGACCGTGATTGCACTGGGCAAAGTTCTCGGTGCGCTCCATGCGCCGCAGCAGGTGGTCCATCTCGGCGGTGCTCATGGTGTCTCCGGCGCGCCAGGCGGAGTGACAGGCCATGCTCGAAAGCAGACGGTCCTGTGCTTCCGACACCGCCCGCGAGGTCCCGAATTGCTCGAGGTCCGGCAGCACATCGCGTACCAGTTTCTCGACATCGGCATGACCGAGCAGGCTCGGAACGCTGCGAACGAGCAGCTGCGTCGGCCCCTGTCGGTCAATCTGCAACCCGAATTGGGCGAGTTGTTCGCTCGAATCTTCCACCAGATCCGCTTCCGCGTGACTGACTTCCAGCATGATCGGAATCAGCAGGAGCTGGGTGCCGAGTGTGCCGCCGTGAAACTCCTGCTTGAGTCGTTCATAGACGATGCGCTCGTGCGCCGCATGCATATCGGTGAGCACCAGGCCTTCGTTGTTGGAGGACAGGACATAGATGTTGTACAGCTGGCCGAGCGCAAATCCGAGCGGCGGCATGTCGGCCCCTGCCGGGGTACTCTCCTCGTCGGCCACGCTCGTATTCGCCTGTGACCCCGCCGCCTCCGGGTGGCGATATTCGTATGCAAACAGGGAGGATGATGTGTCTTGCGGCAGCGACGGAGCAGCGCGCGGGATTTCAAGCTGCCTGCCGGTATCAGCTGCCTTTGGCGGTGCGCGTCCGGTGCCCGGCATGGAATCTGGCCGCAGGTTCTTGAGCGCCCTGTGCAAGCTGGAGAACAGGAAGTCGCGCACCAGCTTCGCGTCATGGAATCGCACCTCGTTCTTGGTGGGGTGCACATTGACATCAAGGTCGGTCGGGTCCAATTCGAGATGCAGTACGAAAACCGGGTGTCGGCCATGAAAGAGCACATCGCTGAATGCCTGACGAACGGCTACGCCAAACAGGCGATCAGTCACCGGGCGACCATTGATGATGCATACCTGCCGGTCTGCGCGCGCGCGCGAGAGCGTCGGCAGCCCGACCCGACCATATAACCGAAGGCTGCCTCGCTGCTCATCGATGGGTACGGATTTGTCCGTGAACTCCTTGCCGATCAGCTTGTCAATGCGTTGGTTCGCATCCGCTTCAGTGACCGCCGCCGGAAGCTCGAGCAGCTCGCGACCATCGCGGGTGAGGCTCATGGCCACCTGCGGACAGGTCAGCGCCTGCCGCACGAACAGGCGTTCAATGGCGCCGAACTCGGCATTGGCGGTTTTCAGGAACCGTCGCCGCGCTGGTACGCGCAGAAAGAGATCCTGCACCAGAACGCGCGTCCCCTGTGCCTGTGCGGCAGGTCTGACTTCCGGTGTGCGATTGTTGCCCACAGAGACGCTCCAGGCGTTGTCGGCATCAACCGTACGCGAGGTGATGGTCAGTTCGGCTACCGACGCGACACTCGCCAGAGCTTCGCCACGAAACCCGAGCGTGGTGATGGCGGCAAGGTCCTCGGAACATGCAATCTTGCTGGTAGCGTGGCGCTCAATCGCCAGCGGCAAATCATCTGCCGGGATGCCGCTGCCATTGTCACTGACTTCAATGCGTTGTATGCCGCCCTGTTCAACCAGCACATCGATTGCGGACGCACCCGCATCAAGCGCGTTTTCGATGAGTTCCTTGACGATGGATGCCGGTCGCTCGACTACTTCGCCGGCGGCAATCTGGTCGGCTACGAGAGGATCAAGGCGGGCAATAGGTTTCATGTTCAAAGGTTCCTGTCCTGAGCGATGCGGGTACCGGGCGGCGGGTTATCGCGAATAAACCTGACAATGCCACGCTGCATCGCTTGCGCCAGTTCTTCCTGATGCGCTTCGCTCGCCAATCGCCGGTAGTCCTGCCGGTTTGTCAGATAGCCGGTTTCCACCAATATTGAAGGCACATCCGGCGATTTGAGCACCACGAAGGCGGCTTCGCCGAGCGGCCTCGGGCGCAGGTTCGCCACCTTGCCCATCTCCTCCACTACCGACCGGCTGAGTTCGATACTGCGCAGTCTGTTGGCATCCATCGACATGTCGAGCAGCACTTGCCTGAGCGTTTCTTCCTGCACACGCAAGTCAATGTCCGAGACACCGCCGATGAGGTCCGAATTGTTTTCGATATTGGCCAGTCTGTGCGCCTCTTCGCTGCTCGCACCACGTTCGGACAGCGTGTAGATGGACACCCCTCTGGCGGACTTGTTGGCCGCGGCATCGGCATGTATGGAGATGAAGACATCGGCCGGCAAGTCGCGGGCAATCTCTATGCGTCGGCGCAGGGCTATGTAATAGTCGCCGGTGCGCACCAGTCTCGACTGAAATCCGGGCATCGCGTTGATGAGTCGGTGCAGGCGCTTCGCGATGCTCAGCACCACGACCTTCTCCGGGGCCTTGCCGATGCCCAATGTGCCCGGATCCTCGCCGCCGTGTCCGGCATCAATCGCCACCACCGCGTCTCGCAACACATCGGAGCCGACCTCGGCCCCGGTTGCCGACGGTGTCGGTACTTCCATGGTGTCTGCCGCCAGCCGAGTGAGGTCGATGACCAGGCGGTGTCCGTAAGGGCCTGCCGGGGGCAGCGTGAAATCCTTGGGCCGCATGGCCTCACGCAAATCCAGCACGACGCGAAAGTCGATGTCGTTGCGCACTGCGCTGCGAATCGCGGTGAGCGCAGTATCAGCGAAATCAAGACCTTGCCGGTCTTTCTCGAAGGATGCGGCACCGGTGGAAGATTTGAGGTCGATGACGACCCTGTGTGGTTCTTCGAAGATCAGTACTTCGTAGTTCACTCCTGCATTGACATCGAACACGACGCGCAGCTTGTCGGGCGACTGATTGATGCGCAGGCCGGTGATGTCGGCCGCATTGACCTGCATTGCGAGCAGTAACAGCAGGCAGGATGACGACAGGATTCGGTTCATCTGTAATCAGTGTGTATCGGGTGCATCAGCTGCAATGCATGTTGCCCGCAATGCGCACCCGCCGACCGGCTCCCGCCACCTCGATGTGTATGGCGATATCGGCGACGGGTAACCAGTGTCCGGCCAGGCTCGGCCATTCAACCAGCTTGATCGCAGGCAGCGCCAGCAGTTCCGGGATGCCCGCCAATTCGAGTTCAAGCGCATCCTGAATACGGTAGAAATCAAAATGATAAATGCATTTGCCCGCACATTCACAGGATTCGACGAGTGTATAAGTCGGACTCTTTACGCGTCCTTCATATCCGAGACCGCGAAGCAGGCCGCGCGCAATGGTCGTCTTGCCGACACCGAGGTCTCCGCTCAGAGTGAGCAGGCACGAGTCGCCGACTTGTGCGGCCAATCCCCTGCCGAACGCCAGCATGTGCTCTTCGCCGGTGATGATCAGCTCGTCAGTCAAGTGGACGCAAAAGCTCGGGTAAGCGGGCGAGAATATCAGTGGCGTTCAGGCTGCGTTGGCCAAGGTCACGCGCGGCCATGTCACCTGCCGCGGCATGCAGGCAGGTTGCGCACACACTGGCATCGAGAGCGCTTCGACCTTGTGCCAGCAGTCCGCCGATCATGCCGGCGAGCACATCACCCGAACCGGCGGTGGCCATGCCCGGGTTGCCTTCCATGCACACGGAAATGCTGGATGCCTCATGGTTGGTGTCTTGTCGCGAGCCTTGCCCTGCGTCGTCTGGTTCGGCGATCAGGCTGCCTGCGCCCTTGAGCACGGTGACGGCGTTCATCTGCCGACTCAGGGCGAGTGCCGATTGAAATCGGTCTTCATTGATCCTGGCCGTGCCGCAGCCGAGCAATTTCGCGGCCTCACCGGCATGTGGCGTGATCACCGCGAGTCCCTTCGGAGCGTTGATGCGCTGTGCGCCCATGTGCGCCCCCATGAGGTTCAGTGCGCTGCCATCGGCGAGAACAGGCACATCAATATCGGCGATGGCGCGCAGAAGCCGCTGCCCCCATTCGCGTTCACCCAGTCCCGGCCCAATCACCAACGCATCCACCTTCTGGCTGGCGAGTACATCTTCAGGCTGTTCAGTCATGCCGATTGCCATGATTTCCGGGCAGCCCGCCAGTGTCGGTGCAACATGCTCCGGCCTGGTGATCAGCGATACCAGCCCGGTTCCTGCGCGCATGGCGCTTTGTGCGGCCATGATGGCGGCACCGCCCATGCCGAAGTCGCCGCCAATAACCAGCAGGTGCCCAAACTGGTGCTTGTGAGCATCGGCCTCCAGTCGTGGCAAGCGCGCACGTACCTCCTGCCAGCGCAGCATCGCATGGCCGGACAAGCCGTTGTAGTCAGCTTCGGAGAGCCCCAGACGGTCAAGCATCAGGGTTCCGGTTGCGGCCTTGCCGGCACCGGTTACCAGACCGCGTTTGGCTCCGATGAAGGACAGCGTCATATCTGCCTGCACGATCGCTCCGTCCGCGTTGCCGGTGTCGGGGTTCATTCCGGAGGGCACGTCAAGTGACAGGATGCGCGATTCGGCGGCATTGATGGCGCGAATAGCGGCCGAAAAGACATCTCGCAACTCGCCGGTCATGCCAGTACCGAGCAAGGCATCCACCACCAGATCCGCGTTGATGGCAAGCTGCTGCACATCGCTCACCGCGGTGATTGACACGCCCGCTCGCTCCGCAAGCCGGTACGCCCGCGAAGCTGTGTGCCCCGATTTCGGACGCTTGCCAACGCGCAGCACTTCAATCTGTTGGCCGCTCGCAGCCGTCTCGGCATGCAGCAGCGATGCCAGCACATAGCCATCGCCGGCGTTGTTGCCGGAGCCGCACAGGATCTGAATTCGCCGGGCTTGTGGAAAGTGTTCGGCAATGACTCTGTACGCGGCCGCGCCCGCTCGCTGCATGAGTTCCCAGGCAGTCTCGGGATTGTCGGCAATCACCCGCTCCTCGATGGCGAGGATCGATGCTCGCGAATACACGTGCTCTGGCAGGGCCCTTCTCCCGCAATCTGTTGACGATGCCATTATAGTGACGCAACACAGCCTGCAATTGTCGGCCATGACCTCCGGTGCACAAGTCGCTTCAGGCGCGGACGCGAGGCGGCTGCGCGCTCTGGCCGATCACATCAAGACGCTGGGCAGGAACCTCGGGTTCGATGCCATAGGTATTACGGACACGGACCTGTCGCGCTACCGGGCGCATCTGCATGCCTGGCTCGCCGAAGGTGCCGAGGGCGAGATGAGCTACATGCGCCGCAATATCGACAAGCGTCTTGATCCGGGTACTCTCGAGCCGGGGACGGTGCGCGTGATCAGTGCGCGCATGAATTATCTGCCAGAGGGCACTCAGCCGCTCGAGGTGTTGGCCGACGCAACCAGGGCCTATGTGGCGCGCTATGCGCTCGGGCGCGACTATCACAAGCTGATACGCAAGCGGCTTGCCATGCTGGCCGGTCAGATTCGCGAGGCGGCCGAGGGCGTTGGCCGATACCGCGCCTTTACCGATTCGGCACCGGTGCTGGAAAAGGCACTCTCCGAGAAGGCCGGAGTTGGATGGATCGGCAAGAACACATTGCTACTCGATGAGCACGCGGGCTCCTGGTTTTTTCTCGGCGAGGTGTTCACTGATTTGCCGCTGCCGGTCGATGCTGGCGGCGAGTCGGGCGTACAGGATTTGTGCGGCAAGTGTCGCGCTTGCATGAGCGTCTGTCCGACCGGGGCCATCACCGCTGCGCGTCGCCTTGATGCGAGACGCTGCATCGCCTATCTCACCATCGAGCACAAGACTGCTATTCCGGTGGAATTACGCCCCTTGATGGGTAATCGCATCTTCGGCTGCGACGATTGTCAGCTCGTGTGTCCGTGGAACCGCGCTGCGCCGCACACGCGCGAAGCCGCGTTCGCGCCGCGTCATGGCCTTGACGGCGCTGATCTTCTTGCGCTCTTCATCTGGGATGAGGCCACCTTCACCGAGCGCACACAAGGCATGGCGCTGCGTCGCATCAATTTCGAGCAATGGCAGCGCAACATCGCGGTAGCGCTCGGTAACGCGCCTGCCAGCGACGCGATCATTGCCGCGCTCGAGCACAGGCGCGACTCGGCAAGTCCCATGGTGCGCGAGCACATCGATTGGGCGCTCGGCGAGCAGCGCAAGGGAAACTCTGAATAACAGAGTTTCCCGTGCGGCACATGGAAGTGCCGCCAGATTCAGTGCCGTAAGGCATTGAATCTGCGAATCTGATCAAGTCCACGGATGGACTTGATCAGAACATACCAAGGGAAGGGCGCGTCAAGTAGCACGATCGGCTATCCGGAAGAACCGCTCGCGATAGAACTTGAGTTCTTCGACTGATTCGCGAATATCCGCGAGTGCCCGGTGTTCCGTGTTTTTCCTGATTTCCTTGACGAGCGCCGGGTTCCAGCGCTTCACCAGTTCCTTGATGCTTGAAACATCAACGATGCGATAGTGAAACCAGTCTTCAACGAGTGGCATGTAGCGGCGCAGGAATCGCCGATCTTGCCAGACACTGTTGCCACACAGATGCGTCTGGCGTTTCACGCTGTGCTGGTCAAGGAACGCAAGCGTCAGCGCCTGTGCTTCGCTCAGACTGACGTGTGATGCACGTACTCGGGCAAGCAGCCCCGAGTTGGTGTGATGATCGATATTCCATTGATTCATGGCCGCCAGATCAGCCTCCGAGGTTTTGATGGCGAGTTCCGGTCCTTCTGCAACCAGATTGAGATCGCTGTCAGTGACCAGAGTGGCGATTTCGATGATCACATGGCGGTCAGGTTCGAGGCCTGTCATCTCGAGGTCTATCCATACCAGATTGCGATTCTTGTTCACAGGGATGCCCAGGGCAGAGGTTGAGTGGTCAGGAGTTGTGGAGTGTGCATTGCTGGAAATCCTGTCCTGTTGTTGCTTGTTCGCGCTCCAGGGTGCCGTTCAACGCTGCGAACAGGGCTTCGCGCAAAGCCTTGGGGTTCGCAAGGTGTGTATATGCAGGTTCGAGTAATGGCTGCGCCGTGGAAATCTGTATCTCGCCTATTGTCGCATCGTATTCCAGTGCCTGGTGCTCGCTCGGTTGCAGGCATGCACGAAGTTCTTCGAGTGCGTGTGGTTCGTGCCTGAAACAGGACACAACATCGTAGGCATCTCGCACAAGGGAAACTCTGAATAACAGAGTTTCCCGTGCGGCACACGGAGGTGCCGCCAGATTCAGTGCCGTAAGGCATTGAATCTGCGAGCAAATCAGCACATTTTTGCAGGACAGCAAAAATGCACGGCGCAGCCACCCGAAGGGGCGGGCACATGGATGTGCCCGCTGTAGCGTACTTCTGATTTGCGAATCTGATCAAGTCCACGGATGGACTTGATCAGAACATACCAAGGTACAGCGTGTTGTTCACCATCCTGGCGCGCACCTTGCGGGTGAGAATCTCGCAGGTCGATTGCAACTGAAGTCCGGTTTGGCGCTCTCGCTCTGCACACAGCGGTCGGGGTGTCACGTTTGCACTCCCGCCCAGCGACCATTCGCCGCCGTCCGGCAATACGCACAGCATCATGTGCGGATAGAGCGTGACATTGACATCCCGGTGGTTGCTGCGCATGTGCGCCAGTATCTCCCCTGCAAGGCTCCGGTAATGCTCAGGCGATGTGAACAAGTCTATATCCGTGCTCAGGCGATGGTGCCAGCGAGAGGCGAGCACTGTGCCACCGCCGATGCATATCTCGTTGTGGTCGGCGAGATTCCCGAGCACCTCCATGGCCTTGATGAGCAGGCTGCTGCGGGCGGTGTCGAAAGAGCGCTCCTTCATGGAGTTCTCGATTCGAGTTCTTGCAGTTCGGCTGCAGTGAGGAGCGGGAGGTAGTAGTCATCCACCACATGCAGCCTCGGGTCGCCGACCGAACGGGGCCGTTCCCAGCCGCGAGCATACCGCGCAATATGTGCAGCCAGCCAGCACCCGAGACTGTCTTCGCATTGCTTGAGCGCCTTCACTGTGCCCAGCAGGCTGATGCCGCAATTGGCCATGAAGAGACGCAACTCGACCGGATGCATGGATTTGAACAACTCGCATATGTATGCCGAACGCGCCGGGTCGGGGTGCGTCGCCTCCATCCATCGGCAAAACTCGGGGAATGAAGGCTGCATGGCGGACCCGGCCATACGGGATGCCTGCACGGTCACGAAAACCCACTCTCCCAGGCCGTTTCGTGGAGGCACCTTGCGATTGTGAGGGGTATCGAAATCGGCGAGCGGCGGCAACGCGACCGGGCGGCGCCAACCGAAGTGTTCTTCAAGCGATGCGCTCATGTGTGTCCATCGGCCGGGTGCACAATCGTCTTATTGCGCCCGCTCGGACATCTTGCTGAAGACAGTCGTCGCCGATGCGATCATTGACGACACATCGCTGAGGTTCGCCGGCACTATGAGGCTGTTCGTCTGCCTGGCGAGATTCCCGAATTGTTCAAGATAATCTTCTGCAACGCGCAATTGCATGGCCTTGTCTCCGCCTTCTTCACTGAGTGCCGCCGCCACCTTGCGCAAGCCTTCTGCCGTCGCTTGTGCGATTGCGAGTATGGCCGCAGCTTCGCCCTCGGCCTCGTTGATCTGTTGCTGCTTTGCCGCCTCGGATTCCTTGATGACGCGCTGCTTTTCTCCCTCCGCCTCATTGATCTTGGCATCGCGCACACCCTCGGATTCAAGCACCGTGGCGCGCTTTTCCCGCTCGGCGCGCATCTGTTTTTCCATGGCGGTGAGTACGTCGTGCGGTGGGTTGATGTTGCGAATTTCATAGCGCAAGACCTTCACACCCCAGGGGTTGGATGCCTGGTCAAGTTCCTCGACGACGCGCAGATTGATGTGACTGCGCTCCTCGAAGGTCTTGTCGAGTTCGATTTTGCCTATCTCGCTTCTGAGCGTTGTTTGTGCAAGCTGTGCTATGGCGAACAGGTAGTCGCCTATACCGTAGCTGGCGTTTTGTGCGTTCAGGACCTGTAGATACAGCACACCGTCAACACCTACCTGAACATTGTCGGAGGTGATACAGATCTGTTCTTCGACATCTATGGCCTGTTCCTTGAGCGTGTGCTTGTAGGCAACCTTTTCGACAAAGGGAAGGAGTATGTGAAAGCCCGCCAGCAAGGTTCGCGAGTACTTCCCGAGATTTTCGATGACATAGGCAGATTGCTGTGGCACGATTACCGCCGTCTTGATGATGACGATGATCACGACTATGGCGAGTATGCCTGCGAGGACAAGTCCGGTCATGAAACGAAGATCCTGTTGTGTAGTGTGTGAAAGATGCGGGTGTGTGCCTGCGGGTCAGGGCCGAGGCCAGGAGCGTCACGAGCCGCCTGGCCCGAGTGTGTCGCCGGTGATTTCCAGAGTCAGCCCGTCAACTCTGGCTATTCGTGCCTTGGAACCCCTTGCAATGGTACTGCTGCCGATGTTCACTGCGTTCCAGCGGGAACCACGCATCCTGACGCGCGTCTCCATGCCCGGATCTACATCTTCTTCCACATCAACCAACCTCCCTACTGCGGGGTCCTTGTAGCCCATCCCGCCGCCACGCAGCCTGTTATAGAGGCGTTCGCGGAAGAGCACCATGAGCACTGCGGAAAGGATCGCAAAACACACCCACTGCGCCCAGATCGGCAAATCCAGTCCCACGGTCTGGGCTACTCCGACGAGCAGGGCCGCGACCCCTATGAAGACAAGATAGAAAGCGGCATCCACCAGAAGCATTTCGGCACCCATGAGCACAAGCCCCAATGCGATCCATGCCCACCAGATCATGTGAATCCTTCTCCTTGTCTCGCCACATCGCGAGCAGTACGAACCGAGTAACCCTTTGTACCATATACGGGCTGTTCAAGGTTGCATACAGGACTCATGACGCATCACACCAAACCCGTGCTGTCACGGCTCGCCGCTGTCGTGGCAGACAGCGAACTGCTTGCTCGCCCGCTGATCTGGGCGTTTCGCCGCGGCTTCGGGATACGTCTTGAAGAAGCGGCGGAGCCTGATCCGCGCGCCTACAAAACCCTGAGCGCCTTCTTCACGCGCGCCCTGCGAGCCGATGCGCGGCCCATGCCCGCTGACATGAACGCGCTTGCCTGTCCAGCCGATGGTCGGCTCATGTCATTCGGAAGGCTTGATCGTGAGCGGCTTGTTGAAGCCAAGGGACAGGACTACTCCGTTCGGCGCTTGCTCGGCGATGCGGCCTCGGCTGAGCGGGTGCAAGGCGGCTTTCATGCCTGCGTGTATCTTTCCCCGTCAGATTATCATCGCGTACATATGCCCTGTGCCGGGCGTCTGGCATCCTGGACATCGATTCCCGGCACACTGTTCAGCGTGAGCCCCGCCACCGCGGCCAGAATTCCCGATTTGCACTGTCGCAATGAGCGTCTGGTGTGTCGCTTCGAGACCGTGCAGGGATTTCTGGCCGTCGTATTCATTGGCGCGCGCATGGTAGGCGGCATAGAGACCACCTTCAACTCGCCGTCGATGTCCTGTCATGGAGATGATGCGGGTGACGGAGTCCGGTTCGCCGAGGCGCGAGGGCCAGAATATGTGCGTGGTGATGAACTTGGGCGGTTCAGGTTTGGCTCGACCGTTGTGCTCTGCTGGCAAGCCGAGGGGTTCGCGTTCGCCCCCGGGCTCGAGGCAGGTATGTGCATCAAGGTGGGTGAGGCGCTCGGGAGCTATTGAGTAGTCATTCCCGGGTTATCGCCGTTAGGTATGTTCCGATCAAGTCCACGGATGGACTTGATCGGAACATACCTGGTGCCGCCACGAGGAATCGAACCCCGGACCTTCTCATTACAAGTGAGTTGCTCTGCCTGCTGAGCTATGGCGGCAGTCTGCCGAGGCGTACCAAGCTAGTGGCATGCCTGCCCAAACTTCTTCAGTCGCCAGTAATTATACGGCCAAGGTGCCAGAAATCCCGCCAGCAACATGGGTGGAATGACCCACCAGGTCAGCCTGGCACCACCGACGAGCCAGAAGTCGGTCAGATTCATCGCCGCTTCCATGGCAATCATCGAAGCGAGACTCATGCCCACTGCGGTTGTGAAAGCCGTTCGCAGGCCGAGCCGGGGCAGAAGTATGCCGGTCTCGAGGGCAATGCTGGTGAAGATGCCGGAGACCATCGCAACTGCCATGACCAGCATGGCGTTGGTTTCGGGTGCACAGGTCTGGAACCAGAGGATGGCACCGAGGTCTCCCAGAGCGCATCCGATCAGACACCACATGGTGTTGTAGGCCGAGGTACGCCAGGTGGCGGGGCAGCGCCAGTCGAACCCGGTGAGCAAATTCCTGGGCAAGTCGTCACTCCGCGTCCGGTTCGGTTACCGCATTGATCGCCCGGCATCCCTGAGTGCGCGAATGCGCTCATCGATTGGCGGGTGCGAGGCAAACAGCCGCGCGATGCCGGAACGCGCTGACGGCGAGATGCCGAATGCGGCCAGGGATTCGGGCATGGCAGCCGCGCCTTGCGAGCGACGCAGCGTTTCCAGAGCGCCAATCATGTGACTCCGCCCGGCGAGTTCGGCCCCCGCTGCATCGGCGCGAAACTCACGACGGCGCGAAAACCACATGACCACTGCACTTGCCAGTATGCCAAGCAGAATCTGCGCGATGATACTGGTCACGAAGTAGCCGATGCCGAATCCGCGTTCGTTGCGCAGCACCACGCGGTCCACGATCATGCCGATGATGCGCGAGAGAAAGATGACAAAGGTGTTCAGGACACCCTGAATGAGGGTGAGGGTGATCATGTCGCCGTTGGCAATATGTCCGATCTCGTGTCCGAGCACTGCCTTCACCTGCTCCCTGTTCATGTCGCGCAACAGGCCTGTACTCACCGCGACCAGAGATTTGTTGCGGTTCGCACCGGTGGCAAAGGCGTTCGGCGCTGCCGAATCGAAAACGGCGACTTCGGGCATGCCGATACCTGCGCGCTCCGATAGCTGTCGCGTGGTGGCGACGAGCCAGCGCTCGGTGTCGTTTGCGGGTGATTCGATGACCTTGGCACCGGTCGCGCGCTTTGCCATCCACTTGGAAATGAGCAGCGAGATGAAGGCACCGCCGAACCCGAAGGCTGCGCTGAAAATCAGCATGCCGGTGAAGTTGAATCCGGCACCTCCCAGAGCATCGAGGAAAAACCTCTCCAGCCCGAAGAATTTCAGGACCACGCTCAATACCAGCATGATGGCGAGGTTGGTGAGAATCAGCAGGAAGATACGATTGAGCATGAAGTCAACTCCGATGAATGTGGCGCAAGAAGTGTTTGGTGACAGTATCATATGGCGATGTATTCGAGTTTCCCAAGTGTCTGAACGCGCGCCAACGGGAGCCGAGCAGGCCCTCATGCCCAGGGCGCAGGAAGGTTCGGATGACGCGCATAGCCTCCTGCTCATGCGTCACGGAGAGACCGAGTGGAACCGGGAAGGCCGTATTCAGGGCGTACTGGATTCGTCGCTGACAGCACGTGGCATCACGCAGGCGCGCCGCAATGGCGAACTGCTCGAGACGCTCGGGGTAACGCACCTGATAGCTTCGCCTCTTGGTCGCGCGGCCCATACGGCACGCATTCTGGCCGAGATTCTGGCAGCCGAGATCAGTTTCGATATACGGCTTCAGGAGCGCGATTGCGGTGCCTGGGGCGGCTTGACCTGGGATGAGGCGCGTACTCGGCATCCGGATATCTGGCAAGCTCGCTCGGACGATCCGTATCACTTCCTGCCGCCCGGAGGAGAGCGCCTGTCTTCTCTCGAGCCGCGGATTACCCAGCTGCTCGGCGAGTTGCGCGTACTGATGACGCAGCCTGGCTTCGGGAGCAGATACCTGGGTCTGGTCACACACGGCCTGACAATGCGTGTGCTGCTCAAGTGCCTGCTGAATCCGGACCCGCAGCTGGTGAGCAGAATTCGCTGTCCGAATGATGTGGTGTATGAAGTCGGTATCAGCGACAAGCATCCTGCGTGTCGGTATTACGTTGCGGGTGAAGGGCCGCATGCAGGCCTGTTCCTGTCGGACTCGATGAGCTATTGAGGTTCTCGCTTGATGTTCCGGATTCGGTATTCTGTACCTTTTCGCAACTCAACAAGAGGCACACGCTCATGAAAGTTGATACCGGGTTGACTCACGAGTTTGACAAGATTGCTCCGCAGGCTGCGGAGCTTGAAGAGTTGGGGTACGACGGGCTCATGACCGCCGAAACCAGCCATGACCCATTCATGCCGCATGCCATCGCCAGTCAGAGCACGAGCCGGGTTGATCTCATGACTGCCATCGCGGTCGCCTTTGCGCGCTCTCCCATGACACTGGCGAACACGGCGCACGACCTGAACTCCGCCTCCGGCGGGCGCTTCATACTCGGTATCGGCTCGCAGATTCGCCCCCACATCACCAAGCGGTTCAATATGCCCTGGTCATCGCCAGCCAAGCGTATGCGCGAGTTCATCCTCGCCATGCGCGCCATCTGGGACACCTGGTACGACGGCAAGCCGCTGGCATTCGAGGGCGAATTCTACCGGCACACGCTCATGACACCCTTCTTTACCCCGACCGATACCAGCCACGGCCGCCCGCGCGTGTTTCTCGCTGCCGTCGGTCCGCTGATGACCGAGGTCGCTGGTGAAGTGGCTGACGGCTTGCTTGTGCACGCATTCACCACGGAAAAGTACCTGCGCGAAACCACGCTCCCTGCGCTCGAGCGCGGGTGGGCCAAGGTGGGCAAGTCGCGCTCGGATTTCGAGATTGTGTACCCCATGTTCACCGTCACCGGCGATAGCGAGCAGGCTGTCGAGAGCGCACGTGCCACCGTTCGCCAGCAAGTGGCCTTCTATGGCTCGACACCCGCCTACAAGCCGGTGCTCGAGTCCATTGGTGCGGGCGAGTTGCAGCTCACCCTGAATGCCATGTCCAAGCAGGGCAAGTGGGCCGAAATGGCGGAACTCATCAGTGAGGATCTGGTGCAGGAATTTGCTGTGGTAGCGGAGCCTCGAGATCTTGCCGGTGCCATCACGTCCAGATTCGGAGACATCGTTGACCGCACCTCCGCCGCTTACGGACTGATTCCCAGGGAGCTGCAGGCGAAGATCATTCACGGGTTGAAAGCGGCCTGAGAAGCGATCTGCCGGTGTGCTTCGGACTTTAGCTTCACGAGGCTTGAAAAATTCTCCCGATGCTCCCATCTAAGGGGTGAAACAGTACCGCCGAACAGGCGGGCATTACCCAGGCAAAGGAGAAGAACATGTTGTTTCCACACACGAATCTCGCGACAAGTCTGCTGCGTTCCGACTTCCTGATTCAAGGTAGCCAAGCGGGCGAAACCGGTCGAATGATTCCTGCCGTTGGTCTGTCGCAAACAGACGACACGGCGATGATTTCAGCCGAGTTGCCCGGAATTGACCCGAAGGATATCGAAATTTCCGTGAAGGCCAATGTGCTCACCATCAGCGGGGAGCGCAAGCGCCCGGATCATGCCGAGCAGGTCACCTGGATCGGACGCGCACGCCACTTCGGCCCATTCAGCCGTTCCTTTCGCATCCCCTTCGAGATAGATGCGGAGAAGACCGAAGCCGAGCTGAGTAACGGGGTGCTCGAAGTCACTGTGCACCGGCGCGAGGAAGACAAGCCGCTACGCATTCAGGTCAAGGCTGCTTGATGGCGCATTGCGGCCAGCGCTTCCGTACGAGGGGCGGACAGGTAGATACCTGCCTGTCCGCCCCTGTCCGCCTCTGTACACATGCACATCTACACACCGCACTGGCGTCCCTGATTGTCCTGCTGGAGCCAGGACATCAGAGGCGCAAAGTAGTCGATGATGGCGCTCGCATCCATTTCCCGACTGCCGGTCAGTTCTTCGAGCGTGTCCTGCCACGGCTGACTGGCCCCCTTTTGCATCAGCGTCCAGAACGCCTCGCCGGCCTTCTTGTTGCCATACAGGGAGCAGGTGTGCAACGGGCCGTCATGCCCGCCAATGTCGCACAGGGCGCGCTGGAACTGGAACTGCAGGATGAAGGCGAGAAAATAGCGCGTGTAGGGTGTGTTGCCGGGTATGTGGTACTTGGCACCGGGATCAAAGTCTTCTTCCGTGCGTGGCACGGGCGGAACTATGCCCTGATACTCGGTGCGCAAATCCCACCAGGCGCTGTTGTAGTCCTCGGGCGCAATCTCGCCCGAGAAGACACCCCAGCGCCACTCGTCAATCAGTTTGCCGAAGGGAAGAAACGCGATCTTGTCGAGTGCCACCTTCATCTGGTTGTTGATGATCGCTTCCTCACTCGCGCTCACCTCTGAAACCAGACCTATCTCCTCGAGGAAGCCCGGCGTCATGGACAGGGTCACCGTGTCGCCGATGCCCTCGTGAAATCCGTCGTGTGCGCCGGATTGAAAGATATTCGGCAGATCCGCATAGGCGAGGTAGTAATAGATGTGCCCAAGTTCGTGATAGATGGTAACCAGATCTTCCTGCGTCGGTTCTATACACATCTTGATGCGCACATCTTCCGGCGCATCCACCGACCAGGCGCTGGCATGGCATACCACTTCCCGGTCACGCGGCTTGGTGAGCATGGAGTTCGCCCAGAAGGCATCCGGCAGGCTCGGCATGCCGAGAGAGACGAAGAAGTCCTCGGCGAGGCGCGTCATCTGCACCGCCGTGTAGCCCTGGGCTTCGAGGCTTGCCGTGACATCAAGGTCGTCAACGCCCTTGTAGGGCTCCATGAGCGGATAGAGGTGTGACCATTCCTGCGCCCACATATTGCCGAGAATATGTGCGGGAATCGGCCCGTCGAGGGGTACACGCGCGTCCCCGAATTCATCGTTCAGGCGCGCGCGCACCGCGCAGTGCAATTCGTCATAGAGCGGCTTGACCTGACCCCAGAGTCTTTGGGATTCCTCGGTGAAGGTTTGTGGGGTCATGTCATAACCGGCCCGCCAGAGCTCTCCGAGGTCGCGAAAGCCGAGCTCGCGTGCACCTTCGTTGCTGAGTGCGACAAATTCGGCATAGTCACTGCGCATGGGCGGCGAGATGGTGCGCCACCCCTCCCAGGCTTCCAGAAGTTCATCGTAATCGCGGCTGCTGGCAATGATCTGGCTGAGTTCCTGCAAATCCTGACAGGGTCTGCCATCTTCCGGGCAATACTTGCCTTCCCCGTAGAGTCCCGGCATACGAGCGCTGATTTCGGAGAGACGACTGCGCTTGGCGGCATCGTCAGGTGCCGGTGCCGACGAGCTGAGCCTGAGCAGTTCCAGCGCCCTGCCGGTTTCCGGGTCCAGCGATTGCCCCTCGAACTCAGCCGCCTGCTTGACCGAGCGCGAATGGAACTCGAGCCAGCGTTCATTGGCACGGGCAGCAAGGATCTCTGTATCCGGGGTGATGTAGGTGGCGCGCACCCAATAGGCGGCGCTCGCTGCGCGTCCGCGCGCGTCCATCTGCTCATTCAGCCCGGCGACGAATTCTTGCGCCGAGACCGGAGGTGATTCGGCATCCTGAGTCGGCGTACAGGCGCTTGTTGCGAGAACACAGGCAAGGACGATCGATGTATGGCGTAGCTGCAGGGTCATGGGTGCTCCTCAGTGCGAGATATTCGTGACTATAGCAACTTTGCCCGCGTCATTATCCGTATTGTCCACACTGGATCGATGCGTTCGGGGCCAGGAAAGAACAGATTGAACAGACAGTTAAGTTCACAAGGTCTTCGACAGACGACAAGACTTGCGTTTTGCAGGCAAAGTGCCCACTATTTCGTTTCTGTCGTTCAGGACGCTGCGCGCTGTCCTGATCTTCGGGCTCGTAGCTCAGTTGGTCAGAGCAGTGGACTCATAATCCATTGGTCGTAGGTTCAAGTCCTACCGGGCCCACCGAAGGTGCACATGCGCGGCATACTGGTGGAACCCCTTGGTACATTCCGGGAGAACTCATGGAATTTGGTGTCATGCTCGGTGCGGGTGGAGACGGGCAGAAGCTCGAAGAGCTGATCAGCCTCGCGCGCGGCTCGGAAGTGGCTGGCCTCGATTGTGTCTGGATGGCGAACATCTTTTCCTTTGATGCCATCAATGCGCTTTCATGCATGGGCGCTGCGACCTCGCACATTCGCCTGGGCACCGCCGTGGTCCCCACCTATCCTCGTCATCCTGTTGCCATGGCGCAACAGGCGCTCACAGCCGCCGCCGCCACCGGCAACAGATTCACGCTCGGCATAGGGCTCTCGCACAAGATTGTGATCGAGAACATGTTCGGGATGTCCTATGAACATCCAGTGAGACACATGCGCGAGTATCTGTCGGTGCTCATCCCGCTCTTGCACGGAGAACCGACGAACCATACCGGGGAGATGTTCAGGGTGGCGAACGTGCAATTCGATGTGCCGGGTGCCGAGCCGGTACCGGTTGTCGTGGCCGCTCTGGGTCCGCAGATGCTCAAGGTCGCTGGCGAACTTGCCGACGGAACCAATACCTGGATGGTTGGCCCACGCACCATGGAAGGCCACATCGTCAAGCATCTGCAGGTGGCTGCCGAGGGTGCCGGGCGGCCAAAGCCGCGCGTGGTAGCCGGTGTGCCTGTAGGGCTCACGCGCAAGCCGGATGAATTGCGCGAGAAGGTAGCGCGCGACCTGACCATATATGGGCAGTTACCGAGCTATCGTGCCATGCTCGATAGGGAGGGTGCGGACGGTCCGGCGGACATTGCCATACTCGGCGACGAGAACGCCTTGTGCAGTGGTATTCAGCGTTTTCAGGATGCTGGCGTGACGGAATTCAACGCTGCGGTGATGAGCATGGATGAGGATGGCCTGGCGCTCACGCTGGAGTTTCTGGCCAGTCTGAAGAACTGACTTCACCTGATGTCTGCTCGTGGCGATGCTTTCGCCCAGTGTAGGTTGAGTCGATCAGGCGCTTCGGGTGCAGCCCGTTGACAAATCCGACAAAACCCGGCGCTACCACGCTATAGCCGAGGAGTGCCTGGATGCGCGGGCTGAACCTGGCGGCTGATTGTGGCGGCATCGACAGCGAGAAGTTTTCGATAGTGCGTAACCAGGGTTGCGCATATTGAATCGTGATGCCGAGGCGTACCCTGCCTGGTTCGGCTTCGAGACTCGCACCGCCACGATGCAACAGATTACCGGCGAACAGCAGTACTGATCCGGCCGGTGCACATACCGACACCGCCTGCGCCGGATCGGGTACGCGCTCCATGGGCCACTTGTGACTGCCGGGAATTACCTGGGTTGCGCCGTTCGATGGAGAAAAATCATCAAGCATCCAGATGCTGGAAAAGCCCCACATATCGCGCACCCCCGAATCCGGGGCACCGGCCGGATTATCGTCCCGATGCAGGTTCTGCGGTGTCTCGCCGCCGTGCACTCGTATGGCGATTGCGGCTGACAGCAGGTAGTCCTTGTGCAGGAATTGATCGGCGAGGCCGAGCACCAGAGGGTGCTCGATCAATTCCGCCACGGTGTCCGACTTGCTCGGCAGTGAATACAGTCGCTGCGTCGCATAGCCTTCAAATTCGTTGCGCCCCCTTGGTGACTGGCGAAAGTGGGGCGCGAGTTCAGCGTGAATTTGCGCCATGAGGCATGGCGGCATGACACCTTGCGCCAGGCTGTAGCCATGAGCGCGAATCTGCTCGCTGTGTCGGGTCAGCTCGGTATCAGGAGTCGGATTCATTTTCCGGGGTACGGGTGCCATACAGATAGTCGCGTCGAATGGGAAGCGCATAGGGCGGCTTGCCAAGTTGCCACTGAAACACCACCAGCTCGCCAAGTTCGAAGGCGGTCTGGCAAAAGATGAGATACAGCTCCCACATACGACAGAATTTCTCTCCGCGAGACTTCACGAATTCGCTGCGCACACGCGCGAAGCGTGCGTACCACTCGCGCAACGTGTAGGCGTAATGCAGGCGCAATACCTCTATGTCGGTTGTGTCCAGGCCGGAGGCTTCAATGCTCGGCATCACGTCAGACAGCGAGGGGATGTAGCCGCCCGGAAAGATGTGTCTGGTAATCCATGAATTCGTCGGGCACGGCGGCTTCGGCGAGCCGATGCTGTGCAGCAGCGCCAGGCCGCCGGATTTGAGGCGCTTGTACACCTGATTGAAAAAGTCAGCGTAGTAATTCCTGCCGACATGCTCAAACATGCCAACGCTCACCACGCGGTCGTAAGACTCCTGGATTTCGCGATAATCCTGCAACTCGAATTGCACCAGATTGCTCAGGCCGCGCCGCTTGGCCGTCTCGCGCGCTACGCGCAGTTGTTCGGTAGAGAGCGTCACGCCCTTGACGCGCACCCCCGCATGCTCGGCAAGATAGATGGCCAACGCGCCCCAACCGCAGCCTATGTCCAGCACCTGCTGACCTGCGCGTAATTGCAGTTTATTGAGGATATGCCGGGCCTTGGCGTTCTGGGCATCTTCGAGCGGCTGCCGGGCATGCTCGAAATAGGCGCAGGAGTAGTGCATCTCCTTGTCAAGAAAGGCGCGAAACAGGGTCTCGTCCAAATTGTAGTGGTGGCTGACATTGCGCCGACTTGAAGCCAGGGTGTTCATGGAGCGAATTCCTGTCACCAGAGCCGATAGCAGAGGGTTCTTTCGGAAGCGTGCTGCCGCTTGTTCGAGGTTCTGTCGCAGGATGGTGATGAGGTCGTGCAGGCTGCCATCCCTGACCCCCCATTCTTCGTTGATGTAGGTCTCGCCCAGGTTGAGTTGCGGGTTGGCGAGCATTTTTGGCAGCGCCGATCTGGAGTGAATCGCCCAGGTGACGGCCGGGGACCCCTCTCCATACACCTCCTGACTGCCGTCGGGAAATTCGACAGTCAGTCGTCCTTTGGTGATGTGGCGTTCAAATAGCCGTCGTTCCAGACCCATACGTCATCCCCGTACCAGTACTGTGTTGATAGGTGCGGTTCGTGCAGAGCGCAGGATTCCCATCTATAGTTGCTACGCTCGCCCTCGCGCTGAACTCGTGGATTGACCCGAGTGCGGGAGCTGATTCTCAGCGTTCAACGCTGGCCGCGTCCACATGCCTGAGCACCTGCTCGGCAAGCGGCTGAATGAGGGGTTCCGGCAGGTCGTGTCCCATGTGCTTGATGGGTACAAATTCGGCACCGGGGACTGCCTCGGCAATCTCTTCGCCGGAAGAAAGCGGCAAGAGCGGGTCCACTTCGCCGTGAATGACCAGCGTTGGCAGACGAACATCGGCCAGCAAGGGCGTTCTGTCCACATCGCTGGAGATTGCGTGTAGCTGTCGTGCAAATCCCTTGCGGTGATAGCAGCGATTTACCGCTTCGGCAGCAAGTTGTCCTATACCGCACTCGCTCGAGAGAAAGTGCGAGCCACCCACGGCATCCCATCCCGCCGCCCGATGCCTGATGAGTGTTTCCTGATCGAGTGCTGCGGGTTCGCCAAAGAAAGCCATGGCCGCTTCGGTATCAACTGCCTCTGTGTCCGGCGGGCTGGAGCAAGTCATCAGACAGGTCAGGCTGAAGCAGCGCTCGGGATATTCGATTGCCATGCGCTGGGCAATCATGCCGCCCATGGACAGGCCAAGCACATGTGCGCCGGATTGGCCCAGATAGTCGAGTACCGCAACCACATCCGCCGTCATATCCGACAGGCTGTAGAAGCCTTCAAGTGGCAACTCGACTTGCCTTGCCATCAGTTCCATGACTTCGGGTGTGCGCTCGTCAAGATGCGTGAGCCGACTCGACAAGCCGATATCGCGGTTGTCAGGCGTGACCACGCGGTATCCACCAGCGGTCAGGGCATTGATGAAGCTCGGGGGCCACTCCATGAGCTGGCATCCGAGGCCGTGAATGAGCACCAGCGGCGTGTCTGCGCGCGACCCGTATTGCTCGAAGTAGATTGTTGTTCCGTTGTTTTCGACTGATGGCATGACAGTTGTTCTTTCCTTGGCTATTCCCTGTTCCCGTGCGCCAGATCCTCGACACCCCGCAGCACATCGCGACGACTGATCATACCGATCAACTTGCCAGCACTGACTACCGGAAATCTCTTGTAATGATACTTGATGAACATTTCCGCCACCGAATACAAATCGATGTCGGGGGAGACGGTCACCACCTCGGTGCTCATGAAATCGCCGACCAGCCCGGAGGTGTCTTCATGATAGCTCCCCTGAATGGCGACTCGCATCAGGTCCGCCTCGGAAAGCACACCGATCAGTTCGCCCGGTGTGCTGACGACCGGTGCGCCGGAGTAGTTCTTCTCGAGCAGGAGTTGCAAGGCATCAAAAACCCTGGTTTCCGGCGTGAAGGTGAGTAGCTTGCGCGCCATATATTCAGTGACCTTGACCGATCGCATAGCGAACCTCCATGGATATCACGGTATCTCGCATCGTGAAATCAGTTGCGTCTCTTGTCAATAGGCCGGGTCGGGTGCGAGGGGATTGCTGCGGAAACCGGCAGGCCCTCGGCAACTTCAGGAGCGTTGCACTTCAGGGTTTCCCGAGGTTATACAATAGCGGTACTCATTTGCCGGATTGAGACACTCCAATGCGTACGCTCATCTCCATGCTGGAATTCATGCCGACCTTCATGAAAGTCCCGGGCAAGACCCTCGTCAGGAATATCCTGATGAACTCGGGCCTCGTGAACTCAGGTTCGCGCCAGACCTGTCGCGAATCCTGTTCCCACTCTACCCCCCCCCCCCCCCCCCCCTTCGCACACATCTCCCTCATTACCCTCCTCGCTTGCCTCACCCTGAGCGCCTCCGCACACGCGCAAGTCTCCATAACATCCATCAGCATCACCAGTACCCCTGAAGCTGACCAGTCCTACGAACCCGGCGAAAAAATCACGATAGGAGTCCAACTCGCTCCCGGCAGCGCCAGTGTTTCTGCCACCCCCAGGCCGACCCTGAGCCTGACTGTCGGCTCCAACACCAGAACCGCAACCGCTGCCAGTAGTTTTTTTGATTTTCCTGTACCCGGCAGTCCAAGACTCAACTTCGAGTACGAAGTTCAGGCCAGCGATAAAGATGCCAACGGCATCAGCATCCCCGAGAACCCTATTACCAAGGGGGGTACCGGTAATCTTGCCAATGTGAATGTCAACCATGCCGGGCTGACGGACCAATCCGGACACAAGGTAAACGCTGTTGTCGGAGTCAAGCTGAGCACTACAACCACGGCGGTGGCAGAAGGTGCCAGTGAGACCTACAGCGTAAAACTCCGCAGTGCGCCATCAGCCAACGTGACCCTTGCCATTGCCAGGAACTCCGGTGGCGATGCGGACTTGTCGGTTTCTCCCGCCAGCTTGACGTTCACCCCTGACAACTGGAGCACTGAACAGACGGTAACCGTCACCGCACGGGCCGATACGGACAGCAGCTACGGCAGCGCCAGCTTCACCCACACCGCATCAAGTACTGACACCAGCTACAACAACATCACCGCATCACTGGCGGTCGCTTCAATTCCGGATAGTCATGTGCGAGTGAGCCGTGCAGCCTTGGCATTATGGCCAGGTCACACAGGCACCTACACGGTGAAGCTGGCCCAGGCGCCATCAGCCAATGTGACCGTCGCCATTGCCAGGAACTCCAGTGGCGATGCGGACTTGTCGGTTTCTCCCACCAGTTTGACGTTCACCCCTGTCAACTGGAGCACTGCACAGACGGTAACCGTGACTGCACGGGCCGATACTGACAGCAGCTACGGCAGCGCCACCTTCACCCACACCGCATCGAGTACCGACACCACCTACAACAGCATCACAACTTCGGTTGAGGTGACAACAATAGCGCCACCCGCCATAGATTCCATCAGCATTACAAGTGACCCCGGCTCCGACCAGACCTATGTGGTGGGCGATACCATTACTGTGGCGGTTTCTTTCACAAAAAGAATCTTCGTAGACTCAACGGTTGGAGCAGGAGTCAACTTGAGTCTGTCCATTGGCGGCTCCGTCAAAACCTTGACGTACTCAGGCGTATCTAATCTCAGAAACCGGAGGATACCCTTCAGATACACCGTCAGACTCGGTGACAGTGACACGGATGGTATCAGCATCCCTGCCAACCCTCTCAGAGTACCAGCAGGGAACAGCATAAGGGCAACAGCAGAAGGTCAACAGGTAGCGCCATTGGTGAATGCCGACCTGTCCTATGCTGGGCTGGCGGATCAGGCAGGGCACAAGGTGGATGGTCTTGTGCGCAGCGTGGACGTGAGCAACGGGACATTGACGGTGACAGAAGGAGCCACCGCCACCTACGCCGTGAAGCTGGGGAAGGCACCATCAGCCAACGTGACCCTCGCCATTGCCAGGAACTCCAGCGGCGATGCGGATCTATCCGTAAATCCCGCCAGTTTGACGTTCACCCCCAGCAACTGGGACACTGAACAGACCGTAACCGTGAGTGCGGCCGAGGATACGGACAACACTGATGGCAGCGCCACCTTCACCCACACCGCATCCAGCACTGACACGGGCTACGACGGTCTCACGGCTTCAGTGGTGGTGACAGAAGATGATAGCGAAGGCCCCAGCGTGTTGGTGAGCAAGGAGGCGCTCACCGTGGGGGAAACAACACCGGGCACCTACACTGTACAACTGCGCACGGAGCCATCGGCCAATGTGACCATCGCCATTACCAGGGACTCCGGTGGCGATGCGGACTTGTCGGTTTCTCCCAGCAGTTTGACGTTCACCTCCGGCAACTGGAGCACCGGACAGACCGTAACCGTGACTGCACGGGGGGATACGGACAGCAACTACGGCAGCGCCAGCTTCACCCACACAGCATCCAGCACTGACACGGGCTACGCAGGTCTCACGGCTTCAGTGGTGGTGACAGCATATGAAGTCGTCACCCGGACGGGGACTGTCACGGAGGATGATACGACGGCCAACACCGCCAGTGGCGCCGTTCCGGGTGAGTTCCCTGTTGGCACGACTGATGTCACCTTCTCTGCGGGGTTCACCTACGGGACATTTACCATCAAGGCCGACAGGACCTGGACCTATACGCTCGACAATACCCGCGCGGCCACTCAGGCGCTGCAAGCCGGGCAGACCGCAACGGAAACCTACAGGCTTGAAAACACAGCGCAGACTGCCGAATTTGCTATCACCATAACCATTAACGGGGCGGATGACGGTCTCACCCTGCGCATCGCCCCGGTCGCGGGCAACGGGGTGACGATTCCATCAAGCGATGCACAGCGTGGCGAGATAGACGAAGATGCCGCTTCCGGGACGGTGACCCTTGCGGTGACCCTGTTCGCGCCCAGCACCGAGGCGGTGACCGTGGCCTATGCCACGGCGGACTTCTCCTCGAACACCGCCACTGCGGGCACCGACTACACCGCGGCCTCGGGCACCCTGACGTTCGCGGCGGGCGAGACCCGCAAGACCATCACCGTGTCAATCAGCGACGATGTGAACCGCGAGCGGGACGAGCTCTTCAAGGTCGGCCTGAGCAGTGCGACGGGGGGCGCGATTATCGCCACTACCGGGTCGGAGGCCACTATTCTCATCAAGGACGATGACCCCTTGCCGAAGGCGACCATCACTGCCTCCGTACCGGGCCTGACGAACACCGGAGCGCCGGGCGCGACTGAAAATACTCCGGAGGGGTTCCTGAGCGTGGCGGAGGGCGACAGCGGCAACACCGACATCACCTTCACGGTGACGCTGGAGGGGACTGACTATTCGGTCGCATCCTTCCGGGTGGATAGTACCGATGGCAGCGCTACCGGCAATGAGGACTACAGGCAGGTGGTGTCGCCACCTTTCCCCTTTGGCATCGTCAATATCGCGCCAGGACAGACCACAGGTACGTTCACGCTGTCGGTCGTCGGGGACGAGAACTACGAGCCCGACGAGACCCTGTTCCTCCGATTCCTTCATAGTCAATTCGGGACCATCACCAACTCCGCCGACGACCGTGGCTTTCGCGTCGAGGTCACCATCACCAACGATGATGCGGTGATGGCCACATCGGCATCGAACCTGCAAGCGCGCCCGGCCGGTTCCGGTAACCTGGCCGTCTCCTGGGACCCGGCCTTCGGTGCACCGAACGGCTACAGTGTGCGCTGGCGCAAGGCATCGGAGAGCGACACCGCCTTGAGTGCGGTGAACACCGTCACCGCCAACTCCTACACGATTACCGGCCTGGACAACGACACCAGCTATCACGTGCGACTGGACACCCGCAACCTGGCCAACGATGGCATAGCCTCGGACACGAGCCTGACCACCGCTGCCACCCCCACGGCCGGGGCAGCACCGACGGTGACCGCCATTGCCAACCAGAGCGCACGGGTGGGCGAGTCTTTCGAGGTGGATGTGGATGCCACGCCGGGCACGGCGGGCGACAGCCTCCAGTATCAGGCCGCCTCCAGCGCTCCGGCGGTGGCGACGGTGACCCCCACGGCGCTGACCGCCCACAGCGCGAGCAGTACGGTGCGGGTGACACCGGTGGCCGCAGGCACTGCGACCATCACGGTGACGGTGAGCGACGGCACGGAGGTGGGGACGCAAACCTTCGATGTGACCGTCTCGCAGGTGACGCTCGGATATTCGGCACCGCCGCCGACCTTGACGGTGGATACGCCCATCACGGCGCTGACGGCAACGGCGACCGGCTTCGGTAGCGCGACGGTCGCCTACGCGGTGACCACAGGTACGCTGCCCGCCGGGCTGAATATCAATGCCACCACCGGCGCTATCACTGGCACACCGACAGCGGCGAACACCAGTACAACGACGGTGACAGTAACAGCGACTGCGGGCAGCGGCATGGACACGCAGACAGCGACGGCAGACATCACCTTCCCGGCGGTGGGCAAGGCGACACTGGCGAAGCCGACGAACCTGGCGGTGAAGGCCAACAGCAACACGCGCACCGGCTTCACGGTGACCTGGGATGCAGTGCCCAACGCCGCGGGATATACGGCGACGGCTGTGCAGGGGAGCAACTCCTTCACCGGCGCGGTGAGTGTGCCGAGCAGCGGCCCGGAGGCGGCATTCACCGGCTTGACGGCGAACACCGCCTACACAGTGACGGTGACGGCCACCGGCGATGCCAACTATTCAATGAGCGAGGCATCGGATGGGTTCGATGTGACCACGGCGGCCAATCAGGTTCCGACCGTGGGCACCGCGATTCCCGACCAGACGGCGACGGTAGGTACGACCTTCGAGTACAGCTTCCCGGCGGGCACTTTCAGTGATGCGGACAGCGACAGCCTCACCTACACGGCCCAGCAGACGGACGGCACCACGGACAGCGCGCTCCCGACTTGGCTGACCTTCACCGCCAGCGAGCGCAAGCTCGCGGGCACACCGCAATCCGGCGACACCGGTACGCTGATGGTGAAGGTGACGGCAAGCGATGGCACGGCTTCGGTAAGCGACACCTTCGACATCGTGGTGTCGGTGGCGGACACCGCCCCCGCCTTTGCGGGTGGCACGACCATCGCGGACAAGACCTTCACGGTGGATGCCGAAATCACCGCCTTCACCCTGCCGGAGGCGACAGGCGGCAACGGGACTGTCAGCTACACGCTGACCCCCGACCTGCCGACGGGGCTGAGCTTGGATACATCCACGCGCGAGGTGAGTGGTACGCCGACGGCAGCAGCGACTGCAACGACCTACACTTGGCGGGCTTCGGACAGTGACAGTAACACCGCCAACAGCGACAGCAGCGCGCTGACCTTCATGTTGACGGTGAACAAGGCCACGCTGGCGACACCGAGCAATCTGGCGCTGAAAGCGAACACGCAGAGCAAGACTAGCTTCACGGTGACCTGGGATGCGGTGACGAATGCGACGGGCTACACGGCGACGGCCACGCCGAGCGGTGGGTCTGCGGTGACCGGCACGGTGAGCGTACCGAGCAGCGGCCCGGAGGCGGCGTTCACCGGCTTGACGGCGGGAACGACCTACACGGTCTCGGTAGTGGCCATGGGCAACACGGCCAATTACGAGGCCAGTACAGCCGCGACATTGAGTCAGGCGACGGCGGCCAACTCGGCACCGACAGTGGCCAACGCGATTCCCGATCAGACGGCGACGACAGGTACGGCGTTCAGCTTCACCCTCCCTGCGGGCACCTTCAGTGACGCGGACAGTGGCGACAGCCTCACCTACACGGCCCAGCAGACGGACGGGACGACGGACAGCGCGCTCCCCACTTGGCTGGGCTTCACCGCGGGCACGGGTGTCTTCTCCGGTACGCCGACATCCACGGATGCCGGAACACTGTCGGTGAAGGTGACGGCGAGTGACGGCACGGCTTCGGTGAGCGATACCTTCGATATTGTGGTGTCGGTGGCGGACACCGCCCCCGCCTTCGCGAGTAGCGCGACCATCGCGGACAAGACCTTCACGGTGGATGCCGAAATCACCGCCTTCACCCTGCCGGAGGCGACAGGCGGCAACGGGACTATCAGTTACGCGCTGACCCCCGGCCTGCCGACGGGGCTGAGCTTGGATACTGGAACGCGCGAGGTGAGCGGTACACCGACGGCAGTAGCGAGCGCAGCTACCTACACCTGGCGGGCTTCGGACAGCGACAGCAACACGGCGGATGCGGATACGGTGACGCTCACCTTCCAAGTGACGGTAGGCAAGGGAACGCTGGCGACACCGGTGGTGACGGTTTCGGCGCAGGATGGGAAGTTGACCGCGAGTTGGGCGGATGTGATGAACGCGGCGAGTTACGAGGTTGAGTACAAGCAAAGCACATCGGATACCTGGCTGAACAATGACGACGACACATCGCCAGCGGAGATTGACAGTCTGACCAATGGCACGGAATACGATGTGCGTGTGCGAGCGAAGGTGGCATCAAGTTCGACGGCCTATGAGGACAGTGCGTGGTCGGAGGTGAAGAAGGGGACACCGGTCGAGACGGATGTGGCACCGAGCTTCGGGAGCGAGACCATTGCGGCGCAGACCTGGACGGTGGGTACGGAGGTTGATGTGACGCTACCGGCGGCGACGGGTGGTAATGGCACCGTCAGCTACGCGTTGACTCCGGCGCTGCCGAACGGGGTGAGCCTGGATGCGACAACGCGCAAGGTGAGCGGTACACCGACGGCAGTAGCGAGCGCAGCTACCTACACCTGGCGGGCTTCGGACAGCGACAGCAACACGGCAGATGCGGATACGGCGGCGCTCACCTTCCAAGTGACGGTAGGCAAGGGAACGCTGGCGACACCGACCAACCTGGGGCTGAAGGCGGGTTCGCGGAACAAAACCGGCTTCACGGTGACTTGGGATGCGGTGTCGAATGCGACGGGCTACACGGCGGCGGCCACGCCGAGCGGTGGGACTGCGGTGACCGGCACGGTGAGCGTACCGAGTAGCGGCCCAGAGGCAGTGTTCACCGGCTTGACTGCGGGAACGACCTACACGGTGTCGGTAGTGGCCACGGGCAACACGGCCAATTACGAGGCCAGTACAGCCGCGACGCTGAGTCAGGCGACAGCGGCTAACTCGGCACCGACAGTGGCCAACGCGATTCCCAACCAGGCAGCGACGACAGGTACAGCCTTTAGCTTCACCCTCCCGGCGGGCACCTTCAGTGACGCAGACAGTGGTGACAGCCTCACCTACACGGCCCAGCAAACGGACGGGACGACGGACAGCGCGCTCCCCACTTGGCTGAGCTTCACCGCGGGCACGGGTGTCTTCTCGGGTACGCCGACATCCACGGATGCCGGAACGCTGTCGGTGAAGGTGACGGCGAGCGACGGCACGGCTTCGGTGAGCGATACGTTTGACATTGTGGTGTCGGCGGCGGACAGCGCCCCCGCCTTCGCGAGTAGCGCGACCATCGCGGACAAGACCTTCACGGTGGATGCCGAAATCATCGCCTTCACTCTGCCGGAGGCGACCGGCGGCAACGGCACTATCGGCTACGCGCTGACCCCCGACCTGCCGACGGGGCTGAGCTTGGATACTGGAACGCGCGAGGTGAGCGGTACACCGACGGCAGCAGCAGCGCAGGCCACCTACACCTGGCGGGCATCCGACGGCGACAGTAACACGGCGAACACGGACACGGCGGCGCTCACTTTTAGCGTGACGGTAAACAAGGCCACGCTGGCGACACCGAGCAACCTGGCGCTGAAAGCGAACACGCGCAGCAAGACTGGCTTCACGGTGACTTGGGATGCGGTGTCGAATGCGACGGGCTACACGGCGACGGCTGTACAGGGGAGCAACACCTTCACCGGCGCGGTGACCGGCACCGAAGCAACCTTCACCGGGTTGGCAGTGAACACCACCTACACGGTGTCGGTGGTGGCCACGGGCAACACAGTCAATTACGAGAGTAGTACAGCCGCGACGCTGAGTCAGGCGACATCGGCCAACTCGGTGCCGACAGTGGCCAACGCGATTCCCGATCAGGCGGCGACGACAGGTACGGCGTTCAGCTTCACCCTCCCGGCGGGCACCTTCAGTGACGCGGACAGTGGAGACAGTCTCACCTACACGGCCCAGCAGACGGACGGGACGACGGACAGCGCGCTGCCGACCTGGCTGAGCTTCACCGCGGGTACGGGTGTCTTCTCCGGTACGCCGACATCCACGGACACCGGAACTCTGTCGGTGAAGGTGACGGCAAGCGATGGCACGGCTTCGGTGAGCGACACCTTCGATATTGTGGTGTCGGCGGCGGACACCGCCCCCGCCTTTGCGAGTGGCACGACCATCGCAGACAAGACCTTCACGGTGGATACCGAGATAACCGCCTTCACCCTGCCGGAGGCGACAGGCGGTAACGGCACCATCGGCTACGCGCTGACCCCCGACCTGCCGACGGGGCTGAGCGTGGATACCTCCACGCGCGAGGTGAGCGGTACGCCAACGGCAGCAGCAGCCGAGGCCACCTACACTTGGCGGGCTTCGGACAGTGATAGCAACACCGCGAACACGGATACGGCGGCGCTCACTTTTAGCGTGACGGTAAACAAGGCCACGCTGGCGACACCGAGCAACCTGGCGCTGAAGGCGGGTTCGCGGAGCAAGACCGGCTTCACGGTGACTTGGGATGCGGTGACGAATGCGACGGGCTACACGGCGACGGCCACGCCGAGCGGTGGGACTGCGGTGACCGGCACGGTGAGTGTGCCGAGCACAGGCCCGGAGGCAGTGTTCACCGGCTTGACGGTGAACACTGCCTACACGGTGTCGGTAGTAGCCACGGGTAACACGGCCAATTACGAGGCCAGTACAGCCGCGACGCTGAGTCAGGCGACGGCGGCGAATGTGGCACCGAGCATTGTGGACATCACCAACAAGACGGCTACCTTCGGCACGAACCTGTTGGTGGATGTAGATGCCACGGACACGAACCCGGAAGACACGCTGCAATATCAGGCATCGTCCAGTGATATGGCGGTGGCGACGGTGAGCCCGACCGCGTTGACCGCCCTTGATGCCAATAGCCAGGTGACGGTGGTACCGGTGGGTGCGGGCACGGCGACTATCACGGTAACGGTGAGTGATGGTACGGCAAGTCCGACGGACACCTTTGTGCTGACGGTGAACAAAGCCACACTGGCGATACCGGTGGTGACGGTTTCGGCGCAGGATGGGGAGTTAACGGCTACCTGGGGAGGAATAGCGAACGCGGCGAGTTACGAGGTTGAGTACAAGCAGAGCACATCGGATACCTGGTTGGGCAATGACGACGACACATCGCCGGCGGAGATTGACAGTCTGACCAATGGCACGGAATACGATGTGCGTGTGCGGGCGAAGGCGGCATCAAGTTCGACGACCTATGAGGACAGTGCGTGGTCGGATGTTGTGAAGGGGACACCGGTTGCGGATGATGTAGCACCGATCATCACGCCGACGCAGGTGAGCAACCTGCAGGTGAGTGCGGGTGACGGGTCGCTCGAGGTGAGTTGGACGGCGGCGAGTGTGGCTCCGAACGGCTACAGCGTACGCTGGCGGGAGAAAGGGCCGGGCAATACGCTCACACCGGTGAACGAAGTGGACGGTACCTCCTTCACGATTCCCGATCTGATCAACGGTCAGGAGTATGTGGTGCGTGTCGAGACGCGCACCGCGGCGGATGATGGCGTACAGGGTGGCACAGTGGTGACAACCACGGGAACGCCTGTGGAAGATGAGTCGGCCGTCACACCGACGCAGGTGAGCAACCTGCAGGTGAGCGCGGGTGACGGGTCGCTCGAGGTGAGCTGGGCGGCGGCGAGTGTGGCTCCGAATGGCTACAGCGTCCGCTGGCGCGAGAAAGGACCGGGCAACGCGCTCACGCCGGTGAACAGGGTGACGGGTACATCCTTCGCGATTCCCGATCTGAGCAACGATCAGGAGTATGTGGTGCGTGTCGAGACGCGCACCGCAGCGGATGACGGTGTACAGGGTGGCACAGTGGTGACGGTCACGGGAACGCCTGTGGAAGACGAGGTCGCGCCGCCGCCACCTCCGCCCACGCCCACACCTCCGGCTGTTGACGAGCGGGGCTTGCCGAGGGTGAGCATTGAAGATGCGTCAGCCATGGAGGGGGATGATCTGGAGTTCCGGGTGACGCTCTCCAAGGCAGTGCAGCATCGGGTGAAGGTGTACTGGGCGACGCGGCCGGGAACGGCGCGGGCGGACCGGGACTATAAGTCAGCGGCTGGTGCGGTGGTGTTCAGGCCGGGCGTGACGGAGCGCAGGATTCGCGTGGAGACGCTGGATGATGATCACAACGACCCGGATGAGACGATGCAGGTACGCCTGTCGAGTCCGCGCGGGGTGTTGATAGCGGATGGCATAGCGACTGGCACGATAACCAACTGGGATGCGCTGCCGGTGGCATGGCTGGCGCGCTTCGGGCGAGCAATGACGGAGCAGGCGCTCGAGGGTGTCGAGCAGCGGCTGACGGCTCCGCGGGAAGCGGGGACGCAGGGTACTGTGGCCGGGATGACGCTTGATTCGCTCGGGCTGTTTGCTGACGGGGCAAGTGCCTGGCCGCCTGCCGGGGATGTCTCGGGGGAAGGTTCAAGGGAGATGCTCGGCGGCGACCTATTGACCACGAGCAACTTCACGCACACGGGCGCGATGGATGCAGCCGGTGGCAGCCTTGCCTTCTGGGGTCGGGGTGCCCGCGCGGACTTCCGCGGACTTGATGGTATGGTGCATCTTGATGGCCAGACAGAAACCGCCACTCTGGGAGCGGACTATGCCAGAGATGAGTGGCTGACCGGTGTCATGCTGACGAGCAGTCGCGGCACTGGCGGGTATCAGGGCGTGGCGAGCGGCGAGGTCGAGGTCTCTCTGAATGCAGCGATACCCTATGGTTCCTACCGGTTTTCGGAGCGGCTGGATGTGTGGGGCGCTGTCGGGCGTGGCACGGGTGCACTGACGCTCACGCCGGAGGGTGAGGGCAGCATCGAGGCTGATCTTGACTGGAGCATGGTGTCGGCTGGGCTGCGCGGCGGGTTGTTCGGGGCGGCGGGACATGGTCCGGCAGTGACGCTGGTATCGGATGTGCTCTGGTCGCGCACTGGGTCGGGTCGAGTGGAAGCGGGTGAGGGGCATTCGAGCTTGGCCTCGTCCGAGGCAGATACTTCGCGGCTGCGGCTGGGTCTCGAGGGGAGTTGGGCGGTGACGCTCGGGAATGTCGGTGCGGTGACACCGAAGCTGGAAGCGGGAGCGCGCCATGACGACGGCGATGCCGAGCAAGGCTTCGGAGTGGAAGTCGGCGGCGGTCTGGCGTGGACGCTGCCCGCACTTGGGCTGACACTTGATGTGTCCGGTCGTACCTTGGTGACGCATGAGGATGCCGGGCAGGAAGCGCACGGGTTCTCGGCGGCGCTGAACTTTGATCCGAGCGCGGCGAGTACGCGCGGCTTCACGCTGAACCTGCGTCAGGACATCGGCGGGCCGTCGAGTGGCGGGGTACAGGCGCTGTTCGCCTCGGATCTTCCCGGCGTTGGCGTGGGTGGTGGCGCTGCTGGCAGTCGCTGGACGCTGGAGACGGCTTACGGGCTGGCGGCCTACGGCGACAGGTTCACGCTGAGTCCGACCTTCGGCCTGGCTGCTTCCGATACCTCGGTTGACTTTCACCTCGGCTGGCAACTGATGCCGGAGCTCAGTGAAGATGCGCTGAATTTCTCGCTGACGTTCAAGGTCACGCGCCGCGAGCTGCTCGATAGTATTGACAGCATCGGCACACTGGAGCACGGCCCCGAGCACGGAGTACACATGGAGGTAAGCGCTCGCTGGTAGGCACGGCAGATACGCCTCTCGGTCTCATATCCGGTGAACGAGCCCATAGGCACTGCGAGAACTGATAGAATACCGCCCATGAGTACAGCACTCGCACATGACACGCACGGCTTGGTGAAGCTCCTGAGCGGGGGTGGCGATTTTACCGAAAGGCAGGCTGAGCTTCTCGTCGAGGGGCAAGTTCTTGCGTTCAGGAACAACACTGTCAATCTGGCCGCCAGGGAGAATCTGGCCTCCAAGGAGGATGTTGTATCTATCCGGCGAGATATAGCAGCGATTCAGGCGAATATCGAGGCCCTGCGGCAGGAGACCAAAAAAGATATTGAGGCCCTGCGACAGGAGACCAAGGAGAACATTGCGCGGCTTCAAGCGGACATTGATGCCCTGCGGCAGGAGACTAGAGAGAGCATTGCACGGCTTCAAGCGGACATTGAGGCCCTGCGGCAGGAGACTAGAGAGAGCATTGCGCGGCTTCAAGCGGAGATTGAGGCCATGCGCCTGGAGACCAGCAAGGACATTGATGCCCTGCGCCTGGAGACCAGAGAGAACATTGTGCGGCTTGAAGGGAGCATTGAAAACATGCGCCTGGAGACCAAGAAGGATATTGAGGCCATGCGCCTGGAGACCAGCAAGGACATTGTGCGGCTTGAAGGGGGCATTGAAAAGCTACGCCTGGAGAACAAGTCGAAAGTTGAAGAAGCGAGAGTCAGCCTGCTGAAATGGATGTTCACAGCCACATTCACATCCATGTTTGGGCTCGCTGGATTGATCATCGCTATGGATTGATCATCGCTGTATTGAATTGAGGTTCCTGTGACATCCTGATTCGCGCTCAAAGGGGCGGCGTGTCATCCGCAGGAGCGAAGCGCAGCTGAAAGCAACGCTACCCGCGGGATGGTGGAGTTTGCGCACTCGGCGCAAGGTGTCGCATGTCGCGCTCGCCCCTCAGTCTCATATCCGGCGAACGAGCACACCAAGCGAACCAAAAGACGGCCATTTCCGCATTGCCGAAGCGGAGTGGCTAGATGCGGAAAACAAACCCACAGCGTTGGAAGGAGTTTCTGCGGTCCTCGTACCGGCCGCTGAAGTTACCATCATTGAGTTCTTGCCCTTTCCCGATGGCCCAAAAAAAGGAGAATTGAACAATGGCAAAGGAACCGAGCGTGTCGCCCGCAAATAGCATCCGTTCAGGCGATATGACTAGAGCAGTATCAGTCCGACGACCACAGTTTGGGGTTAAGCCACCACCCCCGCCATCACCTGAAAACCCAAGGAAGAAGCGGTCGCAACAGATATGACAGGATGTTCCCGTGCTGGGCACGGGATATCTTGTCGGCTTCTCCACCGCTTCGCTGACCGCCCTCTGGTGGGTGCGCTGGTGCCAACTGGCGTAGCCTGAGTCTCATCGCCACGGTGCCCTGAACTCAACGGTTGTGTCGAACGCGCCAACGACACATCTCGTATCGAATTCCGGGGCGGATTCGGCGGCGAACTCACCGTCGCCGAAGTCACCCCTGCGCTCGCCTCTCGGTCTCATATCCGGTGAACGAACCCATAGGCACTGCGAGAACTGATAGAATACCGCCCATGAGTACAGCACTCGCATATGAACAGCGGCCCATGAGTACAACACTCGCACATGACACGCACGGCTTGGTGAAGTTACTGAGCGGAGGTGGCGATTTTACCGAAAGGCAGGCCGAGCTTCTCGTCGAGGGGCAAGTTCTTGCGTTCAGGAACAACACTACCAATCTGGCCGCCAGGGAGAATCTGGCCTCCAAGGAGGATGTTGTATCTATCCGGCGAGATATAGCAGCGATTCAAGCGAATATCGAGGCCCTGCGGCAGGAGACCAAAAAAGATATTGAGGCCCTGCGGCAGGAGACCAAGGAGAACATTGCGCGGCTTCAAGCGGACATTGATGCCCTGCGGCAGGAGACTAGAGAGAGCATTGCACGGCTTCAAGCGGACATTGAGGCCCTGCGGCAGGAGACTAGAGAGAGCATTGCGCGGCTTCAAGCGGAGATTGAGGCCCTGCGCCTGGAGACCAGCAGGGACATTGATGCCCTGCGCCTGGAGACCAGAGAGAACATTGTGCGGCTTGAAGGGAGCATTGAAAACATGCGCCTGGAGACCAGCAAGGACATTGAGGCCATGCGCCTCGGGACCAGCAAGGACATCGAAAAGCTGCGCATGGAGGCCAGCGAGAATGTTATACGGCTTGAAGGGAACATCGAAAAGCTGCGCCTGGAGAACAAGTCGAAAGTTGAAGAAGCGAGAGTCAGCCTGCTGAAATGGATGTTCACAGCCACATTCACATCCATGTTTGGGCTCGCTGGATTGATCATCGCTATGGATTGATCATCGCTGTATTGAATTGAGGTTCCTGTGACATCCTGATTCGCGCTCAAAGGGGCGGCGTGTCATCCGCAGGAGCGAAGCGCAGCTGGAAGCAACGCTACCCGCGGGATGGTGGAGTTCGCGCACTCGCCGCAAGGGGCCGTGTGTCGCGCTCGCCCCTCAGTCCCATATCCGGCGAACGAGCACACCTGTACTTGGTGGAAGGAGATTGATATAGTGCGCTGAGTCACTTGAATCTATGGCAACCTAAATATGGTCTGGGCTTCCAGCGAGGTCGTTACCGTCTTGGCCTTCCTTCTGCCGGGGTTCATAGCCGCAGCGGTCTTCTACGCCCTCACATCACACCCTAAGTCCGGTGCGTTTGATCGCATTGTGCTCGCGCTTATACTGACGCTAGTCTGCCAGACATTCGCCGAGCTTGGTGAAACAGCCCTGTCAGCTCTGGTTGAGGCCGAAGATAGCACAACGCCAACCGAGCCCAACCAGCCGGTGTTCTCGATTGCACTGATTGGTATCGCAGTTGTTATCGGCTTATGCCTTTCGACTATTTCAAACACAGATATCTTGCACAGGATCCTACGTTGGCTTCGCGTGACCAGAGAGACATCTTTTCCCTCGGAATGGTATTCCACGTTCGCACGGAATGCAGACAAGGCCTACATCGTTTTGCATTTGCGGAAAGGGCGGCGACTTTACGGCTACGCGGAAGAGTGGCCAAGCGAACCAAAAGACGGCCATTTCCGCATTGCCGAAGCGGAGTGGCTAGATGCGGAAAACAAACCCACAGCGTTGGAAGGAGTTTCTGCGGTCCTCGTACCGGCCGCTGAAGTTACCATCATCGAGTTTTTGCCCTTTTCCGATGGCCCAAAAAAGGAGAATTGAACAATGGCAAAGGAACCGAGCGTGTCGCCCGCAAATCGCATCCGTTCAGGCGATATGACTAGAGCAGTATCCGTCCGACGACCACAGTCTGGGGTTAAGCCACCACCCCCGCCACCCCCGCCATCACCCGAAAACCCAAGGAAGAAGCGGTCGCAACAGATATGACAGGATGTTCTCGTGCTGGGCACGGGATATCTTGTCGGCTTCTCCACCGCTTCGCTGACCGCCCTCTGGTGGGTGCGCCGGTGCAACTGGCGTAGCCTGAGTCTCATCGCCACGGTGCCCTGAACTCAACGGTTGTGTCGAACGCGCCAACGACACATCTCGTATCGAATTCCGGGGCGGATTCGGCGGCGAACCCACCGTCGCCGAAGTCGCCCCTGCGCTCGCCCCTCGGCCTCATATCCAGCGAACGAGCACAAGAACGAGCACAGAACGAGCACGACGCGACAAACCGGTTATACTTGTCAACAGACTGGTGGCGGTTCGCGCACAGTATGTCCACCAGTACATCCACTGATATACAGACACAGGGTTTTCATGTATGGCTCGCATTACCGTTGAAGATTGTCTCGAGAACGTCGACAACCGCTTTGAACTTGTCCTGACGGCAACACGCAGGGCTCGCCAACTCACCGAGGAAGGTGCCAGAGCTTTGCTCGAAACCAGGAATGACAAGCCGACAGTCACCGCACTGCGTGAAATCGCCGAGGGTCTCATAGACGAAGAAGTGATGGATAATCAGGATCACATGATCCTGTCGCTTCGTGAACAGACGATGCAGGTGACGGCCTCTTATGGGCTTGGAGATGGACCTCGCGACAACCTCTGAGTCGTATTTTCATACGCAGCTTGCGACGCGCGCATCACGGCAATCAGTCGCCGCCCCCACATGCGTTGAATCTCTGGCACAGGCAGCCTCTGCCTATCTGCCGGAAGAGCAGGTTCTGCAAATCAGAAAGGCGCACGAGTTCGCGCAAGACGCTCATCAAGGCCAGTTTCGTTGTACTGGTCACGATTACATTACCCACCCGCTTGCCGTGGCCTCGATTCTGGTGGGTATGCGGCTTGATCACAAGTGCATTATTGCCGCTCTTCTGCACGATGTGGTCGAAGATACCGGCGCGACTCAATCTTCGATCAATCGCCGCTTCGGGCGTGAGGTCGGCTATCTGGTCGAAGGTGTCAGCAAGCTCGGCAATATTCACAAGACGCATCAGGAAGCTCAGGCCGAGAACCTGCAAAAGATGTTCTTTGCCATGTCTCGCGACATTCGCGTGGTATTGGTCAAGATGGCTGATCGCCTGCACAACATGCGCACCCTGGCGGTACTCTCGAGCCACAAGCGGCGCCGTATTGCCGAAGAAACGCTCGAAATCTATGCCCCGCTGGCGCGCCGCCTCGGTATGCACGAGATCATGGCGGAACTCGAAGATCTCAGTTTCGAGAACATGCACCCCTTGCGGAGTGCCTGCGTACGCAAGGCGCGCGAGAAATTCGCGCTCAATCGCAAGTCCATGCTCAAGAAGAACAAGGACCGCCTTGCCAGGGCGCTCGAAAACGCGGGCATCAACGCCAGGGTGATTGGCCGCGAGAAGCATCTGTATTCCATCTACCGCAAGATGAAGGATCGACACAAATCCTTTCGCGAAATCATGGATGTCTATGGGCTGCGCATCGTGGTGGACAGCGTCGATGATTGTTACCGGACGCTCGGCGTAGTGCATCGTGAATACAAACCCTTCACCGATCGCTTCAAGGACTACGTGGCAATTCCCAAATCCAACGGCTATCAGTCCTTGCACACCACGCTCTTCGGTCTCGACTCCATCCCCATCGAGGTGCAGATACGCACGCATGAGATGGACGACATTGCCGACCATGGCATCGCCCGTCACACCAAATACACCTCCAATGGCAGCCCTTCTCCGGGTCAGGACCTGTCGGAACGCTGGCTGCAGGAAGTGCTCGAACTGAGAGAAGACGGCAAAAGCAATTACGACTTCGTCGAATCGCTCAAGTCATACCTCTTTCCGGAGGAGGTGTATCTGTTTTCCCCGGACGGCGACATCTATGCCTTGCCGAGTGGGGCCTCTCCGGTGGATTTTGCCTATGCAGTGCATACAGACATAGGCAACACCTGCGTTGCCTGTCGTATCGACCGTGTTCTGGCACCGCTCAACACACGTCTCGAGACCGGTCAGACGGTGAACATCATCACCGCGCAGGATGCTGCACCAAGCCCGGACTGGCTCAACTACGTCATCACCAACAAGGCGCGCACCGGTATTCGTCAGGCGCTGCGCTCGAATCAGCGCTCCGCCGCCATTGCCCTCGGCACCAAACTCCTGAATCAATCGCTCGCACACGCCAACACGCATGTGCGCAATCTGGATTTTCGCCGTTTGCGCAAGGTGGTACGCGGGTTCGGCTTCCGCAGTGTCAAGGACCTGCTTGCCGCCATAGGGCGTGGCGAACTGGTTGGCTATGCGGTTGCCAGGCGCATGCTCAAGCACAAGAACCCGGATTTTTCCGAAGTGCCGGTGGAAATTGCGCAGGCAGTTGGTATCAGCCAGCGCGACCATCTGGTTATCAGCTTCGCTCGCTGCTGTTGCCCGGTGCACGGAGATGCCATCATCGGGCACATTTCGCAGCAACGCGGATTCACGGTGCATCGCGCAAGTTGCCCCAATCTGGCGGATCTCGGACGTCGCTCCAGGGATGAGCTGGCACCTGCCAAGTGGGTTGGGTCTCCCGACAAGGAGTTCCCCGCCAGCCTGAAACTCGAAACAGCCAATGAAGCCAGCGCGTTTTCCGATCTGGCGCTGGCCATGCGTCAGGTCGGGGCGAACATCAAGAGCCTCAAGGTTGAAGGCGATGTCGAGGAACATGCACTGGTGGACATGGAGGTTTCCGTGCGCGGTCTGGCGCAACTCAACCGGCTCATTCGCCGCATCGCGGCCACCCCGAGTGTCAAACAAGTCAGGAGAGCTTTTCGATGACGCAAAGTGAGAACAATCATCAGTTACGACGCGAGATACACACCGAGGCCGCACCCGCGCCCGTGGGTGCGTATTCGCAGGCGATCAAGGCGGGCAGTCACCTGTACGTCTCGGGGCAGGTGCCGCTTGCCCCCGGTCAGTCAGCGCTCGTGAGTCAGGATGTGGAGACGCAAATTCATCAGGTATTCAGGAATCTGCATGCCGTCATCGAGGCGGGCGGAGCATCTTTTGCACAGGTTGTCAAATTCACCGTATATCTACTTGATTTGCAAGAGTTTCAGAAGGTGAATCGAATCATGGCGGAATATGTTCCCAAACCATTTCCGGCGCGAGTCGCAATTCAGGCCGCGGCGCTTCCACTCGGTGCCGCCATCGAGATTGATGCGATTGCCGTGTGCTGACGCAAGTGGCCTGACCTCGAGGGCCCTGCGCCTCGCGGCAATTTCCTGTGCACTCGCGGGGTTCCCTGTCGTATGCACACTGCCGAGGATCAGCCGATCGGCCCGTTTGAACTGAAAGCAACGCCGGTCACGAGCGTTCCCGGAATCGGCGTAAAGACCGCCGCGCAGCTTGCCCGCCTCGATATTCACAACTGCCTGGATCTCCTGCTGCACCTGCCCTGTCGGTGGCAAGTGCGTACCCGCTATCAGCCACTTGATGCCCTGCATTTTCAGCAGGAGTATCTGGTGCTTGGCAAGGTGGCGCACTCGCACGTGTTACCGGGCGGTCGGCGCAGCTGGGAGGTGCGTATTCTCGATGAGCATGGTGCCCTGACGTTGCGTTTCTTTCATTACTCGGAGTATCAGCGGAACCAGGTTGCTGTCGGCGATTGGATACGCTGCTACGGGCAGGTGCGCATGGGCTTTCGCGGCAGGGAGATGGTGCATCCGGAGTATCGCGTCTCGAAGAGCGAAATGCCGCCGCCACCGGATGAGTGTGATGCGCCCGTCTATCGATTGACAGCCGGGCTCACGCACAAGAGCCTGGCAACTTTCATCAGGTATCTGCTTGGCCGGTGTGCCGATGACGGGTGGCCAATGCTCGCACTCGCTGCGCCTTTTGATATCGGCACCCTGCAGGCGCTCTGCCTGCTGCATCAGCCTCCGGCAGATGCCTCACCCGAGATGCGCCTTGCCGCGCGCAATCGACTGGCTCTGGAAGAACTCTGCGCTCACCTGATCAAGTCCATCGGTGAGCGCAAGCGGCTGGCCGCGATGCCCGGTATCGCGCTGCCACGCGGGCCGGGGCTTGGCCGCTCCATGATTCGTTCGCTGGGGTTTCGTCTCACCGGCGCACAGGCACGTGCACTCAAGACCATCCTGCCCGAACTGGAACGCGAGCAGTCCATGCTGCGCCTGTTGCAGGGAGATGTCGGCTCCGGCAAGACGGTAGTAGCTGCTTTCTCGGCCCTGCGAGCAGCGGAGAATGGTCATCAGGCAGCCGTCATGGCCCCCACCGAGTTGCTCGCCGAACAGCACTTCGAGACCTTGACGCGTTGGCTGATGCCCCTCGGGATCAACGTCTGCCTGTTGACCGGTTCCGTCAGTGGCAGCGCCCGTGCGGCAGCACTCGCAGAAATCAGCAGCGGGCGGGCGCGCATCGTGGTGGGCACTCATGCTCTCTTTCAGTCCGATGTCGAGTTCGACTCACTGGCGCTGGTCATCATTGACGAGCAGCACAGATTCGGTGTGTATCAGCGACTGGCGCTCAAATCCAAGGCCAGACAACCACATCAGCTGATCATGACCGCGACACCCATCCCGCGCACCCTCGCGATGACCATGTACGCACATATGGACCACACCTTGCTGGACGAAATGCCGCCGGGTCGCACACGCGTTTCCACCACCCTGCTGGATCAATCTCGCCGACAGCATCTGATGCATCGCGTGGCAGAGGCCTGCAGATCCAGACGCCAGGCCTACTGGGTGTGTACGCGCATCGAGGAGTCCGAGGAAGACGATATTCAGGATGTACAGAACACGGCGCATGCCCTTGGAGAGGAGCTCGGCGATATACGCGTTGCGTCCCTGCATGGCCGTATGTCGGCAGCGGACAAGCAGGTGTTGATGGAGCAGTTTCGCGCTGGCGAGATTCAGGTGTTGGTGGCCACCACCGTTATTGAAGTCGGGGTAGATGTTCCGAACGCTTCATTGATGGTTATCGAAAACCCGGAGCGCCTGGGTCTTGCGCAGTTGCATCAGCTGCGCGGCCGGGTTGGACGTGGTGCGGTGCACAGCCATTGTGTGCTGTTGCATGGCGATGAGATTTCCCCGCTCGCGCTCGAGCGGTTGCAGGCTCTGGTGCATACCAATGACGGCTTCCTGCTTGCAGAAAAAGACCTTGAACTGCGCGGTGAGGGCGAAATTACCGGTACACGCCAGAGTGGCCTGGCCCCGTATCGCATCGCCGATTTGCGCCGCGACAAGTCGCTGCTTGCACCGGCACTCGAGACTGCGCGCCGATTCATCAGGCAGGATGAGGCTCGGGCGGTCTTGCTGGAACGGCTGTGGGTGCGGGAAGCGTCGAATGTGGCGACGGTGTGAGCACCTGTTACCGTTCGAGGTGGTCGCGTTTATCTGTCACCGACTTCCAGTCATCGGCATCGGCTGGCGGGTCTGTGTGCTCGGTAATGTTTGGCCAGACCTCGGAGAGCTCGGCGTTTATCTGAAGAAATTCCTGCTGTTCCGCGGGTAATTCATCTTCGGAAAATATCGCTTCGACCGGGCATTCCGGTTCGCACAGCGCACAATCAATGCACTCCTCGGGATGTATGACCAGCATATTCGGGCCTTCATAGAAACAATCCACCGGGCAGACCTCTACGCAGTCCGTGTATTTGCACTTGATGCAGTTTTCGCCAACAACAAAAGTCATTTCAGTATCGATTTACACTCAATTAAACAGATCAACTAAACAGATCAACTAGACATGCGGGAGCTGGTTCCTGACACGCTCTGCAGCGGCAATCAGATCATACAGCGCGGTGTGCGCATCCCGAGGGGACATGGTATCCGCATTCAGTGCTGAAAGTGTATCAAGCAGCGCCTGTATCTGCTTGCCGGGCACCGCTTCGGGGGCTGTCTCGGCAGGTATGGTCTCCTCGCCGACAACCTGTGTGCCACGTGATTCGAGGCGAGCGAGCTCGCTGCGCGCATCCTCGAGCACCGGTTCGGGGACTCCGGCGCGCTTCGCTACCTCGATGCCGTAGCTGCGGCTGGCCGGGCCGGGCTCCACCTTGTACAGGAAGATGACGTCCTTTTGATGTTCAGTGGCGGACAGATGCACGTTTTCGATAGCCGGCAACCTGGCGAGGCTCGTCAATTCAAAGTAGTGAGTGGCGAACAGGCACAGGCTCTGGCATCTGGTCTGTAGATACCTGGCAATGGCGAAGGCGAGCGCCAGGCCGTCGTAGGTACTGGTGCCACGACCGATCTCGTCGATGAGCACCAGTGATTCGGAGGTGGCGTTGTGCAGCAGGTTGGCGGTCTCGCTCATCTCCGTCATGAAGGTGGAGCGCCCCTGCGTGAGGTCGTCAGATGCACCAATGCGCGTGAAGATGGCATCAATCGGGCCGATGGAGGCCTCTTCGGCCGGTACCCAGGAGCCGATGTGTGCGAGCAGGGCGATCAATGCGGTCTGTCTCATGTAGGTGGATTTCCCGCCCATGTTCGGGCCGGTCAGGATGAGCAGGCGTCGCTCGTTTTTCAGTTCCAGATCGTTACGCAGGAACGGTGTGGCGCCATGCTCCGCCACCACCGGATGCCATCCCCCCTTGTACGAGATGCCGCGCTCCCTGACAAACGCGGGCGGGGAGAAACCGTAGCGGCGAGCGCGTTCGGCGAGGCTTTGCAGGGTGTCAAGTTCGGCAATGGCGGAGGCGGCCGCCTTCAAGTCAGGGAGAAACGCCTGCAGCTGGTCGAGCAAGTTCTGATACAGCGAAGCCTCGAGTGCGAGTGCGCGGCTCTCGCTCGACAGGATGTCCGATTCGAAGCGTCTCAGCTCTTCTGTCGTATAGCGTTGTGTGTTTTTCAGCGTCTGGCGCACGATGTAGTGATCCGGAGCGCGCCGGTCGAGCGCACGGCTGACCTCTATGTAATAGCCATGTACCCGGTTGTAGCCGACCTTGAGATGCGGGTTGCCGGTCGCCAGACGCTCGTCCGCCTCGAGCTGCTGCAAAAAGCCCTGTGCGCTTGTTTGTGCACCGCGCAACCGATCAAGCTCGGCATCGTAGCCAGCGGCGATGTAACCGCCCTCGCGTTGCAGCGTCGGCGGCTCGCTCACCAGCGCGGCATCGAGAAGCGCAAGCATCTCGCTGAACTCCGGAGACGTGTCATGAAGCTGCCGCAAACGCGCGGAGGTCGATGTGCGCAGCGCTTCGCGTACCTCGGGAATCCGCGCGAGCGAAGCGCGCAACTTGACCAGATCGCGCGGAGTCGCCGTGCGCAGCGCGAGACGTGAAACGATGCGTTCGGCATCGCCGAACTCGCCGAGCAGACTGCGCAGACTGTCGTCAAGATGGGTACGCAGGATGTCGGATACCGCGTGTTGGCGGTCGAGAATCTCCTCTCTCACGCGACTCGGCGTGTGCAACCACCGGCGCAGTCGGCGTGCGCCCATGGCTGTGCGCGTGGCGTTCATGATACTGAACAGCGTAGGTGCCGTGCTGCCATCCTGGCGCAGGTCAATTTCCAGCGCGCGGCGCGTTACGGCATCAAGATGCACACGGTCCGATTTGTGTGTGATTTTGAGCCCGGTGATATGTGCGGCGCTCCGGCAGGCCATGCGTTCGGCGTATCTCAGGACTGCACCGGCGGCACCGATGCCAAGCGGCAGGTGCTCGCAGCCGAAGCCATTGAGGCTGTCCACGGCGAAATGGGTGCACAGGTGTCTCTCGGCCGCATGCGTTTCGAAGTCGAACTCATCCAGCAACTGCACACTGGCGTTCGCTGGCAGCAGGCCAGAGGTGTCGAACCCGCGCGCCACAAGCACTTCGGCAGGATTGAAACGCGCGATTTCCGTAGCCAGTTCATCGCGGTCCTGCGCCTGCCCGAGATGAAAGTCGCCAGAAGCCAGCGATAGATACGACAGCCCGAAGCCGCCTGTGCCGACACATATCGCCAACAGCCCGCTATCGCTGCCATGCTCTATGAAAGCATCGTCAACGAGTGTGCCGGGGGTCAGTATTCTGGTGACCTTGCGCGCCACCGGCCCCTTGCCGCCCTGTTCTTCGTTCAGCTGATCACAGATGGCGACCGATTCGCCTCGCTTGAGTAGTCTTGCCAGATAGCCTTCCACGGCATGTTTCGGTACGCCGCACATGGGGATGCGCTGGCCCTGAGCGCTGCCCCGCGAGGTCAGGGTGAGGTCGAGCAGCTTGGCCGTGCGAGTCGCATCTTCGTAGAAGAGCTCGTAGAAGTCGCCAAGCTGGAAGAACAGCAGCTCATCCGGGTGCGCCGCCTTGATCTGGCGGTACTGCGTCATGATGGGCGAGCTGTCCATGGTTTGACAGGTGTTGCCCATTACGCTCCTGTGACCTTCATGAAACGGCTCCTGATCCCGGTTCGTGTGCCGTTGCAGCCGAGGTTGCCGCGCGCGTTCTCGCTTGCTGTCCGATCGCCTCCGTGAGCCTGGCCTGTATGCCGCCAAAGCTGCCGTTACTCATCAGCACCAGGTGGCGCTTGCCGACACCGGCAGGCAGCGTACCCAGCTTGCTCAGGGTGGTGACCAACCTGTCGAGCGAGGTTTCGACCCGGGACGGGACCGGGGAATGCCGGGTCAGGTACGAGAGGTCCCAGGAAACCCGCTCTCCCTTGAACCAGTACACCTGTGTCGCGTCTTTCGTCGCGCTGGCCAGCTGTGAACGCAGGGTACCGAGCGACATGGTATGCGAGCGCGGTTCGATCACCGCGATGACCTCGGCGTTCCGGTCTTCTGCCAGCGCGCGCTGCTTGAGCGCGGCGAGCGTCTTCCTGATGGCCGTCGGATGGTGGGCGAAATCGTCATATACGCGGATTTCCGGGCTGTCATGAATGATCTCGAGACGTCGTCGCACACCTGCATAGAGAGCCAATGCCTTGATGGATGTTGCAGGCGGTATCTTGGCATGATATGCGGCGGCCATGGCACCGAGGGCGTTGGCAACCATGTGCTCGCCGCATTGTGACCAGTGCACCGCGCCGACGGGTTGTCCGAGGTGAAACACGCGAAAGGCGCTGGCATCGGGTGCGAGCAACTCGGCGCGCCAGTGGGGTTCGGAGTGGCGCTCCACGTGTGTTCCGGCGCGCTCCATCAGGGTGTCTTGCCGGGCATCGACCCTGTCGGTGTGCGTCCCCGTGCTCTCCCCAAAACCGCTCACCCTACAGGTGCTGCGTGGTGACCAGCACCCCCGCGCGAGCACCCGCTCCAGCGCCGTATCGCCTTCGGGCGTGATGACCAGCCCGGATGCGGGCACGGCGCGCAGCACGTGATGGAACTGATCTTCAATGGCAGCGAGGTTCGGGTAGATGTCGGCATGATCGTATTCCAGATTGTTGATCACCAGCACCTTGGGCCGGTAGTGCAGAAATTTGGCGCGTCGGTCGAAATAGGAACAGTCATACTCGTCCGCTTCCAGCACGAACCATTTCGCATCGCCGAGCCGCGCGCCGCTATCGAAGTTCTGGGGTGCCCCGCCGATGAGGAAGCCGGGATTGAGATTGGCGTACTCCAGAATCCAGGCCAGCATACTCGCCCCCGAGGTTTTGCCGTGCGTACCCGCCACCGCGAGCGTATTGCGGCCCGGCAGCAGCGAGGTGCCCAGCCACTCGGCCCCGGACACATAGCGAAGTCCGCGTTCAAGCACGGCTTCAACGCCTGCATGGCCGCGTGAGCAGCGCGCATTGCCCATGATCACCAGATCCGGCGACGGTTCGAGTTGCCGTGCATCGAAGCCCTCCAGAGCCTCTATACCGCCTTGTGCAAGGAGCTCGCTCATGGGCGGGTAGAGGGCCTCGTCGCAGCCCGACACCCGATGTCCGAGAGACTTGGCGAGCAGCGCCAGATTGCCCATGAGCGTACCGCCAATGCCGAGAAAATAGAGATGCATCAGCGAATCCGGGCAGCCTTCACGCGCCATGATCCAGGCATATGTGTTCTCCCTGCGAGGTCAAATTCTGGCGGGCAACTTTCTGGCGACGGGGCGAAGCTTCAGGCGAGCGCGCACGGGCAGACCGCCGCAATAGGGTGGGTAGGCTTCGCCAGCAATCAGCGGTGCCAGGTAGCGGCGCGCCGTCGGCGTGATACCGAAGCCATCTTCGCTGATGAAGTCCCTCGGCAGGGTTTTTTCGATGTTGGCCACATCGCCGAGGTTGGCTGTGCCGATGCGCCATTCATACGGCTCATCCGCCATCCGCTCGATGATCGGCATGACACCGGTGGCACCGTCGATGGCCAGTTGCACGGCGGCACGGGCGAGCGCCATGGCCTGCTCGAGGTCGGTCTGTGAGGCGAGATGCCGCGCGCTTCGTTGCATGTAATCTGCCACCGCCCAGTGATACTTGACTCCCAGGGCATCCTGCACCAGTTCGGCGATTTGCGGTCCGGCACCGCCGAGCTGTGCATGTCCGAAGCTGTCATGTGCTCCGCGTTCGCTCACGAATCGGCCTGCGCGGTCGCGCAGGCCCTCGGATACCACCACCACGCAATACCCGCAGTCACGGATGCTCTCCTCGACACGGGCGAGAAAGGCTTCGCGATCAAAGGCAATCTCCGGGAACAGGATCACCTGTGGCGGCTCGTTTTGTTCGTTGCCGGCAAGCCCGGCCGCCGCCGCCAGCCATCCGGCGTGGCGCCCCATCACTTCAAGCACAAACAGCCGCGTCGAGCTCTTGCACATGGATGCCACATCGAGCGCGACTTCCTGTGTGGAGACAGCGATGTACTTGGCGGCGGAGCCAAAGCCCGGACAGCAATCGGTGAGCGGCAAGTCGTTGTCTATGGTTTTGGGTACGCCGATGCTCTTCAGCGGATAGCCTTCGGCTGCAGCGAAACGCGACACCTGATGTGCGGTGTCCATGGAATCGCCGCCGCCGTTATAGAAAAAACAGCCGATTCCGTGGGCATCGAAAACTTCCAGCAGGCGCGTATATTCAGCCCGGTTGTCCTGCGGGCGTTCGAGCTTGTGGCGGCAGGAGCCGAAGGCACCGCCCGGGGTACAGGCCAGCGCGCGGATGCACTCGTCGGACTCCTCGCCGGTGTCGATGAGGTGCTCATCAAGCGCCCCGATGATGCCATCGCGCGCCGCGAGGACATTCGCGATCTGTGGCGAGCGACTCCTGGCCGCCAGAATGAGCGCCGAGGCGCTGGCATTGATCACCGAGGTCACGCCGCCTGACTGGGCGTAGAGAGCATTTCGGGCCATCATCAAGCAAGATTCTTCACAATCGCGCATGGTAGTAAGATTCAGCCGTGTCTCGCAAGGGAAACTCTGTTATTCAGAATTCCCTTATAGGCATCTTGCGTTACTATTCCCGTATTCGAAGGAGGAACATTCCGATGCCGGTACTCAAGCATCCATTGACCGGCGCAACCTACAGGTTGCGTGACGATGGCCTGGTCGATGTCGAAAATAACGGCCGGGTGGGTTCATTCCGCTTCAATGGCCAGCATGTTGCCGGCGAATTGCGCCACGCCGACCCGCATCTGCTCTTGTGGCTCGCGGGCCCTCAGCTTCCGAGTGGCAGCAATGTGCGCCGTAATCGTCCGGCGACCTCGGGCGAGAATTGATCCGGCAACCTGTACCGAGCGAAACCTGACGAAACCCAAGGAGAGACACACATGGCCACTGCCGCACTCGACCTCGACACCAGATCAGCAGGTGTCAGCTATCAGGAGCTACTTGACGGCGATCTGGTGCAACCCTTCAAGCCTCTGCGTATGCAGAGCAATCCCGATGTGCCGTTGGTATCGGTGCCGGTACAGCGCTATACATCGCGCGCCTTCCATGATCTCGAGATGCAGAGGCTCTGGTCAAATGTCTGGCAGATGGCGTGCCGGGAAGAGGAAATCCCCGATGTCGGCGATCACCTCGTCTATGAGATAGGACGATTTTCCATACTCGTGGTGCGCACCCGTGACGGCATCCGCGCGCATCACAATGTATGCCGCCACCGCGGTCGTCGGCTGGTTGACTTTCCCGGCAATGCATCGAGCTTCATCTGCCCCTTCCACGGCTTCAGCTGGAACCTTGACGGCAGCCTGAGAAGTATCACCTCGGAATGGGACTTCCCGCATGTGGACAAGCCCGAGATGACCCTGACACCGGTGCGCTGCGAAACCTGGGGCGGCTGGGTGTTCATCAACATGGACATGAACGCCGAACCACTGCACACCTTTCTGGGGGACTTTTGTAATCACTTTGATGTCTGGCAACCCGAGGAGCGATTCGTTGAAGTCCATGTCGGCAAGGTCATGAGCTGCAACTGGAAGGTGTGTCAGGAGGCGTTCATGGAAGCCTTTCACGTGGTTGCGACGCATCCGCAGCTGCTCCCGGGCATAGGCGATGAGAACTCTCAATACGACTCCTGGGGGAACTTCTCGCGCGCCATCACGCCGAACGGTACGCCTAGCCCGCATCTCAAGGTACGGCCATCGGAAGCGGAAATGCTTGATGCAGGCAACATGCGTTACCTTGATGATCCGGTCGGCCCGGAGATTCCCGCAGGCTGGTCGGCGCGTAATTTCATGGCCGAGATGGCGCGCACTGCCATGCGCCAGGTGGTCGGTGAAGATCGGGTGATTCCCGATGCCGATCTGGTGGACAGTGTGTATTACACGGTATTCCCCAACTTTCATCCCTGGGGCGGCTTCAACCGCATCGTCTATCGCTTTCGACCCTGGCAGGACCGACACGACAAGTCGTTCATGGAGTGCTACTTCATGAGCCCCTTCAAGGGCGAGCGGCCTGACCCCGCGCCCCTGCACTTCCTGGAAGAGGACGAACCCTGGACCAACGCGCCCGAGCTGGGAACGCTCGCCAAGGTCTTCACACAGGACACCTTCAATCTGCCCAAGGTGCAGATCGGGCTGGAAGCCGCGCAATATGACGAGGTGGTGTTCGCGCGCTATCAGGAGACGAAGATCCGTCACTTTCATCAGTTGCTGTCTGCACACATGGCGGACAACCGGGCCGACTTCAACGGCGAATGATGTCCGACATTCTTCGCGGCATCCTCTCCCAACAGGCGCGCACCGGGGATGCTGACACCCCGACAGACTGACCCGCACACCCAACCGACGAGCGAGCCTGAAGACCGGTCGCTCCTGAAGAAAAGCTCGGTGGTGGCTTCCGGCACCCTGTTGTCGCGCATCACCGGATTCGTGCGCGACATGGTGCTGGCCAATGTCTTCGGTGCCGGTGTCGCTGCCGACGCTTTCTTCGCCGCCTTTCGGGTGCCGAACTTCTTTCGTCGCATGCTCGCGGAAGGGGCGTTTTCGCAAGGCTTCATTCCCGTCCTGGCAGCGCACCTGAACGCGCCCCTGCCTGCGCTGCGCAGCTTCCTTGCCAGTATTCAGGGCAACTTTCTGGCCATTCTGATCCCCGTCTGTCTGCTTGGCGTGTTGACCGCTCCCTGGCTCATGATGCTGTTCGCGCCCGGATTTGATCCGGACGATCCGCGTCGCGCGCTGGCCACGGACATACTGCGCGTCACCTTCCCGTACCTCGGCTTCATCGCGCTGGCTGCGTATTGCGCGGCCATTCTCAATTCTCGTTCGCGCTTCGCCGTGACCTCGCTGGCACCTGTGCTGCTGAACCTCTGCCTGATCTCGGGGGCGCTGTTTTTCGTGTCATCCATGCAGCCCGCTGTCATGGCTCTGGCCTATGCGGTGATAGTGGCCGGAGCAGCGCAGTTGGGCGTACATCTCGCCGCCGTCGGCAGGCTCGGGTTGCTGACGGTACCGGTTGTTGATTACTCCCACAAGGGCAGTCGCAGCGTCATGCGCCTCATGGGCCCGGCCATGCTGTCCGCCTCGGCGGGACAACTCAATTCGCTGATTGATTCCGTTCTCGCTTCCTTTCTGGTGGTCGGCAGCGTGTCCTGGCTCTACTACTCGGATCGGCTGTTCGAACTGCCGCTCGGGTTAGTCGCGGTGGGGCTCGGAACCGCCCTGCTGCCGAGTCTGTCGAGGTGTGTGCAGGCTGATGATGAACGCGGTTTCAGCAATGCGCTTGGCGAAGGCATACGGCTCGTGCTGCTGCTTGGCATTCCCGCTGCTGCCGGGCTGTTCGTGCTTTCCGAACCTCTCATAGCCACCATCTTCGGCCATGGCGCGCTCACCGCACAGGATGTACGCATGGCGAGCCTGAGCCTTGAAGCCTATGCCGTCGGGCTGGTCGCGCTCATGCTCGTGAAGGTAGGTGCCCCCGCCTGGTTCGCGCGTCACGACACGCGCACACCGCTCAAATGTGCACTGGCCGCGGTCGCTGTCAACATCCTGCTCAATCTGCTCTTCATTCGCTTCCTCGCCCATGTGGGACTGGCGCTGGCCACCAGCATTGCCGCCGTGGTGCATGCCTGGTTGCTGTTTCGGGGTCTGGGCGCGCACGGGCTCATCACGGGTGCGCGTACGCTGCTCTGGTTCGCTGCGCGGCTTGTCTTCGCCGCCGCCTGCATGATCCTGCTACTTGTCTGGCTGGCACCGGAGCCGGGCTACTGGTACGCGGGCGCGGCGCACACTGATCAGGTGCTGCGGCTCGTACTGCTGGTGCTGGCCGGTGCGCTTGCCTACTTCGTCGCTGCCAGACTGTTCGGTCTGCGTGTGCGCGATATTCGTACATCGACTGCGCCGGATACATGAAATAATCGCACTGTCCTGTTCCATGAATTCGTGCACTTTCAGTGGAGATTATTCGCGGCGCGCACAACCTTCGGGCGCATCACCATGGTTGTGTTGCGACGCTCGGAAACTTCGATGGCGTACATCGCGGCCATCAGATGATATTGCGCCACCTGATAGACAAGGCGCGCGAATACGCAGTGCCGTCGCTGCTGATTACCTTCGAACCTACGCCGCGCGAGTTCTTTCACGGTGCCTCGGCACCGGCCAGATTGACGAGTCTGCGCGAGAAGCTGCATCTGCTCTGTCGCGCAGGACTTGAACGAGTGCTCGTGATAGCGTTCAACGAGCGCATTGCCAACCTGAGCGCGGAAGAGGTGATTCATCGATTCCTGGTGGGGCCTCTCGGGGTACGCCATGTCGTGGTGGGTGACGATGCCAGATTCGGCCGCGATGCACAGGGGGACTACCGGTTGCTGTGCACGGCGGGCGAGCACAATGGATTCAGCGTGTCGAATTTCGGCACACTGGTGCTTGATGGCGAGCGAGTCAGTAGCTCTCGCGTACGCGAGTGCTTGAGCGCAGGCGATCTGGCCGCCGCCGAGCGACTCATGGGGCACGCCTGCTTCATCATCGGGCACGTGGTGCGCGGTAGGCGGCTCGGTCGCAATCTCGGTACGCCCACCGCCAACATTCGCTTGCGGCGCATGACGAGCGCGTTGCGGGGCGTGTTTGCTGCCACCGTCAATCGCGGCGGTGAGGTGTTGCAGGCGGTGGCCAACCTGGGGTATCGGCCCACGGTCAAGGGGCAGGGACTGCTCCTCGAAGTGCACCTGCTCGACTTCGACGGTGATCTGTACGGTGAACGCCTGTGTGTCGCCCTGCGTCACAAGCTGCGCGACGAGCAGCAGTTCGATTCTCTGGATGCCTTGCGTACACAGCTTGCACTCGACAAGCAGCGTGCTCGCGAGCTGTTGGTATGAGGCTGTGCCGCAACCCGAGAAGCATATGAACTCGACGAACACCACACGCACTGCGCGCCTTGGCTGGCTGCTCCTGAGCGCCCTTCTGGTGCTCGCCGACCAGTTGACCAAGCTGCTCGTCGTCGAATCGCTTGTGCTCTACGAGCGTGTCGAATTGCTGCCCGTGCTGAGTCTCATGCGGCTGCACAACAGCGGCATCGCCTTCGGTCTGTTCAACTTGCCGGGTGGAGTACAGCTGCTCATCATCATTCCGGTCGCGCTGCTGGTGTCGGCGTACCTGCTGCGCGAGATGCTGATGCGACCAGCGCCCGACCTGTGGCGCTCGCTGGGCATATCGCTTGTGCTGGCCGGGGCGCTCGGCAATCTGATTGATCGCATCAGCGCCGGATACGTGGTCGATTTCGTGCTCATGCATCTCGGCGACCGGGCCTTCCCGGCCTATAACCTGGCGGATGTGTGCATCACCTTCGGTGTCATTGCCTGGATTTGGTCTCTGTTGAAGGAGTCCGGGAGCGAGCGAGATGCCTCGGGATTCACCCTGCTCGAAATCATGGTCACGCTCGCCATCATTGCGGTACTCGCACTGATCGCGGTGCCGACCTACGTGGCGTTCAGCGACCGTGCAGAACGAACGGCGGCGGAAGCTGACCTCCTGAGTTGTGCGGCGGGTCTGGAGAGACTGCTGCTCGAAGGGGCTTCAGTGGATGAGGCGGCCGATAACGATGGCGACGGGCTTGGCGATGCGGCCACCGGAACGCCTGCAGCGCGCGTGTGCTCACCGCGTTCTTCCCGCTATGCGCTCGAGATTCGCGAATTCTCGCAGGACACCTACCGTCTCGAGGCCGTGCCCGAGGCAGATTCCGGCCTGCCGCGACTGGCATACGATGCCGAAGGAGCCACTCTGGTGGATCTCGATGCCGACGGCGATTTCAACGACGAGGGCGAGAATACCTGGAATTGATCCCCGGTTCCGGGATTGATGCATAGAGTTTCTCTGGAGCAACCCACGACGGGAGAATCTCGCACATCAGGTAATGTCCATGTCGCACCGTGATTCCGGTGCCGCTCTGTCAGAATCGAGGTATGCCCTCTGCACACCGACACCCCGCCGGATTGACCCTCATCGAGGTGCTGGTCGCGTTGCTGATGCTGTCGCTCGGAGCCTTGTCTCTCGCCATGGCGGGCAGCGAATCCATGCGTCTCGGCGAGGCTTCGCTGCGCTACTCGACGGCCGTCGCGGCCGCGAACGACCTGATCGATCTGCACCGGGCGCTGCCGAGAGCCTATCCCGATTCAGGAGACAGCGCCGGGTTCGCGTCCGGGCCTCCCGCAATGCAAGGATTCGATTGCACCCGCACAGCCTGCGCTCCGGAGGATTTGCGCGCCTTTATCGATACATCCTGGAAATGCAGCCTCGGATACGCTGACCACTGCCCGCACATCAGCGGCCTGCATCGCCTGCCGGACTTTGATGCCGAGCTGTCTGTGGACAGGGCGACTGGCGATGTGCGCGTGAATCTCGAATGGCGCGTGAGGGGCCGCTTGCAGCGTCTGGAAATCGACGGACAGGAGGCATGAAGCAGGCCGGTGTGACCCTCGTCGAGCTGCTGGTGTCGCTGGCTCTCGGCTCTCTGACCATGGTGACGGCGATGCAATTCCTGGCCGGCGGCCTGCGGGTGCATGCCGATGTGAGCGCGCTCACGCACATTCACGACAAGGCGCATCATGCCATGTCGTTGTTCGGCAATGCCGTCAAGCGCGCCGGATACCTGGGTTGTGGTGGTCGTTCGGCGACCCTGGTCAGTCTGCTGCGTACCGACATGGCATCGACTGCCGAACTTGACCTGTTCGAACCCTATGCAATTCATGAGGCCGATGGGCAATCCCCACGCTGGATTCCCGACCTCACCGATCTGCCGATGCGAGTCGGCAGGATGACGCGGAATGCGATTGATGGCAGAAACGCCATCCGCAGGGAGACGCTCGTGCCGGGGAACGATCTTCTGGTGGTGCGCGGGCTCGGGTTTGGCGCGCGCGAGGTGATCGAAGCAGTGGATTCCGGAGGCAGCCTGCGCGTTGCCAGCAGGCGCGGGATTGGCAACGGAGACTTCGTGGCGCTCACCGATTGCGAGCACATCGAGATTCAGCGCATACATCGGGTTCGGGCATCGCGTGGCGGCTGGCGGCTCAGCCGCCTGGGAGGGTCCGGCACCTTCGACAACCACCCGCTCAGGCTGCAAGACAGCCACGCCTTCACCTCGTCATGGCTGCTGCCGGTGGAAACAGAGTTCCTCTATATCGCCGAGAGTCAGACGGCTCCCGAATATCCGGCGCTCTGGCGAAAGCAGACACAGAGAAGAGCTCGGGAACTGATCGAGGGTATCGCCGAGCTCGAAATCTCCGCGCTTCTCGGTGTCGAAGGTCGCGCCCTGGGCTTACGCGTGAGTTTCATCGCGGCGAGTGCGCCGACAGATCAGCCGAGGTCGCTCGAACGCCGGTTCATTCGTCATTTCGCGTTTCATAACCTGTGACTAACCTGTGACTGCCTGTTCGGGAATATCCCATCGACGCGGCTACGTGCTGGTCACCTGCCTGTATCTACTGGCTCTGTTGTCGATTTCCGGTGTTGTCGCCATGCAGTCAGCGTCGCTGATGGCGCAGCAATCGCGGGCGATGGATGTCCATGCACACAAGCTTGCGGTTGCCGAGTCGCGGCTCGCAGCGACGGAAGCCAGGTTGCTGGCAGGAGATGCTGTTGCCATCGGAGCGCGTCCGGTTGGGCCTGCCTGCGGGTCGCGCCTGCGCGTCTTTCTCCTGCACGAACGGCCCTTGAGTGTGCCTGATGCGAGCTGGGTCGTCTATGGCATTCAGGCGTGTGCGGATGGGCGCGCCCTTGTGGAGTCCACACTCGGCCTGGTACAGCCGGTCGGCGCTGTTGATGAGGCTGACGAAGGCATCTTGCCGACCAATCTCACGCCCGGCAGGTTGTCGTGGCGCGCGGTCTGGTGATCGATCAATCACAGGGCACTGTCAGTGACAGGAGACGGGCAGGTCGTTGCTCGATTCGACGATGCCGTCGCCATCCTCATCGGAGGCGAACCGGGTTCTGCCCGCCACATTGAGGATGATCTCGCGCGCCAGTCGCGCATCCCGACTCTGTGCACAGTAGGTGAAGCGGCCTGCCTGATGCGCGCTCAGGCCATTGGCACCGAATTGCAGCCAGGGTCGGTTGCCAAATGAGCGCCAGCGAATCACCCCGCCGACTCCAAGCGCTGGAAAGCGCCGAATGATCGGCTCATTGCTCGCGATTGCGCCATTGGCATCCTGGTCTGCGAACAGCAGCGCCCCGGAGAGCCAGTCATCACGCCCGGCGCACTGCGTCGTCCCGGGGCAGAGCGTCAAGCTGCGCCCCTGCAGCAAGGCTTGTCGGCGCGCAGTTTCGATGCGCAGCGCATGTGCATTGATGATGCTCGTGGCGCGCTGCTGATCCAGCAAGTGCTCGAACCTCGGCACCGTGAGCGTGGCAAGCACCGCCAGCATGGCCAGGGTCACCAGTAGTTCGGGAAGCGAGAAGGCTTTGGACATGTGACCATGAAACCTGAATCCGCTTGTCCGTGCATGAGACACAGCACACGCTGTATGTAGGAAATCGCAGTGAAATCCGGGTAAATATCCCGTTCAGGCGCATGCAGTGTGCACATCCGCCCCCCGAGCCCCCCGGGCAATCCCCGATCAGTCCGCGGTGGCAAGTGTGTTGCGGTGATCATGAATCACGGCGCGACGCAGAAGCGTATCGAGCGATACCCGATGCGCGGACTTGCGCTTGGCGTGGAACACCTGTTCGAAGGTGGGTGCCGAGCGCCTGTGAATGACACCGAAGGCCATCGGCAAGGGAGCGGCGAGCTCGATCAACAACGCCGCAAGCATGCGATTGGTCTCATCATGTACCAGCACCTCATCGGGCGCGTACTCGGCATCGATGACTTTCATCTCCATGGTCTGCAGGTCGAGCTTGAGCCCCTTCTCCTGACGCGCCCCGAAGCGTAGTGGTTCGCCGTGCTTGACATGAATCTGCGTGTTGGCCGCATTGGCCTTGCCAACCACGTTGTCGAACACATCCTTGTTGTACACGATGCAGTTCTGCAGGATTTCAACGAAGGCCGTGCCCTGATGCGCCTTGGCCGATTGCAGCAGCGTCGGCAGCCCCTTCTGGTCAACATCTATCCCGCGCGCGATAAAGGTGGCACCACTGCCGAGCACGAATCTGCACGGCGAGGCAGGCAGTGAGAGCGAGCCGCCGGGGCTGCTTGGCGACGGCGTTCCCTGCCGCGAAGTCGGTGAAAACTGCCCCTTGGTCAGCCCGTAAATCTCGTTGTTGAGCAGCAGGATATTGATATCCACATTACGCCGACAGGCATGCAGAAGATGATTGCCGCCAATGGAAAGTGCATCACCGTCGCCGGTCACCACCCAGATGTCGAGTTCCGGGTTGGTGAGCTTCATGCCGGTGGCAATCGCCGGTGCACGCCCGTGGATGGTGTGAAATCCGTAGGTGTCGATGTAGTAGGGCATGCGCGCAGCGCAACCTATGCCGGAGACGAATACGGTGTGTTCGGGGCGCGATGCGCTACCCGCGAGTGCGTGCAGCACCGATTTCAGAATGGAATAGTCGCCGCACCCGGGGCACCAGCGCACCTCCAGATCGGTCGCGAAGTCCTTGTAGCTCATGTCATTCATCGGACAGGACCTCGTCGATGCGTTGCGTCAACTCGCGTATCTTGAAGGGCAGACCTGTGACCTTGTTGAATTGTCGAATTCGCGCCGCCAGTCGAGGGAGTTGACTCCGCATCAAGGCGGCCAACTGGCCGGTGTTGTTCTCGGCAATCAGGATGCGTTCGAAGCGAGCCAGCAATTCCTCCAGATTTCCGGCGAATGGGTGCAGGAAGCGCAGATGGCACTGCGCCACCGGAGGAGGTTCCTCGCCAGAAGCTTCGCTATGGGCTTTATTGCAGGTGCGTACCGCCTCGTACAGAGGCCCGTAGGTTGACCCCCAGCCGAGTACCACCAGCTTGCCTTCATCCGGCCCCTGAATCAGCATCTCGTCCGGCAGGAAGCGCGCCACGCGCCGCACTTTTTCGTTCCTGAGATCGGTCATGGCCTGATGGTTGACCGGGTCGTAGGAGATATGCCCCGAGTCCATATCGGTCTCCAGACCACCCACCCGATGCATGAGCGCGTGTCGCCCGGGCACAGCCCAGGGACGCGCCAGGGTATCTGGGTCACGCTTGAACAGATGTTCGTGGGACGCTTGCTCCGGCAGTTTGTCGGCTGCGCTCAACTGCGTATCGATGGGTTCCGTATCGTCAATATCGGGAATTGACCAGAGTTCCGAGGCGTTGGCCATGTAGCCGTCGAGCAACAGCATCACCGGTGTCATGTGGCGTAGCGCGATGCGACTGGCATCAATCACGGCCAGGAAGCAGTCGGACGGGGATTGTGCGGCGACCACCGGCATTGGCGTGTCTCCGTTGCGGCCATAAACGGCCTGAAACAGATCGGACTGCTCGGTCTTGGTGGGCAGGCCGGTGGATGGCCCGGCACGTTGCGAATTGATCACAAGCAGTGGCAGTTCGCTCGCCACAGCGAGCCCGAGCGCTTCGGTCTTGAGCGCGATTCCCGGGCCGGAACTCGAAGTGACACCCAGCGAGCCGGCGTAGGAGGCACCAATGGCGGCGCAGCAGGAGGCAATTTCGTCCTCCGTCTGAAAAGTGCCGACGCGCGAATCCTTCATACTCGCCAGTTCATGCAGAATGCCCGATGCGGGCGTGATGGGGTAAGAGCAGAAGAGCAGGTCAATCCCGGCCAGCAGGCTCACGGCGGACAAGCCAAGCGCGGCTGCTTCTGCGCCTCTGACGGTTCTGTATTCGCCGGGTGCGAGCGGCGTTTCACTCACCGTTTCGTGTCGGATTACCTGCGAGTACTCGGCGATTTCGCCAAATGCGTGTCCGGCATGGAGCACTCGGGTATTGGCCTCGGCAACTTCGGGGCGGGCCGCAAATCGCTTGCGGATCCACTCGGCTACAGGGTCACGCGACAGGTCGAACAGCCACAGGACGAACCCCAGCACCCAGAAGTTGCGACAGCGCAGCGCATCGCGGCGCGACAGGTCCAATTCGCGCAAGGCCTCCAGCGTCTGTTGACTGATTTCGATTGGGTACACATCAAAGCCTGTGAGGCTGCCGTCTTGCAACGGGTTGCAGGCAAATCCGGCGCGCTTCAGGGAGCGCTCGCCGAAGGCATTTACATCGACAATCACCAGCGCGCCGGGTTCGAGCAGCGCGAGGTTCACCTTCAGGGCGGCAGGATTGAAGGCCACCAGAACATCGGGCGAATCCCCGGGTGTGTGCACCCGGTCGCGACCGAACTGAATCTGAAAGGCGGACACGCCGAAGGTGGTGCCAGCGGGTGCGCGAATCTCCGCCGGAAAATCCTGATGTGTGCCCAGATCGTGGGCCGAGAATCCCGCCGCGTTGGTGAAGTGCTGGCCTTGTATCTGAATGCCGTCCCCGGAGTCTCCGGCGAATCGCACCACGTGATAATCGCGGGATTGAACGCTGTGTAACAAGGGTTTGTTCCGAGCAAGGTCGAGGCACATTATTGCAGACTTGGCCAGCACATCATGTGTGCCTGATCGGCACATATCTGGTTGAATGTGATTCAACTTCGCATATTGACTTTGCCCGGACAGGGTTCACAAAGTGCTCGCGAGATTCCGGCAGGCCGGGTCGGGGTTGTAATTTCCAGTACATTCAATGACGGGAGATGGATGTGCCGCAACTCGAGAGTGAATTTGAACTTGATGATTGCTATCTCGAAGGCGATTCCGACGGGGAGCCAGTTCTCCGCGAGTCGAACCGGGAAGCCTTGCTGCGAAATGGCGCGAAGAGAAATCGAGAAATTCGTCATGCCATTGAAGCGCGGCGTGAACAGAAACGCATCGACCGCGACCTCGACGCGTTTCTGCTTGAAACAGACAATCGCTAGCCAGACAGGACACCAGCCAAGTCGGGTACATTCTGCGGTTGGCAAGAGAAACCAACCCGCGGAATGAAGTACGCAACAGTTCCCGACAAACATCTGCTCCTGATCGGTGGCGGCCATAGCCATGTCGAGGTGTTGCGGCGGCTCATGATGCGCCCCGCGGATGCTGCGGGCATTCGCGTTTCGCTGGTTGCGCGTGAGGTACACACCCCTTATTCGGGGATGTTGCCCGGCCATGTCGCTGGCATGTACGGATTTGACGATATGCACATTGATCTGGCGCGCCTGTGTCAGGCCGCGGGTGTGCGCCTCGTGATCGACGAAATCGAGCGGCTCGACCTGAAGAACCAGCAGGTGACTGGCAAGCGCGGCCCACCACTGGGGTTTGACGTACTGTCCCTGAACACAGGCGCTTGCCCGGGGTTTGACGGTGTGGCGGTGACATCTGCGGTGACTCCAGTCAAGCCGATCGGTCAATTTCTCGTCGCCTGGCGCAGGATTCGTGCCGCCATCGCTGAATCACTGGCCAGTGGCAGGCGTACCTCGCTGGCGGTGGTTGGTGCCGGGGCCGGGGGTGTCGAGCTGGCGCTGGCGGTTTCCCGAGTGTTCCGGGGATGCAACCGGAAGCTGTTGGAGATCAGCCTGATCGAACGCGATGCAGAGATTCTGCCCGGACACAATTCGCTGGTCAGACGCTGGCTCAGGCAACGATTGCAGGCGTACGGCATCTCCATCTTGAATAAAATTCAAGTTGATCAGGTACAGCCTGACGGCCTTGTGGATGCCCAAGGGCATGTTATTCCTGCCGATCACATACTCTGGACCACGGGGGTATGTGCACCGGCTTTCGTGCGCGAATCCGGGTTGACAGTCGATTCGGGTGGCTTCGTGAGCGTGAACAGGTTTCTGCAATCGCCAAGCCACCCGAACCTGTTCGCGGCTGGCGACATCGCGCACCTTCTGGGGCAGGCAAGGCCGAAATCGGGTGTCTATGCCGTGCGCGCCGGCCCCGTGCTCAGCGAAAACCTGATCAGATTCTGTGCCGGTCGCCGCCTTGAGCCCTACCGGGCGCAAAGGCGCGCGCTGGCGATCATCGGCGACTATCAAGGTTCTGCCGTGGCTTCAAGGGGGTGGCTCTTCGCATCCGGTGCGCCCCTGTTTCATCTCAAACAATGGATAGACCGGCGATTCATGCGCATGTTTGTCCCTGAACCCATGCCTGGGGCGGCGGATTCTGCCGACTTTGATGCGCCCATGCGCTGCGCCGGATGCGGATCCAAGCTGCCGGCGAACTTGCTGCGTCGGGTGCTGGGACGGCTTGATGTGCTGATGCATGACGAAGTGCTGCATGGCATAGGTGAGGACGCGGCGCTCATTGACGGTGTCGCGCCGAGACTCGCTGTATCCACCGACCACTTCGCGCAGATGGTCGGTGATACCTACCTCTTCGGGCGCATCGCCGCGCATCATGGCATGAGTGATCTGTACGCCATGGGCGCGGTTCCCAGGTACGGTCTGGTAAACGTGAGCGTTCGCCTGATGGCACCTGCCCTCATGGAGGAAGAAACCTGGCTGCTATTGAAAGGGGTGAATGATGTCTTCGCGGGCCACGGAGTGTCCCTGATCGGTGGTCATTCGACCGAGAGTGACGCTACGCAGCTTGGCTGCACCCTGCTCGGAGATATGCAGGCGGATCCGTTGACCAAGTCGGGGCTCGTGCCGGGCGATTGCCTGATCCTCACCAAACCACTGGGTATCGGGGTCATTCTCGCCGGCGATATGCGCGCGGAAACCAGAGGACGCTGGCTTCAGGCGGCGTTGCAGGTCATGGATCAATCCAATGCCGAGGCGGTTCGGCTGTTGCGCGAGTCTGGTGCTCGCAGCTGCACTGATGTCACCGGATTCGGCTTGCTTGGACACCTGTCGGAGATGCTCATCGCGTCTGAATGCGCCGCCGAGGTCGTGCTCTCGGCTGTGCCGCTGCTTGCCGGGGCACCCGAACTCGTCGAATTCGGCATAGAGAGCAGCCTGCAACCCGGTAACGAAGCTGCTCTGGAGCGCCTGGAACTCGTGGGCATACGTCCATCGGATGCCAGATTTCGGCTGCTCATGGATCCGCAAACATCGGGGGGCCTCATCATCGGCGTACGAGCGCAAGCGGCAGATGCTCTGGTGGCCGCGTTGCGGGCGGCGGGTTATGAGCGCGCGACAGTTATCGGAAGTGTGAGCGCGGGTGGCGGGTCGGCAGGCGAGACTGGCGCTATTCGGGTGGTCGCCGAGTTATAGCCCGTCCCTGATCAGAACATATCTCGAGTTCAGGTGTCGGGGCTTGATTGCGCCTCCAGCATCCGCAATCCCGAAGAGAGCGGGATGCGCGGGCACCAGTTGAACGCTTCCTGCATGGGTGAGGGGTCGCCCGTCCAGTCAGTGTGCAGGAGCTCGCGCACCTTGCCCGGCGAGAGCATCGTCGCGCGTTCACTGAGCCTGCCCCAGGCGAGATTCGCGTGAGCGATCATCATCAGCAGTTGGCGTGGCATGGGTACAAGACGCAGCTTTCGTCCGAAATGGCCTTCGAGATGCGTGGCGATTTCTGTCCAATCGTAGCCCCCTGGTGTGGGGTCTGTCGGCTCGAAGATCTGGCCCTCGCCACCGGGCGCTGCCAGCCAAGCGATGATGGCGCTTGTCAGATCCTCTACATGCAGCAGCGACAGGCGCTGCGTCATGTCCTTCGGGGTCAGGAAAATGCCCTTCGATGCCAGCTCGAATAATGGCTTGACTTCGCTATCCCCCGGTCCATAGACAGCCGGCGGTCGGAAAATCGTCCAGGGCGTGCCTCCTCCGGCGAGGCCCTGCAGTGTGAGCTCCGCCAGATACTTGCTTGCGGCGTAGTGAGACAGTTCTGGCTCGCGCGCGGCGAGCGAGGACATGAGCAGTAATTTCGGCGGAGAAGGCGTTGCTGCACAGATCCTTGCCAGGCGTCCGGTCACTTCGGTATTGATGTCCATGAACTCGTCGCGCGTGTTTGCGCGCACACGGCCTGCAAGATGGATCACATGCGTAGTGTCCCGCACCAGAGTTGCGAGTGCCTGCGACGATTCCATCGAGCCCCTCATCCAGGTGAGTCGGGTACCCATGACGGGCTTGTCGCCGCGCGTCAGGGCGCGCACCTTGATGTCTCGATCGACCAGCGTGGCAAGCAGATTCCGGCCGATGAATCCCGTGCCGCCGGTCACTGCGATGTGCAAGGGAGGGAGAGTCATCTGTTAACCGACAGCCGCTCCGGAATCGGCGGCACTGTTTGCCAGCATGTAGTCGGCGCGCGCACGCGAACGGGACAACTTGCCGGATGAGGTGCGCGGCAGCGTGTGCGCCGGCACGAGTTCAACCAGGCAATCTATGCCGAGTTCACGAGAGACGCTGCCACGGACACGCTCGATCAGGGTGATTCTCGCCTGCTGATCGCGTTCACGACACTGCACGACCACGACCACGAACTCACCGGCCTCACCGGGAACGGAAAACGCCAGCGCGTCTCCGGACCGGATGCCGTCCTGAGATTCGGCGATGTGTTCGAGATCTTGCGGCCATACGTTACGGCCATTGACGATGATGAGATCCTTCGCCCGTCCGGTAATCACGAGGCGCGTACCGATCAGGTAGCCGAGATCGCCAGTATTCAGCCAGCCGTCCTGCGACAGGGTTTTACGAGTCATCTCGGCATCATTCAGGTAGCCGGACATGACGCTCGCACCGCGCAGGAAAACGCTTCCGACATGCCGGTCAGGCACTGTCTCACCTGCATCATTGCGCACTTCGATTTCATAGCCGGGGATGGGCTGGCCACATTCGACAAAACTGCGTGCGTACGCGGCATCGGGCGGCAGACTGGCCGAGACACCGGTCATTGCGTGGACTTCACGGTCGATGGCATCACTTGCATAGCCCTCTCCAAGGCGCGAGAAGGTAACCGCCAGCGAGCACTCGGCCATACCGTAACACGGCAGGAAGGCGCGCGCGTCGAACCCGGAGCCGGTCATCGTTTCGGCAAAGGTATCGAGGGTTTCACCGCGAATCATCTCTGCGCCCACGCCTGCTACCCGCCAACGAGAGAGGTCGTATTTCCCGGCTTCACCCGGACGCAGCCTCTTGCTCACCAGCTCATAGCCGAAAGGCGGGCTGAAAGAGACGGTGGCTTGGGTGCGATGCAGCAGATCCAGCCACAGCCTCGGCCTGGTCGCGAAGTCTCTGGTGCTCAGATAGTCCACATTCACCTGCGATGCCACCGGCACGAGCACCAGCCCCACGAGACCCATGTCGTGATAGAAGGGCAGCCAGGAGAAGCAGCGATCTTGCGGCCCGAGTTTCACGCCATGGCGAATGATGCCGGCGAGATTGGCCATGACGGCTGCGGACTTGACCATCACGGCGCGCGGGAATCGCGTACTGCCGGAGGTGAATTGCAGATAGGCGATTTCGTCCGAGGTGACCGGGCTGAGCGGGCGCACATCCGGTGCCAGGTCGTCAAAGGCTGTGAAGTCACCGACGAACTTCACCGATTCGGGCGCAGTCAATCCGGTGACGCAGGTTTGCAAGACGGGTGCGAAGAACTCGGAGCCGACGACGACCGAGGCTTGCACCAGTTCGAGCATGGCTCTGGTCTGCTCGATGAAGGCCTCATGCCCGCCAAGGTTGAGTGCGGCAGGAAGCGGCACAGGTACCAGACCGGCATATTGGCAAGCAAAGAAAAAGACGACAAATTCACGCCGGGTTTCAGCCGCGATGGCGATGCGCGCGCCGCGTTCGAGGTCAAGCCCGGCAAGGCGGGCGGCACAGGCGAGCGCCTGCTCACGCAAGACTCGGTAGGGCAGGGCACAGGACAAGTCGCCGCGCCGGTCGTAAAAATTCATCCCGTTGCTGCCTTCTGCGGCGTAATCAAGCGCGTCAGCGAGGGTTTCGAAATCTGCGCTGCGGAATGCCAGCTTGCCGCAGGCATGCGTTTGCATCCTGGCGCTGTTGCTGTGATTCATCAAGCAGGCTCCTGTGTGTTATCCATGTGGTTTGCAGAAAAACAGCCGCCGGGGACCTCTGTCAATGTCCCGGATATATAACGAGACTCGTCTTCGTCTATCATTGACCATCAACTATTGACAGGGGCCAGCCACTCCTATTCATCAGTATGAGCGACACCCGGCGACATGTGCAGGTTTCCCTGCAATCCCCTTCGTTGACCAAGCTCGACAACGCGCACTCTACACACCTCGCGCCCGACATGTCAAGAATATGTAGATAAAATGAAGAAAGTCGCAAGAGTCTGGCAAAATCGAGCTTCTGTCAGATGCCGTGTGAAGTTTCAGACAATGCTCGCCAGATGAACCGCACCCGAGGAGCTGCCTTCACTCTTGCAGAAGTGGGCGACCGTGCTGCCCGGCGCGCTTTCGTGCGGCTTCCGCAGCAACTCTACAAGGCGGATCCGAACTGGATTCCACAGCTCGAGAGTGAACGCCTGGCGCACTACTCGCAGGCCAATCCGTTCTCCGAACACGCTGTCCGGAGCGCCTGGCTGGCGTACAGAACCGATGCTGCAGGGCCTCCGGTTGGGCGTATCAGCGCGCAGATCGATCACCTGTCTCTGGAGCGGCACGGGGACGCTACCGGCTACTTCGGGGCGTTTGACTGCGTTGACGATGAAGGTGTCTTCGCAGCACTCGCGGGCGCTGCAGAAGCCTGGCTGGCGGAGCGCGGCATGCAGCGCGTGTGTGGCCCCTTCAACCTTGGCATCAATCAGGAAATCGGACAGCTCATTTCCGGGTTTGACAGCCCGCCGAGATTCATGACCCCCTACGGCCCGCGCTATGCACCGGCGCAGATAGAGCGATTGGGGTACGCCAAGGCGGTGGATCTTCTCGCCTATCGCGTACCGCCAGACTTTGCGCCGCCCGCTGCCATGACGCGGCTTCTCGAACGCATGGGTGGGCGGGTGCGTGTGCGTTGCCTGAATCGGCGTCGACTGCAAGCCGAGCTCGAGGTGCTGCGCGAAGTGTTCAACGATGCCTGGCATGACAACTGGGGGTTTGTGCCTTTTACCTTCCGCGAGTTTCAGAAAATCGGGCGCGAGTTGGCGCTCGTCCTGCCGGATGAATACATACAGATTGCCGAACTTGACGGTGAGCCGATGGCTTTTGGTGTCATGTTGCCTGACATCAATGAAGCCATCGCTGATCTGAAGGGTCGTCTGCTTCCTTTCGGCTGGGCGAAACTTCTCTGGCGACTCAAGGTGAGGCATCCGTCGGCGACGCGCGTACCGCTCATGGGTGTGCGTCGCACCCACCACAATACGAGGCTGGGCCTGGTGCTGGCATTTGCCGTGTGCGACCCCTTGCGCTGGGCAGCGCATGCGCGCGGCGTGAAGGAAATCGAGATGTCCTGGATACTGGAAGGCAATCGCGGTATGCGCGCCCTGGCCGAAGCCTTCGGCGGCGAGGTGGGCAAGCGCTACCGGATGTATCAGAAGGTACTGTGACTCGCGCAAGCGGACGGTTCACCGCGTAATCGGATGGTTCACATGGAGCAGGCAGCGGCACAGACAGCAAACTGGACAGCCGTACTGCTGGCGGGGTCGCGCGCGGGCACAGATCCGGTTGCGGCGCACTGCGGGGTGGCGGTCAAGGCGCTGGCGGAGATTGATGGCGAAGCCATGATTCGCCGCGTGGTGAGGGCACTGGTAGCGCAGCCGAAGCTTGCCCGAGTGTTGATCCTCGGTGAGGAGAACTTGCTTGCACCCGTCGTCGAGGATATTGATCCTGCATTCGCTCTCGGCTGGTGTGCTTCGGCGGGAAGTCCGGCTGCGAGTCTGGCACGGGCATTCGAGCTGCTCCCCGAGCATCTGCCGGTGCTGGTGACCACCGCCGACCATGCGCTGCTGGAGCCCGAGTGGGTGCAGCGATTTCTGGAGGCATCAGAGAAGTCCGGTGCCGACCTCTGCCTCGCCGTGACACCGGCGCAGGCGGTGCGCGAGGCGCTTCCCGACTCGCGGCGAACAGTCCTCGAGTTCTCGGATGCCAGGGTGTGCACCTGCAATCTCTTTGCCTTCTGTCGCCCGGTGGCGCGTACGGTGAGCACCACCTGGCAAAAGACCGAATCCGAGCGCAAACGGCCATGGCGCATGTTGGCGCGACTCGGGTTTTTGAACGCCCTGCTATACACCCTGGGCGCGCTTTCAATTGACAGCGCCTTCGCGCGCCTTTCGCGGAGGTTCGGTGTACGGGTGCAGCCGGTCTCGCTTCCCTGGCCCCTGCTCGCACTCGATGTGGATACGCCGCAGGATCTGGCCGAGTGTGCGCGAATCATCAAGAAGCGCCGGGTGTCCGGGGACAGGGTGTCCGGGGACACACGCACAACACGCCCGGAGGACGCGAACGAATCATGACGGACAGGATCAATTCCATGCGATTCGCGCATCTGAGCGACCCGCACTTCACCGAGCCGAGCTTCACGAATTGGCGTGAAGTCGCCAACAAGCGCTTGCTGAGCCTGCTGTCCTGGCGCTTCAACAGGTGCCACAAGTATCGACGGGAGGTCTTCGAGGCGCTGGTGCGCGATGCCCTCGAGCACAGTCATCTTCTGGTGCTCACTGGTGATTTGACACAGGCCGGCCTCGAGGCGGAGTGTACGCAGGCGCGCGACTGGCTCTCACAGTTCGAGGAACCGAAGCAGGTATGCGTCATTCCCGGTAATCATGATTCGATTTATCAGGGACGCGGTCGCCAGGGCCAAAAGCCGCCGCATTGGCAAGATATGTGGCAGCTCTGGATGGGCAGCGAGGTCGGTTTTCCGTATCTGCGCGTACATGCACCGGTCGCCTTCATCGGCCTGTCTTCGGCTGTACCGACTGCGCCCTTCATGGCCAGCGGGCGCATTGACGCATCGCAACTTGCGGCCCTCCCGCAGGTGTTGCGAGAGTGCCGCGAGCAGGAGTTGTGCCGGGTGTTGCTGGTGCATCACTGCCCCGTTCCAGGGGTGGACTCGGCGCGCAGAAGCCTGCTGAACGCGTCGGCTTTGAGTGAAGTCATCGCCAGCGAGGGGGTGGAACTGGTGCTGCACGGCCATAATCACCGCTGGATGCGCCACGAGCTCGAGGTTCCAACCGGCAAGGCACCTGTGCTTGGTGCGCCCTCTGCCGCCTCGCTCGGCACAGCCGAGGGCCGCTACCGGGCGGGGTATTACCTGCTCGAGGTCTCGCGAGCAGTGGATGGCTGGCGAATCGAGATTGAGGCGCGAGAGCTCTGCCGGCAGGATACCGATGGGCAGGAGATATTTGCGTTTGAATCCGTGCCAGCTGCTGGAATAGCCGCTGGAACAGACGCTGGAATTGCCGCCGCGCCTGGGGTGCTGTCAGTATCTGGCAAGCGACCGGTGCGGGATTCGCAGGTGGTGGCGCGCGGCCAGGGTGAGGACACGACGTGAAGGCGCTGCGCATCGGCTGTATCTGCAACCCGGATGCGGCGCGCAACCGGCATCACCTGCCGCGCCTCGCCCGTGAGTTATCACGCCTTGCCGATGCCATCTATGTCGAGACCGGATCATGCGACGACTACCAGACGATTTTGCAGCGCGAACTGGTTGAATCTCTCGATCTGCTCATCTTCTCTGGCGGCGATGGCACCATGCAGCAGGGGATGACTGCGTTGCTCGCCTCGGGGGCGAGTCGCTTCCCCATGCTCGCCCTGCTACCGGCCGGGGCGACCAATGTGGCGGCCTCGGACCTCACGGGCTGTTCACGATTGCCCGAGGCCGTTGCGGCGCTGATCAAGTGCCTGCCGCAGCCGGACACCAGAACCAGGCAGCCGCTGATGATCAACCCCGGGACGGGCGAGAAATCCCGGGTTGGCTTCTTCTTCGGTGTCGGTGCCGCGCCGCTGGCCGTCGCCAGGTACCAGAGGCTTCGCCGACCCGTCCGCGGGATGCCGCTCCTTGATGCGGGCGCTTCCGTGCTCGCCATCGGGGGGACAGCCATGGAAATTGGCATCAGGGGGCGACGCTGGCCACAGGTGGTGGCGGGCGAGGTGATGATTGACGGCGAGGCAACGCCAATAGAGTCCTCTGCGCTGCTCATCGTCACCTGCCTTGATGGCCTGTTCATGGGCGCATCTCCCTGGTGGGATGAGGGCACCTCGCCATTGAGATACCTGCAACTTGGCGCTGGCGCGCCTGCGCTCGTTCGCAATCTTTCCGGCATACTGCGAGGGTTGCCAAGCCGACAGGTCAGGGCATCAAGGCTCTATGCAGCCGGTGGGGCGCAGGAGATCAGGGTGCCCCGGGTGACGCGCTTCACGATTGACGGTGAACTTTTTTGCACAACACATGAGCCTCGGGAGATTCGCGTACAGGCCTGTCCTGCAATCGAGTTCGTGTGGCTCGGCGGAGCGAAGTGAGGGAATCTGTGCAGGTACCGAATGATCCTGAAACCCGGGATTGAAGAGGCTTGGTTGGGTTAGGATACCGGGCTGTGTGAGGTGCCCAATTGGTGAGGAAAGAGTGAGTTCTCACGATCCACTTTTCTGTTGTAGATTGCTACAGCGTTCGCGTGGTCGGTGACGATGATCGTACCGATCTATCCTCCTTTTGACGGAGAAGCAGCCGAGCGGTTTCACGAATTTGCGACGAAACTCGCGTGTGCCCAGCGTGTGTGCAGAACGGAAGACATGCTCCGTGCGCTGGAAGCAGAGATGAGCTGGTGCCACTCGGCTCAAGGCTTTGGTGAGAAGCGATTGGCCTATGAAGCGTGTGTCAGGGTTCTATTGGACCTCGCGCGCCTGCGCTGGCGAATCGTCGAGCAGGCGCACGGATTTGCCCTCGAGAAACGCAGGGAGAGGGTAGGCAGACGACCGACAGCGGAGATCATCGACAGCAAGAAGACGCTGCGCAATGAGTTGCAGCCAGTCGTCGAAGAGCAGAGGTGCCAACCTGCTGTACTGAAATTTATTCATCGGATGGAGGCAGATGGCCGATTGGGACGGCGTAGCGTACGGCTGCTCATGACGGACGGAGCGGAACTGGCGGCGAGGCTGGCTCCCGCGCGGAGCCTTGAAGACGGAGACAGGATGGCGGTGCTGAACGATGCCATCAGACCGTATCTGCAAGAAGCAGACAGGAGTGAGGATCCGACGACTGGACACCAACTGCGCGAAATCTGGCGATACTTTCGGTACAGCTGGTCGATTCCCCAAGTGCCTACGCCGGGACGACAGCTTCTCTACCTTGTGAGAGACGGCGCACATCCGGCTCATCCGGTTATGGGTATCGCCTCGCTCAACAATTGTCCTCTCGAAATGGGAGAGAGGCGCGAGCGGTATATCGGCTGGCACTTCACCAGTATCGTTGAACGCTTTGGCTCTGCCGTCCGGAGAGGCAAGGCGGCACTGGAAGAGGAAGTTCGGTGGCTGGAACGTCAGCTTGCGACATCGCTTGCGGAAATTGACTGGACCAATCTGGTTACTGCGGAAGAAGTCGAAGCGCCTGAAGATTGCGTTATCCAGCGACTGGCGTTGCGCGGTCAGCAATTCTCGGCATCGCGCGAGACTCTGCTACGGAAGGTTGCCGGATCGACACGTGAGGCGTTCGAGACAGATTTCCGGGACGACGAAACGGCACCTCCCGTTGATGACGACATCCTCAAGCTCGAAGCGAAGGCATCCGTTGACGAGCGCATGCATGCCGCTCGCAAGCATCTTGTGGCGAAGAAGCGGGCCTCGGGCTTGTCGCGTCTGCTTCTGGCTCGGCGTGTCATTGCACAGTATCGGGGTGAACTTGCCGATCCCGGTTTCGCATTGGCTGCACTTGAGAAGGACGAGGTAAGAAGTGCGATCAACATCGTTCTGGAGGCTCTGAAAGGGCGTCGGGCAGGTGCCAATCTGCTTGAAATTACGACCTGCGGGGCGATCGCACCGTACAATCGAATTCTCGGCGGCAAGCTGGTTGCTCTGCTGATGCTCAGTCCGCAGATTGCCGCTGACTATCGGCGACGTTACTCCGAGCCTTCGATTATCTCGTCGCAGATGAAGAATCGTCTGGTCACTCGCGATAACTCACTCGTTTACCTCGGTACGACCAGCCTCTATGCTCATGGTTCGAGCCAGTACAACCGGTTGCATCTGCCTGCCGGCACAATCGCACCGAATCAGGAAACCATCCGGTACAACGCGATCGGCCAGACCTCCGGTTTCGGGACGGTGCAGTTTTCATCTGCAACAAGCACGGCGATCGAGAGGTATCTTGCCCACGATGAACAATTCAAGGAGGTGAACAGTGTCTTCGGGGAGGGGACGAGTCCCAAGCTCCGCAAGTTGAGGATGGGCCTGCGCAAGTTGGGCTTCGACCCCCACAAGCTGACCCAGCATCGGCACCATCGTCTTATCTATGCTGTGCCACTGTTTCCGATGGCGCGGGAATGGCTGCAGGAGCGCACCGTGGAACTGCCGGACTATGTTGCGGTGTCCGGAGACTGCACGGACGCAACCGAACGCATAGTGTCGTACTGGCGCCGACGTTGGCTCGCGAGTCGGTTGCATCATCGGGCAAGTATGGCTGCCTTGCCGCAGGATTCTTTCGTGCCCTTGGGCGAGAACGGCAAGCAGGTAGCGGGAGAAATGCGCGCATGAACAAGGTGCAAGGCGGCTCGGGGAGGGTTGAGGGTGTACGGGACGACACCCGACTGTGGCGTACGCTTGCGGCGGCAGGCAGGGATGCGATTGCGGAAGTACTGACCGAAGAGGACTTCGAACGACTGCATATCAAGAGCGATATCGAAAAGTTTCTCGGCAAACAGGTGCGAGAAGGCAGGAGCGTCGTCGTAACCGGGAATGCGGGCGATGGAAAGACACATCTCTTGCGATGTGTGAAACAGGATCTCGAAAGGGCTGGCGCAGTTGTGGTGGAAGATGCAACGGCCGAGATGCGGGGCGACGACCCGCATCCGCTTGTGGAGAAATGGCGCAAAGCAAATGCGGATGGTCGGCCCTTTTGCCTGGCAGCGAATGAATATCCGCTGTACCAGTTGAGGATGGCCGACATATCGGCACTACACAGGATTTCTCGTCGCATCAATTGAACTCGAGGCAGATTCGGTATGTGCTGCACCACACCACAGAATGAACCGTGACTGTCTGGTCAGGGCAGGGAGTCTGTGCAGGCTTGATGCCTAGCGGTGAAGCAACCCGAACAAGCACTGGAACATGAGGCAGGACATCGAGATCAAGGCGGGAACGGACCTCGCGCATATTGCTTCGACCCTGAAGCAGAGTCGCGTCGGTGTGCTCGGCTGCATCGCCTACGGGTCTTGCCTGAGAAGTGGGGATGCCTTTGCCGGGCTGGTCGATTTCTATCTGCTGGTCGAGACCTATCGCAGCATTCATGGCTGGCGTGGCCTCGGACTCGCGGCCGGCACCAACTGGTTGCTGGCACCGAATGTGTACTATGCCGAGCTCTGCCATTCGAATCGAGTGGCGCGTATCAAGTACTCTGTGCTCAGCTTGGCGGACTTCGAGCGCGGTTGTTCGCGCTGGTTCGAGTCCTATCTGTGGGGACGATTCGCCCAGCCCGTGGGGCTCTACGGATTCGAGCGTCCGCATGACAGGATTCGCGTACAGCAGGCTCTGCAGTGTGCGGGAGCGCGCCTGGTGCGCGAGACCCTGCCGCTGATGCCCGCATCCTTCACCGCGCAGGAACTCTGGACATGCGGACTCGCGAGGAGCTATGCCAGCGAACTGCGCGCGGAGAAAGCCTTCAGGGTGCGTGAGATTTACCAGTACGCGCCGCAACATTATCGTGGCCTGGCAGCGGCCAGTCTGGCACTGGCCACGCCGAACACGCCGAGTACGCCGGTCACCCCCATCATGAATGGTACGCAGGTCGATGACGCGCGCTGGACCAAGAGTTGCTCGAAGCGGGCAGAGATACTGGCGCGCATGAAATGGGGCCTGCGCCGAGTGCTTGGCAAGGGTCTTTCCGTGCTGCGCGTTGTCAAGGCCTACTTCACCTTTCGCGGCGGCATTGACTACCTGGCGTGGAAACTTTCGCGCCATTCGGGGCGCGAAATCAAGGTGCCGATGCGGGTGCGCAAGTATCCGCTCGTCTTCGGCTGGGGTTTCCTGCTGCGGCTGTATCGTGAGGGCGTATTTCGGTGACCGCCCCGCTGACAGCCCCGGTGAGTGAGGCAGGGGACGCGCAGTTGCCGGGCGAAGGACGCATCTGGCTGCTTACCGGCGGCAAGGCCGGTGACGACAGTCAGGCGCGGCTACTGGCCAGCGAGCTTGCCTGTCCGGTCGAGGAAAAACCTCTTGTCTTCAAGTCGGCCTACGTCAAGGGCAAGCCCTGGTTTCGGGCCAGCTTTGCGCATCTTGCCGAAGGTGTGGAGCATGGGCTGCGCCCGCCCTGGCCGACACTCGTGCTTGCCATTGGACGACGACCGACCATGGCCGCGCTGGAAATCGTCAAGCGTTCCGGGGGGGTCACCAGAGTCGTCGTGCTTGGGCGACCAAGGCAAGGCCGAGGCGTGGCACTCTCCATTGCGCCTGCGCAGTTTCTCGTGTCCGATGATGATGCGGTGCTGCGAGTGCCCTGGCCGCTTCTGTGCCCGGACCTCCTGCGTATCGAAGCGGCGGTGGAGAACTGGAAATCGCGCTTTGCCGCGCTGCCCAGGCCGGTCACAGCCGTGCTTGTCGGCGGTGCTACCGTGCCCTATGCGCTTGGATCCAGAGAGGGAAAGGATCTGGTCGCGGCGGTGCGACGAGCCACCCGGGAACAGGGGTCGATCTATTTTTGCACCAGTCGGCGCTCCGGTCGCAGCCTGGTGCGAGCCCTGCAATCCTGCGTCAGTGAGCGGCCACAACAGGAGCGCCTGTTCGCGTGGTCGGCATCGGGGCAGGAGGAAAACCCCTATCTGGCCTTGCTCGGATTTGCCGATCGGTTTGTAGTGACTGGAGACAGCCTCTCCATGATGCTTGAAGTGGCGCAGCTGTCAAAGCCGCTCGCGCTGCATATTCCGCCGTTCGGCCTGCGGCCTCGCTCGCTTGTCGCGCGCGCCTCGAAACGACTTCTCTATCGATGGAACCCCGAGCCGGAGCGCTTTGAGCCGAGGCGCTTGACGAAGAGTCTGCTGACGCTTGGCGTACTCCATCACGCTCGCGATCTGGGCATCATTCACCGCCAGTTGATTGCCTGCGGGCGCGCCGCCTTGTTGGGCGAGAGGTTTGCGTCACAACCCGGGCCGCTCGACCTGGAGATTGAACGGGCGGTGCGCCGGGTGCATGATCTGATGCGTACAGATTCGTTCCCTCGCAGTCGCTGTTAAAATCGCACCAACCTGAGCGTCTGGCGGTCAGGGTGTGAGCATTCCGGCGTGGCGCACATCGCTCGCGCCACCCGCGCCACCCGCATCACTCGCACACCGTGGCCGTCAGCGTACCGGGAGACTCACAGCGCACCTGTCATCATTCCATGCTGTCATTCAAGAACGCCGCGTTTCGTTACGAACCCTATCCCATCGGGGTCGCGAAGGGAGTCCTCTGTGCAGAGCACTATGCCGAGATGGTTGCCTCCTTTCCCGAGGCAGCGTTGATGAAGCGCTTGCACGGGAATACCGACAAGCTGTCGCTCTCGGAAAAGAACCATCCGCTGCGTTACCGACAATTCGTGCGCGCTCATCCGCTGTGGCGAGACTTTCATGCCTATATCAAGCGTCGCAGCTTCATTGGCGATGTGTTGCGCATGTTGAAGCACCGACACATCGACCTCAACCTCACTGGCGCTGTCACCACGGTGTCCGGTGCCTGGGCGCGCGTTGGCACTTCGCTTCTGAGTCTGAAGCTCCCGTATGACCTGACGCGGTTGAGTGCCCGCTTCGAATTTTCCGTCGTGCACGGCGACGGCGGTTGCCTGAAGCCGCACACGGATACGCCGAACAAGCTGATCACTCTGGTGATTTCCATGGTAGGCGAAGGCGAGTGGCCGCTCGAATACGGCGGCGGTACGGATGTCAACCGGGCGCTCGACTGCAAGTACGCATACAATCACGCCAATCGTTCACTCGAGTTCTCGGATGTCGAAATCCTGCACACCTATCCATTCGAGCCGAACCAGTGTGTGATCTTCGTCAAGACCTTCAACTCGCTGCATTCGGTGCGCCCGATTCATGCGCCGACGCATGTCTTGCGTAAATCGCTGACCATCAATATCGAAAGGGCGCACTAGCATGTCTCGATTCGCGACCACGCGCCGTCACTGGAAGTTCAGGGGACGCTTGCAGGCAAGGCATCGTGCGCCGGGACACAGGGATGCGCCGGTTCTTGTCTGTCTGCCAGCCGCGGGAGGTGCCCCGGACAAGCCGCCAGTACGCATCTATGTCGGCAGTGAACCCTTGCAGCATCGCGCTGAGCGCGTCTTCATCTGGTCTGTGCTCAAGGTGCGCGATCCGATGCGCGAGTATCGGATATACCTGATGAAAGACCTCGTCGGCTTTTCGCGCGATGGCTGGAAGACGGGCTTCAAGACCTACAGGTACGCGGTGCCGTCGCTGGCAGGCAATGAGGGGCGGGCCATCTACAACGATGTCGATCAAATCTATCTTGATGACCCGGCCAAATGCCTTGATCTCGACATGAATGGCTCCGGTGTGCTGTGTATCGATCAGCGGGACTCCTCCGTCATGCTCATTGACTGTGCGCGCATGGCCGGGATCTGGACTCGTGAAAGCGCAGAGCGCACCGATCAGCACAAGGTGTTCCGGCGCGCGGCGCAAGAGCGGGGATTGTGGGGTGCTCTGCCAGCTCGCTGGCATACGCGAGATTCGGAGTTTCGTGCCGGTGAGTCGGCGTTGCTGCACTTCACGACCCTGCACAAGCAGCCCTGGCATCCGTTCCCGGATGCTCTCAAATACGAGCACAACGAGGTTGGCAGCGTCTGGCACACGCTGGAGCGCGAAGCCGACGAGGCCGGATTCACGCCCTGGAGCAAACAGCAGCCGAGCGATCATCAGCGCGCGCTCTATCAGCTCTATCGGCAGATGCACGCGGGTGACGGCGGCAAGACGGGCATGAGCGCGAAGATGTCGAAGAAGCGCAGCAGGAAAGCGACTTTCGGCGGTGGCTCGCTCACGCCGCATCTCGCGACCATCGCTGCGCTTGTGCACAGGTACAAGCCGACGACGCTGCTCGACTACGGTTCCGGCAAGGGCGGCCTGTATCAGGACAGTCCGAAGCATGCGCCCGACAGTCGCTACAAGATGCTTGCCGATTGGCCCGGAGTCACGGTCACGTGCTACGACCCCGGGTATGAGCCTTTTTCGCAGCCGGTTGCCGGGCATTTTGATGCGGTCATCTCGACCGACATGCTCGAACATGTGCCGGAAGAGGATGTGCCCTGGGTGCTTGATGAACTCTTTGCCCGTGCGCGGCGCTTTCTGTACCTGGTCGCCGCCTGCTTTCCGGCGCGCAAGCATTTGCCGGATGGGCAGAACGCACACTGCACGGTCATGCCGCCTGCCTGGTGGGCGGGGCAGCTCGAGGCTGCGGCGAGACGTGCGGCGGCATCCGGTAGCAGGCGACAAGCAGCATCCGAAGATGGCGGCCTCGAGCACACTGAGCCTCTGGTCTGGAAGCTGTGTACGCGCGAAAAGAGCTTTTTTGCCTTGCACAAGCGCAAGGGGTTCCTGCGTCCCGGCATCAAATCCCGCTACTTTCAGGGGAGCGTTGACACGGCATGAAGCTCGGCTCGCTCGCCTGGCGGTTCGGTTTCGTGCCGCGTCGCAAGGGCCGCAGCCTCATCCTCTGGGCGCGGAGACTGTCCGACCTCGAGTCGGTTGAATCCCTGATCAGCGAACTGGCGGCAAGGAATCCGCGCGTCAATTTTCTGCTCGTCATTGACGACGAGCAGCTCGCCAACTCTGTTCGCCCGCCAGAGGCGGTGCGCTCGGTGCTGCTTCCTCCGCTGCCCCTGAAGCCAATACAGTCGCTGTTCTTCATGCGCACTCGCCCACAAGCCCTGCTGGTGCTCTCTGATACAGGCAGCACGACGCTGACAGCGACCGCCATGCGGCGTGGCGTACCTGTACACTTCGCCCGGCACTTCGCTCGCCAGACACACGCGCAACTCGCTGCTACCCTGCAGGATGCCATGCGTGACGACTCGCGCAAGTACGCGGATGGACTCGCTGGACTGGCGCGCTTCGCACCACTGCGTCGGCTGGCGCAGCGGCGCTTTCAGGACATCGCCAGCATGCAGGCGCTGGCGGAAATCCTCGGCAAGCCGCAACGGGTGCTCTGTCTCGGCAACGGGCCTTCCTCGGAGCACCCGCAGGTGAGGGCGCTCGAGGCGAGCGAATTCGATGCGGTATTTCGCGTCAATCACCGCTGGCTGGGCCGAGGGGTGTTTGAACAGCCGCACATGGTGTTCACGGCGGGCTCGAAACCGGTTCGCCTGGTGTCGGCGACGAGGCTGTTTTGCGTACAGGAGCGCCGACGCGCCGAGCGCATCCGCATCGCCTGCCTACATCTGTGGGGGCGGCGTCGCATGTTGCTGGCCGAGGAGCAGGGGCTGCTTGACGACTGGCAAGCTCTGCACGATGAGGGTTATGGTGCCTTCGCCCCGACCAACGGCACGGTGATGCTGGCGGTGGCGAGGGCGCTCAGGCCGAAGCACATCACCCTGGCGGGAATTGATCTCTTCTCCGACCCGGGCGGAGCCTACCCCGGTGATGCCGGAACGCCGAACGCCTACGGCACCTTCCACAATCAGCACAAGGAGCGTGAATTCACGCTGCGCTGGGTAGAAGGTCTCGTCAGGGATAGCGTTGATGTACGCATCATCGGCGAGCAGCTCCGGGCAGCGGTCGAGGCGCGTGGTCTCGCTCCGTGGAAATGTCACAATAGGTGCGACGAGCCGTGATTCTGCAGCCGCACTGTCATACTTTTGAAACGCAAACCGGCAAGTATGTTGCATATTTGATCATCTGGAGGCCATGCAGACCATGTCATCAGGATCAGTAATCTTGATCGAAGACGAGGCCGACATCCGCGACATGTTGGCGCTTGCCTTCCAGCGCTCGGGCATCGAGATAATTGAAGCCGAAAGTGCCGAGCAGTGTCTCGAACTCCTGCAAGACAAGATGCCGGATGCGCTCATCATCGACTGGATGCTGCCCGGCATGAGCGGCGTTGAACTGGTGCGTCGCATCCGTCTCGACCCGGTCACGGCCGATTTGCCGTTGCTCATGCTTACCGCGCGAGGCGAGGAAGCCGACAAGCTGAAGAGCTTTGATATGGGTATTGACGACTATGTAACCAAGCCGTTCTCGCCCAGGGAGCTCATCGCGCGCCTGAAGGCGCTCATGCGGCGCTCAGGCTCACCTGAAGACGGCAAGTTTCGTGCCGGTGACATGGAACTCGATTGTGCAGCGCACCGATTTTTGGTGAGGGGCACTCCGGTACACATAGGTCCGACCGAATTCAAGCTGCTCGAATGTCTCATGCGCTACCCGGAGCGTGCCTTCGAGCGCGCGCGACTGCTCGACCGGGTGTGGGGGCGCAATGTGTATGTTGAAGAGCGCACCGTGGATGTGCACGTATTGCGATTGCGGCGGGTATTGCAGCCCTATGGACTCGATGGTGCCATTCAGACTGTCAGAGGTGTGGGATACAGGTTCTCCGTATCTCATGGAAGCGTGGGTAATGGCATCAGCAACGGGCATTAGCACACTCGGTAGCGCATCTTCGGCCGTTTTCCGGCAGGCATCTTCTCTCCGCCCTCCGGTCGTCGCAAACAGGCTCCTGGGCCTCCATCAGGACACCTGCCATGCGTAGGTGGCATTGGCTCTGCATCCTGGCGGCGGTGTTCTGCATCGGCTGGCGCGTCCTCGGGTTGCCCTGGGGTCTGGTCGCCGCGCTGGTTGTTTTCGCTCTGTTTCAATGCCTCGAGGGACTGCGTTTTCATGCCTGGACGAAGCACCCTCTGCGCAGGCCGCAAGATGACTGGACCTGGCGCAGCGGTGCCGAGCGGCTCCACAAGCTGATACGCGCAACGCGTACCAGAAGCGAGCAACTGGTCGCTACCCTGCGCCGCATGCAACGCACGGCGGATTCGATTCCTGACGGGCTGGTGGTGCTGCATACCTCGGGCGAAATCGAGTATCACAACCTGGCAGCGCGCACCCTGCTCGGGCTCTTGCCGAGTGACCGCGGCAAGAACCTTTTCGCCTTCGTGCGGTACCCGGATGCACACCCGTTAATCAGTGGTGAAGATAGCGGCGAATTGGTGGAAATCCCCTCGCCGGTTGACCCTTCGAAGCAAATCGAGATGCGTCGCGTGGAGCTTGACGAAGACCGCTACATCGTCATCGCCAGGGATGTCACCGAACGCAATCGCTTGCTGACGCTGCGGCGCGAGTTTGTTGCCAACGTGTCGCACGAGTTGCGCACACCGCTGACCGTCATGATCGGGTACCTCGAAGCGCTTGATGATCCTCACCTTGATGAAGACGCGCGGCGCGGGATACTCGCCAAGCTGGTGCGTCCGGCCGAGCGCATGCACGCGCTCTCCGAGGACTTGCTGAAGCTGACCGACCTGGAATCGTCGCCTTCTCCGGAGGAGTCGAAGGTCGTCGGGGTGGTGGTCTCTCGTATTCTGGAAACAGTGGTTGAAGAGGCGCGCAATCTCTCCAAAGGTCAGCATGAACTCCTTCTCGACGCGGATGATTCCCTGATCATCGAGGGTGACCCGGAAGAACTCTTCAGCGCATTTCACAATCTGGTTATCAACGCGGTGCGCTACAGTCCCGATGGCGGGCGCATCCGGGTACGCTGGTATCGAAGCGGCGAAAGTGCCGTGTTCGAGGTCAGGGATCAGGGTGTCGGCATAGCAGCAGAACACCTGTCGCGCCTGACCGAACGTTTCTACCGGGTTGACTTGCATGCCGCGGGGGTGCGCGGTGGAACGGGCCTTGGGCTGGCAATCGTCAAGCATGTACTCAAGCGCCACAATACCTGGTTGCAGATCGAGAGTCAGCTTGGCAAGGGCAGCAGGTTTTCCTGTGTCTTTCCCGAACTTGTTGCGTTCAGGAGCGAATAGGTGACTGTGATGGCGCACCTGTATCGGGCACTGCGGGCACTCCGAGTGCTCGTGCCGCTGTTGCCGGTGGTGCTGGCCAGTCTGATGGCGCTGGCTCGGGCATCGGATTCGCCGCGTCTCGAGCAGTACACACGCGTCAGTGGCATTTCTGGCAGTCTGTCGAGCATCGGCTCGGATTCGCTTGCCAATCTCATGACGCTGTGGGGGGAGGCCTTCATGCAGCAGTATCCGGGAGTGCGTGTGCAGGTACAGACACCCGGCTCATCCACCGCACCGCCGGCGCTCTTGCAGGGCACCGCAGACTTTGGCCCCATGAGTCGCCTCATGAAGGACCGGGAAATTGCTGCCTTTCAGGCGCGTTATGGATATCCACCAACGGTGGTGCGGGTGGCATCGGACGCGCTGTCGGTGTACGTGCACAGGGACAACCCCATCGAGTTTCTGAGTCTGCCGCAGGTGGATGCCATCTTCTCGGTCACGCGCCGATGCGGGGCGCTGGCGGATGTGCGCACCTGGGCCGAGCTGGGTCTTGACGGTGCGCTGGCGAGCCGACCGATACAGCTGTACGGGCGAAACTCGGCATCTGGTACCTATGGCTACTTCAAGCAAAACGTGCTGTGTTCGGGGGACTTCAAGAACACCGTGAATGAGCAGCCGGGGTCGGCTTCCGTAGTGCAGTCGGTGTCAACATCACCGGCTGGCATAGGCTATTCCGGGATCGGTTATCGCACCTCGGGGGTTCGTACCGTACCGGTAGCCGTTGAAGAGGGGCTCGCACCGGTCATGCCCAGCGCAGAGTCGGCATCGGATCGCTCGTACCCCCTGTCGCGCTACCTCTATGTCTATATGAACAAACTCCCGGAGCAGCCCATGAGTCCGCTGAAGACGGAATTCATGCGCTTCATTCTCTCCGAGACCGGTCAGGCCATCGCCGAGAAGGACGGGTTCGTGCGTCTCACCACCCCGGTCGCACAACGCGAAAGCTCCAAGATCGAGCCGTCCCGGTCGCGAGTCCGGCACCAATACCGCGGCTCACCGGCAGGTCTGAACCGCGAGTCTGGCACCAATACCGCGGCTCACCGGCAGGGCTGAACCGTGAGTCGGAAGATCAGTGTGCGGAGGCGACTGATTGACTTTGCCACAAGCCGTATTGTCGGTGCAGGCGGGTTCGCTGTAGTTGCCATTGCGGGATTCATGCTGGGGTACCTGCTGCTTGTGGTGGCCCCCATGTTCAAGGCACCGCAGATGACCTGGCTCGCTCCGTTGCCGATTGATGCCGACACAGGTGCGGTGCAGGCAATCGGCAGTCACGATGCGCTTGAATTCGTGTATCTCATCGGTACAGACAGTGATCTGCTATTTGTCGGCTCCGAAGCCGGGAATGACAGGCAGAGCGAGCCGATTGCAGCGCAGGGACTCGTGAAGACGCGCCGCGTTTTTCCTGGCGAGGACACGTTTGCGTTGCTCGATACAGCCGGAATATTGCGTCTGCTGAAGATTTCTCATCGCGTACGCTTCGAGCGCGGCGAACGCACACTCGACAAGCGAGGTGACCTGTTGTTTGCCGGAACCGGATGGCCACTTGGCAACACGCGGGATTTTGATGTCTATCGTGAAGCCGACCTGCTCAAGGTCGCGCATCTTGACCATGATGGTACCATCGAGGTGAGTGAATTCGCGAATGCCGTGGATGATTTGCCGCTCGAACTGACGCGGCGCACACAAACGGAGGCCAACCCTGATCTGGTTGAGTTGCGCTGGGGTGCGCGCGGCCAGTTCCTCTACGCGCTCGATGACAACGCGCACCTCAGCCTCTATCGAGTCGCTCGCTCAGGTTCTCCGCAGCTGCTGGTCACGCAATCTCTGGTGACCGAAGGGCGTCGCGTCTCGGCTATCGTGCCCTTGCTCGGGCATCATTCCTGGATGGTTGCCGACGATCAGGGCGAGCTCGCGCAGTGGACATCAGGCCAGGATGCCGAGGGTGCACATGTGCACAAGGTGCGAACATTCAGCTTTGCAAGTCCTATCGTGCAGCTGGCGGCGGAACATCGGCGCAAGGGTCTTGTGGCGCTCGATGCAGCCGACACGCTGCATCTGGTTCACACCACCTCGGAGCGTGTTCTTGCCAGCTCGCCGAGTCCCTGTCAGGGCGTACAAAGACTCGCGTTTTCGCCGCGCGGAGACAGGCTTTTCATCACATGCGGCGAGGGGTTGATTCAGCGCGTCGCCATTCACAATGAGTATCCCGAGGTTTCCTGGGCATCGCTGTGGCGCGCCCTCTGGTACGAAGGCTATCCGCAGCCGAGCTACACTTGGCAGAGTTCTGCTTCGCAAACCGACTTCGAACCGAAGTTCTCGCTCACGCCGTTACTCTTCGGCACCTTCAAGGCGGCCTTCTACGCGATGCTGTTTGCTGCGCCGCTGGCGGTGTTCGGTGCCCTCTACACAGCCTGCTTCATGGCACCATCGATGCGACGTCTGGTCAAACCCGGCATCGAAATCATGGCCGCCATGCCGACGGTGGTGCTCGGATTTATCGCCGGTCTGTGGCTCGCACCGCTGATCGAGGCCAACCTGACAGCCACCCTGTGCACATTTCCGGTACTTCCACTTGCCGTCTTGCTGATCGCCTGGGTGCTGTCCCGGCTTCCCAATCGGCTGACGCGCGCTCTTGACGGCTGGATGGGGCTCGCGTGTATTCCTGTTATCTGCGTGTGCCTGTGGGGGTTGTTCGCCTGTGACGACCGGCTCGAGGCACTGATCTTTGCCGGTGATGCACAAGCCTGGTTCAGGGATGTTGCGGGGCTGGGTTACGATCAACGCAATGCGCTGGTGGTCGGTATCGCCATGGGGCTGGCCATCATCCCCATCATTTTCACCATCTCCGAGGATGCCATATACGGGGTGCCGAGGCGGCTGACGAGCGGTTCTTTGGCGCTCGGCGCAACGCCCTGGCAGACGATGACCCGGCTGGTGATTCATACCGCGAGTCCGGGCATCTTTTCCGCCTTGATGGTTGGCTTCGGACGCGCGATTGGCGAAACCATGATCGTACTCATGGCCGCTGGCAACACACCCATCATGGACATGAATATCTTCTCGGGTATGCGCACCTTTGCCGCGAACATCGCCGTCGAGCTCCCTGAATCCGAGGCTGGCAGCAGCCACTATCGCATCCTGTTCCTGACCGCTCTGGTGCTGTTTGCCGTCACCTTCATCTTCAACACGATTGCCGAGATCGTGCGCACCAGGCTTCGCGCCCGCTATGCGCGCCTGTAGTGTCCTGTCCGGCAAGACTCCGGGGCGGGGCCCCTGATGCCGCTGCAATCCCGCACAGGTGGCAGACGCGCCTGGTGGACATCCGGGCGGCCTTTCGTCTGGCTCAACGCGCTGGCGGTTGCACTGTGTCTGTCGGCCGTGGTCGGGTTGCTGACGCTCCTGGCCGTGCGTGGTCTGGCCAACTTCTGGCCTTCGCCGGTAGTCGAGTTCGAACTCGTCGCGAACGGGCAGGTTGAGCGTGTCATCGGAGAGTTGCTGGAGCGCGAAGTGGTTGCAGTTCACGTGCACTCGCATGATGCACCGACAGAGGTCGAGCGGTGGCTGATCAAGACCGGCAACCGGCGCGTGAACGCGCCAGACTTCCGCTGGGTCGAGGCACCTGATATTCCCGCACCGACACGTCCGGAGGATCTGGTCGTTCTGGAGCGGACTGAATGGGGTCATGCCTATGGCAGGCTGCGTGCCCTGTATCAGGGGGGCATCCTGATCGCGCAGGATGAGGATATCTGGGATGCGCTGGTGCCCAGATTGGCGCGAGTTGAAGAGCTGCGCAAGAGTGCCCGCGAGGCGCAGGCGCGTGGCGTGAACGCCATCAATCAGGCGCTTGAAGACTTGCGCCTGGAGCGGCGACGGCGGGAAATCGAAGGACTACCGCCTTCGTTCGAGCTACTCGCAGAAGAACGGGCGCTGCGCGCAGAATATTTCGCGGAATCCGAGCGACTGAGTGCTCTCGATGTCGAGATTCAGCGCGATGCGATTGAGCTGGAGATCATGACCGGTGAAACGGTACGACTGTCGCTCGCCAGCCTGCTTCGCGTATGGCGCCCGAATGCCATGGACTGGCGGGACAAGCTCACGCATTATCTGGTCGGTGTCGGCCTGTTCCTGAGTCAGGGGCCGCGTGAAGCCAACACTGAAGGAGGCGTGTTTCCCGCTATCTTCGGCACCGTGATGATGGTCATGCTCATGTCCCTGATCGTGACACCATTCGGTGTGCTGGCGGCGGTGTATCTGCGCGAGTACGCGCACCAGGGGTTTCTGGTACGCATGATTCGTATCGCCGTGAACAACCTCGCCGGCGTACCGAGCATCGTGTATGGCGTGTTCGGTCTCGGGTTCTTTGTGTACTTCATTGGCGGTGCGATTGACGATGCCTTCCATGCCGAAGCCAAGCCGACACCCACCTTCGGCACACCCGGCTTGTTGTGGGCATCACTCACCCTCGCGCTGCTCACCGCACCAGTGGTGATCGTGGCCACCGAGGAGGGATTGACGAGGATTCCGGGGTCGATTCGCGAGGGGAGTCTTGCGCTCGGAGCGACCAGGGCCGAGACGCTGTTCCGGGTGCTGCTGCCTATCGCCAGTCCTTCCATATTGACGGGCGTGATACTGGCAGTGGCGCGCGCTGCGGGCGAGGTTGCCCCGCTCATGCTGGTGGGAGTGGTGAAACTGGCACCGGCCCTGCCGGTCGATGGTGACTTTCCGTTTGTACATCTGGAGCGAAAATTCATGCATCTGGGATTTCACATATTCGATGTGGGCTTCCAGAGCCCCAATGTGGAAGCAGCGCGGCCACTGGTGTTTGCCACCGCCTTCCTGTTGGTGGCGATTATTCTTCTCCTGAACCTTACCGCTATCATGTTGCGACACAGACTCGAAAACCGCTTCAGCCGTGGTGGGTATGAATAGGGAAGCTCTGAATAATTCCGAACAGCTTGCGCCGAGCCTTGATGTGGCCGGGCCGGTGGAAGAGGTATGCATGGCGGTCGATGGATTGTCGCTGCACTACGGCGAGGTGCAGGCGCTCAAGCACATCTGTCTCGATATTCCCAGAACTCGTGCCACGGCTTTCATCGGGCCTTCAGGCTGCGGCAAATCATCACTTCTGCGCTGCTTCAATCGCCTGAACGACCTGATTGACGATGCGCGCATCACGGGCGAGATACGCCTCGGCGACATCAATATCAACGCTCCGCAGGTGGATGTGTCCGATCTCAGGCGGCGTGTCGGCATGGTCTTTCAGCAGCCGAATCCGTTTCCGAAGTCGATTGCCGATAATGTCGCCTATGGGCTGCGACTGCACGATGATCTTCCCAAACCGGAACTTGAAGATCGGGTCGAGCAGGCCTTGCGCCGGGCCGCGCTCTGGGATGAGGTGAAAGACCGGCTCGGCGAGTCGGCGCTTGAGCTTTCCGGTGGTCAGCAGCAGCGTCTTGTCATTGCGCGTGCGATTGCCGTCGAGCCGGAAGTGCTGTTGCTCGACGAGCCGGCATCTGCACTCGACCCTATTTCCACGCTGCGTATCGAAGAGCTCATCCATCAACTCAAGTCGCGCTATACCGTGGTAATTGTCACGCACAACATGCAGCAGGCGGCGCGGGTATCGGATTACACGGCATTTCTCTATCTGGGCGAACTCATGGAATACGGGGTGACCGAGACCGTGTTCACCAATCCACAGGAGCAACGTACCGAGGACTACATTACCGGCAGGTATGGTTGAGGTTGTATGCGGCGCAGGCAGCTATGAATCCACATATTTCCGAGCAGTTTGATGCTGATCTCAAAGGCGCGCGTCAGCTGATGATGCAGATGGGTGGCCTGGTGGAACATCAGGTAGAGGCTTCTGTGCGCGCTTTCGTGACGCATGATGCAGCACTGGCGGCGGAGGTGCTGACACGGGAGCTTGAAGTCAATCGTCTGGAAGTTGCGCTCGACGATAGTTGTGTACGCACCCTTGCACTGCGCCAGCCTGCCGCGCAGGACCTTCGCCTGTTGATCAGCCTCATGAAGGCCGGGACAGATCTGGAGAGGGCCGGCGACGAAGCGGTGCGCATTGCCAGGATGGCGAACGAGGTGTCCTTGCTGACTGCGCCTTCACGCGGGTATCCAAGACTCCAGCATATGGGCGAGTTGACCGCAGCCATGGTGCGCGATGTGCTTGATGCCTTCGCGCGTACCAGCGCGGATGCCGCCCAGGCTGTCATGGATTCGGACGCACGGGTTGACAAGCTCTTCAAGAAGATAGAAATGGCCTTGCCGACGCGCATTCAGAGTGACCCCGCGAAGTCCAAATCCGCCATATGTGCGGCCTGGGCGGCGCGTTCACTGGAGCGTATCGGTGATCATGCCAAGAATGTCGGGGAACACGTGGTGTTTCTGGTCGAGGGCACGGATGTCCGGCACACAGGCTGACAGGACATCACGGGAAACTCTGAATAACAGAGTTTCCCGTGCGGCACATGGATGTGCCGCCAACAACCCGATTACAATGCAATGCATCAACCAGCACATCGGAGTAGCTCATGAGTGAATTCAAGGACAAGGTGGTGATCGTGACAGGAGCGGGCGGAGGTCTCGGCAAGTCGCACGCTCTGGAATTCGCGCGCCGAGGTGCCCGGGTTGTGGTGAATGATCTTGGCGGCTCGGGTGATGGCCGCGGAAGCTCGGATATGGCAGATGCGGTGGTTGACGAGATTCGCCGCGCCGGTGGTGTCGCTATTGCCAACAAGGCATCGGTTGCCGACCGCGAAGGCGCGAAATCCATCGTTGACGACGCGCTGGCCGAGTTCGGCACTCTGGATATTCTGGTGAACAACGCCGGTATCCTGCGCGACAGGAGTTTCAAGAAGATGCACCTCGACGATTGGGATATCGTGATGAATGTGCACTTGAACGGCAGTGCGTATGTCACACATGCCGCCTGGCCGATCATGTATGACAAGAACTACGGCCGCATCCTGTTTACCAGTTCCACATCCGGCATTTACGGTAATTTCGGTCAGTCCAACTACGGCGCGGCCAAGATGGGTATGCTGGGCCTGATCAACGTACTCGCCATAGAAGGCGCAGCGAAGAATGTGCGCGTAAACGGTCTGGCTCCAGCTGCCGAAACCAGACTGATCGGCACCATCCCCGGGAGAGATGTGGATCCGGACAATCCACGGCCCGAGGCGCACCCGAAACTCGTCACCCCCGCTGTGCTCTTGCTGTGCAGTGATGATGCGCCCACCGGCAAGGTGATTCAGGCGGGTGGCGGGCAATTCTCCACATGCGCCATCTTCAACAACAGGAATGTTGAGCTGGGCGTGGATGCGAGCTACGAAGCGCTGCTCGAACGCAAGGACGAGCTACTTGACATGAGCACTGCCTCGGAGGGCTGGAGCGCAAATCCGCAAGCCCTGTCCGTGTAGCCGATAAACGAGTGTCGCGCCCGGCGCGCTTCAATCCAGCGTTTCCTTGAGCGTGGTGAAGAATCGCTCGCTCAGATGCTCCGCCGCCTTGCCCACCGGCCCGGCCTGGCACCAGGCGCGCGCCATATCCATGGGCTCTTGTCGTCCGTCAGCTGCAATGCCCATGTCACGGGCGCCGCGATTAATGCGCTGCACCTGAATCTCGAGCCGCAACGACTTGTCTTCCGGTGGTGAGGGGCGTTCGAGATCAATGTCCAGAATGACACACATGCGGCGACGCAAGGCAACCGAACCCTGAATCTGCTCGTCTGTAATCCTGACATCTTCGCCATCCTGCTTCAGGCGTACCACCCTCTCCGGGATGACCTTGCCAAACACTCCCAGAGTCTGGTCATGGAGTGTTTCGAATTCGGTTGCGCTCATGCCGGGACCGCCTTCCAGAATGTTCTGCTCGGTTTCACACAAACGTGCATCAAGGCAGGCGGCCGATTCAAGGAGCTGCATCTGTCGCGCATGGTCTCCATCCCGCAGCATCTGACGGTAGCGCCGGGCGAGGTCGCGCCATTTTCGAGACATCTGTTTGAAGGTCTCTCCCTGAATATCCCTGAATTGCTCCCATTGTTCGGCAAGCTGTGTGAGCTGTCCGGCAGACACGGACTCGATGGTTGCGTCTTGCAGGGAGTCTTCAAGCTTGTGCAGTATCTCGCGCGCGGCATTCACACGATCCTTGAAGGCTTCGTGCTCCCGGTGGCGATGCGAGCGCTGCTCGGAGTGGACATCATCGCCCAGTTTGCGAAATTCCTTCCAGAGTTTGCGGTTGGCGGAGCGACTCATGGGGCCGACATCTCGCCAGCGTGCCTGGATAGCGCGTGTGCCCTCGATTCGGTTTTCCAGTGAACCGGTGGACTCGAGCAGACTGCGCAGCTCGTTGATGAGTCCGCGAGCCTTTGTTTCGTTCGCCCGCCAGTGTCCCGATAAACGCCCGAACAGGTCATCGCACAGCGCATCGAATCGGCGTTGCAGCGGCTTGGCCTTGCTGCGGTCGATCGGATACGCCGCCCGCCACTCACTGCGGGCAGTATGCAGTATGTGTTCCACTCGCTTCCAGTCCGGCTTGTTCCAATCCTTTTCACGAATGAAGAATTCGAGGTCTGTACAGATCTGTCGGCGTGTAGCGAGGTTCTGTTTGCGTACCTCAGCCTGTTCCTGAAAGTGCGCGCGACAGGGCGCGAAGGCGGCATCGGCAAGCCGTTCAAAGCGGCGACGCAGTTCGTGGTCGCGTCCGCCGATCATCGGCCCCATGGCTTTCCATTCTTCGCGCAAGCTGCGAATGCGATCCAGTTGTTCGTCGCTCGGCAATGGGTTGTCGGCAATTTCCGCCATGCGTTCGCACAGGGATTCGCGCTTGGGCGTGGCTGCATAGACTTGCCAGTCGCGCAATTTGCGCATGTCCTTGTCCATTTCATTCAGCCGTTTCCGGAGTCGGCGCGCGCGCGTTTCGGGCAGCAGGCGCAGCAGCTCCCCGCACCCGTGGCGCAGCTCATTGGAGTTGCCGAGATGCCCGGCCTCGATCTCGTCTTTCAGAGCCGCAGATTGTGATTCGAAGGATTCGATGAGCTCGGACTGCAAGCCCTCGACCGCCGACTGAAACTCGCGGCAGGCCGCCTGCCAGGCGCTTGTCTGCGCGAGCAAGGGGGCCTGCGTTGGCACATCCTGCAAGAGAGCGAGCGAAGCCTGATGACGGGCGATGCGCTTGCGTGTGCGTTCAAGCTGGTCGGCCTGGCTCCAGACTGCACGATAGCCGTCCACATGCTGCGGTTTGGAGATGCTGGTTGGAGGCAGGGCTTGCGTCCAGGACGCGATTCGCGCAAGTGTCTCGTCATCGAGCGCTTGAGCCTCTGGCTGCCGCGAAGGCTGTGCTTCCGGCAAGGTTTGTGTGTCTTCGGTCGCCGCCTCGGGTGCTGCTTCGGGTTCCGGTTGGGGCTCGCGCGGTTGATCCTGTGTGCGTATCCGGGCGCGCTCGAGAGCCGAGGCATATTCCTTCGCCGAGCCGAGTTCTGGCGATTCTTGTGCGAGTTGCGGTGCGTTTTGCAGGGCATGCGTACGCGCCGCTTCGCATTCCTGCCATTCCTGCTCGATGATCTTCAGTCTGGCAGCAAAGGAGCGATCTCTCGGCAGCTCGATCAGTTCCGACAAGCGCCGGACAATGTCTTCCGAGCGCTGATCTGCTTCCGTGAGGGTGCGACGGGCGGTGCGAATGCGCGTGAGCAGGGTGCGCGCGATACGAAACACGCTTTTGTCGCGATTCCTTGCCTCGTTCGCCATGCTCACCAAGGCTGATTCCTGGCTGACCCGTTCGGCAGCGGCGCGACGAACTCCGGGGAAGCTGGCTGTGCAGGCGACTTCTACCAGATAGTCTTCTTCGAGCTCTGCGAGCATGTTGCGTATGCTGTCCGCTTCCCGCGCGGCGCGAATATAGGCGAGTCGAACCGGTGAAGACTCGAGCAGGTCGCCAGACAGGGCTTGACGGGCACTGTGCAACAGGCGCGCGATTGCATCGGCGGCTACCCGCGTGACATCCGTCCCTTCGGCAAGCAGATTGGTCAGCGTGGGGAGGTCGTCGAGTCTGGCGATAGCAGCAAGACGGATCGAGTGTTCCCAGGAATCGGGCTGCTCGGCTACCAGCACGAGATCCTTGCGATACAGGTCAAGGTCGCGTTCATCGAGCGAAGCGATGTGTGCAGCGATTGCTTGCGGTGAATCGCTGCTGATATTGATGCGATTGCGAAATCTTCTTGAAACCATGGCACAAAGGGCGCAACTCCATTCACTCTGCGCACACGGCCCGATGATGTGCCGTACGCCTGACTGCTGTAGGGGAAAGTCTGTTATTCAGAGCTTCCTTGATCGTCAGTCTCTGAACATGGGTATATTCTCGCATGCCCTTCGGTATGATGCTCACAAGTCGGGCACCGGACAAGCGGGATGTTCCATACTCGCGGGCCCTGCACACATGATTATCAGCAAACGGATATTTCCATGGATTTTTCCCTGAGCGACGAACAGAAGCTGCTGCAAGAGAGCCTGCAGCGTTTTGTTCAGAACGACTACCAGTTTGATGCCCGTCAGGAGATTCTCGCCTCTGCCGAGGGGATGCGCCGCGAGAACTGGAACTCTTTTGCCGAACTCGGCTGGCTGGCGATGATGTTTGATGAATCGGCTGGCGGCTACGGGGGCACAGCGGTGGACATCATGGTCATCATGGAACAGGTTGGCAAGGGATTGATCCTCGAGCCCTTTGTGCCCAGTCTGGTGCTCGCTGGCGGATTGATCACGCATGCCGGAAACGACGAGCAGAAATCTGCCTGGCTGAACCCGCTTATCGAGGGCAAGCAGCTGGCAGCCTTTGCCTTTGCCGAACCGGAGTCGAGGTTCAACCTGCACGATGTGTCAACATCCGCCAGGAGCGAGAACGGCGGCTTTCGCCTGACCGGACGCAAGGCGACGGTGCTCGGTGCGCCCAATGCGGATTTCATGGTGGTGAGTGCACGTACCAGCGGTGAGCGGCGTGACCGGGACGGCATCAGTCTGTTTCTTGTTCCGGCCCGTACGGATGGCGTGATGCGGCAGGATTACGTGACCGTTGATGGTGGGCGCGCAGCGGAGGTGACCTTCGAGCAGGTCATACTTGATTCGTCGGCGTTGCTTGGTGATGTGGGCGGTGCCGCAGTAACTATCGAGCGCGTTGTTGACGAAGCCATACTGGCGGTGGGGTCGGAAGCAGTCGGGGCCATGGAAGTCCTGTACAAGGCGACCGTCGAGTATTCCAAACAGCGCAAGCAGTTCGGGGTGCCCATCGGCTCGTTTCAGGTGTTGCAGCACCGTATGGTGGATATGTTCATCGCTTATGAGCAGGCCAGGTCGCTCATGTACATGGCGGCGATTCGGCTTGATGAAGATGATGCGCTGGAGGCGAAAAAGGCGGCCAGCGCGTTCAAGGTGCAGGTGGGCAAGTCGGGGCGCATCGTGGGACAGGGGGCGGTACAGATTCATGGCGGCATGGGCGTGACCGATGAACTCAACATCGGCCACTATTTCAAGCGCCTCACGGTGATTGATACCCTGTTCGGCAATACGGACCATCATCTCGGGCGCTTCGCAGCCCTGTCGCAGGCGCGGGTGTCAGCCTCAGACGATAGCAGCGTACGAACCTGACGCTCGGTTTGTCACAGGCATCCCCCTCGCCCGTGCCCCGCTGGGAAAAGGCATCCCCTTCGGATGTGCCGGACTGGTTCTGGCGCGCGGTGGACACGCCCTCGACTACCTGGCGTGTGCAGGTGGGCGATCATGAGGTCGCCTATCGCGCCTGGGGAGATGCGGAGAAGCCGTCGCTGCTGCTGGTGCACGGCATGATGGCGCATTCGCACTGGTGGGATTTCATTGCTCCCGGGCTTCTCGACAGATGGCATGTGGTTGCCATCGATCTCGGCGGCATGGGGGACTCGGATTTTTGTCATCAGTATTCGGCGAACACCTGCGTTGATGAACTCACAGCCGTGTGTGACCACGCGGCGCTTGACGAAGATGTTGTTCTGATTGGCCACAGCTTTGGCGGTGCCGTGTCGGTGAAGGCCGTCAATCGGCATCAGGAGCGCTTTGGCTCCCTGATACTCGTTGACCCCGGTCTGCGTCCGCCGGACGAACCGGCGCGCGACCGCCCGCGTCCGCGTGCCGGCCAGATATACGCCGAGCGCGCTCAAGCCGAAGCCCGGTTCAGGGTGCAGCCACCTCAGGAGGTGCGTTCGCCCTACACGGTTCGATACATTGCCGGCAAGTCGCTCATGCCGGTTGCGGGCGGTTGGACCTGGAAGTTCGACCCACGCCTCCTGACGGAGTTTTCGGGCATTGAGCTGAGCGCGTCAGACCTGCGCGCGCTCAAGCTGCCTGTCGGGCTGATCCATGGGTGCGACAGTACGCTGTGCAGTGCGCGCACAGTCGAATATATGCGTTCGCTGGTGCCGGAGCCCTTTGTCAGCCGCGCGCTTGCCGAGGCACAGCACCATGTGTTTCTTGATCAGCCGCTGGAGTTTGTGCGGGTACTTCGCGAGCTGCTCGGGATTTTGGCGTGAACTCGATGTGCAGCGCCTTGAGCGCTCGCAACGCGAAGTTCGGAGAGACATTGAAGTCGTTCTTTCCGGGGGCGAACCACATCTCGTCAACATGATCAATGAGCGCCTTGAAGGCCCAGTACATCTCGCGGCGGGCGAGTGGTGCGCCGAGACAGAAGTGCACACCTGAACCGAATCCGAGATGACGGCCCGGCTTGTCGCGCCCGAGATCGAGTGCGCCCGGGCAGTCGAATTCCTTCGGGTCGCGGTTGGCCGCGGCATAACGAATATTGAGGGTTGCGCCTTTGGGGATAGTCACGCCGTGCAGCGTGATGTCGCGCATGGCGGTGCGAAACAGCCCCTGAACCGGGCTTTCCAGGCGAACGACCTCTTCAATGAAGGTGCGAAGATGCGTATCCGGGTCGTTCTTCAGGGTGTGCCACACCTGCGGATTCTCGATGAGCAGCTTCATGCCGTAGCCGATGGCGTTGGTAGTGGTTTCCGAGCCGCCGACGAAGGTGTCCGCCATCATCTCGGCGTGTAACTCGTTGTCGGTGAGGCAGCGACCCCATTCGGGAATGACGCGATTGACCAGTTCCGAGAGCAGGGTGTCATCCGGCTGTTTGCGCAGCCGCTCGAAGATGCGCTGGAAGTAGTGTTGCGCCTCGATTTCCATCTCCACGGACCAGCGCTCTTCCGCTTCCGTTTGCATCATGCCGAGGCGCTGCACCCAGGCATCCGTCCACGCCTTGATTTGCCAGATATCGCTTTCCGGCACACCCATCTGCCGACCGATGACGATGAGCGGCAAGGGAACGGCCATCTGCCGCACCCAGTCGCAGCGCCCGCCATGCAGGAAGTTGTCCATGAGCCTGTAGGCGGTCTCTTTCACAAAGGGGTCCATGCCCTGAATCTTCTTCGGCTTGAAGGCCTCGTTGAACATGGCGCGCATCTGCTTGTGGTTGGGGTCATCGCGGTTGCCGAGCGTCGGCCCCGGTGCCCAGCCCTTCTCTTGATACAGCTTGTGCATGCGCTTCGCTCGCTCGATGTTCATCCGTGCGCGCGCGCCGTCACGACTCCCGTGGCGCGCACTGCTGAAGGTTTTGGTATCAAGCAGAATCTGACGAAGATCCTCGAAACCCGTGATGACGTACATGCCGGTCACCGGATCTTTCCAGACGGGTGCTTGCTCGCGCAGCAGGTCGTAGGCGTGGTATGGGCAGTTTTGTACACCTGCGTCGAGGAGGTTCACCTGCGAGAGATCGTCCGGGACCACCGCGCGGTAGGGCTTCAGGTGCCCGGATGTGTTCTCGTCAGGAGTGCCCTGTGGCTCTTTGATAGCAGCGTCTTGGCTCATTGAAGTCTCTCGCGTGAAAGGGGGCGGTGTTCATGCGAGTCAATGTACCGCAAAGCTCACGGATGTGTGCATCAGGGAAACTCTGTTATTCGGAGTTCCCCTGCAAGTCAGACAAGGCATCAGGTGGCGCGCAGGATGCGCTCGAATTGATCTGGTCTCGACCAGTATGCGACCTCGCGCAGCTGCACAAGGTGAACCACAGGTCGGAAACGCGCAGGGATGCTTGAGCGACCAGAGTGACCGCTTCCCCCAATGCGCTGATTTCTTTGACTTGAAGGGTCAGTTCTCCGCGGTCAAGACGCACCCCCAGCGTTTGGCATACGTCTTCAATCAGGCGGTTTTGTTTCGGTGATCTCTGCAGGCTTGTCGTTTGCAGACGCAGCCATCCCAAGGCTTCGCCAAAGTCTGTCACGGTGTAGTGCGTCCCGTGGTCAATTACATGGACCTCGATGATCTCGCCGTCGGGATACATCAAGGGGGTGGTTATCCTGATGCCCGCGCGCTGTGTCTTTGCGCATTCGAACAGCGAGGGAAGCGAAGCTCCCAACTCGGAACACAGATTTTCAATGTTCATATCGGCAACTCCCTCTGATTTTGCGGATGACTCATATCACCAAGGTGAATAATCCTGGCTTCCTGGCAGAATTGATCCCAGAACATCCTGAATGGCCTTGATGAGCAGCGGGCGTTCGGCCGCCTTGACGCGCGCTTCGAGCGAAGCGACCGTATCCCCATCGAGCACCGGCACGAGACTCTGGCGAATGATCGTGCCCTGATCGTAGATTTCCGTCACCTGATGAATGGTCGAGCCGGTTTCCTTCTCTCCGGCGGCAAGCACCGCCTGATGGACGCGGCTGCCGTAGTACCCCTGGCCGCCATATTTGGGGAGGCGCGCCGGGTGGCAATTGATGATGCGCCCCTTGAAGTGCTCCAGCACCTTCGGGCCGACAGGCCGCATGTAGCCTGCGAGCACTACCAGATCTACCTTGGCGCTCGCGAGTGTGGTCAGCATGGCGCGATCAACTCCGTCATCATCTCCCTGGGTCTTGCGGCTGAGATGCAGACCGGGAATGCCATGTTCCTGTGCGCGCCGCAGCGCGCCGGAGTTGCTGTTGTTGCTGATGATGAGCGCGACCCGAGCGGCTAGCTGGCCGCGTTCGCAGGCATCGATGACGGCCTGCATGAGGCTGCCCTCGTGCGATGCGAACAGTGCGATTCTGCTGTGCGACACCGGCCTACGTGCGCGCGATTACGTGCGCGCGATGAGGAAATTGGCGGTGTGCCAGATTTCCATGTGTGGTGAATTTCCCGCAAGCACGGCGATATAGAGACGCAGGTACTCGCTCTTGCGCCGTCGCCACTTCATCTCCGGTGTCGCCAGAATGCGATACTCACGCCCGGTTCGCAGCGCTTCGCGCAGGATGATCCGTGTTTCCAGATGCAGCCAGGCGGGCATGATGAAACGATTGGTCAAGGCGCGATTGGCGAGGTCGAGCCACAGCCGCGGGTGCACCAGCCCGGTTTCCCACAGCCCCGTATCCTCGGCGTGCACACCGGCGCAGGTGATGTTCTCCTCGTGGCCGGGTGTCCAGGCGACTTCAGGAAAGGCTTCACCCGGGCGCACGGCGTTCCAGAGAATCTGGCGGCGCACCGGCTTGCGCCCCGGCGGCTCGCAGCGGCTCAGGGGGCCCGGCGCGGGGAGCACCGCCAGGGAGGAAAAATCGAGCGTACTCAACAGTTCGTTGTTCTGGTTGTGGCAGGTCAGGCGCTGCGCTGTATCGCGCTCTGCCTCAGGTGAGAAATCCCGCGCGAAGTTCAGGGTGAGTTGATCTCCGTCATAGGCCGGGCGCAGCAAGCGCATCACGAGCTCGGCGCGGGAGAGCCACGCGGCACCATATGTACCGGTCAGCAGCTCGCTCACGTGCCCGAATATCCAGGCACCCGAGACCAGCGCGCCGTCAAATCCATGCGCCTTGGCGACATCATCAGCATGTATGCGGTTCACCGTGTTCGAATCTTCGTTGAACGCATGTACGCTGCGCGGTTCGCATGGCAAGGCGAGGGCGGGATCACGTGCCATAGGCTTGCTCCGGTAGCCAGGTGACAAGACTATCGAAATTGAAGATGATGATCATGGCGATGAGTTGCAGGATGATGAAGGGCACGACACCACGATACACGCTGGCAATATCGATTTCCGGTGGCGCTACGCCCTTGAGATAGAAGATCGCGAATCCGACCGGAGGGGTAAGGAAGCTCGTTTGCAGACACACGGCGAAGAGTACCGTGAACCAGACCGGGTCAAACCCGAGGTTGTGCACGACCGGTGCCACCAGAGGCAGGACGATGAGGGTGATTTCTATCCAGTCGAGAAAGAACCCGAGCAGGAAGGTGAAGAGCAGAATCGCGATCAATATGCCTGTTGGTTCGAAGGGCAGCCCGAGCAGCAGGCGCTCCATCAATTCATCGCCACCGAGGCCGCGCAGCACCAGCGAATAGGCGGTGGCACCTATAAGCGTGGCGAAGATGAATCCCGTGGTCTTGCTCGATTCGAGCAAGACTTCACGAAACACCGGCTTGCTCAGCCTGCGGTTGAACCAGGCGAGCAGCAGGGCACCAAAGGCACCGACACCCGCGGCTTCGGTAGGCGTTGCAATGCCGAAGAAGATACTGCCGAGGACGGCCAGGATAAGTGCTGCCGGGGGCAGTATGGAGACCAGCACCCGGGCGATGAAACGCAAGTCGATAGCCTCTTCCACAGTGACCGCTGGCGCGGCCTGTGGTTGCAGGGCACCACGCATGAGGATCCAGGCGGCATAGAGGGCGGCGAGCAGAAGTCCGGGAAACAGCGCGCCCAGAAACAGGTCACCGACGCTCATGGCCATGCGGTCGGCCATGAGCACCAGCATGATGCTCGGCGGGATGAGGATGCCGAGCGTTCCCACGGCGCATACAGTGCCTGCGGCGAGGCTGTGGTCATATCCCTGCTTGAGCATGATCGGCAGGCCGAGCAAGGCGAGCAACACGACCGAGGCACCGATAATGCCGGTGGCGGCCGCGAGCAGCACACCAATGAAGGTGACGCTGAGCGCCAGGCCGCCACGCAACGGGCCGAAGAGCCTGGAGAAATTGGTCATGAGCCGTTCCGCGATGCCGGACTTGTCCAGCATCAGTCCCATGAAGATGAACATGGGCAGGGCGACCATGACCCAGTTCTCCATGATGCTCCAGATGCGCTCCACGCTCAAGGACGCATAATTCCAGTTGACCCCAGTCACGATTCCCAGATCGATTTCGGCGATGATTGCGAGCGCCGTGAACAATACGGCGAGGCCGGCAAGAATCCAGGCGACCGGGAATCCTGTGAACACCAGCGCGATGAACGACAGGAACATGAATATGGCGAGCACTTCGTTGGCAGGCATCAGGCGCTTGTCCCCTTGCGTCAGCGGAACAGGAAGGACCAGACGCGCGTCAGCCGCGAGATGGCGGCGAGCAACAGCAGCCCGAATCCTACCAGCAGCATGCCCTTGATCAGCCAGCGTCCGGGCAGGCCGCCGGGAGACGAAGAGACCTCCTGAGCGAGGAAGCTGTTGACCACGAAGGGCAGGGCGAAGATGAGTACCATGAGCACGAAGGGAATGAGCAGCAGGATAAGTCCGTACAACTCAATCCAGGCTTGCATTCGCGGCGAGAGTCGTTCGCGCAGGACATCCACGCGAATGTGACTGTCCTCCTGCAGGGAGAAGCTCAAGGCGAGCAGGAAGCCAGCCGAATAGATGTGCCATTGCAGCTCTTCAAATTCGATACGTCCCATGCTGAAAGCGTAGCGGATGGTCACGTTGACGACGATGACGGCCAGCAACAGCACCCACAGCCAGGCTGAAGCCGCGCCTGTGCCGCCGATGATGCGATCAACGACGCGCGAGAATCCGGTATGCGGCAGGATGAGCATCTATGCGTTGCAGCGACATCCACATTGCCGTCAGAGTATCAGAAGTCTCTTGGCAGATAGGCAAGACGTTTCCAGGGGTCATAGGCGGCGCGAAAGGCTTGTTGCGACTCCCAGACGGTACGAAAAGCTTCGTCACGCGCCGATTCTTCTGCCATCACTTCGCGTGTGGCGGCTTGCAGTTCGCGCAGAATGGGTTCCGGCAGACGGGTAGCGGTGACCCCGCGCTCCCTGAACTCGGCAAGCGCCGGGCCTTGCAGGGCTTCCGAGCGCGCCAGCGACCTCGCCACACCGGCTATACACACGGTTTCGAGCATAGCCTGATCGGCAGGCGAGAGTTTCTGCCAGGCCTCGCTGTTGACGAGCAGATGGTTGCTGGTGAAGGTCTGGTGCCAGCCGGGAAAGTAGTTGTAGCTGGCCACGCGGTCAAACCCGAGGCCGGCGTCAGCACTGGGGATGGAGTATTCGCTGGCATCGATGGCACCGCGTTCGAGCGCCTGAAATATTTCACCACCGGCGATCATGGTGACGGAAGCCCCCAGGCGTTCGAGTACCTTGCCGCCGAGCCCGGCGAAGCGAATCTTGAGGCCCTCGAGGTCGTCGAGATCGGTAATGGGTTCCCGGAACCAGCCGGCGGTTTCCGGGCTGATGAGGCCGCAGAGGACAGGATGGATGTCGAACCTGGCAAAGATATCTGCGGCCAGCTCGCGGCCTCCGCCGTCGTACCACCAGGCGGTGAACTCAACCGGTTCCATGCCGAAGGGCACGGCACCGAACAGCGCCGAGGCAGGGATGACTCCTTGCGAGTAGCCAATCCAGGTGAAGCCGGCAGGTGTCTTGCCTTCCCTGACGGCATCGAAGACACCGAGCGCCGGGGCGATTTCTCCGGGTTCGAAGATTTCCAGCCGGAAGCGTCCGTCCGTCGAGCGGTGCAGGAATTCGGCGACATGCAGGATGATGTCGCCAAGGCCTTCAAGCGAGGTGGGGATGGACAGGGGCACCCGCCAGCGAACCTCGGCCTGTGTCTTGCTTGCACCTGGGCGAGATTCAGAACTTGCTGACTGTGGCGAGGCACCCGGGGGACGCAGCGCGAGGCTCAGCAGGAGTCCGACGACGAGCGCAACCAGAACCGCGCAGGCGGCGGCCTTGTGGCTCAGGGTCCTTGAAGATGGAGCGGAACCTTCACCCATGCCCATATGCAGTTCGTGAAACGCACAACCCTGATCCGGCGAGATGCCAGATCAGGGTTGACACGCTTCGTGCCTTCCCTAGAGGCTGTAGGAGGCTTGCAGGATCACTTGGCGCGCGCGTACCGTTGCGCCGTAGAGGTCACGGCCGTCAACGCCGCCTGCCCTGTCCGCTGAGCCGATGCTGTAGTATTCCTCAAGGATGTTGCGACCAACCACGGAGATATCCCAACGCCCGTCAGTACTCACCAGTCCGACGCGGGCATTGACGCGCCAGAAACCTTCCTGAATGGCCAGCGGGTTGTTATTTCCATTGGTTTGGTAGTCGTCGCTGTACACGGCCTCGCTAGCCATTACCAGGTTCCAGTTCGCCGCCACTGGCGACTCCCAATCAAAGCCGATTGAACCCTGCCACTCAGGGGCGCGATCCAGGGGCTCACCACCCAGGTCCTGCGTGGCCGTATCGGGGCAGGCGGGGTCCACGCCAGTGGAACAGGCTGCGCCCGGGAACTTCTCGTATTCAGCCTTGTTGTATCCAAATTGGCCGCGCAGAGACAGATTGTCTGATGCCAGCAGCAGCGCCTCCACTTCAATGCCTTCGGTTGTGGCCGAGGCAGCATTACGCACGGTAAAGGTTGTGGTGGCGTTATCGAACACACTGACCTGAAGATCATCAAAGGTGTACGAATAGGCAGTGACATTGAGCCGTGCCCGGCCGTCAAGCAGGGTACTCTTGATGCCAAACTCACCCCCTTGTGCCTCCTCCGGCTCGAAGGTGAGGCTCTCGCCAGTGGCATCCTGAACCACCACCGAATTGGTGGAAAATCCGCCCGATTTATAGCCAGTACGATAGGCCGCCCAAACGGTCATGTCGCTATCGGGTCGCCAGGTGAGGGTGATTTCCGGGGATATATGCTCATCCTGAAAGTCGCTTTCCAAAACGCGACCCACCCGGGAAAAGTCGGGGAAAGCTGGGACCTGTACGCGCAAAACAGGAGCACCGGGGTGCACAAACACATTCTGCTGAACAGCTTCCTTGTCGTCATTGGTGTAGCGGAGACCAGCGGCAAGTTCCCAGGAATCGTCAATATTCCAGATCGCCTGGGTGAAGAGTGACCAGGACTGGCTCTCAGCCGTAGAGGCCCCTTCCCAAGTGTTACTGTAGGGTGAAGGTGACAGCGGGAAGCCCGCGGCTATGGCACCCGCGACTACGGCATCCAGAGGCGCTATTTTCCCCGCATTGTCCGAGTCGCGCTCGAACTCTTCGTAAAACGCGCCGACCATGAAGTTCAACGGGGAGTCGAATTGTGTCAGGGCACGCACCTCCTGTGTCCAGGTGGTCTGATCTTCAATTTGTATGCCCAGCAACTGGTTATAGACGGTGCCGTCAAAGTTGTCGAAACGGACATAATCGTAGGAGTACATCCCGGTCACGGAGGTGATGGTGCCCCAATCCTGAACGAGCTCCAGATTGAGAGAGGACAGGATGCTTTCGAATTCGCCAAAAGGGTCGCCATTGCCAACATCAGTACTGAACCGTGCTGCTATCTCCCTGGGCAGGGAGCCATGCGATTGCTTGCCATCTATCTTGCAATCGCCATTCTGGTCTATCAACCCAAGGCTTGTTGGCTTGTCGCCGGGGCAGCGTTGAGTCTCGGCCGTGTTGTAGCCGTCGTTTTCCATGTCGGTGACGAGCAGCCGCCAGATACCGCGGAAGGAATCGCTGGGCTGCCAGTCGAGAGTGAGACGAGCGGCCATCAAATCCTCTTTGCCCAAGTCATTGGCACCACCGGGGAAGTCAAAGGGCTCGGCAGGATTCACTTGGCCCATGCTGTTTCCGACAAAGGTTGCCGTGTTCTCGACATACCCCTCGCTGGAACTGCCACGCAGTGCCAGGCGAGCATTGAGCGTATCGCTGACAGGGCCGGACAGTACGGCTTCGAGCAGACGTTCCTCGGACTCCATTTCATAACCCAGATAGAGCTTGGCCTCGAACTCGTCGGTGGGCAGGGCGCTGGTGGCGGCCACTACACCTGCCGGACTGTTCTTGCCGAAGAAGAGCGCCTGCGGGCCCTTGAGGATTTCTACACCCTGCAGATCGAAGAATGCCTGGCGCACCACATGTCCGCGGTCCGTCTGCATACCATCAATGTTGATGCCTACGCTGGATTCAAGGCCTGGATCGAGGGAGGGAGAACCGTAGCCGCGAATCTTGAAGGCGGCACCGTTTCCGGATGGGCCCGGGTACAACGCTACCTGAGTGGCGAGATCCGCAATCTCGTTCAGGTTGGTCGCACCGTAGCGCTCGATCGTATCTGTATCGAAGGCCTGAATGGCGACCGGAACATCCTGAACAGACTCCTCGCGCTTGCGGGCGGTTACGATGATTTCCTCGATCGCGAGGGGTGACGCGCCCTGTCCCCGAGCAGGCTCGGCAGTAAACCAGAGCAGGCCCGCAAGGCACGGCAGTAGCGCACCGATATAACGTCCGGGTATCCCAGTGATCATGTGTATCTCTCCAAGTGTGTAGCGAATTATGTTCGTGAAGTAAGCTATCCTGAAAGGAATGACGGGGGCACCCGCCACGAACCCCAACACGGGCACTATAACCCCAATACAGGGTTTTTTGTCAACACTGATAACGTGAAAATAAAGTGAAGAATTTATTGGCAAATCGTCACGCGCTCTTCACGCTCGTTATCCGATGGTGCATGTTTGAAGGAAAAAATCTGTAATCCATGGAGTTTTTGCGTAAATGGTTCGATAAATCGCGGCCCGCCAGGGTTGGCGATCGGTCGGTGGACTGGATTGGTATCCTGCCCTTCATCGCCCTGCATCTGGCCTGCATCGCGCCTGTCTGGGTGGGGTGGAGTGCCACAGCGCTCATCGTTGCGCTCGTCTCCTACCTGTTGCGCGCCTTCGCCATCACCGCCTTCTTCCATCGCGGCATGGCGCACAAGGCGTTCCATACCAGTCGCACAGTGCAATTCGTATTCGCCTTTCTGGCCACTGCCGCTACCCAGCGCGGGCCGCTCTGGTGGGTATCGCACCATCGTCGGCATCATGCCGGTGCAGATACTGACCGCGACCCGCACTCGCCTCGACACGGCTTCTGGTGGTCGCACCTCGGCTGGTTTCTGCGTCGTGGTGCCTTTGCCACCAGCGAGGAGCGAGTGCCCGATCTCAATCGCCTGCCCGAACTGCGCTGGTTGAACCGATTCGACCCTGTTGCGCCACTGCTCTATGCCGCCGGGTTGTATGGCATCGGTGAAGCCTTGCCAGCCGAGCTCGGTACCAGCGGCTGGCAACTCGTGGCGTGGGGGTATGTCATTGCGACGGTGGCATTGATGCACGCCACCTTCATGGTCAATTCACTGGCGCACCGCCATGGCCGCCGCCCATTCGCCACGAACGATGACAGCCGCAACATCTGGTGGCTGGCGATCATCACCTTCGGCGAAGGCTGGCATAACAACCATCATCGCTACGCCGGCTCGGCGCGTCTTGGTCTGCGCTGGTGGCAACTCGACCTCGGCTGGCTGGGGCTGCGACTGCTGCAATATCTGGGGTTGATCCGGGACCTCAAGCCGGGGCCCGGGAGGGACGAGTCATCCTCCGCGTCGCAGTAATCGGCGGCGGGGTCTCCGGCCTGGCGGCAGCCCACGCTCTGCAGGAAGTCGCATCCGTTACCCTGTTCGAGGCTGCCCCGCGGCTTGGCGGTCATACGGATACGCACAATGTACTGGCCGACGATCAGGTGCACGGCGTGGATTCCGGGTTCATCGTATTCAATCATCGCCACTATCCGCTCTTCTCCGCCTGGCTTGATGAACTCGGCGTGGCCTCACAGCCGACCAGCATGTCCTTCGCGGTGCGCCGCGAAGCGAATGGCCTCGAATATGGCACCAGCGACCTGCGCACACTTCTGTGTCAGCCGAGCAATGCACTCAATCCGCGCTTTCTGGCCATGTTGTACGGCATTCGTCGCTTTTATCGGGAAGCACCCGAAGTCGCCGAAGACGATGCGCGTACCCTGGGTCAGTTCCTTGCCGACGGGCGCTATCCGCGCCCCTTTGCGGAAGATCATCTGTTGCCCATGTGCGCGGCGCTCTGGTCGGCTTCAGCGGTCAGCGTGAGCGAACTCTCCATCGCGCAGGTCACCGTCTTCATGCACAATCATCAGCTGCTGCAGCTGCGCGGGCGCCCGCAGTGGCGTGTAGTGAGCGGCGGTTCGAGTACGTACGTGGAGGCATTCCAGCGTCGCTTCAAGGGTTGCCTGCGTCTGGCAGAGCCTGTGCTGCACATCACACGCAGTGACGCGACATCGGGTGCACACGTGGCCACCAAAGCCGGTGATGAAGAGTTCGATGCGGTTCTGCTCGCATGTCACAGTGACGAGGCGCTGGCCTTGATCGATGCAACTGCCACCGAGCGCGCCGTGCTCACGGATCTGAAGTACCGCAGCAACCGCGCCGTGGTACATGCCGACCCATCCTTCATGCCGCGTCGTGCAGCCGCCTGGTCGAGCTGGAACGTGCTGATCGGCGAGCATGGCTACGATTTGACCTACTGGATGAACCGGCTGCAAAACCTGAAATCGGCCGCTTCGTTCTTCGTATCGCTGAACCCGAGCCGTGAACCGAAGCACATCCGGAAGGAGCGCGACTACGCCCATCCGGTGTTCACACCGGCGGCGCAGTGCGCCAAGCGCCGCTGGCACGAACTCGCCGACAGCGGTGGTCTCTGGTTCTGTGGTGCCTATTGGGGGTGGGGGTTTCATGAGGACGGAATGCGCAGCGCCCGACGCGCTGTGGCGCATCTGCGTCGTCGGCACGGCCTGGGTGAGCCTGTCGATGCCCCTGCTGACATGTCTGATGCGCCCGCGCAACCTGTGCACTGAAGAAGCGACTGCACCATGATGATGCCGACTCGCGAACTCAGCCTCGAGGGTCGCGTGATGCATCAGCGCAGCGGCCCACCAAGGCACAGCTTCAGTTATCCGATCCGGATGTTGCTGGTGGATGTCGAGCGAGCGAACTCGCGCCGCTGGCGATTTTCTCCGGTGCAGGTCGGCCACGGCCACTTGCTGACGCCGGACAAGATCGCTGCCCGCCTTCGCGATGCCGGTATCGACCGAGCGCCGAGCCGCAGTCTGGCGCTCACGCAGCCGAGATCGTTCGGCATCTCGTTCAATCCGGTGAACTTCTACTTCTGCTTCGCTGGACAGGAGTGTTTTGCGATTATCGCCGAGGTACACAATACGCCCTGGAACGAGCGCTACTGCTATGTTCACGATGTGCGCGGAAGTGGCGGTGAGGCCCTGTTCGACACTGCCAAGGCGTTCCACGTGTCACCTTTCCTGCCGATGCAGGGGCAGTATCTCTGGCGTTTTCGCTGGCGTGAGGAAAGTGTGCACATTGACATTCGCTTCTGTCAGGAAGAGCGCCCGCTACTGCACGCAGCTCTCGTGCTTCGAGGCCGTCCGCTTGACAAGGCCCGGCTCTGGCGGGGTTGGCTGAGTACGCCAGCACAAACCCTCTTCACGCTGCTGCGTATTTACTGGCAAGCAGCCATGTTGTGGCGCAAGGGGGCGCGTTTTTATCCGCATCCGGGGGCATCTCCGGGGATGGATTCAGAGTCACACCTGTGCCGCAAAGAGGAACATCCATGAGTGGACAGGGCGCAGATCTTGCGCGCAAGCTGCTTGGGCGAGTCTTGAGCGGCCTCGATGTCGTGCTGGTGCTCATCGAGCAAGGCGAAGAGACCCGCTACGGCAAGGGCGAGGAGGTGATTCGCGTTCATGTGCATAACCCGGCTTTCTACCGTCGCGCGGTCTTTGCCGGCGGTCTTGGTGCTGCCGAGAGTTATATGGATGGCGACTGGAGCTGTGATCGTCTGGTCGATCTGGTGCGTGCCTTCGCGCGTAGCGATGTGCGCCATCAACTTGAAGGCAATCGCCGCTGGTTCGGCGCGTTGCTGGAGCGAGGTCGCCACCTGCTCAGACGCAACAGTCGGCGTGGCAGCGCGCGCAATATTGAAGCGCATTATGATCTCGGCAACGACTTCTTCGAGTTGTTTCTCGACCGGCGCATGATGTATTCCGCGGCGCGTTTCGCCACCGGCAAGGAATCTCTGGACGAGGCCAGCCTGGCCAAACTTGACCTTGTCTGTACCAAGCTGGCGCTCGGCCGCGGCCAGCACCTGCTGGAAATTGGCACCGGCTGGGGCGGCCTGGCCATTCATGCCGCCCGACACTATGGCTGTCAGGTGACTACCACCACCATTTCTCCCGCCCAGTACGCCTACGCCCGGCAGTTGGTGTGCGAACACGGCCTCGAGCAGCAGGTCGAGGTATTGAACCTTGATTACCGGTCGCTGAGCGGCCAGTTCGACCGACTGGTGTCCGTGGAAATGGTGGAGGCGGTGGGCGCAGACTACCTTGACGAGTACTTTCGCGTGTGCGGATGTTTGCTGAAGCCGGACGGCCTGATGCTCCTGCAGGGCATTACGATCCCGGAGCAGCGCTATCGGGAAGCGCTTGCGCGGGTTGATTTCATCAAGAAGCACATCTTTCCCGGTGGCTTCATTCCCAGTATCGGTGTCCTGCTCGAGAGTGCCGCCAGTAATACGGATTTGGTGCTACTTGATCTTGAAGACCTTGGAGGTGACTATGCGAAGACGCTGGCGGTTTGGGCGGCGCGATTCGAGGCCAGGCAGGCCGACATACTGGCGCTTGGCTTTGATGAGCATTTTCTGCGCAAGTGGCGCTTCTACTTTGCCTATTGCGAGGGCGGTTTCAGGGAGCGCGCCATCAGCGATGTGCACATGCTCCTCGCGATGCCCGGTTTTCGTGCCAGTGCTCAGGGCAGCGCCCGTACGCACTCCACACATTCAGGATGACGGAATCGGAATACGGAGCGGTAGTGCACACGCGCGCGCCGTGACGTACGTGTCTGTTCTGGTTGGCCCGGTTGGGCCAATTGGCCCGGTTGGTGAGTCGTTGCCATGAAGTCACTCATGCGAACAGGCATCGCGCTTGCCGAAGCCGGGCATCTGCCGGATTCCGTGTTGCGTTTCGGTATGCGTCAGCTTATTGCCCAGCGCCTGCGTCAGGAGGGTGCAGGCCATCGGAATCGGGCCAGGGCGCGATACGAAGCCTGCCTTGCCGAGCTTCGTCAGGCCGATGTTGCCAAGGCCACGGACATTGCCAACGCGCAGCACTACGAAGTCCCGGCAGACTTCTTTCGTCTTGTGCTCGGGCCACATCTCAAATACAGTGCCTGTCTCTGGGATGAGGGCGCACACGACCTTGCCGAAGCCGAAGCTGCCATGCTCGCCTGCTACGCCGAGCGTGCCGAGCTTGGTGATGGTATGCGCCTGCTGGATCTCGGCTGTGGTTGGGGGTCCTTGTCGCTCTGGGCGGCGGAGCGCTATCCCGCGAGCCGCATTCTGGCCGTATCCAATTCCACTGGTCAGAGAGCTTTCATCGAATCCGAGGCGAAGCGGCGGGGGCTCGGCAACCTTGATGTCATGACGGCGGATATCAGCCGTGGCTTCGACCCCGGAGAGCAGTTCGACCGCATCGTCTCGGTCGAGATGTTCGAGCATATCCGTAACCACGCTCCGCTGCTGAAGCGTATTGCTGGCTGGCTGGCCGCTGATGGCAAGCTGTTCGTGCACATCTTCTGCCACCGACACCTGCTCTACACCTTCGAGGATGGTGGCCCGGGTGACTGGATGGCGCGCGAGTTCTTCACCGGCGGCCTGATGCCATCAAGAGACCTGTTGCCACAGTTGAACGATGCCCTCGAGGTGGAGGCTATCTGGGATGTGAACGGCATGAACTATCGCCACACCGCCGCCGCCTGGCGCGAGCGTCTGGATGCTGAGCGTGAGGCCGCGGCGCGTATTCTGGCATCGGGTGGTATTGACGGGATGCGCGCCGTACAGCGCTGGCGTCTGTTCTTCATGGCTTGTGAAGAACTCTTCGGGTACGACCGGGGGAAGGCCTGGCAGGTCTGTCATTACCGTATGGCACCGCTGTGATCTCGTCGGGGTTGCCGCCGGGTCGGGACAGCGGAGCGCCGTCGTGAAACTCACCGGGTTACGCCGCCGCCTCGGGCGCGTATTCATCGCTCAGGTTCTGGTTATCGGTCTGGCGACTCTGGTAGGGGTTGCCATTACCCAGGTTGTGGTAGAGGATTTGCTGACTCGCCGTGCGCTTGATCTCGAAGCCGAGCATTTCTGGGATTTGTTGGCCGATAACTCACAGACACCGCTGCCGAATACTGCCAATTTGCGCGGTTATCTGCTCTTCGAAGACTCCACTGCCATGACCGAGGGGGAGCTCTTCGGGGACCCCGCTGCCATGACCGAGGGGGAGCGCCTGCCAGCGAACCTGATCTCGCTCACGCCCGGCTATACCCGCGCGCATGTGCACGGTCATGACCGGCTGGTGCATGTCACCGAGCGAGGCAACAAGCGCCTGTATCTTGTCTTCAATGCCGATCGGGTGTCCGATCTCGCCTTCTATTTCGGCCTGCTGCCACTCTCCATTGTGCTGCTGCTCATGTACGTGCTGCTGTTCGTTGCCTACCGTTGGTCGCATCGCGCTATATCGCCCATGATTTCTCTGGCGCGCAAGCTTGAAGTTGCCGATATCAAGCGATCCGGGCAGTTGTTCCCGGATCTGGATGCCCTGCGCCAATCGTCTGATGCCGAGGTCCTGACCATGATCGACGCGCTGGATCGATTTGCCAGTCGGCTCGACGCTGCTCTCGAACGCGAACGCATTTTCACCCGCGGTGCCGGGCACGAACTGCGTACGCCGCTGGCGGTACTCAAAGGTTCGCTGGAGCTCATCGAGCGTCTCGGTACGCAATCCGGCATCGAGCGATCGTCTGCCGAACGTCAGGCCCTGGTACGCATGGGGCGCACACTGGAAGACATGGAGGCGTTGCTCGAAACTCTCCTCCTGCTGGCACGGGAAGAGTCGGTTGCCCAGGCCGAGGAGGATGTGCTGGTGTGTGAATTGGCTGCCGAGCAGATCGAAGTGCTTGCGCCCCTGGCAGCGCGTCGGGGTAATCAGGTGACGCTTGATGCAGCGGGAGATTTGCGCCTGCGCTGCCCGCCACGCGCGTTACAAATCCTGCTCGATAATCTGCTGCGCAATGCGCTGACCTATACCGATCAGGGTCAAGTGAAGGTGTCTGTTCATGCCGACGGCATTAGCGTCTCGGATTCCGGCATTGGCATGTCCCGTGTGCACCTTGCCAGCGCCTTCAAGCCTTTCTATCGCGCTGATTTCAGCCGCGAGGAAACGCCCGGGCACGGGTTGGGTTTGGCCATTGTGCGCCGCTTGAGCGAGCAGCTTGGCTGGCAGGTGCAGGCGCAGAGTCAGCCTGGCACCGGCACCACGATCGAGGTTCGCTGGGCCTGAAGGTTCAACACCGTCACCTCTGTTCCAACGACCTCAGCCTGCGCGCCAGGCATTCCCTCGTGCCACAACAGGGATTTCCTACAGGTAATTCAGCTGATTCCTACAACGGAAGCGCCCTGTATGTGTTTTTCTATACACCAATTCACACGACACCAAGGGTGTATACTCATGAAACCGCAATTCGAGAGATTCCAAAGCATGACTCAGGGCATCAAGGATTCGGGATTATCGCAACCTCAGGCTGACGCGATCGTCAATGCCGTAACGGTCGCTGTACAGGATATTTCGGTCACGCCGGAACTGCTTGATGACCGGTTTGCCAGGCAGGACAGGAAGTTCGAAGGGTGCATCTCGGAGCTCAGGGAAGATCTGTTCGGGCAACTCGCCGAACACAAGCAGGAGATGCGCGGGCAACTCGCCGAGCACAAGCAGGAGATGCACGGGCAGCTTACTGAACACAAGCAGGAGATGCGCGGACTTTTCGATGAGCACAGGCGCGAAATGGCTCGTCAGTTCACTGAACACAAGCAGGAGATGCGCGGGCAGTTCACTGAACACAAGCATGAGATGCGGGCGCTCCTCACTGAGCACAAAAACGACACAAAACTGCGATTTGACGCAGTGGACAGGCGCTTCGAGAATGTGGATAGACGCTTCGATTCAATCGATACGGAGATTCGCAAACTGCACGATATAGTTCAAGGCTCTTATCGCGCCCAGATGCGCTATTTCATCGGGTTCATGTCCATCACGCTCGCAGGGGCTCTCGGTGTCATCGGGTCAATACTCTCGACCTGATGGAGTGTCCGAACATACCCGGATGTATCCGGGCCAATGCATAACATCCGCACTGGCATTGCATTCAGGTGTGTCACCGACCCGGAACGCGCAGGCGGTAGCCGCTGCCGGTGACCGTCTCGATCATGCAATCGGCGAAGGGCCGATCTACGGCGCGACGCAAGTTGTACAGGTGGCTGCGCAAGGCATCGCTTTCCGGCGGTTCGTCGCCCCAAACCTCGCGCTCGAGCAGGCGACGTGAGACTACCCGCGGGTGTTTGAGCATCAGCAGGCGCAGGATTGCAAAGGTTGTCCTGGAGAGAGCCAGAGGCTCGCCCCCGCGGCTCGCTTCCAGAGTGCCCGTATCGAGTATGAGAGGCCCTACCTCGAGCCGTGAGGTCATGCCTTGACTGCGCCGCGCGAGGGCTTTGATGCGCGCTTCAAGCTCGGCCATATCGAATGGCTTGATCAGATAGTCGTCCGCACCGGCCTCGAACCCGGATAATTTATCGCACAGCGCATCGCGAGCTGTGAGCATGATGATGGGCGCGGTGAAGTCTGCATCCTGGCGCAGGCGTCGGCAGACATCAATGCCATTCACGCCCGGCAGCATCAGATCAAGAATCACCACATCGAATTCGCCGGTCACCGCCATGTGCATGGCGCTCAGACCGTCCGCAGCGTAATCCATGGTGTGGCCGCAGGCTTCGAGATAGGTACCGACTGTCTCTGCTAGCGGTTTGTGGTCTTCAACCAACAGAATCAGCAAGGTGACAGGGGGCGGAGCGCACCGGACAAAAAGGCGAATATTAAGCGAATGCGGAGATGCGTGGCGACTGCGGGCATCGCGCTACGCGCTAGGTATGTTCTGATCAAGTCCATCCGTGGACTTGATCAGATTCGCAAATCAGAAATGTGATTCTGATTTGCTCGCAGATTCAATGCCTTACGGCACTGAATCTGGCGGCACATCCGTGTGCCGCACGGGAAACTCTGTTATTCAGAGTTTCCCTGGATGAGTGGATCTGGGAGGGAAGGGATCAGGCAGCCTGTCTGATTTCGCCGAGTGTGCCCGCAGTGGCGTGGTCTGCCGTGAGTTTTGTCACAAGATCGCCTGCAAACTCCAGACAGCTCCCACAGCCGGTGCCAAGGCCCAGAGTACTGCTGATGCGCTCCAGCGTGGACTCGTTGTGGGCTCCCGTCGTGCCAACGAGAGTGTCGGCGAGCGCCATAACGTCGGACTCGGTGATGCCTTTGCAAAGACAAACGTACATGGTTCAATCCTGTGTGATGCCGGTATTCACTTTGAACACGGAACGAAGTGTAAATGAGAATAAACAGCATTTGCAACCGCCTGATCCACCATGATTCCTGCACGGCGCGGTTTGTACCGCGCCGCTTCTACGGCGCGGCTTGTACAGCGCGGCCTGACCGAATTCGCACATGGGTTGCGAGTGCTAGAATGCCGGGTCTTGTATCTCACTCATCGAATCTTCTGCGCCATGGCCGAGCTGACCTCCCTCAGAGAGCAACACAAACAGCTTCTCGAGCGAAATCGAGTGCTTTGGGGGTATCTTTGACCTTGATGCCAAGAGCGCACGACTCGAAGAAGTCGATCAAGCCCTGGCGCATCAGGACATCTGGAAGAACCAGCAACAGGTCGCGTCTCTCGGGCGCGAAAAACGAATTCTCGAGCGCTTGGTGCTGTCCGCTCGTGACATCTCGAAGCGTCTGCAAGATGCATCCGAACTCATGGAACTGGGTAGCGATGAACCGGATTTGCTTGATGAAGTCGGTCACGATATCAAGGCGGTTGATGAGCGTCTGGCGCAGCTCGAGTTCGAGCGCATGTTCTCGCACGAGCTGGATGATCGCAACGCTTTTGTGGAGATTCAGTCGGGCTCCGGGGGCACCGAAGCCCAGGACTGGGCCGACATGCTGCTGCGCATGTACCTGCGCTGGGGGGAACGGCGTGGCTTTGCGTGTCATCTGAACGAGGTATCTTCCGGCGATGTGGCCGGCATCAAGAGCGCGACCATCGAGGTGCGGGGGGACTACGCTTATGGCTGGCTACGCACCGAAACCGGCGTACACCGGCTGGTGCGCCTGTCACCCTTTGATGCCGGCAATCGACGACACACCTCCTTTGCGTCGGTCATCGTTTCTCCGGAGGTGGATGACACCATCGAAATACACATAGACCCTTCCGAGGTGCGCGTGGATACGTACCGGGCGAGCGGGGCCGGAGGCCAGCATGTCAACAAGTCCGATACGGCTGTGCGCCTGACGCACCTGCCGACCAGCATTGCCGTGCAATGTCAGAGCGAACGCTCACAGCATCAGAATCGTGACCAGGCGTGGAAACAGCTGCGCTCGAAACTCTATGAAATGGAAGAACAAAAGCGTCGCGCGGAGCGACAGGCGATTGAAGAAGGCAAGTCGGATATTGGCTGGGGCAATCAGATACGCAACTATGTGCTCGATCAATCGCGCGTCAAGGATTTGCGTACGCGCATCGAGCGCGGCGACCCCTCCGCCGTACTCGATGGCGACCTTGACGAGTTCATGGAAGCGAGCCTGAAGGCTGGCGTTTAACGGCAATCAGATCCATGAACGGCGATCAGGAGATGACCGCAGTGCGCCGCGCCAAGCTTGCAACCTGGCGCGCTCGTGGCAATGCCTATGCGAATGATTTTCGCCGTACCGATCTGGCCGCAGACCTGCATACACGATTCGCCGAGGCGAGCAAGCAAGCGCTCGAGTGCGTCGCAGCGCCGGTGGCAGTCGCCGGTCGCATCATGCTGCGGCGCAGCATGGGCAAGGCCTGCTTCCTCACCTTGCAGGACGTATCCGGGCGCATTCAGATCTATGCGCGTGTCGATGAACTTGGCACCGAGGCCTTTGCAGATATTGGCGGTCTCATGGACATAGGTGATCTGGTCGGTGTGCGCGGTGTCATGATGCGTACCGGACGCAAGGAACTTACCGTACAGGCGGGCAGCATCGAACTGCTCGCCAAGGCGCTGCATCCGCTGCCGGAAAAGTTTCACGGTCTCGTGGCTCGGGAGGCGCGTTACCGGCAGAGATACCTCGACCTCATCATGAATGAACAGTCGCGAGAGGTCTTCAGGCTGCGCGCTCGGGTGGTGAGTTCCATTCGACGCTTCTTCGAGACGCGCGGATTTCTGGAGGTCGAGACACCCATGATGCAGCCCGTGGCCTCGGGGGCTGCGGCGCGGCCCTTCGCCACCCACCACAACGCTCTCGACATGGAGTTGTTTCTGCGCGTGGCACCGGAACTGTACCTGAAGCGTCTGGTGGTTGGTGGCTTCGAGCGGGTCTTCGAGATCAATCGCAACTTTCGCAACGAAGGGCTTTCAACTCGTCACAATCCCGAATTCACCATGCTCGAGTTTTATCAGGCTTACGCCGATATGGCGGATGTCATGTCACTCACTACCGAGCTTGTCCAACAAGTCGCGCGGGAAACCGACTGCAGGAAAGTTTCTGTCGCCGGGCAGGAGATCGATCTGTGTGCCGAGTTTGCGAGTCTCTCCATGGAAGAGGCGGTGTGCCGGCACACGGGCCTGGCGCGTGATGCCCTGTGGGACACGGATGCGCTTGTACGCGCGCTCGGTGATGATGTGCCGACCGATCATGCGAGCGCGGGCGAACTGCTGTTTGCGCTTTTTGAATCGCGCGTCGAGCCCAATCTGATGGAACCGACCTATATCACTGGCTATCCGGCGGCTGTCTCGCCCCTGGCGCGCAGCGACAATGCCAGGCCGGAAGTCACCCAGCGCTTCGAGCTGTTCATTGGCGGTCGCGAGCTCGCCAATGGCTTTTCGGAATTGAATGACCCCGAGGATCAGCTGGCGCGCTTTCGTGCTCAGGAGGCGCGTCGTGCAGATGGGGATCAGGAGGCCATGCGCATCGACCATGAGTACCTGCGCGCGCTCGAGTACGCAATGCCGCCGACCGGTGGCCAGGGTCTGGGTATCGACCGTCTGATCATGCTGCTGTCAGGGCGCGAGACGATTCGTGATGTGCTGCTGTTCCCCCTGCTGCGCCCGCAGGAACCGGATGCGTCGTCTGCGGCAGGTGATGCCTCCTGATGGTTGAATCAGGCGCGTCACGGGTGCGGCTTGAAGCCTCATGGCGACAGCACTTGCTCGAGGAATTCGAGCGCCCCTACATGCAGGCACTGCGTGAATTTCTGGTCGCCGAGGCGCGTGCCGGCAAGACCATCTATCCGCCTTCGGCGCAGATTTTTCGCGCACTGGATCTGACACCGATCGAGCAGGTCAAGGTAGTCATTATTGGCCAGGATCCATATCACGGCCCGCGACAGGCCGAAGGCCTGTGTTTCTCCGTGGCAAGCGGGGTGACCAGGCCGCCTTCTCTGGTCAATATCCTGCGTGAAGTGCAGGAGGATTGTTGCGCTGACGGTGAAGCGCAGGCATTTGCCTCATCTGGCGGGTCCCTTGTGCCCTGGGCCGAGCAGGGTGTGTTGCTGCTCAACACCGTATTGACGGTGGAACGGGGCAGGGCGGCGAGCCATCGCGGGCAGGGTTGGGAGATGTTTACTGATCGCGTTGTCGAGGTGCTCGATGCGGCGCGCGAGCAGCTGGTGTTCATGCTCTGGGGGAGCGATGCGCGTCGCAAGGGGCAGCGGCTTGATACGGAGCGGCATCTGGTGCTTGCCGCCCCGCACCCATCGCCGCTGTCGGCAGAGCGTGGGTTTTTTGGCTGCCGACATTTTTCGCGCGCCAATAAGCATCTCGCTGAACAGGGTAAAATGCCGATTGACTGGTTCCGAATTCAGTAATTTCGGGATGCGAATTTTTCTTCTTCAAGGCAGGTTGCTCCGTGAATTTTGAACTCAGCGAGGAACAGATACTCTTCGTTGAAACCGCACGTGAATTCGCCGCGCGTGAACTTGCGCCACGCGCCGCCGAGTGGGACCGCGAACACATCTTTCCGAAGGACATCATCGCCCAGGCCGGAAGTCTCGGGTTCTGTTCGCTCTATACGGACGAGGCGTATGGCGGCCAGGGGCTGAATCGACTGGATGCATCGCTCATCATCGAGGCCCTGGCGTATGGCTGTACATCCACGACGGCCTTTATCACCATTCACAACATGGTGTTGTGGATGTTGACCAGCTTCGGCACCAGCGAAGCCTGCGACGAGTGGGCACCGAGGCTGGCAGTCGGCGAGCAGCTGGCATCCTATTGCCTGACCGAACCGGGGTCAGGGTCTGATGCGGGTGCCATGAAGACATACGCAGAACCGCATCAGGGCGGATTTCGTATTTCCGGTTCCAAGGCCTTCATTTCCGGTGCCGGGCACACGGACGCGCTGGTCGTCATGGCGCGCCAGGATGATGGCAAGATCGGCAGCTTTCTGGTGCCGGGTGACGCGCCGGGCGTGAGCTATGGGCGCCGCGAGGACAAGATGGGCTGGAACAGCCAGCCAACCGCGCAAGTCCATTTTGATCAGGCGTTCGTTCCGGCGCACTATCGCATCGGTGCACCGGGCGAGGGTTTCAGGATCGCCATGCGCGGGCTGGATGGCGGACGCATCAATATCGCCACCTGTTCCATCGGCACCGCGCAGAGCGCCCTTGAACGCACCTCGGACTGGATGAACGAGCGCAGGCAATTTGGCAAGCCACTGGCCGATTTTCAGGCTCTGCAATTCAAGTTCGCCGATATGGCGACGGAGCTGGTGGCTGCCCGTCAGCTGGTGCGTTATGCCGCCTGCACACTTGATCGGAAAGACCCCGAAGCCACCCTGTACTGTGCCATGGCGAAGCGCTTTGCCACCGATGTCGGCTTCAAGGTGTGTGATGAGGCGCTACAGATTCACGGCGGCTACGGATACATACAGGAATATCCGCTCGAGCGTCATGTACGCGACCTGCGGGTGCATCGCATTCTCGAAGGCACCAACGAGATTATGCGGCTTATTATTTCGCGCCGACTGCTCATGCAAGGCGCTACGGAGATTATTCGATGATTGAATCCACCTCGGAAAAATTGCGTGTCGAGCTTGAAGGTCAGGTCGCTCTGGTGACCATCGACAATCCGCCCGCCAACACCTGGGATCAGGAGAGCCTGTCGGCGCTGGAAAAGCTCGTTGATGTGCTTGATGCAGTGCCGGAAGTGCGCGCTCTGGTGATCACCGGACAGGGCGAGAAGTTCTTTTCAGCGGGCGCTGATCTCAATATCTTTACTGATGGAAGACGCGACACAGCGGCCCTGATGAGTCGGGCTTTCGGGCGTGCGTTCGAGCGTCTGTCTGCATTCAAGGGGGTGTCCGTGGCGGCGATCAATGGCTGGGCCATGGGTGGCGGGCTCGAGTGTGCGCTCGCCTGTGACCTGCGCGTGGTCGAATCGCAAGCCCGCATGTCCCTGCCGGAGGCAACGGTCGGCCTTCTGCCCTGTGGCGGCGGTACGCAGCTCCTGCCATGGCTTGTCGGCGAAGGCTGGGCCAAGCGCATCATCTTGTGTGGTGAGCGAGTAGATGCCGAGACTGCCCGGCACATCGGACTGTGTGAGGAAGTGACGGCGACTGGCGGCGCATTCGGGCGCGCTGTCGAGATTGCCGGCAGCGCAGCGCGCCAAAGCCCGGATGCGGTGGCAAGCTGCAAACATGTTATCCACCACGGCCGTCGCAGTTCGCTGGATTTCCACTCCGAGCGCGATGCCTTTGTCGATCTCTTTGATGGTGCCAATCAACTGGAAGGTGTCAACGCCTTCCTCGAGAAGCGAGCCCCTGTCTGGACCTGATGAAATGAACGAGGCGGTAGTTCTCTTTGACGAGATTGGCAGCGTCACAGGCGGGCGACTCGGCGTGGCAACGCTGAATTCGGAGAAAACACTCAATTCCCTGTCGCTGGGGATGATCGATCTGCTGAATCCGAAGCTTGATGCCTGGGAGGCAGACCCTGCAATCGATGCCGTGATCCTGCGCGGTGCCGGTGGGCGCGCTTTTTGTGCCGGTGGCGATATTCAGGCCCTCTATGCCTCCATGACAGAAGATTCGACGCTGGCGCTTGCAGATCGTTTTTTTGCACAGGAATACCGCCTGGACTACAGGTTGCACCGCTATCCCAAGCCGGTTGTGTGTCTTGGCACGGGAATCGTCATGGGTGGCGGGCTGGGGCTGTTTATCGCTTCTTCGGTGCGCATCGTCGCGCCGCGTTCGCGCATTGCCATGCCGGAACTCACCATTGGTCTTTTCCCTGATGCCGGCGCGAGTTGGCTGCTGAAGCGCCTGCCTTGGCATCTGGCGGCCTTCCTGGCCATGACCGGTGCACAGATTTCGGGTGCCGATGCGCTCCATATCGGCCTCGCTACCCATGCTGTGAACGACCTGAATTCACTTGATGAGTATCTGGCATCGCGTGACTGGCGTGCACCCGGGGAGCTGGATCGATTGCCATCGCCGGGCAATCTCGAACAGCAGGATGAGCGCTTGCGGGCGGCGCTTGGCGATGAACCCTCAAGCGCAGGAGAGCTGGTGCAGCGCATCGAATCGCTGCGCGGGCAGGATGACTGGCTCGACCGGGCTATCGACACCATGCATCGTGGCTGTCCGACCACGCTGGCCATCATCGCCGAGCAGCTCGCGCGCGTAGCGAACCTCGATCTCGAAGGCTGCTTCGAGATGGAGCACAATATCGCCAGCCACTGTGCGCGCAACGCGGATTTTCGTGAGGGTGTGCGGGCGCTGCTCATCGACAAGGACATGACACCCGACTGGCGTTACAAGACGCTCGAGAGTACGCCGAGTGCGTATGTCCTGTCGCATTTTGTGTCGCCATTCGCCGAGCATCCGCTGGCGAACCTCGGCGAGGATACGAAGGCGGGGATTGATACGGGTGATTGACAGGCAGGAACTCGAATGGCTGAGATAGGGTTTATCGGGCTCGGCAACATGGGCGCTCCCATGGCGGCGAACCTGCTCGCGGCCGGGCATCAGGTGCGGGTATTCGATTTGGTGCAAGAGCGCATGAGTCAGCTTGCGAGCCAGGGCGCGCAGGCAGCAGACTCGCCACAAGATGCGGTACAGGGAGTCGATTGCTGCATCAGCATGTTGCCGGCCTCGGCGCATGTACGCAGCCTCTATCTCGAGGCATCGCATGGTCCCGCGCTGATGCACGAGATAGCCCCCGGCACATTGGTGATCGAGTGCAGCACCATTGCGCCCGAAACGGCGCGCGAAGTCGCAGCGGCGGCTGCAGCGCGCGGCATTGACATGCTCGACGCGCCTGTTTCCGGAGGCACTGCCGGTGCCGAATCCGGCACGCTTACCTTCATTGTCGGCGGTGACGAAGCGACGCTTGCGCGCGCCATGCCCTGGCTCGAGGCGATGGGCGCGAAAGTCTTTCATGCCGGTGCCTCCGGTGCCGGTCAGGTAGGCAAGATCTGCAACAACATGATGCTTGCGATTCTCATGGCGGGCACCTGTGAAGTGCTTGCGCTCGGTGAGGCGAACGGCCTTGACCCGGAGCGTCTGTCGAACATCATGCGTGAATCCTCGGGCGGCAACTGGGCGCTGGAGAAATACAATCCGTGGCCCGGGGTCATGCAGGGGACACCCGCATCAAGGGATTACAGTGGCGGATTTCTGGTCGATCTGATGGTCAAGGACCTGGGCCTGGCCATGGAGGCTTCGGCAGCCACTGGCAAGGGCGTACCCATGGGGAGCCTGGCACTCAGCCTCTACAGGTTGCACCGCGAGCAATTCGAGGCTGGCGGCATGGATTTCTCCAGCCTGCTGAAAATTTTTCGCTGACCGCAGGTGTTCCGCAGGTGTGCCCACCTTGCTCCGGTGCCTACCCTGCCCACTCGTTCCGCGTCTCCGTTACATGCCGAACATCACGTGCGATTCGCTGATCTGCGTATAATGCACCCCCTTTGCCGCAAAATGCTCGACTGAGCAATCTTCAGCGTTTTGGTGGCAAGCTCTTTGAATTACTGAAATTTGTGCTTGCGCGGTTCGCGACCGCGGATTGTGTTTGCATGTGCATGCTGATGTGCATGTTGGTCAGGCGCACAGGGTCTGTAGCTCAGCTTGGTCAGAGCGCACCCCTGATAAGGGTGAGGCCGGTGGTTCAAGTCCACCCAGACCCACCATGTTTCATGTCGCTTGGGGGCCGTAGCTCAGCTGGGAGAGCGCCTGCCTTGCACGCAGGAGGTCAGGAGTTCGATCCTCCTCGGCTCCACCAAAGAGTGCCCTGTGTGACAACTTGTGCGACAAGATGCACAGACACGAGGTGTCCGTGAAGCATGGCATGTTGCAGCGCCCATGTAAAAATACATGATGCAAACCGAATCGCAATCAAGCATAATGCTCACCTTGATTCAGCATCTGATTCGCGAGCGAACAACAAGCGCAACCGATCGATATGAATCTCCAGCGGCAGACCTGTATGGTTTGCCGTCAGTTCTTTAACAGATGAAAGGCAAGAAAGCCTCCGGCCCGGAGCCGGAGGTCGCACAGTGTGTGCAAGTATCGACGAGCAGGGTTCTTTTGGAGTCTGCCTGTCGCCCTGCGTACATGTGTGTGTGATGCGTCAAGGTATATGTATCAACGCATTCGTTCGCTTCAGTGCTTCTTCGCGAAGCCTTGATAGCTGGATGAAAGCGTTCGGCGGACCGATGACTCGAAATCTGTTTCATTGAGTTCAACGGAACTCGACTGAAGAAGATGTGTCGGGTTATGTGGTCAAGCAATTAAGCGCACCTGGTGGATGCCTTGGCAACTGGAGGCGATGAAGGACGTCGTAGCCTGCGAAAAGCTTCGGGGAGTCGGCTAGCAGACTTTGATCCGGAGATATCCGAATGGGGAAACCCACCCGATTTATCGGGTATCCGCACCTGAATACATAGGGTGCGGAAGCAAACCCGGGGAACTGAAATATCCAAGTACCCGGAGGAAAAGAAATCAACCGAGATTTCCCTAGTAGCGACGAGCGAACGGGAAACAGCCCTTAAGCCAGCTGAATAGTTAGCAGAAGTGTCTGGAAAGGCACACCATAGCGGGTGAAAGTCCCGTATGCGAAAACTGTCAGTGGGTGAAATCGAGTAGGGCGGGACACGTGAAATCCTGTCTGAACTGCTTTATGCGAGGGGGGACCATCCTCCAAGGCTAAATACTCCCAGTTGACCGATAGTGAACCAGTACCGTGAGGGAAAGGCGAAAAGAACCCCGGAAGGGGAGTGAAATAGAACCTGAACCCGGGTGCGTACAAGCAGTGGGAGCCTCGACTCAGTAGCAGCTACCATTTTTTGGTGGCTATCTGATATCGGGGTGACTGCGTACCTTTTGTATAATGGGTCAGCGAGTTGCTGTCAGTGGCAAGGTTAACCGTGTAGGGGAGCCGTAGGGAAACCGAGTCTTAACAGGGCGAAATCAGTCGCTGGGAGCAGACCCGAAACCGGGCGAGCTAGCCATGGCCAGGGTGAAGGTTCGGTAACACGAACTGGAGGCCCGAACCCACCTATGTTGAAAAATGGGGGGATGAGCTGTGGCTCGGAGTGAAAGGCTAATCAAGCCCGGAGATAGCTGGTTCTCCTCGAAAACTATTTAGGTAGTGCCTCTTGTATCACCGCCGGGGGTAGAGCACTGTTTGGGCTAGGGGGTCACCTCGACTTACCAAACCCATGCAAACTCCGAATACCGGTGAGTGCAGCAAGGGAGACAGACGGTGGGTGCTAAGGTCCATCGTCGAAAGGGAAACAGCCCAGACCGCCAGCTAAGGTCCCCAAGTGACAGTTAAGTGGGAAACGATGTGGGAAGGCACAAACAGCCAGGAGGTTGGCTTAGAAGCAGCCATCCTTTAAAGAAAGCGTAATAGCTCACTGGTCGAGTCGGCCTGCGCGGAAGATGTAACGGGGCTCAAACTGTCCACCGAAGCTGCGGGTTCGCGGACGACATCAGTCGTCTGTGGGCGGTAGAGGAGCGTTCTGTATGCCGCTGAAGGCAAGCCGTGAGGCTTGCTGGAGGTATCAGAAGTGAGAATGCTGACATGAGTAACGATAAAGGGAGTGAAAATCTCCCTCGCCGAAAGACTAAGGGTTCCTGCGCCACGCTCATCGGCGCAGGGTGAGTCGGCCCCTAAGGTGAGGCCGAAAGGCGTAGCCGATGGGAAACGGGTCAAGATTCCCGTACCAATGATGACTGCGATGGAGTGACGGAGAAGGCTAGGCCATGCCTGGCGTTGGTCGTCCAGGTCCAAGCATGTAGGCTGGTGTTCCAGGTAAATCCGGGATGCCAAGGCCGAGATGTGATAGCGAACTCCTTGGTTTTCCAAGGGGGAAGTGGTTGATGCCATGCTTCCAGGAAAAACTTCTAAGCTTCAGGTCATCATTGACCGTACCGCAAACCGACACAGGTAGTCAGGTAGAGAATACCAAGGCGCTTGAGAGAACTCGGGTGAAGGAACTAGGCAAAATAGCACCGTAACTTCGGGAGAAGGTGCGCCCTCATCAGGTGAAGACACTTGCTGTCCGAGCCGAAGGGGGCCGCAGATACCAGGTGGCTGCGACTGTTTACTAAAAACACAGCACTCTGCAAACTCGCAAGAGGACGTATAGGGTGTGACGCCTGCCCGGTGCCGGAAGATTAAGTGATCAGGTTAGCCTTCGGGCGAAGCTTGTGATCGAAGTCCTGGTAAACGGCGGCCGTAACTATAACGGTCCTAAGGTAGCGAAATTCCTTGTCGGGTAAGTTCCGACCTGCACGAATGGCGTAACGATGGCCACACTGTCTCCACCCGAGACTCAGTGAAATTGAATTCGCGGTCAAGATGCCGTGTACCCGCGGCTAGACGAGAAGACCCCGTGAACCTTTACTACAGCTTCACACTGAACTTTGATCTATCTTGTGTAGGATAGGTGGGAGACTTGGAAGCATGGGCGCCAGCCCGTGTGGAGTCGTCCTTGAAATACCACCCTGGGTAAGTTGAAGTTCTAACTCAGGCCCGTTAGCCGGGTCGAGGACCGTGTGTGGTGGGTAGTTTGACTGGGGCGGTCTCCTCCCAAAGAGTAACGGAGGAGCGCGATGGTGCGCTCAGCATGGTCGGAAATCATGCAATGCGTGTAAAGGCAGAAGCGCGCCTGACTGCGAGACCGACGGGTCGAGCAGGGTCGAAAGACGGTCTTAGTGATCTGGTGGTTCTGTATGGAAGGGCCATCACTCAACGGATAAAAGGTACTCCGGGGATAACAGGCTGATACCGCCCGAGAGTTCACATCGACGGCGGTGTTTGGCACCTCGATGTCGGCTCATCACATCCTGGGGCTGGAGCCAGTCCCAAGGGTATGGCTGTTCGCCATTTAAAGTGGTACGCGAGCTGGGTTTAGAACGTCGTGAGACAGTTCGGTCCCTATCTGCCGTGGGCGTTTGAGATTTGAGAGGAGCTGCTCCTAGTACGAGAGGGCCGGAGTGGACGAACCTCTGGTGTTCCGGTTGTCACGCCAGTGGCACCGCCGGGTAGCTATGTTCGGACGGGATAACCGCTGAAAGCATCTAAGCGGGAAGCCCCCCTCAAGATGAGATCTCACTGAATTTTCGAATTCATGAAGGGCCCTTGTAGACGACAAGGTTGATAGGCGGGATGTGTAAGCGTTGCGAAGCGCTCAGCTAACCCGTACTAATTGCCCGTAAGGCTTGGCCATATAACTCGACGCATCATCTTCTTGCAGTATGCACGGGAAACTCTGAATAACAGAGTTTCCCGTATGGCACACGGATGTGCCGCCAGATTCAGTGCCGTAAGGCATTGAATCTGCGAGCAAATCAGCACATGATCAGGTCCACGGGTGGACTTGATCAGAACATACCAAGTTCTTGCCTTTCGGTTTTTTGTCTGACGACCATAGCGAATTGGCACCACCTGATCCCATTCCGAACTCAGAAGTGAAACGATTCTGCGCCGATGGTAGTGTGGGGAGTCCCCATGTGAGAGTAGGACATCGTCAGGCATTTTTTTGGAAAGCCCGGCTCGTCGTTCAACCAGAACGCGGGTCGGGCTTTTTTTATCTCCTGATTTCAAGTTACGAGTGCTATCCTGTGCCCCGTAACCCGCAACCCGTGACCCGTGACCCGCAAGATTCTTTCTTGCCGTACTCTCACACCGGTATCGCAGTGAGCCTGACCTGTGCCTTCCCTCGAATTCTTTGATCGTCTGGTGGCGAACCGTCGCGCGCGGCTTGAAGGGTTTGCTCGTGAGCGCGCTCTGGCGATGGGATTGCAGCTTCATGGAGAAGAGGCTGTGCTGCCCGATGAGGTCGAGCTGCTCGATACGGCGCGCATTCGGGCAGGGCTTTCCTCCCCCGCTCGCGACTGGCTGGTTGATCTGGTCATCAAATCAGTGACCGAATCAACCAACAGCGATCTCATGGCTTGTCGTGAATCCTGTATAGACGGGCGAGTGCTCCTTGCCGAAGCTCAGCTTGGAGGGCGTGGTCGGCGTGGCCGGGTATGGATGAGCCCCTTTGCGCGCAACATCGCTCTGACCATTGGTATGAAGGTCCCCAGATCAGGCGTGGAACTTGGATGCCTGAGTTTGGTGACAGGGCTCGCTGTGGTTGAAGGGCTGAAGTCGTTGGGTGTGAAGTCGCTTGCCCTCAAGTGGCCAAACGATGTGCTGTATGACGGGCGCAAACTCTGTGGCGTGTTGATCGAAATGCGTCATTCACTCGGTACGCCACAAGCAGTAGTTGGCATTGGTGTGAATTATGGTGGCGCGTTTGTGCTGCGCGGGCGAGTCGATCAGCCACTCGCAGACCTTGATGAGTGCGATCATCCACCATCGCGCAATGCGCTGGTGGCGGCGCTGATTTCGAGCGTCCATGACTACGCGCTGCGATTCGCGAGTATGGGGTTTGCCTTCATGCGTGAATCCTGGGAGGCAGTGCACTTTTATCAGGGGCGTGAAGTCAATATCAGCGGCAGCCAGTCCTTGACCGGCAAAGTGCTTGGGGTATCGCACCTTGGCGAACTGCGACTGCTTACCAGTTCAGGAGAGCAACTGGTGTCGGGCGGCGAACTGTCGATGCGCATCGCGACTACTCGCAGCGATTAGTCTGCATGTGGCTGCATGGCTCACGGGAGCAAGCCACACTCAGTATGTTCTGATCAAGTCCATCCGTGGACTTGATCAGATTCGCAAATCAGAAATGCGCTACAGCGGGCACATCCTTGTGCCCGCCCCTTCAGGCGGCTGCGCCGTGCATTTTTGCTGTCCTGCAAAAATGTCAGCGGGCACATCCATGTGCCCGCCCCTTCGGGCGGCTGCGCCGTGCATTTTTGCTGTCCTGCAAAAATGTCAGCGGGCACATCCATGTGCCCGCCCCTTCGGGCGGCTGCGCCGTGCATTTTTGCTGTCCTGCAAAAATGTCAGCGGGCACATCCATGTGCCCGCCCCTTCGGGCGGCTGCGCCGTGCATTTTTGCTGTGCCCGCCCCTTCGGGCGGCTGCGCCGTGCATTTTTGCTGTCCTGCAAAAATGTCAGCGGGCACATCCATGTGCCCGCCCCTTCGGGCGGCTGCGCCGTGCATTTTTGCTGTCCTGCAAAAATGTGTCCTGATTTGCTCGCAGATTCAATGCCTTACGGCACTGAATCTGGCGGCACATCCGTGTGCCGCACGGGAAATTCTGTTATTCAGAGTTTCCCTCATCCTGGATGTCTGTAGCCAAGTGCTTCTGCAAGATGTGGCCGCTGAATCTGTGTCTCGCCATCAAGGTCGGCGATTGTTCTCGCCACCTTGAGGGTGCGGTGGCAGGCGCGGGCGCTGAGTTCAAGTTTCTCTGCGGCGCGCGTAAAGAAGCGTTCAATATCGGCATCAAGCGCGCAATCGCGCTCGAGTTCGCTTGGCGTGAGGTCTCGATTCAGCTTGCCGGCGCGCTGAATCTGGCGCTCGAAAGCGGCCGAGATGCACCCGCGCAGCCTGGTTTCGTCGCTGGACTCGTCGCCAGATTCGTCGCCAGATGAGTTGGCGGGTTGGTTACTCGTCCCATGGGAACTGAACAGAGCAACCGGAGAGACGCGCGCAACGCGCACGTAAATATCAATGCGGTCCAGCAAGGGGCCCGATAGGCGGTTGCGATAGCGGTTGCGCTCGTTCACTCCACAGCGACACTGAGCGATGCTGTCACAGTCGTATCCCGCCGGGCAAGGATTCATGGCTGCGACAAGTTGCAGGTCTGCCGGGTAATGCACCGACCCGTGCGCGCGGGCGATGTGCACCTCTCTGCTTTCGAGCGGCTCCCGCAAGGCTTCGAGCACACTGCGGTTGAATTCCGGCAGCTCATCGAGAAACAGTACGCCCTTGTGGGCGAGTGATATTTCCCCCGGTCCTATGGGTCGCCCGCCGCCGATGACGGCGGCTGCGCTGGCGGTATGGTGCGGGCAGCGGAATGGACATTCCTGGAGGAGATCAAACAGCTTGTTGCTGCCGACCACAGAATGGATTCTGATCGACTCCAGAGCATCCGAACGCCTTGGAGTCGGTCGCAATCCGGCAAGTCGGCGCGCCAGCATGGTCTTGCCGGTTCCGGGCGGCCCTTCCATCAGTATGTGATGGGAGCCGGCGGCGGCGACTGCGAGCGCGCGTTTGGCACCGGCCTGACCGCGCACATCGGCAAGACGCAAGCGAGATTCGCAGGACGCACTGTTTTGGTGCGAACCTGCGAGGTGTCGAGTCCTGGCAAGAGGGCGAGGCTCTTCAGGCGCGACCTGTCCCGACAGGATGGGTATGACCTCCATGAGGTTGCCTATGCCCCAGGCGCGACCCTTGTCCGCCAGCTCGGCCTCTGGCAGGTTTTTCAGTGGCACGATCAGATCGCGCGTTCGGCCAGGTGCAAGCGCCGAAGACAGCACACCGCGCACCGGTCGCACGATGCCAGTGAGACCCAATTCACCGAGAAACTCGAACCGCTCCCAGTGCTTCTCCGGCAGGTGTCCGTCCGCTGCGAGGATGCCCACTGCTATCGCCAGATCGAACCGACTGCCTTCCTTGGGAAGATCGGCAGGCGCAAGATTGACGGTAATGGAGCCGTTGGGAAATGTGAATCCGACATGCTCGATGGCGCTTTTCACGCGGCTGCGAGACTCGCGCACGGCGGCCTTGGGCAGGCCCACCAGATGCATCTGGCTCATGCCCGCGCCCAGGCGGACTTCAATCGTCACCAGTACGGCATCAAGGCCGAGTTGTGTTCGACTGTAAATGCGGGCAGTTTTCATACGGTTGAAGTATGCCTGCTTCACCGGCGAGTCCCTGTGGGCTTTTGTCGCCTGTGTCTGTAAGAGGTTTCCGAAACTTGCGTTGGGCAAGTTGGCATGAAACCTGCTCAAGTTGGCATGAAAACTGCTATAGCTTGATAGAGCTTGAAGGAATTGCAGGAAAAGTCTTGACCGCCAAAGCCGAGAGGATTCAGGTACCAAGCGAGCGCAATTGCAGAATCATTCACCTACTTTCCGGAGAAAAACATGAAGCACATAGTCATTTCAATACTTGGCCTGGTGGCACTGGGGGCATCTACACTGGCAAGCGCCTACGAATTTTCCGGCAACATCGCACTGTCCTCGGACTACAGATTTCGCGGTATCTCGCAGTTGGACAAGTCGCCCGCGGTGTCTGGCGGATTTGATGTCAGTGCCGAGTCAGGTCTCTACGCTGGTACCTGGGCATCCAATGTCGGCACATGGTCCGAGGGGACCATCGAAATCGACTTCTACGGCGGCTACGCCTTCGATCTGATCGATGGCCTTGGGGCGGATGTGGGTATTCTCTACTACCACTACCCGAAAGACGGTGCGTCGCCCGGTCTTGACTATGTAGAGGCATATGCGAGTCTGGCGTTCGCGGGGGCGACGCTCGGACTTGCTTACTCGCCTGACTACTTTGCCGAGACCGACAAGTTCTGGTATGTCCATGGCGACTACGAATATGGGTTCAGCGATACCCTGTCAGTCAGTGCACATATCGGCTATAACGCATTTGCCGACGAGGATGCCTTCGCATCCTTCATGGCGGACCCCATGCTTGGCGAAGACAGCTATATCGACTACACATTGAGCTTGAATGCGGCCTTGCCAATGGTGGATGTGTCGCTTGCACTGGTGGCCACGGACCTGAATGAAAGTCAGTGCTTCGGCGGCGACAATCTATGCGACGAATCCCTTGTGGTGACGATCTCGAAGTCTCTTTAACCGATTCTTTCGGATTGGATCACCTGTATTATTATTCGACTTCCACCATGGAGGAAATTTCATGAAACTCGTAACCGCCATCATCAAGCCGTTCAAGCTCGAGGAAGTGAGAGAAGCTCTGCAAAAGAGCAATGTACACGGCATGACCGTCACTGAAGTCAAGGGGTTTGGTCGCCAAAAGGGGCATACCGAGCTGTATCGGGGTGCGGAGTATGTGGTGGATTTCCTTCCCAAGGTGAAGCTCGAGATTACCGTTACAGACGACCTGCTCGAACAGTGTATTGATGCCATTGCCAATGCTGCCAGCACAGGCAAGGTGGGCGACGGCAAGATCTGGGTATCGGACTTGCAGGAAGTGGTTCGCATACGGACGGGTGAGACGGGGTCGGAAGCTGTCTGAACCCTGACCGCCACCGCCAGAATGCTCGCCAGTGGGTGCCGGAGGTGCGGGCGCTCTTCACTGAGCATAAAAACGGGACAAACCTGCGATTTGATGCTATTTCATCGGGTTCATGTCCGCCACGGGAAATTCTGTTGTTCAGACCTTCTCCGGATAAAATTGCGCCTGATGAGCAGGTTCCCGATAATGCCGACAATGCCACGTACCGAAACCGCAAACTCCGCACAGCTTGCCGACCTCTGCACAGCGCTCGAAGCCACTTGGTATGCACAGATTCCGATTACCAACGCGCTCGCGGTGCGCGTCGCGTCATTTGATGGTGCCAGCCTGTGCGTCGAGGCTGACTTCAATGCGAATATCAACCTGCATGGCACTGCCTTTGCCGGCAGTCTGTATGCCGTGAGCGCCCTGTGCGGCTGGTCGATGGTGCATCTGCAACTTGCCCTCGCTGGATTGGGTGAATCCGATGCATCCATTGTGCTGGCGGAAGGGCATATTCGCTACCTGGCACCGGTGCGTGAAGCCATCCGCGCGACCTGCCTGTGGGAAGGTCAGGACGATGCCATCACGGCGCTGTGTGATGGTGCCCGCAAGCAGCGAATTCCGCTCACCTCGGTGGTAGCCGAGCGGGGGCGTGAGGGCGCAATCTTCACGGGCCGCTACGCGGTGCTCGTGTAAATCATCGCCGCAGTAAATCGACGGTGCAGGAACCTGTGAGACACTACGCGCTGATCTCGCACGTGTGAACAGTCAGGAGGTAGTTGTGGCATCCGTGATGAATATTGACGAGAGTCGCGCAGACAATGATCAGGCTCAGGTTGCCTTGCGCGTAGTACGCGCGCGTCGGGCGCAGCAGCACATCGAGCACTACACGCAGGCGCAGGTGGATGAGTTGATCCGCGCCATGGTGTGGTCTTGCTGTCAGCCGGGAGTCGCCGAAGACCTGGCTCGTCATGCGCTCGAAGAAACGGAACTCGGCGATTATCCGGGCAAGCTCGCCAAGATGACCTACAAGTTGCGCGCCGCACTCATGGACATCATTGACGACCGCTCGGTGGGCATCATCGAAGAAGATCGGGAACGCAACATCGTCAAGATCGCCAAGCCTGTGGGTGTTATCGGCGCATTGGCACCATCGACCAACCCGGAAGCCACGCCCGTGATCAAGGCCATCAATGCCATCAAGGCGCGTAACGCCATCATCGTTGCGCCGCACCCACGCGCCAAACTCACCAACAAGCTCATCGTCGATCGAATGCGCGCGGCCATCGAGAAGCTCGCGGCTCCGCCTGATCTGGTGCAGGATATCGGCGAGGTCTCGCTACCGCGAACCAGCGAGCTCATGAAGCAGTGCGATCTCATCTGGGCGACCGGCGGTGCGGGTATGGTCAAGGCGGCTTATTCGAGCGGTACTCCGGCGCTTGGCGTGGGTGCCGGCAATGCCGTCATCACCGTCGATGAGACGGCCAACCTCGACGAGGCAGCGGAGAAGATACGCACCTCCAAGACGCTCGACCTCGCCGCCTCCTGCTCGGCGGACAACGCTGTGCTGGCTGTGGATGCCATCCACGATGAGCTGGTAGAGAAGCTCATCGCCGAGGGCGGTTATCTGGCGAGGCCCGGCGACTACGAGAAGATCGCCAGCGTCCTGTGGAAGGATGGCGCACTCAATACCGGGGCGGTGGTGAAAACGCCGCAGGTGCTGTGCCGGATGGCCGGGGTTGACATCCCCGAGGACCGTCTGTTCATCATCATGCCGGAGGATGGCGTGGGTGCCGATCATCCGTATTCGGGGGAGAAGCTCTCGTCCGTGCTGGCGCTCTACAGGGTGCGTGACATTGACCATGCGGTAGCGCTGACCAACGAGATTCAGGAATATCAGGGCAAGGGCCATTCCTGCGGCATCTACTCGAACAAGGACGAGCACATCATGAAGCTCGGCTTTGGCTGCAAGACGGCGCGCGTACTGGTCAATCAGCCGCAGGCACCCTCGAACAGTGGCAACCTCTGGAACGGGTTGCGCCAGACCTTTTCGCTCGGCTGCGGCACTTGGGGCAATACTTCGACCGATGAGAATCTCTATTGGCGCCACCTCGTGAATGTGACCTGGATTTCCAGACCCCTCGCAACGCCCAAGGTGATACCCGAAGACGATGCGCTCTTTGGTGAGGTGATCCACAAGCTCGCTGTCTGATCTTCGCGCTCTGTCCCGCACCGGTTTCGACAGGCCAGGCTTCATGGCATCAGCAGATGATGGAATGACTCCGTCGCAAGCGTCGCTGGATGCCTGGCGGGAATTGGTCGTCAAGCAATCGCGCGGCAAGAGCGAGCAGGACTTCGTTTCCGAGTCGTCATCGGGTATCGCCATCAAACCGCTCTATACGGCGCGCGACATCGCCGGTCTCGAACAGGTGCACAGTCTGCCCGGTCTGTCTCCCTGTCTCAGGGGGCCGCAGGCCACCATGTATGCCGGACGCCCCTGGACGATTCGCCAATACGCCGGCTTCTCTACCGCCGAAGAATCCAACGCCTTTTATCACCGCATACTTGCGGGTGGTGGCCACGGGATTTCGGTTGCCTTCGACCTCGCTACGCACAGGGGGTATGACTCGGATCATCCGAGGGTGGCCGGAGATGTCGGCAAGGCCGGAGTCGCCATAGACTCGGTGGAGGACATGAAGCTGCTCTTCCAGGGTATTCCGCTCGACAAGGTGTCGGTATCCATGACCATGAACGGTGCCGTGTTGCCGGTGCTTGCCGGCTATATCCTCGCCGGTGAGGAATCGGGTGTCGCCCCGGCAGCGCTTTCGGGCACCATTCAGAACGACATCCTCAAAGAGTTCATGGTGCGCAACACCTACATCTATCCGCCCGAGCCGTCCATGCGCATCGTCGGCGACATCATTTCCCACACCAGTCAACACCTGCCGAAGTTCAACTCCATTTCGATTTCCGGATATCACATGCAGGAGGCGGGTGCCGACCCGGCGCTCGAGCTCGCCTTCACCCTCGCGGACGGCAAGGAGTACGTGCGTACTGCGCTGGCTGCGGGTCTCGACATTGACGATTTTGCGCCGCGCCTCTCCTTCTTCTGGGGGATAGGCATGGATTTCTATCTCGAAATCGCCAAGATGCGCGCAGCGAGAGTGTTGTGGGCGCGCATCATCGACGAATTCGGTGCCCGCAATCCACGCTCCGGGGTACTGCGTACGCATTGCCAGACATCCGGGTGGTCGCTCACCGAGCACGACCCCTACAACAACCTCATTCGCACGACAATCGAGGCCATGGCGGCGGTGTTCGGGGGCACCCAGTCCCTGCACACCAACTCGCTTGATGAAGCCATGGCTTTGCCGAGCGAGTTCGCCGCGCGCCTGGCGCGAAACACGCAGCTCATATTGCAGGAAGAGACCGGTATTACCAGAGTGGTGGACCCATGGGGCGGTTCGTTCATGATGGAATCCCTGACCGACAAGATGGCGCAGCAGGCATGGGCAATCATTCAGGATGTGGAAAAGCGCGGTGGCATGGCCAGGGCCATCGAGTCGGGCATGCCCAAGCTGCGCATCGAAGAGGCCGCCGCCCGTCGTCAGGCGCGCATCGACCGGGGCGAAGAGGTCATCGTGGGCGTGAACAAGTATCAGGTTGAGGATGATGCCCCTGTGGATCTGCTTGATGTGGACAATCAGGCGGTGCGCGATGCGCAACTGGCGCGGCTCGAGCGTCTCAAGACGGCGCGCGATGAGCCGCAGGTGAAGGCACATCTCGACAAGCTCGAACATGCGGCGCGCTCGGGTGACAACCTGCTTGATGCGTCGATCAACGCCATGCGTTGCCGGGCGACACTGGGAGAGGTCTCGTCTGCGCTGGAGTCGGTTTTTGGACGCTACCGGGCGCAGTCACAGGTGGTGTCCGGGGTCTATGGCAGCCTGTTCGAGGGCGATGAGGACTGGCAGGCCCTCGGCACCGACATAGATGCTTTCGTGGCCGCACACGGGCGACGTCCGCGCATGTTGGTGTGCAAGATGGGTCAGGATGGCCACGACCGCGGTGCCAAGGTGATTGCCACCGCTTTTGCCGACCTCGGCTTTGATATTGACCTGTCTCCCATGTTCGCGACCCCGCAAGAAGTGGCGCGCCAGGCGGTGGAAAACGATGTACATCTGGTCGGAGTTTCTTCTCAGGCGGGCGGGCATACGACGCTGGTGCCGATGCTCATGGAGGCGCTCGAGGCCGAAGATGCCGGAGATGTGCAGGTGGTGGTGGGCGGCGTGATTCCCAGACAGGATTACGGACTGCTCAAGGAGCATGGCGTGAAAGCCGTGTTTGGGCCGGGCACCAGGATTGTCAACGCCGCGCGTGAGGTGTTGGCCTCGCTCGAGGTCCGATCACCAGCCACGGACGCGCTGCATTCCTGAGCGAGTGAACTCTGAAGTCATCAACCTGCAGGCGCTGCGGTGCGGCGGGCGACGGGTGCTTGCGCGCGCGATAACCCTGATTGAAAGCCGTCTCGAGGCCGATCAGATGGCGGCCGAGGCGCTGATTCAGGAAGTGCTGCCGAGCACCGGGAGCGGTATCCGCGTCGGTATTACCGGCAGTCCGGGCGTTGGCAAGTCGAGTTTCATCGAGGCTTTGGGGCTGCACTTGTTGGGTGAGGGACGGCGCGTGGCGGTGTTGGCCGTGGATCCGAGCTCGCCGGTCGCGGGTGGTTCAATCCTTGCCGACAAGACACGCATGGAACGGCTCACGCAGGATGCGCGCGCCTTTATCCGGCCCTCACCGGCGGGCGATGCCCTTGGCGGCGTGGCGCAGCGAACACGCGAATCCATGCTGTTGTGCGAGGCGGCGGGGTTTGATGTTGTGCTCGTGGAGACGGTGGGTGTCGGCCAGAGCGAGCACAGGGTTCGGCAGATGGTGGATTTCTTTCTCGTGCTCCTGCTGCCGGGTGCCGGTGATGAGCTGCAGGGCATCAAGAAGGGGGTGATTGAACTCGCCGATGCAATTGTCATTCACAAGGCGGACGGAGACCAGCGCCTGCTTGCCGAAGATACGTGTGCGCACTACGACAGTGCGCTGCGATTGCTGCACAAGGAAGGCTTCTGGTCGCCACAGGTTCGCCTGTGCTCATCGCTTGAAGGGCACGGGGTGAGTGAAATCTGGCAGATGGTGTGTGAGTTTCGGCAGCTTGCCGAAGCCGGGGGAGAGCTTGGGCGACGGCGTGGGCTGCAGAATCTGGCCTGGATGCAACAGATGATGGTCGAGCTCTGGCAGGCGCGTCTTGCCGGGTGCACACAGATACGCACTTTGCGCGAAACCCTGGAACGGCAGGTGCTGTCCGGCGAAATATCTGCACAGGCAGCTGCGAAAAAACTGGTGCAAGCGAGCCTCTGAGGCTATCGCTTCGGAGGTGAAACATCCTCATGAATGGCTGTCGAGGGTTTGTCGAGGTCTCTGTGTGCGTTGCCTGGGCAAACCAGCACCCACAGCACCCAGATGATCAGGTACAGCACCCTCAGGATGAGAAGATGCGCGAACTCCCAGATGATTGCCAGCAATCCGGCGAAGGCATCCGTGAAGGAGAGTTCCGTGCATGGAGAGTAGTCGTACGGGGAGTCGCGGTACGAAGAGTAGCGTGATTGCTGCGGGTGGCGGGTGTGTCCTGATGCTTCAGTCGGCATAGCGTGAATCCTGAGTGTTTGCACGTGTCGTCAGGTCGAGGATTTTCCGCCTTGCAAGGCGCACCGTGCCAGAGGAGAACTCCCCGAATTCGTGTGCGACAAGACTGAAATCCCTGTGCGAGTATCGCGTGTACCTCAGCTTGTCGAAGCAATCTGGCGGACCACCTTGTCGCCGAACTTGCTCATTTGGTCGAGTCCACCGTCTCCCATGAAGAAAAACCCGGGCACCATGATGCGCTCAACGCCGAGGTTCGCCATGCGTTCGATTGCCGACAGTGGCTGCGCCATGTGGGCTCCGAAGAGCGCATTGACAGGAGTGCTGTCCGGGTCGCGCTGTGCGCTTTCGGCCGCATTTCGCAGGCGCTGAATGAGGCTGCCGAGGCGGTCGAGGTCATGCTCGCCGGGGAAGTAGCCGTCGGCGAGACGCACTGTACGCCGAATGGCCGCATCCGAGTCGCCCCCCCCCCCCCCCCCCCCCACCAGGATGGGAATATCACCATTCATCGGTCTGGGATTGCAGGTCACTCGCTCAAAGTCAACGAACTCGCCATGGAACTCGACATGGAACTCGACATGTGGGCCTGACCAGAGTGCCTTCATGGCCGCGATGTATTCGTCGTTGCGCGCCCCCCGACGCGCCCAGGGTATGCCGAGCGCATCGAACTCCTCCTTGAGCCAGCCAACGCCGATACCAAGCTCGAGACATCCGCCGGACAGCTTGTCGAGTGTCGCCAGTTCCTTGGCGAGCACCAGCGGGTTGCGTTGCGGGACGATCAGTATGCAGGTGCCGAGACGCAGGTTTGGCGCGGCAGCGGCTGCAAAGGCCAGCCAGACAAGCGGGTCGGGGATGGAGGTATCTGGCGTGGCGGGAATCTTGCCATCAGCCGAATAGGGAAACTCTGAATAACAGAGTTTCCCGTGCGGCACATGGATGTGCCGCCAGATTCAGTGCCGTAAGGCATTGAATCTGCGAGCAAATCAGCACATTTTTGCAGGAGAGCAAAAATGCACGGTGGAGCCGCCCGCAGGGGCGGGCACACGGAAGTGCCCGCTGACATTTTTGCAGGAGAGCAAAAATGCACGGTGGAGCCGCCCGCAGGGGCGGGCACACGGAAGTGCCCGCTGACATTTTTGCAGGAGAGCAAAAATGCACGGTGGAGCCGCCCGCAGGGGCGGGCACACGGAAGTGCCCGCTGACATTTTTGCAGGAGAGCAAAAATGCACGGTGGAGCCGCCCGCAGGGGCGGGCACACGGAAGTGCCCGCTGACATTTTTGCAGGAGAGCAAAAATGCACGGTGGAGCCGCCCGCAGGGGCGGGCACACGGAAGTGCCCGCTGACATTTTTGCAGGAGAGCAAAAATGCACGGTGGAGCCGCCCGCAGGGGCGGGCACACGGAAGTGCCCGCTGACATTTTTGCAGGAGAGCAAAAATGCACAGCCGCCCGGGGCGGGCACACGGAAGTGCCCGCTGACATTTTTGCAGGAGAGCAAAAATGCACGGTGGAGCCGCCCGCAGGGGCGGGCACACGGAAGTGCCCGCTGACATTTTTGCAGGAGAGCAAAAATGCACGGTGGAGCCGCCCGCAGGGGCGGGCACACGGAAGTGCCCGCTGACATTTTTGCAGGAGAGCAAAAATGCACGGTGGAGCCGCCCGCAGGGGCGGGCACACGGAAGTGCCCGCTGACATTTTTGCAGGAGAGCAAAAATGCACGGTGGAGCCGCCCGCAGGGGCGGGCACACGGAAGTGCCCGCTGACATTTTTGCAGGAGAGCAAAAATGCACGGTGGAGCCGCCCGCAGGGGCGGGCACACGGAAGTGCCCGCTGACATTTTTGCAGGAGAGCAAAAATGCACGGTGGAGCCGCCCGCAGGGGCGGGCACACGGAAGTGCCCGCTGACATTTTTGCAGGAGAGCAAAAATGCACGGTGGAGCCGCCCGCAGGGGCGGGCACACGGAAGTGCCCGCTGACATTTTTGCAGGAGAGCAAAAATGCACGGTGGAGCCGCCCGCAGGGGCGGGCACACGGAAGTGCCCGCTGACATTTTTGCAGGAGAGCAAAAATGCACGGTGGAGCCGCCCGCAGGGGCGGGCACACGGAAGTGCCCGCTGACATTTTTGCAGGAGAGCAAAAATGCACGGTGGAGCCGCCCGCAGGGGCGGGCACACGGAAGTGCCCGCTGACATTTTTGCAGGAGAGCAAAAATGCACGGTGGAGCCGCCCGCAGGGGCGGGCACACGGAAGTGCCCGCTGCATCGCACTTCTGATTTGCGAATCTGCTCAAGTCCATGGATGGACTTGAGCAGAACATACCCAAGGATACTTCGACTCGATCACGTCTGGGAGTATGACATGCTCGGCACCCCAGACCGACTCGAATCCAGCTTCTTCTGCGCGCTGGCACAGCGCCAGGGCCTCGTCGCCGCGGGCAGTCATGCTGCTGGCGAATGCGAGTGCAACTTTCATGATGTCTCCTTGGGTATGCTCTGATCGGAGCATACCCGGATGAGGTGGTTCAAGTCACTCCCGAACCCGCGCCTCGTCGATTGGCTCGCCCTCTATCGCCATCATGCGCGCAACATGGCGAGGAATCGCTTCGAGGTACAGTCGGCGACGCTCCTCCGCAGGCAGTTGGTTTCCCCGGGAACAAGGCAGATTTTCAGTGTGCACAAATCGGGTATCAGTTGCTACACTTGGCGCTGCTTATTCGTCCCTTCCTGCATACCTCAAAGATGTTTAATTTCTTGCGCGGATTCATGTCCTCGGACCTGTCGATTGACCTCGGCACGGCGAACACTCTCATTTACAAGCGCGGCGAAGGCATCGTCCTGAACGAGCCTTCTGTAGTGGCCATTGCTGATATGCAGGGGCAGAAAGTCGTGGTTTCCGTAGGCGCAGAAGCCAAGAAGATGATGGGCAAGACACCTCAAGGCCTGGAGGCTATCCGGCCTTTGAAGGATGGCGTGATTGCCGAGATCGGTGTTACCGAACATCTCCTCAAGGCCCTGATAGGTCGTGTCAACAAGCGCTCCATGCTGTTGCCGGGGCCAGGTCCTCGCGTACTTGTGTGTGTACCCTGCAAGGCGACCGAGGTCGAGCGACGCGCCATACGCGAATCCGTTTACACCGCTGGCGCACGTGAAGTGTTGCTGATCGAAGAGCCAATCGCCGCTGCGCTCGGTGCCGGACTCCCGCTTGATGAAGCGCATGGCAAGGTGGTCGTGGATATTGGCGGGGGCACAACCGAAATCGCTGTCATTTCTCTTGATGGCATCGTGTACTCGGAGACCCTGCGAGTTGGTGGCGATCACTTTGACCGCGCAATCGTGAATTTCCTGCGCGAAAAGTATCAGGTGCAAATTGGCGAAGCATCCGCCGAGGAAATCAAGTTCGAGCTTGGCACGGCCTGTGAACCCCAATCGAAAGAAGAAGTCCGGCGTATGGATGTGCGCGGCCTCAACATACCCAAGGGGCTCCCGGAGCGAATCATGATCACCTCGACAGATGTCTGGTCGGCGCTGCGAAGCGAACTCGGGCAGATCGTGCGCGCTGTCAAGCTGGCGCTCGAAAAATCCCCGCCCGAACTGGTGGCAGATATAGTTGACAGCGGTATTGTACTCACCGGTGGCGGTGCCCTTATTGCCAGAATCGATCAGCTTATTTCCAGTCATACATCCGTTCCTGCGGTGCTCGCTGACGATGCACTCACCTGCGTGGCGCGAGGTGGTGGAGTCGCGCTTGAACTCATGGATCAGGCCAGCCGCTGGCAGGTACTGACATCACCGGAATAACATCCACAATCATCCACCGGACGGGGATCAGATACCACACCAGCTGTTGCAGGGGTTCGCTCGCAACATGAACCTCAGACCGCCAACAGCCAAGAGGCGGCGCAGGGGCATGCTTGCGCTCAGCCTGGCATCCCTGATCCTGCTGTTCGTGGATGCCACGAGCGGTGTGCTGGCATCCACACGTGTTGTCCTCTCCACCTTGCTGAGTCCGCTTGAATATGCTTCCGGGGTGGTGAGATCCCTTGATGACTATATTGATGCCCTGCTGCTTTCACCGGGTGCACAGCTCGCCGAGCGGCGTGCGCTCAATCGCGAGATTGTCTCGCTGCGCGCACGTATAAGCGAGCTCGAGATCGTGAGAATCGAGAATGATCGCCTGAGGAGCCTGCTCGGCGGGATGCAGCGACATGAGCGCAATGTCGTGGTTGCTGATGTAGTTGCGCTCAGTGCCGGGCCCGGCGGCAGTCTGGTTACCATCAATGTTGGTGAGGTGCATTCAGTCAGTGTTGGCGATCCGGTAGTTGACAGCAATGGTCTCTGTGGTCAAATCGTGAGCACCGGGCTGACCACGGCGCAGGTGCTGGTGGTGACTGACCCCTCGCACAGCGTCCCTGTAGTCATCGAACGCACCGGGGCGCAGGGCATAGTGTCCGGTCGTGGCACTGACGGATTTGTCGAGCTCGAGGGCGTTGCCGAAATCGCTGACGTACAGGTCGGGGATGTGATGGTGACCTCCGGTCTCGGAGGACGCTTTCCATACGGGTATCCCGTGGCGGAAGTGGTTTCATTTGTGCTCGACGAAGCGCGGCTCGGCATGAAAGTGTACGCGGAACCGTTGGCTGATCCGGTCATCAGTCGCCATCTCATCGTGCTGCGCAGTCAGGACGGGTAATGACAGACGCACAAGTCGGAATATCAACTCGAGAGAAGAATTGAAGTGCAGCAAGACGAAGGCATACTGGTTCATTTCGGCTGCTCGATGCTCGCCGGGCTGTTCCTCTGTGTGCTGGCTGCACCCATTTTCGTCTCACCCGTTGGCTACGCTGCCTGGCTGCGCGTGGAATGGATTCCCCTGCTGCTGTTCTTCTGGGCACCACGGCGACCGAACCTGTGCCCGCTGTGGGTGCCCTGGGTGTGCGGGTTGCTACTCGATGTGTTGCGAGGAGATCCGCTCGGACTCAATGCATTGTGTTTTCTCGCTCTTTTTGCGATCTTGTCAGCGCGAGAAGCCTGGTTTCGCTCGCTGTCGATGCTCGAACAGTGCATCGCCCTGTTTCTGTTGCTGCTCATCTATACCAGCGTCACGCTCGTTGTGCTGTTGATGGTCGGACGCGGCCTCGCATATTGGTGGCTGGCAATCCTGCCTGTGACCATCACCTCGCTGTTGTGGCCCGTTGCAAGCGTTGTTCTCGAACGTGTACATGCGAGGGCGGTCAATGTCTGAGCAATCAGACGAGCCGAACGCCGTACAGGCGCCGCATCGCTCGTCCGGGCGCGTGTACGCCGTGCTCGGGAAGCTCCTTGGCAGTCGTCTCGCCGCCTGCCTGGCCTGGGCGTTGCTGTCCGTGGCTCTGTTCGCAATTGGCTTGCGTTCTTCCATGATGCTCGTGCCTCTGTTTCAGCCGCAGGTGAGTGACTGGCTGCAGCAACATCTGGATGCCCGGATCTCCGGCCTGCGCGGGAGTTGGCGCGGCATCACGCCTGAGCTTCATATCGAATCCATGCTGTTCGAGCACGGATCGATTCACCATATCCGCGTACAACTCGATCTTGTCCGCAGTCTGTTCACGCGCACTCCGAAGATTCATGGCCTCGCGTTCGAGAACGCCGAAGTGCACTTCCCGTCCGATTTCAATCTGCCCGAGTTTCTCTCGAGCCCGCAAGGCGACATGAATCTGACCGTCATGATGAGCGATGCGGTATCGCTCGCGGGCAATGTCGTCATGCGCGTTGCCGATCATGCGGATGCGCTCAACCTGCGCTGGGTGTTGCAGTCGGGAAGGGCGCACCTGGGTCAGGTACACATCACGTCACAGAGCGACGCTCGGGCTGATGGCGGAAACGAAGGCTTGTTCATTGGCTATGACCTGGATCGGGGTCTGCTCAATCGGCACCTTGAAGGTGCCATCTGGGCGCATGGGAAACTCCGCATCCCGCAAGTCTTTGCCGCTGTGCTCGGCGTGTCGGGCCATATCGCGGCGCTCGATACCGAGATCAGGCTCACTGACGGTCGTGTATCGGCACTCGCTGAAGTGACAGCGCGTCACCTGCGGCTTGGCAGCTATGTGCTCGAACGAGCCGAGGTGCTCGCCACCGGCAAGGGGACGCATCAGCTCGTGGAAGGTGCTCTGCAGGCAGCGCAGCTGGAAAGCGCTTCCGCCGTCCTCGATCTGGCGGGTGCGCGTTTCAGCTACGAGCAATTCGAGCGCTGGCGCTTCAGCCTTCCCGATCAGCAGATTGGGCAACTTGCCGGTTTTGTGCTCGCCGCCGCGCAAGACCGGGAGGCTGTCCTCGCGCGCTGGTGCAGGCGCTTCGCGCCCTCGGGATACATGTCGCTGATTACTGGCGAGAAGGTTCGTGGCAGGCCGCTGGTCGTCAGCGCGAAAATTGAAGACCTCGCGACGGTCTCGTGGATGGGCAGCCCGGCGCTCGGGCAGGTGGACTCGCAACTGGTATTTGCTTCCGGTGCGGCGAGACTGCTGCTTGATACGGCCAATCCGGTCATGGAAGTGGACAGATTGTTTGATCAGCCGCTGGTTGGTGCGCGAACGCGCGGGGAAATCTGGCTGAGATTCCTGCCGGGATACGTGGGTATGCGGGGTGCTGATCTCGCCGTGCGCCTTCCGGAGGGTGGCCAGATAACCGGCGATTTCAATTACTCCGCTCCGGCTGACCCGGTTGAACGGCAGATTTCGGGCAGGTTGGAAGCCGCGGGTGTTGCCGCCACCGATTCGCTTGCGTGGCTGCCCAAACGCCTGAGCGAACGCATGAAGCGCTGGCTGCGCGAGGGAGTGTCTGGCGGCGTATTGGCGCGCAGTGAGTTGATATTGAGTGGCTATCTGCGACGCCAGCCGCCGTTACCGACCCTGCAGATGGAAATGTGGTTCGATTTGGTTGATGGAACCTTCACCTATCACCCCGAATGGCCGACCGCGCGCGCTCTGTCGGGGCGTGTGGAACTGAGAGACGCGCAGCTGACCGGCCGCTTCGAGCACTTCGAGATGCTCGCGGCATCGATTGCCAACTTCCGGTTTCAGTTGCCTCTGGGTGCAACTCACGTCAACCTCAGTGACAGTGGGCAGATGCCTGCGGGCGTGTTTCTGGAGCTCTTGCGCAGTACGCCACTCGCTGGCATCCTGCCCGGCCTGGATGTGCTTGCTGCCGAGGGCACACTTGGGTACGCCATGAGCACCCGCATGCCGCTCGTTTTTCACCCGGCGGAACTTGATTTGGCGCTTGATCTGGACCTTCAGGGAGTGGATATGCGCTTGTCGGAAGATGCATGGCGAGGACGCGCATCGAATCAAACTCCCGTGATTGCGGGCAGAGCGCTCACCGGTGCGCTCGCCTACCGATTTCCCGGATACCTTGTCAGTGAAGGTATCAAGGGCAAGTTCATGGGACATGACGCTCTCCTGACCCTGTACACAGACGAGGTGTCGGTCGAGGCTGGCGAGGCCGGAGTGCACAGCGATAGCGAGCAGCGAATCGCGGCAGTCCTCGATTCCAGTCTGGATGTCGAGTTGCTGCAAGAAATGTTCGCGGCAGATTTGCCCGTATCCGGCACCTCGGACTACATCGCGCGTATCGAGTTTGACCCCTCGGGACGGGCACCGCCTCAGGCACGGGTTGAATCCGAATTGCTCGGAGTACACCTTGCTCTGCCGGGGGATCTTGGCAAGCGTACCGATCAGTCTGCCCCCCTGTGCGTTGATGTCTGGTTTGATGAGGGCATCGCTGCGGGCGAGACGCACATTGCACTTGACAAACGGGCGCAGGCAGCGCTCGCCTGGCAGGCCGGGAACGCTGCGCCAATGCGTGTCGGTGGCACCCTTGTCCTCGGAGATCAGCAATGGATGGATACTCGGCGTGAGGCATGTGCGGACGCACGACGCACCGATACCTGGCTCGATCAGGAGCATGGCAGGATGCTTGCCCCCTTCGCTGCCGACTCTGATTCCGATCAGGGAATCGAGGTCCGCGGGCGTTTGTCCGAACTCTCGCTGACAAGTTTGCAGGAGATGGACGCTGCATCGGGTGGGCGCTCCCGGGCGCAGGTCAGGCTGAATGATTTCAGGATTGATCGATTGCGGGTTGGTGGCTTCTCGCTTGATGATGTGTCGATTGGAGGCCGTATTGACGAGCAGCGGATGGAACTCGACCTGTTCGGTGAGCATGTCGAGGGGCATTGGCACCTCGCAGGAGCGGGTCCGGGAGAGTTGTATCTCGCGCGACTGCACTTTCAGCCCGAGCCTGCCGAGTTGTCGGCATCCTCCGGGCCTGACGAGCTGCCCGAAATCGACGAGCCGTCCGCAACCGGCGAGGAAGACCTCGCGGGCATCCTCGGCAATGTCGATCTTGCTTCCCTGCCCGAGATGGATTTCACTGTGGAATCGCTCAAGTTCGCGGCAGAGGAGTACGGCACCTGGAGCCTGGGGCTGCGCCAAATCAGGGATGGCATCAAGCTGATCAATCTACAGGCCGAGTCCCGCGGACTGTCCATCCGTGCCCGAGATGATCTCCTGTGGCAGCAACTGGCCGATGGTTCATATCAGACGCATTTCGTTGGTGAACTGGTGACGGACGACATGGCCCATGCCATGAGTGAGTGGGGATTTGTGCCGAGCATAGAGGCGGAGCGCGCGCAACTGAACGCCGACTTGCGCTGGGCGGGGGTGCCCTGGCAGCCACAGTTGGCGCTGCTTGATGGCGACATGGATATCAGCATTCGTCGTGGTCGCTTCCGTGACCTTGATGTGGGTGCCGGCCTCAAGCTGGTAAGCCTGCTTGATTTCAATGCGTTCATCCGTCGCCTGACCCTGGATTTTTCCGATGTGTTTGGTGAGGGGGTAGCGTTTGATGATGTCCAGGCCAGGAGTCGCTTCAAGGATGGGCATATGCAGATACTGACACCGACGAAAATCGACGGAAATGGCGGGCGATTCGAGATCAATGGCGACGTGAATCTCGAGACCCAGGAGCTTGATGTGCAACTGAAAGCGACACTCAAGATCAGTCGCAGTCTTCCCTGGCTCGCGACCTATATGGCGTTGCTCGGCAACCCGATCACCGGTCTTTCGGTGGTGGTGGCCGAGCGGGTGCTGCGCGACCGGTTGGAAGATGTGAGCACGGCTCGTTACCATGTCACCGGCACGATCTCGGAGCCGGAATTTTCGCTGCGGGAAGTGGAGGACCCCGAGCCATTGCCGCAGGAAATACCTGCGCCGGATTCCGCTGCTCCCGCACAGGACATCTCACAGGAGACATCACAGGAATAGCACATGAATGAACTTTTCGAGACCGCAGCAGACGAGTGTCTTGGCGGTACAGATCTGGATGTGGCGCGCTGCGAGGGCTTGCTCGGCACACTGATGGGGGCGGGCGTGGACCTTGGCGAGCTGTTCTTCCAACGCGAGAGACAACTCGGTTGGGTGCTCGAAGACGGCAAGATCAAGGAAGGCAGTTTTGCCGTCAGTGGGGGCGTGGGCGCGCGTGCCATGAGCGGAGAAAAGACCGGCTTTGCCTATGTTGACGAGATCGCCTCGGCATCCTTGCAGCCGGCCATCGCTGCCGCACGCGCCATTGTGCGCTCTGGCGATTCGCGTTCCGTAGCGGGGTTTGTACGCGAGTCAGGTGAGCCGATTCACGCCTTGACCGACCCCGTCACTGCCATGAGCAACGAGCAGCGGGTGGAACTTCTGAGACGGGTTGATGCGCTGGCGCGCAGTCTCGACCCGCGCATCAAGAAGGTCAATGTGGGGCTGTACGCCGTACATGAAGCTATTCTCGTGCTGTGTAGCGACGGCACCCTGAGCGCCGATGTGCGTCCGCTTGTGCGCATGAATGTCAGTGTCATCGCCGAAAGGAATGGCCGCCGCGAGCGTGGCAGCGCGGGCGGTGGCGGGCGCAGGGACATGTCCTGGTTTGTCGAGGAAGACCGATGCGACCAACTGGCGCGGGAAGCAGTACGCCTCGCGCTGCTCAATCTCGATGCCGAGGATGCTCCCGCTGGCCCCATGCCGGTGGTGCTTGGGCCTGGTTGGCCAGGTGTCCTGTTGCACGAGGCGGTTGGTCACGGTCTCGAAGGCGATTTCAATCGCAAGGGGACTTCGGCCTTTTCTGGCTGTATCGGTACGCAGGTCGCCGCATCTGTCTGTACCGTTGTGGATGATGCCACCCTTGCGGACCGGCGCGGCTCGCTGCGAGTGGACGACGAGGGCACTCCCGGACAGCGCACGGTGCTGATCGAAGACGGTGTACTCAAGGGCTACATGACGGACAAGCTCAATGCCAGGCTCATGCAGGCCGAATGCACCGGCAATGGCCGCCGGGAATCCTACGCGCACCTTCCCATGCCGCGCATGACCAATACCTTCATGTTGCCGGGCGCACATGAGCCGGAGGAAATCCTGCACAGCGTCAAGCGTGGTCTGTATGCGGTGAGCTTTGGCGGTGGGCAGGTGGACATCACCTCGGGTCAGTTCGTGTTTTCGACGACCGAGGCGTGGATGGTTGAAGACGGCCGTCCGACCCATCCCGTGAAAGGCGCGACCATCATTGGCATGGGTTCGGAAGTGATGCAGCGCGTAAGCATGGTCGGCAATGATCTGGAGCTTGATGCCGGTATCGGTGTGTGCGGCAAGGAGGGGCAGTCGGTACCGGTGGGTGTCGGCCAGCCAACCCTGAAAGTTGATGAAATCATCGTCGGTGGCACTCGTGGCTGAACCTGGGACACCTGTCACCGCCCTGCACCAGTTGACCGCGCCCATGTGCGAGGCCAACGGCGACCTGGCCGAGCTCGCCGAACAGATCATGACAGCGTCCGCAAGGCTCGGGCTCGATGCGGCCGAAGTGGTCCTCTCGAAGGGTGCGGGGTACAGCGTTTCGGTGCGCCTCGGCGACATCGAGACCACGGCCTTTCACCAGGATGTGTCCTGTGGCATCACGGTCTATACAAACCAGTGCAAGGGCTCGGCGAGCACTTCGGATGTGCGTGGCGCTTCGCTGCAGGCAACGCTCGAGGCCGCTCGCGATATAGCGCGCTATGCACAGCCAGATGCCTGTCACGGACTCGCAGATGCGGCCCTGATGGCGACCGATTTTCCTGATCTGGATCTGGTCTGCCCGTGGCAACTGAGTCTTGACGAAGCCGCCGGGTTGGCGCTGGCCTGCGAAGCAGCTGGCAGGGACCTTGATGCGCGCATCATCAATTCCGAGGGCGCGAGCCTGTCGAGCTACGGTGGTCGCAGTCTCTACGCCAATACCCATGGGTTTGTGGGAGAGGTCAGTGGCACCTCTCATTCCGTTGGTTGCGCACTGCTCGCCGAGGATGATGCCGGTATGCAACGCGATTACTGGTATAGCGTGGCGCGCCGCGCCGATGCTCTGGATTCGGTCGAGTCCGTCGGGCAGCGCGCGGCCGAGCGCTGCCTGGCCCGGCTTGGTGGCAGAACGCCCCCGACGGGTGCCTGCCCGGTGCTGTTTGAGTCCGAGGTGGCATCAAGCCTGCTGGGGTCTCTGGTCAGTGCCCTGTCTGGCGGGCTGCTCTATCGGCACGAATCCTTTCTCGAAGGCTCTCTGGGCGATACCCTCATGCCGCGCGGTCTGTCGCTTGTCGAGCGTCCTCGCTTGATGGGGGCCGCCGCCAGTGCCAATTTCGATGCCGAGGGGGTACGCACGAATGACAAGTCCATCATCAATCAAGGTCGGGTAGCGTCCTATCTCCTGTCGAGCTACTCGGCGCGCAGACTCGGCATGGAGTCCACCGGCAACGCTGGCGGTACGCACAACCTGATCCTCGAAGCCGATGCGTATCGGACACGCAAGGAACTGCTGGCCGACATGGGGCGCGGGCTGGTGGTGCGCGAGCTCATGGGTCAGGGGGTCAATCTGGTGAATGGCGACTACTCGCGTGGAGTATCCGGTTTCTGGGTGGAACAGGGCGAGATTGCCTATCCGGTGCACGAGGTGACCATTGCCGGCAACCTGCGCGACATGTTCGGTGCCGTACTGGCAGTTGGCGATGATGCCGACCCCAGGCGCCGGGTGCGTACCGGCTCGCTACTCATAGCATCCATGATGCTGGCCACGCCGGAATCCGCCTGATTCGATTGGTATGTTCTGATCAAGTCCATCCGTGGACTTGATCAGATTCGCAAATCAGAAGTACGCTACAGCGGGCACATCCGTGTGCCCGCCCCTTCGGACGGCTGCGCCGTGCATTTTTGCTGTCCTGCAAAAATGTGCTGATTTGCTCGCAAATTCAATGCCTTACAGCACTGAATCTGGCGGCACATCCGTGTGCCGCAATGGAAACTCTGTTATTCAGAGTTTCCATTGCCGGTCACGCATAGGCCAGGGCCGCCAGACCCAGGAATACGAAGAAGCCGCCGGGTTGGCGCTGGCCTGCGAAGCAGCTGGCAGGGGCCTTGATGCGCGCATCATCAATTCCGAGGGTGCGAGCCTGTCGAGCTACGGTGGTCGCAGTCTCTACGCCAATACCCACGGGTTTGTGGGAGAGGTCAGTGGCACCTCTCATTCCGTTGGTTGTGCACTGCTCGCCGAGGATGATGCCGGTATGCAACGCGATTACTGGTATAGCGTGGCGCGCCGCGCCGATGCTCCGGATTCGGTCGAGTCCGTCGGGCAGCGCGCGGCCGAGCGCTGCCTGGCCCGGCTTGGTGGCAGAACGCCCCCGACGGGTGCCTGCCCGGTGCTGTTTGAGTCCGAGGTGGCATCAAGCCTGCTGGGGTCTCTGGTCAGTGCCCTGTCTGGCGGGCTGCTCTATCGGCACGAATCCTTTCTCGAAGGCTCTCTGGGCGATACCCTCATGCCGCGCGGTCTGTCGCTTGTCGAGCGTCCTCGCTTGATGGGGGCCGCCGCCAGTGCCAATTTCGATGCCGAGGGGGTGCGCACGAATGACAAGTCCATCATCAATCAAGGTCGGGTAGCGTCCTATCTCCTGTCGAGCTACTCGGCGCGCAGACTCGGCATGGAGTCCACCGGCAACGCTGGCGGTACGCACAACCTGATCCTCGAAGCCGATGCGTATCGGACACGCAAGGAACTGCTGGCCGACATGGGGCGCGGGCTGGTGGTGCGCGAGCTCATGGGTCAGGGGGTCAATCTGGTGAATGGCGACTACTCGCGTGGAGTATCCGGTTTCTGGGTGGAACAGGGCGAGATTGCCTATCCGGTGCACGAGGTGACCATTGCCGGCAACCTGCGCGACATGTTCGGTGCCGTACTGGCAGTTGGCGATGATGCCGACCCCAGGCGCCGGGTGCGTACCGGCTCGCTACTCATGGCATCCATGATGCTGGCCACGCCGGAATCCGCCTGATTCGATTGCCGGTTTCCATTGCCGGTCACGCATAGGCCAGGGTCGCCAGACCCAGGAATACGAAGAAGCCGCCGACATCGGTGACGGTGGTGAGGACGACACCGCCGGCAATGGCCGGATCCAGCTTCATGGAGCGCAGTAGCGATGGCAGCAGGGTGCCGGCCATGGCGGCGATGAGCAGATTCGCGACCATGGCAACGCAGATCACCACTCCAAGCAGGACATCGGCGAATACCAGAGACGCACCGATACCGACCAGCAGCGCCAGCAGCAAGCCGTTGAGTGCGGCAACGATGAGCTCGCGATTCAGCAACCAGCCGAGATTGGCGGCGGACACCTGATCAAGTGCCATGGCGCGAATGACCAGCGTGAGCGTTTGCGTACCGGCGACGCCGCCCATGCTCGCGATGATGGGCATGAGCACGGCGAGCGCCACCACTTTCACGATGGCTTCTTCAAACAGGCTGATAACCATGGATGCCAGAATGGCCGTGAAGAGGTTGATGCTGAGCCAGATTGCGCGGCTACGCGTGGACTTCAGGATGGGCGCGAAGGTATCCTGATCGCCTTCGAGACCAGCGCGTCCCATGAAGGTTTCCTCGGCATCTTCGAGGATCACGTCAACCATGTCATCCACCGTCACACGACCGATCAGCCTGTGCGCCTCATCCACGACCGGTGCCGAGAGCAGGTCTTCACGCGCAAAAAGCCGTGCCAGCTCATCGTCCTGCATGTCCGCGGGAATGGCCGGGAAGTCGGATTCCATGACATCTGCGACGCGCGTATCCGAATGGTTGGTCAGGATTTGCGACACGCGCAGAATGCCTGTGTACTTGCCGGTACGACTCACCACGAACAGCTTGTCCGTCGTCTGCGGCACCTCCCCCCGACGTCTCAGATAGCGCAGTACGAGACCCAGGGAGTGGCGTCGCTCGACTGCGATGAGCTCGGTATCCATGAGGCCGCCAGCCGTATCCTCCGGGTAGGAGAGCACGGATTCAACGCGCTGGCGATGGCCGGCATCAAGCGATGCCAGTACTTCTTCCTGAATGGCATCCGGCAGTTGCCGCAGTATGTCGGCGAAGTCATCCGTATCGAGTTCATCACCGGCGGCTACCAGGCTGTCGGTATCCATGCATGCCAGGATTTCTTCCAGTACATCCTCGTGCAGATGCTGCAATGCCTGATGCGACACCTCCTCGCCAAGTAATCCCCAGACAATACCCCGCGCATCGGGCGGCAGGGATTCGAGCAGGTTGGCAGCTTCATGCGGGCGTACCGTGGCCAGCAGTCCGCTCAGGTTCTCGGCCTGGTCCTGATCGATGGAGCGAATGATCTCCTGCAGGCGGTGTGCAGACCTTTCGGAACTCATGCTCAGCCCTTGTCGGTTATTGCGACAACGCTATTCAACCCGTGGCGTTGTCCGGATGTGTCCTGTCCTGATCGGGGGATTCCCCGAATTTTTGTTCAATGAGATCAATCAGGGCGGCAAGCGCCTGCTCGGCATCCGCACCCGTCGTTTCAATCTCCAGCATCACACCGCAGGTAGCTTCAAGCAGCAGCAGCGCCATGATGTTCTTGCCATCGACAGCTTGCGTACGACCTTCGACCAGTACGCTGATGTCCGACTCGAATCGTTTTGCAATTTCCACAAACCTGGCGGAGGCGCGCGCGTGCAACCCCAGCTCGTTCGAGAGTGCAATCTTCTGTGCTGCCACCTCAAGCGCACTCCAGCGTGAGGAGCAATTGATAGAGCGTATCGTCGCTCTCACACGCACGAAGGGCGCTGCGGTTTTCGGCTTCCCCGAGCACACGGGCACTCGCCGCCAGCAGGCCGAGATGATCTTCATGGGATTCCCGGGAAGCCACCAGAACCATCATCAGATCGACCGGCTCCCCGTCCGGAGCATCAAAGGCGATGGGCTCGTCAAGTTTGAGGAAGGCGCACAGGGGCGAATCAACAGCGCTTGCCCGGCAATGCGGAATGGCAGTGCCCGAGCCGAGACCTGTGCTGCCAAGATGCTCGCGTTCCATGAGTCTGGAGAACAGATGGTGTTCGATCACCGTTTCGCATTCTTCGGCGATCAGTTTTGCTGCGCCACGCAGTACCTGCTTGCGCGTCCTGCCGGGGAAGTGGGCGCGCGTGAGCGGATGGCGAAGCGCCTGGTCGAGCATGATCGGCATGGCATGCTCCGCTTCAGTGCTTTCCTTGACGCCGACCTACACGCTTTTCCTTCTGCTTGAGTATCTGTCGGTCGATTTTGTCCACCAGCATATCAATGGCCGCGTACAGATCATTGCTTTGCGCGTCGGCGAATATTTCCCCGCCAAGACCATGCAGCGTGGCTTCAGCGCGCTGGTGATGCTTGTGTACGCTGATGATGACATGCACATTGGTGACATGGTCATCGTGGCGTTCGATACGCGTGAATTTGGAGGTGATGTGATCCTTGATCGCATCGGTGATGTCGAGGTGAAGACCGGTGATACTCAGCTGCATGGGATGATATGTGCGATGTTCAAGGCATTGCGCATTGTACACCTCGTCGCTGAAGTGGCATCTGCGTTGATGTGCAGCGGGCGCGACGAGCTGCGGATGCGCCCTGATGTTGACACTACTCGCGCACCCGTCGCGCGCTCGACGACGGGATGTTCAGCGCTTCCCGGTACTTGGCGACGGTACGCCGGGCAACGCGAATACCCTCATCGGCGAGCACTTTCACGAGATTCGTATCGCTCAAGGGGTGCCTTGGGTTCTCTTCACTGACAAGCGTCCGGATACGCGCGCGTATGGCGACACTGGAGACTGTGTGGCCATCACGAGCAACGAGTGCTGGCGGAAAGAAGTATTTGAGCTCGAACATGCCGTGTGGCGTTTGCATGTATTTGCCGGAAGTGACGCGCGAGACCGTGGATTCATGCAGTCCGAGCACATCTGACACATCCTGCAGCACCATGGGGGCCATTGCCTCTGCCCCGCGCTCGAGGAAGCCTCGCTGGCGCGCGACGATTTCGCTCGCCACCCGCAGCAGGGTATCCCCGCGTCCCTTGAGACCCCTGAGAAACCACCGTGCCTCGCTGAGTCTGTCCTTGAGATACTGGTTGTCGTCACTCGTATCGCCACGCTTGATCATGCCGAGATAGATCGGGTTGATGCCGAGGCTCGGCCAGGCATCAGCATTGAGCTCCACGCGCCAGTGCCCCTGATGCTTGCGCACCACCACATCCGGCACCAGATAGGTATCGCGTACTTCGCGAATGCCGCGCCCGGGTCGTGGATCAAGTGCGCGAATCAATTCGAGCGCGGTAATAACGGCCGCCTCGCTGGCTTCGGTTGCCTCGGCGAGTTGCTCACTGTTGGCCTCGACGAGTAATGGCAGATGTTCGTTGACCAGCGTCAGGGCCAACTGGCGACAGGGCTGATTCGTGGGCAGGTCCTGAAGCTGGAGACGCAGGCATTCGCTCAGGTCTCGTGCGCCCACCCCCGCCGGGTCAAAACACTGCACGGCGGCGAGAACCTGCGCGGCGCGTGGTGCAGACACGGGCGGCGTTTCCAGTCCTTCGACAATCTGTGCGAGCGGTTCGGTGAGCCATCCATCGTCATTGATTGAGTAAATGATTGCTCGCGCGATGCTGTGTTCCTGCTCCGCAATACGGCTGATTTCGAGCTGCCAGAGGAGATAATCCGTCAAACCGTGGATTTGTGTTTGTCCGGCGAGGCTGTCGAATTCCGGCCCCTGACTCGTCTGCCGCGGCGCGGCATCAAGCCAGGTATCTTCCCAGACGGTATCCACCGGCAGTTCCTGCGGCAGCGACTCCTGTTCCAGCGCTTCGGCAACCTCGATCTGATCGGGGGGCGCAGGAGCCTGTTCGTCATCATCCGCAGTTTCGGCTCGCTGAGGATCCATACCCTCGGGATCATCCTCGATATCGGTCGCGAGTTCGAGGAGCGGATTCTTTTCCAGTGTCTGCCGAATCTCCTGGCGCAACTCCAGCGAGGATATCTGCAGCAGGCGCAGTGACTGCTGCAGTTCCGGGGTTATGGCGAGCTGCTGCCGCAGCTTCATGGACAGGGACTGACGCATTGGTTCGGCGGTTCTCCCTACATGGTGAAATCTTCACCGAGAAACACCGCCCGCACCTGCTCGTCGGCAAGAATACTGGCCGGCTCGCCTTCCGCGAGTCGCTTGCCGCCGCCGATGATGAGCGCCCGGTCGCATGTCGAAAGTGTATCCCGTACATTGTGGTCGGTTATCACTATGCCGATCTGTCTTTGCTTGAGGTCGCCGATCAATCGCCTGATCTGCGCGATTGAAATGGGATCGACTCCGGCAAAAGGCTCATCAAGCAGGATGAACTTCGGGTCACCTGCGAGCGCCCTGGCAATTTCCACCCGCCGACGCTCGCCCCCAGACAGCGAGCGACCCGACTGTGCGCGGATAGCACCGAGGTCGAACTCATCAATCAGGTGCTCTACCAGCTGGAGTCTTTCCGAGGCATCGAGCTCGGAGCGCAATTCGGCGATCGCCTCGATGTTCTCCTCGACACTCAAGTCGCGAAAAACGCTCGCTTCCTGCGGAAGGTATCCGAGCCCGTAGCGCGCACGCATGTGAATCGGTGCCAGGGTAACATCGCGTTCACCAATGAAGATGCTGCCCGTGTCGGGCCTCAGCAACCCCATCAACAGGTTGAAGCAGGTGGTCTTGCCGGCTCCATTTGGCCCCAGCAGTCCGAAAACCTCTCCCGGCTGCACACTGAAGGAGATGTCTTCGAGCGCTGCGGCACCGCTGAATTGTTTGCCCAGACTGACCGCTCGCAGCGCGCTCATGGTGTGTCCGACCCGGCATCTTGCTCATCTTCGAGAACCTGCAAATAGCGACCGGGCAGCTTCATTTCGACATTCCCATCGGCTTCTGTCTTGCCGCGTACTATGTCGTAGGTGATGGAGTTTCCGCGGAATTCAACATCCGACTGGCGCAACAGCGCGCTGCCGGTCAAGCGAATAATTTGCTCTCCGATGTCATACACCATGTCCCTTGCCTCAGCCGTCACCTCCGGTTCGCCAAGGCGAATGATCTGCGAGTAGGAGACCGGTTCGCTGGCCTCGCCCTGGCTGGCAGAGATTTCGACGACCTGGCTGCCATCTCGCCTGGCGCGCAGGATTTCGGCCTCGAGGACGAGGCTCCCCTGCGTGAGGGTGACGCGGCCGAGATAGGTGATGTCACCGGTGTTTTCGTCGAGGCTCGCACTGTCTCCGGTGATGACAATCTCCTGCAGGCGGTCGTCCTCGAGGGGCCAGGCCGCGATTGGCATGAGCACCGGCAGCAGGACGAGGCAGAAAATGAACTTGTCGAATTTCAATTGAGCGGCCACAGCGGCTGAATGCGTGTCAGTACGGACTGGCGATTATCGGATCCAAGCAGCAGGCGCTGTTCGTCGAGAATGAGTTCAAGATTGGCTGCTTCGGTATCGACTCCTTGTGAGCGCAGGCGCACCCGCTGCGGTGCTTCGATGCGTTTGCCGCCGTCAGCGATATGCAGTGATTCGGAGGAGAAGGTAACCCGTCGCTCGCGGGTGTCGAGCCTGGCATGTACCGTCGCGTAGAGTTCCATGGCATCACCCCGGGATGCGGGCATGATACGGCCCTGTCCAGCCTGGGCATGAAGATCGGCTCCCGAGGCACTGCTCAACAAGAGCCGCGGTGCACTGGCCTCGACACGACCGTCAGGATACACGTCGATTTTCGGGGATTGCATGAACCAGGCCGGTGTCCCGTCGTCATTGAAGGCACGTACGCTGGCTGACGAGATCGCGAGCTGCGGCAAGGGATCTTTCTCCACCTGATGTTCAGGGGGCAGTGGCGATGATACAGGCTCCGGGAAGAGCAGCAGGGCGAGCGATACGGCCAGAGCCGCGAGCAGCGTCCACATCAGACCAGTGTGGTATCGCATCATCGGGACGGGGGGTTCATCAGAGCATCGAAGGAGCCCTGCGCCGTCATGATGAGCTGTGCGACTTCTCGCACACAGCCCCGTCCGCCACCGGCTGCGGTCACATGATCGGCGCGCTCGCGCACCACCGGGTGCGCGTCTGACGGTGCGAAGCTGAGACCCGCTGCCCGGAACAGGGAGAGGTCCGGAATATCATCGCCCATGGCTGCAATCTGCGTCTGTGCAAGGTTCAGTCGGTGTGCCAGAGCGCGTAGCACCGATGCCTTGTCACGCACCTTCGAGTACACGTGAGTGATGCCGAGTTCATGCATTCTCTGTTCGAGTGCACTCGAACCCCTGCCGCTGATCACCGCAATCTCGATGTTGCCGTGCATGAGCATCTTCATCGCATGACCATCCTGTGCATTGAATGCGAGTGCGTTCATCACATGTACGTCCTCGCCGTGCTGTTCGCCGATATAGTACAAGCGTCCGTCCGTCAGCACACCGTCGCAATCGAGGGCAAGCAGCGAGACCTGCCTGGCGAGCTCGGAAATCGAAGGCTTGGTCATGGGCACTGTTGGCTGGAACTGTCTCGTCTGCGTCCTGTGCGCTCACCCAGGCGACAGGGGTTTGTGCAGCACCAGCAGGCCCATGTAGCCCAGCCAGGTGGCAAACAGCAGCAGGCCCGATACGCGGCCTATGGTATGTGTGGTGGAAGCACTCGCAAAGAGAAACATGGACAGGGTGAGAATCATCAACATGCCGCCATCCCGAAACAGGTCAAGCTGATTGAGTTCGGCAGGTGCAAGCAGGCCGGGAATAGCCAGCACCAACAGCAGGTTGAGCACGTTTGAGCCGATGACATTGCCGATGGCCACCTCGGCATGATTCTTCAGCGCGGCACCCACGGTCACGGCGAGCTCGGGCAGGCTCGTACCTATGGCGACAATGGTGAGGCCGATCACGAAGGTCCTCACTCCGAGTATCCCGGCAAGTTCGGTCGCTCCGTAGATGAGCAGGTCGCAAGCCAACTGCAGCACTATCAGCCCGAGCAGCGTCCAGCCGATGCTCTTGCCAAGCGGCATGGAAGACATCTGTCCGATTTCTTCGCTGATGGCCGTTTCCACTGATGGCGGCAGAATATCCTTGTGGCGTACCAGATAGATGATTGACAGGGCGAACAGGCCCAGAAGCATCACGGCATCACCCCGACCGACATGCAGATTGGCAATGGCAATAAGCCCGACTACGGTCACGCACAACAGGAACGGCATCTCGATGCGCAGCATCTCACGCGTCAGCGTGACTTCCCTGATCATGACGCTGATGCCGAGCACCAGGCCGATGTTGGCAATATTCGAACCAATCGCATTGCCAATGGCGAGTTCTGGCTGGGCTTTCATGGAAGCACGCACGGCCACCCAGATTTCGGGGGCGGAGGTGCCGATAGCGATAATGGTCAGGCCGATCACGAACCTCGATACGCCGAGCCTGTCTGCGGTGGCCACGCCCCCGGTCACGAAGCGGTCTGCGCCCCAGATAACGCCGATGATGCCGATCAGGATGCTTCCCAGAGCCAGCGTCATGATTGCACCTGCATGCGACGCACTGCTTGCGAGCGGCGCGATTTGGCTGACCTCGAGGGCCGCCAGTGCCCGCGGTCATGTGTGTGCCCGCGGCTCGGCAGTTGCATGGCATCAACATTCGCGGTCTCTTGCAGTTGTTGCCACCAATCGCACAACTCTCGCTCCACAGCGCCGGTCTCGGCCCTGAGAACAAGCAGGTCGAAGCTGGCGCGAAAGCGCTCGAAAGCCAGTGTTCTCTTCGGCTTCCTGCGCGATTCGAGTCTTGATTGCAGCGCCCATACGTCCCGTACGAAGAGACTGGCGTGACGCGGGATAGTCATGACCTCGGTGGGCGCGGCCAGCGCGTAGCTGCAAGACTCGTTGTGGCGCAGCTCGAAGTTCGTTTCTGCCTCGAGACTGTCAAACATGTGCTGGTAGTCGTGAAAATAGAGGACACTCAAGAGAAAGGCGAAGGTTGTCGGGCGATTTTCGCGTACGCGCACATCCGAGTCGCCAAGCGCCTTCACAACGAGCGCACTGTGGCGTTCATGAGGGGTCGGGAACAGTTGGTCGGTGAGGCCGAAATCTGCGGCAAGCTCCCAGCTCGCCTCTCCGTGGCCGTTCATGAAGAGCTTTATACACTCATCATATGTACGCCGTGGACTCACGTTGACCATCATGCCGAAGTGGCTGCGCATGGCCCTGGCTGTGTCCGGCGCGATGCTCAGACCAAGTTTGGCGGCAATTCGTATGGCGCGAAGAATCCTCACCGGATCTTCTGTCAGTCGCTTGGCCGGTTCGCCGATCAGGCACAGGGATTTTCGTTCAAGGTCCTTGTAGCCGTTACAAAAATCTACCAGCTCCTGCTTGAATGGATCGTAATAAAAGGCGTTTACGGTGAAATCCCGGCGCAGTGCATCCTCTTCCTGATTGCCCCACGCGTTGTCGCGCAGCAAGACTCCGTCAAGCGACTTGGCGCGCTTCTGACTCCGCAGGTCCTGCGTTGAGTGGGCAATCCTGGCGCTGCTCTTGTCGTCGGATGTGCGGTAGGTGGATACTTCCGTCACATGTCGCCCGTGGTGTACATGCACGATACGAAAGCGACGCCCGACGACGCGTGCGCGCGGAAACAGGGCGCAAATCTCTTCCGGCCAAGCATCGGTCGCTATATCGAAATCCTTCGGCTGGCGGTTGAGCAACAGGTCGCGCACGGCCCCGCCGACCAGCCAGGCATCAAAGCCGGCACGACGCAAGCGCTCGAGCACATGTCTGGCGCGCTGATCGATCCGCTGAGGGTCGATGCCGGAATTGAGAATGGACTGACGCATTGGGCCTGTGAAAACTCCGATTCCGGGGAGCCTCTCCGGGCACCCCTTGGCATCGAACAAACGCCGTACTATAGCAAAGGCGTGCCATGCAAGCCCAAGCCTTCATCTATTTCTGCGCTGCCTCCTGTAGCCAGCGCGCGACCAGTTCGGTGCGTGCGACCTTCAGCGCCCGCCCATAATCCGCCCCCGTGGAATCGCTTGCCGGGCGCAGGGCATCGAAGCTGGCGACTTGTGTGGCGAGCTGCTCGGGGTCAACTTCCGCCACTACCGCCAGGGTACGCAATACCTCCATCCGTGTTTCCGCTGGCTTGAGCCTTGACAGCGCCAGCAAGGCAGCCAGCACATCTTGCAGGTGTGCGGGTTGCCAGCAGCGAATGGCATCATGGTGACGAGCCACGAGCAGGGTTGCCCGGCGATGTCGATTCGGGGGTGCAAGGCGGGCAAGCAGCTGCGTACAGGCATCCTCGTCAAGCAGGCCCCCAAGGGCCGCCAGTCGCCCGAGCGACGAGGGCAGGCATCTCTGCCAGTGGCCAATCTGCGTGTACTCGGCATCGCGCCACTGACACTCCGTGAACCAGGGATGCAGGCAATCCGTACGCTCGAGGACGCGCAGGAAGGTATCGAGCCAGCGCGTGTTCAGCACTCGCGCAAGCTCGTTCCGGACGCGTTCACGCGACAGTGTTTCGAGTTCTCCCGAGCGCCCGATTTCGCGCATGATGTCGAGTGTTTCCTCGGCCACCTCAAACCCGAAGTCGCGCAGCTCGGCCGAGAATCTGGCCACGCGCAGTACCCGCAACGGGTCTTCCACGAACGCATCGGATACGTGTCGCAGCAGTCGCTTGTCGAGGTCGCTGCGCCCGCCATACGGATCGATAATTTCGCCGTCTGCTTCCGCCATGGCGTTGATGGTCAGGTCGCGACGCCTGAGGTCGGTTTCGAGACTCACCTCCTTCGAGGCGTATATTTCGAAGCCCTGATGACCAGGCGAGATTTTCGATTCCGTACGCGCGAGTGCGTACTCTTCACCGCTGCGCGGATCGATGAACACCGGAAAGGCGTGTCCTACGCGGCGAAACCCACGCGCCAGCATGTCGGCTTCGCTCGCTCCGACCACCACCCAGTCTCGCTCCCTGACGCTGCGACCGAGCAGTCGGTCACGCACCGCTCCACCCACCAGGTAGGTTTTCATGCCGGGCACTCGCTTGTTGTCGGGCGTACCCGACGCTCGGCCGGTACGCTGAACAGCGCGCCATCTTCAAGACGCATGGCGAGCAGCCGGTGGCCCCAGGCGCAGCCTGCGTCAAGGGCGATGATGTCATCGCGCCCGCTGTTCGCACCCAGCGCCGCCCAGTGCCCGAAGAAAATGCGCACCCTTGACCGTGGCCAGAAGTCGAACCAGGGTTGGCAGGCATCTTCGCCCCCACTGTCCGCGTCTGCGCGCGCCCTGTTCGCCACGTACTGCTTGTCATCAAAGTCGCAACGACCGACGCGATTGATAACGCGCATTCTGACCAGATAGTTGACTATCGCGCGCAGCCTCGGTACGCCTGACCAGGCTCCATCGCGACCGTCGGGATGCCGCCAGAGTCGTGGACAATCACCATAAATCACGCGCAGGAGATGACGGAATCGGTCGCCACGAAGGGCCGCTTCCACTTCTCGCGCCAATTGCTCTGCCTGTTCGATTGTCCAGATATGCGGGATGCCGGCATGTACCATGAGGTCGTCCCCTCGCCGGTGTATCAGTGGCCTGAAGCGTAGCCATTCCATCAGTGAGTGGCAGTCCGGTGCCGCCAGCAACTCGTCCAGCGTGTCGTCGTGATTCCCTGGCTGATCTGCGTAGTACACCGCGAGCAGGTGAATATCGTGGTTACCCAGTACAGCGACGGCAGCATCGCCCAGAGAACGAATAAACCTCAGGCATCCGAGGCTCATGGGGCCTCGGTTCACCAGATCACCGGTGAGCCAGAGTTGATCCGTGTGAGCATCAAAATCGACCAGAGAGAGCAGCGCCTGAAGCTCGGACAAGCACCCCTGAAGGTCACCGACGACATAGGTTGTCATACCCGCCGCATCGGGTGCTAATGAACAGACGTGTCGTCGTGCAGCGAAAACAGCGGAATGGGCACCTCGAAAGTGGTCCCGGAGTCGAGTCGGAATTCGTAGCTGCCTTCCATGCTGCCGACCGAGGTGGGCAGCATGGCGCTGCTCGTGTAGGTGAATTGCGCACCCGGTTCTATGCGCGGCTGCCTGCCCACCACACCCGCGCCTCGCACATGCTGCTCGTTTTGCAGACCGTCCTTCACCACCCAGCGCCGATTCAGCAGGGTTGCCGCCATGCCGCCGCGATTGCTGATGGTGATGGTGTAGGCGAACATGTAGCATCCCGCAATGGGCGTTGAACTTTCCGGCACATACTCGCTGTGTACCGCAACATCGATGCTGGAAGCCGCCACTACTCTCACGATGCGTCACCTTCTCGTGGCCCGGTAGAGGCCGCGAGCTGATTGGCGATCTCGATATACTCGTCAACGCCCAACTGATCGGGGCGCTTCGATGGATTCACAGACATCAGATTCCAGTCAAGAGAAAACCTGGCAAGGGCGTTGGCAAGCGTCTTGCGCCTCTGCGAAAAAGCCTGCCGCAGCACATCTTCGAACACGGATCGCGAAATGATACGCTCATTCGTCGGCTTTGCCTCGAGATGTACCAGATTCGATGTGACCCTGGGTGCTGGCGTAAAGCATTCAGGCCCCAGCGACAGGGTCATTTCAGTGTGAAACGCCAGTCGTACCAGAATGCTCAGGCGGCTCCAGTCGCGTGTGCCGGGCTCGGCGACCAGGCGCAGCGCCACCTCGCGCTGCAGCAGGAACCAGGCATCCTGTATGCGCTGTGCCAGTGCACAGATACGTACCAGCAAAGGGGTGGAGATGTTGTACGGCAGGTTGCCGACCAGACGCCAGCCATCCTCCGTGCCAAGCGTGTGCCCGAGAGTCGCGCCGAGCACATCCGCCTCGATCAGGTGCAGGCGCGGGAAGCGTGTGCGCAGGAACTTGCACAGGTCGCGGTCGATCTCGATGGCGATGAGCTGCGGTGCGCTCAGCATGAGCAGCTCCGTAAGTGCGCCGCGTCCTGGCCCTATCTCGAGCAGCCTGTCACTGGGCCGGGCATCTATGTGCGAGGCGATGTCCTCCAGAGCCAGAGGGTCGTGCAGAAAATGCTGGCCGAATCTTTTGCGTGTCTTGTGGTGCATTCTGGTATGCATGAGGGGGTCACGCCCTGCCCGGTGCGCCCAGTGTACTCGCCAGCTCGAAGGCTGCCTTGAAGCTGCCGGGATCAATGCGTCCGCTGCCGGCAAGATCGAGCGCCGTGCCGTGATCGACCGAGGTGCGCACGAAGGGTAGCCCCAGGGTCACGTTTACCCCCTCGCCAAAGGTGAGCGCCTTGAAGGGTGCCAGCCCCTGATCGTGATACATGGCGAGAATGGCATCGGCGCGCGTACGCACGGGTTCGGAGAACAGGGTGTCAGCCGGCAGGGGGCCTTCAATGCACAGGCCTTGGGTGCGCAGTGCCTCCAGTGCAGGTGCAATGAGGGTGTGTTCTTCTCTGCCCAGATGCCCGTCTTCGCCCGCGTGTGGGTTGAGTCCCGCCACCAGAATGCGTGGATTTGGCACGGCAAACTGTGTTTCGAGACCTTCGGCAAGTATGCGAATCCTGGCTTCGAGAGCGGCCCGCGTCAGGCTCGCGGGTACCTCCCCGAGCGCCACATGGCCTGTGGCCAACGCCACTCGCAGGCTGCCCGAGACCAGCAGCATCACCACTTCGGCAGCCCCGCTCAAGTCCTTGAGAAATTCCGTGTGACCCGAGAACTGCCTGCCCGATTCGGCGATTACGGACTTGTGTACCGGCCCGGTGAGCAAGGCATCCATCTCTCCCTCACGTACGCACTGCACGGCGGCTTCAATTGCTTCGAGAATCGCCGCCGCACACTCCACGCGCGGCTGTCCCGGCTGTACGCGACCGGGCAGGGGAATGGGGGCAACGGTCAGTCTGCCTGCTGCACAGGTTGGCCGTGTGCCCGGTTGGTAGTCGTCAATGTCAATCGACACACGAAGCTGTCTGGCGCGTACCAGCAAGTGCTCTGGGTCAGTGAAGGCGACCAGGGGCGTACTGCGCTCGGCCTGCACAAACTTGATGAGCAGATCCGGACCTATGCCCGCGGGTTCACCCGGTGTGACGGCGATGGATTTGGTGTTGTTCAATCCGCGGCACACCGGCTATGTTCCGATCAATTCCGCCCGTGTGCCGCACGGGAACCCCGGTTATTCAGACCTTCCCTAATTGCGAATATCAACATAGGCTTCACTGCGGAGCTCCTGATACCAGGCTTGCAACGCCTCCTCGAAGCGTCTGCTTCTGAGGATGTTGATGGCCGTATCGCGGCGCGCTTCCTCACTCATGTCCTGCTCCCTGCGCTCGAGCACTTCAACCAGATGCCAGCCGTGCTCGGAGCGAAAGGGGGCGCTCAATTCACCGATCGGTACGGACTGCACCTGATCACGAAAGGCCGGTGAGTAGAGCGCCGGGTCTGCCCAGCCGAGCTCACCACCGGCGAGGGCGCTCCCCGGATCATCGGAATAGACCCTCGCAAGATCTGCAAAATCTTCTTCGGCGGCCAGGCGCTCCGCAATTTCGTTGATCAGGTCGCGCGCCTGATCTTCGTTGCGAATCTCGGAAGTTCGCACCAGAATATGTCGCGCATTGACTTGCTCGACCAGTTCCATGCCAACGCCACGCTTGTCGAGCAGTTGAATGATGTGCCAGCCACTTTCACTGCGAATGGGCTCGGCTGTCTCACCCACTTCAAGCGCAATCGCACTCTCGGCAAACAGGCTGGGCAGAGCGCCTGCCTTGCGCCACCCCATGTCGCCACCTTCCAGCGCGCTGGCGCTTGCCGAATGCTTGATAGCCGTTTCGCGAAAGTCCGCGCCGTCGCGCAGGTGTGCCAGGATTTCCCGCGACTCTTCCGCGGCGGCCTGTATGGCTGCTTCGCTCGCATCTTCAGCGATCTCCAGAAGGATGTGTCCCACTCGATACTCATCCGACAGCGCCCGCTGCCCGAGCGGCGATTCAAGGAAGGAATCGATCTCCTGCTCGCTCAGATTGATGCGGCGATTGACCTGTGCTGCCTGCACTCTGGAAATCACCATATCGCGGCGAATTTCCTCCCGGAATCTGGGGTAGGGAAATCCGTCGGCTTCTATTTCATTGATGAACGCTTCAATGCTCATGTCGTTGCGCTCGGCGATACTCGCGATGGCTCTGGTGAGTGTTTCGTCGTCGATACGCACCCCCGCACGTTCGCCCATCTGCAATTGAATCGATTCCAGAATGAGCCGCTCCAGAACCTGACTGACCAATATATCTGCCGGTGGCAACTGCTGCCCATTGGCTTCGATTTGCTCACGCACCGTCCTGACGCGGTAGCTGAGTTCCGAGGCAAGCACCACATCGTCGTCAACCACCGCGACTATGCCGTCGAGCGGCTTGACCTCGGCGTGAGCACTCATCTGTGCGAGCAGCACAACCATGAGCGTGAGAGGCAGCAGCGAATGTCTGCGCCCATAGGTGTTACCAGCCATATCTCGAACCTCTGACAAGCGAAATCAAGGGGGAAATACTATCACCGACTCCTGCGAAACCTGCGAACACCAGGCGTAGATACACGGCATTGCTGTGATACGCATCTTCCGACAGCGCAGTATCCGGTCTTCGCAGCAGTCGCCGCAGCCCAATATCCACAGCCCAGCAGCAATGTGCGTAGGAGGTGCCGAGTACCGCGGTCAGCAGCTCGTGTTGCGAGAAGTCATGCTGATAGATGGCAAAGATACGCAGTCGTTCCGATACCGGCAGGTCGAAGGCCACCTCTCCCTGTTCGAACACCTCCCCATAGCGACGCATACGGTAGCCGAGACGCAGCACCATATCCCCCGGCGTTCGGTAGCTTGTCCACAGACCGCGTTCGAACCAGCGCTCACCGTCCGGCTGCCAGGTGAGCGAGCTTTCCACGCGCAGCCTGTCGCTCAACCAGGAGCGGGCACGAATGGCCAGTGGCGAGGTGCGCTCATCGGGCGCAACTCGCGCCAGCAGAAGTTCATCGCCAGCCAGCGAGCGAATGAGACCGGCCTCGACTTCGAGGAAGCGTCGCCCGCTGGCGAGATTCCACACTCGCGAGCGCAGACTGAGCGCAATCTGATGCGTATCGGCATAGCGATCGATTCCCGCGTAACTGCGACCGACATGCAATGTGTTGAGCGAATATTCGCGCAGTACGGAATCAAACAGTGGCACATTGGCAAGCTGCTCGCTGTGCCGGTAGGTATAGAGTGCGCGCGGCTCGAGGCTCATGCGCAGGCCGTGCCACCGGCGCTCGAGACGCAGGTTTGCGTCAAGTTCGAAGAATCCGGATGTGAGGTGCGATGCATCTCCGTCACGCCAGGTGGTCCGGTCGTCGCGCACTGCATGCAACTCGAAGCCGGTGTAGGCGGCACCGATACGTGCACGTGCCCCGCCCCAGGCCTCGAGCAATGGATATTGCAGCAGGAGGTCGCTGCCGATGCGCGTCACTTCCCCGAAGTCGCGTTCGCTGATGTCGTTGACAAAGCGCGTCCAACTCGACCGTACGCTGCCGTGCCAGCCGGAGTTGAAACGCTTGTGCGTATTGAAGAAGATTCTCGGCAGTGTGCGATACGCATCCGGGTTCGGGTTCCAGTCAATCCGGTATTGCTCCATCTCGATGCCAAGATTCCAGCCATCCCGGCTGTAGAGCAGGTGCCCCTCGTTGGTCACCGATGCCCCTGCCCAGCGCGTGTGCGAAGCCCCGAGTTCGTCATAGCGCTCGCGATGCATGCGCCGGTCACTCAAGGCGGTGAGATTCAGCGAGCTGAACAAGTTGCCGAATTGCCCACTGTGTCTGGCGCGCACAAGATATCTACGGCCACTTTCGCCGGGTATATCGGCTTTGAACTCCTGATCATCCGGCAGCAGATGCGCGATCAGGCGATTGCGGCTGTTCGATGTGGCGTGTCGGTATTCAAATCCGAAGCTCGTCCCGCGCCGACCCTCGAATCCGGGCATCATCACCAGATCGCGATTGGGTGCCAGGTTCCAGTAGAAGGGCAATCGAATCACGCCGCCTCGTTGACCTTCATAGCGCAGGTCCGGGTAGAGCCAGCCGGATTGACGCTCCGAGGTAACCGGAAACTTCATCCAGGGGACATAGAGCAGCGGCAACTCGGCCACCTCGAGACGCGCGTTGGTGACCGTGGCAAAGGCATCGCTACTGTCCAGAGTGAGCGTTTCGCTTGATACCCGCCAGCCGCGCGAATCCGGTTCGCAGCGCGTGAACCAGGCGTTCTCCACCCGCACTTCGTCTCGGCTCAGGGAAATATGTGCCGCCTGTCCGCGAATGGCCGGCAGTGTGTTGACAGCGTCGGGCGAAAACACTTGATCTTCGAGCAGGAATGCCAGCGATTCGAGTTGCACGGATTCCGCCTGGATGTTGTAGCTGGCACGCTCGCCCCAGATGCCGGCACCCGGCTCGAAGTAACGCACTCCGCCTTCGAACTCGAGTTGACTCATGCCCTGCAGTGTATTTGCCGATTCGGCCTCGAAGAAGCGTTCTCCGAGCTGCAGGCGTACGCCACCGGTCGCCTCGGCACCTTCCTGCGGGTCGTATTCGAGACGCTTGCCGGACAGCGTCATCCAGGCCGTATCCGCGGGCATTACCGGAGCCGGAATGCTGTAGCTGCCGCGACAGAGTGCCTCGTTGTCGGCAGATTCGCTCCAGTACGCCGCCCAGGGTGTACTGTCCGCGGCACCTGTGGCCGAGCTGCACACGAGCAGGGCAAACGCACGCAGTATGTGCATTCGCAGGCCCGTGATCACGCGAGTTGCAGCCTTGCCTGAAGTGTCGCGAGAGCTTCGCGTGAGCCGATATCCACCCAGTCTCCGGTCTGTACTTCGCCGCTCACCTCACCCTGCCCGAGGCGCTTGAAGAGCAGGTCGCGGGTCATGGAAAAAGCGCCCTGCGGAGAATGCTCGAAGAGCGCCGGGTGCAGCAGGGCGATGCCGGTAAAGATGAAGGGTCTGCTCCTGGCTCGCGTTACCTGCTGTGCCATGAGGTCGAAGTCTCCGTATGAGCGCCTTCCCTGTGCATGGCAGAGTATCAAATGCGCCAGCGAGCCGGGTGCAAGCATCCTGGGAAATACGATATCGGGATACCAGATGTCGCCAAGCATATAGATGAAGGGGGCATTGCCAAGGAGTGGCAGTGCCTTGACGACACCGCCACCGGTATCGAGCAATTGCTGCTCGTGGCTGTACTGAATCTCGACACCCAGGTGTCGCCCATCAGCCAGATGCTGCACGATCTTGTCGCCAAGATGGTGCAGGTTGATGATGATCTCGCCAATGCCTGCTCGCCTCAGCCACTCGATCTGATGACTGATGAGCGGCTTGCCGCCCACTTCCATGAGCGGCTTGGGCAGCCTTCTGGTGAGCGGCCACAAGCGCGTACCAAGCCCGGCGGCCAGAATCATCGCCTTCATGATGCCGACGCGTTCGGAGGTGTGGATGGAGACGGGTAGGGGGACGGTGGCGAGATGCTCTCGAGGCGCGCCGCAGCTCGCGGCAGGTAGTCGCCGCGTATGGTGTCGGCCAGCGGTCTGGCAAAGGCATGACGATCGGCTCGCTCTGCGAGCCTCTCCAGCACAGGTGCAATATCGCTCAAGTGACTGCGACGGCGGCGTGTGAGCCAGAGTCTGGCGAATATGCCGACCGCCTTGAGCTGTCTGTGCATCACCATGAGCTCGAAGTGTCTGTAAAGAGTGTCTTCCCGCGGTATCTGTGCGGATGTTGTGCGGCTGTCACGCCGACTCTGCTCGCAGCTGCGGCGAAAATTCTCGATGCATTCCATCACGTGATCTTCCTCGAATGCATGATAGCAATCGCCGAGCAGTGCGGCGAGGTCATAGGTCAGTGGCCCCATCAAGGCATCCTGAAAATCGACCACACCGAGCTCGCCAGATGGCTTGATGAGCAGATTTCGGCAATGAAAATCGCGGTGAATGCAGCACCTCGGCTGCCGCAGCGCGTTCTCCACCAGAATCCCGCTCAGTCGCTGATACCAATCGGGCTGTGGCCGATCAATAAAGCCACGCAGAAAGTGATCGGAGAAGATGCCCAGTTCCATCTCGAAGCGCTCTCTCGTATAGTCGGGCAGCGCATCTGACGTGGTTGTGATCGATTGCATCCTGACCAGCGTCTCGACGGCGAGTGCAAGCGCCCGGCGCGTTTCACCGCGCGCATACACCCGCTCGAGCAGATCATCTCCGAGGTCTTCCATCAGCACGAAGCCTTGCGTCAGGTCATGAGCGCAGAGTCTTGGCACACCTATTCCGTGACGCGCAAACAGGTCGGCGAGCTTCACGAACCGGCGCGTATTCTCGAGTTCCGGTGGTGCGTACATGGCGATCAGTGTGTCGCTGCGCGAGCCGGTGTTCAGCCTGATGCGAAAGAAATGGCGGAAACTCGCTTCCGCGAGCAGCGCCTGGCTCGTCTGCACCTGTGCCTCCAGGCACCTGTGCACCTCCGTTTCAACCCAGGCGGCAAACTTGCCGTCAGCAAGTGATGTGTAGAATGCCTGCATCATGTCTGACTACCGCCTCGCGCCTTCGATTCTGTCAGCCGACTTCGCGCAACTTGGCGAGGAGGTTGATGCCGTCACGCGCGCCGGTGCCGACATGATTCACTTTGATGTGATGGATATGCATTACGTGCCGAATCTGACCTTTGGCCCGCCAGTACTGCGCTCGCTGAAGGCGCATGGTATGACGCTGCCGGTTGATGTGCACCTCATGGCTTCGCCGGTTGATGAGTTGATCAGGTTGTTTGCCGAAGCCGGTGCCGATTTCATTACCTTTCATCCTGAAGCCAGTCAGCATGTACACCGCTCGCTCATGCTCGCACACGAGCTGGGGGTCAAGTGCGGTCTGGTGCTCAATCCGGGTACGCATCCCGCAGTGCTTGACCCGCTGCTTGAAATGCTCGACATGATACTGGTGATGTCGGTGAATCCCGGGTTTCCCGGGCAGCGATTTATCCCGTCATCGCTTGCTGTGCTCGCTGAGGTGCGGAACAGGATTGATGCCTGCGGACGCGACATCCTGCTGGAGGTTGATGGCGGCATAGGGCGCGAGACCATCCTGGCAGCGCGTGATGCCGGTGCCGATACCTTTGTCGCCGGCTCGGCGATCTTTGGTGCTGACGACTATGCCGGAGTGATTGCCGAGCTGCGCAGCATATTGTCGGGGTCTGCCACGCGCTCGCGCACCTCCGCTTGAGCACGGCCGCCCACACGAGAAACCTGTCCATACCCTGTGAGTGTGTATGCGTTTGTATTCAGCCTATCTCTTTGACCTTGACGGAACGCTGGTCGATACCCTGCCGGATATCCTGCAGGCGGCCAATGTGGCGCTTCAAGACGACGGTTTCGCGGCAATTGACCTGGCGCTCGGACGGCGCTTCGTGGGGCAGGGCGGGCGCGTACTCTTGCAGGGTGCGCTGGCCAGCCAGGGCGTGGAAACCCTGAATGCCGAGCGTTCGGAGCGGCTCTATCAGGCGTTTCTGTCGCATTACGATGAGCAGATTGCTGCTGCAAGTGTGGCGTATCCGGGCGTACACAAGACCCTGGCGCACTTGCAGGGGCTCGGTATTCCGCTTGCGGTGATTACCAACAAAATCGAGGCTTTGTCACGCAAGCTCCTGACAACACTTGACATGATGCGCTACTTTGATGTGCTTGTCGGTCTCGACAGCCTGCCTGAACGCAAGCCACACCCACTACCCGTTCAGCATGTGTGTGAACGCTTCGGTGTGCGCCCGAGCGAGTCGCTGTTTGTTGGTGATTCGGTGACCGATGTGGTTACTGCGCGCGCTGCGGGTTGTGATGTCGTGTGCGTTGATTACGGGTATCACGGCGAGATTGCTCCGCATCGGCTCGGTGCCGATGCCGTGCTCTCGGATTTTACGGAGATCTTGTGAATCAGCCAAGCGAGGGCGAGCTTCGCGCCTACAGGGCCGAGGGCTATACCCATGTGCCGATGGTGCTGGAGCGACTGGCGGATCTGGAAACCCCCCTGTCGGCTTTTTGCAAGCTCGCGGGTGGCAAGTATGCGTACCTGCTGGAGTCGGCGCTCGGCGGTGAACGTTGGGGGCGCTACTCGTTTATCGGCTTGCCGTGTCGCACGGTGCTGCGCGTGAGCGGCAACGAGATCAGCATCGAGCGCGATGGCGAATTGCGTGAGCGGTTCACGCGAGCGGATCCACTCGCCTGGGTGGGCGAGTTCGAGCAGCAATTCAAAATCCCCGAGCGTTCGGGATTGCCGAGGTTCCATGGCGGCCTGGTGGGATATTTCGGCTACGACACGGTGCGCTATTCAGAGCCGAGACTTCAGGGGCAGGCACCGCCGGATCCCATAGGCATTCCCGACATATTGCTCATGGTTTCGACCGAGGTCGTGGTGTTCGATTCACTCACCGGCAGCGTACAGATCATCGTGCTCGCGGAGCTCGCCGACCCCGACTGCCATATTCGCAGCCGCGCTCGGCTTGCAGAGATTTCCGAGCGTCTCGAACGCCCCCTGCAGGCGCACAGTGTCACGCAGACATCGGCTCGACCGGTAGAGGAATCGGATTTCGTTTCCGGCTGGGGCAGGCAGGGCTTCATGAACGCGGTTGAGCGCATCTGCGAATACGAACGCGCCGGCGATGCCATGCAGGTGGTCATAGGACAACGCATGTCGGTGCCCTTTGCTGCCCCGCCGATCAACCTGTATCGTGCCTTGCGGCGATTGAATCCTTCCGCCTACATGTTCTTCATGGAGTTCGGGGAGTTCGAGATTGTCAGTTCTTCGCCGGAAATCATGGTGCGCGTGGAGGACGGCGAAATCGTCAGCAGGCCGCTCGCCGGCACCAGGCCGCGCGGGGCAACGCCGAGCGAAGATCAGGCACTTGAAGACGAGCTGCTGTCCGACCCCAAGGAGCTCGCCGAACATCTGATGCTGATCGACCTGGCGCGCAATGATGTCGGGCGCGTCGCCAGGGTCGGGAGTGTACAGGTGACCGAAGAGTTTGTTATTGAGCGCTATTCGCATGTGATGCACATATCGAGTGAGGTGCGCGGCCAGTTGCTCGCAGGCAAGACGGCAATGGATGCGCTGCAAGCCTCCCTGCCGGTCGGTACCCTGTCGGGAGCGCCCAAGTTCAGGGCCATGCAGATTATTGACGAGCTCGAACCCGTCAAGCGCGGTATCTACGGCGGTGCGGTCGGCTATATCGCCTTTGGCGGTAATCTCGATACGGCTATCGCCATACGTACCGCACTTATCAAGGATGAAACCATGTACATCCAGGCGGGCGGCGGCATTGTCGTGGATTCGTTGCCGGAGAACGAATGGAACGAATCCATGAACAAGGGGCGCGCGCTCTTCAAGGCAGCCGCCATGGCACAGGCGATGGGAAGTATTCCGCTGGCCGATTCGGGAGAGTCAGTCTGAAGGCTTGCGGGCACCCTGGGGATGCCGACAAGCCTTGACTTCTGTCGCTTCAGGCGGCTGCGACTCGCGTCGGGCTTTCCGACTGCCAGCCGTCAAGAAACTCCACAATTCGTTCCAACGCTTGTTGAAGCTCGTCGTGTCGGCGCGCAAAGCAGATGCGAAAGTGTCCTTCATTACCGGGGCCGAAGGTGTAGCCGGGTGCCAGCCCGACATGCTTGTCATCGCGCAGGGCCGCCACGAAAGCGCTGCTGTCGTCCAGGCCCAGCACCTTTGGAAAGGCGTAGAAGGCACCTTTGGGTTGGAGATAATCGAGTTTCGGGTGGTCCGCAAAGGCTTGCGTGACCAGCGCTCGACCGCGCTCAAACTTGGCTTGTTGTGCGCGCACGAAATCTTCTCCCTGTTCGAGCGCGGCCGTGGCACCTGCCTGCGCGAACACATTGGCCCCCGTGTTGAAGCACTCGGACAAGGATGCCCAGGGCGTGGCCAGGCGTTTTGGTGCCACTACCCAGCCAATGCGCCAGCCGGTCATGGCCCAGGCCTTGGAGAAGCTGTTGATCACGATCACCGGGTCATCGTCTTCGGCAATCTCCAGAAACGAGGGTGCTACCGGAGAGTCGAATACACAGCGGTGATAGACCTCATCCGCGATGATCAGGAGTTCGCGCTCGCGGCAATAGTCGAGCAGTCGCAGCTGCTCGCTGCGCTGCATTACCCAGCCGGTCGGGTTACAGGGCGAGTTGATGAAGATGGCGCGCGTACCCGGTCTGACCCTTGCGATGACTTCGTCAGCCGAAATATGCCAGCCATCCGGGGTTTCGTGCTGCCGGACATGCTCGACCTCGGCACCAATGACGCGAAATACGGCATCAATATTCGGCCACACCGGACTCACAACGAGCACATGATCGCCCTTGGACACGGCCATCTGCGCGGATATGTTGACACCAAGCATGGCGGATCCGGGCACCGTGATGCGGTCCGGGTGAATGTCCCGATCATAGAGGCCGTGCAGGTAGCGCCTGAGGGCGTTTCTCAGTGAGGTACGGCCGCGCGTGTGCGTGTAGAAGGTGTGTCCCTGATCAAGCGATGCCTTGGCGGCTTCGCAGATAAATGTCGGCGTGACTTCATCGCCTTCGCCAAACCAAAGGGGCAGAACACAGCTATCATGTAACCGCACGAAGGCTGTACGAGCGATGCCGTTTTGTTCAAGGGATTCTGTTTCTGGTCGAAAAGCTGCCATCAGCGTACTCCTGGTTGCAAGAAGGATACAAAGCATCCCTCCCGTACAAGGAATTTCTCCTGGTGGGGATGCCTGTATCCGCTGTGGATAGCAAGACTCGCCCAGGGTTCGACCTGCCGGTGAGGTTCAAAAAAAGACGGACATATTATGCCAAAAATAGACCCGTGGAACAGTTGGTCAAAGCTTGAATCAGCCTGGCGCGAGCAGCCGAACGAGCGGCGCGCCACCCTGGTCAAGGCGGTTCGCGACCACATGGAAGAGGAAATACGCGGTCGCCTTGACCCACTCATGGACACATTGACCACGGAACCCGTCTATCGCTTTTGGAGCAATGGCGAGCGCAACATGGTCATCAAGGGGCGCGAGGCGGTGCGCAGCTTTTATTGCCAGATGTTTGCAGCGCGCGACAATCAGTTTGAGGTGCTGTTGGACAACCTCATCGTCAGCGACAACTATGTGGTGACTGAAGGCATCGTCAAACAGGTGCGCACCGGTTCAGCCATCCGCACCATGGGCCTTGCAGCGATTGAAGACGAGCCGCTCACCGATGATGAACTCATCCTCACTTCGGTCCGATTCATGACCGTGTGGCCGGCGGATACCGACGGCAAGCTGGTGGGCGAGGACATCTACTTCGGCCAGAATCCCCTGAGTGGCGCGATGCGCATCTCGCGCTCGGACCTGCCTGACTATTACCTCGTCTAGTACGAACTCGATAGACACCGCACCGTGTCGCTTGCCCGATGCTGTTGATAATTGACAACTACGATTCCTTCACCTTCAATCTGGTGCAGTATCTCGGTGAGCTTGGCGCGACCGTCGAGGTACAGCGCAACGACTGCATCACGGTCGAGCAGATCGAAGCTGCGGCACCTGAAATGATCGTTATCTCTCCCGGCCCCTGCACTCCGGATGAAGCCGGCATATCAGTTGAATTGGTGCGGCATCTGGGTGCTCGCATCCCTGTGCTTGGCGTGTGTCTCGGTCATCAGTCCATAGGTCGGGCCTATGGTGGCCGCGTGGTGCGCGCACGGCGCGTCATGCATGGCAAGGTGGCGCGCATTCGCCACTTCGGTGAGGATGTCTTTGCCTCCCTGCAAAACCCCTTTGAAGCCACTCGCTATCACTCGTTGGTGGTGCAGGCCGAGTCGCTACCCGCCTGTCTGAGAGTCACCGCCTTGAGTGGCGAGAGCGAGGATGCTGACGAGATCATGGGACTGTCGCATGAGACCCATCCAGTGAGCGGTGTGCAGTTTCACCCGGAATCCATCAAGACACCGCGCGGGCAGGAACTCTTGCAGAACTTCCTCGATTCGGCATCGGACTGGAATCGTCAGCGCGTGTCGGCATTATGACCACATCTGCGATGTCTGACATTCAAGCGGCCATCGTCAGGCTGGCGGCTCGTCAGGACCTTGCCGAGGACGAGGCGCAGCGGGTTTTTCACGCCATCATGCGCGGTGAGGCGAGCGAGGGTCAGACAGGCGCATTGCTCGCGCTCATGGAATCCAAGGGAGTGTCGGTCTCCGAGCTTGCAGGCGCGGCGCGGGTTATGCGAGAGGTATCAATTCGTGTTGAGGTTGATGCGCCCAATCTGGTGGACACCTGTGGCACCGGCGGCAGTGGCGCTGGCAAGCTGTTCAACGTATCCACGGCGGCCGCTTTCGTGGCCGCGGCTGCCGGGGCTTCGGTCGCCAAGCATGGCAATCGACGCGCGACCGGCATGAGCGGCAGCGCAGACCTGCTGGAACTCGCCGGTGCGGCGATTGATCTTGATGCGACGCAGATTGCCGAGTGTATTCGGCGCGTAGGGGTCGGTTTCATGTTCGCGCCGACGCATCACAGCGCAACCCGTCACGTGATGCCGGTGCGACGCGCTCTTGGCATCCCGACGCTGTTCAATCGGCTCGGCCCCATGACCAATCCGGCCAACCCGCCAAGTCAGCTCATCGGCGTGGGTCAAGCTGCCTGGCTCGGGAGCATGGCCGCAGCATTGCGCGAACTCGGCAGTCAACATGTGCTTCTGGTGCACAGCGAGGGGCTTGACGAGATCGCGCTTGATCGCCCCACGCAGGCGGTTGAGCTGCGTGCCGGAACCATCGAAGAACGCACGCTGACAGCGACAGATTTCGATGTGCCGACGCAGAGCATGACGGGGCTCGGCGCGGCCGATATTGCGAGCAGCCTCGAGCGTGTGCGCGAGGCTCTGGCTGAACCTGAGAGCGCGGCCGGTGCACTGGTGCGTGTGAATGCGGCGGCGGCTATCTATGTGGCTGGGGTGTGCAGCGACCTGCGTCAAGCCTCTGCCATGGCGGGCGCAGTCATGGCATCCGGTAAGGCGCTCGCGCGTATGCAGGAATTTGTGCGCGTGAGTCAGACGCTGCACATGGCGGATACTCAATGAGCCAGGAGAACAAACCTTCTCTACTCGCCGAGATTCTGCACGTGAAGCAGGGCGAGGTGCGCGAGAAACGCGCATCAAGATCGCTTGCCGAGATTCGCGCCGAAGCCGAGGCGATGCCTGCCACGCGTGGCTTTTTCGCTGCGCTTGAGGCGAGAATCAGGCGCAGAGAGCCGGGAATCATCGCGGAAATCAAGAAGGCGAGCCCGAGTCGCGGCCTGATACGGGCCAATCTCGATGTCGCACAAACTGCCAGAGACTATGAGATGGGCGGTGCGGCGGCGATTTCCGTGCTGACCGACCGGCGCTTCTTTCGCGGCGAAGACGGGTATATCGAGGCAGTGCGCGCAGTAACGGGGCTTCCGCTGCTGCGCAAGGATTTCATTATCGATCCCTGGCAAGTCTATGAGACGCGTACGCTCGGTGCCGATTGCCTGCTGCTCATCGTTTCTGCACTCGATGCTGAGCGCTTGTACAGCTTGTACGAGCTCGCCCTGAAGGTGGGGCTCGAAGTGCTGGTTGAGGTGCACGATGAGCAGGAGCTCGAAGTGGCCAGCGCGCTCGGTGCGCGTATGATCGGCATCAACAACCGCAATTTGCATGGCTTTGAGACGCGTCTTGATGTGACTCGCCAACTGGCACCCAAGGTTTCGCAGGAGCGTCTCGTTGTCGCCGAGAGCGGCATCAGTTCCGCGTGTGATATCGCGGCTTTGAGTACGGCGGGCGTGTCAGCCTTTCTTGTCGGCGAGGCGTTGATGCGTGCGGACAAGGCGAGCGAGATGCTGCAAGAGATGATCGATGCAGGAAGCACCACATGAAACGCCACACCAGGCCCGTTACCAGAGGCTTGCGCCATGTTGCCTTGTCGGTTCACCGATTCGAAGCCTGTTGCAACTTCTATGTGCACCTCATGGGGATGCAGATCGAGTGGCAGCCGGATGAAGACAACATCTACCTGACCAGTGGCAACGATAATCTGGCGCTGCACCGGGCACCAGCCACAGCGGATACAGCAGCCACGTCAACTACTCGGGATGCAGAGATTCGAGCCAGCGAGCAACGGCTCGACCACATCGGGTTTCTGCTCGATGCGCCCGAGGAAGTTGACCGGTGGCACGATTTTCTCGAGGAGCATGATGTGCTGATTACCCAGCCGCCACGTACGCATCGGGATGGCGCGCGCAGCTTTTATTGTCAGGACCCGGACGGCATCAGTGTGCAGGTAATCTACCACCCACCACTTGCGGGCACGGGGTGAGCTGAAAGCCCTTGGGCGCAGCTTTCGCATCCTGCCTGAACTCGGACACCAGCCAGATTGAGGTGGTCGGGGTTGTTCAGGCAATTTGATGGTGTTGCCGATAGCGCCAATCCCCGTAGGACACTCGGTCAGGTCGAGAGTATTGACCCGATGATACCGAGAGCACCTGCGAGCATGGCGGACATGAACCCGATGAAATAGCGCAACTGGGTGCGATGAGAGCCTTGAACGCTATCGTGCAGTTTGCGAATCTCCGTATCAATTGAATCGAAGCGCTTATCGACGGTTTCGAATCGCTTGTCCACTGCCTCGAAGCGCTTATCGACGGCATCAAAGCGCCTGTCCACTGCATCAAATCGCAGGTTTGTCTCGTTTTTATGCTCAGTGAAGAGCGCCCGCATCTCTTGCTTGTGTTCAGTGAGCTGCTCGCGCGTCTCCTGCTTGTGTTCAGTGAATTGCCGAGCCATTTCATGCTTGTGCTCATCGAACTGTCCGCGCATCTCCTGCTTGTGCTCAGTGAGTTGCCCGAGCAGATCATCCCTGAGCTCCGAGATGCGTCCTTCGAACTTTCCGTCCAGCTTGGCAAGCCGGTCATCAAGCAGTTCTGGCGTGACCGAGATATCCTGTACAGCGATGGCTACAGCATTCACGATCGCATCAGCCTGAGGCTGCGATAATCCCGAATCCTTGATGCCCTTGGTCATGTGGTGAAATTTCTCGACTTGTAGTTTCATGAGGGAAACTCTGAGTAACAGAGTTTACCGTGCGGTACATGGATGTACCGCCAGATTCAGTGCCGTAAGGCATTGAATCTGCGAGCAAATCAGAATTGTATTTCTGATTTGCGAATCTGATCAAGTCCACGGATGGACTTGATCAGAACATACTGAGTATACGCCCTTGGCGTGATGAGAATTGGCGCATAGAACAACACAAACGGGGCGCTTGCGTTGCAGAGATTGGCTGCATTACCTGTAGGAAATCCCTGTCGATCAGGGCACTTCACAGATTTTTGGCGCAGCTCGAGGGAATGCTTGGCGCGCAGGCTGAGTCAGCCGAGATAGAGGCGCGTGTGCTATCGCGGCTTCGAGTACGGCGGGCGTGTCAGTCTTAAACGCCACACCAGAGTGTGTGCAGGTGATCTACCACCCACCACTTGCGGGCACGGGGTGAGCTGAAAGCCCTCGGGCGCAGCTTTCGCATCCTGCCTGAACTCGGACACCAGCCAGATCATGTCACCATCGGTGATGTCTGTGGATGGGTTGTGACGAGTAGCGTTCTCCAGCTCGTAAATGCCGTAACGAGTACTCACGATGCAAAGACTGGTTGCGGAGTGATCACAAGTTCCGGTAATCGGGCATGGTGTGCGTTCTTCATGAGCACCTGAACCGCGGAGAACCTGTATTTGCGGACGAGGGCGAGTACCTCGGCGGAAAGGTCGTAGGTCATCAGAAAATCAGCTGAACTGTCCCTGAGTACGCGAAAGAGACGAGCATGGTCAAGGCTGTGGTGGGTATAGAGTCGGCTTCCAGCCCGCTTGCCTCCCGCTGTGTAAGGAGGGTCGATGAAACAGACGGTGCCTTGCGGGGCAGTTTTCAATAGTGCTTCGAGCAGTCTGGTTCCGTCTCCCTCGCAGAACTGGAGGTGGTGGCTGACCTGATCGATTGCGCGAATCCGCTTTATCAGAGTCTGTGCATACCAGCGCGAGGCAAGGCCCTTGCCGTTCTCGCCGTGACGTGTCAGTGAGGCACCTGCCGCCAAAATGCCGCCACGTCGGGTGCGGTTCAGAACCAGAGTGCGAAAGCCACGCTCCAGTACCGAATCCGGTGTCTGCTTGAGCAACTCTGTCACGCGAGCCGATTCGGGCTCAAAATCCGAGATCTTTGCACACAGTTCGCGGTTGTGGCGCAGCGTCGCATGCCAGAACGCGGCCACATCCCGGTCCAGTTCCGCCATGAGCGCAGTGTCAACGAGACCTTCCATGATCGCAGTCAGGGTGACGATTGCACCGCCTGCGAAGGGCTCAATCAGCATGCGTGGTTTCTGCTGTTGGTCTGTCAGCCACTTGCGGATGTGCGGTATCAGCCAGGTCTTGCCACCCGGATAGCGAAGCGGACTGCGTTGCGGGACACAGGCCACATTGACTGCGGGAACGGACGAAAGCGGAATTTCCGGGCAGGCGCACCAGTTGCCAGGACCAGAGCATGTGAGTACGGCCTGGTTTTTGGCTGTGCCGTCCGTGCAGTTCAATGTTGAATGTGGGGTTCTCTTTTCCCCGTTTGCTTGCTTATGTACTTCGTGTTCTGATTTCGTACCTGCCGAACTCAATCCACTTGAGCTTACTTCGAAGCAACTCTCCTGATTTTGTCAAATCTCGATCAATTCCGCTTCCGGGGCGAAGCAGTTTGATGTGAGGTTGATAGTGTCTTGCCCCGAAGCAGCTTGTCCAGTCTGTGCTCGGCCTGTGGGTGCCAATCACTTGTGGCGTTTCAAATGCACACATTTCCCGCCTCAACCCAAGTATTTGCTCAATTGCGCTGTTCCGTTTGGTGAGCCGAATTCCAACTGACCTTGTTGCGGGATCCAACTCGGGACGAGGATTTTCGCCACCTGGGGCAAGTACCATAAGTCGAGTTTCAGCAGTGTTTGCCTTGATGGCTAGCTTTCGCTCTGGTGGGTCGATTGGGAGGTCAGGCAATATCCGTCTCGAGTAGTAAACGGAGAGATGCATTCCTCGCTGTATCGAATGGGCAGGCACACCTGCCGAACGTAATACTTCGGAGACAGCCGCTTCGCTCGGTCTTGTGAGCCAGAGGAGTGCGTAAACTTCGGGGTGGTTGCTCTCCTGCTGCTTCATCTTCCGTCTCCCGGGGATATCTCCCTTTCGGATGGCTGGGGTGGGCCTTTCACGAGGTGCGGCCACGGTCTCTCCGCTGTTGATTAACCTGCATTCAGGATCATAACGGATTCAGGGGCGGCGGGGTATATCGGCGGAGTCTGATACTTGCCGGTAGCGGAATTCCTGCGTCCATTCACGCCGGATCAATCATTACTCGATGGGAAGGTGTTCGCTTTTGGGTATCCGGGTAGAATGGAAAATCATGAATCAGGATCCTCGAAATGAGCCTGCTCAGTCCCGTCAGACAGTAGGGCACCTGTGAATCACCGAAAGCCCCTGCTCACCTTCTGCATCCTCCTGATGCTCACCTCATTGCTCGTCGGCTGTGCGGTTATTCCGCCTGTCCGGACGAATGTGCACACCTCGAACGCTCCCTTCCTCGAAGACTGCTACGACAGAGACCTCGAAGGCTACACGCCACGAGTCGATAGCCACATCCACTTTCGTCCATTCGGAGGTGATGCCATTGCCTTCGAGGATATGGTGGGGCATCTGGAACGCGCAGGCGTTCGCTACGCCAATGTGTATGGCATCGGGCAGTCGTTACCCCTCGATTCGGCGTGTACCTACTACCTTGACTGCCCCGGCGTTCCGGTGCGGCCGAGTATCAGGAATGACTTTCTCAATGCCTTGAATCTGGTGGTTTCGAAGCCGACAGGTGTGCACCTGACCCTGTCCATGACCTTCCCCGATCTTGCCGAACCGGACGCAATCATCGAGGGGATGCGGGTGCTCGACAGGGAGTTTCCCGGGCTCTTTGGCTGGATGGGCGAAGTCAATCTGGTCAAGCAGGCACTCTTTGCCAACGGCCATGAACCTGTGCCTCTCGATATCATCCGCGACTGGGCACCGCTCATGAAGCATTTGCGTGAGCGCGATATGCCGCTGGCGATTCATGCCGACCTTGGCAATGACGATGAGCCGCTGAAGTATCGGGAATGGATGCAGACGGTGCTGCAACTCTATCCCGATAACAGGATCATCTGGATGCACATGGGATTGTCGAAAGAACTCATGCACATAGACCCGCATGAGCACATCAGGTTGATGCAGACCTGGCTCGACAGCTACCCCCTGCTCATGATGGACCTGTCCTGGTCGGTTGTCGATCAGGCGGCATTCTCGACCGAGGCGCAACGCGACATCTACCTGCCGTTCATTCATCAGTATTCGCACAGATTCCTGCCAGGTTCCGACTTTGTGGCATCGGCAGGACGCGGCTACGAACACTACTGGGCGGAGCTCGAGGCCACCAGCCGCATACTTGGATATCTCGACGATTCGGCTTTCCGAAACATCGCCCTTGGCAAGAATTATTTCCAGCTGCTCGGGCTGGAAGTGTCGGTGCCGGAGGTCTGCACTGCTTCGGCGTTCATGACCGGCTCCTGATGGGCCGATTTTCATTACGTATAAACGAGGACTACCGTTGAAAATTGTTCAGTTTCCCTGTCTCTCAAACAACTACGGGTTTCTCATTCATGATCCCGGCTCTGGTGCCACCGGTGCAGTCGATACGCCGGATGCCGATGCCATCAATGCGCAACTTGCGGAGCGTGGCTGGCAGCTGACGCACATTCTCAACACGCATCATCATCCGGATCATGTGGGCGGCAACCTCGAGCTCAAGCAGCGCTGGAACTGCGTGGTCGTTGGGCCGACAGCTGACCGGACGCGCATTCCCGGCATTGATATTGCCCTTGGTGAAGGCGAGCGCTACCGGTTTGGTGCCTTCAGCGCACGCATATTTGATGTGCCCGGACACACGCGCGGCCATATTGCCTATTACTTTGCTGATGCACAGGTCGCCTTTGTCGGCGATACCCTGTTTGTGCTCGGCTGTGGCAGACTCTTCGAGGGCACCCCGCAGCAGATGTGGACGAGCTTGCAGAAGCTGTTGACGCTGCCGGACGAGACGCGCATCTACTGTGCACACGAGTACACCCAGGCGAATGCCAGATTTGCGCTCAGCGTGGACCCCGAGAACGAGGCACTTCGACATCGCGCACTTGACATAGACAGCAAGCGCGCCCAGAGCTTGCCGACGGTGCCCACCAGCATTGGCGAGGAGCGTCGTACCAATCCTTTCTTGCGACCCATGAGCGAATCCTTGCGACGCACACTTGCCATGCCTGATGCCAGCGATACCGAGGTCTTCGCCGAAGTGCGCGCGCGCAAGGACAGATTCTGATCTGTGGTGCAGACTCCTGACGCAGACTTGTGAGACACTTGCGTCAAGGTAAGTCAACATCCGGCGGAGCAGGCGCGCATACAGGCGCATCAACAGGCACACAGGCAGGAGCAAACAGACAGGTGTTTTTCGAGAGCAGCGAAACCTACATCACAACCGACGAGCTGAGCATGGCCGTGGAGGCCGCGGTCACGCTCGAGCGTCCATTGTTGATAAAGGGCGAGCCCGGCACCGGCAAGACGCTGCTTGCGATGGAGGTTGCCCACGCCCTGCAGGCACCACTCATCGAGTGGCACGTGAAATCCACCACCAAGGCTCAGCAGGGGCTGTATGAATACGATGCCGTCACCCGCTTGCGCGATTCACAGCTCGGCGATGATCGGGTCAACGACATACGCAACTACATCAAGAAAGGCAAGCTCTGGGAGGCATTCGAATCGTCCGAGCGCTGTGTCCTGTTGATCGACGAAATCGACAAGGCCGATATCGAGTTTCCGAATGATCTCTTGCAGGAAATTGATCGCATGGAGTTTTTCGTGTACGAGCTCGGGAAGACGGTCACGGCGCTTCATCGGCCCGTGGTGGTCATCACCAGCAACAACGAGAAGGAGTTGCCGGATGCCTTCCTGCGTCGGTGTTTCTTTCACTACATCAATTTTCCTGACCGTGAGACCATGGAGGAGATCATTGATGTGCACCATCCCGGCATCAAGAAGACGCTGGTCAAGGAGGCCATGGACATATTCTTCGATGTGCGCAAGGTGCCGGGACTGAAGAAGAAACCGTCCACCTCGGAGCTCATCGACTGGTTGAAACTGCTCATGTCCGATGATATTCCCGAAGAGATCCTCACCAACCGGGATCCATCCAAGGCGATTCCGCCGCTTTACGGTGCGCTTGTGAAGAATGAGCAGGATGTGCATCTGCTCGAACGCCTCGCCTTCATGAGCCGCAGGGACAGCCGCGGCTGACAGCTGACACACATCCATACGACCTCGGACAGAACACTCCCTCATGTTGGTGAATTTCTTTACCACACTGCGCCGCTACGACTTGCCGGTGACCTTGCGTGAGCTCATGGATCTGTTGCGTGGCATGCGTGCTCGTCTGGTGTATGCGGATGTTGATGACTTCTATCTGCTCGCGCGCGCCGCACTGGTCAAGGACGAAAAGCATTACGACAAGTTTGATCGCGCTTTCTCCGCCTGGTTCAAGGGTTTCGACAACTTGCAAGGGCTGCTTGCGACGCTCATCCCGGATGCCTGGTTGAAGCACGAGTTCGAGAAGTGGCTGTCCGAAGATGACCTGAAGCAGATTGAATCTCTCGGCGGGCTGGAAAAGCTCATCGAGGAATTCGGGAAGACGCGAGAAGAGGCCGAACAGCAAGCGCTTGAACAGGCACAAGCCGCGCGTACGGGAGAAGAGGGCGAGCAGGCCGGGCAGGGTCGGGGAGGGCCTGATGGTCTCGGGCGCGGTCAGGGGAAGAAGGCGCGCAAGGCGTGGAATCAGCGCAAGTACAAGAATCTTGACGATTCCGTAGAGCTTGGTACGCGCAACATCAAGCTGGCGCTGCGCCGACTGAGAAAGCTCGCGCGCACCGGCAAGGAGGACGAGCTTGACCTTGACCACACCATTCGCAAGACGGCGGATAACGGCGGGCTACTCGACATTCGCATGCGCCCGCAACGGAGGAACACCGTCAAGGTACTGCTGTTCCTCGATATTGGCGGCTCCATGGATGCACACGTGAAAATCTGCGAGGAACTGTTTTCGGCGAGCCGCACCGAGTTCAAGCATCTGGAACACTTCTATTTTCACAACTTTCCCTACGAGTCCATGTGGAAAGACAATCGCAGGCGTATGCAGCAGCGCATCCCCACTCTGGACATACTTCACAAATATCCGCAGGATTACAAGGTGGTATTTGTTGGTGATGCCACCATGGCACCCTACGAAATAACTCACGCTGGCGGTAGCGTCGAGCATTGGAACGAGGAGCCGGGGGTTGTGTGGATGAATCGCTTTACGGAGCACTTCGAGAAGATTATCTGGATCAATCCGACGCCAAGGGAAACCTGGGGATATTCCACTTCGGTCGGAATGACGAGCGAATTGGTGGATGGCATGATGTACCCCTTGACGATTCGTGGCATAGAAGAGGGCATGAGCCACCTTTCGAAATAGGAGGAAATTCGTCAAGACATGCACATGCAAGGAGATTCACAACAGCTCGGCAGAAGAGCGGCCGGGGAATCGCTGGTCGGCATCGGCCATGTTCGCGCGTGGCGCGTGAGGCGATATCTGGTGATGTCGTCGCTCGTCTGGCTACTGGCACTTGGCGGCTGCCAGAGCACTGGGGTACACAGGCCACCTGATGATGCGCTTGCCACCGGGAATCAGGCACCGGAGTACGTGTTGAGTGACCCGCTCCGGGACCCGTATGAGCGCTTCAATCGCAAGATGTTCAACTTCAATAGCTGGCTTGATGGTCACCTGCTGCGCCCCGTGGCTGTGATATACCAAAATCGGGTGCCCGCCCTGGCACGCGAGAGCGTGACGAACTTCTTCAACAACCTCGACTATCCTCTGGTGGTGATGAATCAGTTCCTGCAAGGCAAGTTCCGTCTGGGATTTCGTGACCTGGCGCGCTTCGGAATCAATTCAACCTTCGGGTTGGTCGGCCTTTTTGATGTGGCTACCGACATGGGGTTCATGGAACATCAGGAAGATTTTGGACAGACGCTCTCCGTGTGGGGGTTGCCAGAGGGGCCTTTTGCAGTTGCGCCGGTGATTGGTCCGGGGACGACGCTGGACTTTGTGAATACCGCGACGCTGATCTTCGTTGACGCAGGCAACCTGATTTCCGACCCGGCCGTGCGCTACCCCGTGCGTATTTCGGAAGTGGTGTCGAAGCGCGCGGATGTGCTGGGATTCGAGCGGCTTCAATTCGGGGATGCGTATATTTTTCAGCGTGATGCCTATTTGCAACGACGCGCATTTCTCGTGCGCGATGGCAAGGCGGCGGAAGACGACGATTTCCTTTCGGAAGAGGACGACTTTCTGCGCGACTGACCGGCAGTTCCGGGGATTGCCGCATGACCTGCATTCTTGAGGTACTATGGAGAGAAAATGGAGTTGCGCGGACGCGCAATTGCGAGTAGTCTGCGCCACACACCGGAAACCTTGCAGAGTCATCGAGTTCGATGAGCTGGATGCTCGGACATATACCACCTTGCCAGCCAACTGAGGGTTTGCGCCGAAAAACGCCCCTCATCCGGCCTGTCGGCGCACGTGAAACACGCGACCGGAGAGACTCGTGTCGGTAACTCTCGCGCTCTACCATGGCACTGGTTCGAAAGCCTACGGCCTCGCCGAAGACTTGCGTGAGCATGGATTGCCGGTTGAGAGTTTCTTCATTATTGATGAGCTTGTTGACTGGGTTGAAGGTCACCGTCGCTCGCTGGTACTGGTTGATTGCGTGAACGGTGGCGCTGATTCACTCGAAACCCTGCGCCGACTGAAGTCCGAATGCCAGGCGAGTCATCTCGCGCTGGTGTGCCGCAACGGGCTTCCGACGCGGCGCACCATGGTGGATGCCATGCGTCTCGGGGTGCGCGATGTGATCGAATGCGCGCAAGGGTTCAACGAGGCCGAAACGCAAATCAGGGCGCTCCTCGGGCGTTTCGAGACCGACGAGTTCGAAAGCGGGGAATTGAAGCGATACCTTCAGGAAATCGAGCGTGATCAGGAATCAGGTCGTTATATTCAATGTCGGCTACTGCCGACCACGCCCCTCGATATAGGTCCCTGGTGTTTGCAACACAAGGTGGTACCGTCACTCATGTTGTCTGGCGATTTCGTCGATTATTTCCGCCTCGATGACAACTGTTTCTGTTTCTACATGGCCGATGTATCCGGGCACGGAGCATCCTCGGCTTTTGTGACCGTGATGATCAAGGACTTTGTACGTCGTCTCGCGCGAACACAGCGCGAGGCTGTCATCAAGGAGCCTTCCTGTGTGCTCGCTGCCCTGAATCAGGATTTGCTGCTGAATGACATCAGTCGCATCAGCAAGCATGTCAGCATGCACATCGGGGTCGTGGATGCCACACACAAATATCTGCGTTATGCCAATGCCGGACATTTCCCCACGGCGCTGGTGTCCGCGGCATCGAACACCGGATTCCTGCAGCAGACGGGGCGTCCACTGGGGCTGTTTGACGATGCCCGCTATCACAGTGAGAGCTATAGCCTGGATGCTTCGAGCGACTTGCAGATACTCCTGCTCTCCGACGGGGTACTGGAGCTCATGGGCCGCAAACTGCTCACCGACAAGGAGGCTGCGCTGGCTGTGGCAGCGAACATGTGCCGTACCAAGGGAAGGAAAATCTGGGATGTGCTGGAGTTTGACGAGAATGTTCAGTACAAGGATGATGTTTCCTTTCTGAGCCTGCGAATGCAGGCCCGGTCATGACTGGCAAGATTCTCGCCGGTGGCCTTGATGGTGTGTATCTGGTGCGTTGTGTCGGTGATGTGCGGCTCGGTATGAGCACCGGCATGGATGGCTACTTCGAGGAGCTGCTCGCGGATGGACAATGCAAGTCGATCATGATCGATCTCAGCGAAACCAGAAGCATCGACAGCACTTCACTCGGCTCGCTGGCCAAGCTCTCCATCATTTCGCGCAAGCGGCTCGGGTTGTCACCGACTCTGGTGTCAACCAACCCGGACGTGACGCGCGTCCTCAGAACCATGGGCTTTGACGAAATATTTCAACTGGTCGAGCAGCCCCTGTCGGCATTCGAGGATCTTGATCTGGAAGATCGAACAGCATCTTCGATGTCCGCAGAGGGCACGGAGCAGGAACGGCAGGAACAGATGCGTCGCTGCGTTATTGACGCGCACAAGACGCTCATGTCCCTGAACGGGAATAATCGCGAGGCTTTTCGCGACCTGATGGAATCACTGCACTCCGATGAGTGAAGCCCGCTGGTGAACGACGAACAGATGCACAACGAAGACACGGAGGAGTATAGGCTGTGAAGGATTTTGCGAACAAGCTGGCGGTCATTACCGGTGCGGGTTCCGGCATTGGGCGCGAGCTCGCGCTGGCACTGGTGCGCGAAGGTGCGGACCTCGCCATGTGCGATGTCATACAGACAAACCTTGAAGACACCCTGACCATGTGTGAGTCGGAGGCGGCGCAGGGACGTCGCATGAGTATCCATCTGTGCGATGTTGCGGATGAGTCCGCGGTGCTGGCGTTTCGTGATGCGACCAGGCAGCGGCACGACACCGGCCACATAGACCTGCTGTTCAACAATGCCGGTGTTGGTGGTACCGAGAGCTTTGTCACTGGCTCGCGCGAACGATGGGAACGCACCTTCAATACCTGCTGGTTCGGTGTCTATTATTGTGCGCGCGCGTTCATGCCCATGCTGGTTGCGAGCACCCGGGCCCACCTGATCAACATCAGCAGCGTCAATGGCTTCTGGGCATCCCTCGGCAGGGGCAGGGCGCACACTTCGTACTCTGCCGCCAAATTTGCCGTCAAAGGGTTCAGCGAAGCCTTGATTGAAGACCTTTCCATGTACGCGCCGCACGTGAAGGTGTCGGTGGTCATGCCGGGGCACATCGGCACGGGCATCGTGGGGAACAGCATGACCATCCTTGCGGGCGAGGCCTTGCAGGCCGGCAGCGAGCAGGCGCTGGCGTTTGTACGCGAGCAACTGCGCACTTCGGGTACCGATGTCGCGGCCCTGTCGGATGATGATGTCATCGCGGCCGGCAAGATGATGGCCGACGGCTTTCGCAGCATGGCACCCATGACCCCGGCACAGGCGGCAACGGAGATTCTGCAGGGTGTGCGGGATGAGCGTTGGCGAATCCTGGTTGGCGAGGATGCCGTTTGCCTCGACGAGATGGTGCGTACAGACCCTGAAGGTGCCTATGGCGATGAGTTTTTCGCTCGTATGCAGCAGCAGGATGTATTGCGTACGCTCACCTCCGGGGGTTAGGTCGATTTCCGCAAATCCCGCGCTTCACGTTTCGCGCGGATGAACCCGCTGTGTGAGACATGCAGGAGCTCCGAGATGCGCCTGATGGCGGATTCTTCGTAGCTGGCCAGGTTCTGGTCGGCGAGCGCGATTTGCCAGAGCGCAACCATCAGTCGGTATCGCTCGTCCGCGCTCAGGGAATCTTTCACCCGACGAGTGAAGGGATATATGGAAGTGGCCTGCGCGTGTTCAGTGTGCACCGCCGCTGCCAGTCGCTGGGCTGAGCCTTGCGAGATGCCAAACAAATCCTGCAGGCAGGCATCTATGCGCGCGCATTCATCGCTCGTGATGTCGTGGTCGGCCCAGGCAACCTCGAAGAACAGCATGGCTGCGGCGTGGGCGAGTGACTCCTGTTCGTCAGCCTGCGTCTCGCCTGTACGATTCCTGCTCGTGTCAGGGCTGCCGGGACGAGAAAAGAGCTTCGCGAACATGCTGATCTGTACGCGTTCTCAAATGCGCATTTACTGAAGCTCGTGGACGAGCGGTGCAGCGAGCATGGACATGCCGCCATCGACCACGAATTCCTGCGCGGTGATGAAGACCGATTCGTCAGATGCCAGAAATACCACGACATCGGCGATATTGTGCGCGCGCCCGAGCACCCCGAGCTGCGCGCGGACGGGTGCCTCTTCCCGTCCGTGAGCGGTGATACCGGCTGCCGCGGCCTGGTGTCCGAAGTTTTGCACCATCGGGGTATCGATGGAGCCGGGGTGGATTGAATTGCAGCGAATCTTGTATCCCGATTCCAGGCAATGCGCAGCAATGGAGCGTGAAATACCTTCCACGGCGGCCTTGGCAGCTGCATAGCCGACAATCTGGCCATAGGCCAGCTTGGAGGCTACCGAGGCCATGTTGATGATGGAGCCACCGCCACTTTGCGCCATCAGCGGGATGGCGGATTTGCTGCCAAGAAAGGTGGCATCAAGGCTCACGGCTGTTTGCGCCTTGAATTCGTCATAGGTCTGGCTCTCTATGGAGCCGGGCAGCACAATACCGGCGTTGTTCACCAGTACGTGCAGGGCACCAAACTCCCGCTCGATTTCGGCGATGACTTCCTGCCAGCGGGTCTCGTCAGTCACATCCTGCGGCTTGAAAACTGCGTTGATATCATCCGCCACCGCCATTCCGGCCGCACTGTCCAGATCTGTGAGCACCACATGTGCGCCTTCGGCCGCGAGCGCGCGGGCATCAGCCTCGCCAAGGCCCTTGGCAGCGCCCGTCACCAGAGCGACCTTTCCGTGAACTCGTCCCGACATGGTACTGGCCGACCCCTTCCCGTGAATCGATTGCAAGGGCAACATTCTGCCAGAACTTCGCACCGGACCGAGACCGGATCGAGACAGGCCAATTTCTCACACGAATTGAGGCGTACATCGCACCGTGCGAACAAGAGAATTCGGATAGCGTATGTCCGACAGAGTTGTGTTTCCAGTCAGATGCCATTTGCCGACACCAGTCATCCTGCCGATTCGGCACCTTCCAACAGTGCATACGCACATGAGCTTGCCACTGCCACCCGGCTTGCGCGCCTGCATGGTATGCCATGCATTGATCTGGCCGCTTTCGATTTGCGCGCCCTGAGAGCATCTGGCCGTCTTTCGCCGAACCTGCAGCGCAAGTGTCACTCCTTGTTGGTAGCACCGCTCGCAACGAAAGTCGGCCCGATGGCGTTCGCAATCAGCGAACCAGAGCTGGTTGCGCGTATCCGGGAAACCCTGCAACCGGAGCTCGGCGGGTCGCTGAAGTGGCTGTTGGTCACGCCCTCGGCACTCAAGCAGTCTCTCGATACGCTCGATGTCTTGCCCGGCGATGCTCCCGGCGGGGCCGTTCAGTCAGACTCACGCAGCGGGCATTCTGCACAGCAAGCATCCGAGCCTCGTTCCGCCGTGGCCGTCTCTGCCGAGAAATCCGAGGCTCCGGCAGTGCAGTTGGTGAACCGCATTCTGGACAAGGCCATTGCCGACAAGGCCTCCGATATTCATTTCGAGCCTTTTGAAGACAGTTATCGTGTTCGCCTGCGTCGTGATGGCGTACTCGCAACCTGTGAAACACCCGGCATGAGTCTGGCGGCAGCGGTCTCGGCGCGCATCAAGGTGATGGCGAAAATGGACATTTCGGAGCGTCGGCTTCCGCAAGATGGACGCATACGGCTGCCAGTGTCTGACAGTCGTCACATCGACCTGCGTGTCAATTCGTTGCCGACACTCTGGGGGGAGAAGCTGGTGCTGCGTGTGCTTGGTGGTGGCCAGGAGGTTCGCGCGCTCGAGGATATCGGCATGTCGAGCACCGAACAGCGCCTGTATGCACATGCCTTGCAGAAGTCGCAGGGCCTGATTCTGGTGACGGGCCCCACCGGAAGCGGCAAGACCGTCACCCTCTATGCCGGGCTCGAGCGTCTCAACACCCATGAACGCAACATTCTCGCGGTTGAAGATCCGGTTGAAATTACTCTTTCGGGCATCAATCAGGTGCAGATCAATACGCGCGTTGGTCTCAGTTTCGCCAGTGTGCTGCGGGCATTCCTGAGACAGGATCCGGATGTCATCATGCTCGGCGAAATCCGCGATCAGGAAACTGCCGAAATAGCCGTCAGAGCGGCGCAGACCGGGCACATCGTGCTTGCCACCCTGCACACCAATTCGGCACTGGAAACTCCCGGACGCTTGATCGACATGGGCGTACCGTCCTATCTGCTGGCCAGTGCCCTGAGCCTCGTCGTTTCGCAGCGACTGGTGCGCCGCCTGTGTCCATACTGCGCCCTGGCTGATGCACACGGGAAACAGCCAAACCCGGATGGATGCACACAGTGTCTTGCTGGCTACTCGGGACGACAGGGCGTGTATGAAATGCTCCCGGTCACCTCGGCGTTGGCAGAGGCTTTGAGCCGACAGACTCCGCTGGCCGACATCGAGCGAAGCGCCCGCAGTGAGGGTTTTTCCAGCCTGCATGAGGCAGGTTTGCGGCTGGTGGCAGAAGGGGTGACCAGTTTGTCCGAGGTGCAGAGAGTGTGTAGCTGATGCGCCGCTACGCCTATGAAGGCATCCTGCTCGGAGGCGCTCGCACGAGCGGCGAAATCGAGGCGCTGAACGAGGCCGAAGCACGCCGGGTCATGCTGCGAAAAGGCGTGTCAATACGGCATCTGCGACGCGTGGCAGCGAGCAGCAGGGCAGCGAAGATGTCGCGCCAGGCGCTCGCCGGAATGACTCGTCAGTTCTCGATCATGCTGGCTGCGGGCTTGCCGGTCGTGGATGCGTTGCGTCTTGTGGCAGAAGGCGCTCGCAAGCCACAGGAGCGGGCGCTTCTCGATGATTTGGCCGATCAGGTGTCCGCTGGTCACTCGGTGGCCGATGCGCTTCGCAAGCATCAGTCCACTTTCACGCCGCTCTATATTGCGCTGGTAAACGCCGGCGAACAGTCGGGGGCCTTCGATGTCATGCTCATGCGCGTTGCGGATATGCTGGAACGTAGCCTGGCTGTGCGCGCCAAAGTGAAAAAGGCGCTTGTGTATCCCTGTGTCGTGGTGCTCGTGGCCATCGTGGTCATGGCCGTCATGCTCATCTTCGTGGTGCCCATGATGGATTCGGTATTTCAGGGTTTTGGTGCCGAGCTGCCAGCTTTCACCCGTCTTGTGCTGGATCTGTCCGAATCCCTGGCGAGGCTCTGGTGGGTCGTGCTCGCGGGTGCAATACTGCTTGGCGCGACGCTCCGCTGGAGCCTCAAACGATTCGATGGGTTCGCGCTGCTCGTGGATCGATTCCTGCTGCGAGTGCCTCTTGTTGGCAAGTTACTGCTCGAATCCACCCTGGCACGATTTTGCGAGACGCTGGCCACCAGCTTCGCCGCTGGCACTCCGCTCATCGAGGCATTGACCATGCTCGCACCGAGTGCACAGAATCGGGTGCTCAGTCAAGCCATACTGACGGTGCGCGATCAGGTGAGTGTCGGCGAACCCTTGCACAAGGCCATGAGAGAAAGCGGCAGTTTTCCTGATCTGGTGGTGCAGATGGTGCGTATCGGAGAGGAGTCCGGTCGCCTTGACAGCATGTTGTCGCGCGCAGCCAGGCACTTTTCCGAAGCAGTGGATACCCTGGCGGACGGGCTGTCCGAGGCGCTCGGACCTGTTGTTATGATGGTGCTTGCGGTGCTTGTCGGAGGATTGCTGGTCGCCATGTACATGCCAATGTTCTCCCTCGGCGGGGCGCTCGGTGGTTGAAGTCTGGGCGCAGTATCTCCTGGCGCTGCTCGCCGGACTTGTCGTCGGCAGTTTCGTCACCACGCTTGTCTATCGCCTGCCGCGAATGCAGGCGGCGCCCAACAGATACCGTCCGTGCGAAGCCTGTGTGCAGCGGCCAGCTGAATCGCCGCATAACGCGTCAAGCGAGACTGCATATGGGCGCAGGCTGAACCTGTGGCTGCCGCGTTCGCATTGCCCTCTGTGCCTGGCACCGCTCGCCCCGCTCGACTTGTTGCCACTGCTGTCCTGGGCCATCCTGGGCGGTCGTTGCCGTCACTGTGGGGATCGGATCGCGCCGCTCTATCCATGCATTGAAGCTGTGCTCGCGCTGCTCGCCTGCCTGCTGGTACTGGTGTTCGGTTTTGGCGCACAGTCGCTGGCCGGCCTGGTGCTGTTATCCGGCTTGCTGGCGCTGTCAGTGATTGATATACGCACCTTCACCCTGCCGGATGTCGCCACCCTGAGTCTCCTGTGGCTCGGGCTCCTGTGCAATGTCATGGGTCTCTTTACCGATCTGGCCAGTGCCGTCATCGGTGCATTCCTCGGTTACAGCGTTCTCTGGCTGCTCTATCAGGTGCACCGATTGATTCGTGGTGTCGAGGGTATGGGCTATGGCGACTTCAAGCTGCTCGCAGCGATTGGTGCCTGGCTCGGCTGGCAGGAATTACCGGGTGTGGTGCTGGCTGCCTCCGCAAGCGGTCTGCTCTGGGCCCTGTGGCATTGGATATCGCACCGGATCAGAACCAGTCGAGGCGGGAGGCAGGCACATCTCGACATCAACCTCGGTATGAGGATACCCTTTGCCCCCTTTCTCGCATTTGGGAGCCTCGTGGCACTTTTGCATCCCCTGCCAGTCAGCTGAGTGAGTACATGATGCTGATTGTCGGGCTCACAGGCGGCATAGGCTCGGGCAAGTCTGCGGTGTCCGAGCGATTCTCCGCGCTCGGAGTGGATATTGTCGATGCAGATGTCGCCGCGCGCAGGGTGGTGGAGCCCGGATGCCCGGCATTCGCGCAGATCATCGCTCGACACGGCCAGGCTGTGCTTGATGCCGACGGCGCACTTGACCGAAAAGCCTTGCGCAAGCTCGTGTTTGCCAGGGATGCAGAGCGCCTGTGGCTTGAAGCACTCCTGCACCCCTTGATTGCAGATGAGCTTGGCAGACAGATTTCACGGGCAACCTCACCATACAGCATGCTCGTTTCACCGCTCCTCGAGGAATCTGGTCAGGTGCAGCTGGTGAATCGGGTTCTGGTGGTAGATGCGCCGGAGTCGGTGCAGGTGCAACGTACTCTCGCGCGTGATGGCGGGGATGAGACGACGGTGCGCGCGATTATCAATGCGCAAATGTCACGCCCGGAGCGGCTCGCCATGGCGGATGACGTTATCGAAAACGACAAGCACCTCGGGCATCTTGATACCGAAGTGCACAGGTTGCACAACCTGTATATGCGTTTGCAGTAGCATGGTGTTCATCAACAGCGAGAGCGTGAGGACATGAGCCAGATTCCGCAAGGTATCGAGATCAACGCAGGTTTCAAGCAGGCTCTGGATGCGCTTGCGCACGCAGACGACGAGTATCTGTTTATCACCGGCAAGGCCGGTACCGGGAAATCCACGCTGCTGTCGTATTTTCGTGAAGTTGCGAATCAGACTCTGGTGGTGCTGGCACCGACCGGCGTGGCGGCATTGAATGTGGGCGGTGAGACGATTCACCATTTCTTCGGATTCGGTGTCGATGTCACACCTGACACGGTGCGTGCTCCACGGCGCGGTGCCGATATCTATCAGTCTCTCGAGTGCATCATCATCGATGAAGCTTCCATGCTGCGTGCTGACCTGCTTGATTGCGTGAACGTGTTCTTGCGCAAGTACGGGCCGCACAAGAAGCGTCCCTTTGGCGGCGTACGCATGGTGTTCTTCGGAGACCTGTACCAGTTGCCGCCGGTGGTGACCGGCGCCGAGAGGGAAATTTTCAGATCGTGTTACGAATCGCCTTTCTTCTTCAGCGCTGCCGGGTTGCAGGACGCTGACCTGCGCATTATCGAACTGGACAAGGTATATCGACAGAAGGATGCGGATTTCATCGAGCTGCTGAATCGTATTCGCAATGACAGCTTGCTCGACGGCGACATGGCGCGACTCGACGAGCTCGTGGATGAGGAATTCGAGCCGAGCCCGGACGAGTTCTGCGTGAACCTGACGGTGACCAACAAGCGCGCCGATCAGGTCAACGAGTACCGGCTTGATACCCTGCCGGGCAAGCCTCTTCGGCAAGTTGCGGAGATTGAGGGTGACTTCGCGCGTGAATCCCGGCCAACAGCAGAGCACCTCATGTTCAAGGAGGGCGCGCAGATCATGCTGTTGAACAACGATTCGAAGGGGCGTTGGGTGAACGGCTCGCTTGGTGTCATCGAGAGCGTCAGGGCACTGAAGAAAGAAGGCATCCTGTCCGTCCGGCTGAGTGACAGCGATGAACTGGTTGAGGTGCAACGCTTCCGCTGGGAAGTCGTTCGCTTCAAGCTCGATGCCGGGCGGATTGTCGCCGAAGAGGTGGGCAGCTTCACGCAGTTTCCCTTTCGGCTTGCCTGGGCGGTTACGATTCACAAGAGTCAGGGCAAGACATTCGACCGTGTCGTGATCGATTTTGAGCGAGGTGCCTTTGCGGCGGGTCAGGCGTATGTCGCGCTGAGCCGATGCACGAGCCTTCAGGGCATGGTGCTCAGGCGGCCCATCAAGCCTTCATCAATTCGCGCCGATTGGACGGTGCGCAAGTTTCTGTCAAGCCATGCCTGGCGAGAGGCGGACAAGAAGATGTCGGTAGAAGACAAGACGGCGGCGATTGAACAGGCCGTGAAGGATGGGCATCTGGTGTCGATGAAGTATCTCAAGCCGGACGACAGCCACAGCGAGCGATTGGTGCAACCCGTGACAATCGGGCGCGAGTCCTATGCCGGGAAGTCCTTTCTGGCGATGCGCGCGTTCTGCCAGCTGCGGCAGGCGGAACGAGTATTTCGCATTGACCGGATTCTGGAGATGCAGGTTATTGACGGCGAGGCGAAGCAGTAACCGCGACAGGTGTCCTCGGTACCCTGATGCCCCGACTGGCCTCGGGTTGGTAGCTGGCCTGGGAATCTGCGTTGGAGCGGGAAACCGGGTTCGAACCGGCGACCTCAACCTTGGCAAGGTTGCGCTCTACCAACTGAGCTATTCCCGCGGATAGGTGTCATTTTGCGAGACTTGCCCGAAGGTTGCAAGTCTGCGTACTCGTTCACTAGATCTGAGACTGAGAGGCGAGCGAGGGAAAGGAGGAAAGATACTCGACGGGGGTTTTCCAGTCGAGGGCCATATGAGGTCGGATGTTGTTGTAGAAGTATTGGTACCTGGCGAGCGCAGGGGCGACTTCGGCGACGGTGAGTTCGCCGCCGAATCCGCCCCAGAATTCGATACGAGAAGTGTCATTGGCGCGTTCGACACAGCCGTTGAGTTCAGGGCACCGTGGCGGGAGGACGAAGAGCGGGAGTTTGTTGTGTTGGCAGGCTCGTTCGAACTCGGCCATAAACTCGGAGCCGCCATCGACCTGAAGGGATTTGATCCACGAGTAGTCATCGAGCAGGGCGTTGAGGAAGCGGCAAGCGTTGTAAGCGGTGGCGGACGTGAAGACGCGGCAGAACATGATCTTGGTACTTGGGCAGACGGCGCGGAACTCCTTGAGTGTTTTGCCGTCGCGGGAGATGGACATGTGGTCGACCTGGACGAGTTGGCCGGGTGTGGATGAGCGCATACCGGAGGGGAGGCGTTTGGCGTGGCCGTGGGCGAAGTTGCGTCGCTTCTTGGGTTTGGTACGACCGCGGAGGAAGGCGCAGGGGCGTATATGACCGAGTGCAATGCCTTTCTCCAAGATGCGCCCGATAGTGGACTCGCTCAGGAGGGTGCCTTGACGGGCGAGCATGATGCACAGCCTGGCCTTTCCCATGAAAGGGAACTTGCGACGCATGTTCCGGACTGCCCACGCGGTATCGCGTGTCCACTCGTGTCCCCGGGTCGTGTCCCCGGGACGAGCGCGGCTTCCTGCTCTTTGCGGCGAGTGCGCGGACTCCGCCATCCCGGTAGCGTTTCTTCCAGCGGTAGAGAGTCGCCCTCGACCAGCCGATAGCATCAAGTGCGGTGGCCTCGGAGCAGCCTTCGGAGCGCAATCGGAGGTACATCTTGATTTTCCGGAGTCGGTCGAAGGCATCCGGGGGCGTGACTTCGTCAACCTGGATGGCGCGGTAGGAGAGGTGTCTCTTGGAGTAGAATTGCATCGTTCGGTACCCTTTCGGTTGTAAAAAAGAAGTCAGAGTATCCGAACCGCCGCCCGGATGCTGCGCATGCGTGGCATCCGGGGGTACCGGCGCAGATGAATCGCGGATGATCGCCCCTTATTGGACAGGATCGTTCAAGGTGTCCTCCCGGGTCGAGATGAGGTGTGGTTTGGGGCAGGGCTCAAGAATCAGGTGACGCAGAGTGATGGACTTGGGCCGGGTACTCTTGCCGAGGGGCTGTGTGAAGTCAGGAAGGAGTTCCTGTTGCCGGGAACGCTGCGGGGGGCGGCGAGTCAACCCGCTGCGCGGGTTCTCCGCTCCGCTTCGATCCTGCGGATGACACGCCGCCCCCCGCAGCGCAGAGGCTGGTCATGGCCGGAAGCGAACTTCCGGCCATGAATGACCGGCGTACAACTGCCAGTTCCCAGGGCACTCCCTGAAAGAAATCAATCAACCCTTACCCAGGCTCCGGTAGTCTCACATCTGTTTGGACTAGTACAGTCTGCGTACTCGCTCACCAAGGCAATTCCGTGTTCAACCGAGATGAGAGGGAGGGCAGGTGTGCCGGGTTGGTGTGGGAGGGATAGGGAAACTCTGAATAACAGAGTTTCCCTACAACTCCGTGTTTAGTGCTTCCCCTTCTCTGTGATACATCAATCACCTACTCGTAACTTCGGAATCGCCCTGGGGTGAACGAGCACAGGCGCGTTGACCAGCCAGGAACGCCGTGCTATAAAGCCATCCTCAAGGGCTCCCCAAGTATTCAAGTTCGCGCAGTTGGAGCCATGCACAGTCCATTTGTCTGATCTGCAGGAGATACTACCTTGAACAAGTCCGAACTTATAGCTGAAATTGCGTCGCGAGCCAATCTCTCCAAGGCCGATGCCGGGAGAGCTCTCGAATCTGCTATCGGAGCGGTCCAGGATGCCTTGAAACGCTCTGAAACCGTGTCAATCGTGGGATTCGGTAATTTTTCCGTCAAGCACCGGGCAGAACGCTCCGGGCGCAATCCGCAAACCGGCGAAAGCATCAGAATTGCAGCATCGTCCACCCCTTCATTCAAGGCGGGCAAGGCGTTCAAGGACGCGGTTTCCTGACTGGAGAAAACTGATGCTTCAAGCCATGCGGGCGAAAGCTCAAGGCGTGGGTTCCAAGATTGTTATCGGGCTGATAATTTTCACGCTGTCAGCGTTCGGGTTCGGTTCCTTTTCCTTTTTTCAGGCGCGCCAGCCATTGGCTGCGAGCGTGAACGGCGAGGAAATATCGCGCGTTGAACTCGAACGACAGACACAGATTCGTGAGCAGGATATACGCGACGAATTTGGTGACGAATATGTCGATGAACTTGCACCCGGAGAGCTTTCCCGCCTGGTTTTGACAAACCTGATCCGCACTGTTCTGATTCAGGACTATGGTGCCGACCTTGGTCTTGTCGCTTCGGCCACTCAGGTGGATGAGGAAATTGTCAACCAGCCGGCGTTCATGCTTGATGAGCAATTCTCGCCCGAGATATTTCGTCAGCGTGCGCTGTCGCAAGGATTGACACCCGAAGCACTCCGTCAGGAGATTGCCAAATCGCTTGAAACAACTGCCCTGCAGTCATCCTTGCTTGATTCAGCGGTTCTGACTGAAGGGGAGATACAGCATCTGGTCGAGCTGGTTCTCGAGCGCCGGGATATTGCCTGGCTCGAGTTTCAGCCTGCGTTGTTTGTCGATCAGGTTGAAGTCAGTGACGAGGAAATTACCACCGCTTATGAATTGCGTCGGGCTGAATTCATGACCGAGGCCAGGATTGATGCACAGTACATGGAACTTCGCCTGCAAGATTTGGCCGCGCTCGAAGAATTTGCCCCCGATGAAGCGGCGCTGCGTGAGGTGTATGACGCGGAACTTGCGGAATATACTGTTCCGGAGCAAAGAGATGCCTCGCACATCCTGCTGGAGGTGAACGATGAGCGCAGCGAGGCTGACGCGATTGCCGAGCTTGCGGATATTCGAAGCCGGGTGCTCGCTGGTGAATCCTTCGAGGAGATAGCGCGTGAGGTGTCGGATGATGTGGGCACTGCGGAAGCGGGCGGCTCGCTCGGTGCAGCCGGTCGTGGCGCGTATGTTCCAGCGTTTGAAGATGCGCTCTGGGCGCTTGCGGAGGAGGGTGCGTTTTCCGAGCCTGTGGTGAGCGAATTTGGCGTACATCTCATACGTTTGAATGAGATCCTCGAGGAGCGGGTAACAAGTTTTGAGGAGCGCCGCGAGGACATCGAATCCGACCTTCGCCTGCTGGCAGCAGGCGACCGATTCTCGGAGATGAAGCTTCAGGCGGACGACCTCGCATTCGATGCACAAAATTCCCTGATGCCGCTCTCGGAGGCCTTCGATCTTCCACTCCTCGAGGTGGCTGGCGTGACTCGCGAGGCTGGTGAGCAGGCGTTTGCCGAGGCCGCTCTGCGCGACGCACTGTTTGCGGCGGATGTCATGGATTCCGGCTTCAATAGCCCGTTGATTGAAGTTGGCGAGGATTCTGCCTATGTCCTTCGTGCTGCCGAGGTGTATCAGGCGGAGCAAATTCCGCTTGATGAGGTGCGCGCGGATTTGCGTACCGAGATTGAGCTTGACCGCGCCATGGAACTGGCCTCGCAGGCGGCTCGGGATGCGAAGGACAGAATGCTGGACGGCGAAGGGGCCGCGAGCATTGCACTCGAGGAGCAGACCTGGGAGAAGCAGGACAGATTGCAGCGTGGCGGGGCGGGCGTACCCGAACCGATCGTGCGTACGGCCTTCGAGTTGCCTCGTCCGAGTGAGGGGTATCGTTCTCTGGATGTCGTATCGCTTGATGACGGTGTATCAGCGCTTATGGTTGTCACGCGCGTGGAGGATGGAGATACGTCTGAATTTCCCGAGTCCGAGATTCAGGGTCTCGAAGATCAGGTGCGTCAACTTGCAAGTCGTCGCGATATAGTTTCCCTGCTGGCCGACCTGACCGATGTGGCAGACATTGAATCGGATTTGCTTGACGGTTAGGCTGAACGGACGCAATCATCGTCCCTGCGGAGCTTTCGTCCACCCGTGAGACAGATTTTCATCGACACGGAGACCACCGGCCTGCATGCCGACATGGGCGATCGCATTATTGAAATCGGTGCCATTGAAATTATCAGGAGGGAGCGGACCGGACGGGAGTTTCATCACTATTTGCAGCCAGATCGGCCAATTGATGCAGGCGCGACCATGGTGCATGGCATTACCGACGAGCAACTTGCGGATTGCCCGAGATTCGCTGACATCGCGCATGAGTTCTTCGCTTTCGTGCGCGACGCACAGCTCGTGGCGCACAACGCGCCCTTTGATATCGGCTTCCTTGATGCCGAGGTCGCCCTGCTCGCTGATGCCGGGTTCACTTCGATCAAGGACATCTGTACAGTCTTTGATACGCTGACGGAAGCCAGACGCAGGCATCCCGGCTCGTCGAACTCGCTTGATGCGCTCTGCGGACGCTATGGCATAGATACATCGCACCGGACCCTGCACGGCGCACTGAAGGATGCCGATCTGCTGGCAAACCTCTACCTCGCCATGACGGGCGGTCAGATGGGCCTGTTCGCAGACGAGTACAAGGACTCCTTCAAGGACAAGTCGCTCGTCGCCGAGAATCAGACGCATGCCGCCACGGATTTGGCGACACGCAGGCTCAAGGTGTTATCAGCAACTCCGGACGAACTGCGCGCACATGAGGCTTTTCTCGAGATGATTGACGGAGCATCCCCGGAAGGAAGTCTCTGGCATCGACTTACAACCGGGCAACTGCCCAATATCCAGCCTCCGTGAGGGGAGGCGGGGCAGGCTGCGTCCTTGACCTCATCTCACCTCTTTGACCTTGCCGTACAAATTCTGATAGCTATTCTGTTTCAATCTGAATTTGGTGCCGTGGTTGTGGCCGGTTCTGGCATCGAAGTCAACAAGAACATTTCCCGTGGCAACTTCCCTGATGAAGTTTGAAAACTCGAAATCCTCCAACATGAGGAACCTGGAATACCGAAAATACTCATCCCTTCCCTCTTTCTTGCGTTCGGCAATCGCATACACCGTTTTCTTCAGTTTCGTGCCCGCCTTGTGAAAAAGTCTTTGAATCCCCAGTATGGCTGAGGGTTCAATTCACCCAAGCCGACACGGCTTTCCACTGATCTCAGCCAGCCCTCATGGGTAGAGTCATCTACAAAACTGCGGTCGAAAGACACCTCCAGGCACTCTTTGTGGGTGTTCAAGACCAGCCCAAACCCGCGATTCGTTCTTTGAGTAGCCGATATTGTTTGGCGAAAACTCTTTTCATCGACAGGATACTTCGTGCCCGCCTTCTTGTGCATCCATCCATACTCGGGGAGGAAAATCGATGGAACAAACTTGCAAGCTCTGGGCGAAGGCTCCATATGAAATAAAGTTATCAGTGATGTCGTATCTGACCTTTGCCCCTTGACCTCCCATTCACCGGCATTCGGCAGGGGCAGGTTGTTTTCCTCTATCCCGAGCAAATCCTCCAACGTGTTGCCAACTCCGCCATCATTTCCCTGCCTTGAAGTTTTGACCCATCCTGTATCTCGTATTCGATTCAAATCTTCAATCAAGGATTCCTTGGTGAAGATCTTCATTTTTCAGGTCTCCGGAAATGTAGCAAATACTCGAAGGTCGTGCCCATCGTGATGTAATTGCTTGGCCATCCGAATATGCCTATCCGATTCACTATGTTCCTCCTGTCCCAGATTATCGTGTTCCTGAACTCATACCCTCTTCTCCGCAATTCTTCCACTATGGATATGTGTATGGTGATTCTTTCGTTCTCCCACCACATATCCGGCACATTGATCACACAATGCCCTTTCGTCCTGAGCAAGGGCAATAAAGACTCGAAGATATCCCCCATCTTCCTCGTGTACCTTTCCAGTTCCATTGTGCCCAAATCCCTTTCATCCTGAGAATACTGCTCCACCCTTCCCAGTTGATCATTCTTCCTGTTCCTCATGGATTTGTTCTTTCTTTTCCTGTTCAACAAATTGGCATACGGCGGAGATGTCATCAGTAAAGAAATCGATTCTCTGCCAAGATAATTTGGTATGTTCGCGGCATCGTCCCAAACGGCGATTTGCTGCGACTGAAAGTTGAGCAATCCCGTGTTTTGATTCAGCCTCTTCTGGCACAACTCGATATACCTTTTCGACAAGTCGAAGCCAACGGCATTTCTGTTCGCGTCTTGTGCAGCGATCAATGTGGAGCCACTGCCGACAAACGGATCGATCACCAGTTCACCTTGATGTGTAAAAAGTTCGATCACGCGGCGCGGCAAAGCAATGGGAAAGGTTGCAGGATGAATTGACTTGTCTCGTAAATCCCTTTTTTCGTAAAAGAATTCCCACACGCCAAGCTGATTCTTCAACCAGTCTTTGGCGCTCAGACAATTTATGTGTTTGGGCCCGCAGTCACAGGTTCTGGTGCACCCTATTTCCAGTCGAGCGGGCACCATCGCATTCATTCCATCAGTTTTCATACAACCTGTCATTCAATTTTGAGAAGTCTCTGGCATCGACTTACAACTGGGCAACTGCCCAATATCCAGCCCCCGTGAGCATTATGGTGTAAGGCAGAGCCATCCACACCATGCGTCCATAGGAGAGATTGATGAGCGGTGCCACGGAAGAAGTCAGCAGGAACAGAAACGCGGCCTGCCCGTTGGGCGTGGCAACTGATGCCAGGTTGGTGCCCGTATTGACCGCTACCGCAATGCGCTCGTAGTGTTCGCGCGACATTTCACCGGCAAGAAAGCTTTCGGTAACTTGATTGATATAGACCGTCGCCACAAAAACATTGTCACTCACGGCAGAAAGGAAGCCATTGGCGAGAAAGAACAGCGACACCTGACTGCCTTCCGGCTGTGACAACACCCAGGTCAGTACGCCGTTGAACAGGTGTTGATGCTCGATGACCGAGACAATCACAAAGAACACGGCAAGCAAGGCGGTGAAGGGCAGGGCTTCGTGAAATGCCGGGCCGAGAGCGGGTTCTTCGGTAATGCCGTTCAGCGCTGTTTGCAGAACAATGATGGTCAGTCCGACCAGGCCGACGGCTGCGAGATGAAAGCTGAGGGCGACGGCCAGCAGGATGGCGGAAACTGCCTGCACCCAGAGGCGCGCTCTGGCAAGGTTTGATTGACTGGCCATGCGTTCCATATCGGCCTGTTTCAGGACCTTGAGGACAGGCGCGGGAATCTTGATGCCGAAACCGAACCAACGCGTTTTCTCCAGAATGATCGTCGTCATCAGACCACATACCAGAACGGGCAGGGTAACGGGTGACATGGCGACAAAAAACGCCTGAAAGTCCCAGCCCACCTGACCTGCGATCAGCAGATTCTGGGGCTCTCCCACAGTGGTGCACACTCCGCCCAGAGCAGTCCCCACGACACCGTGCATGAGCAAACCACGCAAGCAGCCACGGAAATCCTGCAATACTCCGTTGCCGTTACCGGCTTGTGCTGAAGCGTTGGTACGCTTCGTGCGTTCAAGCCTGTTGTCCGCCCGGACATAGAGATGATAGAAGCCGGCTGCGACCGAAATGATCACTGCCGTCACCGTCAGCGCGTCGAGGAACGCAGAGAGTACGGCGGATACCGCCGTGAACAGGAGCGACAGCAGCCACTTCTGGCGCACATGCAGAAACAGCTTGGTGAAGGCTGTGAGCAGGAGCTCTTTCATGAAGAAAATGCCTGCAACCATGAAAATAAGCAGCAGGACCACCTTGAAATTGGCTTCTATCTCATGCAGCACCTGATCCGCAGAAGTCAGACCGAGGATGACTGCTTCCAGAGCAATGAGTCCGCCTGTCTGCAACGGATAGCAGTTGAGCGCGAAGGCCAGGGTGAAGATGAATTCCAGCACCAGCGCCCAACCGGTGACATAAGGCCCGAGAGTCAGCAGCAGGAGTGGGTTGGCGATGAGGAAACCCACAATCGTCCACTTGTACCAGACGGGTGAGGAGCCAAGAAAGTTACGCGCAAAGGCGCTTGATAACGCAATGTCGGTCATGAATCCTGCCGGATTGGTAGTCCCGGAGTGGTAGTCAATAGTCGTGATGAAGAGGTGTGCAGCATCGGGGGAGGGCTTGCAGATCCACCTCGGTAGCGTCATTTTAGTATGTTCTGCACAAATCGACCCGGCTTGGCATTGTCCAATGCAAAGTGAGCCTGAACTGGATGTGTCGGGGATCATCCTGTACCGCGCGGGCGCTTATACCTTCGTGTCGAAGACGCTGGTGCGTCTTGCCTATTGGGGCTTGGACAAGCCGTCAAAGACGCTCGTGAAGCGCTACTTGGCCAAGACCACAGGGTGCTCGCGCGCCCAGCTCACGCGACTCATCCGCCAGCACCGCGAGACAGCCAAGGTGGTCGACCGCCGCGACGGGAACCAGGGTCGGCCCTTCAACCGCGTGTACACGCCGACCGATATTCGCCTGCTCGCTCGTGTGGATGCCGACCTCGGCCAGATGTCTGGGCTGGCGACGCGGGTCGTTCTCCAACGCGAGTACCGGGTATTCGGCGACCGGCGCTTCGAGCGGTTGGCGCAACTCTCGGCGAGTCACTTGTACAACCTGCGGCGCTCCCGGACCTACCGTACGCACCGCACGGTCTTCAATGGGACCAAGGCGGCGAAGGTGGCGGTGGGCGAACGCAGGGCACCGCAGCCGGCGGGTCGGCCCGGCTTCCTGCGCGTCGACACCGTTCATCAGGGCGACCGCAACGGTGCCAAGGGCGTGTATTTGATCAACCTCGTCGATCAAGTGACGCAATACGAGTTCATCGGGGCTGTCGAGGCGACCTCCGAGCGCTTTCCGGTACCGGTTCCAGAGGGTCTGTTGGGGCTTTTTCCCTTTGTCGTCAGCGGCTTTCACGCCGACAACGGCTCCGAGTACATCAATCACACGGTTGCGGCGCTGCTCAACAAGTTGCACATCCACGAGTTCACCAAGTCGCGCCCGCGGCGCTCCACCGACAACGCGCTCGTCGAGGGGAAGAACGCCAACGTCATACGACGCTTTCTGGGTCACGACCACATCCCATGCCACTGCGCCACGCTGGTCGACACCTTCACCCAGAAGTGTCTGTCACCGTATCTCAACTACCATCGACCCTGCCTGTTCGCCACCGAAAGGAAAGCCGCCAACGGTCGCATCCGGCGGGTGTACCGGCCCGCCAACGTCAGAACCCCGTACGCCAAGCTGCGCTCCCTGCCCGGTGCCGGAGCCTGTCTCAAGCACGGCATCACCTTCGCAGAACTCGATGCACTGGCCCACGACCAGAGCGACCTGCAAGCGGCCAGGGCCCTCAATGCCGAACGCGCCTGCCTGCAGGCAGGCGGCGGAACGCCGACCCAGAAACACCATCCTTCGACAACTTCAGTCCGCATCGCCCACAGAACCCAATTCAGAGACCAAACCAACCCCCAATAACATGCCTTGGCCACCAGATCAGCCAACGAGTTCAGGCTCACTTTGCATTGGACAATGCTAATGAATTCCAGCATGGAGATGAGCGTACGCGACTCGAAAAGCCGGAAGCTTGTCGGGTGCTCCTTGGGTCATGAGTACAATAACGGCATATGTGGCCCGACAGTCCAGATGAATTCATAGCCCGCGTGGCACCGGCTGGTACGATCAATCAGTCCGAGGCACTGTACTTCGCCTTCGAGGACGGTCAGTTGCTCACGCGCGCCGATGCTGAAGTGCCCGCTGCATTGCGCCACTCTGATGTGCGCTGGCTGGATTCGGATGAGCCCTTGTATCTGGGCGAACTGAACGGTCGCTCGTGTCTGGCCGTCGAGGTCAAGGCGGTCGGTGAGCCGGGCTTCACGGCTTTGGGGCTGTATTCGCTGCTCGGTCGCATTGATCAGCAAACCTTTTATCTCGCCGGGCGCGCATATCAATTGCTCGAATGGCATCGCAATCACCGCTATTGCGGTCGCTGCGGGCGCGAGACAATTCCCCATGAGCGAGATCGAGCGAAAACCTGCCCGGCGTGTCGGCTCATGGTGTATCCGAGATTGAGCCCGAGCATCATCGTACTCGTGTGGCGCGAGGATGAGATGCTGCTTGCCAGGAATGTCGCCTGGCCCAATGGCACCTTCAGCACTCTGGCCGGGTTCGTCGAGCCAGGTGAATCCGTTGAGCAGACGGTGCATCGTGAAATCAGGGAGGAAGTCGGGCTGCTGGTGAGCAATCTCCAGTACAAGGGCAGCCAATCCTGGCCCTTTCCGAATTCGCTCATGCTCGGGTTTCATGCCGAGTATCAGGCTGGTGATATTTGCTGTCAGGCTGAGGAGATTGCCGAAGCCTACTGGTACAAGGTGGACGATTTACCCAGTATCCCGCCACGCTGGGCCATTTCGCGCTGGCTGATAGACGCATTTATCAGGGATTATGACAGTCGGGTCTGACGCACAGAGTGGAGACGACTTCCGGGAACAAGTCGGAGGCGGCGGAGCGCCGCAAGGCATCAAGTGGAGCGAGAAGCCGGTTTCACGTCACCTGTTCCCGATACTCGTTGCAAGGCAACGAGTATTACCGGATACTGGGAGACATCAAAAATTCACCTTGATGGAGCAGGAACATGAACCTTTGGGTAGTCAGAGCAGATTCGGGCAAACATATAGATGCTTTCCGCAAGGGTGGCTATGTGGCCATTGACAATGAACACGACGAGCCATACCCCGTTGGCCGGGGCAAGGAAGCCTTCCTTGACCTGTTCAGGAAATACCACCCGCCTCACACGAGCAATCAGAGAATTGGTCTGCATACAGGCATCATGGTTCGTTTCTCCGAGAAGATTAAACGCGGCGATTACGTCATAACCCCCTCCGAGAACAGTGATGTACTGCACTACGGCCAAGTGCTTGGGGAATACCGCTTCGAACCGGAACCCGAGGATATGTGCCCCTACAAGCACAGGCGAGGCGTCAAGTGGAGCAGGAAGCCGGTTTCACGTCACCTGTTCCCAGCGCGATTTCAGAATACTTTTCGTTGCCAGCTTACAGTGTTCGGTGTCTCTCGGGGTTCCGATTTTCTTGCGGGTATTGGTGCAGATTCCTGATGTGGAAGGGCAGGGCGCTTCGCAGCGTTTTGCTGACGTGCGACTCACCTATCCAAGATTCAACAGCTCGGCGTTACCGCCTGTCGCGACTGTGTTCCAGGTCACCATGCGTTCCACGGCGAAGCGTGGCAGGTAGAAAGGCCCACCCGCCTTCGGCCCTGTGCCGGAAAGCCCCTCGCCGCCAAATGGCTGTACGCCCACCACAGCGCCTACCATATCCCGGTTGACATAGGTATTGCCGACGGGTGCAGCGCGCATGATCGCTTCCGCGCGACTGCCGATGCGGGTGTGGATGCCGAGCGTCAGTCCATATCCGGCGGAGCGGATGTCCTCGAGTACGCGCGGCAAGTCGTCGCTGCGGAACCGGGCGATGTGCAGAATCGGTCCGAAGTGCTCCGCAGTCAAATCCGCAATTCCTCGCACTGCGATGAGTGTCGGCGCGCAATATCTGCCGTCGAGAGTTGCCGGTACGCTACACCGGTGCAGCACCTCATCGGACATGGCACAGACATGGCTTTCGAGCCGCTTCAGCGCCTCGGCATCGATCACCGGACCGACATCCGTCTCGGCATTGACCGGGTCGCCGATGACAAGCGCATCCATTGCTCCGATGAGCATGTCGATGAGATTGTCGGCGACATCCTCCTGCACATACAACACACGCAATGCCGAGCAGCGCTGTCCGGCGCTCCGAAAGCAGGAAGTGACTACGTCATCGACAACCTGTTCGAGGAGCGCCGTGGAATCCACCACCATGGCGTTCTGTCCGCCAGTTTCAGCGATGAGGGGAATGATTGCGCCTTCCCGCGCGGCGAGTGAGCGCTGAATGCTCTTCGCGGCAACGGTGGAACCCGTGAAGGCAACGCCAGCGACTTCGGCTTCGGCGACGAGCGCCGCTCCTGTGTGCGAATCGCCGAGCAGGAGCTGTACAACATCTTCCGGTATATCGGCTGTGTGCATGAGTTCGACAGCAGCGGCTGCAATCGTCGGAGTCTGTTCAGCCGGTTTGGCAACCACCGCGTTGCCCGCGGCCAGCGCCGCGACAACCTGGCCGGTGAAAATTGCCAACGGGAAGTTCCAGGGCGATATACAGGCGAACACGCCCCGCCCGCAGAGTGCGAGATGGTTGCTTTCGCCGGTTGGTCCAGGCAGTCGCTGTGATTCGGAGAAGAGGCGCTTGCACTCATGCGCGTAGTAGCGACAGAAGTCCGTTGCTTCACGCACTTCCGCCACGGCATCAAGCAGCGTCTTGCCAGCTTCCCGGCACAAAAGCGACACAAATCGAGCCTGCGAACTCTCGATGTGGTCAGAGAGCTGCATCAGAGACTCGGCGCGCTCCGCCGCAGGCCGTGCCTGCCAGGCGGGGAAGGCATCGGCGGCTTGTCTGACCGCTCGCGTGACCCGGCCCCCTGCCTCGCCATGCTCCTTGCGCGATGCTTCACCTGTATCCGCTCTGTCGTCCGCCGGAATCAGAGGCTCACGGCCTTGTCCGGCCTGATTCAGCAGATTCTGCACGGCTGCACGGTCGCCAACATCAAGACCGGTGGAATTGGCGCGCGCTGCCCCGAACAGGTTGCGCGGCAGGGGAATGCGCGGGTGGGGCAGGGCATCACACTCCTGTGCACGTGCCACTGGATCAACAATCAGCTCATCTACCGGCACCCCGGCATCCATGAAGCGGTTCACGAAAGACGAGTTGGCACCGTTTTCGAGCAAGCGGCGCACAAGGTATGCGAGCAAGTCCTTGTATTCACCAACCGGTGCGTACACGCGCACCGGCGGCAGGGCGGGATATTGCCGCCGCGCTTCGTCATAGAGCAGCTGGCCCATACCGTGGAGACGCTGAAACTCCCAGTATTTGGAAGATGCCTTGCCCATCTCGATGACGGCAGCAAGCGTGTAGGCATTGTGCGTGGCGAATTGAGGGCAGAGGTGCGCACTTGCGAACAGGCGAGTGGCGCAGGCCATGTAGGAAAGGTCGGTAAACACCTTGCGCGTATAGACAGGATAGCCATGAATCCCCTCGACCTGAGCGCGTTTGATCTCGTGGTCCCAATAGGCACCCTTGACGAGGCGCACCAGAATCGGACGACGCAGCGAATCAAGCCAATCGATCACGGCACCGGCGCGTTGCGAGTATGCCTGAACAGCAATACCAAGCCCCTCCCAACCGCGCAGTTTGCGAGCTTCCGTCAAGCCTTGAAACACGCGAAGTGTGAGCTCCAGGCGCTCGGCTTCCTCGGCATCCACGGTCAGGTGGATGTTGTGCGTTGCAGCTTCGTGCGCCAGATCTTGCAGGGTTGCGCTGAGCTCCGCCAGCACCCGTTTCTCCTGTAGCGGCTCGAATCGCGGGTGCAGCGCGGAGAGCTTGACGGAAATCCCCGAGGAGCGCAGCGGGTCGTGATGAGCGGAGGAGCGGCCTATGGCGCGAATTGCGTGTATGTAGGCTTCGTAATATCGATTGGCATCGGCGAAGGTGCGCGCGCCCTCGCCGAGCATGTCAAAAGATGCCAGATGTGTGCGCTGCCTTGCGCGCTGAAGTGCCTCTTCGATAGTTTGCCCGAGCACGAATTCGCTGCCCAGAATACGCACTGCTTGCGACATCGCTGTGCGTGCAGTACTTTCACCCAATCGAGCGGTGCAGCGATGAAGCCAGGCCCCGACATCGCGGGTGATGCGTTCATCAAGACCCCCGGAGGGGCCCAGCACCTTGCCAGTGAGCAGCAATGCCCAGGTTGAAGCGTTGAGGAACAGGGAGTCCGACTGGCCGATGTGCCTTGCCCAGTTGGCGCTCGCGATTCTCTCTGCGATGAGCGCTTCGGCGGTGACCTTGTCCGGAATGCGCAGCAGCGCCTCGCTGATGCACATCAGGGCAATGCCCTCGTCATTCGAGAGCCCAAACTCCTGCAGGAAGAGGTCGAGCAGGGGGCGCTCCCGTGTGCGTTGGCGGCATCCCCTGACGAGTGCTCTGGCGTTCTCCAGCACACGCCCTCGCGCAGCGTCTGGCAGGCATACATCGCCTGCAAGACAGCGGACACTTTCGCTCTCGCTACGCCGACCATGCGTGGCAATCGCTCCCCATTCGGCGGTATCTGCAACATGATGAGTGTTCATGTGAGACAAGACTACATCAGTCTGGCTCGTGTATGTTCCTGTCAGGTGCGCCCCGCCGCTTTCTGTCACATGACCTGAACAAGGCGACTGATACAATGCCCTGTTTTCATCCAGACAACCACTGCAAGGAGCATGTCAATCCATGGCGTATCAACACATCAAGGTCCCGGAAGGCGAGAAAATCGAAGTCGCCGCCGATAATTCTCTCGTAGTACCCGCTCATCCAATCATCCCGTTTATCGAGGGCGATGGGATTGGTCTCGATATCACGCCGGTCATGCGCTCGGTTATCGATGGAGCGGTTCGCCATGCCTATGGAAATGCGCGTTCCATCCGCTGGATGGAAGTTTATGCCGGGGAGAAATCCCTTGAGGTGTATGGGCCGGATCAATGGCTGCCGGACGAAACGGTTGCTGCTATCCGTGAATTCCTGGTGGGCATCAAGGGGCCCATGACCACGCCGGTCGGTGGCGGCATCCGCTCGCTCAATGTCGCTTTGCGGCAGATCATGGACCTCTATGTGTGCATACGTCCGGTGCGCTACTTCGACGGTGTACCGAGCCCCATGAAGCATCCCGGAAAGACCGACATGGTGATCTTCCGTGAAAACACCGAAGACATTTACGCCGGCATCGAATGGGAAGCCGACAGTGAGGAAGCGAAAAGAGTCATCGACTTCCTGCGCACGGAAATGAACGTGACCAGTATTCGCTTTCCGGAGCACTGTGGAATTGGTGTCAAACCGGTCTCGGTGGAAGGCTCCAGGCGATTGATTCGCAAGGCCGTTCGCTACGCCATCTCGGAAGATCTGCCGTCAGTAACGCTGGTGCACAAGGGCAACATCATGAAGTTCACCGAGGGAGCATTCAAGGATTGGGGATATGATCTTGTGCGTGACGAGTTCGGGGCTACGGACCTCGATGGCGGGCCCTGGCAGCGCATCACCAATCCTGACACCGGGCGCGAAATCGTTATCAAGGACATGATTGCGGATGCCATGTTGCAGCAGATTCAGACTCGCCCGGACGAGTACAGCGTCATCGCCACCATGAACCTGAACGGCGACTATATTTCCGATGCACTGGCGGCTCAGGTGGGGGGGCTCGGCATTGCTCCGGGTGCCAACATCGGGGATCACATCGCCCTGTTTGAAGCCACGCACGGCACCGCCCCCAAGTACGCAGGACAGGACAAGGTGAATCCGGGTTCCCTGATTCTCTCCGCTGAAATGATGCTGCGTCATATGGGCTGGCGAGAGGCCGCGGATCTGGTCATCCGCGGCATGCAGGGTGCAATTCACAACAAGACAGTCACCTATGATTTTCATCGCCTCATGGAGAACGCCACCAAGGTGTCGTGTTCCCGATTCGGCCAGCACATCATTGACAATATGGCGGCGTGAGGTGCTGCTGCGCCTCGCCCCGCAATGATCGGGAGACATGTACCAATGACTGGAATCACCGGATACAGCGCCTATATTCCAAGGCTTCGCTTGCAAAGGCAGGCCATCTGTGCGGCGCATCAGTGGAGTGACCCGGCCTATGCCGCCAAGGGCAAGGGCGAACGTTCCATGTGCCACTGGGATGAAGACGCTATCACCATGGGTGTGGAAGCAGCGCGTCATCTGGTGCGCGATGCGCGCCCCGACGCTCTGTTGTTCGCGAGCACTTCCGCGCCTTTTGCAGACCGGTTGCAGGCCGGCATCATCGCTACCGCACTTTCCATGGAAGGCGACCTGCGGACGCTCGATGTCACCGCATCGCGGCGCGCATCGCTCGGGGCCCTGTCCATGGTGTGCGATTCGGTAGCGGCCGGTGCGCGCAAGGTCCTGCTGGTCGCCTCCGAGAAACGCCGCACGAAAGCCAGAAGTCCGGGCGAGCTTGCCTGGGGAGATGCTGCCGTGGGGCTGACTGCAGGCCGGGACGAGCCGCTCCTCGAGCTGGTCGGACGCAGTGTCAACACAGTGGATTTTCTCGATCACTTTCGAGCTGCGGGCGAGGAGTTCGATTACGATTGGGAAGAGCGCTGGGTGCGCGACGAAGGTCTGGTCAAGATTGTCCCGGCCACGATTTCACGGCTGCTTGCCGATACGGGCGTGAGCGCTGGAGCTATCGGGCATTTCGTGCTGCCGAGCACCATCGGGCGCGCTGCCGGACTCGTTGCGCGTCGCGCCGGGCTGAGTGATGCATCGGTTGTGGATAACCTGGCGGGTCAGCTTGGCGAGACAGGCACAGCCCACCCCCTGCTCATGGCCATGCATGTTCTGGAGACGCGCGTCAAGCCAGGTGACTACCTACTCGTGGCGAGTTTTGCGAACGGCTGCGAGGCGCTGCTGTTCAGGGCGACTGACGCTATCTTGGCTTACGAGTCACCGCAATCGGTGAGCGTCGCGCTCGCGGCTCGCAAGGCGGAAGACAACTACATGAAGTTCCTTGCCTTTAACGATCTGATTCGCATTGATGAAGGCAAGCGAGGCGAGGCGGCAGAGTTTCAGACCTCTCTCTCCGCGGCCTATCGAAATCGCGACATGCTGCTCGGCCTGGTCGGCGGGCGATGCACACGATGCGGCACCCTGCAGTTCCCGCGCACACGCGTCTGTGTCAATCCGCAGTGCGGTGCCACCGATACTCAGGAGCCGTACGCATTTCGTGACGAACCGGCAAGGATTACCAGCTGGTCGGCCGACTATCTCGCTTTCACGCCCAATCCGCCGTCACACTATGGCATGATTGACTTCGATAACGGGGGACGCTTGATGACCGACTTCACCGACATCGAGGCAGGCGAGATTGATGTTGGCATGGCTGTCGAGATGCGCTTTCGCATCAAGTCGCTGGACAGACCGCGCGGCCTGCCGCGCTACTTCTGGAAAGCGGTACCCGTTCGCGTGGCGTGAGGGTGCTGTCGGGCGGAGGTCGTTCATGCACAACAGGAACATCACTACCAGAGGAGCTTGAGTTACATGGCACAGGGCATCAAGGACAAGGTCGCAATTCTCGGCATGGGCTGTTCCAAGTTTGGTGAGCGCTGGGATGTGGGCGCAGAAGAACTGATTGTCGAGGCCTTTGACGAAGCCATCGAGGATGCCGGAGTTGACCGCAGCGAAATCGATTCGGCCTGGCTGTCAACGGCAATGGAGTTTGCCAGTGTCGGACGCAGCGGACTGCCACTCAGCATGTCCCTGCGATTGCCGAATATTGCCGTTACCCGCGTCGAGAATTTCTGTGCTTCGGGTTCCGAAGCGTTTCGCGGTGCAGTGTATGCGGTCGCTTCGGGAGCGGCAGATATAGCGCTTGCGCTCGGTGTCGAGAAACTCAAGGACACCGGGTATGGGGGGCTGCCTGGCGGCAATACCGCCGGTACGCTGACACCCTTGTGGAGCGCGACCGGCTCGGCTCCCGGAAATTTCGCGCAGCTTGCCAGTGCCTACCGGGCCAGGCATGGTGTTGACAAGCATGATCTCAAGCGCGCCATTGCCCATGTGTCTGTCAAGAGTCACGAGAATGGCACCAGGAACCCCAAGGCGCACCTGCGCAAGGCCATTCGCGAAGAAGACGCGCTCGATGCGCCCATGATTGCCGAGCCGCTTGGGCTGTTTGATTGCTGCGGTGTCAGCGATGGGGCGGCTGCCGCTATTGTCACCACGCCGGAAATCGCACATCGCCTGGGCAAGGCGCACATTGTGACCGTCAAGGCGCTGCAACTCTCGCTCTCCAACGGCTCTGAATCGGCACACAAGGCCTGGGACGGGAGCTACTTCCACACCACTCGTATTGCAGCATCCAAGGCGTACGCAGAAGCGGGCATTCGCAAGCCGCGCGAAGAGGTGAGCATGTTCGAATGCCACGACTGCTTCTCCATCACCGAGTTTGTCACCACCGAAGACCTGCAACTGTCGCCGGAGGGCGGAGCGCTCAAGGATGTCATGGATGGCTTCTATGACGCAGATGGTGGCATTCCCTGTCAGATCGACGGTGGGCTCAAGTGCTTCGGGCATCCCATCGGTGCCTCCGGTATTCGTATGCTCTACGAGATGTACCTGCAGTTGCAGGGCCGTGCCGGCGAACGCCAGCTTGCCAACCCGAGCATCGGATTGACGCACAATCTCGGCGGTGCTCCGAATCAGAACGTGGCGGCCGTGTGTATCGTCGGCGCAGCCTGACACAGCACACACCAAGGAGTTTTCAGTGGATTTTTCTTTCAGCGCCGAGGACCGTGCCTTTCAGGCCGAGGTTCACGAGTGGCTTGAAACCGCCTGGCCACAAGAGCTCAGGGAACGCAGCAAACGCTCTGCACTCAACCGGGTGGCGAAAGATGAACAGGTGCGGTGGCAGCAGGCGCTGGCTCGCAAAGGCTGGGCAGCACTGAACTGGCCAACGGAACACGGCGGTGCCGGGCTGACACCGACGCAGAACTATTTGCTCGATATGGAATTGGCGCGCGCGGGTGCGCCCGCCATGCTGCCGTTTGGCGTGACCATGGTGGCACCGGTAATCATGAAGTTCGGTAGCGAAGCACAGAAGCAGCGCTTCCTGCCCGACATACTGCACAGTCGCGTATGGTGGTGTCAGGGCTACTCCGAGCCGGGTTCGGGCTCCGATCTGGCATCGCTCGCCACTCAAGCCGAAGATCAAGGCGATCATTATCTGGTGAATGGGGTCAAGACATGGACAACGCTCGCCCAGCATGCAGATTGGATCTTCTGTCTTGTGCGCACTTCGAAGGAAGACCGCAAACAGCTCGGCATCTCTTTCCTGCTCATCGATATGAAATCTCCCGGGGTGACGGTCAAGCCAATCATCACCCTCGACCAGCCGATTGAAGGCTTGCAGGAAATCAATACTGTGTATCTGGAAGATGTGAAGGTTCCGAAGGAGAATCTGGTTGGTGAAGAAGGGCAGGGCTGGACCTGCGCCAAGTATCTGCTCGAATTCGAGCGTGGCAACGCCTATTCACACCGGCTCAAGGCATCTCTGAATCGGTTGAAGGACATTGCCAGTGCCAACGGCAAGGCGCACCTCGAGGCGAGCTTTGCCGAGAAGATTGCCGGCACGGAAATCGATGTGCTGGCGCTGGAGTTCACCGAACTGCGTATTCTCGGAGCCTTGTCCACTGGCCAGAATGTCGGGCCCGAGTCATCCTTGCTGAAGACCCGCGGCACCGAGTTGCAGCAACAGATTTCCGAATTGTGGCTGGAGTTCTCCGGGTATTACGGGCTCGCGCTGGATCGTTCCACACCCTTTGCGGGTGATAACTTTCAGCCAGCCGGTCCCGACTGGACGAACGGTGTGGCCCAGTCGTACTTCAATTTGCGCAAGGTGTCCATCTACGCTGGCTCCAACGAGATTCAACGCAACATCATGGCCAAACTGGTTCTGGGGCTCTGAGGTTCTCGCCCCCGGATCAGTCATCCTGAAGCCAGGCACGACATGAGTGGTACCGCAGACGAGCTCTGTGCTGGCCACCGGCGAGTCAGCCGATTACCCTTTGTCTGGTCGAAGCGTCACGGCGTGACGCTTGACGCAGATGCCCGTGAAATCCTCTATCTGCAGGGGGCACAAGCGAGCGCACTTGCCGAAGCGGCGCGCCTCTCCGGAGACGGGCTTGCCTGGCGGGTTCTCGATGAGGATGCCTTCGCAGAGGCCTTGTCCGGCATCTATGAACGCGATGCCAGCGAAGCGCAGCAAATCGCTGAAGATGCAGGCGAATCAATCATGCTCGAAAACCTGGTCGATGCGCTGCCGAGCGCCGGAGACCTGCTCGAACAGGAGGACGATGCGCCCATTATCCGCCTCATCAACGCCATCCTGACCGAAGCCCTGCGTCGCCATGCCAGCGATATCCATGTCGAAACCTTTGAACAGAACCTCGTGGTGCGCCTGCGGGTTGACGGCCAGCTTCGTGAAGTACTGCGCCCCAGGCGCCATCTGGCACCATTACTCGTGTCGCGCATCAAGGTGATGGCCGAGCTTGACATCGCCGAGAAGCGGGTGCCTCAGGATGGGCGCATTTCCCTGCGTGTCGCAGGTCGGGAAATTGATGTGCGCGTGTCCACCATTCCCACTGCCGAGGGCGAACGAGTGGTGTTGCGTCTGCTCGAAAAACAGGGCGCACGACTCATGCTGCCGAGCCTCGGTATGGCAGCGCACGAATTGCAGCGATTACGCGGGCTCATTCGCCGCCCGCACGGAATCCTGCTCGTTACCGGCCCGACCGGTTCAGGTAAAACCACCACGCTCTACGCAAGCCTGTCGGAAGTCGATACCGCCAGTCTCAACGTGCTGACCGTCGAGGACCCGATTGAATATCAACTCGACGGTATCGGCCAAACTCAGGTTAACCTCAAGGCAAACCTGACTTTTTCCGTGGGCTTGCGGGCGATTCTCAGGCAGGATCCGGATGTCATCATGGTGGGCGAAATTCGCGATACGGAAACCGCCGACATCGCCATTCGCGCCAGTCTGACCGGCCATCTGGTGCTCTCGACGCTGCACACCAACACCGCCATAGGCGCGGTCACGCGCCTGATCGACATGGATATAGCTCCCTGGTTGCTGGCTTCGAGCCTCAATGGCGTGATGGCGCAGCGGCTGGTGCGCACACTGTGTAGCGAATGCAAGGTGGCTGCCCCGCCGGAAGCGCGTGAACGCGAATTCTTGCGCTCGTTCGGAGACTCTTCCCGAGCATGCGATGTCTGGCGGCCGGTTGGCTGCGAAGCCTGTGCAGGGGAGGGCTACCGCGGACGCACCGGCCTGTACGAACTGATTGAATTCGACGAGACGCTGCGCTCGCTCATCCATGATCAGGCTCCGGAAGCTGCGCTGGAAGCGGCGGCGCGAGCCAGGGGCCCGTCAATTCGCGAGGATGCCTGCGCCAAGGTTCGCTCGGGCGTGACCAGCGTGGATGAAGCGCTGCGCGTGACGGCAGAAATCTGATCCGCGCGCATGGCCATCTTCAGCTATCAGGCTGTTGACCCGAGCGGGCGCAAGAAGAAGGGCAGCCTGCAGGCGGATTCTCCGCGTCAGGTTCGTCAATTGCTGCGCGACCAGGGGTTTGTGCCTCTGGATGTCGCCCGCTCGCAGGCGCGAGGCACAGCCAATGCCCCGCGTTTTGTCAATGTCTTGTCGCGCCTGTCGTCGCTGGAGCTGGCGCTCACGACGCGGCAGCTGGCCACTCTCGTGGGGGCAGGCTTGCCCGTGGAGGAAGCGCTGCTGGCGACGGCGCAACAAGCGGAAAGAAGCCGTGCACGGCAACTGTTTCTCATGGTACGTGCCAGAGTGCTCGAGGGGCGTTCGCTCGCGCAGGCGCTGGCTGAACATCCGCACTCCTTCGAGGGCATCTATGTATCCGCCATCGAGGCTGGCGAGCGCGCCGGGTACCTGCCGGGGATACTGAGCAGCCTGGCCGCCTATACCGAAGGGCGTCACCGATCGATACAGAACCTCGGTATGGCGATGATCTATCCCGTATTGCTCTTTGTGCTGTCGCTCGCGGTTATCGCGGGCCTGCTTGGCTATGTGGTGCCCGACATGGTCGCGGTGTTTGATCGTACCGAGCAGGCGTTGCCGCTGATTACCCGGGTACTTATCGCCGCGAGCGATCTGGTGCGTGACTATGGCCTTCCTGCGTTAATCCTGCTGGCGCTCATTGGTCTCGTGCTGCGTTTTTCCATGCGCAACAAGGGGGTGCGTCTCAAGGTCGATGAATTCGTGCTGCGCCTGCCGCTCATCCGGCGTGTTTCGCGCGGGCTGCACACCAGCCGTTACGCTGGTACGCTCGGTGTGCTGACCTCGAGCGGTGTGCCTCTGGCGGAGGCCATGTCCATTGCCGCCGCGGTGGTGAAGAATCAGGCCATGCAGTCGGGGCTCGAGGAGGCGACCCGGCGCGTCACCGAAGGTGCGAGTTTTGCCGGTGCTCTTCGGGAGGTGCCACACCTGCCGCCAATCATGGTGCATATGGCGGCCAGCGGAGAAAAAAGCGGTGAACTCGATAGCATGCTGGTGCGCCTCGCCGACTACCAGCGCGAAGAATTCGAGCGCGTCACCGGTACGCTCATTCGCCTCTTCGAACCCGCCATGCTACTGCTGATGGGGGGGCTTGTGCTTTTGATTGTGCTCGCCATACTGCTTCCCATCACCCAGATGAACCAATTTCTGATATGAGTACGCGCATGACTCGGCAAGTTTCAGCATCCCGCCACCGCCAGCAGGCATTCACCCTGATTGAAATCCTCCTCGTGGTGGTGATCATCGGCATCTTTGCCGTGCTCATCGTGCCGAATCTGGTCGGGCGAGACGATCAGGCGCGCGTGGTGGCCGCGAAGACAGATTTGCAATCCATCGCCAATTCGCTGCATCTGTACAAACTGGACAACTATCGCTACCCGTCAACGACGCAGGGTCTGGAGGCGCTGGTGAGCAAGCCGCAAAGCTACCCGGAGCCACCCAACTATCCGTCGGCCGGCTATCTCAAGAAGCTTCCGCAAGACCCCTGGGGCAGCCCCTACAGATACAACGCGAGCGGGGGCACCTTCGAAATCTCGTCGCTGGGAGCGGACGGTGCACCTGGCGGCGAGGGCCATGATGCCGACATTCATTATCAGGACCTGTGATCGCTCGGCTGCAGGCGCAGGCTGTCCGCGATTGAAGGCGGGGTTTACCCTGCTCGAGCTGCTGATCGTCATGGTCGTGCTCGCCGTGCTGACTGCACTTGTCATCCCCAACCTCGGCACCGACCGACACCTGCAAGTGCAGACGGAAGCTGAGCGACTGATGCGGGTGGTGGAGTCCGGGCGCATCGCCGCGGTCAGTGAGAATCGTCAGTATGGCCTCGGAATCAGCGAACACGGCTATGTCTTGCGACGCTTCAATGCACAGCGGAGACGCTGGCAAGCCCATGCTTCCGGGCCGCTTGCAGAGCATCAGTTACCGCCATACATGCAGCTCTCACTGGTGGTGGAATCTCGCTCCGTGGCGCCATTCGAGCAGGGCGCATCGCCTCCGGTTGTGTTCTGGTCGAGCGGAGAAGTAACACCTTTTTCCGTGCAGATTGGCTCCTCACTGGAGGCCAGAGCGTGTCGTGTCAGTAGCGACGGCTTTGAACGCACTCGATACGAATGCGCATAGTCTCCGGGTTCACGCTCATCGAGCTGCTGGTGTCGCTGCTGGTGCTCGCGGTCGCCATGAGCATGTTCGGCAATGCCGCCAGCAGTAGCTTGCGCGCGCTCGAACGCATGGAGGCGAGCAGCGTGGCGGGCTGGGTGGCGGCCAACGAACTGGCCACCATGCGGTTGCACAGCCAGGTGCGCCGGGAACCCGTCAGCACGGGCCTGCGGCACAGCGTGACGCGCATGGCCGGACGCGCCTGGGAAGTGCACAGCACCATACGACCGACGAGTCATCCATGGCTGAGGCGAGTGGAGGTGCGGGTCAGGCCAGCAGACTCGACGCGTCCTGATGAGGGGCCTCTGGTGCTGGTCGGGTATCTGGGCCGGTATTAGGCGATTCGGGCAGGAATCTGAAGATGTGTATTCGTCAGCCGTCCGGCTTTACCCTGCTGGAAATGCTCATCGCCCTGGCCATTTTCAGCGTGGTTTCCATGGCAGCGGGTAGCCTGCTCTTTCAGGCTATCGAAGCCCAGAGCGTGACGACGCGTTTCGGTGACCGCCTGCTCGATCTGGAGAGAGGCTTGCATCGACTGAGCCAGGACCTGGCGCAATACGTTGCAAAACCGGTTCGTGATGAGTTTGGTGACTCCTCGCCAGCCATGCTGCTCGCTCCCGGCAGTCTCGAACTGACGCGCCGGGGTTGGGCGAATCCGGCAGGTCATCGGCGCAGTGAATTGCAGCGAGTGCGGTATTGGGTCGAGGAGGGCGCACTGCACAGGGGCTATTGGGATGTGCTTGACCGCGCCCCGGATTCTCCCATGAGACACCAGACCATCCTTGAACATGTCGCCTGGATTGATTTCCAGCCCATCACTGCGGCACATATCTTGCGTGGTGATGGGATGACCCTGGCCGAACAGCAATATGAGCCGCCTGTCGCGCTGCGTGTACTGCTTGAAGTGGATGGTTACGGTGAAATAATGCGCATCATGGATCTGCCGGGGGAGATGCAGAACCTCTCCGCATCTGACAGCAATGAGCTCGATGATTCCGGTGCTCCGGACGCAGGCGCAGCAGAAGAGGCAGAAGATGTGTCGGCGGGGGAGGGGGGGTCATGAGTCGTCTGGCGAAAGACCGCGGCGTGGTGCTCATCAGCATCCTCACGGTGACCGCGGTGATTGCAGCGATTGCCTGGCAGATGATGTCGCGTCAGGCGCTGCTGGTCGAAGGCATGGGGGCGGCGAAGTTCGCCCTGCAAGCGCGTGAATACCTGCTCGGGGCAGAACAGTATGCAAGACAGCTTCTGGTGCAGGACTGGCAGGATACAGAGTCGAGAAGCTTCGATTCCGAGGCAGAAAGCTGGGCGGCCACCAACCCGCCTTTCCCGGTGCCCGGAGGCACCATCAACATGCGCGTCGAGGATTTGCAGTCACGATTCAATCTCAATGCGGTTGCCACACATCCCGAGCATTTTCAGTCCATCCTCGGGTTCCTGAAAATACCTTCCGGGGTTGCCTCGGAGTGGCTTGACTGGACCGATGAAGACCTCGAGTCAGGAACCCCCGGGGCGGAAGATCCGGAGCTGCTGCTACAGGTGCCGCCACTGCGCAGCGCCAATGCGCCCGCAGTGCACAAGACTGAACTGCGTATCATGCCTTCAATGAACGATGCGCACTCGTATGACGAGCTTGAGCCACTCGTCGTGGCGCTGCCCTCGGCTACGCTTGCAATCAATATCAATACCGTGGGGTCCAAACTGTTGCAGGCGCTTGGCGTGGAGCCCTCGGTGGCGGAGTTCTTCACTGCGGGCAAACGCGAGATTACGCACCTCGAAGAAGTAACCGCCTTCGAGGCGGGTGGGGCGGATACACTCTTCGTGGTCACGAGCAGCTATTTCAGCCTGTGGGCGGAAGTGGCAATAGGCGGGCAGCGAGCGCGTATCGAGTCCTGGCTGTATCGCAATCCGAATGATGGCAGTGTGCAGCTCATAGCGCGCAGCCTGGAGGGTGTCTGATGCTGTACATCTGGTTTGATGCGCTTGACGGGCTTGGCAGTGAAGCCTTTGCGGCTGCCGAGTGGCGGTGGTGTCGCGTGGCACCCGGTCATCGGGACGAGGGCAGGGCAGATCTCGGGACGCTTGCCGCCATGCTCTCGGCGCAGCCGGACGATGTCAGCCTGTTGCTCGAAAGCCGCGCCTGCCTGCACCTGCGCCTGAAAGTACCGCCCATGACCGCCCGCAATCTGACGCAAGCCTTGCCCTATATCGCGGAAGAACAGGTGGCGCAGCCGGTCGAAGCCATGCATTTTGCTATCGGCCAGCGTCAGGTGGAGTACTTGCAGTGTATGGCGATTTCACGCTTCGTGTTACAGAACCTGTTGCAGCTGCTGGTCAGTCACGGCATTCAGCCGGTCGCGGCCTGTTCGGATGCCTTCCTGATGCGCGCGAAGCCGGGTGTCGTAGTGATGTTGCTTGATGGCGACCGGGCGCTTCTGCGTACTCCACAGCTCGCACTCGAATCGCCACGTCGGCATCTTTCCGTCTATCTGCCGTCGATGATCGAAACCATGGCAGGCCCCGGGGATGCCGGGGTGCAATTGCACATCATGGCAGAAGAAAGTGCAGAAACCACTGATATATATGAAGCTATCGAAAGTATTTCCGGCATCGACAGGGTCGAGAAGCGCTGCATTGGCAGCGCCTTGGCCGAACTCGTGACGGCACCCGCCACGAGCATCAACCTGCTGACCGGGGATTTTGCTCCGCGCGCCAGGAGACATCGCCACAAGGCATGGAGATTACCGGTCGCGCTCGCAGCCCTGTGGCTTGTGCTGATGGTCGCTGCCGACCTGGCGATTGGAATTGATACACAGGAACGAAGCCTGGAGCTTCAGGAAGCATCACTCAGGTTGGCACCGGGAGCCCGCAGCCCGGAAGATGTTATCAGGCTGGTGCAGCGCGAGCAGGGCGTACGCAGTCAGGCAACCGGTGCGCTCGTCAGCCGTCTGGCAGAGGTTTCGGAAATCGTTTCAAGGGCAGGGGATGGAGCGGGAGATGGCCTGACATCCCTGACCTATGCGTCCGGAGCGGAACATCTGGATATAGAGGTCAGAGTGGCTGACTACGAATCTCTGGAGGAATTATCGAACCGGATGCAGGTGGTATTTGTGCAGGTTGACATGCTCGGTGCCACGCAGGAAGCAGGCCATGTGCGTGCCCGGCTCAGGTTGCACGGAGTCACACCATGAAAACTCTGGTTGGCCGGGCGATGGCTGTCGGCGCCGGGTGGCGTGTTTCGCTGGCTGTCCGCTCCTGGTGGTTGCAACGCTCCGGCAGCGAGCGAATACTGCTTGCATCGATATTGTCGCTGCTCGGCATCTGGGGCCTCTGGGCCGCGCTGCTGGCCCCCTCGAGTGACTGGCGGTTCGCGCAGGAACGCGACGCAAGCGCCTGGGAAAGGCGACTGGAATGGCTTGAAATGCACCCGCGACAGGCGCTGCCAGGCGAGTTGCGCCCGAGTCTTCTCACTGCTTCGGTGGGCGATTGCGAGTTGCAGTTCCTGCGCCTCAATCAGGACGATACCAGCATTCAGGTGACCTTGCAGGAGCAGTCATTTGCTTGCGTACTTGACTGGTTGATGCAGGTGGAAGGCGACCATGGCATCGAGGTGGATCAGCTGCGCCTGCAGGCCGGCCAGTGGCCCGGCAGCGTGAATGGGACGCTGCGCTTCAGGGCAAGTTGAGGGTTTGAACTCGGGCGGCGCTATTCACCCCTTAGCATGTTCTGATCAAGTCCATCCGTGGACTTGATCAGATTCGCAAATCAGAAGTGCGCTTCTGATTTGCTCGCAGATTCAATGCCTTACGGCACTGAATCTGGCGGCACATCCGTGTGCCGCACGGGAAACTCTGTTATTCAGAGTTTCCCTTATAGGGCACAGGCGCGTCCACAGGATATTCTCCAAGCCATGCGAGCTCCGCATCTCGCGAGTAGTACCTGTTGTCAGAGGTGTTTTCCGGGGCGTTCTTCCAGCTGCGAATGGACTCGATGACCGGCGGATAGATGCCAATGTGGTCGGCGGGAGCGATGAGCTGCACCGGTGCTTCCCAGGCCTTGATAAAGCTCCAGGCGTTGGTGGTCGCATCGAGTTCCGCATCGTTGTAGAACTCATACGCGTAGAGATCATCGATGAGACAGATCGGAGTCGATGGGTCAATGTGGGCGATAACGCTCTCCGTCTTGAAGATGATCTCTCCCTCGAACCCCAGAAGTCTGTCCTCCATACCTTCTGCGAGTTGTTCGAGCTCTCGCCGCAGAGGCTCGGGGTTTTGTTCGACCATCGTGAGTATCGGGTAATTCTTCCTGAACCCCAGCTTGTGGCTGAATCGCAGGATGTCGTCCCGATAGGAGAACCAGCAGAAGTTATCGTCAAAGATGTCGAGCAACTCGGCGCACCATTCAGGCATGCGTGGATGGAATGGCGCAGGAACGCCTGCGTTGCTGCCCTGCCGGAACCACTCGGGAAAGCCTGCCAATCCGTCATATCCCCGCTGGTTTCGCCTGTCCATGGGCCTGGGATGGTTCATGGGTGCCAGCACACCGTCCATATCGAGGCACAGCAGGGGTTCGCCCTGGCGGATTTTCCCCTGCGGCTTGTTGCGAATGCTGAAGGGGAGCTGGTCCGGGTCATTGGGATTGTTCATGGGTGCGCATTGTACTTTGACAATTGGCCCGCCAACTACATTCAACCTACATTCAACGTGATTTAACATAATATAGATTATGAGAGGTTATGCTGTGCGCGCCGGATTACTTTATAGTCGCAATCAACGCAGCAAGCCGGAGTCAGTTTCGTGGCAATCAGGAACAGCGCATCAAGTTACGGGTGGCCCGCACAGGCCCTGCACTGGAGCGTCGTGGTATTGGTCATCGCCCAGTACGTGCTTGCCAACATGGCGGAAGCCGCCGATTCACGCATGGACATGTTCGTGCTTTTTGCCAGGCACAAGTCAGTCGGCTTGACAATATTCGCGCTCGCTGTGGTGCGCCTCGTCTGGCGTTTCATGAACGAACAGCCACGCCTGCCCGTGACAATGCCAGTGTGGCAACGCACACTTGCGCAGGCGACGCACTGGCTGCTGTATGTGCTTGTTTTTCTTCTGCCCATTACCGGCGTACTCGGCTCGGCGGCAAGCAACTATCCGGTTACCTGGTTTGGAGCCTTCGCCATCCCTCCCCTCCTGGAGCCCAATGAAGCACTTGGAGACCTGCTGCACGAGATTCACAAAATCCTTGCGGGGAGCCTTGCGGTCGTCGCCGGCATTCACCTGCTCGGGGCGCTCAAGCATCATTTTGTGGACAAGGACGATATACTGCGTCGCATGTTGTGGAAATCCGGCTAGCAGAGGTGATGCGTCGCCTGCATCTGGCACTCACGGGGCTTGCGCTCACTGTGCTCGCTGTGCTGGCTGCCACGGCGAGCGCGGAACCAGCGCCCTGGCAGATTGACTACGAGCGGAGCCGCGTTGAATTCGTCGCCGAACAGGCTGGCGCAGAGTTCAAGGGTCACTGGAGCGATTGGCGCGCAGATGTACGTTTTGATCCCGGCAATCTGGCCGCGAGTTCTGCCAGTGTTGTTTTCCGTGCATCCTCCGTGGTCACTCACGATTCCGAGCGAGATTCCACCTTGCAGGAGACGGACTGGTTTGACGGCAAGCGTCACCCGATGCTCAGGTTCGAAGCCAGCCACTTTCGAGCAGAAGCGGACGGAGGCTATGTCGCAGCATCAGAGCTGCTGATACGCGGTCGACGAACGCCGCTCGAGTTTCGCTTTCGACTTCATGAGGAAGGCGGATGGACCCTGCTTGCAGGCGAGGCGCGCATCGACCGTATCCTGGCGGGCGTGGGCACCGGTGAATGGCTGGACACGAACTGGATCGGCCAGTTCGTGCATGTCAATGTGCGCCTGTATGCACAGGTCAAGGAAGCGCTTCCCGAGTAGGACACAGTATGGAATTTCGTGGCTGCCATGTACTCTCTGTCGAGCAGTTCAGCCGGGGCGATGTGCAGCGAGTGTTCGAAGTCGCTCGCAGAATGCTGCCGTTTAGCCAGAGGCAGTACGTGACGCGCGTACTTGAAGGCGCTGTGCTGGGCAATATTTTCTTTGAACCAAGCACCCGTACGCGCATCTCGTTTGGCAGTGCTTTCAACCTCTTGGGTGGTAACGTTCGCGACACTACAGCGGAAGAAAGCCTGTCGCTCGCCAAGGGCGAGAACCTGCAGGACACCGCCAGCGTACTGTCCGGCTACTGTGATGTTCTGGTGATGCGCCATCCACTTGAAGGAGCCGTCACAGCCTTCAGCGAACAAAGCCGCGTACCGGTTATCAACGCCGGAGACGGCACCAACGAGCATCCTTCCCAGGGGCTGTTGGACCTGTTCACGCTCGACCAGGAAATGCAGGCGAAGGGCAAGTCGGTGGACGGTATGCGTATCGCCATCGTCGGAGACCTTCGTTTCGGTCGCGCTGTTCGCTCCCTGTGCGGCCTGCTCGCCGTATTCAAGGACCTCGATGTACGACTGGTGTCGCCCAGGGCATTGCGATTACCCGAGAGCCTGAAAACCAAACTGGCCGTGCAGGGTCACAGAGTGCGTGAATTCGATAGCCTCGAACCGGCAATTTCAGTGTGCGACATTGTGTACATGACCAGAATTCAGACCGAGCGATTCACGACAAGAGCGGAAGCAGATGCGTATCGTGGACGCCTGCGGCTGAACCGCAAGACTTACGAATCCCTGTGTGACCCGCAGACCGTCATCATGCACCCGCTCCCCAGAGATTCCCGGCGCAAGGCGCGCGAGCTAGACGAGGATTTGAACCCCAATCCGAACCTCGCAATATTTCGTCAGACGGACAACGGATTGGCGGTGCGAATGGCGTTATTTGCAATGATTCTTGGTGTTGTTGACCGGTTCGAACAAGATGCCCGGCGAGTGCCCTGGTATCGCGGTGCACACGGCCAGCGCCCGCCTACAGAGACGATTCGAACTCCGGCAATGCCTTGAAGAGGTCAGCGACCAGGCCGTAGTCTGCCACCTGAAATATGGGTGCTTCCTCGTCCTTGTTCACGGCGACGATAATCTTTGAATCCTTCATGCCGGCGAGGTGTTGAATAGCCCCGGAGATGCCGACAGCAATGTAGAGTTCGGGAGCCACGATCTTGCCAGTCTGTCCCACTTGCATATCGTTGGGTACGAAACCGGCATCCACTGCCGCCCGAGATGCGCCTATCGCCGCGCCAAGTTTGTCGGCTATCCCCTCCAACAGCTTGAAATTCTCGCCATTTTGCATGCCCCTGCCGCCGGAAATCACAACTCCGGCAGAAGTCAGTTCGGGACGCTCTGATTGTCCGAGTTCTTCACCGACGAACTCGGATGCCACCACGCCGCCTTTCGCATCGCAGGGTTCGATGGGTGCCGGGTTCGCCTCCCCGGCGACGGCATCGAATCCGGTGCCGCGGATTGAAATCACCTTGATCGGGTCATTCGAGCGCACTGTCGCAATCACATTGCCGGCATAGATGGGGCGCGTGAAGGTGTCTTCGCTGACAACCCCGGTAATATCCGAAATCTGCGCGACATCAAGTTTGGCCGCCACCCTCGGAATGAAATTCTTTCCGGTGGTGGTATGTGCGGCGAGTACATATGCACAGTCGGCACCAAGCCGGGTGACGAGGTCAGCCAGAGGCTCGGCGAGTTGATGCGTGAAGCAAGCGTCATCCGCCAGCAACACCCTGGACACGCCGGGAATACTGGCCGCTTGTGTGGCAACCGCCTGGCAGTCGCTACCCGCCACCAGCAGCGTAATGTCGGTGCTGGTTTCGTCGCCGGCGTGACTCCTGATGTCCAGAGCAGCCTGAATCACCACCCGCGTGACAGGCTTCAGGTGTTGGTTGTCGTGTTCTGCGATACAGAGAATATTCATGAAATGACCTTGGCTTCGTTTTTGAGCTTGTCAACCAGTTCCGCAACCGATTCGACCTTGATGCCGGCTTTTCTCACCGGCGGGGGTGCGACACCGAGCACCTCGACATGTGTTCTGACTTCAACACCGAGTGATTGCAGGGAAATCACATCCATGGGTTTTTTCTTCGCCTTCATGATATTCGGGAGCGATGCGTATCGAGGTTCATTGAGGCGCAGATCGGTGGTGATGACTGCCGGCAGGTCAACACGCAGGGTCTGAAGGCCACCATCCACTTCTCTGGTCACTTCGCAGGCACCATCAGCAAGGATGATCTGGGAAGCGAAGGTCGCTTGTGGCAAATCCGTGAGTGCGGCAAACATGGGGCCGGTTTGACTATTGTCCCCGTCAATGCTCTGCTTGCCGAAAATCACCAGTCCCGGCAACTCATGCGCATAGACAGCCTTCAGCGCCTTGGCAATCGTGAGTGGCTGCAAGTCGTCAGGTGCCTCAACCAGAATCGCGCGGTCTGCCCCGAGCGCCAGGCAGTTTCTGAGCTGCTCCTGACACACCTGCGGGCCAACGGCGACGGCAATCACCTCTTCGACATGGCCTTGTTCGCGCAGCCTGAGAGCCTCTTCAATGGCGATTTCGCAGAAAGGATTCACTGACATCTTCGCGTTCGCGAGGTCGATACCCGAACCATCAGATTTGACCTGTACTTTCACGTTGTAGTCCACGACACGCTTGACAGGTACCAGTGCTTTCATAATTTCCTCAACTCGAGATTCATGGAGCGGTCAGCGCATCTTCGCTACCGACATGTACAGGCATGTACGGGTGCGAAAACAGGTTATACGCTACGCAGCGGCACATCTTAGCAGAGCTTCCCGAGCGGCATTTCCACCTGTGCTCGTGACCGTGCGATACTGCCCGTTCATCGTTTCAGTTACTGCAATTGAATGCAACAGGTCGAGCGCGAGAGTCTTGATGCCGATGTCCTCGTCGTTGGTGGTGGCCCCGCCGGGCTTGCCGCAGCCTGCCGCTTGATGCAACTCGCTGCGGCCGCCGGGCAGGAACTCATGGTGTGCGTGGTCGAGAAAGCATCGGAGATTGGTGCGCACATCCTGTCGGGCGCGGTCTTCGAGCCGACAGCACTTGATGAGCTCTTTCCCGATGCAGCGTCGCAAGGCGCGCCACTCGACAATCCCGTGACCTCGGAAGACATGTACTTCCTGCTCTCGGATTCCGCACATATCCGTGTGCCACACTGGCTGCTCCCGAAGGATATGACCAACGATGGCAATCACGCGCTGAGCCTCGGCAACATGACGCGCTGGCTTGGTGAGCAGGCCGAATCTCTGGGTGTCAATATCTTTCCGGGATTTGCAGCCAGTGAAACTCTGGTCGAGGATGGCAAGGTCGTGGGCGTTATCACCGGTGACATGGGCGTTGACCGGCACGGCAGTCGCAAGGGCACCTTTCAGCCGGGCTACGAGATTCGTGCCAAATACACCCTGTTTGCCGAAGGTTGCCGCGGGCACCTCGGCAAGCGCCTGATCGCCGATTTTGATCTCGGCAAGGCATCGGGGACGCAGCATTATGCAATTGGCCTGAAGGAGCTTTGGGACGTGAATCCCGAACACCACCAGGCAGGTCGGGTGATTCATTCGCTCGGATGGCCGTTGGGGTTTGGTCGTTCTGCCACGGGTGGTGGATTTCTCTATCACCTGCCGAATCATCAGGTCTCTTTGGGGCTGATCGTGGATTTGAGTTACAGCAACCCGCATCTGTCGCCCTTTGACGAGATGCAGCGCTGGAAACATCACCCATTGGTCTCGGGCGTACTCGAGGGTGGAACCCGACGTGCCTACGGTGCGCGAGCGATTGTCAAGGGTGGCCTCTTCGCCTTGCCACGTCTTGGTGTGCCCGGGGCGCTGTTGATTGGCGATGATGCCGGATTTCTCAATCCACTCAAGATCAAGGGCAGTCACACTGCCATGAAATCCGGCATGCTGGCCGCTGAAACTGTGTACGAGTCGCTCGGGGAAAGCGCTGCGGGTGGCGCGGACCTGTCGAGCCAGTTCGCCGCTGCAGTCGGCGATTCCTGGCTGTATGGCGAACTGCATCGGGCGCGTAACTTCGGCGGTGAGATACATGGGCTCGGGTCCCTGTTCGGTTCCGCGGCCGTCTGGGTGGAACAAGCGCTGTTTCGTGGCCGTCTTCCCATCAAGGTATCCGACCCGACTCCCGACCACGCGACACTCGAGGATGCACACCGCTGTGTGCCAATCACCTACGCGAAACCCGATGGGGTGATCAGTTTTGACAAGTCGTCTTCCGTGTATCTTTCCAACACCAACCACGAGGAAGATCAGCCCTGCCACCTCGTTCTTGCCGACCCTGACCTGCCGATTCGCGACAACCTGCCACGCTATGACGAGCCAGCCCAGCGCTACTGTCCTGCCGGGGTGTACGAGGTGGTAACGGCGGACTCCGGGCCGCAGTTCGTGATCAACGCGCAGAATTGTGTGCACTGCAAGACTTGTGACATCAAGGACCCGGCGCAGAACATCAACTGGGTGGCACCGGAGGGTATGGGCGGACCCAACTACCCCAATATGTGAGGAGTGTGTACGCGGCACGTGAAGTCCATGCTCAACCGTACTTCTCCAGGGCATGGAAGTGCTGATAGCTCCAGATTCCCAGCCAGTGGTTGCGCTCCACCATCAGCTCAGCGAGCCGGTAATGTGCCGCTCGCGAGAAACGCCCGATGAGCCCGTTGCGTACATCGACGCAGGGGCAGGACTGTGAGCCGCCAGCGAGCGGTTGCATGAAGAGCTGTCCGCAGGCATTGACGGCCACCCACTCCCCGAGATTGGTTTGCACCACCAGGCGCGCGCCCTGCCCTCTCCCATCCGATTCGAAATCCACGATCAGAAATGGCGTGTCCTCGATTTCGATCAGGGCTTTTTCGACCGGCGTTACCAGAAAATGCTCGTCTCCCTCCCGGCGCAGGAGCGTGGCGAAGAGCGATACCATCCGCGCGCGCTTGATTTCCGACCCCTTGTGAAACCAGCGTCCATCTGTGGTGATGTGCATGTGCGACTGTACGCGACGCTCCGGTTGCCACGAATCCATATCCGGCCGGTAGCCGGAACGCCCGGAGGCGAGCAGGCGATCAATCAGCCCGGAGTCCTGTTTCAAGGAACCCCCCTCGCCCTGTCATCATCGTTCGGAACATATCGAGAGTTGAATTGCCCGGCCAAGTTGCCCAAGATGCGTGTCTGCGTACATTCAGGCATTCAAGTATGAAGATTGTGTCCTTCAACGTAAACAGTATTCGCAAGCGATTGCATCAGTTGCAGGCAGTACTCGACAAGCATTCGCCGGAGATTGTCGCGCTGCAGGAAACCAAGGTCACCGACGAGGATTTTCCCTTCGATGACGTACGGGCGCTTGGCTTGCCTCACATCGAGGTCTTTGGTCAGAAGACGCATTACGGCGTGGCGGTGGCCTCTCGCATGGCACCGACGCGTGTTGAAAACGGATTTGCCTGGCGCGAGCAGGATCAACAGCGACGATTTCAGGCTTTGCGCTACGCCACCGAGGGTGGAGAATTGACCCTGCTGAATGGATATTTTCCGCAAGGAGAAAGTCGCTCACACGCGCTCAAGTTTCCGGCAAAGGAACGTTTTTACAGTGACTTGTTGCGCTATCTGAAGACGGAATGTGCGCCTGATTCCCTGCTTGTCACAGTCGGGGACATGAATGTCGCGCCGCAGGATGCGGATGTACGCATTGGCGAGAACAACGCCAACCGCTGGCTGCGAACCGGCAAATGCAGTTTCCTGCCCGAGGAGCGGGAGTGGCTCGGCGCTGTCGTGGACTGGGGCCTGCATGATTGTTACGCGACGCTCACCGAGGATGCGGAGCGCGTGGCGAGCTGGTTTGACTATCGATCACGCGGCTTCGATGATGACCCCAGACGAGGCTTGCGCATAGATCTTCTGTTGGCCACGGAGCCTTTACACCGCCGCTTGACCTCGGCGGGCATAGATCTCGACATTCGCGCCATGTCGCAACCTTCCGACCACGCGCCGGTCTGGTGCGAATTTGACCTGTGAGAAGGTGGTGGGCGCAGTGAGGTGGCTCAAGTCAATCGGCGTGAAGCGGGGCTCCGTCGCGCCACCGGCATCATGACAGGTCGAGTCGCTCGCCTATCTGTTGATTGAGCAGATTCAGTGCCCTGCTCGCTGCGGACGCGAAGTCTCGGCCGTGGCTGGCACCAGCCACTGACCGCGACACATTGATCACCACACCGCCACTGTTGACGAGGGCGACTCGCAGTACTTCATCAAGGTCGCCGCCCTGAGCGCCGATGCCGGGAATGAGCAGGGGCATGGTGCCGACAGCGCGACGTATGGCAGCGAGTTCCCGTGTGTGCGTGGCACCGGCGACGAGCATCAGGTTGCCGTTTGTGTTCGCCTGCGCTACTCGTCTGGCGATTCGCAAGTACAGGGGGTCTTCCGAAGGCTGGTTCTGCAGCCACTCCGCCTGTGGATTGCTGGTTCGACAGAGGACGAATACCCCCTTGTCCACGCGCGCGAAGAAGGGCTCGAGATTGTCCAGCCCCAGATAAGGCGAAACCGTGACGGCATCGGCATGAAAGCGGTCAAAGGCTTCCATGGCGTAGGCTTCGCAAGTCTCGCCGATGTCGCCGCGCTTGGCATCCAGGATGACCGGCGTACCTACTTGTCTTTCATGGATATATTGAACAATTTCGGCGAGCACACCCTCACAGCCCAGAGCAGAAAACCAGGCAACCTGCGGCTTGTATGCGCACACATCGCCTGCCGTGGCATCAATGATCGCCATGCAGTAGGCGCGGATGGCTTCTGCGCCCGCGCCGAGATGAGGCGGCAGGGTTTGGGGGTTCGGGTCCAGTCCGACGCAGACGAGCCGCCTGTCGCGCCAGGCGGCCTGGAGCTTGGTGTGGAAGGACGGGGACATTTCTACTTTGCGTTGGCAGGCTTGGCAAAGCCAGTTGGATTGGAAAACGCCGTGGCGATGCGAACGGTATCAGAGGGACCACACGGCTCCGCTTCGCCATCTTCAGAGCGTACGCCCAGAAATGCAGCAAGGGCAAGCGCGAGAGTGTTGCCGTTTTGGTTGTCGATGAATTCAGGAAGGTGCATCAAGGTGGTGACCCAAGAACGAAACGCGCCCGTTCGTTACGCAGCATTTCGAACGGAGTTACAGATTTGACGCCCAAACCAATACAGGCATTGGGAATCTTGACATTCTTCGTCGTTGGTGACGGCCTCTCATGAGTTACCACATCATGCCCGCCGGCCAGTGCGTGTGCGACGAGATAGCTGTCCGCGCCTTCAAGGAATCTTGTTATAGCGGTGGCCTCATATGCCTGCTTGACTACCCAATTACTCGCTTGTCCCAGAGCTGCGATGACCGTCGGATCAGGTCTGATGAAGAAACCACCTCTACGGCTCGCCACCCAATTCGCAAGCATGTCGTCACCAGCCCGGATTTCATCGGCGACTTTCTCGATGCTGAATACCCGCCCAGCTTTGTTCGCGGCGGCGAGCCAATCCCGGAACGCCGGGCAGAAATCGAACCCATAATGGCGATTTTTCGCCTCGATGAATATGTTCGCGTCGAGAAGATATGCCATCAGTGTGGCAGCAGGTGATTTGCCAGTTTCCGGAAAGTTGTAATCCTGGAAAAGCCGAGGAGGCGAAGGGCATCTCGATAGGTCGTATGCCCTTCCAACGTGTTGACCACGATGGCATGAGCAAATCGATTGCCAACTCGAGCAGTTTGGGTCGGGTAGAAATTACCGCCACGGCTTTTCGGGATCCTGTGCAGCCGCTCCAGTTCAGCGCGATAGGCTTTTCGGAAGCGGTCGCGCGTCAGCTTTCGGGCATCATGGAGACGGCAGAGGATTACCAAAGTGCTGACCTTGAAATGGTACGCCAAGCGATCAAGCGTGTCCGGCAGCTCCTCCCCCTCCCGACATTCCTCGCGCAAGACGGCCAGTGGAACCAATATCTCGGCAGCAACACGGTTGCACCACGCCTCGACTCTGTGGGTGGGCACGGCATCCGGAGCAGAGTTGGAAAGTACGCTCTGTCCAAGCCACAGATGCGCCAACTCGTGCGCGAGGGTGAACATCTGTGCAGCCTTCGTATCGGCACCGTTGATGAAAATCAAGGGGGCCAACTCGTCTGCAAGGGCAAACCCCCTGAATTCTGCAGGGTTGAGCTTGCGTCTTGTGTTGTTGTGCACAATCCCGGACACCATCACCAACACACCGAGCGTATCCGCTGCCCTGATGAAATGGCGTAGAGATTCGCTCCAGGTCGGTAGTTTGCGGCGCTCATCAAGCTCGAATCCGATCATCCCTCGAATAGTTGCTGCAATAGTTTCGACATCGGATTCAAGCGTTGCGGAGTCAACAAAAGCGAGCGGCTTCACGCCTTCCATGCGAGCAAACTCCCGATACCAATCCTGACGCTGCTGGCAGAGGTACAGGGTATCCAGCAGATCCGGGCTCGGACACCGTAATGGCGCGTTCCCGACGGTACGGAAGTCGGGAATGGGAACAGGTTCATCAAGAGGCTCGGACAGAAAGAAAAACCCAACCGGAGCGTGAACTGTCCGAGCAAGCTTCTCGAGCTGCTTCAATGTCGGCTGTGCATCGCCGGACTCCCATTCAAGGTATTTGGGGAACCGTCGGACCAGCGCATTGGCATCTACTCCAGCCCGCTCGCGTGTCCAGCGAAAATTATCGGGGTTGATATCAACTCGCACTACCGGCGACTCCATGTTCGGTATAGACGGGAGGTGCATCACCCATCGCTCCGCACAGTGTAGCGTCTGTGGGGGCGAGGACTACAAGCAAGACAGGTGTCGCGCGCCCACCCCGCCGGGCCTTCCAGGTTTGTAGGGAAACTCTGAATAACAGAGTTTCCCGTGCGGCACACGGATGTGCCGCCAGATTCAGTGCCGTAAGGCATTGAATCTGCGAGCAAATCAGAACCACATTTTTGCAGGACAGCAAAAATGCACGGCGCAGCCGCCCGAAGGATCGGGCACATGGATGTGCCCGCTGACATTTCTGATTTGCGAATCTGATCAAGTCCACGGATGGACTTGATCAGAACATATGTAGAAGAGCAGTTCGACTCAATAGGCGGGGTGCTCGGGCTGCGACGACCTCAATAGCGTCATTGTATCGCGACAAAAGGGATGTGCCAGTTCAGTACAATTGTTCCTCGTGCGCTTTACCAAATCGTCAGCGTCGGAGAGGTGGCAGAGCGGTTGAATGCACCGGTCTTGAAAACCGGCAAGGTGTCAAAGCCTTCGAGGGTTCGAATCCCTCCCTCTCCGCCAGGGCGCATACAGATGCATGAGCAGATAAGCTATCAGGATGAACTTCGCCTTGGTCATACAGGGTCATCCGCAGGCCGATGCCTCGCTCGCCAACGCCCTCGGCTTTGCCCGCGCGACAATCGCTCTCGGACATCGCATCTACCGCGTGTTTCTCTACCATGACGGTGTGCGCATTGCCCGCCCGGACTATCCGGATACCACCCGGCTGATAGCAGCCTGGCAGCAACTCGCCAGGGAACACGAGTTTGAACTCGTCGCCTGTATCAGTGCAGCCGAGCGTCGCGATGTCCCTCGGGCAGGAGAACCCCTTCGTGACGGATTCGTCATCGCCGGGCTTGGTCAATTCACCGATTGCCTGCTCAAGGCCGATCGCACCATCACCTTCCGCCCCTGACCGTCTGATGCTGACCGTCTGATACCGACCTACTACTCATGCCCAACCTCCTGCTTGTGATTCGCTCGGGCCCGGAACATGAAGTCACTGTTCGGGAAGCTCTGGATGCGGCCCTGGTGTGCGCCGCCTTCGGCATGGAGATGAGCATCCTCTTCGCTGAAGACGGTGTGCGCTACATCACCAACACGCCCAACAACCCACCCACCAACCCCCCGCTTTTCACGCACTGTCATGCAGACGATTTCGTGCGCATCATGGTGCAGGCAGACGCGCCTGCCACCGGCATTGGGCACCTGCCGGACGGTCTGGTTCCCGAATGGCTGTCAGCCCGGGAGGCGTTGCAATCGATCCGCTCTCATCGGGAGGTCATGGTGGCGTGAAACGACTGCATCTGGTGACTTCTCGCAAACCCCTGCCAGGAGCGGTGGCCGAGGGCGACCGGTTGATATTCATGCAGCCGGACTCAGCCGTTCGGTTGCTCGGCGAGGTGCTGCGCGACAACCCGCACATCTCTGATACGGCGCTTCGCATCATGCAAGGCACTGACTCGATACCGCACCTGCCGGGGGTCGCTCGTATCAACTACGAGGAACTGGTCAGGATGGTCGTCGCATATGACGGCGTGATTTCCTGGTAAGGAACCACTCGGAGGCGCTTCGGAGGCGCTACTTGTCCCTGACGATGCGCTCTGCGCCGTTCATGTAGGGCCTCAGGACCTCGGGGATGACGATGTTGCCTGCTTCGTCCTGACAGTTCTCCATCACGGCAATGAGGCAGCGGCCAATGGCGACCCCGGAGCCGTTGAGAGTGTGCGGAAAGACCGTCTTGCCCTTCCCTTTCGCACCCTCCGGCGCACGCACCCTGCATCCCATACGGCGCGCCTGGAAATCCAGGCAATTGCTGCACGAGGAAATTTCCCGGTAACGCGCCTGAGACGGCAACCACACTTCAAGATCGAAGGTACGGGCTGCCGAGAAGCCCAGGTCGCCGCAACAAAGCTCCACCTTCCGATAAGGCAACTCCAGGCGTTCGAGCACACTCCCGGCGTGCCTCATCAGATCCTCGAGAGCCTCTGCGGACCGCTCTGCTGACACGATCTGCACCAACTCAACCTTCTCGAACTGATGCATGCGGATCATGCCGCGGGTGTCCTTGCCATAGCTGCCCGCCTCGCGCCTGAAGCACAGCGAATGCGCGACAAACCTGAGCGGCAAGGCGGCGCGCTCGATAATCTCGTTACGAAACAGGCTGGTCAGGGGCACCTCACTGGTCGGGATGAGAAACAGGTCCTCGTCGCCCAGCACCTGAAATTGATCCTGTTCGAACTTTGGCAGTTGCCCCGTGCCGACAAGCGTGTCTCGCCTCACCATGACGGGTACATTGATTTCCTCGTAGCCGTGCTCACCCGTGTGCACATCGAGCATGAACTCGGTGAGTGCGCGATTCAGCCGCGCGAGCGGCCCTCTGAGCAGTACGAAACGGCTGCCGGACAGATTCGCAGCACGATCGAAGTCCATGCCCAGAGCCATGCCCAACTCCACATGGTCGCGAGGTGCGAAGTTGAACGCCCGTGGCTGTCCAACCCTGGCGACTTCCACATTGTCGTCCTCACTCGGACCGTCCGGCACACAGTCCTCCGGCAGATTGGGCAGCTCGAGCATGAACCCGCGGTATTCGCGCTCCAGTGCATCTTCCTCCGCCTTGGCTGCCGCCAGATCCGTACGCATCTGCTCGGCATCAGCAATCACGGATTGCGTGTCCTGCCCGGCCTGCTTCATGCGCCCAATCATCTTCGCGGTCTCGTTGCGCGTGTGTCGCAGGCTCTCGGTACGTTCGGTCAGAGACTTGCGCCGCGATTCCATTGCGCGAAACCGGGCAAGATCGAACTCGGTACCGCGTCGGGCCAGCTTGTCGCGCACGGATTCTGCGTCCTGTCTGACGAGTCTTGGGTCAAGCACGGCAAGGTTGGGGTGAATGGTGGCAGGCAGTGTACCCGCATGAACAGGCAGGATGCGATGCGTTCACCGTGAAACCCGCTCCACGCCTGGCGGCAGCTCCACCTCGAAACGTTCATCGGCAATGAATTCATTGAAGCTCCGATCACTGAACACGACATAGGCAGTGTTGCCAATGGCATCTTCGAGTGTGAGGCCGACCAGCCCCAGCTCGTCAAAATCGAGTTCAACGCTGAGGAATTCGGCCTCTTCGCCAAGTGGCATCAGGGTGTAGCGCACACCCTCGCCTTCCGGCAAGCGCACTGCACTGATGTCGAAGCGCTCGGCAAGCTGCTCGCCACCACTCAGGATGATGCCACCGGGTGTCGAGTGCAGCGCTTCATCAAGGGTTCGCTCAGTCACCTGCGCGATGTCCGGCTCGTACACATGGATAGCGGTTTCGTCGGTGAAGACGACCAGGGGAAACGGCTCGAAAGTCTGCCAGAAAAACCTGTGCGGTCGCCGGACATGCAAAACGCCCGAGGAGACCTCCAGAATCTGTCCGGTATCGGCCTCCAGCCGCTGCTCGAAACTGGCAGAAAAGGAGTTCATGGCATCAAGTCGTGCGGACAAGGACAGGTTGACATTCGCATGACCCGCGACGCACACACCCAGCAGACCAGGCACAAGCAGCAGACAGACGATGTGCATCAACACCCGCCCTGCCCGCGCTCTTCCCGACAAACATTCAATACGCTGCATAACATTAACTGCTGCGGGGAGCATCGAGTACCTCGCGCGTATTGTCGTGGTTTGGTGGACTCACCACACCGGCCTTTTCCATGGCCTCCATGATGTTCGCGGCGCGGTTGTAGCCGATCCGAAACTGACGCTGCACCAGCGAAATCGATGCTCGTCTGGTGTCACGAACCAGCTCGACCGCGGCCGCGTAATGCTCATCCTGCTGCTCGCCATCAGTCGTTACTGGTGCCGAACCCTCATCAGGCGATGCCGGGGGTTCGGTCACCTCGTTCACGTAATCGGGTGCGCCACGTCGCCGCCAGTCTTCCACCACGCGCGCCACCTCTTCGTCAGTCACGAAGGCACCATGCAGACGTTCGGCATTCTGACCTCGGTAACGAAACAGCATGTCTCCGCGGCCCAGAAGCTGTTCCGCGCCAATCTGGTCAAGCACCACCATGGAATCCACCTTCTGTGACACCTGAAAGCTGATGCGCGTGGCGATATTGGCCTTGATGAGGCCGGTGATCACATCTTTCGAGGGGCGCTGCGTGGCCAGCACCAGATGAATACCGGCTGCGCGCGCCTTGGCGGACAGCCGTGCGATCGGCTCCTCGACCTGCTTGCGGACGCTTGCCATCATGTCGGCGAATTCGTCAATGACCAGCAGGATGCTGGGCAGCGGTGTATTCGTGTGTTCGCTGTCCAGGCGCTGCAATTCTTCGGCGGCAAGCTGCTGTACGCGCTCGTTGTAGCCAGACAGCGAGCGCGCCCCGAGCTCGTTCATCAGCTTGTAGCGCCGGTCCATCTCTTCAGTGCACCAACGCAGCGCCTGCACCGTGTCCGGCATCTCGGTGATGACCGGTGTCAGCAGGTGCGGTATGTCCTGATACACCGACAACTCCACCATCTTCGGGTCAATCAGGATAATGCGCACCTGCGAGGGGCTGGCCCGGAAGAGGATGCTGAGCAACAGGGCGTTGATAGCCACCGACTTGCCGGCTCCGGTGGTGCCCGCCATGAGCAGATGCGGCATATCGGCAATATCTGCGACCCTGGTATCTCCCTTGGTGTCCTTGCCGAGCGCAATCAGCAATGGCGATTTGTGCTTCTTGAACTCGCGCGAGGAGAGCAGCGTACGCAGTCGTATCACTTCCCGTTGCGGGTTCGGCAATTCAACTCCAACAAAGGTCTTGCCTTCAATGACGTCGACTACGCGCACACTTTGCACCGCCATGGCGCGTGCCAGATCACGCTGCAGGTTGCGCAGGGAAGCGCTTTTGGTGCCTGGGGCCAGTTCCACTTCATAGCGGGTGATTACCGGCCCCTGAACGATGTTTCTTACCCCGGCTTCAATCCCGAACTCCTGAAGTTTGTTTTCGAGGAGTGCGGACATGGCGCGCAGTGACTCATCGTCATACTCTTTCCCGAGCGGGGATTCGACCTGATCGAGTTTGTCGAGCGCCGGCATTTCGTCGAGCCGCTGCGGTTCGATCAAGGTCCCCTGTACCGGCACGTTCCTGCTCGGTCCGGTCTTGCTGATCGCAGGCTCCGAAGGTCGCTCGTGCACTGCGGCTGGCGGAGGCGTGGTGGGCGAGCTATCCTCTCCGGGAATCACGGGCGCACGGCGCACCTGCACCTCTTCGGGTGCCCGCTTCACTGTTTTTGCTATATGTATGGCTTCTCCCAGCAGCCACTTGATGGCGAGGCGCCAGATTCGTACGCACTGCGCAACGGTACTGCTTGCACAGGCTTGCAATATCCTGCCAATGACACCACAGAGATGTCGCCAGGAAAAATTGCCCACCCACTGCAAGCAGATCCCCGCTATCGCAAGGAGCGCGAGCGCTGCCCCGAAAACACCGACGACTGCGGTCACGGCTGATGCGAGTCCGCCTCCAATAATTCCGCCAGCCCCTTCCCTGAAGAGATCATCCGGCAATCGCGACAGATCTGCCAGGCTGCTTGCAGCGATCAGCAGCACACTCCAGGCGAGCGTGATGCGCCCACTATCCGCCCAAGCGAGTGCCTGCAGTTCGCCTCGCATGAGCTGTACACCGAGCAGCGCGATGACCAGTGGGAACAGCCAGGCGGCACAGCCGAAGAGAGAGGTCAGGGCATCGCCGACGAACGCGCCCAGAGGCCCCATGAGGTTGTGCACTGTTTCCTGTGTGAAGGCATCCTTCCACACAGGGTCGCCAATTGACCAGGTGCCGAGCGCCGAGGCGAGAAAGATGGCCAGCGCCCACAGGCCGATAGCCGAGGCTTCAGAGGCGCGGAAACGGGGGATAGCTGCCTTGACTTTCAAAATGCACACACCTCACAGGATGCGTCTTGTTCGAGAGAGTTCTGCATACGGGTATTATCGGCAATTTTTCGCAGGTCTTGTGAACATCTCTCCGGAGAGCTCTTGCAAATATAATGTACTCCAGTAAGCAATGTCCCTCTTGATACAGGTTGAGAAGCTCCTGTACACCGTTCAGGAATTGAGAAGTGTCTGAAATTCGTGCCCCACACTGGATTCGCCGGAATCAACCGTTTCCGGCGGCTTGCAACTGGCCACAGCAGGATCTGGTGGCAGTCGGTGGAATCCTGTCCGTGTCAAGACTCATACATGCCTATGCCGCCGGGCTCTTTCCAATGTTCAGTGACGATCAGCAGCCGGTGCTCTGGTGGTCTCCCAATCCGCGTTCGGTACTCTTCCCGCAGGCCATGAAACATTCCCGCTCGTTACGTCAGCGACTGCGCAGGGGCGAGTTTCGCGTGACGCTGAATCAGGCATTCGAGCAGGTCATTGCAGAATGTGCCAGGCCGCGAGCCGACTCGCAGGGCACCTGGATTACCCGCAACATGATGCGGGCGTATATCGAGCTGCACCGCCAGGGCGTGGCGCATTCTGTCGAGACATGGCGTGAAGAACAGCTGGTTGGTGGCCTCTACGGCGTTGCGATATCCGGCGTATTTTCCGGTGAATCCCTGTTCACACGCACGAGTGATGCTTCCAAGTGCGCCCTCGCCTACCTGTGTGAACACCTGAACGAACTCGGTTGTCAGGCGATCGATTGCCAGTATCCGACCCACTTCCTGTCCTCCCTTGGAGCCACAGACATGTCCAGAGCAGAGTATCTGCAGCTGCTGCGTCATGCTCGGGGCGAGGCTTCAGGTGCCATTTCGCGCGCGCCTGGCGAGGATTGACCCATGTCAGCACGTTTGATTGATGGCAAAAGGATTGCCGAGCAGGAACGTGCGCGACTCGGGAAGCGCATTGCACATTTCACCAGAGCGGCTGGTCGTCCCCCCAAAGTCTCCGTCATCATCGTCGGCGAGGATCCGGCATCGCAGATTTATGTACGTCTCAAGCGCGCCGATTGCCTCGAGGTCGGTATCGAATCGCTCCTGTACGAGCTACCGGCGAACTCTCCTTCAAGTGCGCTGCACGAGCTTGTACAGACACTGAATCAGGATGATCGTGTAGATGGCATATTGGTTCAGAGTCCGTTACCGAAGAGCCTGAGTCCGGTACAGACTTCCGAGGTGATTCGTGCGGACAAGGATGTCGATGGCTTTCATCCGTACAATCTCGGCAGGCTGGCCCTGCGCCGCCCGCTGTTGCGTTGCTGTACTCCGAAGGGTGTCATGCAACTGCTCGACAGCACCGGTGAATCCATTCGCGGCAAGCGCGCACTGGTAATAGGGGCCTCGAACCATGTTGGCCGACCCATGGCGCTGGAACTCTTGCTGGCTGGATGTACGGTGACGGCAGCGCACAAGTTTTCGTCACATCTGGAGAATCTGGTGCGCTCAGCCGAAATCCTCGTGTCAGCGAGCGGGCAGCGAGACCTGGTCAAGGGCGACTGGATTCGTCCCGGGGCCATCGTCATAGATGTCACCATCGTGCGGGATGCCGACGGCGGGCTGCACGGCGATGTCGAGTTCGAGGCAGCTGCCGCGCGTGCTGCCTGGATTACACCGGTGCCGGGCGGCGTTGGCCCCATGACGCGCCTTGCCCTGCTGCAAAACACGCTGATGGCCGCCGAGCGGCGCTTCGCGGCGCAAAACCCTGACGGGGGGCTACAAACAACTGATTGATTATCAGCTCAGGGCACCGCCGCAACTGCTGCCCTGCCCCGCAGTGCAGCCATAGCAGTGATCAGCAGTCCTGATATCGGAGAAGGCGGACATGTTGTCGCCATCGATGTCCGCAATTGTCAGGCTGTTCCCGTCAGCCCCGAGCGGTAGCCCGAGCATCTGGTTGAAGTCGCAGTCATGGAGATTGCCTTGCCAGTCCACGCTGATGGAATCCCGACACATGACCCCGGCAAGGTTCTCGGCGCGAAAACTGTCGCGCAAAAGCTGCATGTAGCGAGCAAATTCGCCCTGCGCCAGAAGCACGGCACCGAATCGGTTGATAGGCATGTTGGTGAGCGTCAACAGCTGATTGAAGCTGATGCCGTAGCGTTCACCGAGTACCTTCTTGTAGTCTGCTTCAAGTGCTGCCTGGTTCGGCGGCAAGACCGGGCCAATGGGGTTGAACACCAGATCAAGGCGCAATTCCGGTTGCTCGCCATAGCCGAGGCTATTCAACAGGCGGATGGCGCGAATGCTCTTGCCATGAACGCCTGTGCCCCGCTGGCGCTCGAGGTTCTCTTCCAGATAGCAGGGCATGGACGCGATGATGGTCACGCCTTGCTCGGCGAGGAATTCAGCCAGCGTCTCCTGACCGGGTTCGAACAGGATGGTGAGGTTGCATCGATCAATCACTTCCACGCCGCGGGCGCGACCCGCCTTCACCAGGCGACGAAATCCGGGATGCAGTTCCGGTGCCCCGCCGGTGAGATCAAGGTGCTGCACATCGAGTCGAGCAAGCGCCGCAATCACTGCCTCGAGGATGGAGTCCGGCATCATTTCGGAGCGGTGTGGTCCGGCGTTGACATGACAATGTACACAACTCAGATTGCACTTGTAGCCGAGATTGACTTGCAAGGTGGAAATCCCCCGGCGACGAATCGCGGGAAAGTCGGACTGCATGAGCAGTGGTCGGGTATCTTTCATGTCAGGTGTTCGCCTCGCTCAACCGGTCGCACCAGCGTCTGCAGGTTGGTGGAGAAGCTGTGTTCGTAGTGTCCCTCGCTGCGCAGGAAAAAAGCGTTTTCAATAGCCAGAACGAGTTCTTGCACGCTGCGAATCGAGGTATGCGGATAATGCGTCGCAAGTTGCAGACGTTGCAGAGTCGCCTGGAAGTCTTCCGCAGGCTCGCGCCCGAGTTCCGCCTTGAGTCGCTTCAGGAGATCATGGGGCGATTCGTCTGCAAGTGAGCGCCCGCTGACCGGTCGCAGGTAATCCTTGATACTGCGCCCGAGCAGGATGGCAAGGCGTTCCCGGACAGCTTCCCGCTGCGCTTCGCTGAACTGATTCCAGGCTACCACCTCATGCGCAAAGCGCTTGCACCCGCGGCAGATAAAATCCCCGTACGTGGTGCTGCATACGCCGATGCAAGGTGATGCGCTCATGCGTGATTGTGAATTTCGACCAGATCGGCATCCTGGACATCCTGTATCCGTGGCTGCCTGCTGAGCTTGGCCTGGTTACTGCGCTCGGCTTCGAGGCGGCCAAAGGTATATACATCAACGCCACCGGTGACATATTCGCCATCAAAAACCGAGCAGTCGAAGCGAGGCATCTGCCCGCCCGCAACGCGAACGCTGTCAATCAGGTCGTCAAGGCGCTGGTAAATCACCTTGTCAGCGCCTACTGCATGTGCGATGCGGGATTCATCCTTGCCGTGGGCAATGAATTCGTGTTGCGCGGGCATGTCTATTCCGTAGAGATTCGGATGGCGAATCGGTGGTGCCGCGAGCGCCATATACACCTTGCGCGCTCCGGCACTGCGTACCAGTTGAATAATTTGCGAACTGGTCGTTCCACGCACCAGAGAGTCGTCCACCAGCAACACGTTTCTGTCACGAAGCTCGTCCTTGATGATACTGAATTTGCGCCGTACCGAGGTCTGCCGTTCGCCCTGTTCCGCCATGATGAAGGTACGGCCGATATAGCGATTTCGCACAATGCCATCGCGGCAGGGCACTTGCAGCGCCTGAGCGAGCGAGCGCGCCGAAGTGGAACCGGATTCCGGGATGGGGATGACCACATCAATCCTGTCTTCCGGTGCGCTGAGCCGTGCGCGTACCTGCGTGGCGAGGCGTTCTCCCATGGCGATTCGCGCGCGATACACAGACACCCCATCCATCACCGAATCCGGTCGCGCCAGATAGACATACTCGAAGATGCACGGCGAATGCGGGTAACGGGGTTCGCATACGCGTGAGTGGATTTGTCCGTCGCTTCGAATCAGCACGGCTTCACCGGGCTCCAGGTCCTTGACGAGCTGGAATCCGAGGTTGGTAAGTGCGGTGGATTCGGAAGCCAGCATCCAGTCCTCACCGACCGCGGTCTCCTTCTTGCCGAGGACCAGCGGACGTATGCCTCTGGGGTCACGAATTCCGAGTACGCCAAAGCCGACAATCAGGGCCACCACGGCATAGCCGCCGAGACATCGTTCATGCAGTCTCGACACGGCATCGAATACCCGTGATTCGCTTAGATGCCCGCTGCCGTGACACGTGTGCAACTCCGCCGCCAGCACATTGAGCAGGACTTCGGAATCCGAGGTCGTATTCAGGTGCCGATGCTGTTGTTCGCGAATCTCTCGGGCAAGCTGCACACTTTCGATGATATTGCCGTTATGCCCGAGGGCGATGCCGAAGGGCGAATTCACGTACATGGGTTGCGCTTCGGCCAGGCTCGAGGTGCCGGCGGTCGGGTAGCGCACATGCGCAATCCCCATATTGCCCACCAGAGTATCCATGTGGCGCTGCAAAAAGACATCCCGCACCAGACCCCTGGCTTTGCGCAGGTACATCCTGTCGCCGTCGCAGGTCACCATGCCGGCGGCATCCTGACCCCGGTGCTGGAGCAGGATCAGTGACTGATACAGCGCCTGGTTGACCGCCGAACTCGACACCATACCAACAACACCACACATATCCGAAGTTCCCCCTTCAGGCAATCAGACCGGAAACCAGATTCCGGAGCGCGCCAAACAGGCTGGCGAGCGCGTGTTCGAATTCCATGAGCAATACAACCAATCGCGACTCCTGCCACCACTCAGGGGTAGTCGGCAACACAGCGCGGATGAATATCAAGCCGAGAATACACAAGACCCCGCCAAGAACGGCACCGAACAGGGCACCGAGCAGACTGTCCAGCGTGGAAATACCCGGCTCGCGTATGCGTTCGAGCAGGAATTTCTGAAACGCGCTCCAGGCAATCAAACTCACGCACAGGAGTATTGCGAAGCTCGCGATATAGCGTCCGGTTGGTTCGACCGCTTCCAGCGGCAGTATGTGCGCGACCGGCTCTGCCAGCGCAACCACCAGCACGAGGCACATCAGCCAGCCCATGAGAGCTGTGAACTCGGCGAGAAACCCCTTGAAAAAGCCGCGCACGGCAGCAAGGGCGACGATGCCGCCTAACACAAGATCAACCATCGCCAACGCAGTGTCTCAATGTACGACTCATGACTGGAAGATGGAGCAGCGTGACGCAACAGGATCAGGTTTCGAACTTCACCAGAATGGCAGGTAATCCATAGGTATCTGCCAGCGTCTGACGCAGCCGTTCAGCATCTGCTCGCTGCAGCACCGGACCTACCGCGACTCGGGTCACCTGCTCGCCCGCCACCTTTACCCTGGAAAAGGACACATGATGACCGTCGCCACGCAGCAGGCGACGTAATTCGCGTGCATTCTCGAGCTCGGCGAAGCTCCCTGCCTGAACGCCCCAGGAGGTCCATTCGGCGGCTCTGGTATCGTTGGCGGGAAGAAACGCCGGATCGCCGAAGCGCACTCCTGTGTCTGTCCTGAATCCTTCCTCGTCGGTGGCTGCGAGCAATGGCTCGGCCAGTGCCAGCACCGACTCGTCGATTTCCACCGGTTGCGGGGTATAGGCTTCGCCAAGCGGTGCCGGGTGTGCGCTGCGGTCGCCAAGTTCCGGCATCCCGTTGCTCGCATCGCCGCGAGCAACGCGGTCAAACAGCAGCGGAGTGAGCAGAAGCACCAGGCCGAGCAGGAACACCGCGCCGACGATCTGCTGGCGGCGCTCCTCGCGTTGCTGCGAATTCGAATCGGCGGTCATGCCGGCACCCTCAGCGCCACCGGATCGGGTGCAGGCGACAGTGAGTGGGATTCCTTACTCGAGATGCGCCCACTCTGCGTCGCTCCGACACCAAGAATTCTTCTGGCTTCACCCACGGTCGTGAAGGATCCGAACACCAGTAATCGATCAGTGGGTAATGATACGCCCTTCATGACGCGAATCGCTGCATCGAGATGCGTGAAAGTGGTACGTAGCGTGTTGCCGAGAACCGGTTCCGCCCGTTCAGCAACCTCGGTTGCCGGGCGGCCGCGCACACCGGGCGTGTCAACAAACGCCCAATCGTCCACCAGATCCCGAAGCATGCCGAGTGTGCCTGCCACATCCTTGTCCGACAGGAACCCACAAATTGCCCGCGTCTTTCCGCACACCGGCATGTGCGCAAGCTGAGCACGCAGGAATCCGGCTGCCTGCGGGTTGTGCGCGAGGTCGAAGATGAAGTTCACGCCATCAACCGCGGCCGATTCCAGGCGCCCCGGATTGACGGTGTGACGGCAAGCCAACTCGAACGCCGAGGTGCTCATCTGCTCGCCACCCAGAAGCAGCGAACAGGCCATGGTCGCGGTGGCGGCGTTCTCGGGGGCAATGCGTGGTCGATATCGAGATGCCAGTGCCAGAGCCTGATCACGCATCTGCGTACTGAACGCGAACCCCTCCGCCAGCAAGCGCCCCTGATACTCCGCTGCGGGCACATACACGGGACAGGAGAGACGCGCGGCCTGTTCGAACACGCTGTCCGGCATCTGTGCACTGCCACACACGAGCGGCTTTCCGGTGCGCAGGATGCCCGCCTTTTCGCGGCCAATCGCCTGCAGTGAATCGCCGAGCCACTGCGTATGCTCGAGTCCGATGGTGGAAATGATGGCCACATCGGCATCGATAATGTTCACTGCATCAAGCCGCCCGCCGAGACCGACCTCCAGCACCCAGGCTTCTGTCTGCGCCTGATCGAAGCACCAGAGCGCGGTCAGAATTGCGTGCTCGAAGTAGGACAGGGGCACCTGCTCGCGCGCCTGCTCTACCGCCATCATGCCGGCGGCGATGGTGTCGTCCGCGGCCTGTGCGCCGCAGATTCGTACACGCTCGTTGAATCTGTCCAGATGCGGCGACAGGGTGGTGCCAACCCGAAGCCCGCTCGCGGCCAGCACGGCCTCGCAAAAGAGGGCGCAAGAGCCCTTGCCGTTGGTGCCGGCCACGGAGATGACGCGACCCGCAGGAGGGGTAATATCGAGGCGCCGCCAGACTTCGCCCACGCGCTCGAGCCCGAGGCGAAAGCGCGCTTCCGGGCTTCTCGTCTCCAGAAGTGTCAGCCAGTGCTCGAGGCTGCGGGGAAGATGGGCGGGCATCTTGTCGAGGTTTCGTGGTGTCGGCTATGGACTTGTGCTGGCCTGGTCGATGGCCGCGCGAAATGCACTGGCCTTCTGCTGCAAGGCGGGCGCAATGTCTTCGGGCGTGTGCACAAGCCCGGCCATGCAGTTGACGAACGCAGAACCGACGATCAGGCCATCCGCCAGCGGAGCTACCTGTCGGGCAGCCTCGGGGGTGGTAATGCCAAACCCGATCTGGATGGGCAACTCGGTAATGCGTCTCAGAGGCTGCATGTGCCGCGCGAGGTCCTGTATGTCGATATGCGAGGCACCGGTCACCCCCTTGATCGACACATAATAGAGAAACCCGCCGGCGCGCGAGGCGATCAGGCGGGCACGAGATTCGCTTGTCGTGGGTGCCACGAGAAAGATGCTGTGCAGCCCGGCCTGCTCGAAGGCAGGCAACACTTCATCGTGAGCCTCGAGTGGCAGATTGACCAGAATCACCCCATCCACGCCCGCTTGCCTCGCCTGCTGTGCGAAGGCCTCCATGCCCATGGCGATGAGCGAATTCAGGTAGCCCATGAGCAGTACGGGCGTGGAATCGTCAGCAGCGCGGAATCTGGCTACCAGAGCGAGCACATCGGTGAGGCGCGTGGGGTCCGGGTGTGCGAGTGCGCGCTGACTCGCTGCCTGAATAGTGGCACCATCCGATTCAGGATCGGAAAATGGAATGCCGAGCTCCAGCAGGTTCGTACCGCCTTCGACCAGAGCATGCATGGCTGCGCGGGAGGTCTCGAGGCACGGGTCTCCCGCCGTGATGAAGGCCGAGAGTGCCTTCCGGCCTTCAGTGGCCAGGGCGTGGAACAGGGCATCAATTCGGTTCACCGAAATACTGTCCGAGTGCGCGTGAGGAAATCGTGGCGCGTGATCAGATTTCGACGCCATCCTGCCTGGCGACGGTCTGCACATCCTTGTCGCCTCGCCCGGAGAGATTCACCACCACATCAAGGTCCTGAAGAGTGCGCGCTTCGCGTATCACCCAGGCGATGGCATGGCTGGTTTCGAGCGCCGGCATGATGCCTTCAAGGCGATTGGTGAGGCGAAAAGCCTGAAGCGTTTCGTCATCAGACACCTGATCATATTCGACTCGACCCAGATCCTTGAGCAGGGCGTGTTCCGGCCCTACGCCCGGATAGTCGAGCCCGGCAGAAATCGAGTGAGTCGGACTGACCTGACCATCGTCATCGCGTAACAGATAGGATTTGGCTCCGTGCAGGACACCTTCTCGTCCGGCGCACAGCGTCGCTGAATGCTGCCGTGTATCGAGCCCCTCACCGCCTGCTTCCACCCCTACCATGCGCACACCGGCATCTTCAATGAACGGGTGAAAGATGCCAATAGCGTTGGAGCCGCCACCCACGCAGGCGACCAGCACATCCGGCAGCTTCTGGTACCGGTGGGCAAATGTGTCACGGACTTCCACCCCCATGACGCGCTGAAAATCCCTGACCATCATGGGATAGGGATGTGGCCCGGCGGCTGAGCCGATGATGTAGTAGGTATCGTCCACATTGGTCACCCAATCGCGCAGCGCCTCGGTCATGGCATCCTTGAGTGTGCGGCTGCCGGAATCCACCGAAACCACCTGGGCACCGAGCAGACGCATGCGATAGACATTCAGGCTCTGCCGCTCGATGTCCTCGGCACCCATATACACGCAGCAGTCAAAGCCGAAGCGTGCCGCCACGGTAGCGCTGGCTACGCCGTGTTGACCGGCACCTGTTTCCGCAATGACGCGCTGCTTGCCTATTCGCTTCGCAAGCAGCGCCTGGCCGATAGTGCTGTTGATCTTGTGCGCCCCCGTGTGATTCAGGTCCTCGCGCTTGAACCAGAGGTTGATACCAAGATGCTCGCTCAGTCTCGACGCGTGATACAGCGGCGATGGCCTGCCGGCAAAATTCTCGAGGTGCGCGGCCAACTCGGCCTGAAACCCGGCATCCTGCTTCGCTTGCAGATACCGGGTTTCGAGTTCGTCAAGCGCACTCATCAGGGTTTCGGCCACAAATCGTCCGCCCCAGGGGCCGAAGCGCCCGAAATTGTCAGGTTGCAGGTAGGGTTCATTCATGGCCGGGTCAACACGGGAAGAGAGTGATGGTTGTTGTACGGGGTGAGCGCGCGGGAACGTCAGGCGTTGTGCGCATTCTGCACGAACAGGCGAATCTTGTCGTGGCTCTTCTCGCCCTTGATGCCATCCTCGACACCGGTGCTCACATCCACGCCCCAGGGACGCAGACGGCGAATGGCCATGGCGACATTGTGCGGGTGTAATCCACCGGCGAGAATGAGCGGTTTGGCACATTGCCCGGGCCAGTTGTCCCAGTTGAATACCTGACCCGTGCCGCCCTCACCCCGGGCGACCGAATCAAGCACATAGCCGAGCGCCACAGGATCGCGCTGCTGCATGTCGGCGATGGCATCGCGTCGCTCGCCATTGACCGCGCGCAGATAGGGGAGCGCAAAGGCCTGGCATTCCCGGGCGCTCTCGCTGCCATGAAACTGCAAGACAGAAAGACCTGCCAAAGCCATGATTTCACGTACAAAATCAGGTTCGGCATCGCGGAACAGGCCGACTCTCGAAACGAATGGCGGCACTGCCTCGAAGAGGTTCGCGGCATCTCCGATCCGGACTTCGCGGGGGCTGTCGGCAATGAACACGGCACCCACGGCATCGGCACCGCATCGTGCTGCACAGGCCGCGTCTTCGGCTCTGGTCACGCCACATATCTTGACGCGTGTTCTCATCGCATTTTCATGTGCCCAGCGCAACCTGCGGTCTGTGGCACGGGATGATACCGGCCTCAGGCATAGTCACTGCCCAGAAGTGGTGCCGGCAGCCGGAAGCAGGTGCCATCGGCGTATGTGACCGCGCACAGATAGAGGCCATGCGCACCATGCGATGCCTGTAGCGCGCTGTGCATACGCTGCACGGCAAGTGGCTTGCCGACGTGCCAGAAACGTTGCGCATTGAGCCCGCGCACAGGCACCTGTTCGCTCATCAGGTAGCGATGGCCTGTCGGCAAAATCCTCAAGGTGCGCGGGAACGTCAGGCGTTGTGCGCATTCTGCACGAACAGGCGAATCTTGTCGTGGCTCTTCTCGCCCTTGATGCCATCCTCGACACCGGTGCTCACATCCACGCCCCAGGGACGCAGACGGCGAATGGCCATGGCGACATTGTGCGGGTGTAATCCACCGGCGAGAATGAGCGGTTTGGCACATTGCCCGGGCCAGTTGTCCCAGTTGAATACCTGACCCGTGCCGCCCTCACCCCGGGCGACCGAATCAAGCACATAGCCGAGCGCCACAGGATCGCGCTGCTGCATGTCGGCGATGGCATCGCGTCGCTCGCCATTGACCGCGCGCAGATAGGGGAGCGCAAAGACTTGGCATTCCAGGGCGCTCTCGCTGCCATGAAACTGCAAGACAGAAAGACCTGCCAAAGCCATGATTTCACGTACAAAATCAGGTTCGGCATCGCGGAACAGGCCGACTCTCGATACGAATGGCGGCACTGCCTCGAAGAGGTTCGCGGCATCTCCGATCCGGACTTCGCGGGGGCTGTCGGCAATGAACACGGCACCCACGGCATCGGCACCGCATCGTGCTGCACAGGCCGCGTCTTCGGCTCTGGTCACGCCACATATCTTGACGCGTGTTCTCATCGCATTTTCATGTGCACAGCGCAACCTGCGGTCTGTGACACGGGATGATACCGGCATCAGGCATAGTCACTGCCCAGAAGTGGTGTCGGCAGCCGGAAGCAGGTGCCATCGGCGTATGCGACCCCGCACAGATAGAGGCCATGCGCCGGTGCGGTCGGCATGCGCGAGGCATCGAAGCTGCCGCACCGCAAGGCATCAGACAGGGCGCTTTCCGGCACCTTGCCAACCCCGAGCGGGACGAGCACACCCAGAATCATGCGCACCATGCGATGCAGGAAGGCATTGGCCTCGAGGTCGCAGAGTACGAGTTCGCCGACGCGCGTCACACGCGCTTGCAGCATATGCCGCATGGGTGTCCTCGACTGGCAGGTGGATGAACGAAAGGCGCTGAAGTCGTGCTCACCAAGCAATGCCTGTAGCGCGCTGTGCATACGCTGCACGGCAAGCGGCTTGCCGACATGCCAGAAACGTCGCGCATTGAGCCCGCGCGCAGGCACCTGTTCGCTCATCAGGTAGAGGTAGCGTCGCGACCGGGCGCTGAAACGGGCGTGAAAATCCGCCGCCACAGACTCGGCGCGCAGGATGAGAATATCCTCCGGCAGATAACGATTGCCGCCATTTTTCCAGGCCTCGCAGTCGCGCTTTCCGCAGTTGGCAGGCGGCACGAAGCTGACCACCTGCGCGCTCGCGTGTACGCCCGCATCGGTGCGCCCGGCAACAGCGACTTGTACAGGCGCATCGGCCACCTTGCCGAGCGCCTCTTCAAGTGCTGTCTGTACGCTTGTTCCATGAGATTGACGTTGCCAGCCCTGGTAGCCTGATCCATCGTACTCGACCAGCAGGCGAACTACTCCGCGCTCCACCGTGAAACCAGACATTCGGCGATTTGAATCGAGTTGAGTGCTGCGCCCTTGCGCAGATTATCGGACACCACCCACAGGTTGAGGCCATGTGCATGCGACGGGTCCTTGCGAATGCGCCCGACAAAAACCGGGTCCGTGCCGGAAGCGACGCGCACCGCGGTCGGATACCCCTGACGCTCGTGGCGATCAATGACCTCGATGCCTGGCGCTTCGCCAAGCAGGCGACGCGCCTCATCCGGGCTCAAGGGGCGCTCGGTCTCGATGCACACCGCTTCCGAGTGGGCGAAAAATACCGGCACACGCACGCAGGTGGGGTTCACCGGAAGCTCTGGCTCATTCAGGATCTTGCGCGTTTCGCGAATCATCTTCACCTCCTCGAAGGTGAGTCCGTCCTCGTCGAAGCGGTCGATCTGAGGCACCACGTTGAAGCCAATCTGATCAGCCTGCACGAAGGCTGCTGCGTCCTCGTCAACAGGCGTACCTGCGAGCAGTGAAGTGCTCTGTGCGACCAGTTCGCTGATGCCCTTGCGTCCGGCACCGGAAACCGACTGGTAGGTGGCGACCGTTATCCGCGTGAGCTTCGCGGCGCGATGCAAGGGGGCGAGCGCAACTACCATCTGAATGGTCGAGCAATTGGGGTTGGCGATAATCCTGCCGGGAATTGGCTGATCAAGCAGCTCTCCGTTGACTTCCGGCACCACCAGAGGCACATCTTCGTCATACCGGAAGCGCGAGGTGTTGTCGATGACCAGGCAGTCGGCAGCTGCAGCCTTGGGCGCGAAATTCGCCGATACAGAAGAACCCGCAGAGAAGAACGCGATATGTGTGTTGCTGAAGTCGTGCTCGTCAAGCAGCTTCACTTCGAGGGATTGCTTGCCAAATTCCACCGGTTCCCCGACGGAGCGCGCACTGGCCAGGAGATCAAGGCGCGCAACCGGGAAGTTCCGCTCTTCAAGGAGTTCGATGAGCGCTTCACCAACCGCACCTGTTGCCCCGACCACGGCAATGTTGAATTTCATGACGAATCCTGTTCCTGCTACAGCCGTTCAAGCACCGCATCAGCCATGGCCAGGGTGCCCACCTCGGTCTCCTCCGCGCTGCCAGAGAGCAGGTCGCGCGTACGCAATCCGGCGTTCAGCGCAGCGGCTACCGCCTGCTCGATGTGCGCGGCGGCTTCGGGAGCCTCCAGGCTGTGCCTCAGCATGAGCCCCAGCGAGAGAATCATGGCCAGTGGATTGACGATTCCCCTACCGGCAATATCCGGTGCCGAGCCATGCACGGGTTCGTACAGCCCCTGCGAGCCAGCACCAAGCGATGCCGACGGCAGCATGCCCAGAGAGCCGGTGAGCATGGCGGCGACATCGGACAGTATGTCGCCAAACATGTTGGTGGTGACCAGAACATCAAACTGCCGAGGCGCGCGCACAAGCTGCATCCCGGCGTTGTCCACCAGCATGTGTTCGAGCCGTACATGCGCATATTCGGGCGCGAGTTCATCGGCCACCTGCCGCCACAGGGCGGTCGCTTCAAGGACATTGGCCTTGTCCACGGAGGTGACCAGACCGCGCCTGCCACCTGCGGCCTTGAAGGCGACGCGCAGGATGCGCTGGATCTCGGATTCGTGATAGATGAGCGTATTGAACCCGCGACGCTCATTGTCGCGCGTCTCGATACCGCGCGGCTCGCCGAAGTAGATACCGCCCGTCAACTCGCGCACGACCAGCAGGTCGAGTCCGCGCACCAGATGCGGCTTGAGTGACGAGGCATTCGCGAGTGCGTCGAATACCTGCACCGGGCGCAAGTTGGCAAACAGCGCCAACTCGCGTCGCAGCGATAATATCCCCTGTTCCGGGCGCTCATGCAGGGGCAGGTGATCCCATTGCGGCCCGCCGACCGCGCCGAGGAGCACAGCGTCTGCCTCATGCGCCAGCGCCAGGCTCGCATCCGGCAGGGGCGACCCGGCCGCTTCCATGGCCGCACCGCCAACGAGTGCCTCGCGAATGTCGAGAGCAAGCGCGTGAATGTCGGCGACACGACGCAGCACCCGCAGTGCCTCCGGCATGACCTCGGCACCGACACCATCGCCGGCGAGTGCGAGAATCAGTCTGTGCGACATGGTTGGTTCTCGAACAGCCAGGGAAATCGCTGCCGGTGACGACGCTCGAAGGTGCGAATCTCGTCTGCATGCGCCAGGCTCAGGTCGATGTCATCGAGGCCACGCAACAAGCGTTCACGCTCATCGCCCGGCACCTCGAATGCGAACTCGCGCCCGTCCCCGTGCACAACGCGGCTTGCGTCCAGATCCACATGCAGGGAAAAGCCGGGGGTGGCAGCGCATTCGGCCATGAGTGCGGACAGGACATCGCCGTCAAGCACAATCGGCAGCAGGCCGTTCCTGAAACAATTGCTGGTGAATATGTCGGCGAAACTCGGCGCCATGACTGCGCGAAAGCCATACTCCACAAGCGCCCAGACGGCGTGCTCGCGAGATGATCCGCAGCCGAAGTTCTCGCCGGCGAGGAGAATTTCGGCACCGGCATAGCGCGGCTCGTTGAGCACGAAGCCCGTGTTCAGGCGGCGACTGTGCGCGGGCATGCCAAGTACGCCCGCATCCTCGAAGCGCCAGGCATCAAAAAGGTGTGCGCCAAACCCGGTACGCTTGATCGACTTCAGGAACTGCTTCGGGATGATCTGGTCGGTATCCACGTTGGCGCGAGCGAGCGGGACCACTAGTCCGGTGAATGGTTTCAGTGTCTGCATGCGCGCACCCTTGGTACCCCAACTTCTGGTATCCCAACCCCTGTTACCCCGTCAGCAAACATCGTCCACCTCCTCACACAAGCTCGCGAACATCCGCGAGATGTCCGCACACCGCCGCTGCGGCCGCCATTCCCGGGCTGAGCAGATGGGTTCGCCCGCCCTGCCCCTGACGGCCTTCGAAGTTGCGATTCGAAGTGGAAGCACAGCGCTCACCGGCGACCAGCTGATCCGGGTTCATACCCAGACACATGGAGCACCCGGCAGCACGCCACTCGAACCCGGCATCCAGAAACACCTGATGCAAGCCTTCCGCCTCGGCTTGTGCCTTGACCAGCCCGGAGCCCGGAACCACCATGGCGTGCGTGATGTTGTCCGCCAGTGTGCGCCCGTCAAGCACTCTCGCCGCCTCGCGCAGGTCTTCGATGCGCGCATTGGTGCAGGAGCCGATGAATACGCGGTCAATGTTGATCTCGCACATGGACTCGCCTCCTTCGAGGCCCATGTATTCCAGTGCGCTGCGATTGCGCGCATCTGCCGCGGGCACCTGTGCGCTGATTGCGGCTGACTGATCCGGGGAGGTGCCCCAGGTCACCCGAGGTTCGAGCGCATCGAGAAGAACGCGCAACTCGGCATCGAATGTGGCATTCGGGTCACTCTTCAGGGTGCGCCAATGGGCGACGGCCTGCTCCCAGCGGCTGCCGGAGGGCGAATAGGGCCTGGCGCGCAAGTAGTCGATGGTGACATCGTCCACTGCGATCAGCCCGGCGCGCGCCCCGGCCTCGATGGCCATGTTGCACAGGGTCATGCGCGCTTCCATACTGAAGTCGCGCATGGCCTCGCCAGCGAACTCGATGGTATGCCCCCTGCCACCGGCGGCGCTCAGTTCGCTGATCACCTCGAGAACCACATCCTTGCTGGTCAGTCCGGGCGGTAACCGGCCATCAAGGCGTACACGCATGTTCTTCGCCTTGGCTTGCGCCAATATCCCGGTGGCCATCACATGCTCCACATCGGAAGTGCCTATGCCTTGCGCGAGCGCAGCGAACGCACCGTGAGTCGAAGTGTGCGAGTCGCCGCACACGATGGTCATGCCCGGCAGGGTGAGCCCCTGTTCCGGGCCGATGACATGCACTATGCCCTGGCGTTCATCAGTGACATCGAAGAGTTCGACCTTGAACTGCTCGCAGTTCTCGCGCAGTGTCAGCACCTGCAATCTGGCGACTTCCTCGTCCATGCCATCCACGCCGAGTTCACGCCGGGTGGTGGGGACATTGTGATCAGCCGTCGCCAGGTGCGTTTCGGCGCGCCACAACTCGCGACCCGCGAGCGCCAGCCCCTCGAAGGCTTGCGGCGAAGTCACCTCGTGCACCAGATGCCGGTCGATATAGATGAGCGACTGCCCGTCGCTGCGCGTGGCTACCAGATGGTCGTCCCACAGCTTGTCATAGAGGGTTCTCGCCATGTTCAGGGGTTCCTCGTGATGAGAGAGACATCGGCACTGTTCTGGCCGACATGGCGCAGCCAGTGATCCATCAATACCAGCGCCAGCATGGCTTCAGCAATGGGCGGTGCGCGCAGCCCCACGCAGGGATCGTGACGCCCCCTGGTGGATACTTCTGTCACCTCGCCCGCGGTCGTCTGCGTCATGCCTGTTCTGGCGATGCTGGAGGTCGGTTTGAGTGCCATGCGTGCGATGATCGGCTCTCCGGTGGAAATCCCGCCAAGGATACCGCCGGCACGATTGCTCTGAAAGCCACTTGCGTCCATCTGGTCGCGGTGCGCCGAGCCGAGCATGCCCGTCACATTGAAGCCCTCGCCAATCTCCACCCCCTTGACCGCATTGATGCTCATCAGCGCCCCGGCGATGTCGGCATCAAGCTTGTCGAATACCGGCTCGCCAAGACCCGCGGGAACCCCCTCGGCCATCACGGTGACACAGGCACCGGTGCTGTCGCCCGCCGCGCGCAGCTCGTCGATCAACGCGGCGATGGGTGCGAGCAGCGCTTCGTCACCACAAAAGAAGGGGTTGGTCGCGACCAGATCCCAATCGGTTCTGCTCGCCTCGAGTGCGCCGACTGCGGAGACGCAGGCGCGAATCTCGACACCGTGCCGCTCGCGCAGGTACTTCCTGGCGATTGCTCCGGCGGCAACGCGCATGGCGGTCTCACGCGCCGAGGCGCGCCCGCCACCGCGATAATCGCGTATGCCATATTTCCGGTCGTAGGCGAAATCGGCGTGAGAGGGTCGATAGACATCCTTGATGGCCGAGTAATCGCGGCTGCGCGCATCGGTGTTCTCGATATTGAGCCCGATGGGCGTACCCGTGGTTCGACCTTCGAACACACCGGACAGTATGTGCACCTGATCTGCTTCCTGGCGCGCGGTAGTGAAGCGCGAACTCCCCGGCCTGCGCCGGTCAAGGTCGATCTGCAGATCGGCTTCTGCAAGCTGCAATCCGGGTGGACAGCCATCCACCACCGCACCGAGTGCGGGGCCATGGCTCTCGCCGAAGGTGGTGAGCTGAAATGCCTTGCCGAAGCTGTTGCCGGCCACTGTTGCTGCAAGTCCTGTGAATGAACTGAACAGTGTACTGCGTTGCACGGATTGACGGGGTATGCCTGTTTCCTTGTATGCTGTCCCGCAAGTGGCAGTGTTTTGCGGTTCTGCTTGTCCAATGAAAATCTCCCGTCAATTCGGCAACGCTCTGGCGCTGCTGTTGCTGTTGTCCGCCGCCTGGTTCTTCTGGTCGGGCATCTACAAGCCCATCCTGCTGTGGCTCGGTGCGCTTTCCTGTGTGCTGAGCCTCTTTTTGGCATACCGGATCGGATTCTTCAATCAGCATTCCGGGCTGCACCTGATACCGCGGATCATCTGGTATTGGTGGTGGCTGCTGAAGCAGATCGCCAGGTCGAGCTATGAAGTGAGCCGCATCGTGCTGACACCGAGCCTGCCCATCAGCCCGACCGAAGCCACTCTGGATGCCGAACCCAAGGGCCCCATAGGCCAGGTCGTTCTCGCCAATTCCATCACCTTGTCACCCGGCACAGTCACTCTGGACCTGTACCGCGGCAAGCTCTGCGTCCACTGCCTGACCCGCTCCGGGATGTCCGATGTGCAGGAAGCCAATCGGGTAACCGCCAGGCTGACCGGGAAATGATTCAGGGATGTTGCTGAGCGCTTCACTGGCAATACTGGTCACCATGATCCTGGCGCTGGTCAGGGCGCTGCGCGGCCCGAGCGTGTACGACCGCGTCCTGGCAGCGAACATGATTGGCACCAAAACGGCGCTCCTGCTCGCGGTCGTGGCGTTCCTGTACGGCCGTCCCGACTTTCTCGATCTGGCGCTCGCCTACGCGCTCATCAACTTCGTCGGCGTACTCGCCGTGCTGGAATTCTTTCAGAAGCCGCCCACACAACCCGTCACCAGGGAAATCGAAGATGTCAATCGTTACTGATGCCTCGAGTTGGCTGCTGCTGTTCGCCGGAGCGTTCTTCGTGCTGGTGGGCGGAATCGGTGCCTTGCGCCTGCCCGACCTGTACACGCGCATGCATGCGGCCAGCCTCACCGACTCCATGGGCTCCATACTGATCCTCGTCGGTGTCATGCTGCAAGCGGGCCTGTCGCTGGCAACAATCAAGCTCGCAGCGATTCTGTTCTTCCTGCTGCTCACCGGCCCCACCGCCAACTACGCATTGGCCAATGCCGCTTTCATGTCGGGGCTGCGGCCGCACACGACGCAAGCAGACTGAAGACGCGAGCAATTCGAGGGTATCCGCTGCGTGGTTATCGTCTTCGCCCTGTTTCTGCTGACGCTGGCAGTGCTTACCGCCGTAGCGATCGTACACACCCGAAACCTGTTCGTCGCGGTGATGTTGATGGCTATCTTCAGCCTGCTGATGGCTGCCAATTTCTTCGTTCTCGATGCCGCTGACGTGGCGCTCACCGAGGCCGCGGTAGGTGCCGGGGTGACGACAGTCGTGTTCCTCAGCGCGCTGGCGTTGACGGCGGATCATGAGCGAGCCACACGGGCAGGAACTTCCCTCGCTATCGGGACAGTCACGATCACGCTGCTCATGCTGATCTACGCCAGCTTCGATCAGCCTCTGCCTGGCGACCCCGACGCACCGGTGCATCAACAGGTCGCGCCCTGGTATCTGGAGAACACGCCGGTGCTCATCGATATTCCGAACATGGTCACCGCGGTGCTGGGCAGCTTTCGCGGCTACGACACTCTGGGCGAGGTATTTGTGGTACTGGCAGCCTGCGTGGGAGTACAGTTCATTCTCGGTGCGGCACCGCCCTCGCACAGGCTGCGGAGCGATCAGGAACAGGGCTTGCGCCACCATCTGGTGCCACAGGTGGTCGGCCGCCTGCTATTCCCGTTCATTATCCTGTTTGGTCTCTATGTGCAGTTTCACGGCGAATACGGTCCCGGAGGCGGCTTTCAGGCCGGTGCAATCATCGCCACCGGCCTGATCCTCCATGCCCTGCTCGAGGGTGAGTCGGCCGCTCTGCGGACGATTCCGTCCAAGGCCATGCTGGCGATGGTTGCCGGAGGTGCCCTGCTCTACACTTTCGTCGGTGTCCTCGGCATGCTCCTCGGCGGCAACTTCCTCGATTACTCGGTGCTGCACAGCAACCCGGTTACTGGCCAGCAGATTGGCATTCTGGCCATTGAAGTCGGCGTGGGCATCACCGTGTGCGGTGCCCTGCTGTCCATTTTCCATGCGTTCGCGGCGCGCGACTGATGTCCTGATATGGACATTCTTGGCTACTACAACTACTGGGTTTTTGCCGTGCTGCTGATGATCGGCTTCTACGCGATCATGTCGCGGGATAACCTGATCAAGAAGCTTCTGGGGCTGTCGATCCTTCAGTCTGCGGTGTTCCTCATGTACATCACCATGAACAAGGTAACCGGAGGGACGGCCCCGATCATGCAGCCCGATAGCCCGCACCAGCTCTATTCCAACCCCTTGCCCCAGGTGCTGATCCTCACCGCGATTGTGGTCAGTGTCTCCACAACAGCGCTCGCCCTGTCGATCGTTGTGCGCATCAAGGAAACCTACGGGACGGTGGAGGAGCGCGAGATTCTGAAAGCGGATGACGCATGAACATCCTGGAGCAATTGCCTGCGTTGCAGGTTGCAATCCCGTTTCTGGCCGTGCCTCTGGTCATGCTGCTGCGCCCGCACGGATTCGCCTGGGCGGCAGCGACAGCGACCAGCATCTGTGTGTTCCTGAACGCCTGTGCGCTGACGATGCAGGTGCACGGTGGCGATTCCCTGCAGTACTCGATGGGCTCCTGGCCTGCGCCCTATGGCATCGAACTTGGCGTTGACAGCTTCAGCGCGATTCTCCTGCTGATTATCACGGGAGCATCCACCCTGAGCCTGATCGGCGGACAACAGAGCATTACCAGCCAGATCGAAGCGCATCGCCAGCCGATGTTCTTTGCTGCCTGGTTGCTGGCACTGGCGGGCCTCGCGGGCATCGTCATCTCCGCGGATGCGTTCAACATCTTCGTGTTCATGGAGATATCCTCGCTGGCAAGCTATGTGCTGATCGCCGGCGGCCCTGACCGGCGCGCGCTTCCGGCGGTGTTCAGGTATCTGGTCATGGGCACAATTGGCGCAACCTTCTATCTGATCGGCATCGGACTGATCTACATGATGACCGGCACCCTCAATCTGGGCGACATGGCCGTGCGCATCGCAGCCGTAGCCGACCGGACACCGGTTCTGGTCGCTGCCGGATTCATTACTGTGGGGTTGGCACTGAAGGCGGCGGTCTTTCCGCTGCATGCCTGGCTCCCGAATGCCTACACCCACGCCCCCCATATCGTCACGGCGTTCCTTGCCGCCTGTGCAACCAAGGTGTCGCTATACGTTCTGTTGCGCTTCGACTTCGTTATTTTTCAGCCCAATCTGGCCGAGCACACGCTGCAATTTTCCTGGTTCCTCATGCCACTCGCAGCACTGGCCATAGTCGCCGGCTCGATTCTGGCAGTGCGGGAGCAGCACCTGAAGCGACTTCTGGCCTACTCTTCCATCGCCCAGATTGGCTACATCATGCTCGCTGCCAGCCTCGTCAGCGAAACCGGCATCACTGCCGGCGTTTTGCATATATTCAACCACGCGCTCGCCAAGGGTAGTCTGTTCCTGGCTGTGGCCTGCCTGGCGCTGCGCGTCGCCTCCATGCAGCTGTCCGATCTGGCAGGTGCCGCCAGGGCCATGCCGTGGACAATGGCCGCCTTTGTCGTCGCAGCCCTGAGTCTCATAGGTGTCCCGGGCACTGCAGGATTCATCAGCAAGTGGTACCTCATCACGGCAGCGCTTGATGCAGGTGCGCCGGGATTCGCACTGGTCGCGGTTATCGTGCTCGGCTCCCTCATGGCGGTGGTATATGTATGGCGCGTTGTGGAGACCACCTGTCTTGCGACCGGTGATGGCGCGGCTGCAGCGAGCGAGGCCCCGATACCCCTGCTTGCGGCAACCTGCCTGGCCGCCGCCGCCAACCTGTACTTCGGATTGGCGACGAGCCTGCCCGTCTCGCTTGCGGCATCAGCTGCGCAGAGCCTGTCAGGTCTGGTGCCATGACGCCTGAAACCGGCATCCTGCTCGCGCTGGTACTGCCGCTCCTCGGTGCGCTCGGCATCGGCCTGGCCGGGCGCATCCACCACAACCTGCGCGAGACCGTGACGCTCGCCACTGCCATCGGCCTCATCACGGTGGTCTGGAGCCTGCTCCCCGAATTGCTGGCCGGCGAGCGGCCTGCCGTCAGTCTCTTCGAGATTCTGCCCGGCATCGACATTGCCTTCAGGGTGGAGCCGCTGGGGATGCTCTTCGCCGCCCTCGCTTCCGGCTTGTGGCTGATCAACTCCATCTACTCAATCGGCTATATGCGCGGCAATCGGGAGCAGCATCAGACGCGCTTCTATATCTGTTTCGCCATTGCCCTGGCGGCCACCATGGGGGTCGCCTTCTCCGCCAACCTGCTCACGCTGTTTGTCTTTTATGAAATTCTCACGTTGTCCACCTACCCGCTGGTGGCGCACAAGGGGGATGCTGACACGGTGCGCTCGGCACGGGTGTATCTGGGCATCCTGCTGACGACATCTATCGGGTTATTGTTACCGGCAATCATCTGGACCTACGTGGCGGCCGGCACCGGCGACTTCAGACTCGGCGGAATCCTCGACGGCAAGGTGCAGGGTCCGGCACTTGGCGTGCTGCTCGGGCTGTTCGTGTTCGGTGCGGGCAAGGCGGCCGTCATGCCGGTACATCGCTGGCTTCCTGCGGCGATGGTGGCCCCGACACCGGTGAGCGCGCTCCTGCATGCGGTCGCGGTGGTGAAGACGGGCGTGTTTCTGATCACCAAGCTGATCCTCTTCGTCTTCGGAGTGGAAACCCTGCTGACGGAGCCGAGCACAGCCTGGCTGCCCGCTGCTGCTGCCTTCACTGTTGTTGCCGCCAGCGTGGTCGCGTTGCGCCAGCGCAACCTGAAGCGGCTGCTCGCCTATTCCACGATCGGGCAGCTGTCCTGTGTGCTGCTGGCGGCAGCCATTCTGAAGCCGCTCTCCGAGATTGGTGCGGCTGTGCACATCGTTGCTCATGCGTTCGGGAAGATCACCCTGTTCTTCGCTGCCGGTGCCATCTATGTGGCCTCCAAAAAGACGGATATCCCGCAACTGCGCGGAATCGGACATCGCATGCCCTGGACGATGGCCGCATTCACCATAGGTGCCTTGAGCATGATCGGGGTACCACCCACCGCAGGGTTTGTGTCCAAATGGTTCATTCTGGCAGGGGCCTTTCAGGCCGAAAGTTACCTCGCGATAGCGGCTATCGTGCTCAGCACGGCCCTGAATGCGGCCTATTTTCTGCCCATCATCTATCTGGCGTGGTTCGCCCGCGAGCGGGCGGATGAGGTGGTGGAGCACGGCGAGGCTCCGCTGGCGGTGGTAATCGCTACAACTGCGACAGCCGCGCTCGCCATTGTGTTCTTCTTCTTCAACGAGCCGGTTCTGCAACTCGAGGAACAGCTGGTCTCGGTGGCGGGACGGGGGGCGGAGTGAGCGAGCAGCGAGCTGATCACTGGCTGACCAGGGCCACGACGATTCGGCGTATCTGGCACGTATCCACTGCGCTGCTGGCGGTCATCGTCCTGTTGGAGTGGCTGGTGCCGATCAAGGGGTACTTTGTGCTCGACGGCTGGCCCGGTTTTGGCGCAGTCTTCGGCTTTCTGTCCTGCCTGGTGATGGTGCTGGCCACAAAAGCGATCGGGTACTTGCTCAAGCGGTCGCAGGATTATTACGTGCAGGACTCTTCCGTGGAGGACGAGCGTGATGAGTGAGCTCTTTCCTCCGGCGCTGTTTCTGGTTGCCGGTGCGCTCCTGAGTGCGCTCCTGAGAGGGCACTTGCGCACATGTGTGTTGTTCGCCGCGCCTCTGGCGACCTTGTGGGCCATATGGCAGGTGTCCGATGGCGTTGCCGCAACCATCGGCTTCCTGCAGTACTACGAGCTCGAACCCGTTGAGGGCAGCCCGCTGCGGCGACTGTTTGCCACAGTGTTCGCCCTCACGGCATTTGTCAGTACGCTGTATGCCTTCCGCCAGGCCAGCTGGCGTGAACTCGCTTCGGCACAGGCGTACGCCGCGGGTGCGGTGGGCGTGTGTTTTGCCGGCGATCTGATCACGCTGTTTCTGTTCTGGGAGCTTATGGCGCTCTTTTCCACGGTCATTATCTGGTGTGGCGGCACTCCGGCCGCGCGCGCCGCAGGCATACGCTACGCCATCATCCACCTTCTGGGCGGGGTGATCCTGAAAATTGGCATCGGGGGCGTGGCGGTACACACAGGGTCTATCGATGTGCAGCCCATGCTGGCGAACAACTTTGACACCTGGATGATCCTGATCGGGGTCCTGATAAACGCCGCGGCACCGCCGATATCTGCCTGGCTGGCGGATGCCTACCCCGAATCGAGCCCCACGGGTTCGGTGTTTCTGTCCGCATTCACCACCAAGACGGCGGTGCTGGCGTTGATTCTCCTGTTTCCCGGTGAACAGGTGCTGATCTGGACAGGTCTGTACATGATCCTGTACGGCATCATGTACGCCTTGCTGGAAAACGACGCGCGGCGAATTCTTGCCTACTCGGTGGTCAATCAGGTCGGGTTCATGGTGTGCGGCGTGGGTATTGGCAGCGAAATCGCGCTCAACGGTGCGGCGGCGCATGCCTTTGCCCACATCATCTACAAGGCGCTGCTCTTCATGAGTGCCGGGGTTGTGATGTACAGGACGGGCAAGACCAGATGCAGCGACCTCGGCGGGTTGTTCCGCACCATGCCCTACACTACCCTGTGCTGCATCATCGGTGCTCTCGCCATATCGGGCTTCCCCCTGACTTCCGGCTTCGTCACCAAAACGCTGATATCCGAAGCCGCGGTGCAAGCGGAACTGGCCGTCGTGTACTTTCTGCTGATGGCAGCTTCAGCCGGTGTCTTCTTGCACGCCGGCATCAAGTTTCCCTGGTTCGTGTTCTTCCAACGCGACTCCGGTATGCGCCCCAGGGAGGCACCCTGGAATATGGCGCTTGCCATGTTCCTGTTCGCGGCCTTGTGCATCGTGATTGGCATATTCCCGGAGCATTTCTACCCTTGGCTGCCATACGCGCTGGAGTACGATGCCTATGCAGGCGGCAAGGTGTTGTTCTACCTGCAACTCCTGCTGTTCTCCGGATTGGCGTTCTTCATCCTGCTCCCCATGATGCGCCGGACGCTCACCATCAGCCTGGATACGGATTGGCTCTGGCGCGTTCTCATGCCGCGTACCGGCACCTGGCTGGCCAGTCGGGCACATCGTATCGGTACTGCATCGCTGATTCTCGCCGAGCGGCTGAAAACCGGGGTTATGCACCTGAACCGAGACATGTCCCTGACAACCGGCGCAAAACCCGGCTCGCCCCGCGAACTGATCTCCCGCTCACAACCCATCGCCGTCATGTCGCTCTGGATCAGCATATTGTTGATCGGCTACGTCATTGCCAGTTTCGTGTAGCCGATGCAAGGCTCGCGGCCGAGGAGCGGAGGCGATCATCCGGCACGTGCAATCGCTGATTCCTGACCGGAAGGCAGCATGGTCGGACGACGTACCGTCACGCGGCTGAAGAGTAGCGGCAGGAACACCGCCATGCTGACGAGGCTGTTGCGGAAGAAGGGAATCGCCTGCACATAGCAATCGATCAGTCCAGCGAGCGTGTGCGGGTAACGAACGCCATCCCCGGCCAGCCACACGCCAAGGTTGGATACCGCGAAGAACACGCACCCTGCGCCGAATCCAGTCGCGGCGACCTTGAGCCAGGTACGCCCTGTGCGCAGCCAGAGGCCGGAAGCCACGACCAGCACGACCGCCAGGTAGAGGCCGGGCTGTGCGGAATGAAACGCCCAATCAATGCGTCCGGTGATGAGCCAGATGCCCAGATCGCTGGCGAGATAGATACCCAGGGGGACGAGGCAGGCAATGCCACGGCTTGCGTAGCAGGCCGCACCGAACACGGCAAGCGGAAGAATCGGTGAAAAGTTCCAGGGATAACTCGCGCTCGCCGGGTCGATGGGAATACCGAGTGCATACAAGGCGTAGGGCATAAGCCGGAAACACAGGGCGACCACAGCCAGGGTAATGACCGTTGAAGCGCGGATTTGATTCATGGATGCTCTCCCCACAAGTCTGATCGATGGATATTCAGATGATTTTCGCACTGCTGTAGCAACGAGAACCGGGATTCACGGTAACACCAACTCGATTCGGCTCTGGGCAGGCTCGCCCGGCAGAGGTGCGAGCGGGCCGACACCGAAAGGCAAGAGTTTCGCGGCCCCCTCTGCCTGCAAGGCTTCGGCCAGTAATGTCGCCCAGCGGCGTGAAGCGTCCAGCAATTCTTCTGTCGAACCCGTGCCATAGAGATGGCACACAAGATAGATCGTTTCATCAGGAAACAGCGCCAACTGCGTCGCGACCGGTACCAGATCCTGGCGAGCAGCCTCGCTCATGCCGGTGGTCAAGCCTCGCAGCCAGGACGAAGAGGGAATCGCGCCAGCCAGACGAATGCGACCCGATTCGCGCAACTCGCGTGCGAGACCAGCCGCAGTTTCGAATTCGGGCATGTTCATGGGTTCGATCACGTCCAGATTTGCGTAGATGCGCCGATTGCCGCGCTGCACGAGATACAGCGCCGCGAGGCGCCTGGTGTCCGCGTTCTGCGTGGCGAGATAGAACTGTGACCGATTCGGGCCGTGCAGCAGCGCAAGTTGCCAGATATTGTTGGCCCACAGGTTGCTGCGTCCGCAGTCCCTGCCCTCGCATTCGAACAGCGCCGAGAACCCGCGCGCAGCAAGGCGCTCTGTCAGGAAGTTGCGCACTTCGGCAAAGGTGGCGCTTCTCGGTATCTCCCAGGTGACGCGATGGTAGCGCGCCCGCAAACGCCGGGAGTCGTCAATCTGCAGTTCCCGGGCGGCGCTTTCCACCGGGCTGAGAACGAACTCGTAGGTCTCCCATTCGCTCACTTCCAGTGAGCGGACTTCGAACGCATCCGGGAACACGAAATCGGACGGGACAGGAGCGGCATTTGCAGCTCGGTTTGCTGTCGGCAACAGGGCGGTCAACGCCAGCGTGAGCAGGCCGAGCAGGCTGGCACGGGTAACGTTCGAGTGATGCATGTGCATCCTGCTGCGCGGGGTCTTCATCGCAAGGGGTTCATGCAGGAGCATCGCGAGCCGCAAACTCGACATCGGCGCGAAGGCCGCTTCCCATGAGCTCAGAAACCACCACGCCTATATCCTCGCCGCGCTTGATGATCCTGTACAGGGCCGCAACTATAGGCATATAAATATCTGATTTGACGCGTTTTATTTCTACAGCTTCCAGGGTGTACACGCCTTCGACAAGTTTGCCGAGAGATTCCATGGCCTCATCGGCGGTCTTGCCTTCGGCAATGGCCTTGCCAAACCGAAAGTTGCGGCTCAGGGGCGACATGCAGGTCGCCATCAGGTCTCCGACCCCGGCAAGACCCAGCAATGTGTATGGGTTGGCATCGAGATTCACTGCCAGACGACCCATCTCGGCGAGGCTGCGCGTGATGAGCAGAGCCACCGCGTTGTGACCAACGCCCAGGGTTGTCGCCACGCCGCAGGCGATGGCGTAGATGTTCTTGAGCGCACCGGCAAGTTCTACTCCATAGATGTCCTCACTCGAATAGGCGCGAAAGCTCGCGCTCGACAGTATGCGCTGCATATCCGTACGCAGCCGCTCGTCTCGGCTGGCCACCACCGTGCCGGCAAATTGCCCGCGGGCAATTTCCTCGGCGATGTTGGGGCCGCTCAGTACGCCGACCGGGTGTGCGGGGCACTCCTCTGCAAGCACCTGGCTCATGAGCAGAAACCCCTCGGCTTGAACGCCCTTGGTGGCGCTCACCAGCCCCTGACCGGGCACGAGATGCCGAGCCAGTTCACGCACGACTGCGCGAAACGAGCGGCTGGGCACCGTCAGGATGACCTGCTTGCTGCCGGAGACGACCTCGTCAAGTTGATCGCTCGCGCTGACCAGATCATGCAACCTGTAGCCGGGGAGATAGCGCCTGTTCTCGCGGTCGCGCATGAGTGCCCGCGCCTGTTCGGACTCGCGCACCCACATGCGGGCTGCGTATCCATTGTGCGCGAGGATATTCGCGACCACGGTGCCAAAGGCGCCGCCGCCGACAATCGACACCTTGGGAAACTGACCGCTGCCTGTGGACATGTGGGATGCTTGCAACTTCACTGCATGGCGTTTGTTACATGTGCAGCATACACAAAGCGAGGGCTGTCGCCACTCCGCAAGGACCGCCCTGGTCGTCTGTCCCGTCAGGCGGCCAGTACGCGCGTTACCCGTTGTACATGGTCTGCCGGATTTGCAAGCGGTGCACCGCTCGCAAGGCAGGCATGCTCGAAGGTGATCATCGCCAGGTCCTGAAACTCCGACTGATCTTCCATGGCGTGCAGGCGCAGCATGAGCGGGTGCCTGAGATTGACTTCGAGCTTCGGATGCTGTTCTGGCATCTTGTTGCCGGTTGCCTCGAGATATCTTCTCAACTGCATGCCATAGTCATGATCTTCCAGCACCAGACAGGCGGCGGAGTCCAGCAGGCGCCTGGAGGCGACAACTTCGCTCACCTGTTCCCCGAGCGCCGTCTCGAGGCGCTCGAGCAGGGATTGATCGGCCGCTTCCCGGTCATCCTCGGGTGCTTGCGTCTGTGCATCCGCTGACGCATCCGGTTCGGCCTCTTCGGGCAACTCGAGTCCGCCACGCGCGGCATCCTTGAAGGGCTTGCCGTCGAATTCGCTGAGATGTGCCATCAACCACTCGTCATTGGCCCCGCTCAGCAGCAGCACCTCGAAGCCTCGCTTGCGCAGCACTTCGAGATGTGGACTCGAACGCGCCATCTCCACGCTCTCGGCTGACACCCAGTAGATGTCCTTCTGCCCGGCCTTCATCCGCTCGACATAGGATTGCAAGGATACGAGCGCGTCCGCTTCACTGTGCGATGTAGATGCAAAGCGCAGCAGGTTCAGGAGCTGCGTACGATTGTCGGCATCTTCGGCAGCGCCTTCCTTGAGCAAGCGCCCAAAGTTTCGCCACACCTTCTCGTAATCCTCGGGGGCCTCCCTGGCAAGGCTCTCGAGCCGCGACAACACGCGCTTCGACAGCGCCTTGCGGATGGAATCCACGCGCGGGTCGTCCTGCAGCATCTCTCGCGAGACATTCAGCGGCAGGTCGTTGCAATCCAGAATGCCACGCACGAACCTGAGATACAGCGGCAGGAACTGCCTGGCATCGTCCATGATGAAGACGCGCTGTACATACAGACGCACACCGCGGTCGCTCTCGCGCAGGTAGAGGTCGATGGGTGCCTGTTGCGGCACGTACAGCAGGCTGGTGTACTCGAGCCGCCCTTCCACGCGGTTGTGGCTCCAGCACAGGGGCTCCATGAAATCGTGGAACACGTGCTTGTAGAACGCCTTGTGCTCCTCGTCGCTGACCTCGCGCCGAGGCCGTGTCCAGAGCGCCTTGGCGGCATTCACCTGCTCCCATACCCTGCCCTCTTCGGCACTGTCGGGTGCTGCCCCGTCCACGCTTTTCGTTTCGCTCGATTCTTCTGCCGCCGTACCGGGTGCCACGAGTTGCGGCATGAGCACCGGTACCGTGATGTGATCGGAATAGCGCTTGATCAGGTCGCGCAGCTTGAAATCTGTCGCATAGTCCTCGGCATCCTTCTTCAGATCCAGAATGACGCTGGTGCCGACCGTCTCGCGCGTGGCAGGCGCAAGGCTGTAGCCGCCTTCTCCACGCGACTGCCAGAGCGTGGCCGCATCTGCCGATGTCCCGGCACGCCTGGTCAGCACACGCACCTCATCGGCGATGATGAAGCTGCTGTAGAAGCCGACACCGAATTGACCGATGAGCGCGGAATCCTTCTTCTCGTCGCCACTCAGGGCCTGCAGGAACTCACTGGTGCCGGACTTGGCGATGACACCAAGATTCTGCGCCGTCTCATCAGCCGACATGCCGATGCCATTGTCGGACACGATGATCCTGGCAGGCTCGTCTCCGCTGGCCGCTTGCGCCTCCACACGAATCTCGAACTGGCCATTGTCGGCATTGAGAGCGGGTGTGGCGATGCTTTCGAAGCGCAGCTTGTCAATGGCATCGCTGGCGTTGGAAATGAGCTCGCGCAGGACTATGTCGCGGTTGCTGTAGAGAGAATGTATAACGAGATGCAGGAGTTGGCGCGCTTCGGCCTGAAATTCTTCCTGCCGGACGCTGCCTTGGCTGGTATTCGACATCTTGACTCGTGTGACTCCCGGAAGTGACAAACAAGCTATGTATATGGAGGCGAATGCGGCGAAGGTCAAGCCTGCATGTCGATGGCGACCGAGCGCGGTGCAGCGCCTCGCCGGTCTCGGTCAGAGATTATCAGGCACAAATACTGAAAAACGCTTGCCTCGTGCGTCATATTCGCTGAATATGACGCACATGATCCGTAGAATTCTTCATTCGCGACTGCAAGCTCATCCCAAGAGCGTGTTGATGCTCGGGCCAAGACAGGTCGGCAAGAGCACCCTGTGCCGCCAACTGGCACCTGATCTCACCATAAACCTTGCCGACGAGGAAACCTTCAGACAGCACCTCAAGGATGCCGGTCTCCTCAAGGGAAACTCTGAATAACAGAGTTTCCCGTGCGGCACACGGATGTGCCGCCAGATTCAGTGCCGTAAGGCATTGAATCTGCGAGCAAATCAGAATCGCATTGCAGCGGGCACATCCATGTGCCCGCCCCTTCGGGCGGCTGCGCCGTGCATTTTTGCTGTCCTGCAAAAATGTGCTGATTTGCGAATCTGATCAAGTCCACGGATGGACTTGATCAGAACATACCAAGGACACGATCAAGCGCTACATGGAAATTCTCTCCGATACGCTTCTGGTGGAAATGCTGCCGAGCTATCGAGCCGTCAGCAAGGAGCGACGGGCGAGACAGAAGGACAAGTTCATCTTCTTCGATCCGGGGGTTCGTAACGCGCTGCTCGGCAGGTTGAGCCCTGCACATCTCGGCCGGGAAGAACTCGGCAACCTGTTTGAGCAGTGGATGATTCTCCAGATTATCTATTACAACCGGCTGCATGCGAAAGGCTGGAGACTGAGCAGCTATCGCGATGCCATGGGAGTGGAGGTCGATCTCATCATCGAAACCGCTACGAAATGCCTCGTGGTGGAGTTCAAATCTTCTGTCAATGCCTATGACAAGATGTTCAGGGGGCTGGTACGATTCGAGCAGGTCGCAAGGCGCAGGGTCGAGCGATATCTGGTGTATCGGGGAGAGCACCAACAAAGTTTCGGGCATCTCGGCCTGGCGCTGCCCTTCACCGCGTTTCTGGAATCGGTAGTTCCTGATCTGGATTGATGGCAATTCTTCAGAATCACAATGCAGGTTTTCGGCGGTTCAGGGGAATCAACCCACGCGCCATCCGGGTTTTATCTTTGCAAGAATAGCATCAACTTCTTCCCGCACTTTATCAACTCCTTCGACCTGAACCTGAACCTTGAAATGAAGCATGTGTCCTGCGGTAACCCTCTTGAGCTCACCAATCTCGTCAGCCAGGTCCTGAATTTCATGTGCCTCGAGCTCTGCGGGCTGTATCTCGGGAGCCGCATCCACATCAACGGCATCGTGTTCCGCCTGCCTGATCTTCACTTCCTTCCAGCCCGTCACGTCACATGGCCACGCAGCGGACTCCGGGAGCAGCTCGATGATTCTCAACCCGAAGGCAGTATTCAGGGCATCGCGCACCGGTTGCCATGGCAGAGTCTTGCCCGCCTTTGAAGACAGAGCCGCATGGATGAGATGGGCGTTCGTCTGCCCGTCACTCCACGCATTTGGCAGATTCACGGGAAGGATGTCGCCAGGATCGATCGGCGCAGGAGGGGGATAGAGCCTGGCATCATTGTTGATGAATCCTTCCGGCGCATCCTCCTTGAAGGCGCTCATTGCACCGTTTACCATCCAGAGGATTCCCTCTTGTACGGCTCTGGACACGGCAGTTTTGATGGCGGCTTCACATGCTTTCGGAACAGGTGCAGGCTCCTCGAACCCGCCTTTATCCACCAACACCGACTTGGCACCCGAGAAGTAGTCGATCAGATCAGCAAACGCCAACTCTCCCTGATTCCAAAGTTTCGGCAGTTCTTCGGGAGCCAGCAAAGTGTGATCAATTTCGGTGAGCACAGCCGCTTCACACAGCACCACCTCCAGAGTCGGTTCGGCCAAAGCCACATCATCCGGCCTCGAACGCCAGAAGGTTCGCTGCGACCTGTCACTCCGCGTTAACCGCAGCACAAAGTCCCCTGCTTCGCAACCTTGTACCAGGGTGTCCTGAATCGCCTCGAGGCTGAGCATTTTGGGAAGCCTTGCCGTGGCACCGAAAGCACCTACCAGATCCTTGACAAGTCGCGTCTTGTCATTTTCTGCCCACAGACCGTAGGGGCCGCCCGGCAAGAGGGCATCGGCATTTATGGCTGCATCATGAATTCGTAACTGCTTGTTGGCAAGAATCCTCGAAAACAATGGGGCGCTTCCCGATGCTACCTGATAGGCGGCGACCCTGTTGGATTCGTCCACCGTAACGGCAACGCACCAGGCGAGAACGAGATCCGAGGCCAGGGTATTGCTTGCAGACCGTATGTTGTTATTGATGCGATCGGTCGTTTCCCTATCCAGGTCCTCTTTTGCTTTCAGCGCGTCACGCACTTTCTCCCATGCCAGCAGATCGCGGACCCTGTCCCTGGCTGTTTCGATGCCCACTCTGGACGGGACGGCAAGCACTACAGCATTGCGGTTTCTTGCGCGAGGCTTGTCAGGGGTTGTTGTTTCATCGAGATACCTTCTGGCCATGGGGCTCGGTTTGCCAACATCCGATGCCGCATCGGGGCCGAGGACTGCGAAGTGAAACTGATCGTCGTCTGCTATATCCGACGGTGCCGCTGGCAATTTGTGTACCCTGACGTTACGAGCGACAGTCCCCTCTGTGAGCTCGCGTAGCTTGCGAATCTCTGCGTCAAGTCTGGTTTTGAGACTGGTTGCGTTTACCTGGCTGCGCGCGTCGTAGTGCATTTGCTTGAGGTTGGGTTTGGAGCCGAGCCGCCACAGCCGCGGCACCCCGTCATCTCGATCATCAATGAATGTGTCGTCGAGGTACCACGAGGTATCCGCCCAGTGCGACAGCCCCTTGTCAAGTTCAATGCTGTCGGGTCCATCCGCACCAATCAAGAGCCTGATGTCGCGCAACCTTGCGCTCTGACCGATCGGCTGAGAGTGCAGGAAGGTGGCGATGACAGCCTGCTGAATTTCCCTGCCAGCAAGACCTTGCAGTTCTTCTTCAGCCCGCGTGGCGTGCTTGAGTTCCGATTCGAGAATCGCTGGCCAATTCTGCTTGCGGCCATCATATTGTTCCAGCTGCGCGACATCCGCAAGGTCACGTTGCGCTGCGCTCAAACCCGTCGAGTTCGGCGCTGCAAGAAACACTTGCGCGCCAATGATCGGCCGAGAATCCCACAACGCCGCATCCCGAAGCGCAATTGCAAGCGTCTTGAGTATGCCGCGAGTCTGCTGAAACATATCAAGCTGCGTCCACTTGGCATAGAAGACATCAATCAGGTCCGGATGGAATGGATACGAATCGAGATACCGCTTCTCTTCTTCAGTGCGGTTACGGGAAGTGGCATCATCAACAAGCTCGATTCCATTCACTGCCGCGACCACCTGCTGTTGCCAGCCGCCCCTGTCCTCATGGCCGGGTATCTCGAACAACCGCCGGCGCAATATTTCGGGCACATCGTGACCCTCTACCGGCTGTATTCCTTCATCTGCAACTCGGTGAAACTCATCAAAGATCGTCCTGCCAATCAACCTTCCGGTTTCGTCCATCTTGCCTGTCTCAGAAGCAAGCAGGGATGCCACCAGACAGCAGCGCGGCACCTTGGCGACCGCCTGGGTGAGGCTGTGGAGAAAATTGGCCATGGTATGAGCCCAACTTGCATCCTCATCCACCATGGTGCGCACGAACCACAACACCTCGTCAAAGAGGATGAGCACCGAAGGTGCTTCCCGGAGCGCAAGTTCAAGCAAATCCTCCAGCACATTGGTTGCCGGAGCGGTCTGCCGTTCCGCACCGTCTTCCTTCAACATCTTCAAGCCAGCCTCTCCCGCCAGTTGCCAGGCAATCTGGCTCCAGGGCATCTTCAGTGTGCGAAGCGAATCATCGGGCCCTTTTGCGTCCATGCCTTTCTCGGCATCAAGGTGATCAAACACCACCGCCGCCACCCGTGCCCTCGGAAAACCGTCATCAAGCGCACAGTGGGTGCGAAATTCATTGACCGCGGGCAGGTCCGGCAAGGACTCCGGATTGCGTACCAGATGGACAAGCGCAATGAGGGCATGCGTCTTGCCACCGCCGAAAGTGACATGCAACTGGCGAACCGCCTTTTCGGATTTGCCGGAAAGCCGCCTCGTGACATCGCGGGCAAGGTCGCGCAAGCGATGCGTCGGGTAGGTCAGCGAAAAGAACTCGTCCGGGCTGTGGTAGGGCCCCGGATTGCGGCCCAGCATGACATCGTACAAATTCGTCGCAAACATCTTGAGCGAGAGTTCTTCGCTCAGTATGTCGGCACGAAGGCGCACCGCTTCGTGCCATGGTTTGCTCTTTCCTGTCGCCATGAATTGAGCCCTCCTTCCTGTGTGTGGCTTCCATTCCTCCGGGCACCTTCGCCCATGATACAAGTCGGGTTTCAGCAAACCCGCTTGACTCACAGCCTGCTAAAACATCCTCCCCTGTGGATTGACTCCCATATCTTTCAGGTGATTGGCAATGCGCTCCAGCAAGGCGCATTCGTCGTTTTGTTCCTCGTTCCGGCTCTGTTCGATCAGCGCCTGCACCAGCTGTCCAAACATCCGGTTGCGATGAAGTCCGTGCCTGTCAATGTAGTCATACACATTGCGGAGGTCACCGGATTTCCACAGGTGCATTGTGCGATGCAATTGATCGATGAGCGGTGCCGCGCTGTCCTCCCCCAGGCTTGGGTGCTTTCGCTTCGCCCAGGCTCTGAGCCTGAATACGCCACTGCCTCTTGCGAGCAACCCTTGGGTGCCCGACAGCTCCCGCTCTGACAATCCGCAGGAAATCATGTAGAGAATACAGGGGCCAGCAGGCGCACCGACCAGCTGAAAGGTATTGCGATGCAGCAAGTAGTAGGTCGTGATGTTATCAAGCGTGTGCGCAGCCTTCTGGTCGTCTCCACCATCGCCGGAGAGTACGCGCCCGACCACAAAATCAACCACCATGCGCCGCACATTGACAAGAAACTCGTTTACGCTCATGAGCGCACCGCTTTGCGCTATCTTCTTTACCGCCGGATAGCGGCTGTAGGCTTCGAGCGCCGGCCCGGTGGCTGCCCACACAAAGTCTGGCCCGCGAACACCCGCATCCCAAAAGTCGCGCAGGCGCTTGACAATGTTCTCCTGCATGTTCTGCAAAACCTGTTCGTCCCACCCGGCCCGAGCCATCGGGTCGCGCTTGCGGCACACCAACCAGACGCTCGAGGCAAGCGCAGCCGATGAGAAGGCCCTCATTCTGGTGCCCATCTCCGTCTGAATCGGCCAGCTTCCGGTGACAACGAATCCAGCCTTCATAATGGCACCAACGAGCGTTTCCCACGCATCCGGATGCTTGTGCGCAAAGACAATGACCAGCCGTCCGTGTGGCTGCAAGGACGCATGGCAGGCCTTGAACGTACGCGCCATGCCCTGTTCGTAGTTGCGCTTTGAGGCTTCTGCATCTCCTTCAAAGCGCGAGGTATCGTCTATGAGTTCGCCGTCATTGGCATCCTGATTCCATTTTGGCGAGAGATGCCGGGCAAAAGCTGCGTCGTATTCAGGCGAGAGCCCGGACAGGGTGCGTCGCAACCAGATATGGAAGAAGTCCATCAAATCCGAGTAGGGGATGGCATCGTAGTAGGGTGGATCAGTGATGATGATATCTGCTGGCTCTTGCACAGGTTCGATTGCGGACCGTTGCTCCACGGTTACCTCGTGTGCACCAGCACCGGCCAGAGCGTGCTCGATGTAGCGAGCCACCCAGTGCAATTGGGCCGTCCAGGAACTGCCCACGCTATTGGCGACCGCGAGCTCGGCTGTATCCCACACCATTGGCAGTGCGAAGCGGGCGAAGGTATGGCCCATTTTTTCTCCGGAGTTGTGCCAGGTACAAATTGACGAACCGTAGTCTGCCGTCTTGTCCAGCACAATCGCATTGTAGGCAACGACAGCTTCCTTCCAGTCGCCGCTATAGCCCTGGTGCCCGAGCTCATCAGCAAGTGCGCGGACTGCCTTCACCAATATCCCCAGAGCCAGGAGTTGCCGAGGCAGGAAGAGCTTGCGCCATTTGTCGATACCATGGGCATCGACGGAAAACGCCCTCGCTGCGCCTCCGCCTCCTTTCGGCGTGGGTTCATCGGGCAAACCGAACGGCACTTTGGCAAAGACGCTGTCCAGCTTTTCTCCCGCCTCCCTTGCTCTGGCCACTTCCAATTGCGTCGGTCGCCGGTATTCCTTGCCATTCGGGCTCTCCACCACCACGGCCACCATCATCGCGCCTCTTCTGTCGGCCTGCCCTTCCAGACGTATGTCGTCCATGGTCATCACGGTACCGCAGCAGGGGCAGGTCGCACCGGCTCTACTCATGGTACCCGCGCCAACATCCTTGTCGTGAGTAGGCCGCTCTGTGGCGTTGCGCCCCCTGGCTTCCGGATTGGCTTCTATATCGAAATCCACACCGGTGCCATCCTCGCGCGGTCGCATGTGCAGAAGTACGCGCTTCTTGCGAGTTTTGGCGAGCCAGCATGTTTTCAGGAGCGGCAGTTCCGCTCGACACGCCTTGCACCGAAGCGTCCGCGCCCAGAGATATGCCACGGTCTGTTTGGCAACCCATCGCGGTTTTGCGGGGTTTTGAAGGTGCTGGCGGTCAACCCCCGCATTCAATATGTCAATTTCGGATTCCCCGGCAGCATTCGTCGGCACGAGCCTCAGTGCGTCTCCGGAATCGAGTGGCACCTGGCGGTAGGGTTTGAGCGAACAATATTCGGCATAGGTGGGATAAAAGTGCGCCAAATCCCTGCGCGCTCGCTTGAGCACCCATCGCCCCCAGGCGCGCACATGCCAGGCAAGGTTTGCCTCGACGGGTGTTTTTTCCAGCTCCGATTCCGGTAACAGCTCGCGCGTTTGACCGCGTCGGGGACCCGGCGGCCGCAAGCCGTGCACCTTTCGCCACTCCGCCATGAATTCGGCATCTTGCAGAGCAACTTGCGGCAACTCGCGAGTCTGTCCTGCAAGTCTCTGGGGATACTCCAGAGTGCACCTGAGGACGAACCAGGCGACAGGGTTGATATCCGAAGCGGTGACTTTGCAGCCGAGGCGCATGGCTTCGAGCGGAATCGCACCACCGCCTGCAAATGAGTCGAGCACTCTGGGCACCCGGCCTCCATATGCAGCCTTGATCCTCTTGCGGAACCAGTCAAGGTCGGGCCCTGATTCACGCCCCCAATGCAGGATGCCTCCTGATGTCTCACGTGAAACGACATCTCGAGTTTCACCACTTGGCAATTGCTCTTTCTTGTGCACCTCGGTGACCTTCCCAGCGAGGCGTTTGAGTATTTCAGTACGCTCGCCGGAGTTCCCTGGATCCGGCAGCAGGGCGGTGACAAGGGCGGCGCGGCAGGCGGCCAGAGGCCGTCGTGCAGGCCAGACATGCAGTGTTGACAGGTGCCCATGGCGCACATTCTTCTCGTGCACCGAGTCGATGGAGGTTTCCCGCAACGGAAACGCGACTTCAATCAAGCGCTCGCCATCAAGCTCCGGCGAGGTGTTTTGTCGAGCTTCGGGAGACTTCATTTCCAGGATTCAGGCCTGTGCAGGAGATAGAGGTGGCTGAATATTGATTACAAGATAATGGCCGTAATGAATGGTAAGGCCCTCAAGTGTGCCGAGAGCTTCCAGGAAGGTAGTCTGACGATGCAGTGACGGTCTATTTGTGACATCCCCCAGCCTTGAAGTGAAATAATGTGTGCCTTCAAGCTGCTGGCCCTTTATCAGTAATCGCCCAGACAACCTGACGAGATCCAGCCAATAATATTTCTTCCACCCTCCGGATTTGAGGCCGAAGTACAGGTTGAACCCATCCACATACACCAGAACCCTGTTCACGCCGCCACCGAATGCAAATCAGGCGACAGATACAACTTGACAATTCCGGATACTGGCCCCACACTTCGCCCCATTAACCCCCCCGACGATCGTATTGTCGGCCCGACGCCCCCGCAAGGGGGCGTTTCTTTTTCTGTAGCGGGCCCAGCTGTCTCGAGCAAGAGCCTGGTCATGCGGCCTCCGCGGACCGTGCGATGTCGCCATACCCAACCGTGGCGCGTTCCGCGCTCCGGGAAATCAGCCTGCGAAACGGATTTTGCACCCTGTACAGCCTCGGTTGAGCCGTTCCACAGTCGAACGCCGCGTACAACCAATAATCGTTACCGAGATTACAAGCCTGTGCCCATTCGTTTTCAGTCAATTCAACTCCCCCTCTGGAAGCACGACCCTTTACCTCGATTTTACGTACTCCATCCGGCCTTTTCGACAAGATATCGAACCCGGGGTGATCAGACAGACCAGCGCCACGCGCCTTCGCAGGCGTTGATACATCCCTGACCTCGGCACCATGAATTGATTCATGGGCGCAGGCCAACCTCATGGCAATCAGTTCAATCTCTGTATCGAGTTTTCTTGCGTCCTCTGCGTTGTGAGAGGGCTGCACAAGCGCTGTGGCGATAATCTCCGTCTCTCCGCGAGCAATCAACTCCACGGCCCTGCGATTTCTTCGAATTGCAACCGACCGGTGTTCACAGAGACTCCTTTGCCGTCCCTTCACCTGCTCGAGTTCGGCCGCGGCTTCGGCGTTTCCATCTCTGGCTTTCTTGCTGAATTGCTTCCGGTTGGCGGCCAGCTCGGCCTCTTTGTAGTCAAATGCCCGCTGCAATTCTCTCTCGGACTCACTTGACTGGCTTTGCTCTTCTGCGCGATGCAATTCGCAAAGCCTTTCGAGTAATTCATTGACGATGTAATCGTGCGCACCCTGGCGCCACCGCTCACTGTTGGACAGGAACCCGTGGCTCGCAGGCACTGCTCTGCTGCCAGGCTCGAGCAACATCAGTTGTTCGACCGGTGCCTCCTGAAAATGTCCGTTGAGTTGCTGTTTGATGCCAACAAGCCGTTGCTCGATTGTTTGCTCCGGACGAAACTCCGGGAACATGGGGTCTGTGGCACGTATTACGCTCACGCGCGCAATGTGCAGTAGATAGGGTTCTGAAGCTGATGCATCTGTATATATGGCTCCTTGCTGACCTGCTGGTTCGCAGACTTTGGCAGCCAGCCCGGATAAAGCCGCAAATGCAGGCTCCCCGGGATGCAGGAATATAGCTGCCTCGTGTTCGCTCGGCTGGCGCACCGTAAAGCGAGTCCGGACAGACCGTGGATGCTGTTCCAGAACCGATGCCAACGCATCGAGAGCGCCGGGTCGTCGAGGTCGAAACGAAAAAACGCCTTCCGGGTCACCCACAAGATCAAGCCCAATCAAGGGGGCAGCACACTTCAAGTATCGCCACACGTATCCCGGAAGGAGATGACGCATTTCCTCGACCGCAAGTGTCTCCTGAAGCCTGGGAAGACTGGCTCGAATATTGTCACCTTCCCCGTGCACAGGGTACACAGGCTCCTCGTTCGCTACGGATTTGCTCACTCGTCCGGCTGTGAGCTCGTTCGACAGCCTGCTTGCCTGCTCGTGAGCATCTTCATCAGAGGTATTTGCTCGACGGACATACTCCGAGAGGTCGCCACCCTCGAATATGCGACCAATAACATCAAACACCTTGTCAGATCCGAGTTCCGTGCGAATTTCCTCCAGCTTGTCAAGCAGCGTCGCCACGACCCTGCCTTCCCGTGTTTCGTCGGCCACCAGATTGATGATGGTGACTCTCTCCCGCTTTTGACCGTACCTGTGAATGCGGCCCATGCGCTGCTCGAGTCGCGCTGGATTCCAGGGAATATCGTAGTTGATGAGAATTCCACAGAACTGCAGGTTTATGCCCTCGGCCGCAGCGTCGGTTGCCGCAAATAATTGTGCACCGCCCGAACCCGCATCATGGGGCTTGCGGAAGCGCTCCACCTCTTCATCACGCTGCTGAAAGTTGAGCCCGCCATGCACATGCGCCACCTGATCCGCATAACCCATACCTTCAAGTCGCCGAATGAGAAAATCCAGGGTGTCCTTGTGCTCGGTGTAGATGATGACCTTCTGTTCCCGATAATCCGGGTCCTGCAAGAGTGCAATCATGCGCGCGAATTTGGATTCCTTGCCATCGGCATGCACAGCGTCGGCGAGCGAGACCAGCCTGCTCACCTGCTTTCTCTCGAGTTCAAGCTCTTCAAGGCTGGACCCCATGAAAACTCCAAGCGCCTGTATCTCCATGTCCTCATGTTCTTCCCGCCCATTGATAACCGACTCTTCTTCGGCAGTACGGGTAGCGAGCATATCTACCAACTTGTCGCCTTGCTTCTCCTGAGTGTATTGCTGCCTGCGGAGAATGAGTTCCTGCTCCGCAAGCGCCCCCGAACGCACTTCGTCGATAAGCTGATCAAGCTTTTGCAAGCGATTGCGCAACGAACACAGAAGTGCCCAGGTACTGCTCGCCAATCGCCGCTGAAAGATGGTCATGACGAAGCGGGCGGCCTCCTGATTCAAAATCCTCGCCTGGTTGTAGTGCTCCCGGATATATATCGTTGTGTTGTCGTAGAGGGCTTGCTCGCTGACTGGGCCCTGATTGAGCCTGAACTTCACGGTGTCGCACAGGCGTCGAGGAAATAGCGGGCGACCTCTCAAGTCAAGCATTTCTTCCTTTGTCCGTCGAATGAAATGGCTGCTGTGAAATTCAGGTGGCAGCCTGGAGAATGCCAATTCCGTGCTTAACAGTTCCGGCTCCAGCAGTCTCCAGAGGCAGTAGTAGGGAAATGATTTGCCCATGTGGGGTGTTGCCGTAAGTAGTAGCAAGTGTTGGGCTGCCCAGTGCAATCTCCACTTCGAAGACATGTTTGGAACACCCGCTATCGCCTCCGCCAGTCGATAGCGATCAGTCGCGCGAATCCTGCCATTTGCCTCGCGGTATGCCGCCAGCTTGTGCGCTTCATCGAATACTGCCAGATCGTAGGGAGCAACACGCGGGTCGCCAAGACATCCAAAGAGAATATCTCCCCGCAAGCTATCCACGCTGACGATACTGAGGTCGCTGTGCTGACCGTCGAATGGATTGCCATTTTTCGCGCCCTGGCTTGTCACAACCCGAAAATGAAGGCCAAAGAGGTCGCGTAACTCTCGCTGCCAATTGCCCACCAATCCGGCAGGAACGACAATTAAAACCCGTCGCAGATGTCGGCGCGTGAGACATTCGCGCACATACAGGCCGGTCATGATGGTCTTGCCTGCACCAGCGTCATCCGCCAGCAGAAACCTCAGCCTTCTTCGTTGCGGCAGCATTCGCTCATACACTGCCAAACGCTGATGGGGTAGCGGGTCTATTCGGCTGGTTTCAGTAGCGAATGCAGGGTTGAACTGATGTCCGTAGGAGAGGCGCTCACCTTCGACAAGAATCCGCAACTTGTTGGCATCACCGAGGAAGCTGAGCGGCACAGGCAGAGTACCGGCATTCACCCCGGAAGCTCCATCCAATCCGGGAGCGGAGCGCTCCGAGTTCTTCTCAGCAAGCGCATCAAGCTGTGAGCGTGCCAGCGAAGAAGGACGGGATTTGCCGTTTTCCCATCGATTCAGCGTGACAAAGGACACGTTCAGGCTGGCCGCAAAAGCCTGTTGAGTAAGACCCATGGACAGTCTGATCTTGCGTATCTCCGCTGGTGTCATCTTCGAGGCAGATCAAGTGATCTGTTGGAGCCAGGGGGTAATGTACCACAAGGGAAAAACAGAATGTCAAGGCTTTATAACATGTGATATATCGCTCTCAGGGGTGTTTTCGCGAGATTTCCGTGTGTGTCGCGGATTGGGCCATTCAATCAATGCGTTCGCGAATTGCCTCGCCAATCTCGGTCAGGCTGCGCACGGTGGTGATGCCTGCGGCTTCCAGAGCGCGGAACTTGTCCTCGGCAGAGCCACTGCCGCCGGAGACAATGGCACCGGCGTGCCCCATGCGCTTGCCAGCGGGTGCAGTCACGCCCGCGATATAGCTGATCACCGGCTTGCTGACATGCTCGGCAATCCAGGCTGCGGCTTCTTCTTCGGCGCTGCCGCCAATTTCGCCGACCATGACAATCGCGTCGGTTTGTGCATCGGATTCAAAGAGCCCGAGAATATCGATAAAGCTTGATCCGGCAATGGGATCCCCGCCGATGCCGACACAGGTGCTCTGGCCATGGCCGGAATCCGTGGTCTGCTTGACGGCCTCGTAGGTCAGGGTGCCGGAACGCGACACTATGCCGATGCGCCCCGGAAGGTGTATGTCCCCCGGCATGATGCCGATCTTGCACTCACCCGGCGTGATGACACCCGGACAATTCGGGCCGATGAGGCGTGAATCGCAGGCATCAATGGCGGCCTTGACGTACAGCATGTCAAGCGTCGGGATGCCTTCGGTGATGCAGATGATGAGCGGAATGCCGTTGGCCGCTGCTTCAAGGATGGAATCCTTGCAAAAGGGAGCGGGCACATAGATGACGCTGGCATCCACCGGCGTTTCTTCAAGCGCTTCGCGCACCGAGTTGAAGACCGGTCGCCCGAGATGCGTACTGCCGCCCTTGCCGGGTGTCACTCCGCCCACGAGCCTGGTGCCGTAGGCGATGGATTGCTCGCTGTGCAGGCTTGCCTGGGCACCGGTAAATCCCTGACACAGTACGCGCGTCTCGCTATTGACAAGAATGCTCATGGGGTTGCCCTCGTCGCTTCGACCGCTTCTCGTGCTGCTGCGCTCAAACTCGCCGCAGCAATGATGTTGAGCCCCGATTTTGCCAGCGCCCGCCGCCCTCGCTCGGCGTTATTACCCTCGAAGCGCACCACAACCGGCAGGTTCACCCCGACATCGCGAACAGCACCGATGATGCCTTCGGCAATCACCTGGCAACTGACGATGCCGCCGAATATGTTGATCAGCACTGAACGCACCGAGGTATCGGACAAGATGATCTTGAACGCTTCGGCCACGGATTCGCGGGTGGCACCGCCGCCCACGTCAAGAAAGTTTGCCGGTTCACCGCCGTGCAGCTTGACCAGATCCATGGTGCCCATGGCCAGACCTGCGCCATTGACCATGCAGCCGATGCTGCCTTCAAGCGCAACATAATTGAGATTATGGCGCGAGGCTTCAGCTTCGCGTACATCTTCCTGCCGAACATCACGCATTTCGGCGAGGCGAGGCTGGCGGTAGAGTGCGTTGTCATCAATTGCCATCTTGGCATCCAGGCAGTGCACCCGACCGTCCTGCGTAATCACCAGCGGGTTGATTTCCACCAGCGAACAATCACAGGCTGCAAACAGCCGCGACAAGTTGACGAAGACCTGTGCAAAGGCGCGAATCTGCCCGCCCGCAAGGCCCAGCCTGAAGGCCAGTTCACGTCCCTGCCATGGCTGTCCACCAACGAGCGGGTCGATGACCGCCTCGAGAATGCGTTCCGGTGAACGCGCGGCCACCGCCTCGATCTCTACGCCGCCTTCGCTGGAGGCCATGAATACGATGCGTTGCCGCGACCGATCGATCACCGCGCCAAGATACAGTTCCCGTTCGATGTCCGTGACCGGTTCGAGATATATCCGATCCACCGGCTGACCGTCCTCACCGGTCTGCAAGGTCACCAGCCGCTGGCCAATCCAGCGCTCGGCAAAGGCGCGCACATCATCCGGAGAGTGCACCAGCTGTACGCCACCGGCCTTGCCGCGCCCGCCAGCATGCACCTGCACCTTGGCGACCCAGGCAGCGCGCCCGGTCATACTCTGGATTTCGCGCGCCGCCGCCACGGCCTGCTCGGCGGAATCCGCCACGCGCCCGGCAGAAACCGGCAAATCATATTCGGCGAATATCGCCTTGGCTTGATATTCGTGCAGATTCATTGTTCAGAAGAGATCCTGCGGGACATCATGGTTAGTTAACATCTTGATACACATATCTGGTGAGTAGGGAAAGCTGTGCCTGTGCGCTCATGCTTTTTTCGTGCCCGGCATGTGAATCGCCGAGCCACAGGCATCCAGTGCGGCTTCGTGCAGGGCTTCCGACAGGGTCGGATGGGCAAACACGGTGAGCCCCAGATCTTCGGGAGACGCATCAAACTCCATCGCAATGGCAGCCTCGTTGATGAGTTCGGAAGCGGATGGGCCGATGGCAGCCAGGCCACAGATACGCTCACTCTCGGCATCGGTGATGATCTTGACCTGCCCTTGGCTGCCAGAGGAAGCCAGGGCGCGCCCATTGGCGGCAAAGGGGAAGCGACCGACCCGGGTATCAATTCCGCGTCCATTTGCTTCCGCTTCGGAGAGGCCAATCCAGGCAATTTCGGGATATGTGTAGATAACACCGGGGATGCAGTCATAATTGACGCTCGGCTTGAATCCTGCGATGCGCTCCGCCACCATCACGCCCTCGTGAGATGCCTTGTGTGCCAGCATCGGCCCGCGCACAGCATCGCCCACTGCAAACACATGTGGCACTTCGGTGGCGCACACATCATCGACTGCAATCATGCCGCGCTCATCAAGCGTCACGCCGCAGTTGGGTGACAACAGGTCTTCGGTGTAGGGCCGCCGACCAACCGCGACAATGACGCGATCAAATGTTTCCGAATGCTGCCCGCCTGGATCCGAATAACCGAGTTTGACACCTGACTGCGTCACCCTGGCATCAGAGACGCGCGCTCCAAGCCGAATATCCAGACCCTGACGCGCGAATATCTTCCTGGCATCCGCTGCAATCTCCTTGTCCACCATGGGCAGGAATTCATCAAGCGCCTCGAGCAGGCATACCCGAGAACCGAGCCGCCCCCAGACGCTGCCAAGCTCGAGACCGATAATGCCCGCACCTATGATGCCCAGGCGTTTCGGTACATCATCAAACGCGAGCGCTCCGGTTGAGTCAACAATAGCGCCCGCGGCGAGAGGAATTCTTTCGAGCTCGACAGGTACAGAGCCAGGTGCCAATATGACGCTGCGGGCAGTGAACCTCTGGCTTGTCCCATCATGGGCTGTGTATTCGACTTCCGGGCCTGCATGCAATGTCGCAGTACCTGAAAGTGACGTTACCCCTGATGACTTGAACAGGGTCGAGATACCCCGCACCAATCGTGTGACCACCTTGTCTTTCTGCATGTGCATCTTTGCAAGGTCAATCTGCGGCGTACCAATATCGATTCCGAGATCGGCAAACTTGTCGCTGGCTTCAGTGAATTTGTGCGAAATGTCGAGCAGCGTCTTGGAAGGAATACAGCCAACATTCAGACAAGTGCCGCCAAAGGCGGGTTTTTCCTTATCGTCCAGACGCTTGTCTATACACAGGGTGCTCATGTCGAGCTGTGCACAGCGAATGGCAGCTGCATAGCCCGCTGGACCACCGCCAATAACGATTACGTCGTATTCGGATTGCATGGCAGAGCCTCTTCAGGTAGGTGTTGGCGGGAAATGAGTAACGCCTTGATGATGTGACTAGATCTCGAGCAGGAGACGCGCCGGGTCTTCCACCATATCCTTGATGGTGACCAGAAAGTGCACCGCCTCGCGACCGTCGATGAGGCGATGATCGTAGCTGAGTGCAAGATACATCATGGGCTTCGCCAGAATCTGATCACCCACCACCATGGCGCGTTGCTGGATCTTGTGCATACCGAGAATCGCCGTCTGTGGCGGATTGAGGATGGGCGTGGACAGGAGCGAGCCAAAGACCCCTCCATTGGAGATGGTGAAGGTGCCGCCGCTCAGTTCTTCGAGCGTCAGCTTGCTGTCGCGCGCCCGCGCGGAATACTCGATGATCTGTTCTTCGATGCGCGCCAGGCTCAAGGCATCCGCATCACGAATGATGGGCACCAGAAGGCCGGCATCGGTCGATACGGCAACACCTATATCGTAGTAGCCGTGATACAGGATGTCGCTGCCATCGATGGATGCGTTGACCGCAGGAAAGCGTTTCAGCGCTTCGACCGACGCGCTCACGAAGAAGGACATGAAGCCGAGCCGCACCCCGCCGTGGCTTGCCGCGAAGCTATCCCGGTACTTCTCGCGCAGGCGGATGACCTCAGTCATGTCAACTTCGTTGAAAGTAGTCAGCATGGCCGCGTTGTGCTGCGCCTCGACAAGCCGTTTGGCGATACTGGCGCGCAGTCGGCTCATGGGGACGCGCCGTTCGGGGCGCTGCCCGTGAGGGTCTGCTCCCGGCAGTGCCTCGCCTTCGCCGGTCAAGGGCGTGGCAAGCGGTTGAAGCGGTTGAGCCTCCTGTTCAGGGGCAGGTTCTGCCGTCCGGGATTCGCTGGCGATGCGCAGCACATCAGCGCGCAGGATGCGTCCGTCGCGACCCGTGCCGCTCACCTGATCGAGGTCGATATCAAGTTCGGCAGCGAGCTTGCGTACCGCAGGACTCAGGGGCACAGATTTGCCAGCCTCCGAAGCGTCCTGCACCGGTGATTCCTGCGCCGGTGACTCCTGCACCGGCGATTCCTGCGTCGGCGGTGCCTTGTGTTCAACCTTGATCAGGAGGCCGATCAACTCATCGGAACTGATGGTAGCCCCGACCTTCTTGAAGACTTCTTCGACGCGCCCGTCGGCGGGTGCCACCACTTCAAGGGTTATCTTTTCCGTTTCTATATCGACGAGCGGTTCATCCTGACGCACCATGTCGCCGACCTGCTTGTGCCAAGCCGCGAGCGTCCCCTCGGAGATGGATTCCGGGAACCGTGGCACCCTGATTTCGGTACTCATGCTGAAATCCCCAGAGCGTTGTCAACCAGCGTACGCTGCTCTTCAATATGCCGCGACAGATAGCCGCAAGCCGGTGCCGCAGAAGCCTCCCGCCCGGCATACGTGAGTGCTACCTGATGACGACTTGCGGCAATCGCGTGCTCGATGCGATGGCGGCTCGAGAACCAGGCACCCTGATTGCGCGGCTCTTCCTGACACCAGACAATCGACTTCAGGGATGGATAGGTATCGAGCTCGCGGCTCAAGGCCACTTGCGGAAACGGAAAGTACTGTTCTATGCGAATGATGTCCACCCCCTCGAGTCCAACCTCGTGTCGCCGATGCGATAATTCGTAGAACACCTTGCCGCTACAGATGATCACGCGCTCAACCGATTGCGGGTTCAGTTTGTACGGGTCTGGCAAGACAGTACAAAAATGCCCTTGCGTGAGCTCATCAATTGACGACACGGCCTCCCGGTATCTGAGCAGGTTCTTGGCCGACATGACCACGAGCGGACGCCGTGTCGGCACCTTCATGTGCCGCCTGAACATGTGAAAAACCTGCGCCGGTGTTGATGGCACAACCAGCACCATATTGTCCTGGGCACAGAGTTGCAGGAAGCGCTCGAGGCGCGCCGAAGAGTGTTCCGGGCCGGCCCCGTCATAGCCATGGGGCAACAGCATCACCAGACCACACAACCTGCCCCACTTCAATTCCCCCGAGGAAATGAACTGGTCGATAACCACTTGTGCACCATTGGCAAAATCACCGAACTGGGCTTCCCAGATGGTGAGGCTTGTAGGGGTGGTGGCCGCATAGCCATACTCGAACGCCAGCACTGCTTCCTCGGATAGCAGCGAATTGTAGATGTCGAAGGATACATCGCTGCGCAGTTCCTGCAGCGGGGTACAGGCAGCCCCGTCGCGCTGATTGTAGATGCGGGCATGACGATGCGAAAAGGTGCCTATCGCGACATCCTGACCGGTGAGCCGCACCGGGATTCCCTCGTCAATGAGCGAAGCATAGGCCATGATCTCGGCGAAACCCCAATTGACCGGGCGAGCGCCCGCGGCCATGCGCAGCCGGTCATCGAGCACAGAGCGCACCTGCTTGTGCAGCTCGAACCCTTCCGGCATGCGGTCGAGTCGGGAAGCCAGCTTGCGCAACCTGGCTTCGTCGAATCTGGTATCAATCGTCTCGTCGTAGGCGGCACCCACATAAGGCAGCCAGTTGACAAACAGACTTGCGTCCGGTTCGCTCGACAGCGAGAGTGCCACATGGCGACCGCTTGCAAGCGCTTCCCGGTATTCGGAGGCCATCTTCTGTACGCCGCTCTCGTCTATAACGCCTTCGGAGATCAACTGACGCGCATAGCTGGCAGACACCCGCGGCAGGTCATGGATGCGCCGGTACATCACTGGCTGGGTTCTGGTCGGGTCTTCGGCTTCGTTGTGTCCGTGACGGCGATAGCCGACCAGATCAATGACCACATCCTTCTTGTACTTCATGCGGTAATCGACCGCCAGTTCGGTGACAAACAGCACTGCTTCCGGGTCATCCGCATTGACATGGAAGATGGGTGCCTGCACGATCTTGGCCACTTCCGAGCAGTACTCGGTTGAGCGCGCATCCTGGCGTTCGTCGGTGGTGAAGCCGATCTGGTTGTTGAGAATCACATGCAGGCTGCCGCCGGTACTGTAGCCGCGCGTCTGCGACATCTGAAAGGATTCCATCACCACCCCCTGACCGGCGAAGGCAGCATCCCCGTGCACGATGATCGGCACGACCAGATGGCCCTCGGGATCACTCCGCCGGTCCTGACGCGCGCGCACCGAGCCTTGCACCACCGGTGCCACGATCTCCAGATGCGACGGGTTGAAGGACAGCGCCAGATGCAGGGTGCCGCCCGGCGTATGTACATCGGACGAGAAGCCGAGGTGATATTTCACGTCGCCTGAACCGAGCGCAGCCACCGATTTGCCCTCGAATTCGTCGAACAGATCGGAAGGCTGCTTGCCCAGGATGTTGACCAGTACATTGAGGCGGCCTCGGTGCGCCATGCCGATGACGCACTCAACGCATCCGGATGCACCTATGCGCTGGATGCTGTGGTCAAGCAGGGGGATGAAGCTCTCGCAACCATCAAGACCAAAGCGCTTGGTGCCCGGGTAGCGATTGTGCAGGTAGGTTTCGAGACCCTCTGCCGCTGTCAGGCGTTCAAGTAGATGCAACTTGCCACTGGTATCCGGATTGATTTGTGCACGACTCGATTCGATGCGCTGTTCAAGCCAGGCGACCTCGTCGAGATTGACGATATGCGTGTATTCGAGCCCGATGGTGCGGCAATAGGTCTCGCGCAACGCTGCCACGAACGCGCGCAGGGTCGCCGTCTCGGTGCCAAAATGGAAGGAGCCGACCTGGAACACATCGTCAAGGTCAGCAGCGCCAAGTATCGGATTGGAGAGTGGATCAAGCTCCCGGATGCGGCGTCGCGGCATGAGGCCAAGCGGGTCGATGTTGGCTTCTTCATGTCCGTACTGGCGATAACTGGCAATGAGCTCGGAGACGGCCGCTTGCTTGCGATTGTGCTCGTTGGAGAGATCTGTCGCGGCAGCTTCAGGGCGAGCCTTGAACCTGTTGCGACCGAGACGCTCGAAGTGCGCAACGATTGTGCTGTGACGCACATCGGCACCACTCACTTCACCAAGATTGGGCAGCCGCTCGAAATATGAACGCCAGTTGCGCGGCACATCACCCGGGTTGGCGAGCCAGCGGTCGTACATGGATTCCATGTAACTGAAATTGCCAGCCGCAAGGTGCGAGGTGCGGCGCATACGCTCGAATGTGGATTCTGTAGTCATCAATCAGCGGGTCGGGCAGCGGGTCGGGCAGCAGCTCGGGGGGTGTTGCGCTTCATGTACAGGACACCGGCGAACGCTTTCCCGGTCAGGGAATGCACGGATGTGATGCACAAGACGCAGAGGAAATCACGCGCACGGGAGTTCAGGCATCTTCGCTGATCATGAGCGTCTTGATTTTACCTATGGCCTGGGTCGGATTCAGCCCCTTGGGGCATGCGCTGACGCAATTCATGATGCCGCGGCAGCGGTACAGGCTATAGGCATCCTTGAGTTGTTCGAGACGCTCTGTACGCGCCTGATCGCGATCATCCGCAATGAACCTGTAGGCTTGCAGAAGGCCGGCCGGGCCAACGAATTTGTCCGGGTTCCACCAGAAGGATGGACAGGCAGTTGAACAGCAGCCGCACAGAATGCACTCGTACAGGCCGTCAAGCTCGGCGCGCGCTTCGGGGCTCTGCAAACGTTCCTGATCAGGCGGCGGGGAATCGTTCTTCAGCCAGGGCTCAATCTTCTTGTATTGCTCGTAGAATTGCGTGAGATCGACAATCAGGTCGCGAATCACCGGCAATCCGGGCAGTGGGCGCAAGGCAAGGCGGCCATTGGGTGCGATTTCGGAGATGGGGGTGATACAGGCGAGGCCATTGCGTCCATTCATGTTCATGGCATCGGAGCCGCATACGCCCTCACCACAAGAGCGCCGATAGGAGAGCGTCGGATGCGCAACCTTCAAGGCTTCGAGAAGATCAAGCACCATCATGTCGCGCCCTTCGGGCACGTCAAATTCGAGTGACTGTGTCCAGGGCCTGGTATCCGTGTCCGGGTTGAATCTGTAGATCTGCACTTGCATGATGTGTATTGGTCCTTGTCTTCCCTGATTGATCCTGTTGTCGTCTTGCGGTTATTCGTCTTGCCGGTATCAATAGTGTCGCGCTTGTGGCATGAAGGCATCCATCTCCTCGGGAGCAAAATTGACACCGCGTTTACCGATCTTTCCGGAGACCGGGCAGTACAGCGAATGACACAGCCAATTGGCATCGTCTCGCTCGCGAAAATCATCTCGTGCATGCGCTCCGCGGCTCTCGGTGCGCTCGGAAGCGGCAATCGCAGTCGCCTCGGCGACCTCAATCAGGTTGTCAAGCTCGAGTGCCTCGAGCCGGGCCGTGTTGAAGGTCGAGGATTTGTCCACCAGATGTGCTTCGGAAGCGCGATTGCGAATTGATTCGAGCACACGCACACCGTCAAGCATGGGCTCGGCAGAGCGGAACACCCCGAAGCTCTCCTGCATAACCTGCTGCAACTCGGACTTGAGCGTCGGCACCTGCGCGCCGTCCTGGCTCTCGTCCCAGCGCGCAATACGCGACAGGGAGCGTTCGAGATCGGATTCGCTCGCGTCTCTGGCCACACCACCCTCGCGCAACGCCTTCTCGATGGCCTGCCCCGCCGCGCGGCCAAAGGTCACCAGATCAAGCAGGGAATTGCCGCCGAGTCGATTCGCACCGTGCACCGACACACAGGCGGTCTCACCTACGGCGTAGAGCCCTTCGATGTGTTCATCAGCAGGAAAGGATTGCGAACCTTGCTGCGAACCATTTTGTGCTGCGGCTCCGTTGCTGCGTTGCTTGATCGCCTGTCCGAACTTGTCCGTCGGGATGCCGCCCATCATGTAGTGACAGGTGGGGATTACCGGAATCGGCTGCGACACCGGGTCCACATGTGCAAAGGTGCGCGAGAGTTCGAGGATGCCCGGCAAGCGTTGATTGAGCGTTTCTTCACCCAGATGATCGAGCTTGAGCAGCACATGATCTTTTTGCGGGCCACAGCCGCGCCCTTCAAGCACTTCAAGGATCATGGAGCGAGCAACCACATCTCTGCCTGCGAGATCCTTGGCGTTCGGTGCATATCGCTCCATGAAGCGCTCGCCATCACTATTGATGAGGTAGCCGCCCTCACCTCGGCATCCTTCAGTGACCAGCACTCCGGCCCCGGCGATGCCGGTTGGGTGGAACTGCCACATTTCCATATCCTGCATGGGAAACCCGGCGCGCATGGCCATGCCGATACCGTCACCGGTGTTGTTGATGGCATTCGTGGTGGAAGCGTAGATGCGCCCGGCACCGCCAGTAGCCAGTACCGTCGCGCGCGACTTGACGTGATACAGGTCTCCGCTCTCGAGCTCGATGGCTATCACCCCGGTGACTGCGCCATCCATATTGACCACCAGATCGACTGCTACCCATTCGTTCAGGAAGACGGTTTGTGCGGCGAGGTTGGCCTGAAAGAGCGTATGCAGGAGCGCATGTCCGGTACGGTCGGCGGCTGCACAGGTGCGCGCTGCCTGGCCACCCTTGCCGAAGTTCTTTGATTGGCCTCCGAAGGGGCGTTGGTAGATACGCCCGTTCTCGGTGCGCGAAAATGGCAGCCCCATGTGCTCGAGCTCGAAGACTGCCTGCGGGCCTTCGCGGCACATATATTCGATTGCGTCCTGATCTCCTATGTAATCAGACCCCTTGACCGTGTCGTACATGTGCCAGCGCCAGTCGTCATCAGGGTCATCACTGGCGATTGCGCAGGTGATTCCGCCCTGTGCCGAGACTGTGTGCGAGCGGGTTGGAAACACCTTCGACAGCACGGCGGTCTCAAGGCCGGAACGGGCAAGCTCGAGCGCTGCGCGCAAGCCGGAGCCACCGCCACCGACGATGATTCCATCATATTCGAGTATTCGCATGGAGGAGTAATTCAGAGTGTGAGAATGAGAGAAAGCCACCACAGAGACTGGCCGGCGAGCAGGATGACCACCAGCGCGTGATACAGAAACCTGACCAGCGCGGCAAATTGCCCGAAGTAATGTGGTCGTATGTAGTCGGTGCCAACTGTCCAAAGGCCGACCCAGGCGTGTGCCACGAAGGACAGCAGCGCAACCAGGCTGAATATCTTCATCGAGAGATGCCCGAAAAAGCTGCGCAGCGCTTCGCCGTCAATGACGGGAACGGCAATGAAATATCCGCTCAGACACAGGATGTATGCAGCCAACACCAGCGATGAGAGGTGCTGTACGAGAAACCCGGTCATGCCCCAGTGGCCTGTTGTGCGTGGACTGGACATGCTGCGCCTCACCACCCTGCGGCCAGGATGGCGAGCGCCGTGCACAGGCTGGTCACAACCCAGACAGACCAGGACAAGGCGCGTGCGACACCGAGTGATTCGCCGATGTGCAGATCAAGCAGCAAGTGCTTGACACCGGCAGCAAAGTGAAAACTCGTGCCGGCAATCAGAATGACAAGCAGTCCCCCACCCCACATCGAGCTGGTGATTTCGCTGAACCTGACATCAGCGGCACCCGAGACTGCCAGGTGCAACAGATACAGTGGAAACCAGATGGCGAAGAACAGGAGCACACCGGTGATCCGATGCGTGATGGAGGTAATGGCCGCCACCGGAAAGTGGAACCGGAACAGGTTCAGATTCACCGGACGCTGTGCGCCATGTCGCACTTGACTATTCATTCATCGGGGCTCCTTGCTGAATACAGGGACAGATACAGGCTGCTTCAATCCGCACACATACAAGTCAGGTTGTTCTCCTCTGCGGCCAACAGCGAGAGTTGATGGATTTCGAGTTGCGGTGTTCATCTGCTCTGGTCGGGCATTCTACGATAGGTCAGGCATGTAAATCACACCCAGCACGGAGACGAGTACGGAAGCGGATTGAGGTGCACAGGTCCTGCACTTTCCGAAACCGGGGTTTGTGTGCTGCAACAATCAATCTGCCAAATCAATCTGCCAAATGCGAAGTCTTTCCCTCGGGCATCAATCCCTTGCGCCACTCGAGCCATCCGGCCACCGCCATGACCAGGTACACGCCGTAAAGCAGCGCGTAGAAATGCAATCCCTTCGCCAGATAAAGGCCGACCGAGACCACATCAACCACGAACCAGAGCCACCAGTGCTCGATGTACTTGCGCGCCATCATCCACATGGCCGAGAAGCTGAGCACCATGGTGGCACCGTCCCACCAGACAAGCTCCGCGTCTGTCCAGTGCGAGAGCGAGAATCCCATGGCGATGATGCCGAGGACGCTCGCGATCAGCAGTACGCCCCACTGATGCCCCGGTGTACGGCCAACTGCCAGCGGGCCAGGTGCGCTTCTCTGGCCGCCGGATACCCAGTACCACCAGCCATAGAGGTTCAGGCCGCAGTAGCAGAGGTGCAGCAGGGCGTTGGCATAGAGGCGCGCATCCGCAAGCACCACCACCGAAACCAGCGCATAGATCAGTCCGACGGGCCAGGTCAGGATGTTCTGACGGATGAGCAGCCAGACGGCCAGCAATCCGGTCGCGAGGCCTATACCCTCGAACCAGCTGAACGACGCAATGCGATCTGCGACCTGTGCAAGAAATTCCATCAGCACATTCTAAGTATGTTCTGATCAAGTCCATCCGTGGACTTGATCAGATTCGCAAATCAGAAGTGCGCTTCTGATTTGCTCGCAGATTCAATGCCTTACGGCACTGAATCTGGCGGCACATCCGTGTGCCGCACGGGAAACTCTGTTATTCAGAGTTTCCCTAAGGAAGCAGTGTCTTCATCACAGGGATTTCCTACAGATAATTCAGCCAACCCCTACAACGGACGCGCCCTGTATGTGTTGTTATATGCGCCAACCCTCATCACGCCAAGGGCGTATACTCATGAAACTGCAAGTCGAGACATTTCGACACATGACTCGGGGCATCAAGGATTCGGGATTATCGCAGCCTCAGGCTGATGCGATCGTGAATGCTGTAGCCATCGCTGTACAGGACATCTCGGTCACGCCGGAACTGCTTGATGACCGGCTTGCCAAGCTGGACAGGAAGTTCGAAGGACGCATCTCGGAACTCAGGGATGATATGCTTGGGCAATTCACTGAGCACAAGCAGGAGACGCGCGAGCAACTCACTGAACACAAGCAGGAGATGCGCGGACAGTTCGATGAGCACAGGCGTGAAACGGCTCGGCAATTCACTGAACACAAGCAGGAGACGCGCGAGCAGCTCACTGAGCACAAGCAGGAGATGCGGGCGCTCTTCACTGAGCACAAAAACGAGACAAACATGCGCTTTGATGCCGTGGATAAGCGCTTTGATTCAATTGATACAGAGATTCGCAAACTGCACGATAGCGTCCAAGGCTCTCATCGCACCCAGTTGCGCTATTTCATCGGGTTCATGTCCGCCATGCTCGCAGGTGCTCTCGGTATCATCGGGTCGATACTCTCGATCTGACTTGAGTGACTGATCAAGCCCGTCCACGGACTTGCTCGGATTCGCAAATCGGAGCAAGCGTACAATTCGGGTACACCGAGATGCCCGCACGAGACATTTCGACACATGACTCGGGGCATCAAGGATTCGGGATTATCGCAGCCTCAGGCTGATGCGATCGTGAATGCTGTAGCCATCGCTGTACAGGACATCTCGGTCACGCCGGAACTGCTTGATGACCGGCTTGCCAGGCTGGACAGGAAGTTCGAAGGACGCATCTCGGAACTCAGGGATGATATGTTCAGGCAATTCACTGAACACAAGCAGGAGACGCGCGAGCAGCTCACTGAGCACAAACAGGAGATGCGGGCGCAGTTCACTGAGCATAAGCAGGAGACGCGCGAGCAGCTCACTGAGCACAAAAACGAGACAAACATGCGCTTTGATTCAATTGATACGGAGATTCGCAAACTGCACGATAGCGTCCAAAGCTCTCATCGCACCTGGTTGCGCTATTTCATCGGGTTCATGTCCGCCATGCTCGCAGGTGCTCTCGGTATCATCGGGTCGATACTCTCGATCTGACTTGAGTGACTGAGCAAGTCCATCCACGAACTTGCTCGGATTCGCAAATCGGAGCAAGCGTACAATTCGGGTACACCGAGATGCCCGCACGAGGGGATTCGACACATGACTCGGGGCATCAAGGATTCGGGATTATCGCAGCCTCAGGCCGATGCGATCGTGAATGCTGTAGCCATCGCTGTACAGGACATCTCGGTCACGCCGGAACTGCTTGATGACCGGCTTGCCAGGCTGGACAGGAATTTCGAAGGACGCATCTCGGAACTCAGGGATGATATGCTTGGGCAATTCACTGAGCACAAGCAGGAGACGCGCGAGCAGCTCACTGAGCACAAACAGGAGATGCGGGCGCAGTTCACTGAGCATAAGCAGGAGACGCGCGAGCAGCTCACTGAGCACAAAAACGAGACAAACCTGCGCTTTGATGCAGTGGACAGGCGCTTCGAAACCGTGGATAAGCGCTTCGAGGCCGTGGATAAGCGCTTTGATTCAATTGATACAGAGATTCGCAAACTGCACGATAGCGTCCAAGGCTCTCATCGCACCCAGTTGCGCTATTTCATCGGGTTCATGTCCGCCATGCTCGCAGGTGCTCTCGGTATCATCGGGTCGATACTCTCGATCTGACTTGAGTGACTGATCAAGCCCGTCCACGGACTTGCTCGGATTCGCAAATCGGAGCAAGCGTACAATTCGGGTACACCGAGATGCCCGCACGAGGGGAGTAGCCTGCCACCTTGACCACTCGAAAACACATCGCCGTCGTCGAGGACGACCCGGATCAGCAGGCCAACTACTGCGATGCGCTTGCCAGAAAGGGCTACGATGTTACCGCCTACAGCAACCGCTCGGCGGCGCTCGAAGGATTTGCCGTCACGCTGCCGGATCTGGTCATTCTCGACATCATCCTCAGCGGCGAGGAGGATGCCGGATTTGATATCTGTCGCTCGCTCTTGCAGCGCGCGCCCGAACTTCCGGTGCTTTTTCTCACCGAGCGCACCGACGAAGTGGACAAGATTTCCGGGCTTCGCCTCGGTGCCTGGGACTACCTTTCAAAGCCCATTTCGCTGCAATTTCTCGCCGAACGCGTCGCTTCCCTGCTGCGTATTGTTGAACCTGCATCGCTCAAGGATTCCGCTCGCGGCTCGCAGGTCGGTCATCTCGACATTGATCCGGAAAAGCTCACGGCCGCATGGCATGGCGTACGCATTCCCCTGTCTGGCACCGAACTGCGCATGCTGCACATGCTGGTGGATAATCCGGACAGCCCGGTCAGTTACGCTCGCCTGGCGGATGTCACGAATCAGGCCATGGTGACGAACAACACCATTCACACGCACATGCGCAACATCCGCCGCAAGTTCGTATCGGTGGACCCGGATTTCTCCTGCATCAACAACGAGTACGGCCTCGGGTATCGCTGGATTGTGCAATGAAGCTCCTCGGCAAGGTGCGCGGCCTCAGGCTCGCAACCAAGCTGGCGCTGGTCGGGCCAGTGCTGGTGCTGGCACCGCTCTTTGCGCTCATTCAACAGGCTGACCTCGAATCGATCTTCGTCGAGACGCAGGCGCAATCCATGTTGCGCACCGCGCAAGGCATATCGAGCGTCTTCAATGGGCGCGAGGATCTGTTTGAAAACCTTGCCATCAATACGGAAGATTACGAGCCAATGTATGCCACCCCGCTGGCGCGTCCGGTGCGTCTTGATGGCCTCGACGATGAGTGGCAGGGGCGACGCGAGCGGAGCTACACCTTTTCTCAGGACGAAGAGACGGATGCGAGCTTCACCATCTCCATAGGTGAGCGCGAGGATTTCATCTACGGTCTCATGCGCATTCAGGATGACCAGCCCGTGTATCGAAACGCCGGTGTGCTGCGGCTCGACAATTCAGACCAGCTGCGGCTCGAGTTCCTGCGCTTCGATGGCAGTCAGGCGCGCCTCGCGGTCACCTTTACCGGCCCCGGTGCGGTCACCGCCTACGACATGGACGAAGTCTGGCAATTTGCCCGCTCCGGCAGACCTGAAAACCGCGTACGGGGATTCGTGAGCGAGCTTGACGACGGCCTTGTGCTGGAGTTTCGCATTGCAACCGAATTGCTTGCCGAGTCCACATCAATCGGCTTCTCGTTTGTGGATGTGGACGACCCTGAAACGCGCGAGATCCGCAGCATCACGCGCTCGCTGCCAACCTCGGGCAGAGGCGCGTTCAATCTCGTCCTGCTCAAATCTTCCGAACTGCTCAATATCCTTGATGGGCTCGGCTTCACCGACGGGAAAGTTACCGTCATAGATTCCGAGAGCCGCTTGCGCGCCACCTCCGGCACCGTCTCGCGCCAGGTAGCCGCAGGTTCTGGCGAGGGCGCGTTTCGCCCTGCCGCCTGGTTGCGTGAACTCCTGCTTCCCGAACCTGACCTGCCGAAGGATCAGGCGGCTTCGGAAGCGCTCGCCGCCGAGGTGATCAACAGCGCCCTGGCCGGTAACCCTGATGTTGTGCGACGCAGACACGAATCGGATTTCGAGATCATCACCGCCGCCTATCCCATAGTGTCCACCAACCGTGGCCTGCTCGGCACGGTGGTGGTGGAGCAGAGCACTGACCGCACCCTCTCGCTGCAAAGTCAGGCGATTGACCGGCTGTTCGGCCTGGTACTGGCGGCATTCGTACTGGTCATGCTGGCGCTGTTCGCCTTCTCCGCCAGGCTTGCCTGGCGCATCGGCCACCTGCGGGCGGACACCAGCCGCGCCATTGACGAATTCGGGCGTCTGCGCTCGGTGAAACTCAAGAGAGAACAGAAGGCAGGCGACGAGATCGGGGATCTGGCGCGCTCCATTTCCACCATGCTGTCGAGCCTGCAGGGCTACACCGGATTTCTGGAGCGCATGCCGCGTACGCTGCGCCACGAAATACACAATCCTCTCAATACCCTGTCAACCTCACTCGAACACCTTGCGGAGGAGGTGGAGGGTGCCAGGGAGAGCAAGTATCTGGCCAGCGCACGGCGTGGTGTGGCGAAGATCGGGTTCATTCTTCAGGGGCTCGCGGATGCCGCGAGCCTTGAGGAGTCGCTCAAATCGGAAGCCCCGGAAACCTGTGACCTCGCTGCCCTGCTGGCCAATTACGTGCGCAACTGCCGCCTCAATCACCCGCAGCGTACATTCGCCTACAGAGGCCCGGCGAGCGGCGTGACCGCGCAGATTCCCGACTATCGCGCCGAGCAGATGCTCGACAAGCTCATCGATAATGCCCTTGATTTCGGGCGTGAGGACAGCGCCATCGTCGTACAGCTCGAACAGACACAAGGCGTACTGCGCGTGACCATCGCCAACCGGGGGCCGATCTTGCCGAGGTCGGCAGATCAATCCCTGTTTGATTCCATGATCAGCCAGCGTGAACTGTGCAGCGGTGTGCACTTCGGCCTCGGACTGTACATCGTGCGCATCATTGCCGAATATCACGGCGGCAGCGCGCGGGCGCTGAATCTTGCCGATGGTTCAGGCGTGGTGCTGCTCATCGAACTGCCCGAGGTTGAAGCGCCGAAAGTGACGACATCTCCCGAAGCGCTTGCCAGTTGACCCGGCCGGGATGCGGGTGCCCGGACATGAGCTGTCTCGGGCGTGTTCTACGAGACATCAACCTCCGGCCCACGCAGACGCAGTTCGGCCTCGACTGACATATCCCCGTCGCAGGCTATCTCGTCGCGCGTGTGCATGAGCACCGCGGCGGCCAGCACACTGCGCGCTGCCGCCGGAAAGAGCGCCCGGTTGGTGCCTCGATACATGACAGGCACCATGTCCACGATCCTCGTGATGCCGGCAAGCAGGCATTCCCGAATCTGCCGCTCGCGCGCCAGTCGATGCTCGATATACCCCTCGACATGGGCGCGTGGATTGGTGATGGGCGGTCCGTGGGTCGGGTAATAGATCCGATCATCGCGCTCGAGCAGAAGTTCAAGACTGTGCATGTAGGAGCCCATGTCGCCATCCGGAGGTGAGATGACCGTGGTGGACCAACCCATTACATGGTCGCCGGTAAAGAGCGCCGCTTCCTCACGCAGCGCGTAACAGACATGATTGGAGGTGTGCCCGGGCGTGTGTACGCATTCCAGATGCCATTCGCCGCCGTCGATACGCGTTCCATGACGCACACGAACATCCGGTCGGAAGTCGCGGTCGGCACCCTCTTCCACCTGGTCTGTTTGGGAGCCTTCGCCTCCGTGCGGTCCAAAGCCATAGGTCGGCGCAGGATGCTCTGTTTCAAGCAATCGACAGCCGGGCGAATGGTCAAGGTGCGTATGGGTGATGAGCATATGCGTGACCCGCTCACCCGAGAGTGCACGCACGAGGGCATCAATGTGCGCTGCATCAAGCGGCCCCGGATCGACCACGGCGACTTCCTTGTGTCCGATGATGTAGGTGCCGGTGCCTGTATAGGTGAAAGGTCCCGGGTTGTTGGCGATGATGCGACGAATCAGCGGCGAAACCTGCTGCACCACGCCGTATTCGAATTCGATGTCACGTGTCAGGCGAAGCGGCACTCTTCCCGCACCTCGGGCTCTTGCTGTCGGGGACGGGGGTTACCTTATCAGATGCCGACACGGGACGACTGCGACCGAAGCAACCAGGCATATCCGGAAGTCGGAACAAATGGATACCGGTGATCGAGTGACAAACAGGCTTCATGAAGGTGCCTCGGACCAGGCTTCGCGCAGCGCCATCCAGTCTTCGTTATCCGGTTGCAGGGTCAGGGCAAGCCGCAGGTATTCGCGCGCCTCGGCCGGGAATCCGGCGTTCCAGGCATCTTCTGCCACCTCGACAAGTCGCAGCGATGCGGTTTCCGCCATGCGCAGGGCGCGCGCATTGTCGGAGTCCAGCGTTTGCACCTCGAACAGCGTGGCCAGCAGATTCCCCTCTTCAGGCGCGGTGATGAAGCCCTGTGCAAGCTGCGCTTCGGCCTCACTCAACAGGCTGGCCAGGCGTTCGGTGCGCTCTTCTTCCACCTCGAGCTGCTGTGCGACAACGCCGAGTGCGGTTTCATCGAGCGATGCCTGAAAGGCACCGGTGAGCAGACGCCGGGCAAGGCCGTAGTCGCCACTGACTGTCGCACGGCTGATCTCCTCGATGACACCCGATGTGACTTGTCGCAAGCCCTGTACCGCAGTCGCGTTATCAGGGTCAACTGCCAGCACACGCCCATAGACCTCGGCGGCATTCGCCCCCGGCGGGTTCACAAGCGCATCAGATGCCAGGTATCGGGAGCCCGTGGCGAGGAGATTCTCGATCTCCTGCAGTATGCTGGTCTCGCGCTGAATCTGCTGCCTGACGGCCGTCACCTCGGGTGCTGTGCTGTTCGCGCGGGCGGCATGTTCAAGAAACATCATGGCGCTGGTGACATCCTCGGCGAACATCGAAGTCTGCGCCTTCTCGGCGAAATGCCGCGCCAGAGCCATCAGCGCGTTGTCGGCACCTGCATGCGTCGGCCACAGGCGCACCACTTCACGATAGGCATCGATGGCGCTCAAGGCCTCCACATCCGACAACCTGCTTGCCTGCACAAGCTCTATAGTGTTGGCGAACAGGCGCTCCGCCACACGCCTTTCCGACAACTCATCAAGCTGACGGTGAAATTCGCTGTCCTGCGGAAACAGGTTCAAGGCTTCCCTCAACCTCTGGCCGGCCACTTCGAGCCTGCCACCTGCCAGCGCAATGTCGATCTCTTCATGGGTGCCTGCGATCAGTTGACGCAGCCCGGCGGCTGCCTGCTCATGCCCCGGCGACCGCGCCAGCAGGCTGCGATAGGCCGCAACCCTGAGCGCAAGGCCGGAATTGGAGTCCGCGCCCTGCGCGAGCAGGACATCCGTGCCCTGGCGAAAGGGCTCGGGCAGGACACCAAGCTCACGCAAGGACGAAACAACTACCTCCTGAGCGCCGGGGCTCATGTAGAGCACTGCGGTCGCAGAAGCCGTCAGCATGATGATAGCGACCAAGGCACCACCAAGGCCAAGCCCTCCGCCCCGGAGTCGCCTTGTTCCCGGTCGCGGCCGTTGCCTGGCCGCTCGCCTTCTGAGCGCTCGCCTCGACCTTGGCGTGGCGATTTCAGACGCTCCGGCGCGCGCCTCGAAGAGTTCCCGGCGCGAGATTTCTCCGGTATGCACCTGGCGCGTCGGCCAGGCCCCCTGCAATTCGAGTACCGAAATGGCATCCCGAAACTTCGTCAGCTGCTCATCATCCCAATGGCCTTGCAGCAGCGGAACAAATATGGGGGTGAGCGCCCGGTCCGAGGTTGGCAACAGACGCGAGACATCGGCCTCGCCTTCCACAGGCGGCAGAGAAAGCGCGTTCGAGCCGCGCAGCACGGAGAGCATGAAGCAGCCAATCCCGTACATGTCCTGGCTGTACAGACTGCGTACAAGTTCGGGGTCGGCACCGCCCGGTTCCTCGTGCACATTCGCCAGAGCGGACAGGCTGCCCGGTGTGAGCAGCAAACCTCCGCTACGAGGCATCTTGCAAATACCGCGGCGGCTGAACTCGCCATGTACGATGCCGTGCCGGTGCAATGTTTCAAGCCCTTCAATAACATCCGACATGATGTTGACAAGTGAGCGAACAGCCAATCCGGCCTTGAGCTGAGTGTGCAGTGATGCCCCCGACAGGCCGGTGTAAGCAATGCGAACGCGACCGGTTTCCACTTTCCATGCCTGTGGCGGGATGAGGCCCGGGTGCGAGATGCCCTGCAAACGGACAAGTGCGGCTTCAAGTTTGCCACTGTCAACGGCTTCGGGCACTGCAAGTTCGCGCACCAGCAAGCGCACACCGTCATCGAGTCTGTACGCCTCGAAGAAGCCGTCGCCAAGTGCCTGTTCAACCTGGTAATCTTTCCAGTTCATCCTGACCTCGCGAAGCGCCTTTCAAGGCCGCTGATATTCTACTTGTGCATCATCACTGGCCGCATACAGGTGTCGCACCTCGCCACGCATCCAGTGCCCCAGCACCGCGGTCACACTCTCCGCAACGCGTGTCCCGTCAAGCGTGACGGCCACCCCCTCGCCGTGCGCCAGTGCGTCAATGCATCCTGCTCCCTGAAACATCCATTCCATTTCTGCAAAGACCAGCGCACAGCGCGGGTTGCGCTCGATGCGCCAGGTCGTCAGCACCTTGCCCTCCTCCCATCGCTCCAGCCAGAGGCTCGCATCGGACCTTGTTCGCACACCCAGGCCATGCCGCAGGCCATTCTCGTACCAGCCAGCGAACACATCGCCCGATTCTTCGCTCTGATACCCCTCCCCCTGCCTCACACCAGCGACAAAATGACCCTCGTACACCACCTTGCCGTCACGAACGCGTTGCCCGATTCCCGTGCGTTTCCCGAATTGATACTCGCCTTGATAGTAGTTGCCGGGGTCCCAGATGTATCGGCCAACGCCATGGCGAGTACCCTCGAACCAGTCGCCAAGATAGCGGTCGCCGTTCGGCCACACATAGAGGCCCTTCCCGTGCGGCAGATCGAATTGATACGCCCCCTCATACACGGCTCCGTGCGCCCATTCGTAACGGCCTTGCCCGTGGCGCATACCGTCGCGCATGGCACCCAGATAGCGGTCGCCATTCTCGTAGGCTCGCTCGTGCCTCGTAGGCGCTTGCTCCGCGGACGCACTCTGGACGCTGCACACAGTGGCGATGCACAGGGCGAGTGCGAGATGCCCCGCCCTGCACCGTCCCCTCAGGCAGAGATGCTGCACAATGGCGGACTTCACTTCTCGCCCTTCACCAAGAAATTGGACTGGTTGCTCATCGCCGTCATATGCCTGTTCATCGGCGCTGTTTCCGGCTTCGTTGCCGGTCTGCTTGGCGTGGGTGGCGGCCTGATCATCGTACCCGCGCTGATTCTGGTGTTCGACCTGTTCGCGTATCGCGCAGGACTGTTCCCGGCCGAGGAGCTCGCCACACTGGTAGCTGTCGCGACCTCGCTCGCCTGTGTGACGGTGACCACCGGTCTGGCCGGCGCGGCGCAGCTGCGGCGAGGACAGGTACACATGCCTGCGGTGCGACTTTGGGCCCCCGGCTTGATATGCGGCAGCCTCCTGAGCGGCTTCCTGGCATCGGCATTGCCTGAAGCCGCCATTCGTGTATTCATCGCCGTGCTCGTGTTGCTCGTGGCCATTATATTGTCCACGCGCTGGGTGCCCAAACCCGGACGCGCCTTCCCGGGGCGGGTGACGAGCAGCGCCATGGGCGGATTCACCGGCTGCGTTTCCGGTATCGCCGGTATCGCCGGCGGCAACCTCATGATTCCGAGCTTTCTCTATTTCAATGTGCCCATACATTCGGCCATGGGCACCGCCTCGTTTCTCGGCCCTTGCGTAGCGCTGTTCGCTGCCCTCGGCTACGCACTGCGCGGCTGGAGCGAGACGCAAGCTGACCCGTTGATGCTCGGCTACATCCATCTGCCGGTCTTTGCGCTCATCAGCATCGCCTGCGTCGTCTTTGCGCCCATGGGAGTACGCTTCGCACACGCCAACAGCCCCGAACTCCTGCGCCGCCTGCTGTTGATTTTCCTCACCATCGCGTCTGTGCGCATGGGTCTCTCGGCATTTGATGTATTCTGATTCGCCCTTCGACAGAGCTGCAAAATGTCTGCAAAGAGAATTGAACGAGACAGTCTCGGCGAAATCGAGGTACCCGCAGATGCGCTGTTTGGCGCACAGACCATGCGCGCGGTGCAGAACTTCCCGATCAGCGGATTGTCCATGCCGGTCGATTTCATTCGGGCGCTTTGCCTGATCAAGAAGGCCGCCGCTCTCGCCAATCGACAACTCGGCCTGCTTGACGAAGCGCATGCCAAAGCCATCGCCAAAGCCAGTGATCAGGCCGCAAATCCTGAAGACATTGCAGCCCGGTTTCCCGTGGATGTTTTTCAGACCGGTTCCGGCACCAGTTCCAACATGAACGCCAATGAGGTAATCGCGCGCCTCGCCAGCGAGCTGAGCGGGCTCGACATCAGCCCCAATGACCATGTCAACATGAGCCAGAGCAGCAACGACACGATTCCGACTGCCATCCACGTGTCTGCCGTCATCGCCGTGTGCAGGCATTTGCTGCCGTCTCTGGAGTCCCTGAAACAGACAATCAACGAACGCGCGGCACAGCTTGCCGGACTGACGAAAACAGGCCGCACTCACCTGATGGATGCCATGCCGATTTCGCTCCAGCAGGAACTCGCAGGCTGGGAGGCACAGGTGACGAGCAATATGGCGCGCATCACAGCCTGCCTGCCACGGCTCCTCTGCCTTGCCCAAGGCGGCACGGCGGTGGGCACGGGCATCAATGCGCCGACTGAATTTGCGCAAGTCTTTGCTTCCGAGCTCGGCACACTCTCTGGCCACACATTCAAAACTGCCGATAACTTCTTCGAGGCGCTCGCCACTCAGGACACCGCAGTTGAGTTATCCGGTGCCTTGAAGACACTTGCGGTGAGCCTGATGAAGATCTGTAACGACCTGCGCTGGATGAACAGCGGTCCGCTCGCCGGTCTTGGTGAAATCGAACTGCCGACCCTGCAACCGGGCAGCAGCATCATGCCGGGCAAGGTCAATCCGGTAATCCCGGAATCGGTCGCCATGGTGTGTGCACAGGTAATCGGCAACGATGCCGCCATCACCATCGGCGGGCAGTCGGGCAATTTCCAGCTCAACGTTATGCTCCCGATGATTGCACACAATCTGCTGCAAAGCATTGATATTCTTGGCAATGCTTCGGCGGCACTGGGCAAGCTGGCGATTCGCGGATTCAAGGTCAAGCCGGAGGCACTCGAAGCGCCGCTCGCGAAGAACCCGATACTGGTTACCGCCCTGAATCCGGTTCTGGGCTACATGCGCGCAGCGGAAATTGCCAAGGCCGCCTATGCACAAGGGCGACCGATTCTCGATGTGGCGGCAGAAATGACGGATCTGCCGCGCACACGCCTTGAGGAGCTGCTGGACCCCGCGCGCCTGACCAGAGGCGGCCTGGAACCCTCGTGACGCGGGCGAAGATCATCGCCTGTTACGCGCGCCCGTCGATCGAGGAGGATCTTGGCAGCGAGTTGGCGCTGGAAAACGAAATACTCGCCGGATTCGGAGAGGTTTCGGAAATCACCCTGCGCGACGGTCGCGCCGCGTTCATCGCTGCACTCGGCGATGCGGATGCGGTGCTCACCAACCATGGGGTTGGCTTTGATGCCGAAGTCATTTCACGCATGACGCGCTGCCGCGTTATTGCCGTGGCGGCCGTCGGTGTGGATACGGTGGACTTGCAGGCGGCGACCAAGCGTGGCCTGGTCGTCACCAACACGCCAGATACCTTCATTGAAGAAGTGGCCGACCACACGCTCATGCTGCTGCTTGCATCTGCTCGTCGCCTTGGACATATAGCTGGCCTCGCCGCGCAGGGTCAGTGGGCGCGAGGACGTCGCCTGCTCATGCAGCTCCCGCGTCTCATGGGGCAGACTCTCGGCCTGCTCGGCTACGGCAATGCGGCGCGCGCCGTGGTGAGACGCGCCACGCCCTTTGGTCTGCGCTGCATTGCACACGACCCCTATGTCGCCGACACCGTGCTGTGTGCCGATGGCGTGGAGCCGGTAGCTTTGCGAGAACTGCTCGCGACATCCGATTATCTCTCGCTGCACACTCCGCTCAACGAAGAAACCCATCACCTGCTGAACGAGGCCGCCTTCAAGCGCATGAAAGCCAGTGCCATCCTGATCAATACCGCGCGCGGTGCGATTGTGGACGAAGTTGCGCTCGTGCAGGCGCTGGATCAGGGGGATATAGCCGGCGCAGCCCTTGATGTGCTTGCAACCGAACCCCCGCACGGGGGCAGCCCGCTACTCGATAATCCGGACGTGATTCTGACACCGCATGTGGCATCCGCTTCAACGCGCATGCTCCCCGCCTGCCGCCAGCGTGCAGCGCGTGAGGTGGCACTGGTATTGCAAGGCAAGTGGCCCATGAACTGCGTGAATCCCGAGGTGCTCGAATCGACCGCCCTCACTCGCTGGCAGCCATACTCCACGACAAGGGGGCCAAATCGCTAATCACCCACATCCCCGCCCGTTTCGTCGCACTGCCGTCATTCAACCATGAAGCTTGGCGGAACCACAGGAATACAGGCGGACGGACTCACGCCACGCTCGCGCAGGAATCTGCGCTGGGAACAGCTGACCGAACTTTCCCTGCCGGCAAGTTTCGCGCTGCTCGAGGGGAGTTTTTGCGCCATTCTTGCCGACAAGATGTACGGTGCGCCGGGCTGGGTGCTGGCGCTGCTTACCTCCGCGCCCATGTGGGCGAATCTCTCCAGCATGCTCTGGCACCCCATTATTCGCGGGCTGCCCAAGATTGCCACGATTCTGGTGTTGCAGGCTGCGACTCTGGCCTGTCTCGCACTCTTTCCACTCCTGCCGGACGGCAACCTCGGCCTGCTCCTGCTGGTCTCGGCCATGGTGCTGGGCCGCCTGCTCATATCGGGCATCATCACGCTGCGCAGCGTCGTCTGGAGCCTGAACTACCACCGCGAGATACGCGCCCGCTCAACCGCCCGTCTGCACACCCTGGCCTCGCTGGTCACGGTCACTGTGGCAAGTCTGGCGAGCTGGGCGCTTGATGAAGACCCAGGCAACTTTCGCTGGCTGTACGCCGCTGGCATCCTGCCGGGGCTGGTTGGCCTCTGGTGCTTCTGGCATGTGGATGTGCCCGGCGAGCTTCGCCAGCGGGTGGAAGAACGCAAGATGCGCGAACTCGCAACCAGAAACACCATGGGCGCACTCCGCATTCTGCGCAGCGACCGGGACTATGGGCGCTACATGCTCTACCAGTTTGTCTCCGGGGTCGCCAACATGGGTATTGAAGCGCCCATCGTCTATCTGGTGTCGAGGCAACTCGGCGCGGGCTTCCTGACCAGTATCTCGGTTACTCTGGTGATTCCGTTCGTGAGTGGCCTGCTCGCCCTGCCCTTCTGGGCGAAGTATCTGGACCGGTCACATGTAGTGCGCTTTCGTTTCGTGCAATGCCACTTCATGGTGCTGTCCATGTTCCTGCTCTGGCTGAGTGCCGAGTTGGCTTCCATCTGGGTGCTGACAATCGCCAGATTCATCGGTGGACTGGTGCGCAGCGCCGGTGGCATTGCCTGGCAAATCGGACACAACGATTTCGCACCGCGCGCCAACCTGGCCGGCTACATGTCTCTGCATGTCACCCTGACCGGCCTGCGCGGCGCGATTGCGCCCTTCCTGTTCATGGCTCTGTACCTCGGTGTGGGCAACTGGCCGGGTCTGGATGCAATCGTGTTTCTCCTGGCCACGGGCATTGCGCTGATTGCTGCCTGGGGGTTCTGGCGGCTCAAGAGAGACCTCGGCGTGTAGGGGAACCCCCAAATAACCCAAGCCTTCGTTGGTGCCCAGGGTGGGATTCGAACCCACACGCCACGAGGGCACAGGAACCTAAATCCTGCTTGTCTGCCAGTTCCAACACCTGGGCTGTCGGGAAATTCCATTATTCAAAGTTTACCAAGTGCTATGCTGACCCTTCATGTCTGATACTGGAAAGACAAACCGATGCGGGTGTGGCGGAATCGGCAGACGCAACGGACTTGCAATGTTGAGTGCAATCCGGGAAACCGGATATGTAGAACTGCTCAAATTCGGGGAACCCTTTGATATGGCAATCCCGAGCCAAGCCATGGCAAGGTACGCCATGGAAGGTGTAGAGACTAGACGGGCAGCGCCTACCGCGCGCCCCGCGTCCGCGGGCGCGACAGGGCGAAGGGATAGTCCAGACCACAAACCCGCCAACCGGCGGCGGCGGTGAAAACCGTAGATGGTAAGAAAATCCGTTGAGCTTCAGGCTCGTGAGGGTTCAAGTCCCTCCACCCGCACCAGACATTCGGCACAGCGTACGAGCGAATGCGCTCGGGACCTGGTACGAGCTCGCAAGGCTCGGCTGGAATGTACGCCATGAGACTGCCCTCCGTTGATTCACTCCTGAATGCGAGCTCGCTTGCGCCTCTGACAGAGCGCTATGGGCGCATGGTGGTGCGCAATGCACTGCGTGATATTCAATCCGGGCAACGCCGCGGTTCTGGCGAAGGCTGTGACAGCAGCGAGGACTATGCGCGGGAGGCATCAGCGCGTCTCGAGCGCGCTCTGGGGAGGCGCGGCGAGCAGGTTTTCAATATGACTGGCGTTCTGTTGCACTCGAACCTGGGACGTGCCGTACTTGATCCGGAAGTCACTGCCAGTATTGCCCGTCGCGCGGCAGGGCCGACCCTGCTGGAAATGGATGCCGACAGCGGCAAGCGAGGCGACCGCGAGAGCAGCGCCATAGCCTCTCTGCTGGCTCTGACCGGTGCTGAAGCCGGCACCATCGTCAATAACAATGCCGCTGCTGTCATGCTCGTGCTGGCAGGCGTGACAAACGCCCGCCGCAACCAGATCATCGTCTCGCGCGGTGAACTCGTCGAGATTGGCGGCAGCTTTCGGCTGCCGGATATCATGCGCGCGGCCGGTGTGAAACTGGTCGAGGCAGGTGCGACCAATGTGACCAGACCGGATGACTACGCACAGGCGATTACTGATCGTACTGCGCTTATCCTCAAGGTACACACCAGCAACTACCGTATCAGCGGCTATGCGCAAAGTACCAGCCTGCGGGCGCTGGCGAAAATCAGTGACGCTGCCCGAGTGCCCCTGTGTATGGACCTTGGCAGCGGGTGCCTTGCGGATTTGACTCGATTTGGCCTGCCGCGTGAGCCACGCGTATCCGATGCGCTCGAGCAAGGAGCACAGCTGGTGACCTGTAGCGGTGACAAGCTCCTCGGCTCCGTGCAGGTTGGCATCATCCTTGGACGCAGCGAACTGATTGCACGTATTCGCCGTCATCCCCTGAAACGTGCGCTGCGCCTTGACAAGATCCGTCTTGCACTGTTTCAGGAAACACTCAAGGCCTGGCAGGAGCCAGCACAGCTTGCCACTCGTGTTCCGCTGTTTCGCCAGCTTGCTCGCACAACTGCCGAACTGACGGCCTCGGCGAAACATCTCAGGGATGTGTTGATGCCGCTTCTCGATGCGAAATTCACCGAGCCTTTCGCCTGCGAGGTAGCACCACACGCCTGTGAGATGGGCAGCGGCAGTATGCCGGGGGCCAACATTCCCTCGGTCGCGATCAAAATCGAATGCTCTTCCCAGGCCGCTCTCAAACGCCTCGAGGTCATGCTGCGCCACCTGCCCATCCCGGTCCTGGGACGCTTGCATGCCGGATGTCTGTGGCTTGACCTGCGCGCCGTCGAAGATCTGACGGCGCTTCAGGAAAACCTGGAAGTGTTACGCAGCACATGATCGTCACGCTTGCAGGACATGTCGATCATGGCAAGACATCTCTGGTGCGCGCACTCACCGGCGTTGACACAGACCGTCTGGAGATCGAGAAGCAGCGAGGCCTGACAATCGAGCTCGGCTTCGCTTATGGCGAATTCGACTCCGTGCGTATCGGTTTCGTTGATGTGCCTGGCCACCACAGGTTCATTCGCCAGATGATTGCCGGGGTCAGTAGCGAGCAGTTCGCCCTGCTGGTGGTAGCCGCCGATGAGGGCCCCATGCCGCAGACGCTCGAACACCTCGAGGTTCTCGAAGCCATTGGCCTGCGCAGAGGTCTGGTAGTGCTGACACGCATCGACTGTGCCGATGCCACACGCCGACAGCAGAGTCGGGAAGCGCTTGCTCGCCTGCTCGCAGGCTCCTTTCTCGAGCACGCTCAGGTACTGAGTTGCTCGGCGCATACGGGAGAGGGTCTCGCGGCACTTGGCAGTGCATTGGCTGCGGGCGCGAGGAGCATGCTGGAACCTGCCTCGGAATCCGTGCCAGACACGAGTGCGCGGGCAGCAGAACAGCATTTCCGCATGTGTGTCGACCGCGCCTTCACCCTGCCGGGAGCCGGGCTCGTGGTCACCGGAGCGGTACATTCGGGTCAGCTGCAATCGGGAGACATGATTGTTTCCGGCCAGATTGATCGCAGTGCCCGAGTACGGTCGATGCGTGTGTGCGATGTCGAGGCCAGCTGTGCACGCACTGGCGACCGTGTGGCACTGAATCTCACCGGATATGATCTCGAAGATGTGAAACGCGGTGACTGGTTGCTGACATCCGCAGACAAGACCCCCACCAGTCGAGTCAGCCTCATGTTTCGCGCTGCCAGAAATCTGCCGCGTCCCCTGCACACATGGACTCGCGTTCATCTGCATCATGGTGCCTGGCATGGCACCGGCAGACTGACGCTGATCGATGCACAGCGTCTCGCGGCCGGGGAAGCCTGTCTGGTTGATTGCCTGCTTGACCGTCCCATACTTGCCAAGTGGGGGGACCGTCTATTGCTGCGAGATGCAGCCTCCGCATACACCCTTGGCGGCGGAGCAGTCATTGATACCTGCATCGCCGAGCGACGAGGTCGCTCACGGGGCGCATCAAGAGCCAGGTTGCTGGCCGCCCTGAGTCAGGCAGACCCGATAGCGGCTTTGCGCTGTACGCTTGTACATACGCGTCTTGTGCCCCTGTCGGCATTTCTTGCGCTGCGCAATGTGCCCGAGTCTCTTGTGATGGAACGCCTGTCCGCGGCCGGAATCCTTTGCCTCGATACAGAACCGCACCGCCAGCTCATACTGGCAAGCGAATATCAGAACCTGCAGGACAACATACTGAAATACGTGGAAAAGTGGCATGTCGGGCAGCCGACTTCCCGGGGCATGTCGATCAGCATACTGCAACGGGAGGTCGCTCCGCACGGTGTACCCGACGCTCTGCTGCGACATCTCGTCGCGCATCTGGTGTCATCACGGAAACTGGCAATCCGGGCAGGCAAGCTGCATCTCCCGAGTTTTCAGGCGCACCGTACCGCAGACGAGAATATCTTGCTTGCGGCGCTTGAGAGTGCGCCCGCGAAGGCACCGACGCTCGGCGACCTCGCAAAGCTCACGGCATTCGATGCTGCCAGGATGAAGCGGGTAGCGCAGCGACTTGAAGCCGCGGGTGAGCTCGTATTTGTGAATGACCGGCGCGTACTGACAGCAAGGACGCTTGATGCGTGTATCGAACTGGCGCACGAGCTTGACACGCAGCCGGGGTTTACCGTGCGGGAGTTCCGGGATGCCAGTGGGCAGGGGCGAAACGCCTGTATCGACATTCTTGAATATCTGGATAGGCTCGGCATGACCCGGCGCCTGGGTGACCGCAGGCATGTAAACCAGTGGCGCGGATGATTCGGCATCCGGTCGCCCTGCTTCGCTCAGCCTGCGATAGACTGCGCTCGGAAGAGCAACGTCTCCGGTGAGGCGCGCGGCCTTCAAAGCCGTCGAGGCGCTCAGGTGCCTGGTGGGTTCGACTCCTGCCTCTTCCGCTCCGCAGCTGTGCATTGATGCAGCGGCGAGACTGGAATGCCCGTGGCAAGCTTGGGCTAAGGAAACTCTGAATAACAGAGTTTCCCGTGCGGCACACGGATGTGCCGCCAGATTCAGTGCCGTAAGGCATTGAATCTGCGAGCAAATCAGCACATTTTTGCAGGACAGCAAAAATGCACGGCGCAGCCGCCCGAAGGGGCGGGCACATGGATGTGCCCGCTGACATTTTAGCAGGACAGCAAAAATGCACGGCGCAGCCGCCCGAAGGGGCGGGCACATGGATGTGCCCGCTGACATTTTAGCAGGACAGCAAAAATGCACGGCGCAGCCGCCCGAAGGGGCGGGCACATGGATGTGCCCGCTGACATTTTAGCAGGACAGCAAAAATGCACGGCGCAGCCGCCCGAAGGGGCGGGCACATGGATGTGCCCGCTGACATTTTAGCAGGACAGCAAAAATGCACGGCGCAGCCGCCCGAAGGGGCGGGCACATGGATGTGCCCGCTGACATTTTAGCAGGACAGCAAAAATGCACGGCGCAGCCGCCCGAAGGGGCGGGCACATGGATGTGCCCGCTGACATTTTAGCAGGACAGCAAAAATGCACGGCGCAGCCGCCCGAAGGGGCGGGCACATGGATGTGCCCGCTGACATTTTAGCAGGACAGCAAAAATGCACGGCGCAGCCGCCCGAAGGGGCGGGCACATGGATGTGCCCGCTGACATTTTAGCAGGACAGCAAAAATGCACGGCGCAGCCGCCCGAAGGGGCGGGCACATGGATGTGCCCGCTGACATTTTAGCAGGACAGCAAAAATGCACGGCGCAGCCGCCCGAAGGGGCGGGCACATGGATGTGCCCGCTGCATCGCATTTCTGATTTGCGAATCTGATCAAGTCCACGGATGGACTTGATCAGAACATACCTAATATGGCGTGGCCCTGGAATCTGGCATCAATTCCGCGAACATGGCATTCGCCCAATCTGGCAGTACGCCGTCGGTGCCCACATGATCGAGGCTTCGTGCCACTTCGTGATCATCCATCTTGTCCAACCATTCAGGGCTCGGTGCCAACGCGGCATTCAGATCATTCGGTTCGAATTTGTGCAGGGAATCCCCATATTCCCTGACTGAAAATGACACTATTTCTCGCCCGGCATCGGACAAGAGGTATAGGAACAGTTTGTCCGTGTAGCGATTCCCGAACAGGTTCGGATGAAAGCCGTGAAAACAGGTCAAGGTCAAGACCTTGGCACGATTTTGCACAACCTTGTACCCGCCTCGGGAAAATACACCTACAAGAAGTGGTGCAGGGAACCGGGATTCGGTTTTGTACCAGGGATTGCGTTTTGAAGTAAGAAATCGCTCGTGGAGCCGTCGTATCTCTCCATCGTGCACGTAACGAGCAGCCTGGGGTGAGAGCGCCCCTTTCGGCGAAAACAGATAAATTGGCTCATCACGGTCGACAAGTTCGCCAAAGGCCGCCTCGGTCAGGAAGGGAGAGCGAATCTGCGCACTCTTTGTCACGCAAGGTGCAAGTTCGGACAAGGACAGTCCAACCTCCCGGGCCCTGGAAGGCCGTAGTGAGAAAAATGCGTTTGCTCCCGTCGCTATACCCCTCGTAAAGCGACCGTAGAACTCGAGCGGTACCATTAACGAGCTCTTGGTCAGCGGTGCCTTGCCTTGAAAAAATGGAAGCCACTTTGCACCTGGCATCAGATCTGTGTGCTCGACAATTGCGCTTGATTCACCTTCCAGCACATCGTCAAGCTCATCCAGGTTCCGCACGTTAAAGAATTGAACATCCGAATGGAAGGCGCTGGAGTCGTACAGGATGATGCCGACCGAGGTTGTGGCATCGGGAAACGCTTCTCTCTCGCACGACAGTTTCAGGATTGCGGCCAGGTGACCACCATCGATCAATCGTTCCTTGACAGCCTTTCCGTAGCCGGTATTCAGAAATTCCAGCGGCATCACGTATGCCAATCGCCCACCCGGGACAAGCTCGGATAGCGATTTGAGAAGAAAGGCAGAAGCCGTATTGGTGTACCCGGACAACTTCAAGCCCAAATGCTGCTCGAACTTTGCCGCAACCTGCTTCCGATTTCGAAAGTGTTGAAACCGCATGTACGGTGGGTTGCACAGGATGTTCCCGTAACGCCCTCCCCAAGACAAGAGATAATCCTGACGGGTTACATCTACCGCGAGAAGATCAGCCGAACGTTTGCCGAAGGAAAGTACTCCGGGGTCGATTTCGCTGCCTGTGAGTGCACCTCTGCAGGGTTTCTTCAAGGCAGCATGGAAAGCTCCCAAGCCAAAGCATGGGTCATGCAACCCCGGCTGCCCACTTCCCGCCACCCAGTCCGCCATGAATGACGCGATACGCGGATCCGTAAAGAACTGACCGAACGACTTCCTGTGCTCCTCGCCTACTTTCGAAAGATACTGCGAGGTACTACTCCTGTCCATGAACTAGCCCGCGAGAAAACACATTCGAATCCAAATAGCCCTTGCCCCCGCGAAAGGTGACGTAGAACAACAGCCTGCCCCGTGCCAACTCTCGCATTGCGGACTGATGTTGAGGCATGTCAATTCGGCCAAGAATTTCTGCACCCAACTGAACATTTACCTTGAAAGTGGTCTTTTGTTGATTTTTGACATCCCGTTCCACCGAGAATGCATCCCCTTCCTGATCAGGGTCGGAAATGACTTTCAGAATCTGCTCAAAGGAAATGACGTAAGCCTTGTCAAAGAAAACCTGCAAGTAATAATGAGGCACCTCATATTTCTGAATCCAGCGATTGACCAAGGCAATATCCTCCAGTTTGGGGGTGATACTCAAATAATCGCGCTTATGCAAGATTTCGATCTGGCTCTTCATCTCCTTCAGGTAGCTGGTCAATTGTGCGAGTTCAGTTGAAGACGACCAGTTGGGCCGCCTGAACATGATATCTCGAAATGTTTCCCGGTTTGACCCCGAGAGTATTTTGAACAATTCAGGAGCCTTTTGCTCAAGCAAATTTCGATAGGGATCGGCGAGCACAATTTTCTTCAAGGCTTGAATTTTGGCTTTTGACTCTTCGCTACGATTCTTCACAAAGGATGAATACTTGTCAGCCAAAAAGCTACTTGATCGAATTTCTATTGCTGCCAAGGCTTTGCGAACGGAGATGTCATCAAGCGCATCTCCTTGTTTGGCTCGTGGTGCTACGTGCTTGTCGAAAACGAGCACATCCGGCCTCTTGCCAATCTCATTGAGTTCCTTTTGGTAGGAGGCAAAAAATGACGGAAAGTTCGGGGCATCCGCGGCGACTGCATCTGTTCGTCCGGATTTCACCGCTTGATACTGCTCGGACTGCTCATTAACCGCTTGAAGTATGATCCTTTCTGCCCAATCTCCTTGCTCCCGGTTGGTCAGAAATTGGGAGTTGGCCATGGTTGGCGCTTGACCTCGAACCTGAATATCCAGATCAACATCGTAGTTAAGCGATGATATGAGACGCTGGATCCTCTGTGCATATTCCAATTCAAGGATCCTCGTTACTCGGCAAAGCCAGGTTCCTGTCTTTCAGGTACTCGCCAGCGGCATTTCTTGCTTCCGGGGCCAACGCTGGATAATTCGACTGCTCTTCTTCGCTGTTCGCCAAGGAGTTACCTGCTTGCAGCAGGGTCGGTTCTTGATACTCGCTATCCAGCATATGCGGCCTTTTAAGCAGGTCGCACAAGAGATATTGCGCGATCCGGATCGTCGCCGACAGCGTACCGGTCTCTCGTCGACGCATGTGCATCCAGACGGAACACTCCTTGCAGAAGCTGCTTGCGGCTCTGGGAAGACGCTTGAGTCAGGTGATGAATACCTCAACGATCATGTGTGCAGTGTACAACAAGGCATGTTCTGATCAAGTCCATCCGTGGTGTGTACTAGTCCAAACAGATGTGAGACTACCGAAGCCTGGGTAAGGGTTGATTGATTTCTTTCAGGGAGTGCCCTGGAAACTAGCAGTTGTACGCCGGTCATTCATGGCCGGAAGTTCGCTTCCGGCCATGACCAGCCTCTGCACTGCGGCGGGGCGGCGTACTATCTGCAGGAGCCGCAGGAGCGAAGCGCAGTGGAGAACCCGCGCAGCGGGTTGACTCGCCGCCCCCCGCAGCGTTCCCGACCACCTCACTGCTTCCTGACTTCACACAGCCCCTTGGCAAGAGTACCCGGCCCAAGTCCATCACTTATCGGGCGCATCTTGGAGAAAGGCATTGCACTCGGTCATATACGCACCTGCGCCTTCCTCCGCGGTCGTACCAAACCGAAGAAGCGACGCAACTTCGCCCACGGTGCACTTCAGGGTTCCCGAGGCTATACAATGTCGGCACTCATTTGCCGGATTGAGACACCCCAATGTCGCGTACGCTCATCTCCATGCTGGCTTCCAGCAAAATCCCGGGCAAGACCCTCGTCAAGAATATCCCGATGAACGCAGGCCTCGTGAACACGGTTTCGCGCCAGATCTGTCGCGAATCCTGTCACCACTCTACCCCCCCCCCCCCCCCCCCCCTCGTACGCACCTCCCTCATCACCCTCCTCGCTTGCCTCACCCTGAGCGCCGCTGCACACGCGCAACCCTCCCTGAGCATCGCCCCCGTCGCGGGCAACGGGGTGACAGTCTCATCAAGCGATGCACAGCGCGGTGAGATAGACGAGGATGCCACCTCCGGTGCGGTGACCCTCGAGGTCACCCTGTCCGAATCCAGCACCGAAGCGGTGACCGTGGCCTACGCCACGGCGGACTTCTCCTCCACTGACACTGCCGTCTCGTCGAGCAGCATTGACCCCGCCACTGCGGGTGCCGACTACACCGCGGCCTCGGGCACCCTGACCTTCGCGGCGGGCGAGACCCGCAAGACCATCACCGTGTCCATCAGCGACGATGTGAACCGTGAGCGGGACGAGATCTTCAAGGTCGGCCTGAGCAGTGCGACGGGGGGCGCGACCATCGCCAGTAGCGGGTCGGAGGCCACTATTCTCATCAAGGACGACGACCCTTGGCCGAAGGCAACCATCACCGCCTCCGTGCCGGGCCTGACGAGCACCGGAGCGCCGGGCGCGACCGGCACAACCCCGGAGGGGTTCCTGAGCGTGGCCGAGGACGACAGCGGCAACACCAACATCACCTTCACGGTGACGCTGGAGGGGACCGACTATGAGGCAACGGCCTTCGTCATGTCCAATAGCATTACCCTAAGAGCCCTTGGCAGCGCCACGATCAATGAGGACTACACGGTGCCACCGTCAATATTATCGCCCAGAGTCGTTATAGCGGCAGGGCAGACCACAGGTACGTTGACGCTATCAGTCGTCGGGGACGAGAACTACGAGCCCGACGAGACCCTGTTCCTCGAATTCTTTAGTAGTCGCCTCGCGACGAATGTCATCACTAACTCCGCCGACACTGCCTTTGTCGTCGAGGTCACCATCGCCAATGATGATCCGGTGATGGCCACTTCGGCATCGAACCTGCAAGCGCGCCCGGCCGGTTCCGGTAACCTGGCCGTCTCCTGGGACCCGGCCTTCGGTGCACCGAACGGCTACAGTGTGCGCTGGCGCAAGGCATCGGAGAGCGACACCGCCTTGAGTGCGGTGAACACCGTCACCGCCACCTCGTACACGATTACCGGCCTGGACAACGACACCAGCTATCACGTGCGACTGGACACCCGCAACCTGGCCAATGATGGCATTGCCTCGGGCACGAGCCTGACCACCGCTGCCACCCCCACGAGCGGGGCAGCGCCGACGGTGACCGCCATTGCCAACCAGAGCGCACGGGTGGGTCAGCCCTTCGAGGTAGATGTGGATGCCACGCCGGGCACGGCGGGCGACAGCCTCCAGTATCAGGCCGCCTCCAGCGCCCCGGCGGTGGCGACGGTGACCCCCACGGCACTGACCGCCCACGATGCCAATAGTCAGGTGACTGTGACACCGGTAGCCGCAGGCACTGCAACCATCACGGTGACGGTGAGCGACGGCACGGAGGTGGGGACGGAAACCTTCGATGTGACCGTCTCGCAACCCACCCTCAGCATCGCCCCTGTTGCGGGCAACGGGGTGACGATTCCATTGAGCGATACGCAGCGTGGCGAGGTAGACGAGGATGCCGCCTCCGGTGCGGTGACCCTCGAGGTCACCCTGTCCGAGTCCAGCACCGAAGCGGTGACCGTGGCCTACGCCACGGCGGACTTCTCCTCCACTGACACTGCCGTCTCGTCGAGCAGCATTGACCCCGCCACTGCGGGTGCCGACTACACCGCGGCCTCGGGCACCCTGACCTTCGCGGCGGGCGAGACCCGCAAGACCATCACCGTGTCCATCAGCGACGATGTGAACCGTGAGCGGGACGAGATCTTCAAGGTCGGCCTGAGCAGTGCGACGGGGGGCGCGACCATCGCCAGTAGCGGGTCGGAGGCCACTATTCTCATCAAGGACGACGACCCTTGGCCGAAGGCAACCATCACCGCCTCCGTGCCGGGCCTGACGAGCACCGGAGCGCCGGGCGCGACCGGCACAACCCCGGAGGGGTTCCTGAGCGTGGCCGAGGACGACAGCGGCAACACCAACATCACCTTCACGGTGACGCTGGAGGGGACCGACTATGAGGCAACGGCCTTCGTCATGTCCAATAGCATTACCCTAAGAGCCCTTGGCAGCGCCACGATCAATGAGGACTACACGGTGCCACCGTCAATATTATCGCCCAGAGTCGTTATAGCGGCAGGGCAGACCACAGGTACGTTGACGCTATCAGTCGTCGGGGACGAGAACTACGAGCCCGACGAGACCCTGTTCCTCGAATTCTTTAGTAGTCGCCTCGCGACGAATGTCATCACTAACTCCGCCGACACTGCCTTTGTCGTCGAGGTCACCATCGCCAATGATGATCCGGTGATGGCCACTTCGGCATCGAACCTGCAAGCGCGCCCGGCCGGTTCCGGTAACCTGGCCGTCTCCTGGGACCCGGCCTTCGGTGCACCGAACGGCTACAGTGTGCGCTGGCGCAAGGCATCGGAGAGCGACACCGCCTTGAGTGCGGTGAACACCGTCACCGCCACCTCGTACACGATTACCGGCCTGGACAACGACACCAGCTACCACGTGCGGCTGGACACCCGCAATCTGGCCAACGATGGCATAGCCTCGGACACGAGCCTGACCACCGCTGCCACCCCCACGAGCGGGGCAGCGCCGACGGTGACCGCCATTGCCAACCAGAACGCGCGGGTGGGTCAGCCCTTCGAGGTGGATGTGGATGCCACGCCGGGCACGGCGGGCGACAGCCTCCAGTATCAAGCCGCCTCCAGCGCTCCGGCGGTGGCGACGGTGACCCCCACGGCACTGACCGCCCACAGCGCCAGCAGCACGGTGCGGGTGACACCGGTGGCCGCAGGCACCGCGACCATCACGGTGACGGTGAGCGACGGCACGGAGGTGGGGACGGAAACCTTCGATGTGACCGTTTCGCAGGTGACCCTCGGCTACTCGGCGCCGCCGCCGACCCTGACGGTGGATACGCCCATCACGGCGCTGACGGCGACAGCGGCGGGCTTCGGCAGCGCGACGGTCTCCTACGCGGTGACCACAGGTACGCTGCCTGCCGGGCTGAATATCAGTGCCACCACCGGTGCTATCACTGGTACGCCGACAGCGGCGAGCACCACTACGACGACGGTGACAGTGACGGCGACTGCGGGCACTGGCATGGACACGCAGACAGCGGCGGCGGACATCACCTTCCCGGCGGTGGGCAAGGCGACACTGGCGAAGCCGACGGGGTTGGCGCTGAAGCCCAACAGCAACACACGCACCGGCTTCACGGTGACCTGGGATGCGGTGCCCAACGCCGCGGGCTATACGGCGACGGCAACGGCTGTGCAGGGGAGCAACTGCCTTCACCGGCGCGGTGAGCGTACAACGAGCAGCGGCCCGGAGGCGGCAGTTCACCGGCTTGACGGCGAACACCGCCTACACAGTGACGGTGACGGCCACCGGTGATGCCAACTATTCAATGAGCGAGGCATCGGATGAGTTCGATGTGACCACGGTGGCCAATCAGGCTCCGACAGTGGGAACGGCGATTCCCGACCAGACGGCGACGGTGGATACGGCCTTCGAGTACAGCTTCCCGGCGGGCACCTTCAGCGATGCGGACAGCGACAGCCTCACCTACACAGCCCAGCAGACGGACGGCACCACGGACAGCGCGCTGCCGACCTGGCTGAGCTTCACCGCCAGCGAGCGCAAGCTCGCGGGCACTCCGCAATCCGGCGACATCGGCACACTGCCGGTGAAAGTGACGGCGAGCGACGGCATGGGCGGGTCGGTGAGCGACACCTTCGACATTGTGGTGTCCGCAGCGGTTGTGCCGAGCCTCACCTATCCGGTACTGCCGACAATTCTGCGCGCAGGCGTGGAGTTCGAGACGCTGACACCCGCCTCGCCCGCCAACTTCGCAGCAGATTCCACCTTCACCTATGCGGTGACGGCGGGTGATCTGCCGTCAGGGCTGGAGATCAATGCCAACACCGGTGCTATCTCCGGCACACCGGACACACCGAAGAATACCCGCACATCTGTCACGGTGACAGTGACCGGCACCACGGGCACGGGGATGAGCATGCAGACCGAGACGGCAACGGCGACGCTGGACTTCCCGCGCATCTTCCGCTTCAGACTGCCAGCACCGACGGTGACGCTGGCGGTGGGGAGCGGTCAGTTGACGGCCAACTGGGAGGCAGTGGCGGACGCGGACAGCTACGCGTTGCAGTGGAAGGAATCGTCAGTCACGTCCTGGACAGCGGCGACGGGGGTGACCACAGTTGACCCGGCAACGCGCGGGACGGTGCTCACTGGTCTCACCAACGGTACCACCTACGATGTGCGTGTGCGCTCCAAGGCGGCCTCGGATTCGACGACCCACATTGACGGCGACTGGTCGAGCCCCGTGCAGGGTGCGCCGATGGCTGACCCCGTCTTCAGCGTGACGGGTCCGGCGACGGTTGCCGAGGATGCGGGTACAGCCACCTACACGGTGACGCTGAGCGCCCAGCCCGCGGCGAGCGTGACGGTGGACTACGCCACGGCGGACGGCACGGCGACGGCAGGCTCGGACTACACGGCGGCGAGCGGCACACTCACCTTCACGCCGACGAATTGGGACACGGCGCAGACGGTGGCGGTGACCATCACGGACGATACGGTGGATGATGACGACGAGACTTTCACCTTCATGTTGAGCAATGCGGGCACTGGCGCGGTGCTGTCGTCCACTGCGTCGTCGCAGAGCACCACCATCACGGACGACGACACGCTGGGGCTGACCTACACGGCACCGCCGACGACCTTGACGGTGGACACACCCATCACGGCGCTGACTGCGACGGCGGCGGGCTTCGGCAGCGTGACGCTCACCTACGCGGTGACGACAGGTACGCTGCCCGCCGGGCTGAATATCAATACGGGCTCGGGTGCCATCTCAGGTACGCCGACAGCGGCGAGCACCAGCACGGCGACGGTGACAGTAACGGCGACTGCGGGCACCGGCATGGACACGCAGACGGCGACGGCGGATATTACCTTCCCGGCCGTGGGCAAGGCGACACTGGCGAAGCCGACTGGGTTGGCGCTCAAGGCCAACAGCAACACGCGCACCGGCTTCACGGTGACCTGGGATGCGGTAGCCAACGCCGCGGGATATACGGCAACGGCTGTGCAGGGGAGCAACACCTTCACCGGTACGGTGAGCACACCGAGTAGCGGCCCGGAGGCGGCTTTCACCGGCTTGACGGCGGGAACGACCTACACGGTGTCGGTAGTGGCCCAAGGCAATTCCGTGTTCAACCGAGGTGAGAGGGAGGGCAGGTGTGCCGGGTTGGTGTGGGTAGGGATAGTGGAGATGGATGGCCTCGGAGGGGTACTTGGCGGGCCACCCGGCAGGTTGATGAGAGGGATGTGCGGGGTTTTTTGGCCGAGGAGGCTGATTCCCGGCGCTGCGAGCAGACCACCGGCAGGGGGATGGGGTCCCCGCGGGGTTGGTTCAGAGGGTTGAGTCGAGCACTGCCTGCAAAGCTTCGTCGTGCCTGGCGGCGTAGTGTCGCTGAGCTTCGGGCTGGTGACGGAAGCGGGCGTGGAGTCGCACGATGGAGATGGCGACATTGGACAGGCAGGCGAGATTGCGCGGCTCGGCACCAACACGCACACGGGAGCGGTCTTCGTCGAAGGAGACATCGCGCACATGGTGGAGGCAGTTTTCTATCTCCCAGTGGCCGCGATTGAGCGCGAGGATTTCAGAGGGGCCAGCACGCTCTGGGGACAAGGAGGTAAGTCCGTAGGCGTATTCGGTGCTTGTGGTGTGGGGAGTTGTTGTGCCGCTGCGTATCACGGTGCGCTGGCGCGTGATTCGGAACGCTTGTTGGCGTCCGGGAAGGGCGGCAAGATCGGGGGAGTATTGGGTGAGGTCGATGAGTGCACATTCACGCTGCTCGATACGCCCGTGTGCCTTCTCCAGTGTGCGTCGCTTCGGCTCGGCATCGAAGTTGAAGGTACGGATGTCATCAAGCAGGGTGGGACGATTGCTTTTGACGGGCATCACGTAATCGCCACCACCGGTGACGATCAGGTGTGCGGTCTCCGGGCAACTGTGCAGAGCGTCCAGCGTGATGGTGTGTCCACGCACTCCAAGTTCGGTGAGCAGACGACGCACTCCGAGTATCTCGCCACCGGCAGAATCGGAGGCGACTTGTCCGTGCACCATCCCGGTCCCGTGTTCGACAGCCGCGATCATCATACGAGTGGAGTCACTGTGACCGGGGCGGTTGATGGGCCTTGATTTACCGTCAAGGGCAAGTGCTGTTTGTGGTAATCGGTATGCAGCAGTCCAGCGGCGTACAGCCTTGTCCAGGGCATCAGGGTCGAGTTGCGACAACACCCGATGCAGGGAAGTCTTCGAGACCGGTACCCGGCAGCCCAGGGAGGGGCTTTTGAACGCTCGTATCGCCGCCAGTTGGCGCTGGTCAAGCCGCCGCGCGAACTCGGCAATCGCGGTCACTCCCTGAGCGCCCGCCAGCTTGGCCGCCACCGCCACCGCCAGAATGCTCGCCAGCGGATGCCGGATACCCCGCGCAGCACGATACTCAGGCACCTCGCTCAGCGACTGATACAAGCTCCGCAAACGCCCCGGTGGCGGCGGTGCCCCCACAGAACCGAGACCGGGCACCGGCTCGTCAAGCCCGCGCAGCATCGCCTGCGCTGCGCCACACAGGGGGCGCACAAACACCTGCTTTGGCACCCCGTGCTGCTCCCACTTGCCACCAACGCGCGCGTACCCACGCGTCTCGCCAAGCAGAGTCCAGTTTGCCGCCCGATAGCACCCGCCGTGAAACCTCGTCGGGTCAACAAATGTTTCTGCAAGCAATACCGGTACCCCGCGAAACGCCTCAAAGTCCCCGCTCAACCGCCGCAGTGACAACGACAGCACTCGTGATGCCAGGTTCCCGCCGTTATACCCCGGAAGCAGCAAAAATCGCGTGTTATTCGCCACCAAATACAAACGCCGAAACTGCTGCTCCGGGGCCCACCCTATCCACTCGTCCCGCGCCTTCACCTTGAATGAACCGGATACCCAGCCCAGCAACCCTACCCAACGACCCTCCCGCGTTTCCGCTACATGCCGAACTCCGCCCCCAAACAGACACCGAAAGCCCAAATAGTGGTGCCGACTCATCAAATCGTCCCATTCAGCACGCTCCTCGGCAGTACGCACCGGACGCACCCGTATTTCCTTGAGCACCACTTTGCTTGCCGTGGTCGGCCTGCCCATCACCCAATTCCTGCACTTCGACCTCTCCAGCTTGACACATCTACAACTCCGTGTCCAGTGCTTACCCTTCTCTGTGATACATCAATCACCTACTCGTAACTTCGGAATCGCCCTGCGGTAGTGGCCACGGGCAACACGGCCAATTACGAGGCCAGTACGGCCACGACGCTGAATCAAGCGACGGCGGCCAATTCGGTGCCGACAGTGGGCACCGCGATTCCCGACCAGACGGCGACGGTAGATACGGCCTTCGAATACAGCTTCCCGGCGGGCACCTTCAGCGATGCGGACAGCGACGGCCTCACCTACACAGCCCAGCAGACGGACGGCACCACGGACAGCGCCCTGCCGACCTGGCTGACCTTCACCGCCAGCGAGCGCAAGCTCGCGGGTACGCCGCAATCCGGCGACACCGGCACACTGTCGGTGAAGGTGACGGCAAGCGACGGCATGGGCGGGTCGGTAAGCGATACCTTCGATATTGTGGTGTCGGTGGCGGACACCGCCCCCGCCTTCGCGAGTAGCGCGACCATCGCAGACAAGACCTTCACGGTGGATGCCGAAATCACCGCCTTCACCCTGCCGGAGGCGACAGGCGGCAACGGCACCATCAGCTACGCGCTGACCCCCGACCTGCCGACGGGGCTGAGCGTAGATACTGGAACGCGCGAGGTGAGCGGTACACCGACGGCAGCAGCGAGTGCAGCCACCTACACTTGGCGGGCTTCGGACAGTGATTCGAACACCGCCAACAGCGACAGCAGCGCCCTGACCTTCATGTTGACGGTGAACAAGGCCACGCTGGCGACACCGGTGGTGACGGTTTCGGCGCAGGATGGGGAGCTGACCGCGAGTTGGCCGGATGTGGTGAATGCGGCGAGCTACGAGGTTGAGTACAAGCAGAGCACATCGGATACCTGGCTGGGCAATGACGACGACACATCGCCGGCGGAGATTGACAGTCTGACCAATGGCACGAAATACGATGTGCGTGTGCGGGCGAAGGTGGCATCAAGTTCGACGAACTATGAGGACAGTGCGTGGTCGGATGTTGTGAAGGGTACGCCGGTTGAGGCAGATGTGGCACCGAGCTTCGGTAGCGAGACTATTGTGGCGCAGACATGGACGGTGGGTACGGAGGTTGATGTGACGCTACCGGCGGCGACGGGAGGTAATGGCACCGTCAGCTACGCGTTGACACCGGCGCTGCCGGGCGGGGTGAGCCTGGATGCAACAACGCGCGAGGTGAGCGGTACGCCCACGGCAGTAGCGAGTGCAGCCACCTACACTTGGCGGGCTTCGGACAGCGACGCGAATACCGCCAGCACGGACACGGCGGCGCTGACCTTTAGCGTGACGGTAGGCAAGGGAACATTGGCGACACCGGCCAACCTGGCGCTGAAGGCGGGTTCGCGGAGCAAGACTGGCTTCACGGTGACTTGGACGGCAGTGACGAATGCGACGGGCTACACGGCGACGGCAACGCCGAGCGGTGGGACTGCGGTGACCGGCACGGTGAGCACACCGAGTAGCGGCCCGGAGGCGGCGTTTACCGGCTTGACGGCGGGAACGACCTACACGGTGTCGGTGGTGGCCACGGGCAACACGGCCAATTACGAGGCCAGCACAGCCGCGACGCTGAATCAGGCGACGGCAGCGAACTCGGCACCGACAGTGGCCAACGCGATTCCCGATCAGGCGGCAACGACAGGTACGGCGTTCAGCTTCACCCTGCCGACGGGCACCTTCGATGACGCGGACAGCGGCGACAGCCTCACCTACACGGCCCAGCAGACGGACGGGACGACGGACAGCGCGCTGCCGACCTGGCTGAGCTTCACCGCTGGCACGGGTGTCTTCTCGGGTACGCCGGCATCCACGGACACCGGAACGCTGTCGGTGAAGGTGACGGCAAGCGACGGCACGGCTTCGGTGAGCGACACCTTCGATATTGTGGTGTCGGCGGCGGACACCGCCCCCGCCTTCGCGAGTAGCACGACCATCGCGGACAAGACCTTCACGGTGGATGCCGAGATAACCGCCTTCACCCTGCCGGAGGCGACCGGCGGCAACGGCACCATCGGTTACGCGCTGACCCCCGACCTGCCGACAGGGCTGAGCGTAGATACCTCCACGCGCGAGGTGAGCGGTACACCGACAGCAGCAGCGGCCGAGGCCACCTATACCTGGCGGGCTTCGGACAGTGATTCGAACACCGCGAACAGCGACACGGCGGCCCTGACCTTCATGTTGAGGGTAAACAAGGCCACGCTGGCGACACCAAGCAATCTGGCGCTGAAGGCGGGTTCGCGGAGCAAGACTGGCTTCACGGTGAGCTGGACGGCAGTGACGAATGCGACGGGCTACACGGCGACGGCCACGCCGAGCGGTGGGTCTGCGGTGACCGGCACGGTGAGTGTGCCGAGCAGTGGCCCGGAGGCGGCATTCACCGGTTTGACTGCGGGAACAACCTATACGGTGTCGGTGGTGGCCACGGGCAACACGACCAACTACGAGGCCAGTACAGCCGCGACGCTGAGTCAGGCGACATCGGCCAACTCGGTGCCGACAGTGGCCACCGAGATTCCCGATCAGGCGGCGACGACAGGTACAGCGTTCAGCTTCACCCTGCCGGCGGGCACCTTCAATGACGCGGACAGTGGCGACAGTCTCACCTACACGGCCCAGCAGACGGACGGTACGACGGACAGCGCACTGCCGACCTGGCTGAGCTTCACCGCGGGCACGGGTGTCTTCTCCGGTACGCCGACATCCACGGACACCGGAACGCTGTCGGTGAAGGTGACGGCAAGCGATGGCACGGCTTCGGTGAGCGACACCTTCGATATTGTGGTGTCGGCGACGGACACCGCCCCCGCCTTCGCGAGTAGCGCGACCATCGCGGACAAGACCTTCACGGTGGATGCTGAAATCACCGCCTTCACCCTGCCGGAGGCGACAGGCGGTAACGGCACCATCGGCTACGCGCTGACCCCCGACCTGCCGGCGGGCGTGACGCTGAATGCTACGACGCGCGAGGTGAGCGGTACGCCGACGGCAGCAGCGAGTGCAGCGACCTACACCTGGCGAGCATCCGACAGCGACGCGAACACCGCCAACAGCGACACGGCGGCGCTGACCTTTCAAGTGACGGTGGTGGACGCGGCACCGGTCATCACGCCGACGCAGGTGAGCAACCTGCAGGTGAGTGCGGGTGACGGGTCGCTCGATGTGAGCTGGACGGCGGCGAGCGTGGCTCCGAACGGCTACAGCGTCCGCTGGCGGGAGAAAGGGCCGGGCAATACGCTCACGCCAGTGAACAGGGTGACGGGTACATCCTTCACGATTCCCGATCTGAGCAACGGCCAAGAGTATGTGGTGCGTGTGGAGACGCGTACCGTGGCGGATGATGGTGTACAGGGTGGCACAGTGGTGACGGCCACGGGTACGCCTGTGGAAGATGAGTCGGTTGTCACACCGACGCAGGTGAGCAACCTGCGGGTGAGCGCAGGTGACGGGTCGCTCGAGGTGAATTGGACGGCGGCGAGTGTGGCTCCGAACGGCTACAGCGTACGCTGGCGGGAGAAAGGGCCGGGCAACGCGCTCACGCCGATGAACAGGGTGACGGGTACTTCCTTCTCGATTCCCGATCTCACCAACGATCAGGAGTATGTGGTACGTATCGAGACGCGCAACGCAGCGGATGACGGTGTACAGGGAGGCACAGTGGTGACGGCCACGGGAGTGCCTGTGGAAGACGAGGTCGCGCCGCCGCCACCTCCGCCCACGCCCACACCTCCATCCGTTGAAGACCGGGGCTTGCCGAGGGTGAGCATTGAAGATGCGTCCGCCATGGAGGGGGATGATCTGGAGTTCCGGGTGACGCTCTCGAAGGCAGTGCAGCATCGTGTGAAGGTGTACTGGGCGACGCGGCCGGGAACGGCGCGGGCGGACCGGGACTATAAGTCAGCGGCTGGTGCGGTGGTGTTCAGGCCGGGTGTGACGGAGCGCAGGATTCGTGTGGAGACGCTGGATGATGATCACAACGACCCGGACGAGATGATGCAGGTACGCCTGTCGAGTCCGCGCGGGGTGTTGATAGAGGATGGCAGAGCGGTCGGCAGGATCAACAACTGGGATGCGCTGCCGGTGGCGTGGCTGGCGCGCTTCGGGCGAACGGTGACGGAGCAGGCGCTCGAGGGTGTCGAGCAGCGGCTGACGGCTCCGCGGGAAGCGGGGACGCAGGGTGCTGTGGCCGGGATGACGCTTGATTCGCTCGGACTGTTTGCTGACGGGGCGGATACCTGGCCGCCTGCCGGGGAGGTCTCGGGGGAAGGCTCAAGGGAGATGCTCGGCGGCGACCTGCTGACCACGAGCAACTTCACGCACACAGGCGCGATGGATGCAGCCGGTGGCAGCCTTGCCTTCTGGGGGCGGGGTGCCCGCGCGGACTTCCGCGGACGCGACGGTGTGGTGCACCTTGATGGTCAGACAGAAACCGTTACTCTGGGAGCGGACTACGCCAGAGACCAGTGGCTGACCGGTGTCATGTTGACGAGCAGTCGCGGCACTGGCGGGTATCAGGGCGTGGCGAGCGGGGAGGTCGAAGTCTCCCTGAACGCAGCGATACCCTATGGGTCGTACCGGTTCTCGGAGCGGTTGGATGTGTGGGGCGCTGTCGGGCGTGGCACGGGTGCGATGACGCTCACACCGGAGGGTGAGGGCAGCATCGAGGCTGATCTTGACTGGAGCATGGTGTCGGCTGGGCTGCGTAGCGGGTTGTTCGGGGCGGCAGGACATGGTCCGGCAGTGACGCTGGTGTCGGATGTGCTCTGGTCGCGCACTGGGTCGAGTCGAGTGGAAGCTGGTGAGGAGTATTCGAGCCTGGCCTCGTCCGAAGCAGATACTTCGCGGCTGCGGCTGGGTCTCGAGGGGAGCTGGGCGGTGATGCTGGGGAATGTCGGCGCGGTGACACCGAAGCTGGAAGCGGGAGTGCGTCATGACGACGGCGATGCCGAGCAAGGCTTCGGAGTGGAAGTCGGCGGCGGGCTGGCGTGGACGCTGCCCGCACTTGGGGTGACCTTTGATGTGTCCGGTCGCACCTTGGTGACGCATGAGGATGCTGGGCAGCAGGCGCACGGATTCTCGGCGGCGCTGAACTTTGATCCGAGTGCGGCGAGTACGCGCGGCTTCACGCTGAACCTGCGTCAGGACATCGGCGGGCCGTCGAGTGGCGGGGTACAGGCGCTGTTTGCCTCGGAGCTTCCCGGTATCGGCGGCATGGGCGGCGGCTCAGCAGGTGCGAGTGCTGGCAGTCGCTGGACGCTGGAGACGGCCTACGGACTGGCGGCCTGTGATGACAGGTTCACGCTGAGTCCGAGCTTCGGCCTGGCTGCTTCCGATACCTCGGTTGACTTTCACCTTGGCTGGCAACTGATGCCGGAGATCAGTGAAGACGCGCTGAATCTCTCGCTGGTGTTCAAGGTCACGCGCCGCGAGCTGCTCGATGTGGGAACTGTCAACAGTATTGACAGCGTCGGCACACTGGAACAGGGCCCCGAACACGGAGTGCAGATGGAGGTAAGCGCTCGCTGGTAGGCACAGCGGGGACATCCCTCAGTCTCATATCCGGTGAACGAGCACACAAATTTGACATGCGCCGACTCACCTGCCCATAATGGAACTATGATGAACGCGGCTATACATCGATTTAGCAGGCGCGCTGGTCGGCCAACGCACGAGATCCGGGCGAACGCCTTCTCGATGCGATATTGGCGGGCCAGCTGGTAACCGCCTCGTCCCCCGATCGTACGTATCATCAACAATCCCGAGGCGGCGATGACTGCCCTCGGTTTCCGTCAAGACCCCGCAGGCGCATGTCAGCAGAAGCCGCGGGGTTTTTTGTTATGGTCTGGGGGAACTCCGTATAACGGAGCTTCCCCGGGTTTTGAGGCTTACATGGAACTCACCTCATGATTGAACAAACGGAAAATACAAACGTGCTCGCACAAGAGAATCTGATCACCCCGCTTGCATTGAAGCAGGCACTTCCCTTGAGTGAGCCGGTCACACACGCTGTGGCTGGCGCTCGCCGCTGTATCCACAACATCCTTCGGGGTAGCGACCCGCGCCTGATGGTCATCGCCGGACCCTGCTCGATTCACGACCCGGATGCCGCATCGGAGTACGCTGAACGACTGGCACGACTGGCGCGCGAACTCAGCGATACGCTGTTCATCGTGATGCGCGCCTACTTCGAGAAGCCGCGCACGACCATCGGTTGGAAGGGATTCATCAACGACCCGTACCTTGACGGCAGCTTTCATATCGAGGAAGGCATCCGCATGGCACGTGCACTCCTGCTGAAGATTGCGCACCCGGATCATTACGCATTACCCATCGCGACTGAAGCACTCGACCCCATCATGCCGCAGTACCTGCAGGATCTGATCGCCTGGTCGGCTATAGGTGCGCGCACGGTCGAATCCCAGACGCATCGAGAAATGGCTTCCGGGCTGTCCTGCCCGGTGGGCTTCAAGAACTCGACTGATGGCAGTCTTGCGGTTGCAATCAACGGCTTGCGGTCAGTTTCCACAGCACACCGATTCCTCGGCATCAATCAGCGCGGAGAGGTGGCTATCATTCATACGCGCGGCAATGTTGATGGCCATCTGGTGCTCAGAGGTGGCGACCGGGGGCCCAACTTCGATTCGCTATCGGTTGCTGCCGCCGAGCGACAGATTGCCAAAGCCGGACTGACACCTGCGATTGTCGTAGATTGCAGCCATGCCAATTCGTGCAAGGACCATCGCCTTCAGCCGAAGGTCGCCAGCGAGGTAGCCGCACAGATTGAAGGCGGCAATCGCAGCATCATTGGCCTCATGCTCGAATCCAACCTGCATGCCGGCAATCAGGCGCTGAGCGATGGTCGGCAACCGCTCGAGTACGGCGTTTCCATTACTGATGCCTGCATCGACTGGACATCCACAGAGCAACTTCTGCGCGAACTGGCGGCACGACTCGATACGCCTCTGAAGATGCGTTCGCAAGGTTCGGCAGCACATACGGCAATGCAAAAGGCTGCCTGATTCCGGTGTGCAGGTGGCATCACCACACTGACAGGGTAAGATAGCAACTTCAAGGGAAATTCTGAATAACAGAGTTTCCCTTGCGGCACATGGATGTGCCGCCAGATTCAGTGCCGTAAGGCATTGAATCTGCGAGCAAATCAGCACATTTTTGCAGGACAGCAAAAATGCACGGCGCAGCCGCCCGAAGGGGCGGGCACATGGATGTGCCCGCTGCATCGCACTTCTGATTTGCGAGTATGATCAAGTCCACGGATGGACTTGATCAGAACATACCAAGGAGGCGCACATGAAATCAGAATCCAACGACGCGAAGGCCGACGCAATCGGCATGGTCATCCTGCTGGTGTGTCTGGTGACCGGGTTCGTGCACTTCGCTTCCGGTGGCCTGATTGGTTAGGCAGGCGTTGGCCACAATGCCGAAACCAGGCTGCCAGACACCACCATGAGCTCGCTTCTCGACATTTCCGATGCAGCCAAGACGTATCTCGTCGGGTTGATCGACAAACGTCGCAACGAGTCGAGCGACGAGGAGCGAGAGCGAGGCGACATTGGTATTCGCGTGTTCGTACAGCAACCAGGTACGCCTCAGGCCGAAACCTGTATTGCCTACTGCCGGGCGAAAGATGCCGAGGTGGACGATATTCCTCTGGATGTCGGTCCTTTTGTCACCTGGATTGAGCAGCGCAGTGAGCCTTTTCTCGAAGATGCCGAAGTCGATTTCCGGGAAGATCAATTCGGTGGACAGTTGACGATCAAGGCGCCCAACGCAAGAGCGCCCAGGGTGTCTGATGATTCGCCTCTGGAGGATCGCATCAACTATGTGCTCTACACCGAAATCAATCCCGGTCTTGCGTCACACGGCGGCCTGGTCACTCTGGTAGAGGTCGTGGACGGCGAAACTGCCGTGCTGCAATTCGGTGGTGGCTGTCAGGGTTGTGCAGCTGTCGATGTGACGCTCAAGCATGGTGTCGAGCGTTCGCTTCTGGACGCAATCCCGGAGCTCAAGGCTATTCGTGATGTGACCGACCACAGCTTCACCGAGAACGCCTACTATCAGCCGAGTTAGGGAAACTCTGCTATCCGGAGTTTCCCTTCAGCTTGATACAGGTCATACAAGGCTCCCCTGCCTGATGTTGCAAGAATTGCACAGCGGCGATGTCGCCGTCTCCATCGCCATCGTATTCATCGGTGCCGCGGTGCTTGGTGCCGCAGCGCTCTATGCGCGCCAACCCCTGCTCATCGTGTACATCCTGCTCGGTATGCTTATCGGCCCACATGGGCTCGATATCATTTCCAACTCCGACCTCCTGCAGGAGGTCGGTGAGTTCGGCATCATGTTCCTGCTTTTCATCGTCGGTCTCGACCTGCCGCCAAACAAGCTCAGGCACATGTTTGGCAGCGCCTTCATGGTGGCGATAGCCAGTGCATTGATCTTCTTCATGTTGGCGTTTGCGGTGATGCTTGCCTTCGGATTCAGCCTTGCCGATGCCATCATCGTCGGTATCGCCAGCGGCTTTTCCAGCACACTGATCGGTCTCAAGCTGCTGCCGACCAATGTCCTGCATCATCGCCACAAAGGCGACCTGGTAATCAGCCAACTGCTGATTCAGGACCTGATCGCCATCATTGCACTCGTAATCATCGGCGGACTCGGCGCAGCCTCGGAGGGTACCGCGCACAGCCTGACGCTGCGCCTCGGCATCGCCGTTGCACTGGCACCATTGCTCGCCATCGCCACCTTTCTCGGTGTCAAATATCTGATCGCGCCGTTGTTCATGAAGTTTGGCACCATCTCCGAGGTAATAGACCTCATAGGCATTGGCTGGTGCTTTCTCATCGCCTTCGTCGCGCTCGCCATCGGCCTGACACCTGAAATCGGTGCCTTCATCGCCGGTATTTCCATGGCCAACCTGCGCATTGCACAGGTGGAAGCGGAGCGATTTCGTCCCATCAGGGACTTCTTTCTCGTGCTCTTCTTCTTCTCGATTGGCAGTAATCTCGACCTGCTCGCCATTGTCTCCTGGCTCGCCCCGATCATCGCCCTGCTACTTATCTGTGTGCTGGTCAAACCGCTGGTGTATGCAGGACTCTTGCGAGCGGCAGGCGAGCCGGCGGAAACTGCTCGTGAAATCGGCTACCGCCTCGGGCAAGCTGGAGAGTTCTCGATACTGGTGGTGCATCTTGCCGCCGGGGTGCTCATCTCCGAATCCGCTTCCCTGATTCTCGGCAGCGCGACAGTCGCTTCGCTGTGTGTCTCTACCTATCTCGTGGTGCACCGCTACCCGACCCCGATCGGCCTCGACCCGCGGCTACGTCGCGATTGATCCGATGAGCATGCCAGGGTATGTTCTGATCAAGTCCATCCGTGGACTTGATCAGATTCGCAAATCAGCACATTTTTGCAGGACAGCAAAAATGCACTGCGCAGCCGCCCGAAGGGGCGGGCACATGGATGTGCCCGCTGCAATGCGATGCTGATTTGCTCGCAGATTCAATGCCTTACGGCACTGAATCTGGCGGCACATCCGTGTGCCGCACGGGAAACTCTGTTATTCAGAGTTTCCCCAAGTGCTCCCACAGCCGGTATCCCTCCACAGCCCAGGTATTCTCCGCCAGCGGATAGCTCTGTCTGGTGCGGCAGAGCACCATGACCGGCCAGCGAACGCGTGGCAGCAGCGCATGAACGGCCATGAGCTGGGCGAAGTCCCGCTGGGTGGGAAGCTCCTTCCATTTGGATTCGGCGAGGGTGAGTTGTCCGTCCCGGTCAATCACGAAATCCACTTCTCGGGACTGATCCCGGTAGAACCAGACTGTCGCCTCCGGCGCATCAACGCGAAGATACTTGCGTAATTCGCCGAACACGAAGGCTTCCCAGATCGCGCCAATCAGATAGCTCTCCAGTACCGCCTCGCGGCTGAGGCCCAACAGAAAGCACAGCAAGCCCACATCGTTGAAATAGAGCTTCGGCATCTTGGCCAGACGCTTGCCAATGTTCGCAAAGTACGGTTCCAGCAAGGTGATCTGATTGGTTGCTTCCAGTACGCCAAGCCATGCATTGACTGTTCTGGTGCTGATGCCCACCTCCTTGCCGAGCTCTGTCTTGTTCAACAACTGAGCGCTGCGCACGGCCAGCGCACGCATAAAACGGTCGAAATCGCGCAGCGAGGCCACGTTCAGGAGCTGGCGCACATCCCTTTCCAGGTAGGTCGCCTGATAGCTGCGAAAGTAGTCGGCCGGGCGCAAGGCCGGGTCTTTCCAAAGTTGCGGCATGAAGCCGCGAACGAGCAGCTCGGCTGGCCCTCCTGTGGCTTCCTGCGCGACTGAAGCCGCGCCAAGCTCGCGCATGGTCAGTCCTTCGAGTTCCACAACGCCACATCGGCCAGCGAGCGAGTCTGATACCTCCTGCATGAGGCTGAGCTTCTGCGACCCCGTGAGGATGAATCGACCATTGGCGTTGCGCTCACGGTCGATCTCGAACTTCAGGTGGCGAAAGAGTTTGGGGGCGTATTGCACCTCATCAACGAGGAGCGGAGGCGGATGGCGAGCCAGGAATGTCTGCGGGTCTTCCTCCGCAAGCTGCGCTTCAGCGGGCAGATCGAGACTGACGTAGCGATGATTCGGGAACAGCCTCGTCAATAGCGTTGTTTTTCCGGTCTGGCGAGCACCTGTCACTACAACCGCCGGGAAGTGCTCCGCGAGGCGTTGCACAACAGGGGCAAGATCTCTGGGAAAGTAGCGATCTGACAAGTGGGCTGACAAATCGGGAAGTCACAGTATGGATATGATGGATCCAGAGTAGCGCATATCCTGTATTGCAAGCAAATTCTCGATTGAGCAGCGTTTTGTCTGTGCACTCAGGTATCCGCCAGTTCAACCACCTCTCCGGCCTTGCGCGCCCGTTCAATACGTGAATCCTCGTCGGCTTCCAGATGCCGCGATGCCAGATAGATCAGCACCGCAGCAGGGATCAGAACAGCCAGGCTTACCAGCATGGAGAGGCGCAGCGAGGCGGCATCACTCATGCCACCTTGAATGAGTTGGTCACTCAGGTGCCCTATCATGTAAGGGCCGAGCGCCAGGCCGAGAAAGGTCGGCATCACGATATAGAAAGCGCTGGCGAGTGCGCGCATGCGCGGCAGCACAAGATCGTTCACGGTCGCCGGCGGAATGGCCACCCAGAGCGGCGATGCGAGGCTGAAGAAGAACGAGGCTACATAGGCAACCACGGCGCTGTCGGTGTATGCAAACACCACGGCACAGGGAACCATCAGGCCGATTGCGATATAGCCGACATACATGCGCCCCTGTCGAGCGCGCGCACGGAACATATCACCGAGCCAGCCACCCAAGGCAATGCCGATAAATCCGCCAATAGCCCCACCAAGGCCAAGCCAGCGGCCTGCATCGGTCAGGCTGATCTCGAAGGTGCGCACCATGTAGGCAGGCCCCCAGAAGCCGATGCCGTAAGTCACAAACGAGATGAGCGGAAAGCCGACTACCGTGTAGATCATGGCGCGCGAACCGAGAATCAGCGCAAAGCTCGCCTTGTCCTGTACGTACAGGCTTTGTGCCCAGGAAATAAAGGCCCATACACCGATGCCGAGGGCAACCCACTGCACCAGATCGCCCGTGGCGAACACGAGGACGGCAGCAACAAGCGCGATGATCAGCCCCGCACTCAGATTGAGTGCCAATGTGCGCCGCCCGTTGGCGGCTGCCGAAACGACTGGCATGACACGCAGAAATTCCTGCCAGGTTTCGCGCATCGGATGATTTGTACGTTGAGAAGCGATGCCTTCGCTCATGCCACGCACGGGCTCGCGAAGCGTCCACACCCAGATGGAGAGCAACAACCCCGGTGCACCCACTGCCAGGAAGGCTGCCTGCCAGCCTCTGAGCCCCAGTGGCGCGAGACTCGCATCCGGGTAGGCGGCATCCCAGGTATCGGTGATGGCACCGCCGAGGAACAGGCCCACACCTGCACCTATATACAAGCCGCCAGAATAGATGGCAATCACGATGGCGCGTACGCGCGGCGAGAAGTAATCGGAAAGCATGGAAAAAGCCGCCGGACTCGCGCTCGCTTCTCCGATGCCGACACCAAAGCGACACATCGCGAGCTGCATGAAGTTCCGGGAAAATCCTGACAGCGCAGTCATGAGACTCCAGAATGACAACCCGATGGAGATGAGGCGGCCTCGATGCCAGGTATCCGCCAGTCTTCCGAGCGGAATGCCAAACACGGCATAGAAGACTGCGAAGGCAGTGCCATAGAGAAACCCGAGATTGGCATCGGAAATGCCGAGGTCTTCCTTGATGGGCTGCGCCAGAATGGACAGAATCTGACGGTCTATGAAGTTGAAGATATAGACGATTGTCAGAACACCCAGCGCATAGCTCGCATATCGGCCGCCAACACGAGTCTCGTAACGCATACTCGCTCCTTCCAATAGAGTGGTTCAGCGCGGGCAAGCCTAACAGAGTTGCGACCTGATTGAGGCTCGTTTGGCTCTGTGCTGCCACCGAGCGGTCGGTTGCTGTGACAAAATACATACATGCCTCGCCTTTACTTCCTGCCTACCCGCCTGCTCGATACAGCGCCACGCCTCGCCCAGGGCATCCGCAGAATCGAAGGGTTCCTGTTCGCCGGCCTGTTTCGTGTATTCGAAATACTGCCACTGGGCGCTGCCAGTTTTCTCGCTGAACATGTCTTCAAAACCTGGGGGCCACGCGCCGGCAAACAGCGTCGGCGGGCGCTGCGCAATCTCGAGGTCGCCTTGCCGCAGCTCACTGAAGTCGAGCGCAATCGCCTGTGCCGGGACATCTTCGGAAACCTGGGGCGCTCTATCTCGGAGCTCGCACACGCCAGGACGGTCTGGAAGCGTCGTGCCCGGCATCTGGAGTTCGTGGCTGACCCTGCTATCGAAGCCCTGAAACACAAGGGGACACCGGCAGTTCTGGTCACCGCCCATGTTGGCCCCTGGCAGCTTGCGAGTTTTCTCGCCTCGTACTATGACCTGCCGATGACCATCATCTACGCACCCGAATCCAATCCACGTGTACGCGAGCGCATTCGCCGCTACCGGGAAGACCTCCCGGTGACGCTGCTCCCCAGAGATTCGAGCATGAAACACCTGCTGCGCGAACTGGCACAAGGACACCTCGTCGGCATCGCCGCCGACACCCGGCTCGACTCGGGACCACTCCTGCCCTTCTTTGGTGTTGACACACCAAGCAACACTGCCGCGGCGCGCCTGGCATTGGGGCGTGCCTGCGAACTCGTGCCGGTGAGAGCCGAGCGCCTGTCGCGTACGCGCTTTCGCATTTCCCTGCTGGCACCGATCAAGCCGCGCATTCACGGCAGCAATTCCGAGCAGGCAACTGATATGACGGCACAGTTACTCGATCTCTTTGAAGCCTGGGTTCGCGAGTCGCCCGGCGAATGGCTGTGTTTTGCGCGTCGCTGGCCGAAGCAGCGCGACTGACCTTTGATGACATCGAACACCAGCCACTCCTGCAAATAGCATGGCGAGACTGCTATTCACCAATCGTTTCGAGGCGCTCGCCAGACGACTGACCTGGGTCAGGAATTTCCTGTGGCGCTTTGAATCCTGGCTTGTCTCCGGTCTGGCCTTCCTGCTTGGTCAGCTTGGTGCGACGCGCGCGGCCAGGATCAGCGCTGCCTTGATGGCTCGCCTGGGGCCGGTCTCACCCAAGCACAAACTGGTGCTTGACAATGTGGATATTGCCTTCGCGGACCAGGATGAAGCCACCCGCGCGCGTATCGCGAAGGATTCCTGGCGTTCTGTAGGTGTACTGTTTGCCGAAATGGCACAGATGCCGAAGCTGGCAGCCAACCCCTCGGCAGATCAACTGCACATAGTGTCGCAGTGCGATCTTGAACCCTACCGAAACCGGCAACGCGCCGGCATTTTCTGTGGCGCGCATATCGCCAACTGGGAGCTCCTGCTACTCGTCCTGTCACTCGAGCGTATCCCTGCCCTCGCTTTCGTGGCACCACTGCAAAACCCGCATCTCGGACGCATGCTGAGCCGGATTCGCACCAGCGCCGGATGTGAAACATACAATCGGGACGCTTCGCTGCGGCCCATGATTCGCCATCTTCGCACTGGCGGGAGTATTGGTACGCTCATTGATGTACGGGTTGACGGCGGTCTCGAAGTGCCTTTCTTCGGACACCCGATGCGCATATCGAACATACCTGCACGCCTGGCGCTGAAGTATGGATGCGACCTGATTCCTTATCAGTGCGAGCGCCTGGAGAACGCCGCCTGGCGCGTCACCATTCATCACCCCATCTCGAAAGAGGGTCTTGAAGGTGATGAACAGGCACAGTTCAGAGATTTCTCGGCGCGTCACCTCGAGCTGGTCGAGGGATGGATACGTGCCGCGCCTGCGAGTTGGCTCATGACCACGCGCCGCTGGGAGCGAGCGCTCTATCCTCGCGCCAAGAAAGGTCACAGTACGTCCTGAAATGAGCAATTCCCTGGCACAGCGACCGGGCACCGGCGGGCGCGCCAAAATCTTTCTGTTGCTCACCATCGGCCTGGATTCAGTCGGTCTCGGCATCATCGTGCCGGTGCTGCCGGAACTGCTCATGGAACTCACCGGCGAGGGTGTCGGGCAAGCCGCGCGCTATGGTGGCTGGCTGCTGATGCTCTATGCGGGCATGCAATTCCTGATAGCACCTGTGCTTGGCAATCTGAGTGACAGATTTGGCAGGCGCCCCGTGTTGCTGGCTTCACTCTTCGCCTTTGCGCTTGATTACCTGGCCATGGCGTTGGCACCAAATCTCGCCTGGCTGTTCGTGGCGCGCGCGGTTGCCGGTGCCTGCGGAGCGACTTACAGCACCTGTAATGCCTGCATGACCGACATTACCTCGAACGAAGAGCGGGCACGCCATCTTGGCTATCTGGCCGCTGCATGGGGTGTGGGCTTCGTGATCGGACCGGCGCTCGGCGGACTGCTCGGAACGCTCGGCCCGCGCACACCCTTCTTCGTGGCCTCGGCCGTGTGTTTTCTCAACTTCGTCTTTGGATACTTCGCTGTGTCGGAAAGCCTGTGTGAGGATAATCGCCGTGCCTTCTCGATTCTGCGCGCAAATGCCATAGGTGCCCTCTTGCACCTGCGACGATTCGCGAGCGTACTGGGCCTCCTGAGCGCCTATTTCTTCTATCAGATTGCGCATGATTCCAACCCCAGTGTCTGGGCGTTTTTCACCATTGAACGCTTCGGGTGGAACGCGCAGCAAGTCGGATTGTCCGTCGCCTTCACCGGCGTGATGATCGCGCTCGCCAATGGCCTGCTCGTTGGTCCGGCGGTCAAGTGTCTGGGAGAAAAGCGCGCCATACCGGTGGGGTTCGGTTTTCAGGCGCTCGGCTTCATCGGATTCTCGCTGGCATCGCAAGGTTGGCACCTGCTTCTCTCCATCATTGCCTTCTCTCTTGGTGCCATCGGTTCAGTGGCGCTACGCAGCCACATGACGAAACAGGTAGGTGCGAATCAGCAGGGCGAATTGCAGGGTGCCATCGCCAGCGTCATGGGTCTCGGCGCCATCATCGCACCGCCCCTGATGACGCAACTCTTCAGTTACTACACGGCCCCGCAGGCTCCGGTGTATTTTCCGGGTATCTCCTATGCACTGGCGGCAGCCTGCACACTGCTGTGCATCGGTATTTGTCTGATGAACATTCGCTGGCGCGCCAGCACATTCTGACGGAGAGTCGGGTGGTGAACCAGCAGGTGGGTTGGATCATCAGGGATCTGATGCGTGAGACAGGCTGTCATCAACCTCATTGCGCAATAGCGTCGCGGGGTGCCACAGAGCGCGGGCGTGACATGACCCGTTATGGCACGTTATGGCTCAAGGCCAATCAATACAAGCGGTACGGCTGGAACCCCACGCCCCTGTCGGATGATATTGAGCAAATCCCGTTCGTAATAAGGCACTCCGGATGACATCTCTGCCTCGAGCGACTTCATGGGCAATATCTCGACCCCGACATCAATGATATTCGAGATGAAAAAACTCAGATGTTTGACGAACAGGTCATGTGCAACAAAAGCATACTTGCCAAATTGGACCTCTACTGCGACACGCTCCTTCACGAAATCAGTCTGGTTATATGACATGATCGGCCGTCGCCCGGCATTCTCGATAGCAGCCTTCTGCTCGTCCTCACCGCGACTGAAGATGTCTCGCAAAAGGCGCGCGTCATCCGTTACCCAAAAGGTATTGCGCCTTTCTTGCCAACCTTTTGCGGATAACCTGCTCTTGAACTCGGCATTCATGTCGATAGGCGAATAAAGCATTTCCCCCGTGCGTAGAACTTCGCGTGATATTTTCGTGCGACAGGCCTCGGCATCTATATCGGCGATAACATCCAGCAATTCCTGCCAAAGATCCGGGTGGTGAACCAGCAGGTACTCTTCGCCGTTCAGATGAGAATACCTGGCGGCAATCCGCATCAATGACCGCCGTTCGGTAACGCCGGGTTGTAAACCGGCTTCCCCATCGGACGAGTGCGCAAGGCTCCGGCTCGCCACGCCGCTACTCGCTCGTGGGCAATCTCGACGTACTCTTTAACAACGTCGCAGCCATAGGCGTTTCGGTTGTGCTTGAGCGCAGCAATGATTGATGAACCGACACCCATGTACGGATCCAGTACTACATCGTCCCTGTCGCTCAAGGACAGGACAAGGCGCTCGACAAGTTCGACCGGGAACTGGCAGGGATGGGTGGTCTTCTCCGGATGGTTGTTCTTGACGTTTGGAAACTCCCAGACATCAGTCGGGTTCTTGCCAAGCGGGTTGCCCGACGGCTTGCCAGCGTTTGGACCCTTGAAGTGCTTCTTGTTCGGATATTTCGAAGGAATTCGTATCGGGTCCAGATGCCAGGTGTAGTCATCCGACATCGTCCACCAGCTAATCGTTTCATAGCGGCCAGACAGGCGACGGGAACAATGAAGACCGTGGCCAAAATGCCAGACGATCCGATTTCGCAGCTTGAGTCCATGCTGCACAAAAATCGGATAGAGGAGAGCATCCAGCGGAAAAATCTCGCCATCCCTGACGTGATTCCCCACCTGCCAACACATTGAACCATGCGGGTGCAGAACCCGGATGCATTCTTCGATAACGCGTCGCTGCCCATCGAGCCAGGATTGCATCGGCTCCTTCGCAGCCTCATACGCCTTGCCGAGATTGTATGGCGGCGATGTAACAATCAGCTTGCAGTGATCATCCGGGATTTTCTTCAGGAACTCGATATTATCGAGACATTCCATGAATGGCCTGCGATGTCTGTCTGGCGGTTGCAACTCTCCCGGAGACGCGAGTCGAACGGTCTCCGACGCACCCTCTGTGACCAGCGGAATCAGGGCTTGTGTGGTCATGGAGTTTCCGGAGTTGACAAATCATGCATGGCAGTTTCCAGCGCCTTTGATCTGCTGTTCAGCGTCTCCTTATTGTGCCACCAAAGGACTTGATGCACGGCAACGACCGCTTCGTCTCGCAGTTGCTTGACGAGTTCGCAGATGAAGCAATCGCCGAGTGTGTCAAAACGCGAAGCTATTCACCCTCACGCGGTTATCAGCAACCCGCAAGCGACTTGCAGGTGTCAGAACGCACTCAGCATATCCTGCATCAGCCCGCTTTTCGTTGCCAGAAGCACGATTCCTACATCATTCCTGACGCTCAGCTTGGAGAATATTCGATATCTGTAGCTGTTGATGGTCTTGGGACTGAGATATAGCTGTTCTGCGATATCAGCCACCTTCTTGCCCTGAATGATGAGAGTGGCGATTTGCAGCTCGCGTGCTGACAGGGTACTGAATGGTGAGTCCGCACCTGCTGACGGTCCTGACGATGCCATCGAATTAACAACCCCCTGACAAATATATTTTTCTCCCGCCATCACCATGCGAACGCCCATGTCAAATTCGCACACACTTGCCTGCTTTGTCAGATATCCATTGGCACCTGATTGCAGCGCTCTTGTCGGGAAAGGTTCTGTCGTCACTGAAGTAAGCATCGCTATCTTGACCGTACTATTGAATCGCCTGATACGCCTGACCGCCTCTATTCCACCGATTCCGGGCATGCTGACTTCCATGAAGACAAGATCAGGCGGATCTCGACGCACCATCTCGACCGCCAGCTCCCCGTTAGGGGCTTCACCAACCACTTCGCAGTTCTGAAGCCTGTTGACAAGCAGAGCCATGCAAGCCCGCCAGAGAGCTTGATGATCGACCACATATACACGTATCGGTTTTCCAGTGCTTCTTCGCTCCCGCATCAGGTCACTCCTACCTAACAGTAATGAATATGTATCTCCCACATGGGAATAGCTTATCTACCTTGAGCCCAATTTGCCAGCGCCCTGGATCTACTGTTCAGCATCCTCTTATTGTGCCACCAAACGACTTGATGCGCGACAATGACCGAATCACCAACAAATCATGCCCACCTGAGACGCTGGCCCAAGACGCGACAGGTCTCCATGCGTATGATGCCAAGCTCGACACAAGGCAGAACCTCATGCAGCAGCACTATCGCATCATAGGCTCGGAACTCTCCCCCTACTCTGTCAAGGTGCGCAGCTACTGCCGCTACAAGGGAATCTCCCACGAGTGGCTGTCGCGCGGCACCCACCAGGCGCTCTTCGAGCGCCATGCCAAGCTGCCCCTGATTCCGCTGATCATCTCCGCCGACGACGAGAGTCTTCAGGATTCGACACCAATCATCGAGTGGCTGGAATCGAAATACCCGCACCCACCCATTCATCCTGAAGATTCGCGCAGCCGCTTCGTCTCGCAGTTGCTTGAGGAGTTCGCAGATGAATGGGGCAACAAGTGGGTCTTTCATTTGCGGTGGGCGCGGGAAGTCGATCAGCTGTCCGCAGCCTCGCGCATTGTCGAGAGCCTTGCCCCCGAGGCCGATGCATCACAGCGCGAAGCCATGATCCCGGGCATCATCAAGCGCATGACGGGGCGGGTGTGGTTCGTTGGTTCATCGCCGCTGACCGCCAGTCAAATCGAAGATTCCTTCACGGAAGTGCTCACGCTTCTGGATGCACATCTCGCCGAGCGGCCCTATGTCTTTGGAGACCGCCCGGCTCTTGGCGACCTCGGCCTCTGGGGTGAGCTCTACTCTGCCTCCACAGACCCTACCGCCGGAGAGATCATCCGGTCGCGTTACCCGCAGGTGAGTGACTGGATTCAGCGGCTGCTCGAGCCACAACAGCCTGCTGCCAATACGCGCTTCGAGCCTTGGGACAGCTTGGTGCCGTCGTTGCTGCCACTCATCACCGGGCCCGTCGCGGGTCAGTTCCTTCCCTGGACCCAGGCCAACGCAGCCGCACTGGAAACCGGTACGGACGAGTTCTCGGTGATGCTTCGCGGTCAGGAGTGGCACCAAAAGCCGATCAAATACCACGCGCGGTCATATCAAGCCTTGCGTGACAAGTACGCTGAAGTCGATGCGACCACCAGAGATCTGATGCGCGAGACCGGCTGTCATCAATTCCTTGCGCAATAGGGAAACTCTGAATAACAGAGTTTCCCGTGCGGCAAGCGATACCTGATCCGGGCAGCGAACCCAAAATGCGCGAAGTTCTCGTCAGTTGGATTGGACACGCGGACCTTCGAGCGCCAACCGAAGAGCAGGACGCTGGCATCGGCCCGGTAGCCCAGGCACTTCAATCATGTGCGTTTGATGATGCATACCTCATTGCCGACCACGACACGCAGATCATCAACGCCTACCTCGACTGGCTCAACGCACGAACCTCGAAACCGGATATACACCTACTGCGAGAACGACTGAGCGGGCCGACCAATTTCGGTGAAATTTACCAGGCGGCGGTGCGCGCCTCTGACAGAGCGCTTTGTGACACAGGAGGAGAAGCTTCGCTCACCTTTCATCTCAGTCCTGGCACTCCCGCTATGGCAGCAGTCTGGATCATTCTCGCCAAAACACGCTTTCCAGCCAAGCTCATCGAATCCTCTCGCGAGCACGGCGTACAGACTGTCGCAGTGCCGTTCGACATCTCGGCAGATTTCCTGCCAGACCTTTTGCGGCGGCCAGACAAGGAACTCGAGCGACTCGCCGCGGGACTGCCGCCGGAACATCCCGAATTCGACGAAATCGTTCATGCGAGCCAAGCCATGAAACGAGTAATCGTCCGTGCGCGCCTCGTTGCAACCCGCTCGGTTCCCGTGCTTGTTGAAGGCGAAACAGGCACAGGCAAGGAACTGCTCGCCAGAGCGATTCATGGATCCAGTCCTCGCCGGGATCATCCCTTCGTCGCCGTCAATTGCGGTGCACTCCCCCAGGAACTCGTGGAGGCTGAGCTGTTCGGTCATGAAAAAGGTGCCTTCACCGGTGCAATCTCGCAACGGGATGGCCACTTTGTGACTGCCCACGGCGGCACCCTGTTTCTCGACGAAGTGGGTGAGCTTCCGAAACCTGCACAGGTGAAGCTCCTGCGCGTTCTGCAAGAATCCGAGATATTGCCTGTTGGAAGATCTCGACCACGCAAGGTAGATGTACGCCTCATAGCGGCCACCAACCGTTCACTCATTGCCGAAGTGCAAAAAGGCGCTTTTCGGGAAGACCTTTTTCACCGGTTGGCTGTGGCAATACTGCGCCTCGCTCCCCTGCGTGAGCGCCATGAAGATTTGGCGCTCCTGATTGAATCGCTGCTTGATCAGGCAAACCGGGAAGGGACGGAACAGCCGGGCTACATCAAGAAGAAACTATCTGTTAGCGCAAGAAATATTATGCTTTCACATCAATGGCCCGGCAATGTGCGCGAGCTTCAGAACACCTTGCGACGAGCGGCGCTCTGGTCGGCAGAAGAAACACTTACGACAGATGACATCAGCGAGGCGTTGCTCCCAATGCCACACCGAGATGCCGGGATATTGCACCGTTCATTAGGAAAAAACTTTGATTTACAAGAACTTTTAGAAATCGTAGCGCGGCATTATCTGGGTAGGGCGCTTGCCGAAGCGAATGGAAACAAGACACAGGCCGCAAAGCTGACAGGGCTTTCGAGCTACCAAACCTTCGCCAACTGGATGAAGCGATATGGAGTACACGGATAATTTTGGCATCGCTCTTGCAATCAACCGTGATCACTTGATTCTCCAGTTGCTTTCGGGCTGGTTTCGCCACGTGAGGACGCTTCAGTAATGCCGAAAACTACCGAGGCAGACGCTCGGATTGTGATTGACGACCTGTTGCGTCAGGCGGACTGGGATCCGACTGACAACGATCAGGTCAAGACGGAAGTCGTGGCGACACTCGCGACCGGCCCTTCTTCCATTGTGGATCGCTCACTCGCGCGCCCCTTCGACACACACGCGCCTGTTTACAACCTCATTGCAGCGGCAGGGGAGTTTGGCCCCGATCAGACCGTGGGTGGCACGGGAGACGAGATTGGCTGGGCTCCCGTTCCATCTTCAGTGCGCCTCACGCGCGAGTACTTCGTCGCTCGCGTCGAGGGGCGCTCGATGGAACCCACAATTCCGGACGGCACCTGGTGCTTGTTTCGCACCGACCGCGGAGGCAGCCGAAGCGGCAAGACCGTACTGGTTTGGCACCGTGGGTGCACCGACCCTGCGCTGGGTGGAGAGTTCTCGGTAAAGCGGTACAAGAGCGAAAAAACCTTCTCACGTGACGGCACCTGGAGGCACCGGGAAATTCGATTGGAACCGCTCAATCCGGATCCTGAGTTCCAACCTCTCGTATTCACCGAGGAAGCGGAGGGAGACCTTCGCGTGGTCGGTGAATTCGTGACAGTCCTCGATCTTCCGCACTCCAATCCTGAAGGCCGTCAGACCGGCAAAGCCGACTATGTGCTCTACAACAGCAGTGGCCGCCCGCTCGCTGTAGTCGAGGCCAAGAAAGCCTCCATCAACCCCTATTCAGCCAAACAACAGACACTTCCGTACGCACGCGCACTGGATGCGCCGTTCATATTCCTCACCAATGGCGAACTCATTTACTTTTGGGATTGGAAGAACGACGATGCGCGGCAAATCGACGGGTTCTTTTCGCCTCGTGACCTCGAGCGCAGGATTGAGATGTGCAGCACACGCAAAGCTCTCGCAACCATCGAGATTCCCGAGTATTACACCCGCCAGGGAGAGTCGAGAAGTGTCCGTCCATATCAAACCGAGGCCATGCGCGCGCTCGACCACGCGCTCGAACTCGGCAAACGGCGATTTCTCATCGAGTTGCCCACTGGCACGGGAAAAACCGATCTTGTCTGCCTTTATCTGAAACGCATTTTTGAAGCGGGCTGGGCGGAGCGGGTACTGGTGCTTGTGGACAGAGATCAACTCGCCAGGCAGTTCATCGAAGCCGTCCAGGATCTGCTTTCGCAACATTCGAGCTACTGGCTCCGTGCGGGCATGGCGCGTCAGGAGCAACAGATCACGGTTGCTTTGCTGCAAACCATGATTGGCCGCGCAACCGAATACACGGCGGGCTACTACGACATAGTGATTGCCGATGAATGCCATAGATCCATCTACGGTGCCTGGCAGTCCGCCCTTACGCGGTTCGATGCGGTGCACATCGGCCTCACGGCGACCCCGGCGGACTACATCGAGCGCAATACCTTCGAGTTTTATCAGTGTGAGCGCGGCAAGCCCGACTTCAGCTACTCGCTACAGGATGCGTTCGAAAACACATATCTGGTTCCCTACCGCTTTGCCACCGGCATCACCGAGATTCTGGCGGAAGGAGCGGACATTGACGATGAGCACTATGATCCGGTCGCATTCGAGCGCAAGTGGACCAACGAAAAGACAAATCGCCTGATGATGCAGGAATTCGACAAACTCGCCCGGGAGAGCTATACCGAGCTGGCTCCGAAGCAAAACCCAGGCCCCGGGAAAGCGATCGTGTTTGCGATCACCAAGCATCATGCGGCGCGCCTCGCCGAGTACCTGAACGATCTCCATCCCGAACACCAGGGCCGATATGCCGAGGTCATTACTTCGGATGTGGCTGACCCGGGCACACTGATCAGAAAATTCAAGTTCGAAACTTACCCTATGGTCGCAGTGAGCGTGGGAATGCTCGATACGGGGTTCGACTGCCGAGAGATACTGCATCTGGTGCTTTGTCGGCGTGTGCGCAGCCCCATCCTGTACCAGCAGATGCGAGGTCGTGGCACTCGCACAGCTCCGCACATCGAAAAGCGCATGTTCGTCATGTATGACTTCTTTCACAATCACCAGTACTTCAATGACACAGATACTGATGTCTTCACGGGAAGTGGTGGCGGCGGCAATTCAGTCGAGCCCCCTCCCCTCCCGCCTGCTCCCAATGACGACCTCACAGATCTTGGATTGGAGGATGAATGGCTCGAGGCGGTCACCTATGTCGAGGTGGGGCCGGAAGGCGAACGTATTGACAAGGAGCGCTACAAGAGTGACTGGCAAGAAGCCATAAACGCCAGAGTTGACGATGACCCGCTGCTCCGCAAGGTGCGCGAGGACGAATTGCTCACATCAGAAGAGGAGAATGACCTCGCCCGAAGGCTCAACCAACCCGAGAACTACTTCAACGAAGAAAACCTGCGCAGAGCCTACAGGGAACCGGGTGGCAACCTCATAGACTTCATTCGTGCGGCCCTCGGCCTGCTGCGAATCAAGAGCAGGGAGGAGCGAATCGAGGAGAGTTTCCGTGCCTGGCTCGTTCCTCGCTCTCTCACACCTGCACAGGCGGAGTACCTGTCGCTGCTCAAGAACCGCGGGATTGCGGTTGGTCGCGTTGCCATTGAAGACCTTTTCGAGCCCCCGCTATCGATTCTTGACGTTGCCGACAAGGGCATCGAACTCTTCGGCAAGGATGGACTGGGCCAGATAGTCGCAGAACTCGACCAGAGTGTCTTCAGTTCCGAGAGGAGGGTCGGCTGAGCCGACGGAAAAGAGCCATGGACCAAACCCTGCGCCGCAAGCTCGACCGCATCACAGACACTTTGTGGGCTGGGGGCGTTACCAATCCGGTCACCTACATCGAGCAGATTTCCTACCTGATTTATCTCAAGCTGCTTGACGAGGAGGAAGCAAACCGGGAAACGAAAGCGCAGTTGACAGCGAGGGAAGAGGTGCGACTGTTCCCCGACCAGGCCGCACGCTACAGGTGGAGCAAGTGGCGATTCAAGAGCAGCGCGAACCTTCGTGACTTCGTGCGAGACGAAGTGTTTCCATACATGGCATCGCTGGTGAGAGATGAACCCCGGGTAGCTGAGTACTTTCGCGACGCAGTGCTTGAAGTCAACGACCCAAACATTCTGAAGCAGGTAGTTGATGAGCTTGATGGCATACATTTCCGCAAACTTGGCCCAGACGTGAAGGGCGATATTTTCGAGTATCTGCTTACCCACCTCGGTCAATCGTCCCTGAATGGGCAGTTCAGGACCCCGCGCCAGATCCGCGTTTTCATGGTGCAAATGACCGACCCCGATCTTGGCGACACACTCTGCGACCCGGCCTGTGGCACCGCCGGGTTTCTTATTGATGCCGTCGATCATATTCTTGCCCGCTATAGCGAAACACCTGACGAAGTGCCGATTTATGGTGAAGGCTGGCTGGAGGCTCGTGACCAGACACTCGAAGAGGCGAGATCCGACATTCCCAGCCTGCAGACCTATCGCAAAGGCATTGGGGATCTCTTGCCCGACAACTGGAAGCGTCTGGAGGCTTCCATCTACGGCACCGACGTATCGCATCAAATGATGCGCATTTCCATGATGAATCTCGTGCTGCACGGTATTCGGGGTTCGCACCTGAAGCGCGCCAATGTCCTTTCCGAAATAAGCGGACTGAGCGAAGACGATATCAATCGCCGCTACACGGTAATACTCTCCAATCCCCCATTCGCGGGGCAGATTCCCAAGGAGTCTGTTCGAGCCGATCTGTCAACGAAGTCGAAAAAGAGCGAGCTGCTTTTCATTTCGTTGATGATGCGTTCGCTCGCCCCTGGAGGGCGGTGTGCCGTGGTAGCGCCGGAAGGCGCACTGTTCGGATCAACCAGCACACACAAGGAATTGCGGTCACAGCTGCTGCGCGAGTTTGAAGTCCAGGCGGTTGTTTCGCTGCCCGCCGGTGTATTCAAGCCTTATGCAGGTGTAAAAACATCGGTTCTCGTGTTTCGCAGGCCAGCGAGCCCGCCAGACGAAACGAATTCTGCTACCAGAATCGTGTGGTTCTACGAAATTCGCAACGACGGCTACGACCCCGACAGGATTCAAGGCGGCGGTCGCCCTGAAACGCCTGAAAAAACGACATTCCAGCACTACTCGAAGCCTGGGCGACATATCAGAAATCCGGCTTTGACGAACCTCCAGGGGTCGAGGCCGGTAGCATCCTTGAACCCGACAGCGATGAGCCTCGTTGTTGGTGGGCACCGGTACAGACCCTTGCCGAGAATGACTACAACCTCACCGCCTCCAGATACAAACCCCGCGTGGCCGAGCCCATTTCAGACGAAGATCCGGCGGATTTGATTCGTGAAGTGTTGGCCATCGAACAGGAGATAACGACCGGTCTTGAAAAACTCTTGCAAGAGATCGGGTCATGACATCGATGAAGTGGCCAAAGTGTGCATTAGCCGAAGTCGCACCGGCCGGTGCCGCGGACCTCACGCTTGGAGACAGCGACCTTGTGTGGTATATCGGCCTCGAGCATATTGAGAGCAACACTGGAGTCATTAACAGCAAGTCCCTTGTGCCAGCCGGGAATGCAAGCAATTCCACTGTCGCATTCGATACAGGCAATGTTCTCTACTCGAAGCTCCGTCCATACCTGAACAGAGTAGTTGTCCCGGATCAGCCGGGGCTGGCTACGACCGAGTTGCTACCACTCCGCCCTGAACGCGACCTCATTCTTCGCGAATATCTGGCTTGCTACCTGCGCTCACCCACCTTCGTTTCGTTCGCGTCTCGGTTCGTCACGGGCGCAAAAATGCCACGAGTTATGCTCGACAAGTTCTGGGCGCACGAACTTCCTCTACCCCCGCTCCCGGAACAACGCCGCATCGTCGAAATCCTGGGGCAAGCCGACCACATTCGCCGTCAACTGGCAGAAGCCGATGCCAATTTCGGCCGCATCCAGGCCGCTCTTCTGGCCAAAGCATTTTCCGGATCGCTTACCGCAACATGGCGCGAAGAGCACATGCGAGAGTTGAGCAAAAGGGCATGGTTTCAATCACAGGCAGTAGCCACGAAATACAATGGCCCACCGAAACCCGTAGAAAAAGGAGAACCCAAATGAGCAAAGACAGAGACCGTAGTGTTTATCCTCGCCCAGACGGCAAGTGGGCAAATAAGCGACACGACAGCGAGCGCCCATCAAGTCTGCATGAGACTCAGAAGGAAGCTGTGGGCAAAGCCAGAGAAATGCTAAAAAATCAAGGTGGTGGTGAACTTGCCATTGTAGGCACCAAAGGCCGAATCCGCGAGAAGAATACCGTTAAACCCGGAAACGACCCCTTTCCACCAAGGGATCAGAGGTAACCACCAACCGCAATAATGCCGAACATGTTCAAACCATGACCCTCCAAGCCCTCAACCTCGCGAACTTCAAGGCATTCGGCCATAGCCAACGTGTACCGATACGACCAATAACATTGCTCTATGGTGCCAACAGTGCGGGGAAATCGAGTGTGCTTCACGCGCTCGCACTTGCACACCACGCAATCAAAACGGGAGAGCTTGATACGCACCGCACCGACATCGGTGGCGAATCGATTGATCTTGGTGGTTTTCGGCAGTACATGCACAAACGCCAACGTGACAAGCGTGTCGATTTCAGTTTCGAGTTGGTCACTCCTTGGGAAAACAACCCGGGACGGTATTCAACGCGAATTCGAAGAAGGGAATGGTCACCACAAACTCCAGGCGCACTTTGAAATTCCGTGACAGGTAACAGGCAGAAGATGGAAGGAGTACACCAATCACCCACATCGCTCGCTCCCCACAAGGCGAGCTTCATTCAGTTGTTGCTCGAATCAAAGGTCCTGCTGTTCGGAGAGTTTGTCACCAAAGCCGGGCGCAAGACCCCGTATTTTCTGAACTTTGGCAAGTTCGACACGGGCAGCGCGTTGGCCGCGCTTGGCCGTGCATACGCCGATGAGATTGTGCGCTGGGGTATCGGGTTCGACATGTTGTTCGGTGCCGCCTACAAGGGCATTCCCATCGCTACGGCTACGGCCACAGCGCTTGCCGAGCATCATGGGCGCTCGCTCAAAGTGGGCTTCAATCGCAAGGAATTCAAGGCTCACGGAGAAGGCGGCGACGGCCTTGCCGCGCCGCTCGCGGGACGTGTATTGTTCATTGATGATGTCACCTCCGCCGGCACCACCGCACTCGAGATGCGTGAGCGCACCGCGCGCCTCGATGCTCGCTTCGCAGGCATGCTCATCGGCGTTGACCGGCAGGACCCTCATGGCGATACGGGACAGACATCTCTCGAGATCATCAGCCGACAGATCGAGGCACCGATCAGAAGCCTGGTCACGCGCGCCGATATACAAGCCTTTCTCGAATCCGACTCCGGATGGCACGAACAGGCCGCCCGCCTGCGAGGAGCGACCGTCGAACTGTCGAACAGCCCGCAAACAGCCCACAACAAGACATCATTGAGGGAAGTCTGAAATCCGCTCAAAAATATCTGGCCAGGCGCAAGTACAGCCGACCGCCACCGCCGGATGTCAGTTCCTCCAGACCCGGATCGTTCGATACGTGCAGACCGCGATATTCATCGCCCGAATCCCGCCCCACACCGAAGGTCACGCCGAGGTCAATACTCGAATAATCGCTCGGCAGCAAGGCAATTCCCATTTGCGCCAGTACGCTGCCATCATCGAGATTGGCCAGCAGCAGGCCGCCGTAGTTCCAGCGCAGGTCGGGTGTGAGTCGCAGGCTGCAAGCCAGATACTGCTTGCCCACATTGGCAAGCTCGCCCCTGCGCAACCTGTCGCGCAAGCCTTGACGAAGGCTGTCAAGCCTCGGCGCATCCTCACCGAAGCCATTCAGAAAATACTCCACCAGAAGATTCGCCTGGGTCTCTCCCCACACAAAGGTCGCATCCGAATTGATCACAGCCGAGACCCGATGTGCGCCTGCCTCGCTGCGAGTGACAATCACATCTGCGCGCAACAGCAGATCTCCGACCGGTTGCGCAAAACCAGCCCCGAACACTTCATCGGCATAGTGGCGCATGAAGAAGAGTTCGAGGTCACTCTCGCCAACGGGCGTGTGCCACTTCACGCCGTAAGAGCCACTCGCCCCTCGCAAATCACTGTTCGCATCTCGCCTGGCGACCGCGATTGCCTGTACATCCTGCCCCGAGGCAAAACGATGTTCCACGAGAAGCATGTCATCACCCGGTTTGAACTCGGTATCGACAGCCACCGGAGAGAAAGGATTCAGTGCATCTGCCGGCTGGAATATCAACCCGTTCCCCCAGCTTGAAGCCTGGCGGCCAAGGCGGATGCGCCAGCGACGGTTGCTCCAACCCACGGAGAGACGATCAAACCTGTGCCACAAGGACTGCGAAGCACCAGAATGCACGGACCACGACAGATCCAATGCTCTGGATTCGTCACCGCCCGGCAGGCTGTTCAGGGAATCCGCCTCGGAGTCTCTCTGACTGAGCAGGTCGCCATGACGATACATGAGCTGATGATGAACGGCGAATTCCCAACCGGAGTGGCTGACCTCAAACAGGCTGCGTACATCAAGGCTTTCGTCGGAAAAGTACCGGCCTGTCCGTGCGCGCAGCACATCCGTGGCAGGCAACCATCCGAGCGAACCAAATGCACTTGCACGCACACTGAAGTCGGTTTTTGCCGACAGCATCGTCGGCAAGGCGAGCAGCACGAGCAGCAGAAATCTCATGCTCCCCGCTCATCCGACAGGATTCGGCCATCGCGCAACTGCACCCTGCGCTCGGTGTAGCCTTGTACCACCGGATCGTGAGTTGCCGTCAGGATGGTCACGCCTTGCTCGCGATTGAGTTTCAGCAGGAGTTGCAACAGTCCTTCAGTGGTTGCCGAGTCGAGGTTTGCGCTTGGTTCGTCGGCTAGCAGCAAGGCAGGTGAGGTGGAAATGGCGCGCGCCACCGCCACCCGTTGCTGCTGTCCGCCAGACAGCTCGGCCGGGCGACGATGCGCCTGTTCGGACAGGCCAACCCTCTCCAGCAAATCCAGGGCCACTGCCCGTCGCTCGCCCGCGGCCACGCCTTGCAACTGGAGAATGAACTCGACATTCTCGCGCGCACTGAGCACCGGCACGAGATTGTATGCCTGGAACACAAAGCCGAGTCGGTGCAGCCGCAGGTCCGCGAGTTGCCGCTCGCTCATGGCGTTGAGAGGTTCGCCAGCGACTTCGATTTCTCCACAAGTCGGACGATCCAGGCCGCCAATGAGATTGAGCAAGGTTGACTTGCCGGAACCGGAAGGCCCGGCGAGGCTGACAAATTCGCCCGCCTGCATACTGAAATCCACCGCGTCAAGGGCGGTGACCGGCAGGCTGTCCGGATTGTACACGCGCGAAAGATTCGAGCAACGAACGATGGTTCGGGTCATGATTCAACTCTGCAATGCAGCGAGTGGACGAAGTTTGAGCGCTCTCCAGGCGGGGTACAGGCTGGCGACCAATCCGATAACAAGGCTGAGAATCGACAGCCTCACAACATCGGATATCAGGAGTTTCGGGATTATCACACTGCGCAGGCCAATGACCTCCAGCCCGTCACTGAAGTCGGCCATATCAAGGCCATCCCGAAACGCAAGGACCAGCCCGGAGCCAACCGCGATGCCGAGAATCAGGCCATAGAGGATGAGTATCTGGGACTCGAGGACGATCTGCACCAATATCGAACCCGGGCGCATACCAAGGGTGCGCAACATGCCGATTTCCCGAATACGCTCGAAAACGGAAGTCAGCAGCGCGTTGACCAGCCCGAAGGCGAGCGCAAGCCACAGAATCACGAACCAGGTGTAGAAGGCAAAATCCGCCAGTTCGACCATTTGTGCGATGTGCGGATTGAGTTCGCGCCAGTCAAGCACATCAAGCTCGGCAAACGCCGCATCGGCGCTCAAGGCCGCCTTGGCCGAGGCTTGCAGGGCATCATCATGAAGACGCATGGACACCTCGGTCAGGGACTCGGCACCCAGATGCTGTTGCAGGTTGCCGAGCCCGGTGAAGGCGAGGCTTCGTTCCACGGCGGGCTGCTGCGAACTGTACACACCGGCGACAGGGTAGCCGATTTCTCGTGAATGACCGTCCGCGCCCTCGGTAATGATCACCACCCGACGACCTGCGCCGGTCTGCAAGCGACGCGCGAGCTCCGCCCCGATCAGCAGCGCGCCATCATCCGGCCCGACCAGCCCTTGCCCTTCAATACTGGATTCCCCCAGAAAGGAAATCGCAAGCTCGGCTTGCGGATTGACACCCACAAGTTGCACACCGCGCGTTTCGCGCTCGCTCATGATCACAGCGGGCAAGGTCACCCGAGCCGCCCAGCCCATCATCTGTTCGGCAGGAAGCGATGGCTGCCAGCCCGGCTCCAGTTGAAAGCTGTAAGCAAGCGAGGGGTCATCCTGATATCCCGGCGCGACCACCTTGACGTGCCCGCTCATGGCAGCGATGGCATCGACTTGCAGGCTGCCCTGAAAGGCGCGTATGAAGGAACTGGCGAACACCATGGCAACCACGCCGAAGGCAATGGACACAAGCAGGAGGCCATTGCGCCGCCTGTGCCGCCACAGGTTGCGAGAGGCAAGTTGCAGCAGCAATCCGGCATTCATGGCGGTGAGATCATTTGTCTATCCGCCTGTCGGCAACTCGTGGCGCGCCGAATGCAGTCGCAGTGTCTTGCCCATCTACACGGTTCTCAGGATGTCGGCGGGGAGCTGTCCGCCCAGGCTGCGCGTACCTATGAGCACGGCAAGTTGCGCAATGGCGAGCAGCACAAGAGGTATCCACAACATGGCGATACCGGAGAACATCGGATACATGCGCGGGTCGAGATAGGCACTTTGCATCAACTCCTCGCTTTCCGCACCGCCCGGAAGCGGAATGCCGAAAGCCCCGAACCAGCCAACGAAGGCGGCGACCAGCGCCAGGCCACACAGGGCACCAATCAACGCCAGCCAGAGAACTTCCCAGTGCATCAGGGCGCGCAGCGACGATGCCTTCATGCCGAGCGCCATGAGTACGCCAAATTCGGCGCGTCGCTCGAACATCACCATGAGTACGCTGCCCAACAGGGTAAAGCCGACCATCAGCATGATGATGGCGTACATGAACACCGAGCTCATGGCATCCAGGCGAATGCTGTTGTAGAGATCGGATTGCACCTCTCGCCAGTCGCGAATCAACAGGCTCGACGAATGCATCAGTGCGCCAGTGTCGGCGAGATGCGCCTGAATATCGTCGATCACACGCGGAGAGGCGGAAGGGTTGTCAAAGCGCATGGCGAGCGTATGCGCCTTGTCCTGCAGGTTGAACGCCGATGCGGCCAGAGCAAGCGGCACTTGCACGAGTGTGCGGTCGAGTGCGGGAAACCCGGCATCGAAAACGCCCACCACCTCGCACACAAATGCGGCCGTGCCGCCTCCGAGCGCAGATCCTATGACCACAATCTCTCCACCCACATCAAGGTCGAGATTACGTGCCAGGCGCTTGCCGATGATCGCCTCGTCACCGGCTTGCAAGTAGCGGCCCTTGATAATACGCTCGGAAATCACCGACACGCCCGGCTCCGAGCGCGGATCGACACCCATCACCATGGCCGCTTTACCGGCCTCATCAGGCGCATCGCCATTTGCCACCAGCCCGGAGCCCTGGACACGAATGGCCACTGCGGATACCCCGTCAACCTGCTCCAGCATGGCTTGCAGGTGCTCTGGATGATCGATTACCTGCTCCATTTGCGGCTCATCCAGCCAGCCCGGATGTTGCATCTGTGCGTGCCCGGACAGCAACTCGGTACCGCGCTTGATCATGGCTACATAGCTCCCGACCTGAAGGGAAATACCGCATCCGACCAGCGCAATCGCAAAGGCGAAACTCCCGGCGCTCATCCAGGTCCTGTACCTTCGCCGACCAAGATTGCGCCAGGCGATGCGCGCAAGCACCGGCAGCCAGTCCGGGCCGTCAGAAGCCCGGGATTTGTCGAGTGTAGCAGTCGCCAGGCTCACTGCACGTACTGCTTGCCGAGTTCAAAGGTGGTGAACATGTCGTCGGGAATCTCGAAATCAAACTTCATGCTATCGAATACCAGACGTGTGCTGTGGCCGACATCTTCCAGATCCCTGACCAGCATCTCGGAGGCGAACATACGGCCATCAACTTCCTGCACCTGCAGGGTGCTGATCTCTTTCACGGGCTGCATGGATTGATCGAAAAAGACCTGGCTCAACAGCACATAATCCGCTCGCACCAGCATCTGCTCCTTGCCCCAGACAACCGGCGCGTTATCGAGCGGGATGGCATCCAGACGATACACCGGCTGCTCACCCGCGAGCGTCGCATCAAGCCCTGCAGGGTCCATAACGGTCAGCTCGAAGGCGTAGTGATCCAGCCGCTCGGCCGAGCGCGCCAGATCAGCGTAAGAAAGGTCACTGCCCGCCCAGCTGTGCGACATGAGGCTGGTGGGCAGGCGGATGCGCCGACCGATGCGCGCCGACCAGGTCCAGATACGATCTTCCAGCGTCAGGAAGGCGTTGCCCGCTTCCCGCGGAGGTGCCGTAAAGCGCACCAGTGATTTCTCTCGGCCCTTCGTCCAGGCCGCCAGACGCGAAGTTCGCGTCCAGTCCGGGCGCGTGACGGTCATGGTCAACTCGGCGTAGGAGGAATGCCCGCGACTTTCATCAATCACCGCCGCCATGAAAGCTCGCGCATCAATCTCGTCTGTTGCATGAGTCGCGGAAGCCGTCAGCGCAATGACGACACAGATATACAAGATGTGCTTGTTCAAATGACTTGCGAAGCAAAATTCCGAGCGTTCACTGACATCGTAGCTCAGCTCGGTGAAGATGATGTGCCTGCTGTGCCTACCAGCGAGCGATTACCTCCATGTGTACTCCGTGTTCGGGGCCGCGTTCCGGTGTGCCGACGCTGTCAATACTGTTGACAGTTCCCACATCGAGCAGCTCGCGGCGCGTGATCTTGAACATCAGCGAGAGATTCAGCGCGTCTTCACTGAGCTCCGGCATCAGTTGCCAGCCGAGATGAAAGTCAACCGAGGTATCGGAAGCAGCCAGGCCGAAGCTCGGGCTCAACGTGAACTTGTCATCACAGGCCGCCAGTCCATAGGCCGTCTCCAGCGTCCAGCGAGTGCCGACAGCGTCTCCGCCCACGCCAACGCCGGGAAGCTCCGAAGCGAACAGCGCCTGTACCCCACCACTCGACGGCCCGCCAATGTCCTGACGCAGGTTCAGCGTGAAGCCGCGCGTACTCGCCGCGCTCGGATCAAAGTTCAGCGCCACCGAGAACCCGTGCGCCCGCTGCTTATCGTCTTCATGCGTCAGCAAGGTGCGACCGGACACATCAAAGGTCAGCCCATGTGCAGGCAGCGTCCACGCCAGACCGCCGCCAACCTCCACTCCGAAGCCTTGCTCGGCATCGCCGTCGTCATGGCGCACTCCCGCTTCCAGCTTCGGTGTCACCGCACCGACATTCCCCAGCGTCACCGCCCAGCTCCCCTCGAGGCCCAGCCGCAACCGCGAAGTATCTGCCTCGGACGAGGCCAGGCTCGAATGCTCCTCACCGGCTTCCACTCGGCCCGAACCGGTGCGCGACCAGAGCACATCCGATACCAGCGTCACTGCCGGACCATGTCCCGCCGCCCCGAACAACCCGCCGCGCAGCCCAGCCGACATCATGCTCCAGTCGAGATCAGCCTCGATGCTGCCCTCACCCTCCGGCGTGAGCGTCAGTGCCCCCGTGCCGCGCCCGACAGCGCCCCACACATCCAGCCGCTCCGAGAACCGGTACGAGCCATAGGGTATCGCTGCGTTCAGGGAGACCTCGACCTCCCCGCTCGCCACGCCTTGATACCCGCCAGTGCCGCGACTGCTCGTCAGCATGACACCGGTCAGCCACTGGTCTCTGGCATAGTCCGCTCCCAGAGTGGCGGTTTCTGTCTGACCATCGAGGTGCACCACACCGTCGCGTCCGTGGAAGTCCGCGCGGGCACCCCGACCCCAGAAGGCAAGGCTGCCACCGGCTGCATCCATCACGCCCGTGTGCGTGAAGTTGCTCGTGGTCAATCCAGCAAGCGTTATCCCGGCCAGAGTACCCCGCGTCCCCGCTTCCCGCGGGGCTGTCAACCGCTGCTCTATACCCTCAAGTGCCTGTTCCGTCATCGCTCGCCCGAAGCGCGCCAGCCATGCCACCGGCAGCGCATCCCAGTTGTTTATCCTGCCAGTCGCTATGCCATCCTCTATCAACACCCCGCGCGGACTCGACAGGCGTACCTGCATCGTCTCATCCGGGTCGTTGTGATCATCCTCTCTCGTCTCCACGCGAATCCTGCGCTCCATCACGCCCGGCCTGAACACCACCGCACCAGCCGCTGACTTATAGTCCCGATTCGCCCGCGCCGTTCCCGGTCGCGTCGCCCAGTACACCTTCACCCGATGCTGCACTGCCTTCGAGAGCGTCACCCGGAACTCCAGATCATCCCCCTCCATGGCTGACGCATCTTCAATGCTCACCCTCGGCAAGCCCCGCTCGCCAACAGCCGGAGGCGTGGGTGGAGGCGGAGGCGGCGGCGCGACCTCGTCTTCCACAGGCACTCCCGTGGCCGTCACCACTGTGCCGACCTGTATGCCATCATCCGCCACAGTGCGCGTCTCCACACGCACCACATACTCCTGATCGTTGATCAGATCGGGAATCGTGAAGGATGTACCGTCCACTTCGTTCACCGGAGTAAGTGCGTTGCCCGGCCCTTTCTCCCGCCAGCGTACGCTGTAGCCGTTCGGAGCCACACTCGCCGCCGTCCAGCTCACCTCGAGCGACCCGTCACCCGCGCTCACCCGCAGATTGCTCACCTGAGTCGGTGTAACGACCGACTCATCTCCCACAGGCGTACCCGTGGTCGTCACCACTGTGCCGACCTGTACACCGTCATTCGCCGCGGTGCGCGTCTCCACGCGCACCACATACTCCTGACCGTTGCTCAGATCGGGAATCGTGAAGGAAGTACCGTCCACCTCGTTCACCGGCGTGAGCACATTGCCCGGCCCTCGCTCCCGCCAGCGGACGCTGTAGCCGTTCGGAGCCACGCTCGCCGCCGTCCAGCTCACCTCAAGCGACCCGTCACCCGCACTCACCTGCAGGTTGCTCACCTGCGTCGGTGTCATGACCGGTACCGCGTCCACCACCGTCACTTGAAATGTCAGCGCCGCCGTGTCCGTGTTCGCCATGTTGCCGTCACTGTCCGAAGCCCGCCAGGTGTAGGTCGCCGCACTCGCTACTGCCGTGGGCCTGCCACTCACCTCGCGCGTGGATTCATTCAGGCTCAGCCCCGTCGGCAGGTCGGGGGTCAGCGCGTAGCTGATGGTGCCGTTGCCACCTGTCGCCTCCGGCAGGGTGAAGGCGGTGATTTCAGCATCCACCGTGAAGGTCTTGTCCGCGATGGTCGCGCTACTCGCGAAGGCGGGGGCGGTGGCCGTCGCCGACACCACAATATCGAAGGTGTCGCTCACCGAAGCCGTGCCATCGCTCGCCGTCACCTTCACCGACAGCGTTCCGATGTCCGTGGATGTCGGCGTACCCGAGAAGACACCCGTGCCCGCGGTGAAGCTCAGCCAGGTCGGCAGCGCGCTGTCCGTCGTCCCGTCCGTCTGCTGGGCCGTGTAGGTGAGACTGTCGCCACTGTCCGCGTCATTGAAGGTGCCCGCAGGCAGGGTGAAGCTGAACGCTGTACCTGTCGTCGCTGCCTGATCGGGAATCGCGTTGGCCACTGTCGGCGCCGAGTTCGCCGCTGTCGCCTGACTCAGCGTCGCGGCTGTACTGGCCTCGTAATTGGCCGTGTTGCCCGTGGCCACCACCGATACCGTGTAGGTGGTTCCCGCAGTCAAGCTGGTGAACGCCGCTTCCGGGCCGCTACTCGGTATGCTCACCGTGCCGGCCACCGCAGTCCCACCGCTCGGCGTTGCCGTAGCCGTGTAGCCCGTTGCATTCGTCACTGCCGTCCAGCTCACCGTGAAGCCGGTTTTGCTCTGCGTGTTCGCTTTCAGCCCCAGATTGCTCGGTGTCGCCAGCGTGGCCTTGTTCACCGTCAACATGAAGGTCAGCGCCGCCGTATCGCTGTTCGCCGTGTTGCTGTCACTGTCCGAAGCCCGCCAAGTGTAGGTGGTCGCAGTCGCTGCTGCCGTCGGCGTACCGCTCACCTTGCGCGTTGTCGCATCCAGGCTCACCCCGCCCGGCAGCGCCGGTGTCAACGCGTAGCTGACGGTGCCATTACCACCCGTCGCCGCCGGTAGCGTCACATCAACCTCCGTGCCCACCGTCCATGTCTGCGCCGCAATAGTCTCGCTCCCGAAGCTCGGCACTACATCCGCCTCAACCGGTGTCCCCTTCTTCACATCCGACCACGCACTGTCCTCATAGTTCGTCGAACTTGATGCCGCCTTCGCCCGCACACGCACATCGTATTCCGTGCCATTGGCCAGACTGTCTATCTCCGCCGGCGATGTGTCATCGTCATTGTTCAGCCAAGTGTCCGATGTGCTTTGCTTGTACTCAACCTCGTAACTTGCCGCGTTTGTCACATCCGCCCAACTCGTGGTCAGCTTGCCGTCCTGCGCCGAAACCGTCACCACCGGTGTCGCCAGCGTGGCCTTGTTCACCGTCAACATGAAGGTCAGGGTGCTGCTGTCGCTGTTCGCCGTGTTGCTGTCGCTGTCCGAAGCCCGCCAGGTGTAGGTGGCCGCACTCGCTGCTGCCGTGGGCGTACCGCGCACCTCGCGCGTGGATTCACTCAAGCTCAGCCCCGTCGGCAGGTCGGGGGTCAGCGCGTAGCCGATGGTGCCGTTGCCGCCGGTCGCCGCCGGAAGGGTGAAGGCGGTGATTTCGGTATCCACCGTGAAGGTCTTGTCCGCGATGGTCGCGCTACTCGCGAAGGCGGGGGCGGTGTCCGCCACCGACACCACGATGTTGAAGGTGTCGCTGACCGACCCGCCCATGCCGTCGCTTGCCGTCACCTTCACCATCAGCGTGCCGGTGTTGCCGGATTGCGGCGTACCCGCGAGCTTGCGCTCGCTGGCGGTGAAGGTCAGCCAAGTCGGCAGTGCGCTGTCCGTCGTCCCGTCCGTCTGCTGGGCTGTGTAGGTGAGGCTGTCGCTGTCCGCATCGCTGAAGGTGCCCACCGGGAAGCTGTACTCGAAGACCATATCCACCGTCGCCGTCTGGTCGGGAATCGCGTTGGCCACTGTCGGTGCCGAGTTGGCCGCCGTCGCCTGACTCAGCGTCGCGGCTGTGCTGGCCTCGTAGTTGGCCGTGTTACCCGTGGCCACCACCGATACCGTGTAGGTCGTTCCCGCAGTCAAGCCGGTGAACACTGCTTCGGGGTTGGTGCCCGTTGTATCCACCGTGCCAGTCACCGCAGACCCACCGCTCGGCGTGGCCGTCGCCGTGTAGCCCGTCGCATTCGACACTGCATCCCAAGTCACCGTGAAGCCGGTCTTGCTCTGCGTGTTCGCTTTCAGCGCCAAGTTGCTTGGTGTCGTCAGCGTTCCCTTGCCTACCGTCACGCTAAAAGTGAGCGTCACCGTATCCGTGTTCGCCGTGTTGCTGTCGCTGTCCGAAGCCCGCCAGGTGTAGGTCGCCGCACTCGCTACTGCCGTGGGCGTACCACTCACCTTGCGCGTTGTCACATCCAGGCTCACCCCGTTCGGCAGCGCCGGTGTCAACGCGTAGCTGACGGTGCCATTACCACCTGTCGCCACCGGCAGCGTCACATCAACCTCCGTACCCACCGTCCATGTCTGCGCCGCAATAGTCTCGCTCCCGAAGCTCGGCACTACATCCGCCTCAACCGGTGTCCCCTTCTTGACATCCGACCACGGGCTATCCTCATAGTTCGTCGAAGCTGATGCCGCCTTCGCCCGCACACGCACATCGTATTCCGTGCCATTGGTCAGACTGTCAATCTCCGCCGGCGATGTGTCGTCGTCATTGTTCAGCCAAGTGTCCGATGTGCTTTGCTTGTACTCAACCTCGTAACTCGCCGCGTTCGTCACACCCGCCCAACTCGCGGTCAGTTTGCCGTCCTGAGCCGAAACCGTCACCATCGGTGTCGCCAGCGTGGCCTTGTTCACCGTCAACATGAAGGTCAGGGCGCTGCTGTCGCTGTTTGCGGTGTTGCTGTCGCCGTCGGATGCCCGCCAAGTGTAGGTCGTCGCAGTCACTGCTGCCGTCGGCGTACCGCTCACCTCGCGCGTGGATTCATTCAGGCTCAGCCCCGTCGGCAGGTCGGGGGTCAGCGCGTAACTGATAGTGCCGTTGCCACCTGTCGCCTCCGGCAGGGTGAAGGCGGTTATCTCGGCATCCACCGTGAAGGTCTTGTCCGCGATGGTCGCGCTACTCGCGAAGGCGGGGGCGGTGTCCGCCGCCGACACCACAATATCGAAGGTGTCGCTCACCGAATCCGTGCCGTCGTTCGCCGTCACCTTCACCGACAGCGTTCCGGCATCCGTGGATGTCGGCGTACCCGAGAAGACACCCGTGCCCGCGGTAAAGGTCAGCCAAGTCGGGAGCGCACTGTCCGTCGTCCCGTCCGTCTGCTGGGCTGTGTAGGTGAGGCTGTCTCCACTGTCCGCGTCACTGAAGGTGCCCGCCGGCAGGGTGAAGCTGAACGCCGTACCTGTCGTCGCCGTCTGATCGGGAATCGCGTTGGCCACTGTCGGTGCCGAGTTGGCCGCCGTCGCCTGACTCAGCGTCGCGGCTGTACTGGCCTCGTAATTGGCCGTGTTGCCCGTGGCCACCACCGATACCGTGTAGGTGGTTCCCGCCGTCAAGCCGGTGAACGCCGCTTCCGGGCCGCTACTCGGTATGCTCACCGTGCCGGCCACCGCAGTCCCACCGCTCGGCGTGGCCGTCGCCGTATAGCCCGTCGCATTCGTCACTGCCGTCCAGGTCACCGTGAAACCAGTCTTGCTCCGCGAACCCGCCTTCAGCGCCAGATTGGCCGGTGTCGCCAGTGTTCCCTTGCCTACCGTCACGCTAAAGGTGAGCGCCGCCGTATCCGTGTTCGCCGTGTTGCTGTCGCTGTCCGAAGCCTGCCAGGTGTAGGTCGCCGTACTCGCTACTGCCGTCGGCGTACCGCTCACCTTGCGCGTTGTCGCATCCAGGTTCACCCCGTTCGGCAGCGCCGGAGTCAACGCGTAGCTGACGGTGCCATTACCGCCCGTCGCCGCCGGTAGCGTCACATCAACCTCCGTACCTACCGTCCAGGTCTGCGCCGCAACAGTCTCACTGCCGAAGCTCGGTGCCACATCCGCCTCGACCGGCGTACCCTTCTTCACCTCCGACCACGGGCTATCCTCATAGTTCGTCGAAGCTGATGCCACCTTTGCTCGTACACGCACATCGTATTCCGTGCCATTGGTCAGACTGTCAATCTCTGCAGGCGATGTGTCGTCGTCATTGTTCAGCCAAGTGTCCGATGTGCTTTGTTTGTACTCAACCTCGTAACTTGCTGCGTTCGTCACGTCCGCCCAACTCGCGGTCAGCTTGCCGTCCTGCGCCGAAACCGTCACCACCGGTGTCGCCAGCGTGGCCTTGTTTACCGTCAACATGAAGGTCAGGGCGCTGCTGTCGCTGTTGGCGGTGTTACTGTCACTGTCCGAAGCCCGCCAGGTGTAGGTCGCCGCAGTCGCTGCCGCCGTCGGTGTACCGCTCACCTCACGCGTGGAGGTATCTACGCTCAGCCCCGTCGGCAGGCCGGGGGTCAGCGCGTAACTGATGGTGCCGTTGCCGCCGGTCGCCTCCGGCAGGGTGAAGGCGGTTATCTCGGCATCCACCGTGAAGGTCTTGTCCGCGATGGTCGTGCCACCTGCGAAGGCGGGGGCGGTGTCCGCCACCGACACCACAATGTCGAAGGTGTCGCTCACCGACCCGCCCATGCCGTCGCTTGCCGTCACCTTCACCGACAGCGTACCGATGTCGCCGGATTGCGGTGTGCCCGCGAGCTTGCGCTCGCTGGCGGTGAAGGTCAGCCAGGTCGGCAGCGCGCTGTCGTCCGACTTGGCCGCTGTGTAGGTGAGGCTGTCGCTGTCCGCATCGCTGAAGGTGCCAGCCGGGAAGCTGTACTCGAAGGCCGTATCTACCGTCGCCGTCTGGTCGGGAATCGCGGTGCCCACGGTCGGAACCTGATTGGCCGCCGTGGTCACATCGAACTCATCCGATGCCTCGCTCATTGAATAGTTGGCATCGCCGGTGGCCGTCACCGTCACTGTGTAGGTGGTGTTCGCCGTCAGGCCGGTGAACGCCGCCTCCGGCGTGGTGCCACTCGTACTCACCGCGCCGGTGAAAGAGTTGCTTCCCTGCACAGCCGTCGCCGTGTAACCCGCGGCGTTGGACACCGCATCCCAGGTCACCGTGAAGCCGGTGCGCATGTTGCTGTTGGCCTTCACCGCCAGGTTCGTCGGTGTCGCCAGTGTGCCCTTGCCCACCGCCGGGAAGGTGATGTCCGCCGTCGCTGTCTGCGTGTCCATGCCGGTGCCCGTAGTGGCCGTTACTGTCACCGTGGTCGTAGTGGTGTTCGCTGCCGTCGGCGTACCGGTGATAGCACCGGTGGTGGCACTGATATTCAGCCCGGCGGGCAGCGTACCTGTGGTCACCGCGTAGGTGACCATCGCGCTGCCGAAGCCCGCCGCCGTTGCCGTCAGCGCCGTGATGGGCGTATCCACCGTCAAGGTCGGCGGCACCGCCGAGTAGCTGAGCGTCACCTGCGAGACAGTCACATCGAAGGTTTCCGTCCCCACCTCCGTGCCGTCGCTCACCGTCACCGTGATGGTCGCGGTGCCTGCGGCTACCGGTGTCACAGTCACCTTGCTGCTGGCGCTGTGGGCGGTCAGCGCCGTGGGGGTCACCGTCGCCACCGCCGGAGCGCTGGAGGCGGCTTGATACTGGAGGCTGTCGCCCGCCGTGCCCGGCGTGGCATCCACATCCACCTCGAAGGGCTGACCCACCCGTGCGCTCTGGTTGGCAATGGCGGTCACCGTCGGTGCTGCCCCGCTCGTGGGAGTGGCAGCGGTGGTCAGGCTCGTGCCCGAGGCTATGCCATCGTTGGCCAGGTTGCGGGTGTCCAGGCGCACGTGATAGCTGGTGTCGTTGTCCAGGCCGGTAATCGTGTACGAGGTGGCGGTGACGGTGTTCACCGCACTCAAGGCGGTGTCGCTCTCGGATGCCTTGCGCCAGCGCACACTGTAGCCGTTCGGTGCACCGAAGGCCGGGTCCCAGGAGACGGCCAGGTTGCCGGAACCGGCCGGGCGCGCTTGCAGGTTCGATGCCGATGTGGCCATCACCGCATCATCGTTGGTGATGGTGACCTCGACGCGAAAGCGAGTGTCGGCGGAATTGGTGATAGTATCAAGATTCCTATGAAGGAATTCGAGGGACAGGGTCTCATCGGGCTCGTAGTTCTCGTCCCCGACGACCGACAGGGTGACCGTGCCTGTAGTCTGCCCTGCCGCGATATCGACGGAGACAAAGGACACCCTCCTGTAGTCCTCATTGCCGGTGGCGCTGCCATCGATACTCTTCACCGAGAAGGATGTGCGGAAGTAGTCCGTCCCCTCCAGCGTCACCGTGAAGGTGATGTCGGTGTTGCCGCTGTCGCCCTCGTCCACGCTCAGGAACCCCTCCGGGGTTGTGTCGGTCGCGCCCGGTGCCCCGGTGCTCGTCAGGCCCGGCACGGAGGCGGTGATGGTCGCCTTCGGAAAGGGGTCGTCGTCATCAATGAGAATAGTGGCCTCCGACCCGGTACTGGCGATGGTCGCGCCCCCCGTCGCACTGCTCAGGCCGACCTTGAAGAGCTCGTCCCGCTCGCGGTTCACATCGTCGCTGATGGACACGGTGATGGTCTTGCGGGTCTCGCCCGCCGCGAAGGTCAGGGTGCCCGAGGCCGCGGTGTAGTCGGCACCTGCGGTGGCGGGGTCGATGCTGCTCGACGAGACGGCAGTGTCGGTGGAGGAGAAGTCCGCCGTGGCGTAAGCCACGGTCACCGCCTCGGTGCTGGACTCGGACAGGGTGACCTCGAGGGTCACCGCACCGGAGGCGGCATCCTCGTCTATCTCACCACGCTGTGCATCGCTTGATGAGACTGTCACCCCGTTGCCCGCGACGGGGGTGATGCTGAGGGAGGGTTGCGAGACAGTCACAGCAAAGGTCTCTGTGTCCACCTCCGTGCCGTCGCTCACCGTCACCGTGATGGTCGCGGTGCCTGCGGCCACCGGTGTCACAGTCACCTGACTATTGGCATCGTGGGCGGTCAGCGCCGTGGGGGTCACCGTCGCCACCGCCGGAGCGCTGGAGGCGGCCTGATACTGGAGGCTGTCGCCCGCCGTGCCCGGCGTGGCATCCACATCCACCTCGAAAGGCTGACCCACCCGCGCGCTCTGGTTGGCAATCGCGGTCACCGTCGGTGCTGCCCCGGCCGTGGGGGTGGCATTGGTGGTCAGGCTCGTGTTCGAGGCGATGCCATCGTTGGCCAGGTTGCGGGTGTCCAATCGCACGTGATAGCTGGTGTCGTTGTCCAGGCCGGTGATCGTGTACGAGGTGGCGGTGACAGTGTTCACCGCACTCAAGGCGGTGTCGCTCTCCGATGCCTTGCGCCAGCGCACGCTGTAGCCGTTCGGTGCACCGAAGGCCGGGTCCCAGGAGACGGCCAGGTTGCCGGAACCGGCCGGGCGCGCTTGCAGGTTCGATGCCGATGTGGCCATCACCGCATCATCGTTGGTGATGGTGACCTCGACGCGAAAGCGAGTGTCGGCGGAATTGGTGATAGTATCAAGATTCCTATGAAGGAATTCGAGGGACAGGGTCTCATCGGGCTCGTAGTTCTCGTCCCCGACGACCGACAGGGTGACCGTGCCTGTAGTCTGCCCTGCTGCGATATCGACGGAGACAAAGGACACCCTCCTGTAGTCCTCATTGCCGGTGGCGCTGCCATCGATACTCTTCACCGAGAAGGATGTGCGGAAGTAGTCCGTCCCCTCCAGCGTCACCGTGAAGGTGATGTCGGTGTTGCCGCTGTCGCCCTCGTCCACGCTCAGGAACCCCTCCGGGGTTGTGTCGGTCGCGCCCGGTGCTCCGGTGCTCGTCAGGCCCGGCACGGAGGCGGTGATGGTCGCCTTCGGAAAGGGGTCGTCGTCATCAATGAGAATAGTGGCCTCCGACCCGGTACTGGCGATGGTCGCGCCCCCCGTCGCACTGCTCAGGCCGACCTTGAAGAGCTCGTCCCGCTCGCGGTTCACATCGTCGCTGATGGACACGGTGATGGTCTTGCGGGTCTCGCCCGCCGCGAAGGTCAGGGTGCCCGAGGCCGCGGTGTAGTCGGCACCTGCGGTGGCGGGGTCGATGCTGCTCGACGAGACGGCAGTGTCGGTGGAGGCGAAGTCCGCCGTGGCATAGGCCACGGTCACCGCCTCGGTGCTGGACTCGGACAGGGTGACCTCGAGGGTCACCGCACCGGAGGTGGCATCCTCGTCTATCTCACCGCGCTGTGCATCGCTTGATGAGACTGTCACCCCGTTGCCCGCGACCGGGGCAATGCTGAGGGTGGGTTGCGCGTGTGCAGCGGCGCTCAGGGTGAGGCATGCGAGGAGGGTGATGAGGGAGGTGCGTACGAGGGGGGGGGGGGGGGGGGGTAGAGTGGTGACAGGATTCGCGACAGGTCTGGCGCGAAGCTGTGTTCACGAGGGTCTTGCCCGTGATTTTGCTGGAAGCCAGCATGGAGATGAGCGTACGCGACATTGGGGTGTCTCAATCCGGCAAATGAGTGTCGGCATTGTATAACCTCGGGAACCCTGAAGTGCACCGCGTGTTCATTCACTGTCCAAATCGCGAATTGCGTCCATAATGGGAACTACGCAGTCGTTTGGACATGAGGACAGGGTGTGAGCGAAGTTGCCAGAGACCGGCTCGAAACATTATTGCGGCGCGAGTTTCCCGGGATGACGCGCCTGCTGTCGCTTGAACGTCTGTCCGGCGGTGCAAGCCAGGAAACCTATCGACTGCGTATCGAAACCGGTACAACTACCCGACACCTGTGTCTGCGGCGCGCGACGGGCGGTCACCTTGATGCCGAAGATGACCGTCGGCCCGGCCTCGAGGTCGAGGCATGTCTCATGCGCGCGGCGAGAAGTGCCGGAGTGCCTGAACCCGAAGTCCACTATGTGCTTGACCCCGAGGACGGCCTCGGCGAAGGATTTGTCATGGAATGGCTCGAGGGGGAGACGCTTGGGCATCGTATTGTCACCTCGCCGGAACTTGAACAGGCGCGCAGCCGGTTCACGCACGAATGCGGCACCCTGCTCGCGCGCATTCATCGTATCGACCTTGATGCCAGCGGCTTGTCCGGTCGGCTCGAGACATTGTCCCCAGCCGACTTCGTCAAGCATGTCTGGGAGCGATACAGGGAATTTCAGATACCGCAGCCGATGATTGACTTTACCGCCAGGTGGTTACTGCAAAACTTGCCAAAAAAGCACTCCATGTGTCTGGTACATAACGATTTTCGTAACGGCAACCTGATGTTGAACGAGGCCGGAATCCGTGCAGTGCTCGACTGGGAAACAGCGCACATTGGCGATCCGGTACGTGACCTGGGATGGCTGTGCACTCCGTCCTGGCGCTTTGGCGGCAAGTATCCAGTGGGCGGCATTGGCACTCGCGAAGAGTTGCTTGCTGCCTATGCCGCCGAGTCAGGCCAGACTATCGCACCGGAGCACCTGAAATTCTGGGAAGTCTTCGGTTCTTTCTGGTGGGCCGTCGGGTGCCTCGGCATGGCGGAGCATTACCGCACTGGACCTGATCAGACGGTCGAGCGACCGGCCATAGGTCGCCGTTCTTCCGAATGCCAGGCGGATTGCGTCAACCATCTCATTCCGGGGCCTGTCACCCTGCTCGCGCCCGCGTCAGCCTCGTCCGGGCTCGACATGCCGGAAAGCCACGAGCTCCTGCAAAGTGTGCACGACTTCCTGCGTCAGGACGTGATGGCCGAAACGCAAGGCCGCACACGATTCCTGTCTCGAGTCGCGAGCAATTCACTGGCAATTCTGATGCGCGAATCGCAGTTTCTTGCCGCGCATCGACACGAAGAGCATATGCGATTGCGGGCGCTGCTTGCTCGCGAGGCACCGCTACTCGATTTGCGCACAAGCCTGTGCGAGGCGTTGCGCGACGGGCGCATGCCGCTCGACGAACCGGGTCTTGCGGAACACCTGCGACAAACCACCATGAACCAGTTGCGCATGGACCAGCCGAAATATCCGGCCTTGCAGGCACACAGTGGCTGAATATGTTCTGATCAGGCCCATCCATGGACTTGATCGGACGCGTGCATCAGAGCGCGGCGAGCACCGATTCTGCGCTGCTCACCTCGAACTTTCCGGGCGCTTCAATGTGCAGCGATGACACCACTCCATCATCAACGATCATGGCATACCGCTGCGAACGCACACCCATGCCAAACCCCGTGGCATCAAGCTCGAGCCCGAGCGCTCTGGTGAATTCGCCATTGCCGTCGGCTGCCATGACCAGTGCCTCGGCATTCCTGTCCTTGCCCCAGGCATCCATCACGAACACATCGTTCACTGACAGGCAAATGACGCTATCTACTCCCTTGGCGAAGAACTCGTCGGCCTTGACGACAAATCCCGGAAGATGGGCGATGGAACAGGTGGGGGTGTAGGCCCCCGGTACCGCGAACAGCACCACCTTCTTGCCGGCAAACAACTCGTCTCTGGAGTGCGGCCTGGGTTTGCCATCCGACATGATTGTCAACCCGACTTCGGGAAGCTGATCACCTACGCTGATTGTCAAGGGAAATACTCCGGTTGAAACAGGCATCATGGTAGCAGGAAGCGCCATCAGGGCGCGCCCCGTGGGCGCGACTTTTCGCCGCCTTCAGCGCCAGGCAAACCCTCAGCGCCAGGCAAAATAGGGTTGTTCGTAGTGCGCCACCCGCGTCTCGCGTCCAAGCAGGCACACCTCGCGAAACTGATACAGGAGTGCCGCACTCGGTGCCGCAATCCAGGATTCCCCGATGGGCATACGCAAGACCGGATGCTCGTTCTCGGGAATCTGCGACAGCAACGGCGCATCCTCGCGCAGAAGCTCGGCAACCGGAATGCGATGCACCGAAGCCACCTCGTGCGGATTCGCATGCAGGGTTCGCTTCGCTCCAGCCCACACCACTACCGGTGTTATCACATATCCCGAGCGGGTGGCAAAATCATCGAGCCTGCCAAGCACATCCCCCGCATCAAGCTCGAGACCAATTTCTTCATGCACTTCGCGAAGCGCGGTCTGTTCGGGCGTTTCACCAGCATCCATGCGCCCTCCGGGGAAAGCCCACTGCCCGGCATGACTGCGCAGGTCACTGGCGCGACGAGTCAGGATGATGGCCGCCTCGTTATTCCAGTGGTCATATTCTGCGAGGCCCGGTACGCCACCTCCCGGACCGACATCAGTGAGCGCCAGGGCTACCGCGCTCCGCTTTCCACTGAACAGCGAGTTATCGACCCTGAAGGCAGCAAGCCGGTTGCTGACCAGTTCTCGCCAGCGCTGATCACAGAGAAATTCGTTCACCCGAGTGCAACAAGCCAGTCTCGCAAGGCGCTACCTATGTCTTCGGCCGCATCCTCTTGAACAAAATGTCCCCCGCGCACACGCACTTCCGTCTGATTCGGCCAGGTGCGACAAAACGCGAGCTGGGCACCGCTCAGAATAGCTCCCGGCTCAACATTGACGAACAGCTTGGGCACCTCGCTGGCGGCCAGATAGCTGGCGTAGGCCGAGACAATTTCAACCACCTCTGCGGGCTCTCCGTCAATGGGAATTTGACGTGGCCAACTCAGGGTTGGGCGCCGGTCTTCTCCGGCCACAAGAAACGGACGCCGATATTCGGCCATTTCTTCATCAGACAACCGGCGCACAATGGACCCGGGCAAAATGCGTTCCACGAAGAGATTCCTGTCAAGCGCCATCTCTTCTCCTGCAGCCGAACGAAGCCCCTGAAAAATATCGCGTGCGGCCTCTGGCCATTCATCCCAGCTGACTGGCCGCACTATGGCTTCCATGTAGCAGAGACCCTTGATGCGCGCGGGATGGCGTCTCGCCCAATCGAAGCCGAGTGCCGAACCCCAGTCGTGCACCACCAGCACCACCTGATTTCCGAGGTCAAGCTCGTCAAGCAACCGGTCAAGGTATTCACGATGCTCGATGAAGGTGTAGCTGTCCGGGCCGGAATCGGGAAGCTTGTCCGAATCTCCCATGCCGATCAGATCTGGTGCGATGCAGCGCCCGAGATCGCTCACGTGCGGAAGAATGTTTCGCCACAGAAACGAAGAGGTTGGATTGCCATGCAGAAAGACGATGGCATCGCCCGTGCCCTGCTCCACACAGGCCATGTTCAGCCCGTTCACCTGAAGGCGTTTCTTGCTGCCGAGAAAATCGCTGACAGTGCTCATGTTGATCTCCCGTTCCTGTTATTGCCCGCTTTACTGGCCGCTTTACTGCCCGCTGAAATTCGCCTGACGCTTGTCCAGAAACGCCTTGATGCCTTCGCGGCCATCGGATGACACAGACGCATCGGCAATCCCGCGCGCCTCGTATTCCATCTGCGTCTCCAGACCTCGGCTCATGCTTTCGTTCAGGAGCCGCTTGACAGCCCCGAAGGCGCGGGTCGGCCCCGCTGCGAGCTTCTCGGCCAGCTTGCGTGCCGCATCCATAAGCTCCGCATCCGGCACAACCCGGTTGATAAGCCCCCAATCCAGCGCCTCCTTGGCGCTCAGCATGCGATTGGTCAGCATCAACTCACTGGCGCGCGCATGGCCGATGCGCCGCGGAAGAAACCAGGAACTGCTGCCATCCGGCGACAGGCCGGCGTTGGTGTAAGCGAGCAGATACCTTGATGATTCCGCACCGAGAATCATGTCACCAGAGATCGCGAGGCTGAACCCGCCACCCGCGGCCATGCCGTTGACCGCAGTCACCACCGGAGCGTTCATGCGCACCAGACGCGATACGGCGGTGTGTACATGCGCGGTCATGTCAAGCAGCAGGGCATGAGGCCCCCCGTCGGCTTCAGCCATGGCAGACAAGTCCCCTCCGGCACAGAACATGCGTCCGCGACCGGTCAGGATGACCGCGCGAATGGATGCATCCCCGACGCAGCGGTTGGCCAGATCCGCCAGTTCGTGCGCAAGCTCCGAGCTGAGCGCATTGCCGTTCGCAGGACGATTCAGGGTGACCTCGAGTACGCTCTCGCGACGCTCGACAAGCAGGACAGGTTCGTTGGACATCTAGGGAATACTGTGCCGGAAAGGCTGTTGACGCAAGTCTGTTTACCTTAGCACGGTCAGCACTTCGCTCGCCTTGTGCAGGGCATCCTGCATGGCATCTGGCTGGTCGAGCCAGTTCTCGAACTGTGCCAACTGCACCTGAAAGCGGCCAATGAGTTCGCGCAGCTCGTCCTGATTCGCCGTGAAGATGCTTTGCCAGACCCTGGCATCCGCTTGCGCGATACGCGTGAAGTCACGAAATCCGGGGCCCACTACCTGTCGCAAGGATTCAGGCTGCTTGTCGGCGAGCACCATCACATAGCAGAAGGCGAGCAGATGCGGCAGGTGGCTGGTTGCGGCCAGCAGTTGATCGTGGCTCTCCGGACTCATTTCCACACACTGTGCGCCACAAAGCGACCACAGCCGTTCGGCGGTACGGCGCAGGGATGGGTTGCCTGTGGTCAGAATAACGACCAGTCGATCAACGAACATGTCGGCACACGCCGCGCCCGGTCCGGACTGATCGGTGCCGGCGACAGGATGCACGGATACGAATCGGCCATCTGTGCCGACCAGCTCGCCAAGGGCTTCCAGCACCTGCCCCTTCACGCTGCCGACTTCCATGACCCAGTTCGCCCCGGCATCCAGGCATTCGCGTACGCAGGTTGCCACGACAGACACTGGTGTCGCCACCAGCACCAGATCGCAGTTGCCCGCCAGCTCGCGGACAGACGAACAGGCGTGATCAAGGATGCCAAGCGCCAGCGCTTGCTCCGGTACGCCTTCGCCAGGGTCGAATCCGAGCACTTGCGTGACAATCCCGGCGCGCTTCGCGGCCAGTGCGAGAGAGCCGCCAATCATGCCCGTGCCCACAAGACCCAGGCGAAAAGGCACGGGCCAGGAATCAGATGTCTGGGCCCGCGCCTGCATGAACAGGGCGCTCAGAGCGCCGCACAGGGATAGGAGCCGAGCACACGCAGATTCACAACATTCTGGCCGAGCTGCTCCAGTGCCCTGGCTATAAGCGCTTCGTCTCTGTGACCGCTGAAATCGATGAAGAACGCATACGACCAGCTCCCGCCTTTCAAGGGGCGCGTCTCCAGGCGCGTGAGACTCACCTCGAGTGCCTGAAACGGCTGAAGAATCTGATACAGCGCACCAGGCTCGTTTCTGACGGTGACCAGAATGGAGGTCTTGTCCTCACCGCTGATGCCGGCGATGGTCTTGCCGATGACCACAAACCGCGTCTTGTTCCCGGGCACATCCTCGATATTCCGCTCAAGCACTCGCAGCCCATGGATTTCCGCTGCCCGCGAACCAGCGACCGCCAGTATCTGTGGCGATTCTGCGGCCAGCCGCGCCGCTTCACCGTTGCTCGACACGGCGCGTCTCGGAAGCTCGGGATAGCAGAGGTCGAGCCAGTGCCGGGTTTGTGCCAGTGATTGCTGATGCGATACCACTTCGGTTGCCTCGCCGGGCTTGGCTTGCGCGTGACACATCAGCATTTGATGTACGGCGAGTTCGACTTCGCCGCAAATATGCAGTGTGCAGTCCATCAGGCAGTCGAGAGTCTGATTCACCATGCCTTCGGTCGTGTTTTCAACCGGCACCACGCCATAGTGTGCGGCATCCGAATCCACCTCGCGGAACACCTGATCGATGGACGAGAAAGTGTGAATCCGTGCGAAATGACCAAAGTGCTTGACCGCGGCTTCTTCGGTGAAGGTGCCCGGCGGCCCAAGCGTGGCGACTGACAGGGGTTTTTCCAGCGACAGGCATGAGGAGATGATCTCGCGAAACAGGCGCGCCATGACCTCTGGCGGCATGGCACCGCGATTGGTGGCTCGAATGCGCCTGAGGATATCGGCTTCGCGTTCTGGCCGATAGAATATCGGCTCTTCGCCCTCTGCGAGCTGCTTCGCCTTTATCTCGCTGACTTCAATGGCGCAATCGGCACGCTCATTGAGAAGCGCCTGCAATCTGGCATCGATCTCGTCAATGCGACGACGAACGGCATCGAGCGCGTCGCTCACACCTCTACCCTGCACTTGTGCCGACCTGTCCGCATCATCAGGAAGCCAGCGCTGCCTGTGGCTCGGCGACGGCTTGCCTCCGGTACGCATCAAGGAATTCGATCAGTGCCTCGACCGAAGCCTCGCTGATCGCGTTATACAGGCTCGCTCGCACACCGCCGACGCTCCGGTGTCCCTCGAGACCGAGAAAACCGGCGAGGCGCGATTCCGCCATGAAGTGACCGGTGGCCTGCGTGTCCTCGAGCACAAAGGGCACATTCATGCGAGAGCGAAATTCAGGTGCCACGAAATTATGATAATAGTCACTCTGATCCAGATAGGCATACAGACGATTGGCCTTGCGCTGGTTGCGCTCGGCCATGATGCCGACACCGCCCTGCTCCGCCACCCAGTCGAAGACCAGTCCGGCCATGTACCAGGCGAACACCGGCGGCGTGTTGGCCATGGAACGACCTTCGGCCATCACGGCGTAATCGAGGATCGTCGGAATGGGTCGGTCACCTCGGCCAAGCAGGGATTTGCGGATGATGGTGACGCACACGCCGGACGGTCCGATGTTCTTTTGTGCCCCGGCATAGATGACTCCATAACGCGAGACATCAATTGGCCGCGACAGGATGCAGGAGGACGCATCTGCAACCAGCGGCACAGAAGCCTCCGGATCCTGATGAAACTCCACCCCGCCGATTGTCTCGTTCAGCGTGACATGCAGATAGGCTGGTTTGTCCGGCAGTTGCCACGTGTCAGGGTGCGGGATTTCCCGATACTGCTGCGCCTTTGACGAGGCAACCACCGCCGCATCGCCGAAGCGCATGGCCTCCTTCACTGCGCGTGAGGCCCAGTAGCCGGTATCCACGTAGCAGGGCACCTCACCGGCTTCGGAGCGCACCAGATTCAGCACCAGAGCGGCAAATTGGCCCGTGGCACCGCCTTGCAGGAAGAGCACCGCGTAGTCATCCGGTATGTCCATGAGCGCGCGCAGCCTGGTTTCGCTGCGTTCGGCCACTTGCGAAAACTCGGGCGAACGATGACTGATCTCGGCGACCGACGCGCCCATGCCCTGATAGTCGAGCAACTCGTCACGTACGCGTCGCAATACGGATATTGGCAGCGCCGCCGGGCCGCCGGAAAAATTATATGTGCGATGCATGGTTTCCCTGGTCATGATCAGTCGGCGATCAGTCGGCTTGTTGATTTGCATTCGATGTGGAATCCGCGATTCGATCAATCTCCACAACCCGTGAACCGGGCTTCAGATTCATGACCCGGACACCTTGCGTGGCGCGCCCCTGAAGCGAAATCGTATCAACGCTGGTGCGAATCATGGTGCCTTCGTTGCTGACCACCATCACTTCGTCGCCTGCGGCAACCTGAAGCGCACCGACAAGTGCTCCATTGCGGTTGGTGACGCGCATACCGACCACGCCCAGTCCACCCCGGCCCTGCACGCGAAACTCCGACAGTGAAGCACGCTTTCCATAGCCGTTTTCGCTCACCATGAGCAGTGCATCCTGCGCATTGGGCACGATCAGGGCGATGACCTTGCCTGCGCGCACTCTCATGCCGGTAACACCAGCCGCTGTGCGGCCCATGGCGCGCACATCAGACTCCTTGAAGCGCACCACCTTGCCGGTGTCCGAAAACAGCATCACATCGGCAGAGCCATCCGTGATTTCAACGCCGATGAGGCGATTCCCGTCCTGCAGATGAATCGCGCGAATGCCGTTTCGATACGGCTTGCGAAAGCTCGAAAGCGGCGTTTTCTTGACCTTGCCGTGTTCGGTGGCCATGAACACGAAGCGCTCTTCCTCGAAAGATTTCACCGGCAAGATCGTCGTGAGTCGTTCACCTTCATCAAGCTGAAGCAGATTGTTCAGATGGGTACCGCGCGCCGCCGAAGTGCGGGCGAGTTTCGGCACACGATGCACCTTCATCCAGTACACCTGCCCGGTGTTGGCAAAGCACAACAGGGTGTCATGACTGTTGGCAACCAGCATGTGTTCAATGAAATCGTCTTCGAGCAGCGCACCGCCGCTGCGACCGACACCACCCCGACCCTGCGCCTGAAAATCGTCAATGGCCTTCGCTTTCGCATAGCCGCCGTGAGAAATGGTCACCACCAGATCCTCTACCGGGATCAGGTCTTCGTTGCTGAGATCAGCTTCCACATGGCTGATCCCGGTGCGACGCTCGTCACCATAGGTATCGCGCACCTCGATGAGTTCTTCGCGCACGACTTCGGTGAGGCGCTGCCCGGAGCCGAGAATGGCCTCGAACCCGGAGATATCCGCGAGCACCTTCTCGTAGGCGCTCATCAGGTCCTTGACTTCCAGCGCCGTCAGCCGATGCAGCCTGAGTTCGAGAATGGACTGTGCCTGCTCATCCGAAAGCCGATAGGAAGCCTCACCCGACCCCGGCATCGCGGCGGCATCCTGCAAGCCGAGCTCCCTCGGTACGCCAGCCGGGCGACAGGCATCACCGCCGGCACGGCGCAGCAGTTCGGTCATTGATGAATTGAGCGGCCAGGTGCGCGCCTTCAGCGCCGCATGCGCTTCGCTGCGTGACTGGGCACGACGAATCAGCTCGACCACTTCATCAATACTGGTCAAGGCCACCGCCTGGCCTTCCAGCGTGTGTCCTCGACTGCGCGCCGACCGCAACAGAAAGGCAGTTCGCCTGGTGATGACATCACGCCGGTGGCGCAAAAACGCGCTCAAGGCTTCCTTCAGTGACAGCACCTTGGGGCGGCCATCAACCAGTGCCACCAGATTGATGGCATAGGAGGACTGAAAGTTCGTCATGGCATACAGGTTATTGAGCACTGTGCGAGCATTCACCGTGCTCCTGGTCTCAATCACGACGCGTAGTCCGTCCTTGTCGGACTCATCACGAATTTCGCTAATCCCCTCGAGTTTCTTCTCCTTCACGAGGCCCGCGACACGTTCAATCCAGCGCGCCTTGTTCACTTGATAAGGAAACTCGGTGATGATAATGGGCCCCTTCGACTGTTCTTCCTCGCGAGCACGATTGAGTGCTTCCTGCTCGGCATCCCGCTCGGCATCAGGGGGTGCATCATCAGGAGTCGGATCATCTTCAGCGTCATCATGGGTGAGCGTCTTGCCACGCAGATAGATGCGGCCCCGGCCTGTGCGATACGCCTCGGCAATGCCGCCACGCCCGCGAATGGAGCCCCCGGTCGGGAAGTCCGGGCCGGGCACATGCGTCATGAGTCCTTCAACATTGATAGCCGGATCTTCGAGGAGCGCAAGCGTGGCGTTGATGATCTCGGTCAGGTTGTGCGGCGGAATCTTGGTCGCCATCCCCACGGCGATACCATCGGAACCATTGACGAGCAGGTTCGGAATGCGTGTCGGCAGCGCTTCCGGCATTTGCAATGTGCCATCGTAGTTGTCCACGAAGGGCACCGTCTCCATGTCGATATCGGCCAGCAACTCCGAGGTGATGCGCATCATGCGCACCTCGGTGTAGCGCATGGCCGCCGGCGGGTCGCCGTCCACCGAGCCGAAGTTCCCCTGACCTTCAATGAGCATGTAGCGCATGGAAAAGTCCTGCGCCATACGCACCATGGTGTCGTACACCGCCGACTCGCCGTGCGGGTGGTACTTGCCGATAACCTCGCCCACCACGCGCGCCGACTTCACGTATGGTCGGTTGTGGACATTGCGCATCTCGTTCATGGCGTAGAGCACACGACGATGCACCGGCTTCAGGCCGTCGCGCACATCGGGCAAGGCACGGCCAACGATCACGCTCATGGCGTAATCGAGGAAGGATTGCTTGAGTTCGTCCTCGAACTCAACCGAAAGGATTTCGCTACCTATGAGAGACATCTTGACTTGGGGGCATCGTTATCTGGCGGAGTGTTCTGGTTCGGAACCCGCTTGAGGGATGCCGATTCATGCTGAACATTTTATCACTCACAGGGAGCAGACAAGACACCCGTTACTCGGCATAATGACTGCATGTGCGCGCAAGCAGACTTGCTCCTGAATGTCGGTTGGTTGTTTTCCGCCGAGCCGAATGCCGAGCCTGTCCGGGATGCTGCCGTTGCCGTGAAAGATGCGCGTATCGTCGCCTTGGGTACGCGCGCCGAGATCAGTTCTCGGTGGCACTCCGCCTCGCGCATCGAGCTCCCCGAGCACCTCCTGTTGCCCGGGCTTGTAAATTGCCATACACACAGCCCCATGACGCTGCTGCGCGGCATCGGCAATGCGCTGCCCCTGCATGAGTGGCTGCATGAATGCATTTTTCCGCTTGAAGCGCGCTGGGTATCGGACAAGTTTGTCGCTGATGGGGCGCGTCTTGCCATCACGGAAATGCTCCGCTCCGGCATCACCTGCTTTGCCGACCACTATTACTTCCCGGAAGTCATCGCCAGAGTGGCGCGCGAAATCGGCATCCGCGCCCAGATTGCCACTCCGGTTATCGAGCAGCCGAACAACTGGGCGAGCAGCAGTGAAGAATGCCTCAGGCGCACGACCGAGCTGCACGACGAATTTCAGAACGACGACCTCATTCGTATCGCGCATGGGCCACACGCACCCTATACGGTGAGCATTGAAACTTTCGAGAAGATCGCGACAATTTCCGAAGAAATCCAGAGCCAGGTGCACATCCACCTGCATGAAACTGCCCGGGAAGTCGCAGAGTTTCGCTTGCAGCATGGTGTCACGCCAATCAGAAAGCTGCATGAAATCGGCTTGCTGACACCAAGATTGCAAGCCGTGCACATGACCGCCGTGGATGAACGCGACCGGGAAATCATTGCCGAGTGCCAGGTCGGCGCAGTGCATTGCCCGCAGTCCAATGCATTGCTTGCCAGCGGCCCTTCGCCGCTCACCATGCTCGAAGAAACAGGCATTCGCGTGGCGCTCGGTACCGATGGTCCGGCGACCAACAATTCACTCGACCTCTTTCAGGAGATGCGCGCGGCGAACCTGCTGTCCAGAGCCGGTACAGACGCTGTCAGTACGCGCTCGGCAGCCGATTTCGTACGTATGGCGAGCCTGCAGGGTGCCTCGCTACTCGGGCGTGATGAGGACATTGGCTCGATTCGCGTTGGCAAGTGGGCAGACCTGATTGCGATTGACATGGCGGTGCCCGAGGCACAGCCAATCCATGATGTGCTCGCCAACATCCTGCTCACCAACAGTGGCTCACGAGTGACGCATCTGTGGATAGCCGGGCAGCCGCTTCTGGCGGAAGGTCGGCTGCTTGCCTGTGATCAGGATGCGGTGATTGCACATGCACGCGAATGGAGAGACACAATCCATGCCGGAGAGCAGATATGAGCAACCATGACAGTCACGAGGTCGAGAAGTTCGATGCTCTGGCGGCAAGCTGGTGGGACCCGCAAGGCAAGTTTCGCCCGCTACACGACATCAATCCCTTCCGCCTCGAATATATTGCGGCGCGCACAACCCTGCGCGACAGCCAGTGTCTCGATGTTGGCTGCGGCGGAGGTATTCTCAGCGAGGCTCTGGCGCACCGAGGCGCGCATGTGACCGGTATAGACCTTGCAGAGAAAGCCTTGGCGGTTGCGCGCATACACGCCAACACAACCGGCGCAGAGGTTGACTATCGACGAAACGCCGCAGAAGACCTGCTGCCAGAAGAGCGCGAGCGCTACGATGTTGTCACCTGTCTCGAGATTCTCGAACATGTGCCGCAGCCCGCTTCGCTCGTCCAAACCTGCGCCGAGCTTGTCCGCCCCGGTGGCCATGTGTTCTTCTCTACCATCAACAGGGGTCCGAAAGCCTGGCTGTTCGCGATTGTGGGTGCGGAATATGTGCTCAATATCCTGCCCAGAGGAACGCACGACTACAACCGTCTTGTCAAGCCTTCCGAGCTGGCAGGATTCGTGCGTCAAGCCGACCTGGAACTCGATGATCTGTGCGGTATGCGCTACAACCCCTTCACGCACCGGGTGAGCGCAACCCGGGATCTCGGCACCAACTATCTGCTGTATGCCCGCAAGCCAGCCGCATCGCCCGCGGATTGAGGGGCCTGATTGCCGCGACGCTTGCTTGCTCGCTTGCCTGCTCGCGCCGCCGCAACTCGGCCATGTAGCGCAGGGGAAACCCTGCTATTCAGCGTTCCCGATTGCATCGAAGTACGCGCTCATCACATCAAGCCTGTCCTCGAGATGATGTTCGATAACACGCATTCCGGTGCCGAGCGTCATGGTTTCGCCGCGCCTGGAGGTAAACTCTGGCCAGTGCACCGCACCCGCACCATTCGGGCTGCCAGAACGTGCAAAATTGCGCCAGTAAGCGGTCAGTTGTTGTGAAACCCGGCGGTCTTGCGCGGTGATACTCCAGTCAGTCAAGTCCAGATTGCCAAACACATAGGGGATTTCCGCGGCGTGAAAAGCACCCAGAGAGGTGCCGTAATCAGGAAGTTCCGGGACTTGGGTGAAGTGGTAGAGAAATGCTGCCTGTCCAGCCGCTTCTGCCAGCATCGCCCAGGTACGCATCTCCCAGGCAAAGTATCTGTGTGACAGTATGCGGCCCTGTGCAATGCGAGCACCGGCCTCGATTTCGTCTGCATAGACGCTCATCAGCGCGTCGGCCTGTTCCCCCCATGTGTCGGAGAGCTGTTCGATCAACTCCTCCCGGGTGACCTCCGGCAATTCGTCCAGCAAGGCGGTCTCTTCATCCTCGTTGGCACCGACCAGCACAGGTATGCGGCTGCCGAGACCCTTTGCATGGAGTGCCCGCGGCTGCTCGGGAAAGAGACGCTCATCCACGTACACAGGCGGATAGGGCGCACTCCAGTTTGCCGCTTCGAGAGCGGTGAACAGCGCCTCGCCGTCAAGATCGCGCAGGTCGTCAATGCTCGAGAGCGGCGCCTCCGGCATACTCGTCGCCAGGGCACTTACCATGGATTCACCCATGGCATGACCGGATGGAGCGCCGGTAGTTGCAGCCTCTTCGAGAGTCGCGTGCGGCGAGAAGCAGCCGCCGGACTGCCCTATGCCCTTGTGAAACAATCCCTTCGCCGTCGGCGTGGCTTGCAGATAACAGACGCTCGCGCTACCGGCTGACTCACCGAAAATCGTCACGTTGTCCGGGTCTCCGCCAAAGGCGGCAATGTTCTCCTGCACCCAGCGCAGCGCAGCGATCTGATCATGGAGCCCCTGATTCCCGTTCGCTTCTTCGTCATCGAGCCAAGGATGCGCAAAAAAGCCGAAGGGGCCGAGACGATAATTGAGACTGACCATCACTATGCCGTCCCGAGCGGCATCAGACCCCTCGTACCACACGAGGTGCCCATGGCCAATGACGAGCGACCCGCCGTGAATCCACACCATCACCGGATGGCGCTCGTCCGGCATCGCCGCTGTCCAGACATTGAGATACAGGCAGTCTTCGCTGCGCGGGACTGGCCCGCGACTGTAGAGACCCGTGATGTGCGACTGCCAGCAGGGTGTGCCGAATTCCAGCGCGTCGCGCGGGGCTTGCCATGCAGGATGCGGCACCGGAGCTCGCCAGCGCAACTCGCCGACCGGCGGAGCGGCATAAGGGATACCCTTGAAAACGCGCACATCAGCGGCCGCATCGCTGTAGGCACCGAGGATCGGGCCTCTGCTCGTGTTGACCAGCAATGCAGGGTCGCTGCCCAGCGCAGCGCTGCCATGGAGACTCGCGCAGATGCCAACCAGCACTGCCACGAGGCTCCCAAGGGTGAACCCTGCGAGCCGCCGAGGACAGGGTTCCAATGTCGTCTTTTCTGACACGATTCAGCTCTGCTCGCTCATGAGCGTTTGCATAAGGAAGACAGCGACCAGCGCATCGCGCCGTGCGCGCTGATCGAGGTTGGCGGCTGCGCTGTGTCCACCTTCGGTGTTTTCGTAATACACCACCTCATGACCGGCCTCCATCATGCGCGCCGCCATCTTGCGCGCGTGCCCGGGATGCACACGATCATCTCGCGTCGAGGTGGTCAGAAACACAGGTGGATACTCGCTCTCGGCCTGCACCTGCTGATAGGGCGAATAGGCCGCCAGCCAGGCGCGTTCTTCCGGCACATCGGGGTCGCCGTATTCGCCTGTCCAGGACGCGCCAGCCAGCAGCTTGTGGTAGCGCAGCATATCGAGAAGCGGCACCGCGCTGACCACGGCACCAAAGAGATCCGGGCGCTGTGTCAAGGCCACCCCGGTGAGCAGCCCGCCATTCGAGCCGCCATAGATGCCCAGTTGTGAAGCCTTGGTCAGATTGTTTTCGATCAGCCCCTCGGCGACGGCGAGAAAATCATCATACGCTCGCTGACGGTTGGCCTTGAGTGCGGCCTGATGCCAGGCGGGCCCGAACTCACCACCGCCACGAATGTTGGCAATGGCGTAACCGCCACCGGCTCCAAGCCAGGAAACAGCCAATGGCCCCAGATAGGAAGGTGTGAGGGCGATTTCAAACCCGCCATAGCCATACAGGAGAATGGGTACGGGCGTTGTTGCATCCTCCGGCAGGATCAGGAAATACGGCACCTTCGTGCCATCCCGAGAAGTGGCAAAGGCTTGTTGTGCCACGAGCCCCTCGGCCTCGAAGCGTGTTGGCAAGCGCGCGACGACTTGCGGGCTCCCGGCACCCTGAATCGCATACAACGTATCAGGCACAAGAAACTCTTCGAAATTCACCAGCACAAGGTCGCTGTATGAGCTCGATGAGACCAGCGACAGGCTGCCGGTTACCGGCAGCGACAGTTCGTCTGTGCGCCAGATTCCATCTCGTTGTGTGAGCCGCCACAAGCGCATGCGCACCTGCTCGGTGAGGCTCACGTAGAGGCCGGACTTGCTCACGCTCACGCCGCCAATGGCGCGCGTTGGTGTGGGTGCCACCAGCGTCTGAACGCCTGACACATCGCCTTCGAGCAGATCGGGAAAAGGCACCGCGATCAAGGCACCGGCAGTGTGCGTCGTGTCGGCAATCTTCCAGGGCGAGCGAAGGAGCGCGATGAGCTGGCCGTCATGCAGTCCGCGCCAGTCTATGTCCGTCGGCAAGGGGAGTAGCTGTGCTTCCTCGTCACTGTGCAGATCGCCCAGAAACACCACCTCTTCGCGAAAAAACTCCGGCAGACTGACCGCAAAGGCATACACTCCGGCGGGGCTGCGAATCACCGTCGGTTGCACCAGCATGTGGGTTTCGGGCACGGCGTACACCACGCGGCTCGCGGCAAGCGGCTGCGAGCGCTTCCACAAGCGCAACTCGGCGGCATACCCCGAGACTGTGGTCAAAAACCCATCTCCGGCCTTGCCGATCAGCAGATGGTCCTGATCGAGCCAGGCAACACTCTGCTTGGCTTCGCTGCTGACAAATCCGTCACTGACGAAGGATTTGGTGAGCATATCGAATTCTCTCGCCACTACCGCATCGGCACCGCCACGCGAGAGCATGAGCATGCAGTGCCGGTATTCGGGAGCGAGACACTGACTCCCCTTGTACACCCAGTTCTCGCCTTCCTCCTCGGCGAGCGCGTCGAGGTCGAGCAGGGTCTCCCACTCCGGCTCTCCGGCCAGATAGGATTCAAGCGATGCGCTGCGCAGTATGCCGCGCACATGTACCTCGTCCTGCCAGAAGTTGCGCACCCGCTCGCCTGCCTGCGTGGCGTAGGCGATGCGGTCGGTCGCCGCATACACATCGAGCGCGGCCTGCTTGATCGCGGCAAAGCGCTCATCTCCCTCGAGGCGAGTACGAGAAGCATCGTTGTGGGTTTCAACCCAGGCCAGAGCCTTGTCTCCAAGTACATCCTCGAGCCAGAGGTAGGGATCATCTTCCATGCTGGCTCCCGCAGTTGTGCACATCAGCCATATCAGGGGGCAGACAGCCAGAGCGCAAACACGGAAAATTCTGGCAGTAAAACAAACAGGCATAGCATCTCCTCCAGTAATGCAGTGAACCCAGTGCGTTGATTGTCGCACGGATTGCGTGATTTGTTTGGTGTTGAATTGTTCAAGCCATCACGGGAAACTCTGAATAACAGAGTTTCCCTTCAAGAATAAACGAGGAAAAATAGCCCGCCATGCGGTCACAACTCTTCGCACCAACCACGAGCCTTGAATCGCAACCCACCGCCAGCGACGAGACGAATGACATCCGAGCGTTACGGCTGCAACACAATACCCTTGGCAACTGCGCTCATGGTTGAGCGTCCTTCCATAATCGAACGGTGAAGCGATCATCCTCTTCTACGAGATCAGGTTCCGTGCCGTTGTGTGCTCGCATTCCGCGCACGATTTTTCTCGGTATTCCCAGCCCAGTCGCCTCCACATAGTTGTAATCACGCAGGATTTCCTTGACAAGCTCGTTTCTGGACGCTCGGCAGCCTGCCTTCATCTTGTCAATGGTTACGGTGTTGGGCAGCCGTCCGGGAGATACCACCTCCAGCCGGTCCGCATAAATCGACAACTCTATGTCCGACACCGTAATGGTGTAATCGCGATGAACGATGGCATTGATGACCGCTTCGCGAACCGCCTCCAGCGAATAGTCCCAGCGCTGGCGCCTTGTTGCGCCTTCCTCGAGCCAGGCGACGGCGTTGATGTTTCGCCGTACGAAATCAATCGCCTGCTCGATCACACCTGTTTCCACCAATTCGCCGTCACGCGAGCGCAGCGCCACCGCCGGACCGCGAATCCGATCTCGTGCAACTGCCGCATAATCCTTCTCCAGGCCCGGATAGGCAACCGCCGTAATACCGGCTTGGGGCAAGTGACGAGTTGGCAGCCTTCCGAAAATCAGAATCGAAGCAACCGTAGGAATAACGCGCCCCCGGTCTTCAATTGCCAGATCGGTATTGAGGAGGATCTGCGTCCAGGCTTTCTGGTCGTCTCTCTCCGGACAGCCCTGTTGGCGCGTGTCCCGGAAATAGGCTTCAAGACGACGCAAGTCCAGATCCTCCTTGCTGGTACCCGGAACCGGTTTGATGTCGTAGCGCAATCGCCCGGACTGTTGGTAGAGGCGTATTTCCTCCTCGTCCGTCGCATCTCGAGTGGTGGTCCCCGCACGAATCATTGCCACCCACGCTGAACCGCGTTTCGCCTTGTAAGGCTTGTCCGGTGCGTCTGCTGGCAGGCTGATCACGCCTATCGTCTTGCCATCTTCCAGCTCAAAATACTGCCAGAACGGCATCGGTGCCGGGCGAATGTGGTCGCGAGCTATGGCCATGACCCACTCTTCCACTGCCTTTGGTGCCCGGGTTAACCCCGATAGCGTACCGTCGTCCTCAACTCCAAGCAAAATATGGCCGCCCTCAAGGTTCAATAACGCCGCCATGCGCTGAGCAATTCGCGCGGGTTGAGCATCGTCGCGCTTGAACTCCACCCCGGAGTTTTCACCGTTTTGAATCAGTTCGAGGAGTTCGATTCTGGTCATGGGATATCCTTGCAACTCAGAAGCCGTATTTGCGCCTGCGACGTTCAAACGCCTCCTCTCCGCCTTCTAGCAACTCCCCCACCAAATCCTTCACTGTACCTTTGTCTATCGACCCCATGTGTTCCGGCGCAACCGTGGCTCTGCCACTATCAGGCTCCCCCGACGCACTCAGCCCCAGAATAAGTTCTGCGTCTCCAAGTACCGGAATATTTGCATTGTGAGTGGAAAACAGGAATTGACGCCGTTGCTTTTCCGTCCGCATACGCGGAATTATGCCTTCAGTGATGAATCGGTTATCCAAATCGTCCTCTGGCTGGTCCACGACCAGTGGCGCATCAGACTCGAGCAGTACCAAAAGCAGAACAGCGGTGGCCTTTTGGCCAGTGGACAAATCTTCAAGCGCCTGCCAGTTTTCGCAATGACCGGCAGCCGCTGTGTTCAACTCGAGCCGAGTGGTGGAGGGCAGATCCAGTTCCTCAACTCGCATGAGCGTTGCCGTTGATGCCGCCTTGAGTGAATCCGCCTGCCTGCCGGTAATTCCGTATTCGGATTTCAGGTCTGCAACGCCTGCACGGCATGTCTCGACAAACGCTCTCAACGATAAGGTATCAACTTTCGCAAGCTGATCAATGGTTTCAACCAGCCGACCTCCAACTTCATCACGAAGAAGCTGGAATAGCAGGTTGCGATCGCCGGCACATGCGACTCGGACTCGAACCCTCCCGCGCAGCTTATTCGTCACGCACTTGCCTGCCCGCTGTAATGCCCTGAACTCTTCAGCCTTGATGTCTTCCCACTCGGCAAGCAAGTTTTGGCGTTTTTCCCTGTGTTCGTCGATAATACGTCGCAAGGCCAGCCGTCGTTCTCGTACCGGTCGCAGATTCTCCATACGACGACGCAAGCGAATGAACTCATCGCCATCGATCTTGTGCTTTTGTAGCTCCCGGAGTTTTTTCTCATAGCCCGCTTCCACGATCGCCTTGCGCTCATTGAAGCGTTCGTGAAGCCGCACCAACCCCTGATCGGCCTTCTCAAAGGCCGTTCTGGCGCGCGTGAATGCGATCTCGAGATCGGAACCGAGTTTCTCCAGAATCCTGTCGGCTTCTCTCAACATCTCCTTTCCCGGCAAATCATGCAAAGCCTTCCCGGAAAGAAAAGCTCGATCCAGAGGCAGCTCCCTGTGCAGTTCGTCGAGTCCGGTGCGCAGGGGTTCCAGTCGCTCGGGAATGGATTCGAGAATGCGCTCTTCGCGCACCAACAGGCTTTTTTCTTTCAGGTCGTCCTCCAAACCCGCCTCACGATACCGTTTCAGCATATCTTCCAATGCCGGAAGCGCCTCCAGAAGCTCATCGGCTTTTGTGACTTCCTGCTCAGCATCAAGAATGGCCGAGCGAGAGCGTTGCAATGCCCGCCTCGTATCTTGCTTGCGCTCCGTCAAGCCGTCGGCGGGCGGCACAAACCGTTCGAGCAGCCCGGTCAGATTTTCAGGGCTTCTTGTGATTTCGGAAATCTCGTGCTGACCATAGACCTCGACCCCGGGAAGCACATCGGCAGCCATGAGATTCATCATTTCACCACTTTCGGCATCGCGCACAACAGGAGGATTGGGAATGGTGCGCTCAATCCGATAGCATTTGGGGTTGGGATGAGGGCTACGCACGAGCAGGGTTATCTTTGTGCCACTCTGGAGTACCCGGACGACGATACCTTTGTGGTTGGCTCGTGCCTCGTCACCGACCGGCTCCAGCCCCAGCACACACCTCAGGCTGGCAATGACAGTGGATTTTCCCGCACCCCGGCCACCAACAAGAACATTCAAATGGGGGTTAAAGCGCAACTTGGCACCGCCAAGGAAACCTCCCTGCCAGGACATCTCCACAAACCTGGCATGAGGGTTCGCCCCCGGGTCACCGTGTAATCTGATTCTGGATCCCGGGTCAAGGAAGGCTTGCCTTAGCCCCTCAATGCCCACTTCAGACATTTTGATGTGGCAACTGGCCGATGGATGCTCAAGGTCATCAGGAGAGGCGACATCCCTGGCGTTCACGACGGCAATGGCCAGATTTCGCTCAGGGGTGCACCTGCGCCTGTACTCCGCATCCTTGTTTTCCACGATCCTGCGAATACCGGAGTCCAGCGTCTCGACAGGACCGGGAATCTGTATGGCGCTCAGGTTCACATCTTGCCAGGCCCGTATTCTTGCCTGACCCTGCAGCACTCTGAATAACCCCTTGTCACCGGTTACGTGTGCAGCGATGCAGAGGCCCCCCTGACTGCGAACTCCGGCAAGAATTTCCGTGAACGACTTTTCAGCCAGGGTGCTTGAGGTCGCAGTTTCACGGATGCCGAATTCCCCAAGAAATCGCTCCAGCTCCGCAACCCTCGTATTGGGTGAGTACAGGCACAGGACATGGATGCCTTCCCGAGAACCGAGTTCAAATCCGGGGAAGACTGTAATGCAACGATCTTTCGCTGCTTGTCGAATTGCCTCCACTCCCCCGACATGGTTGTGATCAGTGACCGCCATCGCGGTAATGTGCAACTCTTCAGCCTTTTCAACCAGGCTCTGGACATATTCGGCCTCACCAATCGGTGCCGAATGACCGCGATAGGTACTCGCATAGTGATGCGGGTTTACCTGAAGTGCACATCGATGAAATTCTGCCCCCACCATCAACCGAGAAGTGGCGGAACCCAGCTCATCAGTGCTCATTCAATCTCTCCTGGCAAGCAAGCCTGTTTTACGGTTCGCACAGAGGGATTTCCATTCGCTTTTTGAGAGGGATGCACACCGACTCAAGCTGCGTGAATACGGAGGTCGTCTGTCAGTGGATTGGAATTGTAGCCCGGTTTGCGGCTTTCTTTCCGCATCCAACCTTGAAGCACAATCCGGAGTGCGCCAACACCTACTTCTTGCCTGTGTCGAAAAAGTCCTTCAACTTGCCGCGCCAGCCATTCGCCTGCGGGGAATGCGTGTCCTCGTGGCCACGAAGTGCCTTGTCGAATTCCTGCAAGAGCTTTCGCTGCCTGGCATTCAGGTTCACCGGCGTTTCCACGCGAAGCTGGCAATAGATATCTCCCACCGGGCCACCGCGCACCGGCTTGACACCCTTGCCGCGCAGCTTGAAGAGCTTGCCTGACTGGGTGCCGGCAGGAACATCTATGCGCGCCCGCCCGGTCAGGGTTGGCACTTCAACGCTGCCGCCCAGGGTCGCCTGCACGATTCCTATGGGGACTTCGCACCACAGATGTTGTGCCTTGCGCTCGAATATGGCGTGTGGCTTGATGTCAACCTCGACATACAGGTTGCCACGCTCTCCACCGGGCTCGCTTCGTTCGCCCTCCCCTGCCAGCCGAATCTGGTCGCCGACATCAACGCCCGGCGGCACATTGACTGACAGAGTACGCCGCTGCTCGACCTGACCCTGACCGCGGCAGGCGGGACAAGGGTCGGGAATGATGTGCCCGCGCCCGCCACAGCGCCGACAGGTCTGCTCGACCGAAAAAAAACCCTGAGATGTACGGGTGACCCCTGCGCCTTGACAGGCAGTGCATGTTACCGGCGAGGTGCCCTTGCGCGCACCGGAACCGGAGCACTCCCCGCATGTAACGCGCGAAGGTATGCGCAGCTTGATCTCGTCACCATTGACCGCCTGCTCGAGAGTGAGATTGACCTTGTAGCGAAAGTCACGCCCGCGCGCTCTGCGCGCTCCCCTCGTCTGGCCGAAGACATCTCCAAAAATATCTCCGAAGACATCACCGAAGCCGCGCGCGGAAAAGCCGCCCTGCTGCGCTTCCTTGACACCCGCGTGACCAAATTGATCGTAGGCCGCCCGCTGCTCCTTATCGGACAGGACATCATAGGCTTCCGATGCCTCCTTGAAGCCTTCGGCTGCCTTTTCATCATCCGGGTTTCGATCCGGATGCAGCTTCATGGCGAGGCGTCGATACGCCTTCTTGATTGCATCCGGTTCGGCAGTACGCGGGACTCCCAGAACTTCATAATAATCACGCTGATCAGACATGAAACGCTGATACCCCTGTCACTCCCGATTGACTGAAATACCCCTCAGGAGGTTTTTCTGGTCTCCTCGTCATCGCGAACTTCTTCGAATTCGGCATCCACAGCATCGTCTGTATAAGTTTCATTGACAGCAGAATCCGGGCCAGCGTCGGCACCGCCCGCCTGCGTGGCATCAGAGGTTTGCGCGGCATACAGTTTCTGCGCAATGACCGCCGAGGCGCTCGACAGGGCTTCTACCCTGGCCTCGAGGTCCTCCTTGGAAGCCTCGCCCTTGAGCGCTTCTTCAAGATTCTGCGCGGCATTTTCCACCGCTTGCTTTTCTTCGGCGGTGACCGTATCCGGTGCCTCGTTCAGGCTCTTGCGCGCCGAGTGCACCAGAGCATCTGCCTGATTGCGCACCTGCACCATCTCCTCGAAAGCCTTGTCCTCTTCCGAATGCGCTTCGGCTTCGCGCACCATATGGTCGATCTCTTCGTCGGACAAACCGCTTGATGCCTTGATGATGATGGACTGCTCCTTGTTGGTCGCCTTGTCCTTGGCCGATACGTTGAGAATACCGTTCGCGTCTATATCAAAGCTGACCTCGATCTGCGGCATGCCACGCGGTGCGGGCGGTATGTCACCGAGATCAAAGCGACCGAGCGACTTGTTTCCGGCGGCTTGCTTGCGCTCACCCTGAAGGACATGGATGGTAACTGCCGTCTGCTTGTCTTCAGCAGTCGAGAACACCTGATTCTTGCGTGTCGGGATAGTGGTGTTCTTGTCGATGAGTACACTCATCACTCCGCCAAGTGTCTCGATTCCCAGTGACAGCGGTGTCACGTCGAGCAGGAGAACATCCTTGACATCTCCGGAAAGCACGGCCGCCTGCACCGCTGCCCCGTATGCCACGGCCTCGTCGGGATTGACATCCTTCTTCGGCTCACGGCCAAAGAAGGTCTTCACCTTGTCCTGCACCAGCGGCATGCGCGTCTGCCCGCCGATGAGAATGACATCGGAAATATCACTGACCTTGAGCCCGGCATCCGTCAGGGCGGTGCGGCACGGGCCGAGGGTCTGCTCGATGAGGGATTCCACCAGAGATTCGAGCTTGGCGCGCGTGAGCTTGAGCACCAGATGCTTGGGGCCGGATGCATCCGCGGTGATGTAGGGCAGATTGATCTCTGTCTGCTGGCTGCTGGAGAGCTCGATCTTGGCCTTTTCTGCGGCTTCCTTGAGGCGCTGCAAGGCGAGTGGATCCTTGTGCAGATCCACGCCGTTGGAGCGTTTGAATTCATCGGCGATGTATTCGATCAGCACCATGTCGATATCTTCCCCGCCGAGGAAGGTGTCACCATTGGTGGACAGGACCTCGAACTGCTGTTCACCATCCACCGAGGCAATCTCGATGATGGATATATCGAAGGTGCCGCCACCCAGGTCATACACCGCAATCTTGCGGTCGCCCTCTTCCCGGTCCACGCCATGTGCAAGCGCTGCCGCGGTCGGCTCGTTGATGATGCGCTTGACCTCGAGCCCGGCAATCCTGCCGGCATCCTTGGTGGCCTGGCGCTGCGAGTCATTGAAGTAGGCCGGTACGGTAATCACCGCCTCGGTCACCGTCTCGCCCAGATAGTCCTCGGCCGTGCGCTTCATTTTCTTCAGCACTTCGGCGCTGATCTGTGGCGGTGCCAGGCGTTCGTCCTTGACGACAATCCATGCGTCACCATTCCTGGCCTCGCAGATCTCGTAGGGCACCATGGCGATATCTCGCTGTACCACCTCGTCCTTGAACCGACGCCCAATCAGGCGCTTGACGGCAAACAGCGTGTTGAGAGGATTGGTGACCGCCTGACGCTTGGCGGATTGTCCGACCAGAATCTCCTTGTCGTCCGTGTAGGCGACAATAGACGGCGTGGTGCGATCACCTTCCGAGTTTTCAATGACCCTGACTGAACCGCCTTCCTGCACTGCTACGCAGGAATTGGTGGTGCCAAGGTCAATGCCGATAATTTTTCCCATGATGACTCCGGTTATCTTGGTTGAATGTCCTGCTCGTTTGGCTGGCGCGAACGCGAATGCCTCATGCCAGCTCGATATATATATGTATATTTGCCCGATTCTCGTGACTTCAAGCAGAGGCGCGTGAAACTACCACCTTGGCGGCGCGTACCAGGCGCCCGTTGAGCGAAAAGCCAGCCTGAACGACATCGAGTACGCTGTTCTCTTCGCAGGCATCGTTGGGCGCAGTGGCCACAGCTTCGTGCCAGGCCGGGTCAAACGGCTCGCCTTGCGGTTCGATACGCGACACGCCGTGACGAGCCACCGTGTCCATCAAGAGCCTGGCGGCCAGTTCGATGCCTTGTGCATCGGATGCCCCCGAATCTCCCGAACGCGCAATCTCGACCGCCTTGTCGAGGCTATCGAGCACCGGAATCAGGTCTTTCAACAAGCGTTCAACGCCGAATTTGTGCGCGTTTTCAACATCCCGAGCGCTGCGTCGCTGAATGTTTTCCGCTTCGGCGCGAGCACGCAATACCTGTTCTTCGCTCCGTGCCAACCGCGCGAGAAGCTCAGGCAGAGACTCACTGACCGCAACTTCTTCTCCGGTTTCTCCGGTTTCGACTTGCTCCCCCGTTTCTGCACCCCGAGCATCCGTATCGGAGTGTTCGTCCTGCGCCGGGCGATCTTCATGATCAGCCTGCGGCGCACCTTCATCTGCACCTGTAGCCGAGGCATCCAAATCAGCTTCGGACAGGGTCTCTTCTTCCCGCTGTATCGATGTATTCATGCAACTCCCTTCAACCGGAAATGCGCACACGCATGTGCACAGGCTCGCTCGCCAAAGATTCAGAATTGGGGGCAGACAGACAAATTACAAGGCTTGCGAGCCTTGCATGTTCTCGTATGACTGTCGGTACAGGCGGGAGCTATTCGAGCGAGGATTCCAGCAGACGGGATGTGAGATCCACGACACCAATGACCTTCTCGTACTGCATGCGTTTCGGCCCAATCACACCAAGCACTCCGGCGATTTCGCCCTTCTTGCGATAGCGCCGCGTGACCACGCTCAGGTCGGAAAAGGGTTGATAGCCGGATTCGCCGCCGATATACAGTTGCACACCGTCCGAGCGCATGGAACGATCCAGCAGGTCGAGAACGAGCCGCTTCCTCGCGAAGGCATCAAGCGCTCGGCGGGCAGATGCCAGGTCATGATGTTCGCCAAGCAGGCGCGCCTCGCCGGAGACCGCCAGCTCGTCGCCATGATTGCCTGCGCGCCCGAAGGCCTTGCTTGCGACTTCCAGCGTGGTGCGCAAGAAGGAATCCAGTCGTTGCCTGTCGGTTTCCATGTCAGCGAGCACCTGATTGCGTATATCAGAGAGGCGCATGCCGCCGAAGTGCTTGCTCATGAAGCTGCCGGCTTCTTCGAGTTCGCCTTCCGTATAGTCGTTTTCGGTATGAATAATCTGATTCCTCACCTCGCGGTCATTCACCACCATGATGACCAGCGCGCGCTGCCCGGTGAGCCGCAAGAACTCTATCTGACGCAGGGTGCCATCCACTTCGCCTTTCATGGTGACGACCCCCACCAGATCGGTGCTGCGCGACAGGAGCTTCGAGACCTGTCTGATCAATTCTTCGGAGCTGAGGTCAGGATCAAGTGTGCGACGCATGGTGTCTTTTTCCGACTCACTCACCGGGATGACCGAAACCAGACTATCGACAAAGAAGCGCAAGCCCTCGTTGGTCGGCACCTTGCCGGCCGAGGTGTGTGGTGAGCGCACCAGCCCCTGTTGTTCGAGCGAGGCCATCACATTGCGCACCGTGGCCGAACTTACCCTGACCCCGGGCAGGCTGGCGAGCCACTTCGAGGCGACCGGTTGACCGGAAGCGATGTATCCCTTGATGAGCATACGCAGCAACCCCCTGCTGCGCGCATCAAGATCATGAGAGGTGAGCTGTTTCACGGAGGCAAGTGTGGCTCACCGACTCTGTTGAACGCAAGGCCAGGCGGGCAACATCCAGGCAAGGCGCAAGCCGATGCTGCGACCTGATGAGCAAATGGGTAGAGTATGCATCCTGCCATTGATTCCATGTCGTGTGTCAGTTCGTCGCACATGCTGCTTGAACTCAGCATAGAAAATTACGCGCTGGTGCGTCGGCTCAGAATCGAGTTTGCACCGGGGCTGTCAGCCATCACCGGCGAATCGGGGGCCGGCAAGTCACTGTTGCTTGGTGCCCTCGGCCAGGTTCTCGGCGACCGCGCGGATACTGCGCGCATTTCGCCAGACAAGACCTCGAGCCATATCAGCGCCCGCTTCGACCTGAGCTGTGCGCCCTGGGCGAGTGACTTCCTTGCCGAACATGACCTGCAAAGCCCCGATGCTCCCGACGAATGCCTCCTGCACCGGCGAATCGATGCGAATGGCCGTTCGCGCGCGTACATCAACGACGTATCAGTCACTCTGGCAACCTTGCGCGCACTGGCATCTCATCTGGTGGACATTCATGCTCAGGAGCAGCATCACGCGCTGCGTACGCAACCCTTTCAGCGACAGGTTTTTGATGCTTACGCGGCGCGTCAGGATGAGCTCGCCGAGGTGCAGACCTGCTGGGCTACCTGGCAGGCGGCACAGGCACGTGCCAACGAATTGCGCGAACGCATCGAAGCGCGCAAGGAGCGCGCTGATCTCCTGCGTTATCAGGTAGCCGAACTCGAACAGCTTGACCTGAAGGATGGCGAATACGAGGAGGTGGTTGCACAGCACACCCGATTGTCCGGGGTGGACGAGTTACGCAGGCTGGCGGGACAGGCGATTGACCTGCTTGAACGGGAAGAAGTTGGTATCGGCTCTCGACTGAGCATTCTGAACGCCCTTCTGGAGCGCATGCAGGATGAGCAGGCATCGCTCGCATCAGCGCGCGAAGCCGGCCTTCTGGCAGCGACCGAACTCGCGCAGACAAGTTCGGACTTGATGCGCTATCTTGATGGCTTGCAAGCCGACCCCGAGGCGCTCAGGGGGCTTGATGAGCGACTCTCCAGCATCATCGAGCTCGCTCGCAAGCACCGAGTGGCACCGGATGCGCTCTGTGCACATGGTCAGGATCTGAAGGCTCAGTTGCATGCCATGGCAGATGAGGATGGAACCTTCTCTCGACTCGAAGAGGACATCAAACAGGCACAGAGCAGTTTCATGCAGGCGGCCAATGCCTTGAGTGAACGGCGACAGGCCGCCAAGGCACCCTTCGAGGGCGAGCTTCAAGGCTATCTCGGGCGGCTCGGTCTTGGCGAGGCACGCATCGAGGTGTGTCTCACTCCACAACTGCACGAATGGGGGCTGGAAAAAGTCTCGTTCGACTATGCGGCTTCCGTAACACTCGCCGCCACGCCTGTGGACAAGGTGGCCTCCGGTGGTGAGCGCTCGCGGCTCGCTTTGGCGGTCGAGCTACTCGTCGCCAGGCGCGCCCGCCTGCCGACCCTGATTCTTGATGAGGCAGATGTCGGCATCGGCGGGCATCTGTCGGACGAGGTCGGCAAGCTGTTGACCGGTCTTTCCAGTAACGCACAGATTCTCCTGATCACACACGCACCTCAGATAGCCGCGCGCGCCGATGCCCATTTTCGCGTGGTCAAGATCGGGGATGAAGGTGTATCTATCGACAGGCTCGATTATCAGCAGCGGCTCGAGGAGATTACGCGTATGCTCGGAGGCGCTCATCTCGAGGAATCCACACGCTCCTACGCACGCAAGCTCCTCGAATCGGCTCGCGAAGGAAACTCCGAACAACCGCCCTCATCTGACTGATTTCGGTATGCTACGCACACACACGCATGATCGCCTTGGCGACCGAATCATTCGATTGCAAAGATTCACCCTCCTCATCTGTATGTGCTGTCTGACGCTCGGCTGTGCCGTCGTGCCGAAGATACACAAGATCACCGTATATCAAGGCAATGTGCTGACACAGCGCATGGTGGATGAGCTTCGCCCCGGGATGACCCGTCGGCAGGTCGTTTATGTGCTCGGTCAGCCGGTCAACGCCAATCCCTTTCGTCTCGACCGGTGGGATTACGTGTACACAGTAGCCGCAGGTAGCGGCTTTCGCGTGAATCGCATCATGACGCTGTCGTTCGAGGAAGATGCTCTGGTGCGCATTCAGGGAGACCTCGCACCGGGTACGCAGGCTTCCGACACATAAACTCGCCAACCGCGGGGCAGACAGTCGCTGTGTCATCTCGTCAGGTACCGCCCTGTGCGCGTTTTCGGCGCGCTTCGACAGGGTCGATTATCAGAGGTCGCAGAAGCTCGAGACGGTCACCTTCGGCCACCGGTATCGATCTGTCCTCGACGAGTGTGCCGTAAATGGCAAGATTTGCACAGGCCCATGCCTCGGGCGGGAAGTCAGGGCACTCGGTGCGCGCCATCGCAATGGCTTCAGATACGCTCGCGCCCTGCCCGATTGTCAGGTACCGGCGAAAAACCTCTCCGGCACACACATACACCACTTCAAACTGAATCTCCTGCAAGAGCCTGGGCCTCACGTTTTGGCGCAATCGGGTCTCATGTTACTGTCTGCCTGCATACTTGAACTTTTCCACTTCCGATGACAAGGAACTCAGACAAGGCATCGGCTGGTGGTCAGACGATTGCAACCAACCGGCGCGCCCGTTTTGATTACGAGTTGCTCGACCGTTTCGAGGCCGGGCTGGTTCTGCTCGGATGGGAAGTCAAGAGTTTGCGCCTCGGGGGCGCGGACTTGAGTGACAGTTACGTGCTCGTGCGCGAAGGTGAAGCCTGGCTCCTCGGTGCGCGCATTGCGCCGCTACCGACAGTGGCGGAGCATGAACGCCCGGATGCCACGCGCAGCCGCAAGCTGCTGCTGCACGACAAGGAGATTTCCAGGATCTTCCTGCACACTGCACATCGTGGCGCAACCTGTATCGCCCTGTCACTGTACTGGCGGCGCGGCAAGGCCAAGTGTGAAATTGCGCTGGCGCGCGGCAAGAAGCGCCACGACAAGCGGGAAAGCGAAAAGGCGCGCGACTGGCAACGACAAAAGCAGCGCCTGGTCAGAACCAGAGTGCGTTGAACACAAGGTATGTTCTGATCAAGTCCATCCGTGGACTTGATCAGATTCGCAAATCAGAAGTACGCTTCTGATTTGCTCGCAGATTCAATGCCTTACGGCACTGAATCTGGCGGCACATCCGTGTGCCGCACGGGAAACTCTGTTATTCAGAGTTTCCCAAGCCCCCGCGCCACCGCAAGCATCTTGCAATCACGGCAAGCTCTCTTTCTCCTCAAGCGCGGAGTTTGGCGCAGGATTCATCAAGATTCCTTATTCCAAACTAATTTTATTCCAGACTAATTTTGTCGATTTCCCGACCTTCGGCATCCACTAACATAACGGCATCGTAACCGCCACGCTCGAAAGAGGCGATGGCGTAGGGGCTGGTAACCATTCCTCCGAGTAACATTCCCGGTTTTGGGGAGCTGGCAAGAACGGTGACGAACAACACATCGTCGCTCTGCCGAGTTTTTTCAGCAAAGTCAACCGAATATCCGGTAGTACTACGCTCCCCCATGAACGCTGCAACAACAACGAATCGATCAAAATCCACTTCCGGAATGGGGCGCGGCGAAACATCCTTTGCGCGAATTTCGGCAAATATGGCGCGAAGATTCACTTCATCCTGAATGACACGATAAGACTCTTGTGCGAAAGAGTGTACTCCGCGTTCAATGAGATGTGTGTGCAAACTCCCCCCTACATGGTCTGCGACTGCCGGGGCATGCAGAGCAAACATCGCAAACACGACAGGCAGGAAGCGCAACCCCTTATTTTTCATGAGCATGCTCCGGGATCTTGAATCCCTGTGCGCCAATGCTAGTCGACTCGAGGCTCTGAGACGAAATTCGGGAGAACAAGTCAATAGAGACACCGAATTTCACTCTCTGGTCTCCATCAACGCGGATAGTGCGTGGAGCACCGACTAACGGGTACATGCCACAGGCTTCCCCAGCATCGCAAATATGGTTGTCACCGTCTCGATTTGTGCCAGCAATCACCCAGTAATTACCGGGTGGCACGTCAGAGGATTCGTAGCTGTAACCTCCTTCAGGTGTCAACGCTTTCCAGTCCTGCCATCGGTAAGTATCCGGATCGAGCAAGCCGACCCAGATCGTCCCAACATTGGAAGGTCGGGCTACGGAGCGCACCTGTGCACTCACGCCAAGCCTGTATTCACCTCCATTCGAGCGTATCAGGACTTCTCCGGATAAAGTCCCTTCCGGCTGGTTCTCGCGGTTCACTTGAATGACAAGGTCCGGCAGATATTCGCGAGAAACTTCGATCCAGGATTGCTCGGTGTTCGCGGATTCAATATGCAATTCACCGCCACCAATATTTTCGGTTCGTACACGCAACTGTTGTGCCGAATCGCCAAAGTTCAAATAGGCAGGTGCCACTCTGAGCCTGGGAGCTGTTGGCGCATCGTCAATGCTTCCTCCAACAATCGCCTTGGCTGTACGCACCGCGCGATAGGCATCAATGATTCCTTCGCCATAAATGAAGTCCTTGCCGGGAACTCCCAGATCACGTACAACAGCCGCTGCGGATGGGTCGCTATGAGTGCCCGCGATGAGGTCGTTGATGTCCCCAGGAGTCAAAGCTGGATTCACAGACAGCATCAAACCTACGATACCGGCCACATGCGGCGCAGCCATCGAAGTACCAACATATCCGCGATAAGTGTGACGAAGCGGGAAAGAAGCATCGTCAGCCATTGTGCTGACCACCCCCGAGGAGAAGCCGCCGCCCGGGGCGACAACATTGATTCGCTCTCCGTAGTTGGAGTAATGCGCCTTTTCCTCGTTGCTATTTACCGCGCCTACGGTAATAACACCCGGAACCGCCGACCAGTAATCGGTGAAAAAGCAGTTGTTATTGCCTGCCGCGTGCACTACAACGACACCAGATTCAATGACTTCTCGAAGTACCGCGCTGACTGCCGGATTTTCCGGCAGCGGGATGCACATACGATTGTCCTGACCAAGGCTGAGATTGATCACATCGGCGCGCTTTGATGGCAAGCTCTCGGACGCATTGGCAAGCCCCGCAGCATAGCGAATGCCTTCAATCACATCGCTCGTGTAGCCTCCGCCCTTCCCCAACACACGAACGGGCATGACCTTGCCCTTCCACAGCACCCCAGCGACACCAACTCCATTGTTGGTTGTCGCTGCCACCGTACCAGCTACATGGGTCCCATGAAATGAGGAACTCCCAAGCCCCACACCCCCATCACCCACATCGTGCGGATTTGAGTCGATTCCGTCGCCGTCCTGCGCTATTTCGGGGTCACTGATGAAGTCGTAGCCGACGAGACCACCCTGGGCATCTCTCAACAGCCGCGCAGAGAGATCGGGATGATCTGTCGCGACACCCGTGTCAACCACGGCAACCACAACATCGTCACTCCCCGTCGTCAGACCCCACGCCGCTTCAAGGGATACTGCCTGATAATGCCATTCTTGGCGGTCGTATTCGGGGTCATCGGGGCGTACTGAAGCACTCAATACGTAGTTTGGCTGCACAGCAACAGCTTCGCTGTTCTTTACCATACGTTTGCGCAGCATCAAGGTGGCCGCCTTGTCACGCAGCAATTTGCTATCGAAACGAAATCCCGCACCCTCCAGGAATTGTGTGTGCTCAGTGAACTGCCTGTCAGGTGCCGTTCGAATACGGTTGTTGCCAATGAAGTCAACATCCTGGAGTGCGAAAGATGCCGCGACGCGCTTCATTGCCTCTCCCCGAGATTCTGCTCGGTCAGATGTGCCCCTTGACACATTTGGAGCAGCCATCACGAGTAATTCCCTGGGCACAAATTCACCGTCTCTTGACCAGGTGCGATTGATAGCCATTTGTGCACCCTCTGGCGATTGCTCATGCGCAAACGAAACAACGAGCGAGTAGTTGCTTGCGCCGTTGTAGGCGCTTACGACAACAAGATGCTCGCCCTCAATGCTTGATTGAATCGCCTCCAAATCATCCACTCCCAGAGATTGTTCGATGATCGCACCATCCGGTCTGGCGAGATAGAGATCAAGGTCCGCTTCTTCGGCATCTGCGATCGCAAGGCCGATTCGCACTGGAGCAGGGAAGGCAAGCCGATAAATATCCAGTTGATCGTCATACGCACTCGCGTAGCCGGCTATCGTGGCGGGGACAAGCTCGAACTGTGCAGAATCAAGCGTGTCGTTACCAGCTTTCTCGCGCAAGGCATCTCTGGTGTCGCTGTCCATCGATTGACCTTCAGCAATTCGCAGGCGAACAAAGACTTTGCCCGTTTCCAACTGGCTCGGCTCACCTTGCACCGGGAGCTGCCAGGCAAGATCAGTAAAGAGATTCACCGGACTGCTTGGTGAGAGTGCAATATGCCCGTCGAGCGCCAGAAAATGCCAAGAGCCATTTTCCCCGTGCCTGAGCAACAAGTCATCGCTGCTGTCACCGTCAAGATCTCCCACACCGGCAAGTTCATACCCGGGAAGTTCCGGCATCTCCAGCACACTGCCCTCTCCACCGCGCACCTGCCGACCGTTCATACGGTAAAGATGCCATTCACCCTCAACGTGTCCGACCAATATATCGGTCATGCCATCAGCGTCATAATCTCCCAACGCAATCGGTGCAGTACCAAGTCCGGATGGCAATCCGCTCACAGGGCCACTGCCAAATACTATCTTGCGGCCTTGCATCACATAGAGATGCCATCCACCCTCAGCGCGACGCAGAAGCACATCATCGCGACCATCGCCGTTGAAATCTCCGATGCCAACCACGGAATAGGTCAAATCTCTGGTCAGATTTGCCGGACCTGATTCTCCATCCAATGGAATAAAGCCGTTCATTGCATACAGCATCCAGGTGCCCAGAGTTTGATGCCGCATGAGGACATCATCGCGACCATCACCATTGAAATCCCCGATGCCCGCGACTATGTACTCGAGATCGGAAGTGAGTTCCGGATATCCGGAGGCTGCCTCGATAACCTCGTCGCCATTCATCGCAAAGAGCTGCCAGCGACCATCGAAATTCCGCAGCAATACATCATCCTTGCGGTCACCGTCAAAATCGCCAACGCCCGCCAAGTTAAGGCGCAAGTCAGTGCTGACAGGAGTTTCACCAGATTCCTCTTGAATAATCATTCCACCGTCCATCGCAAAGTAATACCAATGCCCGTGCTCGTGTCGCAGCATGACATCGGATTTACCATCACCGTTGAAATCACCGAGTGCGCGGTCCTGGGAAAATCTCGGCCGTTCGGATGGAAGTGCTTTGGGTTCGAACGCAAAATACACATCGTAATTTCCCGATGTGAATCTCAGCGCACCCTTCACCTGAACGTACCAGATGCCGGGCTGCAACTCGCGCTCAAAGTCGAAATTGAGGAAAGTACCGCTGTCGTCGTCGATCACTACAGCTTGTTTACTCACTCCATCAATGAGCGAACCATACGTATCTGTCCAGCCATCGGTGAATACCCTCAGGGTACCCTCTGTTTCGAGTTCGAGACGAAACACATCCACATCACCACTAATCTCGAGCGAGGCTTCCAGAGTATGGGGCGGGATGACCTCGGTAGCTTCTTCAAAACTGTCTGCATGATCGTCAGACGTAACCGTGTAGGTGACCGATTCACTGCGAACATCAAGTTGCTTCGAAGGGTTGGAAGCATCGGAAACATACACATGCACCCAATAGACACCCGCGGGTGGCGCAATGAAGTCGGTAGTCAGTGAAAGGTTCGTGTAACTGCCTCTCGGTGACAAGCGACCGGAACGACCAGACCCTTCAAGCGAAACGCGCGCTACATCGTAACCACTCGACTCTGCACTCGGCCCATCTGTCAATCGCAACGTCAAGAAGAGCATATCCGTCGTTCGCGACGAGTCATTGAAGATTTCATCAACCCCAAGGATGACGGTTTCTTCATTTTCATCAATACGATAATTCACATTGCCAATCAGCTTGACACCAACCTTGAAGACATTGGGGTCGGTACGCGAGTCCAGCATAGTGTCCGGATCAGAGAGGTCGGAAACAAGGATGTGCAGGTAATATTCACCCGGAGGGGGAGGCAAATAGTTGGCTGTGAGATCAATGCCGTAGTAGGACTGACCAGGATCAAGCCGCCCGCCACCAGAAAATCCAGCGAGCGAAACCCTTGCGACCAAATGGCTCCGAGATGTGATTTCCGGCACTTCGGTAGCGATCAGCGAGAGATGAAGCACACCTGTTTGCCGAAGACTGTCGTTCCGTATTTCGTCAACCAGTAGCCTCACGCTGTTGCCCAGAAATTCGTAATCGGACCTTCCCAGGATTTCGACACCACGATCTTCCGGGATGACCGGCGGCGGGGGAGTGTAGAAGGAAAAGGTTTCCGTTCCCGTGAAGGTGACAAGGTCCAAAACAGTGTTGAGCAAGGGATACTCGGACACATAGAAGTGCATGTAATAGGTGCCGTCCGGCGGGGCGGTAAAGTCAGTGGTGACAGAGATGTCGGTAAGGTAGGCACGGGGCGACAGTTGCTCACCGACAGAACCTCTCGCCACCAGATATCCCGATGTGTAGGGATCGGGGGATTCAGTTGCCCACAAACTGAGATAAAGAGTACCCGTGGTCCAAACGTAACTGAAATTGGAAATCTCCGATGCCGTCAGTGTTGCCTCGCCACTCCGGATCGAATAACCGACACTGCCCAGAATTTCGACACCCCGATCTTCCGGAATGACCGGCGGAGGGGGAGTGTAGGAGGAAAAGGTTTCCGTTCCCGTGAAGGTGACAAGGTCCAAAACAGTGTCGAACAAGGGATACTCGGACACATAGAAGTGCATGTAATAGGTGCCGTCCGGCGGGGCGGTAAAGTCAGTGGTGACAGAGATGTCGGTGAGGTAGGCACGGGGCGACAGTTGCTCACCGACAGAACCTCTCGCCACCAGATATCCCGAAGTGTAGGGGTTGGGGGATTCAGTTGCCCACAAACTGAGAAAGAGGGTGCCTGTGGTCCACGTGTAACTGAAGTTGGAAATCTCCGATGCCGTCAATACTGCCTCGCCACCCTGAATCGAATAACGGACACTGCCCGTTAATTGCACATCGCTCGCGAAAGCACTCGTGACAAGGAACAAGCCAAGCTTGATGAGACTTGCCTGAACTCCGATACGGATAAATCTGTGCGCCATCTTGATTATTGCGATTGTCCATGACTGAACGACACCCCATCACCGCAGGCCAATTCACCCAAGTGAATGGCTTTGCCGGAGTCGGATTTGACAGAGAGCGTCTTGGCAGACTCGCCTTGCGTACAAGGCCACGTAAGCGTCTCCCTCGCCGACAGGACGGTAGGTGCCCCATCGCCAATGGTTACTCTCAGCGGGGGTGAATCCTTGCCCGTGCTGCGCAGAAGCGAGAAATGACCGCGCGGATTCTGATGGCGCGAAACACGCCAGAATCCGCCGGGAATCTCGACCATTTCACCAGATACGTGCGTGGCACGAGACGCACGCTCTGCCAGGAAACCGGAGTTGCCAAGGGCTGGAGTCGATTGGACACCAGAAGACTCGCCGGACCCATGTGTCTGCCACGTAAGATCCTCCTCGAAATTGGCGGTGTCAACATCCCTTCGAAATCCTCGGACAAGCCCTGAGGTGCGGTGTTCCAGCGCTACCAGATCCTCTGAAGAAGGGCTGTCATCTTGAACCGATTGAACCTGTCGTTCTCGCTTTCGGTCATCTCCTTCGTCGAGTTCCGCGTGGACGGGCACCGCGATAAGCCACGCGACACACATCAGGGTCGCCCGATAAAAAACCTTCCAGTGGTTCGGCACTACAGTCAACCTCGCGAACAATGAAAAAGTCGCGCTAGTATTGCATAAAAGCGATATGAACGCGATGTGCTTGATGGAATTCAGTGTGGTAAGGCATTGCGAGTCCGATCAAGTTCATGGACGGGGTTGATCGAGCCATACCGCAAGCGTCTTGCAATCACGGCAAATACCCCCATAACACACTGCATTCCTTGCAACGGCAGACCGTAATCACTCGGCCGTTTGTGACAAAATGGATCGTTTGAGCAGATAGCAAGGAAGGCTTCACTGCCAGCCAGGCTCACATTGCAGCGAAATAGCGTCTGCACAACCACACATGATTTTCAGGCACACAACTTTAACGGGAGATCCTCCATGTCCAATCCAGTCGATATGATTTTCGCTGACAATGTCGCTCAGGTTCAGGTAACCGGTGGTGTCGTCAGGTTACTGCTCGGAACCAACAAGCCACGTCTCGGCGATGACGATCAAGCACCTGAAGTGCTCACAGACAGATGCCTGATCATGCCTATTGAAGGATTTCTGCGCACTCTGCAAATATTCCAGCAAGCCGTTGACGGACTGGAAAAAAGAGGCGTACTCAAGCGCGCTCATCAGGATCAGGGCGAAGGCCCGTCAGTCACTGTCGGCAACGGTGACTAGGTTGCCGGAATCAGCTTTCGTTGTCGAGGATGCGGGCGCTTGAATCAGGTCGGTTCCCAGGCACCTGAAGGGGTAGCCAGGCTGCTGTTCACCATCAGGACATTCCTGAGCAGCCTGGTCGCTTCCTTCTGGGCTCTGATCGCCGCAATCGGCACAAGGTTTGGCGGCAGCAACGAGGTCACCCTCGCCGCCAACTCTCCCCTCGGACGAGCACTGGAGAGACTGCGCAGGACATTTGTCGGTGTCTTTGTCCTGAGTATCGGCACCAATCTGCTGATGCTCACAGCGCCCATCTACATGCTGCAACTCTATGACCGGGTGCTAAGTTCTCGTTCCATGGATACCCTGGCGGCGCTCAGCCTGCTGGTTCTGGGGCTCTTCTTCGTCCATGGGTTGCTTGAAGTCGCTCGTTCGAGGAGCATGATCCGGGTTGCTCAGGCAGTGGACAGGGAACTGACTCCGGACCTGTTCAATTCACTGTCACGCGCCAGCGGCCCCAAGGATCCCAAGGGCTCCAGCCAATTGCTCAACGATATGAGTTCGGTGCGCGGCATGCTCACCTCTCCAGCGCTCTTCTCGTTCTTTGACGCGCCCTGGAGCCCTGTCTATATCCTCGTGATCTTCATCATGCATCCGTTACTCGGTGGCATTGCCCTGGTGGGGGCAATACTCATGTTCAGTATGGCGCTCACCGTCAATCGTGTTTCGCAACCGCCCATGCAGCGCGCCATTCCCTTCAAGAATGCGGCTTCAAGGCTGACCAGCATGGTTCTCAAGAACCAGTCCTCGGTGCAATCCATGGGTATGGGCGAATCGGTGACCAAGCGCTGGCAAGCCAGTCATGAGGCGGCCAGTGGATGGCAGGGTCGCGCCAACGACCTCATCGGCACCATGTCGGGTGTGTCGAAGACGGTTCGCCTCGCCTTGCAGTCGCTCATTCTTGGCACCGGTGCCTATCTGGTGCTGCAATCCCCACCCGCAATCACGCCGGGTATCATGATCGCCGCGTCCATCATCATGGGCAGAGCGCTGGCTCCGCTCGATCAGGCCATTGCTGCCTGGCGAACCTTCATCGCTTCGCGAACCGCCTGGCAGCGGCTCAGGGAGGCGCTGGCCGAAATGGACAGTGATCGCGATTCCACACCTATCGAGATTGCCAACGGCAATCTCATCGTGGAGAACCTCTCGGTCGCACCTCCCGGTGCCGACAACGCGCTACTGAAAAATCTCAACATGACAATTCCGGGCGGTACGCTGCTCGGCGTTGTCGGCCCAAACGCCTCCGGCAAGTCAACGCTCGGGCGCGTGATTACCGGCAGCTGGAAGCCTCTTGAAGGCACAGTACGTCTCTGTGGAGTCGATATTCACAGCTGGCCCAGCGAAGACCGTGGCCGCTATTTTGGCTATCTGCCGCAGGAGAGTGAACTCTTTGAAGGCACCGTCGCCGACAACATCTCACGCTTTCAGGAAAATCCCAATCATGATGATGTGGTGGCCGCAGCGCGCACTGCCGGTGTCGAAGATATGATTCTGCGCCTTCCCAAGGCATTCGATACCAGGCTGCAAGCCTTCGGTCGCAACCTGTCCGGGGCACAACAAAAAGCCATATCACTGGCGCGGGCACTCTATGGCAACCCCTTCCTGCTGGTGCTTGACGAGCCCGATACGGGCTTTGACGTGCATGGATTCGGACGCCTTCGAGATACGCTGACGCGCTTGAAGGAGAGTGGCACCACAGTGATTCTCATCAGTCACAACACCCTGCTCCTGCAAGCAACCGAATACATGGTGGTGCTCGGCGGGCGCGCCGGGGTACGTGCCGGCCCCAGCAGGGAAATGCTCAAGGCCCCCACCGATCAACCCGGCAGCTGACTTCCGTAATTCCTCGCCGTCCTCATGCAAGTCAATCTCGCCTCTACACTCGAACCTGATACGACGGCACCGCCGCCGGAAATGAAGCGCGCCTTGCGCGACCCGCTGGTGCTCATTGGCGTACTGGCCTTCGTGGTGGGGTTTCTCGGATTGCTGTTGTTCGCGTCGGTCAAGACGCTGGCTGAAGGAGCCGTGGCCGAGGGTCGGGTAGTGGTCGAAGGTAATCGCAAATCCGTGCAGCACCTCGAAGGCGGCATAGTCTCCGCCATTCACGTGCGTGACGGCGACCAGGTTGAAGCCGGGCAGATTCTCATCACGCTCGACAAAACCAACCCACAGGCTGAGCTTGACCTTCTCACCGGTCGCTACTTCGCCGCGCAGGCAACTGTTGATCGCCTGGTCTCGGAGCAGCGCAACTTCAGCGAGATCAACTGGTCGGATGAGCTGCTCGGGCACGCACCCGATGCGCGTCTCGAAGAGGTGCTTGCAGATCAGACAGCGCTCTTCGAGAGCCGCAAGCAAGAGCTTCGCGGGCAAGCTGACATTCTTCGCCAGCGTGTGCTGCAAATCGACAATCAGGTAGAAGGCAAGCGTCAACAGTTGCAGGCAAGTCGCGAGCGTCTCGAGGTAACCAGCCAGGAACTTGCGCAAACGGAGGATTTGCAAAAGCGCCAGCTCGCATCGCTGTCCGAAGTGTATGAATTACAGAATCGTCGCTCGCAGATTCAGGGCGAAATCGGGCAATTGTTATCTGATGTAGGTGCGCTCGAGGAAAAACGCAGCGAGACCGAGTTTCAGATACGACAGCTCGATTCGGAAGCACAGAAGAGCATCAATACGGAGCTGGTCGAATCGCAATCCGCCCTGTCCGATACGAGAGAGCAGCTCGCCGCCGCTCAGGATGTATTGAATCGCACCGAAATTCGCGCCCCTGACGATGGCGTGGTGCTCGGCCTGTCGGTTTACAGCCCGCGGGCAGTAATTGAGCCACGCGCAGAAGTCCTGCAACTCGTGCCGGAGAACGACCGACTGATCGTTGAAGCCAAGGTGAACTCACTCGACCGTGACAGTGTCGATATCGGATTGCCGGTTCGCATACGCTTGAGCGGCCTGAGCGCGCGGTATGTGCCCGAAATCAACGGCGCTGTTGAGTGGGTGTCGGCAGATGCCTTTGAAGAGCGCCAGTCCGGAGCGCTGTTTTATCTGTCCCGTATTGGCTTCGAGCCTTCGGAACTCGACAAGGTGCAAGGTTTTGAAGATGGTTTCAAGCCCGGTGTACCGGTGCAAGTGACCATACTGGCAGGCGAACGCACTTTCATGGATTACCTCATCAATCCGCTCACCAGCTCCATGGGACGCGCGTTCAAGGAAACCTGAAGCGCACACATTCCCTCGAGCGCCCTGCCCCCGAACAGCCTCCTATTCAGGCAGCGGCTGTGCATTCATGGCGGCGACCCAATCGGCATTCAGTCGTCCAAGAGCATGCAGCAAACTCCAGGCCGCAACTTTCGCTTCCCGCGCGGCATGCGCAAAATTGGTGCGCGCTTCAAGGAGTTCATTCTGGGCATCAAGCTGATCCACCAAACTCTTGCGGGAAGCCGCAACCTCTTCCTTCATGAGCACAAAGGCACGTTCGCTGGCCTCCACCTGCGATTCGGCAGCGCTCAGTCGCTCACGACTGTAGTGGTAGGTGCGAGAAGCCGAGATGGCTCCTTCTCTCGCCTTGCGCTCCGAATCCGCCACATCATAGCTCGCGCTCTCCCACAAGGCGCGCGCCTTTCGCGTACGCGCAATCTGTGAGCCGCCTCGATAGATGGGCGCATCGAACTTCAAGCCGATATTGGATTCTTCCAGTTCACTCACGAAAGAAGAGCCATTATTGTCGAGTTTACGCACCTGACCGCTGAGCTGTATGTCGGGCCAGATTTCCCGCTGTGCAGACTTGAAAGAACGCTCGGCACTGCGTTCGGATTCCTTCGCAGCGACTACGGAAGGATGTTCCTTCCATTCGTGCTCGGCCACGCTCGCCAGGCTCTCCACATCGGCGGGAACGAAGCCTGTGAGATCGCCGGGATTGATGATCGAAGTCGCGCGTTCAAAAGCAGCCAGACTTTGCGCAAGCACTGCCTGGGCCTCGGCACGCTTGCCTTGGGCGGAGTACAGCCGGGCGCGCACACGCGCTTCATCAGTCAAAATCGAGGCACCGGCTGCAAGGCGCTGTTCGGTCGCTTCCACCTGCTGGCGCATCACTTCAGCACTTTCCGAAGCCGCAAGCAGCACCTGTCGGTCGCGTTCAAGGTCAAAAAACGCTGCCAGGGCTTCCATTAATACCTGCCCCTCCACCAGCGAGAATCTGGATTGCCCGGCACGATAGGTGGCGCGCGCCGCATCAACATCCGCCTTGGTTTTGCCCCAATCCCACAGGGGCTGGGTAATGACCAACGAGCTTGCAGACGAAGGTTCGTCATCATTGCGGGTAGCACCGCTCTGGTACTGGTACGAGGAGTTGCCCTGATTGTGGTCGTAATTGGCCGTGACTGTCGGCAACCAGCCAGCTCTCGCTTCCGAGATGCCGGCTTGCAACGAGCGCAACCTGGCGGCTTCGGAGCCCATTTGCGGATTCTGCTGCAAGGCGGTGTCAAGCACCGTCAACAGATGCAGCGACCCGCCCTCGTTGGCGTGGACAGCCGGTGCGCCACAGCATGACAACACCAACCAAAACCACAGTGATGTCGTCGCGTTCGCCGAGCGAGTCATGACGCAGCTCCCTTGTGCTCTGAATCGGTGGGCATTGTACTCCGCAGGGATGCAGGTGCGGGTTTGGAGGATTCAACATCCTGCTCGCGATGCGTCAAGGGAAACTTTGAATAACAGAGTTTCCCGTGCGGCACACGGATGTGCCGCCAGATTCAGTGCCGTAAGGCATTGAATCTGCGAGCAAATCAGAAGCGCATTGCAGCGGGCACTTCCATGTGCCCGCCCCTGCGGGCGGCTGCGCCGTGCATTTTTGCTGTCCTGCAAAAATGTGCTGATTTGCGAATCTGATCAAGTCCACGGATGGACTTGATCAGAACATACCAAGTGACCCGTGCATCAACCAGCATCACGGGGCAACGGCGGTCCCTAGAGGATTCGAACCTCTGGCCTCCGCCTTCGGAGGGCGGCGCTCTATCCATCTGAGCTAAGGGACCATACCAATCGCGAACACTTCACATGGTACACACCCACGGTGCATTCAGTGCTCTCCGACCTGATTCGTTGCCCGCGCCCGTCGCCCGTATTGATACGACCCCCTGCATAATGGACTCCCGCATTCAATCTGCAAGCAATGTGCACAGGGGATTTCAGGTGACAACGCACGGGTTCGCTCGTCTCAGGATTGACATGAAGGCATTGGTGGCAAACTATCACATGCTGTGCGAGGTGGCAGCGCCTGCCAGATGCGCTGCGGTTGTGAAGGCAGATGCCTACGGGCTCGGTGCCATCGAGGTGTCGCGAGCGTTGGCAGCAGCAGGCTGCGAGCAGTTTTTCGTGAGTGAATCCTTTGAGGGCGCGGTACTGCGCGAGCACTTGTCGGAGGCCGAAATATTCGTATTGAGCGGGATAAGCGAAGCCAGCGCCCGTCAGTGCATCGAATTCGATCTCACGCCGGTTCTCGGCAATGAAACCCAGGTTCGGGTGTGGCGGGCGTGTGCCGGAGCTCGGCATCCTGCTGCCGTGAAGGTTGATACCGGCATGACGCGCCTCGGATTTCGCTGGGACAAAGTGCAGGCACAGATGTTTGCCGATCTTGACGTACAGCTGCTCATGACACACCTCGCCTGCGCGGATACGCCCGCACATGTGCAGAATGCGGAACAGCTCTCGCGCTTTTCCAGGATCAGCGCGGCTTTCCCGGGGGTTCGCACGAGCATCGGCAATTCCGCCGGTACGCTGAACGGCACAGCGTTTCGGGGAGATCTGTGTCGCTCCGGTATAGGCATCTATGGCGGCAATCCACACGCTGGTGACCACACGCCCGCCAACCCCGTCGCCTACCTTGAAGGCCAGGTCTTGCAGGTGACAACTCCTGCTGAAGGCGCGTACGTCGGATATGGAGCAACCGCTGCTGTACCTCCTGACTCGAAGCTCGCCGTCCTTGGCATAGGTTATGCGAACGGGTTGCCACGCGGTCTGTCAAATATCGGCAAGGTCGCCCGTGGTGCGGATATCTTTCCTGTCATCGGTCGCATTGCGATGAACCTCACGACTGTCGCTGTTGGCAATCAGGTGCCGATTGAAATTGGCGAATGGGTGCAGGTGATCGGCGACCGGATTACTCTGGGTGAAGTCGCCCGACTGACGAACACGATTTCCTACGAGATATTGACCGGCCTCAAGGCACCGAGAGTGTATTGCTGAGGGGGTATCCCGCAGTACATCAGGTATGTTCTGATCAAGTCCATGCGTAATAATGAGTTCATGACGCAGCACACCAGAGTCATCGTAGGCATGTCGGGCGGTGTCGATTCCTCGGTCGCGGCGCTCCTGCTCAAGGAGCAGGGATTTCAGGTTGAAGGACTGTTCATGAAGAACTGGGACGAAGACGACGGCACCGAGCATTGCACCGCGGCACAGGATTATGAGGATGCCCTCGGTGTGTGTCGCGCCATCGATATTCCGCTGCGAGAAGTGAGCTTCTCCGAGGCATACTGGGATGAGGTGTTCGAACGCTTTCTCTCGGATCTTGGAACCGGTGCCACACCCAACCCGGATGTGCTCTGCAATCGCGTCATCAAGTTTGGTCATTTCAGTGCCTGTGCGCGACGACTTGGTGCCGACAGAATCGCCACCGGTCACTACGCACGGCTCTCCCACTGCGACGGCGCACCGAAGCTCCTCAAGGCGAAAGACGATTCGAAGGATCAGAGTTACTTCCTGCAAATGGTGCCGAGGGACGGGTTTCGCGATGCCATCTTTCCGCTCGGCGACATGGACAAGCAGTCCGTGCGCCGTCTGGCCAGGGACAGGGGACTCGGCGTCGCTGACAAGCCCGACAGCACCGGGCTGTGCTTCATTGGCGAGCGTCCCTTTCGTGAATTCCTGCGCACCTATATGCCGTCACGGCCCGGCCCGATTGAGAATATCGAAGGGCGCGTACTCGGCGAGCACATGGGACTGCCCTTCTACACCATCGGCCAGCGACGCGGGCTCGGTGTGGGTGGAGTGCGTGACGAGCCGGAACGGCCCTGGTACGTGGTCGCCAAGGACACCGCATCGAACAGGCTTCTGATTAGCCAGGATGAATCGGACCTGCTCGCATCTTCCCTTGTGGTTGGCGATGTCAACTGGCTGTGCGAACCACCACGGGAAGCCTTTCGCTGCACCGCCAGGATTCGCTATCGGCAAGCCGATCAGGCGTGCCATCTGGCTCCGCCTGCCGGTGCGGCAGAGCGCTGGCAGGTCATCTTCGAGCAACCCCAAAGAGCTATCACTCCGGGACAATACGCCGCTTTCTACCAAGGCGAGCAGTGTCTTGGTGGCGGCTTGATCCTGCACAGCGGAAACTGACATCATGAAACCAAGAGACCCATCCGAAGCCCTGCTGTCCATCTCGCCACTTGACGGGCGCTATGCCACGCAAGTTCAGGTACTCAGCGAGTATTTCAGCGAATTCGCCCTCATCCGCGCGCGTATTCGCGTGGAAATTGCCTGGTTTCTCACCCTGGCTGGCAAGGGCCTCATCCCCTCGCTCGATAATCTGCGGGATGCCGAGACTGACGCGCTGCATCGGGTCTGGCAGGACTTTGACATCAGGGATGCCTTGCGCGTCAAGGATCTGGAAGCCACCACCAATCACGATGTCAAGGCCTGCGAGTATTTCCTGCGCGAGTGCCTTGCCGAGCGCGAGGCGCTGGCAGCATTCAAGCCCGCTTCGCAATTCCTGCATTTCGCCGCCACTTCAGAGGATGTGAACAGCACCGCCTACGGGCTCCTGCTGCACTCCTGCGTCAAGGAACGGCTTGCGCCCTGCCTGCAAGCGCTCCTTGACGACATCGATACCTTCGCGACCGCGCATGCTTCCTTGCCGATGCTGTCCCGAACGCACGGTCAACCCGCCTCGCCGACTACGCTCGGCAAGGAATTCAAGGTGTTCACGCATCGCCTCGGGACGGCGCTTGACGAGATTCGTGCGGTTGCGGTGCGCGGAAAGTTCAACGGCGCGGTCGGCAACTTCAATGCCCATGTCCTGGCCTTCCCCAATGTGGATTGGGAGAACCTGAGCTTCGATTTTGTGCGCGGCCTCGGTCTGGAGCCGCAAATACTGACGACACAGATCGAACCACATGACGACCTCGCGCGGCTGTGCCACGCACTTATGCGCTGGAATTCGGTGTTGCTCGATATGAGCCGCGATATCTGGGGCTATATCGCGCTGGGCTATATCAAGCAGCGGTGCCGGAGTAGCGAAACCGGCTCATCGACCATGCCGCACAAGATCAACCCCATAGATTTCGAGAACTGCGAGGGTAATCTGGGAGTTTCCAACGCGCTTCTCGGGCATCTTGCGGACAAGCTGCCCGTCAGCCGCTGGCAGCGAGACCTCTCGGACTCGACTGGTATGCGCAACCTCGGCGTGGCTATCGGCCACGCCTTTCTCGCCGTTACTTCAGCTCGTCGCGGTCTGACAAAAATTGCAGCCAATCAAGAGGTTATCGCCAGTGAACTCGACCAGGCCTGGGAAGTGCTCGGGGAAGCAGCGCAGACCCTCATGCGTCGTGAAGGTATTGACGATGCCTATGAACGCCTCAAGCACCTCACTCGAGGTGAGCGCCTCACGCAGGCGGCCTGGCAGAGGCTGGTGAGGTCTCTCGACCTGCCGGAGGCAACAGCTGAGCAGCTCGAACAGCTCACCCCCGCAACCTACCTCGGCCTGGCAGCGGAATTCGGCTTCAGACGGATGCCGGAACGACTGCCGGGGTCTGAGTAGATGGCCGCCACAGCACCGTCACGCTCCCCGCTCCTTCGCTAATCGAGCAATGAGCGCATCTACCAGGCCCCTGCTCCAGAAGATGCGATTCGAGCCCTTGACGAGCAGCGCATCGCCAGCCCGAAGGTACGTACACACATCATCGAGCAGCGCCTTCCCGGCATCCGCGAACCAGCCTCTGGCAACCGACTTCGGCAGGTGCTCACAGGTATCTCTCGAGAGACTGCCGACGCACCAGACGGCATCGAGCGTCGCGGCCATTCGTGCAAGCTCGATATGCGCCTGACGCTCTGCGCTCCCGAGTTCCAGCATATCTCCGAGTAGCGCGATGCGCCGCCCCGAACGGCTGGCAAGCTGTTCGATGGCATGCGCCATGCTCACCGGATTGGCGTTGTAGCTGTCATCAATGATGGTTACGCCCGCCACCTCGGTCACGCGCCCTCGGCCTGCCGGAACTTCCGCGCCCGTCAGACGCTGCATGCAACGCAGGGGAAAGCCACCCGCCAAGGCCGCGGCCGCCACGCCAGCTACCGTCGCGGCGCGATGTGCACCACCGCCGGGAACGCACACCGAGAGAGTCTCGCCAGCCGCATTCAGCCGAATTCGTTGCCAATCGCCATTCATCGGGGTGAAGCGCACATCCGCCCGAGGCGAACGACCGAAGGTCAGTCTGCGCGCACCAGCGACACCGGACGCGCCATCCGGAATATCGTTCGCCTGCATGTCGGCTGGCAACACCAGTGTGCCACCCGCTTGCAGCCCGCGGACAATACTCAGCTTTTCCATCCTCACGGCTTCAACGCTGCCGAGCCCTTGCAAGTGCACGGGCAGCGCATTCAGCACCAGCGCCACCTGCGGACGCACAAGCCGCGCGAGAGGGGCAATCTCTCCAGGCGCGTTCATGCCAATCTCGAAGATGCCGGCAGGCGCATCCCGCGGTGTCAAGGCCAGCGACAGGGGAACCCCCCACAGGTTGTTCAGGCTGCCGCTCGAAGCGCAACCTGTGGTCACCTGCGCCAGCCAGCCCTTGGCCGTGGTCTTGCCGGCGCTGCCGGTAACGGCGAATACCACGCCTGACAAACGCCGTCGAGCGGCCTCTCCAAGCTGCCACAAGCTTTCCCGGGTGTCCTTCACACGCAGTAGCGGGATGTTGATGGCGGAGCGCTCTGTGAGTTCCTTGTGCACCAGAGCCGCCACCGCCCCCTTCGCGGCCGCCGCTGCCACGAAGTCGTGACCATCATGTCCTGCGCCCCTGCCTGCCGTCAGCACAGGGCCGGAAGAGCCATCGAGGGCAATAAACAGGCTCCCCGGCAGCAGGGTTCGCGAATCGATACTGACCCCCCCTATATCAGGGCCAACCGGGGCCGCCTCGCCCACGAGAGCGAGCGCATGGCAGAGCTCGTCCCAACGCCACAGGGGGCTCATATGCGTACTGTCTGACACCACATCACCCGAAACAGGAAAACCTATCCCCGCAAAAACCCTTTATAGTTCACTTCAATTCCATAGGTATTCAGGGGCACTCTCCCATGGCAAGCGAATCACAACCTGCCACACCCATCGCAATTGTAGGCAGGCTCCTCGGATTCCTGTTCAATTTTCTGCGCGCGATGGTATATCTCCTCGTCCTCGCGCTGTTCATCGGAGCTATCGTGGCTATCAGCAGGAGCGATACCATCCCGATCGTACCTGAAGCTGCCGTACTGGTCGTGAATCCGACCGAAGTGGTGGAGGAATATCCAGCTTTTGACGAATTCGAACAAGTACTTATTGATGCACTCGACATCAGTACGCCAACCCGCCTGCGTGATCTCCTGAGCATCCTCGAGGCGGCCAGGGACGATGATCGCATCAAGGCGGTGCACCTCGACCTCTCGAATCTGGCGCAGATGTCCTACGTGCATATCGACGAAATCGGTGCCGCCCTGCGCGAATTGAGCGATGCCGGCAAGCCCGTCATTGGCAGTACCGTATTCCTGAATCAGTTTCGTTATGCGCTCCTGAGCTATAGCGACGAGATTTACCTGAACTACTTCGACGGCATCGACATGATCGGGCCGGTAGCGGAAGGTGTGTACATTGCCGATGCGCTGGACAAGCTCAAGGTGGAGCGCTTTGTACATGGCAGTGGGCCATACAAATCCGCAGGTGACAGCCTGGTGCGCAACGATATGTCAGATGCGGAACGTGAGCAGGTGTCGCGGCTTCTTGAAAGTCGATGGGCCGCGGATCAGGCGCGGGTTATCAGGAATCGGGGTATCTCCCCGGACAGGTTGCAGGCCTACGTTGATGGCTTGCCCGAGCTCCTGACGGAAGCCGAGGGAGACATCTCGCAACTGGCGCTCGACTTTGACTTTGCCGACGGGACTGGCTGGCGAATGGCCATTGACCAGCGTATCGAGGAATTGACGAGCATCGTTGCAGGTGAAGATCGCATGACATATCAGTCTTACGCCAGGACATTGCCTCCCGACTTTGATTTCGAGGAAAAACAGCGCGTCGCAGTAGTCTATGGCATGGGGGCCATCTATGACGGATCGGCAGAGTATGGTGCCATCAGTGGTGATGGCCTGTCAGATACCATCCGCGACCTTGGGGACAAGGATGATGTCGCTGCCCTCGTGTTGCGTGTGGATTCGCCGGGCGGCAGCGCCTCGGCAAGCGAAGCGATCAGGGAGCAGCTGCAAGCGGTTCAGGAGCGTGGCAAGCCGGTCGTGGTCTCCATGGCGGGCGTGGCGGCATCCGGCGGCTATTGGGTCAGCGCCACGGCTGACGAGATCTGGGCGCATCCCGAGACGATTACCGGCTCCATCGGCGCAGTCGGCACCGCGCTATCGCTCGATGAATCCTTCGCCGCGATTGGTATGCACAGCGAGCGCGTGACCACCACGCAGGTTGCCGAAAACCTGCTCGGTGAGGACGGCATCAGCGACCTGAATCGGCGCATGGTGACCCTGTTCATCGAAGCGGTGTACAGCGACTTTCTGGAGCTGGTGGCGACCGGGCGCGACAAGCCTCGCGACGCAGTGCACGAGATAGCACAAGGTCGCGTGTGGATCGGCTCGGATGCCATGGAGCGCGGTCTCGTCGATCAACTCGGTGGGCTGCAGGATGCGATCAAGTCGGCGGCAGCCCTCGCTGGCCTGGAAGACGACTATCGGGTGTCCTACCACCAGCAGGAACAGAGCATGCGCCTGAATCTCGGCACCATCAGCGCCATGATCGCAAGCAAGCGACCAGCGCTCTCGAAGTTCATTGGTTGGATGGCGGAGATTGTGAGTGCCGGGCCGTCTCAAGATATATACTCTCCCGGTTGGCGCGAGGTGCAGGTGTATTGTGATGCCTGCGAGTTGGTAGCGAACTGATTTTTGCGGCACCGCTGACCGGGCGCGCGAGAAATTGCCTCCGGCAGGCAACTCGACCAGACGAATCAGAACAGACGTACCCGCGTCCTGCCAGCCTGCCCGACGGGCCGTCGCGATGCGCTGCGACGGCGGCGCATGCGCGTATGCAAGGCCCTGCGACGCGCGGCCAGGTAGGTTTCGAGTGAACCTTCACGATTGCGCGCCGCTTCGCTGGCGCGGTGGGCGCAAAAATCGTTGTAGGCTTCTATCTCGTGCTGGAGTTCCTGTGCGACCAGTTCCACCATGATGGCATCATCAATGAACCCGAGAACGGGTACGCCGTCCGGTATGAGGTCATGCGGATTGGCGAAGTAGGCCAGCGCGTCAACGACATCCTTGCGCTCATCACTTTCGATGGCCCACTCATCATCTACCAGCATGCCGATCAGGGTGCGCAAACGCTGAAATCGTTCGCGAACGAACTCGGGCACCTCGGATGCCGTAATCTGGGAAAGGAGCGAATCAGCTTTTTCGATGATCTCCTGTTCGCTGAGGTCCGCTGCCTCCGCACGAGCGTGACGTATGTGCTCGCGAAAATACTCGAGATCTGGCTCTTCAAGTTCGAAGCTCACTTCAATCGACATGGATGCTGTGCCCCTGTGAATTCATGTGGCAGGATACCAAGTATGTTCTGATCAAGTCCGTCTGTCGGAAGCCTTGTCGAAACCCTTCCAGTACTGGTCGATTTCCGTGCGCATCTCGCGTCGCAGCAAGAAGATGGAGAGCAGGTTTGGCAACACCATGAGTGGCATGCAGACGGCTGCCACCAGCCAGACCAGGCCGGTGTCGGCAAATGCGCCAAGAAAGAAGAACGCCACGTACAAGAGCCGGTAAGGCAACAGGAATCGCTCACCGCCGAGATACAGGAGCGCCCGGTCACCGTAATAGGCCCACACGATAGCGGTCGAGAAGGCGAACATGAGCAACCCGAGGGTGACCACGTAAGGCGCATAGCCACCGATGAAGCTCTGCTTGAAAGCTTCAAGCGTCAGGCGGACTGAATGTACGAGGGATTTGCCGTGAATCGACCAGGGGGCAGCTTCGCTGCGTCCGTCAGTAATCGGCAAGATACCGGTAAACGGTTCGCCGTCCACATACACGCGCAGGTCTTCCCCAATCGATCGATTGTGAATGGCAGTGAATCCGCGCTCCTGAATCACGCCATCAACCACCTCGAGTTCGGCGTTTAACGGGCGCACATCAAGGTTCGCTTCATCAGACTCGAAGAAATAGCCAAAGAGCGTTTCTCTGTGTGCCGGAATGTCCTCGTCCCATTCTCCCTCGACCCAACTGAGGTTGCCGTGCTCAAACTCGTTGTCGAACTTCTGCGTCCAGACTCCGGACGACAGGATGACCAGCGCGGTGAGCGTACAGATGACAATGGTGTCGATGAAAGGTTCGAGAATTGACACCATGCCCTCCGCCACCGGGCTCTCTCCGCGGCTCGAAGCGTGCGCGATTGGAGCAGACCCCTGCCCGGCTTCGTTCGAGAAGAGGCCTCTATCCACACCGCGACTGAAGGCATAGGCAAGGGTGGCACCAAGAAAACCACCGGCTGCGGCCGAGCCGGTAAAAGCGCTGCTGAAAATCACCTGAAACGACGGCAGGATGTTCTCGAGGTTTGACAGCGTCACGGCGATTGCCGCCACAAAATACAGCACCGCCATGGTTGGCACCAGGCTCACGGTCACTTGAGCGATGCGCTTGATGCCGCCGATAATCACCAGCCCGAGCAAAATCGCCAGTACGCCAGCGGTCAGCGAGAGCGGTATGCCGAAGGTGTCTTGCATGCCGACGGCAATGTTGTTGCTCTGCGGCATGTTGCCGCCACCGAACACCGCGGTGATGAGTGTTGCTATGGCAAAGATGACCGCCAGCCACTTCATGTTCAGCGCCTTGTCCATCACGAACATGGGGCCACCGGCGATGTGGCCTGCGCTATCGACGGTGCGATACTTGTGCGAAATCGTAACCTCGACGAACTTGGTGGTCATACCGAGGAACGCGGTCATCCACATCCAGAAGATGGCTGCCGGCCCGCCCAGATAGATGGCAAAGGCAACGCCGGCCAGGTTGCCCACACCCACAGTGCCAGCCAGCGCAGTAGAAAGGGCCTGAAAGTGGCTGGTGTCGCCGAGCGAGGATTTGGGCGTGTACCGTCCGGTGAGCACCTGACAGGCATGGCGGAAATACCTGAGTTGCGGGAATTTCAGGTACAGGGTGAAGAATGCACCGACACCCAGCAGCATCAGCGCGAACCAGCGAGCCTCAATGGTGTATGACTGAATGAAGCCAAGTACCGTCTCGAGCACTTGGAGTATGTTGGCCAGTTCCATGAATCACGCCTTGTCTTGTGTTGCGTTCAGGTATCTTCTTCGCCAAAGAGCGCCAGCTTCATGACGTGAAAGAGTTCATTTTGTTCCATGACCCCGCGCACAGCCTCGGCGCCCGGGCCTTGTGCATACACCGGCACATCCTCGCCACTGTGTGTTTCAGTGTCGAGCACAATCGCGGCCGGTTGCACGAAGTCCGGAGCGCGCGCGTCCTCTTCCTGCAAAGTGTTGGAAGATTCCCGGTCGCCCGGCCCGTTGCCGTAGGAAAGCGTGGTGTAGGGATGGCCATGGATATCGCGCTCCAGTTCCCCGGTCTCGTCCTTGACGAGGCCAAGAATGGGATTGCCACGCACAGGATAGCCTCCCATGGTGAAGACATGTCCGTGGTCAGCGGTGACGATCATCAGGGTCTCTTGTGCATTGGTCAGCTCCAGCGCGACTGTCACGGCCTCGGAAAAGGCGAGCGTATCCGTGAGCGCACGATAGGCGTTGCTGTCATGATGTGCATGGTCAATGCGCCCACCCTCGACGAGCAGGAAAAACCCACGCCCCGAGGAGTTCAGGTGACGGATGGCAGCGCGCGTCATCTCGGCCAGTGACGGCTCTTGCGTAGCACCCCGATCTGCCTCGAACGCCATATGCGAATCACTGAACAAACCCAGTACGGGTGTGGAATCGGCAGCCAGCAATGCCGCCCGTGTGGTGACGAACTGCCCGCTCGGGTGTCGCGTACGCCAGTTGGCGATCAGGTTCATATCGTCGGGGCGCTCCTCGAATGCCTGGCGACCGCCTCCGAGCGCCACTTCAATGCCATCGCCATGGGAAAATTCGAGAAACTGACTGGCAATATCCAGCCCGCAAGGCGCATCAGCCTGCCAGTTGCGGTTGCTCACATGGGCGTAGGTCGCCGCCGGCGTGGCATGCGTCAGTGCGGTAGTGGTCACTATGCCGGTCTTCAACCCGCGCGCCTCGGCCATCTCCAGCAAGGTCGGCACACGGCTTGCTGCAATGCCCTCGCAACTGTCCCAGTCAACCCGGGCATCAAGCCCCACGACACCCATACGCGCCTTGATGCCGGAAAGGATGGCGGTGGCGGTGCCGGCGGAATCCGGCACCTGCGAATCGACATTCCAGGTCTTGGCAAAGCCGGTGTGTGCAAAGCCCTCGAAACTCAGGAAATTTTCTTCGCCACTCTGCCCTCGCCGTTGGCCCTCCAGAATGCGCGCGGCAGTGACCGTGGCAAGGCTCATGCCGTCCCCGATGAACAGGATGATGTTGCGCGCTTCGCCGCTGGTTTCCATGCGAGCGAGTACGCGCTCGTGTGCGCGTCCGTAGGAGTCGTCCCACAGTGGGGGAGCGAGTTCGGCGAAGGATAGAGAACTCAGCAGAAACAGCACAGGCGAGAGAAAATGTCTCATTCGATTACCACTTGCCATGGATGAAGTTCCGATCAGAATTCGTGCGCGCCGGTTCAGTCCCCAGGTTCGTCTGCGGTTACCCGGACGAAGGCGTGTTCATGGTGACGAACTCTTCCGCGGAGGTCGGATGAACCGCCATTGTGGCACGAAACTCGGCAATGGTGGCTCCGGCGGTGAGCGCGACCGCGAAACCCTGAATGATTTCGCCGGCATCGGCCCCGGTCATATGCACACCGAGAACGCGACCATCCGACTTGCGCACCAGAAGTTTCATGTAAGTACGTTCGGCATTATCGGTCAGAGTGTACTTGAGTGGTCGGAACCCGGATTCGTACACCTCGACATCAGCCCCGTAACGCTCGCGCGCTTCACTTTCGGTAATGCCGACGGTGCCAATCGGCGGCTGACAGAAGACGGCGGTAGCAATTCTGCTGTAGTCGGGTGGCGGCTCGGCAGCACCTGAGCCGAAGAGATGCCCGGCAAGCCAGGCTCCTTCGGCAATGGCAACGGGTGTCAATTGCACACGATCAATGATATCGCCAATCGCGTGGATATTCGCGACACTGGTCTGATACGCATCGCCCACCAGTACCTCGCCGCGCTCGCCGAGTTGCACCCCCGCGTTCCGGAGGCCAAGCCCTTTGCTGTTCGGTACACGCCCGGTCGCCACCAACACCAGATCTGTGTGAATGATCCTGCCCGCTCCGGTGCGTACTGCAAGCCCGTTCTGACACTGTTGAATGTCACTCGGTTCATCCTCGCAACTCACCCTGATACCTTGCGACTCGAAGTGCGATGCGACGAACCTGCGTACCCCGTCGTCAAACCCGCGCAACAACAGGGAGCCTCGATACAAAATCTCGGTTTTGACACCCAGGCCATTGAAAATACCGGCGAATTCCGCTGCGATATAGCCGCCACCAACGATCAGGGCGCGCGCTGGCAGATGCTTCAGCGAGAAGGCATCGTCAGAGGTGATGACATGCTCTCGACCCGGCCAATCTGGCACAAAAGGGCGACTGCCGGTTGCAATGAGAATGCGCTCGGCGGTCAGGCGCTGTGCTCCCGCCTGAACATTGTGGGCATCAAGTAGCTGTGCACTGCCACGATGAATCTCCACCCCGCTGGTTTCAAGCAGGTGCTGATACACGCCATTCAAGCGCTTGATTTCGTTACCTGTGTTGTCGCGCAGCGTGTCCCAGTCGAAGCTCGGCGCTGCGTTACTCCAGCCGAAACCTGCTGCGTCCCTGAATTCACCGCTGTAGTGAGCGCCATAGACGAAGAGCTTCTTGGGAATGCAGCCCAGATTGACGCAGGTGCCCCCTAACGGACCTCGTTCGACCACGGCCACCCTGGCACCAAGGCTCGCTGCCACGCGCGCGGCGCGCACACCGCCCGAGCCCGCACCTATGACAAGCAGATCAAATACCTGGCTCATGCGGTTATGTTGTGGTTTTCATGGTTGACTGCGATGACTCCGAATGTCAGCGGGCAGTATAATCGGTCGGCTGAAGACAGTCCTGCTTTCGAATCGCGACCTACCCGCTTGGTATGTTCTGATCAAGTCCATCCGTGGACTTGATCAGATTCGCAAATCAGCACATTTTTGCTGTCCTGCAAAAATGTGCTGATTTGCTCACAGATTCAATGCCTTACGGCACTGAATCTGGCGGCACATCCGTGTGCCGCACGGGAAACTCTGTTATTCAGAGTTTCCCTGGCGTACAATCTGGCCGGGTCAAAACGGACATGTCTTGAGGAGCCTCAAAATGATGTACAAGCTTTTCCGGGCCAGGATACTGGTTGTGGTGGTATTACTCGGACTTACTGGCTGTGCAGCCCACTCTGTCGTTTATCACTCAAGGGATGCACAGGCACCACCGGTCGAGCCAAGTTTGCTCATCCTGCCATCTGACGTAGTCGTTTCCAAACTCACTGCAGGCGGTATGGAGGAGCCTCAGGCAGACTGGAGCGAGCAGGTGTCCTCCATGCTGAGCGCTGCCTTGCAAACCCATCTGTACGAGCAGGGAACACGGTTTCGCCCCTATGGGCAGGACCTGCAGGATCAGGATGTACAAGTAATTCGACAACTGAACACGCTGGCAGATGCGATCGAGCTTTCACGTAGCAGTGAGACTATCGGTCGAGGACGAGTCTACCAGCTTGGACAGGCGGAAATTGCACGCCTGCGGGAACTCGATGCTGATTACGCCTTGCTGGTTGTGCTCAAGGCAAATCGAGCGACAGGAGGCCGGGTCGCCACCGCTCTTCTCGCCGCCATGGCTGGGGTTTACATGGATATGGGTTCCCTCCAATTTCGCAGCTTATTGGTCGATCTTCGCGATGGCCACGTGAAGTGGGCGAATTTTGATCGCGAAGCCCTGTCGGAAATCGGCGACGTACTAAACGCGAGCGAAAAGAGTTGGCGCGATGCGGTGAGCCACCTGTTGACCCAGTTTCCCCTGTAATCGCTGCAACTCGTGAGCTACCACTGCAAATCGCTTTGCCCCCTGCTGGCAGTGGCTGCAGCATGCAGCCTGATCGCTTCAACCGGCTTCGCAACTGCACCGACCGAATTGGACTCGGACGAGGCGGGCATGTGGATGATGGTTGAGCGTCACGAGCAGGAGTTACGCACCTCATCCAAGCTCATCACAGATGAACGCCTCGGCGAGCACCTGCGCAATCTGACCTGTCAGACCGTGGGCGAGCGGTGTAACGAAATACGGGTCTATGCAATAAGAACGCCAGGGTTCAATGCATTCATGATGCCGAATGGCGCGATGTTCGTACAGTCTGGCCTGCTTTTGCGCGTCTCTGATGATGCCGAATTAGGCGCTGTGTTGGGCCATGAAGTGTCCCATTACTCAAGACGACATTCTCTTGCGGAGCTCAGACGCTGGCGAAAGACGACCTCTGCGTTTGCAGTCGCCAGTGCCTTGGTGGGTGCCGCGAGCAATGTGGCCATAGGATCTTCCTCGTCTCTGGAAGGCATACATCAGGTGCAAAACTTGTCGGCGACCGCCCAAGCGATGATTGATGCCGCTGGAATCGTGGCGATGTATCAACTCTTCGCTTACAGTCGCGAACAGGAGCGTCAAGCGGATGTTGATGGAATTGAATGGATGCACGAGCATGGCATGGATACGGGTGGAGCTGAAAGACTTTGGAAAAAAGTCGTAGCCGAACAAGCAGCCGGTGGTCAGGAGTCAGGGTTCAGCCTGCTGGCATCTCATCCAGCTCCAGAGGAGCGGCTTGCCTATCTGGCGGAGTTGTCCGGAACCATGCGCGAGTCACCGGCTCCGGAGCAATTCATGCGGCAGCAAATAGATCCAGATCAAACGATTGTGAACCTGATTAATCCCTACCGGGAAGACTGGCTGTCGGACGAATACAGCGTACAAAGTCCAGCACAATTTGCGGCCATCGTCGAAGAACAGATCAAATTTGGGGTTTCACGGGCCTGGGGTCAGTACATGACTGCGAAATCCTGGATTACCTATGCCAGAAACAAGAAAGGCCGAGTGCTCTCCGAGGCACTGAACAAGGCTGATTCTGCTCTCTCGTCTGGTGATGCTGATCTCGAAAACATGCCACCTGAGGCTTATCGGGAATGGGCAAAGCTCAAGGTAAAACTTGGCGATATGGATGCCGCCAAGGGTTATTTCCAGCGCTATCTTGACGAAGCCCCAGAGGCGTGGGATGCCAGTTTCATTCGCCGGGAGTTGGAGGCCATGTAAGAGCGCAGGGAACTTGCCCTTCGTCATCCGCTCGCGACCCAGCATCCGGAGGCATCACGGTTTCGAATCGCGACCTACCCGCTTGCTGTGGCACACTTGTCCGACTATTTCCGAGGCCTCCGCAAATGCCCTACAAACAGATCATCACCTCGCGACAATCGCGCGTTGAAACCATCACACTCAATCGCCCGCACAGGCTCAATGCCTGGACCGAGCAGATGCGCGCCGAGCTGTGCCATGCCATCGAAGCCTGCAACGAAGATGCGGATGTCGGTGCCATTGTGCTCACCGGAGCGGGACGCGGGTTTTGCTCGGGCGCAGACATAGGGCGTGAATTCGGCAGCCGGTTGGAAGGAGCGGCAAACCGCGATGATCGGGAACACCAGCCGGTCGCAGACTGGGTGACGCTGCTGCGCGCATCCAAGCCCATCATCGCCGCAGTCAATGGCGTGAGCATCGGCGTGGGACTCACCATGATCCTGCCATGCGATGTCATTCTCGCTTCAACAGATGCCAGGTTCGGTATGGTCTTCGTGCGCATGGGCGTTGTTCCGGAGCTTGCCAGCTCGCATTTTGCCGTTGCCCGCATGGGCCTCGGACGAGCCAGCGAAATGTGTCTGACTGGCCGCCTCTATTCCGCAGAAGAAGCCTTTGAATATCGCTTGGCAGATCACCTGTTGGCACCCGGTAAACTCATGCCCAAGGCCATTGAACTCGCCAGTGAAATTGCCGCCAATCCTGCCCCGCAGCTTCGCTGGACCAAGGAGTTGCTGACCCTGAACGCCAGCGAGACGGACCTCGACAAGGTGCGAACACGAGAGATGGAGCGACTGATGCGCGCCTATGAATCGCCCGAGCATGCCGAAGCGGTGGCCAGGTTCCTGAGAGGTGCACGCTCATGAACGGTGCCGAAAGTCTGCTGAAAACCTTCGTTGCTTCGGGGGTCACCACATGTTTCGCGAATCCCGGCACCTCGGAAATGCACTTCGTGGCGGCTCTCGACCGCCAGAGCGAGATGCGCTGTGTGCTCGGCCTGTTTGAAGGCGTGGTAACCGGCGCTGCCGACGGCTATGCGCGCATGACCGGACGGCCAGCCTGTACGCTTCTGCATCTCGGGCCGGGACTCGGTAATGGCATAGCCAACCTGCACAACGCGCGTCGCGCCGGGGTGCCGGTCGTCAATGTCGTGGGCGATCACGCCACCTTCCATCAGGCGCTTGATGCGCCGCTGCATTCGGATATCCAAAGCCTCGCTTCTGCCGTGTCCGGCTGGGTACATCATTCGACAAGTGCTTCGGAAGTCGCGCTTGATGCCGCCAAGGCGGTGCAGGCATCGCTTGAACCACCGGGTCAGGTCACCACGCTGGTGCTCCCTGCCGACTGCGCCTGGCAGTCGGCTGACGGCCATGCCGAGCCCTTGCCCCCGAACAAGCCCCCGGCCGTCGATTCGGCGCGTATCGAAGAGGTCGCCAGGATCATTGAAAATGCCGAGGGGCGAGTGGTCTTGCTGCTCAGTTACCCAGCCACCACTGGTGCCTGCCTGCAGCATCTGCAACGCATCTCGCAACACACCGGGGTACAGCTGCTTGGAGACACCTTCCTCACGCGCATTGAACGCGGCCAGACTCGCCCGCAGGTGCCACGGCTCGCCTACTTCGGCGAAATGGCGGTGGAAGAACTGAAAGCCTTTCGTCACATCATCCGCGTAGGAGCGAAGGAACCAGTCAGTTTCTTCGCCTACCCGAATCGACCGAGCCGACTCGTTCCCGACGGTACCGAGTGTCATCTGCTGGCAGAACGCCATGAAGACATCGAGGCCGCCCTGGCGGCTTTGAGTGAGCGGTTATGCACAGGTTCCCGGAATCGGCCAGAGGATGCGCCGCATCAGTCTGCCAACCCACCCGAACTGCCGACCGGCGACATCACCCGTGAAGGGATTGCCCAGTCCATCGGTGCCACACTTCCCGAACAGGCCATCATCGTCAACGAGGGGGCGACGGCAGCGGGACCAGTACCGTTCGCAACAGAGGGTGCTGCGCCCCACGACTGGCTTGATCTCATGGGCGGTGCCATTGGTCAGGGCATCCCGGTCTCCATCGGCGCAGCCGTCGCCTGCCCGGAGAGCAGGGTGCTGTCGCTCAATGGGGACGGCAGCGCCATGTACACGATTCAAGGCTTGTGGACGCAGGCGCGAGAGCAACTCGATGTGACCTCGGTGATCTTCTCGAACCGCAAGTATTCGATTCTGCAAATCGAATTCATGCGCACCGGTACGCTGAACCCGGGGCCGAAAGCCATGAGCATGCTGGATCTGACGCGCCCGGACCTCGACTTCGTCACGCTGGCAAAAAGCATGGGGGTACCCGGTACGCGCCCGGAAACGCTGGACGAACTCAACAGCGCGCTTGAACGCAGCTACCGGGAGCCCGGCCCTTTCCTGATCGAGATACCCTGCGAGTGAGTCAACCCTGATAACTTCAGGGCCTGGCGGACTCGCGACTGAACTCTCGGCGCAGCGATTCTTCCTGTTTGCGTGACAGGCCGCCAAGGCATTCAATCGCATCCTTCATACGCATCAGGCAGATGTCCCTGCCGAGAATGACCATGGAATCGAACAGCGGCAGACTCACTTGCCGCCCGGAAATGGCCAGGAAGATGGGCGACAGGAAATCACGAAACTTCACGCCACAGACATCCGCAGTACGCTTGCAGGCGTCGTAGAGGGCGCTCCGCTGCCAATCGGTCAGCCCCTCGAGCGCCCAACTCGTCATGGCCAGTATGTCTCGCTGGCGTTCTGTCTCCAGCTTCTTGTGGTCAAAGTCTGCGAGTGAAAGCGCCGCCCGATTGCCGAGCAGATAGTCGATCTGCGGGGCCACATCCGCCAGAATTTCGCTGCGTTCCCTGATGAGATCGACAATCGCCTCGACTCGGTTGGATTCATTGGCCCAAGTGAGCAATCGCTCGAGAAATGCCTGCCCGTCCAGCGCACGCAAGTACTTCCCATTCAAGGACTTGAGTTTGACCATGTCGAATACCGGCGCACCGGCACCGAGCCGCGACAAGTCGAATGCCGCGCGCATCTCGGCCAGGGAAAACACATCGGATTCATCGGGCATGGACCAACCAAGCGTCGCGAGGTAGTTCAGCAGAGCCTCGGGCAGTACGCCCAAGCGCCGGTAGTAGTCGATGCTGGTCGGATTGCGCCGCTTCGACAGCTTGCTGCCATCCGGGTTGCGAATAAGCGGCAGGTGCACATGGACAGGTGTCTTCCAGCCAAAGGCGCGCGTCAACAACTGCTGCTTGGGTACCGAGTTGATCCATTCCTCGCCCCGGATCAGGTGAGATATGTGCATGAGCTGATCATCAACACAGGCCGCCAGATGATAGGTGGGATAGCCATCAGACTTGAGCAATACCTGCATATCTACCTGTGCCCAGGGAATCTCAATCTCGCCACGAAGCAGATCCGTGAAACTGCACTGGCCCTCTGACGGCACCTCGAGACGAACCACGCTCGGCTCGCCCGCCTCAACGCGCGCACGCACGGCCTGTGGCGAGAGTTCAAGGCAGGCTCCGTCATAGCGTGGTGTCTGCTTGCGCTGAACTTGTTCGCGACGCATGGCGGCAAGCCGCTCAGGGGTGCAGAAACAGCGGAAGGCCGCGCCCGCTTCGAGAAGCTGTTCGACATGCTGATGGTAGATGTCGAGACGTTCGCTTTGTCTGTATGGCCCGTGCGCGCCACCAACATCCGGCCCTTCGTTCCAATCAAGCCCGAGCCACCTCAACGCATTGATGACAGCCTCCTCGGAGGCGCGGGTGCTTCTGGCCCGATCAGTGTCTTCGATGCGTAGCACGAATTCGCCATCCATGGCATCGGCGAACACCCGGTTCATCAAGCCCACATAGGCAGTTCCGAGGTGTGGCGCGCCGGTTGGCGAGGGGGCGATACGTGTCCTGACTGTCATGTGCATCAAGCCCCGGCGAGAATCATCGCGTGATGCCGGATGTGATCCGCGATGAACGAAGAGATGAAGAAGTAGCTGTGATCGTAACCGGGATGCATACGCAAATCGAGCGCCTGACCAGCATCTCTGGCGGCTTCGGCCAGTCGTTCAGGCTGGAGCTGTTCCTGAAGAAACTGATCGGATTCACCCTGATCGACCAGAACAACAGGAAAATCCGCACGGCTCGCACCAGTACGAAGAAGCTGACAAGTGTCCCATGCCTCCCACTCCTGCCGGTCGGCACCGAGGTAGGCCGAGAAGGCTTTCTGTCCCCAGGGGCAGGCGCTCGGCGCAACGATGGGCGCGAACGCCGACATACTCCTGTACAGGGTCGGGTTTCGCAATCCGAGCACCAGTGCGCCGTGACCACCCATGGAGTGCCCGAAAATCCCTTGTCTCGAGGCATCCACTGGAAATTCACCGGCAATAAGCGTCTGCAACTCGCGAGTGATGTAGGAATACATGCGAAAGTGAGGTATCCAGGGGGATTGTGTGGCATCGAGATAAAAGCTTGCGCCCTGCCCCAGATCATAGGCTGCATCGTCCGCAACATCAGCGCCTCTCGGACTGGTATCAGGCGCGATGATGGCCATTCCGGCGCGCGCCGCCGCAGCGAACGCGCCCGCCTTGAGGGCAAAGTTCTGCTCGCTACAGGTGAGACCGGACAGCCACCACAGCAGGGGCACACTGCGCTCCTCGCATTGCTGCGGAAGAAACAGGCTGAACCTCATGCGGCATTGCAGCGCCCGGGAGTCGTGCTGGTGGAAGCCCAACTCACCACCAAAGCACCTGTGCCTGTTCAGGGTGTCAATCACACCGGGCATGAGCGTTCTCCGGAAATGTCGCGCCCGCCTCCGAGCAAATACTGCTTCGAGATGGGAAGCTCTGACTGTACGCCATCAAGTGCATCATCAATGTCGGTTTCACAAAACAGGGGGCCCCAGGTTTCGAAGGGGGTTATGCAAGTTTGGCCACTGTCACGGCGCACTGTGAGTAGCGAATCCCTGGGTAGCATGTCGGGAAGGATGGGCGAGTGGGTTGTCACGATGTATTGAGATTGCCCAATGTGCGCCTGCGTTTTGAAAAATTCTGCGATGAGTTGAATACGGCGCGGATGCACACCGTTTTCGGGTTCTTCAAAGCCGACGAGCGCAGGTGCTTCGCGGGTGCCCATCAGAGCCAGAAGGCCGAGTGTGCGCAAAGTGCCCTCCGAGAGTATGCGCGCAGGAACCGAAACGCCACCTTCCCGGATACGCAGTTCCACTTCACCGATGTCGCTGACATCCACATCAATGCCTTCAACATTCGGGATTAGCATGTGGAGCGCCTTCTCGACTGCTTCAAACTGCCTGGGATTCCGGGATTGAAGGGTATTGAGGAACGCGGCAAGCTCCTCGCCCATCAATCCGATGTGATGAACCTCCTTGACGGGGTTCGAGCCACGCATGCGCTCGCGTGGCTCGAAATAGAAGAAGAGCCAGCTTTCGAACTCTTGCCGGGCCGCTACGAGATGCGGATAGTGTGGTGGGTAATGCGGCATGGAGAGGATGCTGTGGTCCAAATACCGGTCGTAACAGGTGGGGTGAGCCTGACCTTCAAGGCGAAGATGAATCTTCTCGCGCTGCCGCTCGATGAAGGGCTTGCGCTTGCCAGTTGGCTGCCCTTTGGCATTGAGGGCGGCCAGGTATTCGTCGGAGACTCGCAGTACGCCGGACTTGGGCAGCATCTCGATCTCGATACGGTAACGGAGGTCACGTTCGCGCACCTGTGCAGGGCTATTGCGTGGCTTGCCGGAGCTTTCGCCTCTCCCGGGACGGCGCATTTCCCGGATGTGCTGGTTGACATTCTCGACAATCGAATCCGACAGGTGCAGATCAACTTCAATGGAAAACGACAGGCGCTCCTGCGTGACGAGTCCTTTGAGACCGGTCTCGGAAAAACGGAAGGATTCCAGCGGCTTGCCACGATACGGTGAATCAAAGGCGGCTTTCAGCGTCCGGCTGGCTGCCATTTTCGACAGGAGCTGCAAGGCATCGAGAAAATTGCTCTTGCCCGCTGCGTTTGGGCCAAACAAGACCGACAGTGGCTGTACGCTCACCTCGACATCATCGAAGGACTTGTACCCCTTGATCCTGATCCGTTTCAGCATGCGTTCAATTCCTTCACGGTGAGGACGACTGCCATCGGGCTGGCTTCACCCCACCTTTGCGACCAAGTCCGTAACCCACCCTGAACACATCGGGGATGTTGACCCGGCCATCATGCAAACGCTGGAAAACTCCCAGGGATTCAAGATCTTCACGGACTCCATTGGCACCATTTTCGAGATGCGATGGCGGCAGTTCGACACCTCCCTCTTTCACATCTCTGGCCAGGCACTCGAGAACCTGATCTTCTCTCCAGCGCTCCTTGATTTCATCGAATCCGCAGGGAAGCATGATGCCGGCCAACGGCTTGAGTGCGCGATGCATCCATGGATAGTCCTCTTTGACTTCCTCTACACGTATCCTGGATGCCTCCTGGACACCGCGCTTGATACTCTCGAAATGAAGTGCGTGTGAGTGATCAGGGTACCGCTCGTCTGCATCCTCGGCAGCGGTTTGCAATGCCTTCAGGAAAGAGCGGGGACTCACCTGCCCCTTGGTATCTGCCAGATGATTCGGAATCCAGGTGTACGGGAATCCGCGTTTGGCGTTTCGACCCATCCATGGCCCGGCAATCATGTGAAATTGGCTGCGCTGAGATTCTTCGTCTGAAACCAGCTGCCGTGGAACCTGAAACAGGGAACATCCTGCAACACTCGTGGCACTCCACGGACGGTGGCCGAGGAAATCGCGAAAAACTTCTCCTTGCTCCGAGTTTACGAGGTTGTGCCACAACAACCCATAGAGCTCGCGGGTTGGCCAGCCCAGTTCAACTGTCGAGGACAACACCTTTGACGCATCGGGAAAATCGGTAATCCGGCTCTCAACCATCTGGTCGGTTCTCAGGAATATCTTGACCCGTAACCGCCGGTAGGAGCGCATGTCGAGCGCGGTTTGCATCAGACCACGGACGAGAGGATATATATCCTTCCATTCATCCGAGCAGCGGTCCAACGCATCGAAGAGCACCAGCAGAAATTTGCACTCCCGAGCGAACGCCTCGTCGGCATCCTGAAACAGACGTGAGATTGCCTCGGGGTTGTTCGCGACATAGACCAGGCGTTCATGCCAGGTTTCCGGACGCTGAATTGGATGATCCGGCGATGCAATCTGCCGGGCGAGAACCGTCTGCCAGATCATTCTGGGATTCTGCCCATTCGAAAGCAGGGTTCTCAATCCATCCTTGTTGGGGTACTTGTCCGGATCATCGGTCACCCCGAAGCCCGTTTTGACCTCGGTTGATTCACTCGATGCCAACTGCTCTGCCGGTTTGTATATGAGCTCGCGGATAGCAGGTTCCTGAAGCGCACTCCACCAGAAGGTTTTCCCGGCTCCGCGCATACCGGTTACGAGCATGACATCCGGATCCATCGCTTTCAGATGAGAGCGCGGAAGGTACACTTGTCGAGGAACCGGTTTCTTACCATGACTGGTCCCTTCAGGGAGCTTTCTCAGCGCCGAACGTGCGATTTCAGCATCGATTTTGCTATTCATGGCACGAACTCTTCCTTGCACAGGGGAATCCTTTCCACGAAGGTTTTCAGGAACCGCCCATAGGCCGCCATCACGGTCGCCTCATCCGGATTGCGCAGCGACGCACCGGCAGCCAGGCCAAGTTCCCAGCTGATTTCCAACGGCATGTGAGGTGCATCCGATTCGTCCGAATCGAAAGAAAAGTCGCCACCCGGCTGTTCGCCTGCGCCTACCTCGTCGTACAGGTACTTCCTGAATACATCCCACGCTGACGAACGGAATTGTTGCATATAGGCTTCACGGTCGGGCACCGGTGTCAGTGCCGACACGATGAACAAGCGCTCCCTGATCTTCTCCGCCAAGCCCTGATCTCTCCAATGACGGAACAGGATTTCGTAATCAGTCCAGGTGCTCTCGGAATCTGTCGCGAACAGCAAGACTTCGGCATCAAGATCAGTAACCGTCGCGGCCGCGATGTCGTGCAGGCCACTGCGGCTCTCCAGCAGCACGATGGTTGGCCTGGATTGCTTCTCCAGACGGGTGATCAGGTGTTCGAGCCGCTTCGTCCATGACATACCGTCTTTTTTCATGTACACGCGGCCCAGCTTGGAGAGATAATCGCCAGGCTTGGCACCGTGTGCTGGTGCCACTTGTACATCGCCTTCCATATCCTGCATCCAGGCTGGCGCGGTGGTGCTACGCCCAACGCCACCCTTGACGGAGAAGAGTGTGCAACATCTGGCCGAGCTTCCGTCCCGGGCATCACCGACCGTCCACCAATCACCACCGGTTACCAGACGGTCAACCCAGTACACCCCCGGCAATCTCTCGAACTCCTTCTCCATGGGTTTCAGGGTTGCCAACAGGGCATCGCTGACGAACAGCACAGCCTCGCTCGGCGGATAGCTGTGCGCTCCAAGTTCTTCATGCAAGCGCTTGGCAAGGGTTTGCAGAGCCGTGCTGTGTTCGTCAGTCTTGAATTTGCAGGGCACCGAAATTCGCACCCTCCCGAATAAATCGCATACCAGATACAGGGGGCGCAGTTGCACTGGAAGGATGCCAGGCTCTTCACAAACCTTGCGGGCGCGCCCGCATGCCTCGTCAAAGGGCACAAATGCGGTATTCATAGCCGACCTTCCTGCTCCGCGCGTTCCACCATGCGTAAAATCCCGGAAGCGGCATCGCGGTGCGAATTCACCTTACTTGTCGGCATCCTCCCAGTGGCGGCGGTGCGCATCGCTAAAATCCTCGGGGTGTGTCATCATCGGCCTCCATAGCCGCATCAATGTAGCACGAGACGAGCTTCGCCAAGCGCCTGTGCCCGCCCCTCCGGGTGGCTGCACGGCGAGCTCACCGTCGCCGAAGTCGCCCCCGCGCTCGCCTCTCGGTCTCGTATCCAGTGAACGAGCACATCCCTCGACTGGAGAACCCCCGTCGAGTATCCTTCATCCTTTCCCACGCTCGCCTCTCAGTCTCATATCCAATGAACGAGCACACTCCGTGCTGACGCGCAGGTTCAGGACGGGCACCCCCCGCTATCCGCTGCCAATAGCGAGTGAGATCTTGTGGAGACGCGCAGGCGATGAGCTGGTGGCGCGCTTCGAATTGCCGCCCCTCGAGCGCGATCTGTTAATCGTGCCGAGCCTGAGCGTTATCGGTGGCGAGCGTCCATGGTGCGCGAGCTGGCACTTGCGCGACGGCGACGACCGGCGTTGGTGGCTGGACAGCGTACCTGCTGCAGATCAGGATGCTGGTCGGGACAGGGAGCGGGGCGCGGCATCACGGACAGGCCCCTCGGTGGATACGCACATCGATTGCTTCGTCACCAGAGCGGACATCGAGGTGAGCTTTCTCGAACTGCGTCTGCGGGGCAGCCGTGTGCCACGGGAGTCGCTGATCGTCATCGCGGCGCGCCCCTGCAGAATCGAGGCACCGGATGCCGGAAGCATGGTCGCTGCGCCACTGCCGGTGCGCGCCATCAGTCAGATGCAGGCACCCGCCCCTGTTCGTCATCACATCTGCTCGCCCGTGTGTCTGTCCATGGTGATGGGTTTTGCGCCGACCCAGGCATATGAATTCGCTCAGGCGTGTTACGAACCGAGGCGCGGGATGTTCGGCATCTGGCCGCACAACATTCGTGCGGCCAATGCACACGGCTATACCAGCGCCATCGAAACCTTTCACTCGCTGGATGAGGCCGCGCCATTGCTTGCGGCTGGACACGTCATCATCGCCAGTATTCGCTACGCCGAGGGCGAACTGACGGGCGCGGCGACACCCGCCACGCGCGGGCATCTCGTGGTGCTGCGCGGATTGCTCGAAGACCGCGTACTGGTGATGGATCCGGCAGCCGAGTCCTGTGAACAGGTAGAACGCAGCTATGATCGCCATGAGTTTGCCCGCGCCTGGCTGGGGACGCGCGGTGTCGGCTATTTGTTGACGAAGTCCTGTTTTTCACCCAATCAACCCACATGAGAGAGCTGATGAAAACCAGAACACCATACGGAAGTTGGTCATCGCCTGTGCAGGCATCCATGGTTGCTGCCAGTGCAGCGACCTACGACGAGATTCAATCGCTTGGAGAGGACGTCTTCTGGCTCGAATCGGTACCCGAGGAAGCCGGTCGAGTGACCATTTGCCGAAACGGCGAACCGCTGCTGCCAAAGGGCTTTTCTGCCCGCTCGCGGGTGCACGAATATGGCGGCGGCAGCTATATCGCTTGTCAGGCAGGCATCTACTTCGTCAATTTTCGTGATCAGGAACTCTATCAGGTTGAACATCGTCCGTACGCCCTGACGGACACGGGCAGCAGCGAACGCTACGCAGATTTGTGCCATCCGGAGGGTGCCGATTACCTCATCGCCGTGTGTGAAACCCACGCTGCGACAGAGCCAGGCGAGTGCGAACACGTGCTCAACCGCCTGGTCACCATCAGTCTGACAGACGGCTCCATCAGCACCCTGCATCAGGGACACGACTTCTATGCGTCGCCACGCATGTGTGGCAATCGACTTGCCTTTGTCGCCTGGGATCATCCCAACATGCCCTGGCAGACGACCTTGCTATACCTTGCCGAGCTCAATCCATCTACCAAGGCTCTCGATTCCGCTCACATCATTGCCGGTGGCGAGGGGGAGAGCGTCATGGAGCCGCACTGGGGCGAAACGCGCCTGTTCTTCCTGAACGATGCTGACGGGTGGTGGAATCTCTGCTGCCATGATGCCGCAGGCACCCGCTATCTGCACCAGTGCGAGGCGGAATTCGGAGGTCCTCAGTGGATGTTTCACAGCCACAGCTACGCGGTTATTACGGATGAACTGCTTGTTGCACGGCGCTCCTGCCGTGGCGAGGAATCTCTGGTGATGATAGACGGCACGGGCAGGCTCAGCGACTGGCACGAGCAGGCGGGCAGCTATGACCACTTGCACTGGCATGCGGCTGGCGAGCGCCTGCTGTGCGTCACCGGTGCTCCCGAGCGTGGCGAGCGCATCGAGGAATTCGCAATCACTCGCCGCGCGAGCCGGGCTGGTGGCGACACCACCTCCGGGCGTGGCGAGGAATGCAACTCGTCGAACTCGTCGGGACGCGCATCTCTCCCCCTGGCAGGCGGGGCGAACTCGGCCACCATCACAGCATCAAAACGACCGTCCCCCGTACCCTTGGCAGGCAGGGCGCACCAAACCCTGCCGGATGGCTGTATCAGCATCCCGCAAGCTATCGAATTCGCGTCTGACGGCGGGCCTGCCTACGCCTACTTCTATGCCCCGACCAACCCTGAGCATGAAGCGGATGCGGGCGAACTCCCGCCACTGCTGGTCACCACGCATGGCGGGCCGACAACCTGCGCACGGCAACGCCAGAATCTGCGGATTCAGTACTACACCTCGCGCGGCTGGGCGGTAGCAGACTTGAACTACGCCGGCAGCACGGGCTTTGGCACGGCCTACAGGCGCAAACTCGATGGCCGATGGGGGGTGTCTGATGTCCGCGATTGCGAAGCACTGGTGTCCTGCCTTGCCGAGCGCAAACTGATTGATGCCAACCGCGCAGCGATCCGAGGTGGCAGCGCGGGCGGGTACACAACCTTGGCAGCGCTGACTTTTTCCGATGTCTTTCGCGCCGGAGCGAGCGCCTACGGCGTGTCTGATCTGGAAGCCCTGGCGAAAGATACGCACAAGTTCGAATCCGAATACCTGGATTCGCTGGTCGGCCCCTGGCCGGAACAGAGCGATATCTACAAGGCACGCTCTCCCCTGTACTCCAGCGACCGACTTGCTTGTCCGATCATCTTCTTTCAGGGCGGCAGGGATGTGATCGTGCCCCCCGACCAATCCCAGCGCATGGTAGATGCGCTTGATGCCAAGGGCATCCCGCATGCGTACATCCTCTACCCGGAAGAAGGCCACGGGTTTCGCGACGCGGCCACCATCGCCCACTGTCTCGAATCCGAATTCGCCTTTTTCTGCAGGGTGTTCGGCATCAATCCCGCGGACAAGCTACCGCATCTCGACATCAAGCATTTGTGAGGGAAACTCTGAATAACAGAGTTTCCCGTGCGGCACATGGATGTGCCCGCTGCGTTGTATTTCTGATTTGCGAATCTGATCAAGTCCACGGATGGACTTGATCAGAACATGCCAAGGGGAGCATGTGCTCCTGACGCGAGGCAATTGCTGCCAGGATTGGAGAGTATTTTTTGCCTGAAGACCCGAATTTTTTCGCAAAGTATCAGGTTTTGAGACTGGAGCCATCGTATCCTGCCCCCCTGAATCATCACGATGCTGATCCGTCGCCATGTCCCGGTCTCTCCTGAAAGAATCCGCCGTGCGCAAGGCCATAGACGACCTGCTGGCTCATCTGGGCTGGATTACCGACGAATACAGCGCAGACTGTCATGTATTCACCGAGCGAGCCAAAACGACGAGACAGAACGCGCAACTACAGGGGCTCAAGCCGGATTATGTGCTGTACGAACCCGACACCGACAGGCCAGTCGCCGTCATCGAGGCCAAGCGTCCCGGCCACAATCTCGACCGGGCGGTGCAGTATGCGGCCCAGCACTATGCGGTGCGGCTGAATGTCAACATCATATTCGCGTCCGACGGAACCCTGTTTCAGTCTTTTGACCGTCGCTCCAACGGGCCTTTGCTGCTCGACGGAGAACCTGTCGTCGATCTGCTGCCCCCGAAGCTGACCGTTCAGTTTGCCGATGACGGGCCGAGCCTCGTCACGCCTGATTCAATCGCGCAAACCAAGAGCGAGCTCATGAATGTTTTCAAGGGTGCCAACGATCTGTTGCGCAAGGAAGGATTGCGTGAAGGCATCGAGCGGTTCGGCGAATTTTCCAACCTGCTGTTCCTCAAGCTCGTCAGCGAAATCGAAATGAGCCGGGAACTCCGCAACGAGGGGCGCAGGCTCCATACACGCTACTGCTGGGAATCCTTCTCGACCAGGCCCGCGCCGGAAATGCTGGACTATCTCAACGATACCGTCCTGCCTCGGCTCGCTGACATCTACAATCATGGCGATGAAGTGTTCACGCCACGCCTCGCCATAGCGCGCCCAGACACCCTCGGGCACATCGTGGATGGCTTGTCCGGGCTTTCGCTCCTTGATGTCGATTCCGACGTGAAAGGCGATGCCTTCGAGTATTTTCTGAAGCATTCGGTGACGGTCGGGAACGACCTCGGCGAATACTTCACGCCTCGCCATATCGTGAAGCTCGTCGTTGATCTGGTCGATCCAATGTATATGGAACAGGTATATGACCCCTGCTGCGGAACGGGCGGCTTCCTGATCGAGGCATTTCGCCACATTGCCCGCAAGGTCAAACAGACCGATCAGACGCGGCAGGTGCTGGAAAACGACACCATTTTCGGCCGCGAGCTGACCGGCACCGCGCGCATCGCCAAGATGAACATGATCCTTGCCGGTGACGGGCATACCCATATCCATCAGGGCGACTGTCTGCAAGCGCCGGTGAAGGAAAGGTTTGATGTCGTGCTCACCAACTTCCCGTTCTCGCAGGACACCGACTGCGCGGGTCTGTACGGCTTCAACACCAGGGACGCAAACCCCGTGTTCCTGAAACACGCGGTGGATGCCTGCAGGGACGGCGGACGCATCGGAATTGTGGTCCCGGAAGGGCTGCTGTTTTCCGAGGCGCAGCAATACGAGAATGTCCGGCGCCATGTGCTCGACACCTGCTCTGTCATTGCGGTAATTGCGTTCGATGAATTTGCCTTTCGCCCGTACACCGGCCAGCCAACGGCGGTTCTGATCCTCGACAAGGGAGCGACTGAATCGCCGCCTCCCATCTGGTTTTTCGAGGTGCTCGAAGATGGATTCGAGAAGACCACCCGAAAGAACGGGCGACCGGCCATCCTTGACGGCCGCAACGATCTGGTCAGATTGCGAAGCCTCTGGGGCGAGAAAGCGGAAACGGAGCAGTCGTTCCTTGTCGATGTGGAGCGGGTGCGCGACAACGCCTGCAAGCTCTCATTGAGCTCTTATCGTCCTGGCAGGAGTGCTTCGCAAGCCGATGCCTGGGTGCCGATTGGAGGCGATCAGGGCGTGTGTGACATCGTGATTGGCGCGACCCCTGCAACGCGGCACAAGGCTTATTGGGGACACCGCGGGAGGGGGCATGCCTGGGCGACGATTTCGGATATGCAGGATCGCTATGTGACTGCGACTGAGCGCACAATCACCGACGAGGCGGTGCAACGAACCAGCGTGAAGAAGCTGCCGAAAGGAACCGTGCTTTTGAGCTTCAAGCTGACCGTCGGGAAGTTGGCCATTGCGGGATGCGACCTGTTCACGAACGAGGCCATCGCGGGGCTTGTCCCGAAGGATGAACGGATACTCTCCGAATATCTCTATCATCTGATGCCAGCTATAGATTTGCGCAGCCATGTGCAGCCCGCCGCCAAGGGGCATACGCTGAACAAGAAGATACTGGAGAATATCCGCATCCCCGTACCGTCGCGAGCACAACAGGTCGCGTTTGTTGACAGGATGAACGACCTCGAGGCCGGTGTACTTGACCTGCGTGAGAAAGCCAACATTCTGAATCGGGAAATGACGGCAACCAGGCAGACATTCGTGATGACAGCCGAGCGGACATCGGGAACAACGGGAGATGCATCGTGAGCGTACCCCCCTGGCATATGGATGCATCCCGAGCAGCCTCCCTTTTTCAGGCTCTGACGGCTGAGGGAGGCAAGGGCTATCCTCCGTTTCGTTGGCAGATGCGTCTGCTGCGCGATCTTGTCAACGGCGATATACCGCGCTTTGTGGATATACCCACGGGCCTGGGGAAGACCTCGGTCATGGCGCTGTGGCTCATTGCCCTGGCGGAAGGTGCACACCTGCCTCGCAGACTCGTCTATGTGGTTGATCGGCGTGCGGTGGTTGACCAGGCCACCCGATTCGCCGAACAGATTCGAAAGAACCTTCCTCCTGAACTTGCCTCTCGACTGCAACTGAACGGACGCGACCTGCCGATTTCAACCTTGCGGGGAGGATTTGCCGACAATCGGGACTGGCTGGAAGACCCGGCAAGTCCGGCGATTATCGTCGGCACGGTCGATATGACAGGTTCGCGGCTGCTGTTTCAGGGATATGGCGTATCGAGTGGGATGCGCCCGTATCATGCGGGCTTGCTCGGAGTGGATTCGCTTGTCCTGCTGGATGAAGCGCATCTGTGTCCGCCATTCGAGGCGTTGCTGCGCCAAATTGAAGCCCATCGCAACGGGAAACTTGGCCCCGCATCCGAATCCGACCATGAGTTCCAGACCCCTCCGTTCCGCCTGATGTCGCTTTCTGCGACGGGCCGGGAATTGCGGGAGATTTCATCAGATTCGGTGTTCGGGCTCGAGGAACAGGATCGTCAGGAAGCGTTGGTTCGTCAGCGACTCGAAGCGCAGAAGCACATGTCTGTGCATGAAATCGGGAGGCCAGATCAGCAGCAGGTGCCCTTGGATCAGGCGCTCGCCGAGCGCGCGCTCGCATTGGCTGACACAGCGAGGCCATCGCGCATTCTCGTCTTCTGTGACAGTCGTACAGTGGCTGTCAAGGTAAAAAACCTGATCGACAAGGAATGCCGTCGGCGAGACAAATCACCAGAAGCGTCTCTTCCCTGGGCTTCCGAGCTCCTTGTCGGGGAGCGCAGGGTGTATGAACGCGCGCTTGTAGAAGACTGGCTTCAGGAACACGGGTTCATTGGAGAATCAAGGTGCGAATTTCAGGGAACGTCATTTCTGGTAGCAACCTCCGCCGGTGAAGTTGGAGTGGACATTGACGCTGACCACCTCGCCTGTGATCTGGTTGCCTTCGAGCGAATGGTGCAACGGCTGGGTCGGGTCAATCGGCGCGGCGGCGAAGGTCGCATCGCCTGCGTGGATGTATGTGCCGAGCGCCCCAAGAGCCAATCAGGCAGGGCAAAGGCACCATCAGACGGCGGCCAGGCCAGGGAGGAAGACCCGAAGCAGCAACGCTTCAACGCCTGGCGAGCAGCACTCGGGCAGCTGCCTGGAATCGATGACCATCGACAGGATGCCTCGCCTCTCGCACTGACACGTCTGAAGGAGACATATCCGAAAGTGGTGGCGGAAGCCACTTCGCCCGCACCGCTCTATCCCGAGGTGACACGCGCCCTGGTCGATGCATGGTCGATGACATCCTTGTCAGAACATGAAGGATGCCCGGAAGTTGCTCCGTGGCTGCGCGGTTGGGAAGAAGAAAAAGAAGAACCGCAGGTTCAGGTGGTCTGGCGCACCCACCTGCCAACGGGCTCCACGCCGGAAACATTCACTGTTGTCCCTTCTGTTGTCACGGAGTTTTTTCGGTGTACGCCAGTACACTCAACGGAAAAGCTCGAGGCACCTGCAAGTCGAGTCATGGACTGGATATTCAAGCGGGCAACCCGGTTTTCCGGTTCGCAGGGAGGAGATGCGAAAGATGTCGTGGCGATACTTCTCGATCGGAAAGATGCGTATATCAAACACGCAACGCCTGGTGAACTCACGCAGCGAAAAGAGCAAAAAAAGCAATGGGACAGTGAATGGAAAGCAGCGCTGCTTCCGGGCTCGGTCCTGATTGTCGATGCGCGCATGGGCGGGCTGAAGGACGGCCTGCTGGACCACACATCCGCAGATGTGGTTCCTTCGGCAGATGCTGACGACGCTGACCCTGCCTGGGCGATTCAGGTTGGATTCAAAATCGTCAGGGTGAACTCGCAGGAGGACGCTGAGGGACTGAGCGTGAACGCTGCGTCGCCAGAAGGTCACTGGAGATTTCTCCGGAGCTTCGAGACAGAATCGGATGCTCGTGGCGTTGCCCGTCGCGGACTTGCAGTTTTTCAGCACTTTGATGCTGCGGTCAACGAAGACGGGCGCTCAATTGCATCCAGGATTCAGACACTCGCTGATCACGCAAGAGAGGTGGAAGCGGAAGCGAGAAAGATTGCACATCGCCTTGAATTGCCTGAAGCAATATCCGAGGCACTCGGCATTGCTGCTCGGCTACATGACCATGGCAAATCGGCGGAGCGTTGGCAGAACGCGATGAACGCTCCGAAGGACGAGCAGCGGCCCTACGCAAAAACTTCGGGAGGGGGAAACTGGCGCTTGCTGGAGGGGTACAGGCATGAGTTCGGATCTCTTCTCGAAGCCGAGCAGAGTGAGTTGCCACAGGAGATACGTGATTTGATTCTCCATCTCATCGCGGCGCATCACGGTAACGCCCGTCCGCTGATTAGTTCGGCAGGTTGCGAGACAGGGCCGCCATCCGTTATCGAGGCGAAAGCCGGAGAAGCGGCGCTTCGGTTTGCTCGCATTCAGAAGCGGTTCGGACCTTGGGGTCTGGCTTGGTGCGAGGCCATTCTGCGAGCGGCTGACCAGAGAGTCTCTCGTCGCTTGAATCTTGATGAGGATACCGGCAATGGCTGACTCCGAGATTCCCGTCGATCTGCTGAATCCCGGCCAGGTATTTGCCTGTCTTGGAATGCTTGAAATGGCGGAGGCGCTTCAGGGCAATGCGGAAGCGGCATTTGATTGGGGCGCAGGAGATAACGTCAGGTTCCGATTTCGGGCCGACGGCGAGGAACAGCCGATTATGCGCATACTGAGATTTCTCGAGGAGGCCGAGGTCGTGACGAGGGCTCCGGCGGGCTCCCTGAATCCCGATCGATGGAAATCCAGCTGGGGTCAGCCACCGGTTGCCGATACGCCGAGTGGGCCTTTCCCGTTTCCCGACCCCGATTCTCCGGCAACACTTCCGGTCTTTCTTCGCGATAGAGAAGGGAATGAAATTGCGCTGGAGTATTGGGGCGACGCAACTCGCAGAGACAACGTGAAGTTTTGGGCAGGAGCCGGGGGCTACCCCGCGTCTGCCATCCTCCGCGATGCGCTCAAACTCGTGCAGGGCAAGCTGCTGCAGTTCTCGAAGGATCCGTTCAATTTATCGGCGCGTCAGTCAAACAGTTTTCGCTTCGACTGGCGTCGCGACTATATTCCGGTGCAAGACGGATTCTCACCCAACAAACACGGGAAAATCGTGATGGTTGGCTTCCCGCTGGTCGAGATTTGTGCGGCAATTGGCATGACAAACGCCCGTCCACGCCGCAGTTCCGGAAAATCAAAGCTCGGTTACACCTACGGTGTGCTCGGGCATTCGAGCGCCGGGCTGCTGCAACCTGTGTTTCATCGCGCCGCACTCGGTGCGCTCGCATCGCCCGTGCCATCCGTTCCATTTCGCAGGTTTGCGATGCGGCTGGACTGGCCCGGACGGGAAGGAGATGCCCGCTGTATCACTCACATCACAGAAGAGGAGATTTCATCATGAACGCGCAATTTGATTCCAATCCACTGCATCAGCTCGCAGACGACTGCGACGGCCCGGTCGCGCTGCACCTCAGACAGCCGTTGCTTCCGGTGGAAGGGCCTGGATCGGTAATTTTTCCTCCGACTTATGCTGAAGACAGAGCAAATGCAGGCGATTTTGGTTACAACATCGACACACTGTCCGATGGAACCAGAGTAGCCACGATCGATAGCGTCGGAGCGCAGGCAAACCGGATGGAACCCTTGTTTCTGCCTGCTCGCAGAGGGCAAGAGGAGAATCCCAGAGCTTCTCTTGTGCCGCAAATCAATGTTGTCTGTGGCGACAATACATCGGTGTCAATACTGGAAGCGGGGCATCGTCTTGGTGATGCGCTGATACGATCAACCGAGCTTCATGACGAAGCGCGGGAATCATTCAACACGTATCTTGACAGTGGTGATGCCTCCCCGCTGGCCGGGATTTCGCCGACCTCGATTGTTTTCGGGGTCTGGGACTCCCGAGATACACAAGCGAAACTCCCGCGCATTGTGCAGTCAGTGATCAGGGCAGAGGATGTCGAAGTACTCACCCGCTCGGCCCAGTACAACCCTCCGCTTGACTACGCTTCGCTGCAGGTTTTTTCCGAAGAAGAGCAGAAGAAGCAGGAAGGCGATGCCAAGAGCCCCCTGGCGCAGCGCGGATTTGTCCATGTTCCGGCAGTAAAGACACACGGAGGCATCATCGCCCGCGGCCCCGTCGTGCGAAGCGTGATCATCAATCTGATTGCCTTGCGCCGCCTGGAGGGACCTCGTGGAAAGGAACTCAGACGCTATATTCTCGGGCTTTCTCTTGTGGCTGCAACAGGGCCAATGGACGGATTTTTGCGCGCCGGGTGTTTGCTCACCCTTGATCCGGACAATCGAGGCACCTGGCAGGCGGTGCACAGAAGCGGAGAGCGCACTCCCATGGACCTCAACGAACGCTCTGCCCTGCAATACGCCGGTGCCGCAGCCGAAGAGTTTGGCGTTGGAGAGAGCCGGGATTTTTCCTTTGACAATGCAAGGGCCACGAACGATGCCAAGCCCAAAGCCAAGGCCAAAGACAAGGCCAAGGCCTGAACCCGGACACAGCGATGACCCAATCACTGTTGATCTCGGTCAATTTCTGCGAGGGAAGGTACCACGGCGAGGGTGACGGCTTCGGCGATAGCCAGGAAGGCTGGCCGCCGTCGCCCGCGAGACTGTTTCAGGCGTTGGTAGCGGGAGCGGCCAAAGGCTCGCGCATAGCGCCGGATGACCATCGCGCCTTGGCATGGTTCGAACGACTTGAACCGCCTGACATTCTCGCACCGGCATCTCGACGAGGACGAGCGGTGAAGTTGTTCGTGCCCGGCAACGACCTAGACGCGAAAGGCGGGGATCCTGCCAGGGTGAGCGACATTCGTATCCCGAAAATATGGCAACCAACCTTTTTCGATGCATCGATTCCACTGCTGTATCTGTGGAAGATTGAGAGCTCGTCAGGGGAGGCAGAGCACATGTGCCGTATCGCCAATCGGCTGTATCAGCTCGGTCGCGGCATCGATGTCGCGTGGGCGAATGGTCAGATTCTCGCGCCTGATGATGTTGCGAGTTGCCTGGAAGGATACCCCGGCAAGATTCGACACCCGAATGGGCACGGGGATACGCCGATTTCGGTTCCGGGAACGCTCGCAAGCCTGACCACCCAATTCGATGCCGGGCGAGACCGGTTGCGCTGGAGTGATGATGAGCAGAAGAAAAGTCGCCTGCAAGAATTCAGGAAACCACCCAAGGCGTATTTTGGTCGCGTCGGGTACGACAACAGGCCACGCTTGTTGCATTTCGAGATTCGTGATCAGGAAGGTGCGTTTGCCGCGCGTCCGCTTACCTCTGTTGCTCCGCTTGTGTGTGGTTTGCGCGATGCAGCCGCGGACAAGCTTTCCGAGGCAATCCCCGAGCAGGCGCACCTGTTGCAAAGATTGATAACAGGCAGAAACGCTAGGCCGGAGGATATCAGGCAGCGCATCAGACTGATACCCGTCCCCTCAATTGGTCATGAACACGCAGACCCGTCGATTCGTCGTATTTGCGTTGAGGTTCCGATGGACTGTCCAGTGCGGGCCGATGATCTTGCATGGGCATTCGTCGGCCTTCGTCCCTGCGACCCAACTACCGGTGAGCTCTGGTCAGGGCAACTGGTTTCCACCAGTCAGTCTCGGATGATGGAGCGTTTTGTCGAATCTGCAAGAGTGTTTCGCAGTATCACACCCGTCGCACTTCCCACTCTCCGGAAGCGCCGACCTGGCGCAAATGGCCGGGCCACATCCGGTTCGCGCGAGGCGCGGGAAGCAGCCGCTGTCACGGCGGTCATGCAGTCACTGCGCCACGCAAACATTCACCCTCCTCCCGTACACATTCGCGTCCAGCGAGAGCCATTACAGCGAAGAGGAATGAAAACTGAACAATTCGCCAACCTTCGCTTCTCCAGGCACAGCTTGTGGCATGTTGAGGTGAGCTTTGCGGAGAAGATTCCCGGCCCTCTGCTGATTGGTGACGGACGATTCTGTGGACTCGGACTCATGGAGCCAATTCGGAAACCGGACGACATCCTTGCGTTTCATATCGGCGGTTCGTCATCTCGGGCAACCCTGAGCGACAGAAAACCGCTCCTCCGACATCTGAGGAGGGCGCTCATGGCCTCAGCCCGTTCCAGCACAGGCGCAGTACCTCCACTATTCTCGGGTCACGAGCCGGATGGCAAGCCAGATCGCGCAGGGCATCACGGGCATGTATTTCTGGCGGCAGACGCAGGGTCAGGTCAACATGGCAATGCAATCAAGCGGCTGCTGGTGCTGGCTCCCTGGACTGCCGACCGACGCGCCACAGCAAACGGGCGAGACCGCGCACGGTTCGACAATGTCGTGAGATCGATAACAGAGCTGCGAGCAGGCAAACACGGATACTTCGAAAATCTGTCAGCGGTTGTGGTGGATGCGGATGATGATCTCCTGGCTGCAGCGAAGACATGGACCAGCGTGACACCCTATGTGAGTACGCGAAACCTCGGGAAAGGCGATGACATCAACGCGTTTATCAAGTCCAATCTGTGCGCGGAGTGCGCGCGTCGAGCCATTCCTGTGCCAACAGGGATCGAATTGTCGGACATCCGTGTCGGGCCGCGAGGCGGGCGGCCAAGCGCCCGCATCAGGATCGATTTCGCTGTCGCCGTGCGTGGGCCTTTGCTTCTGGGTCGGGATAGTCATGAAGGTGGCGGACTGTTCCGATCTGTGAGATAACGAGTTCGCTGAATCGTTAAACTGCCATCTCCAGCAAGACTTCGGCCCCTGCCCTCATGTATCGAGCCGTCCTGTGGGATTTTGGTGGTGTGCTCACCACCAGTCCATTCGAGGAATTCAATCGCTATGAATCGGCCCATGGTCTGCCCAGAGATTTCATCCGTCGCGTAAATGCCACCAACCCGGAGAGCAACGCCTGGGCGCAGTTCGAATCGAATCAGATCACTGCCGAAGAATTCGATATGGCTTTTCTGCAAGAGACTCGTGCGGCTGGTCATGCGCTGGCCGGATCCTGCGTCTTGCCACTGCTTTCCGGCTCGCTCCGCCCGCGCATGCTCGGAGTGCTGAAACGCTGTCGGGAAGATCTTGGCTTATTCGTTGGATGTATTACCAATAATGTCCGTACTGGACAAGGTCCCGGGATGGCGGTATCTGCGTCTCGCGCACAGGAAGTTCGAGAGGTCATGCATCAATTTCATGTCGTGGTTCAATCCAGCCGGGAAGGCATTCGCAAGCCGGATACGCGCATCTACCAGATCGCTTGCGAGCGGCTCGGCATTGCGCCCGCGGAAGCCGTCTATCTTGATGACCTTGGCATCAACTGCAAACCAGCCGCCGCGCTTGGCATGCACAGCATCAAGGTGCGTGACGAGTCCCAGGCGATTGCGGATTTGAGCGCGGCACTTGGTGTACAGCTGTAGCCCGCCTGCTTGATTGTGCCGCGGGAAAGGCACACTGTGTCATGCAGAGTTTCCTTCGCTCGCAGGTTGTGCAGCAACTGTCGATTCGGCCTCTTGCTCCGCTCGCAGCACACCCTGTGCATAGAGGGCATCAAAGTTGATCGGAGTCAGTCTGAGCGCCGGGAAGCCTCCCTTGAGCGCCAGACTGTCGATGCTCTCGCGCACATAGGGAAACAGCGTTGTGAGGCAGAAGGTGCCGAGTATCTGGCGCATCCTGGCAGTATCAAACCCCTCGATGGCGAAGATACCCGCTTGCTGCACTTCAATGATAAAGGCGGTTTCATGCTCGCGAATCCTGCCCTCGATGCGAGTGGCAAGCACCACCCGATAGCGAGCCCCTCCGAGTGACTTGGTGGTGGCATTGAAATCCACCTGAATGCGCGGCTCCAGAGGTTCGGCAAAGACTTCCGGTGCCAGTGGCGACTCGAAAGAGGCATCCTCGAGATAGATGTGCTCGAGGCGAACCTCGGGTGTCAGGCTGGTGCCCGGCGATGGCTTGTCTGTCTCGTCCATGATGCGCCCGCAGGCGGGTGTACGACCCTGATCAATGCAGGCTCCTGATTATATCGCCTCGAACGAGGGAAACCCTGTTATTCAGAGTTTCCCCAGGTATGTTCGCTACAGGCAGCCTCAAATGCGACCGGTGATGGTGAGCCGTGCGTTGATCGGTGCCCCAACCGTTGCCTGGTGCGTACTGTGCGAATTCGGGAAGTACACCTCATCAGTCAGGTTCTCCACATTCACTTGCACACGCAGATTGTCGGACACATCATAGTAGGCTCCCACATCAATGCGGGTGTAGCTCGGCAGGGTTGCGCTATTCCCGTTATTGATGAAGCTCTCATCCTGAAAGACCAGACCCACCCCGATACCGAACCTGTCCGTCACGAGAAAGTCGTTAAACAATGCAAACATATGCTCCGGCAACTCGCGTGGCCGCAATCCCGTCGAGCCGGAACGATTCACTTGCTCACCGTCAAGATAACTGTATCCGGCTGACACAAACCACCGCTCGCGCAGCAACCCCTTCAGCTGCGCCTCGAACCCCTGAATTTCGGAGTCGATTACATCGAGAGTGGATGGGTCGTTATCAGCAACCTGTGGCGAACTCTTCTCAATCTCGAACACGGATGCCGTAAAGCTCAAACCCTGAATGAAGTCCCACTTTACGCCCACTTCGAGGTTGCTGAAAACATCCGGGTCCAATCTGTCGTTATTCCCGTTGATGTTCGCAAACTGTTCTCCGCTTCGTGGCAGGAAGGATTCGCTGTAGCTTGCGTATAGCGAGATCTGTTCCATTGGCTTGAAGATCAGGCCGAGACGCGGGGATACCTCCTCGTCCTTGCGATTTCGCGTTTCATTTGCGGGCACATTGAAGACATCTATATCGAAGCTGTCGAATCGAGCCCCGACAATCATGTCCAGCTTGTCCGAGATTTCCACCTCATCCTGGACATACGCGGAAAGCACTTCAACATGCACTCTCGTGTCGTCATTGAGGTCAGTTGCAAAGCTGTTGGTGGTCGTGATGCCGGATACATTCATGCCGGTACCCAGGAGCAGGTTCAGCGGGCGGGAAACCATGAAGATTTCGTTGTCGTCCGAAGTTGTATCCCAGAGGGCATTGAAGCGATCCTGATCTGATGACGTGTCGATATATTCCGCACCTGCGACAAGAGTATGGCTGGTCTCGCCAAACGCGAATCCTGCAATCAGATTGCCGGACAAGATCAGGTTTTCGCGCCCGGTCTTGTCAACATAGCCATCAAGCGTTACCCGGTCTGGCGTTGCCGACTGGTTATACCCGGAAACATAAAAGTTCTGATAGAACTTGTCGTAGTCGCCATGGAAAAGGCTCAGGTTGGATTTCAGATTCTCCGTGAAATTGTGTTGCACGACCCCGCGGAACAGGTGCGCCTTGATATTCGTCGTGTTGAGCTCCGGGTCAGCAAAGACGATCTTCTCGAATTCTTCAACCGGTTTCCCGTCCGACCCCGTTGGAATGCCACGGTCGATAAAGCGCTCATGATCGACATACTCCCAGGACAGGTCGAGCGTTGTTTGCGGGCTGAGCATGAATCTGGCAGTCGGGTTGAAGCCGAGACGATCTCCGCCATAGAAATCGCGGTGATTCTCCAGGCTTTCATACAAGGCATTCATGCGCACAGCCGAGCGCTCGCTGATGGCAAGATTGCTGTCAATGCGAAGGTCGTAGCCACCGAATGAGCCCGCACCCAGGCCGTACTCCGTGAAGGTTTCACCAATAACGCCTTTCTTCGTCACCCGATTCAGAATGCCACCGGTCCCGCCACGCCCAAAGAGGAGGGCATTGGGGCCGCGCAGGATTTCCACCTGCTCGAGATTGTAGAGTGGACGGTAATATTGAACATCATCACGCACACCATCAACAAAAAAGTCCGCCGTCGAACGTACGCCCCGAAACACGACTGCATCGCGATGCCCCTCACCCTGAGAGGTATTGACACCCGCAGTGTAGTTGACAATGTCTCCAATGCTCGTCAAGCCCTGCACTGCAATTTCGGCGGCCGTCACGATTGAAAGGCTCTGTGGCACGTCAATGATTGGCGTTGGCGTTTTGAGTGCATTCACCCGATCGCTGTAGAGATATTCTCCAACAACGACGATTTCCTCTGGCGGATTTTCCTGTTCCTGTGCATATGGCACCTGAGGTAGCGCGCATACAGCGAGCAAGATGCCAAACGCCATTCGTGTTGTCGTGTTCAATTGATTCCTCCTGCCTCCTGGGCATCTGGTAGATGGTTGTCTGTTCGTGAAGGCTGCTGTGACCGGATTACCGACCGCACCGAGCGGGGTATCGCATGTCAGGCACTTCATGAGTAAACAATAACACGAATCGTTTTCATTTACATACTTATTTACGAGGGGCGGCGGCAGGCATTTCTGTCTTGCGACAAGAATTGACAAGGCCTCTGCAAATGGTGGTATATTTCCCCCCTGCGCGTTGTCGCTGTCACTCTTCGGCGGCCTCGAGAGGTACTTCACCGCTATCGCGCAACCACTCAATACGCGCCTTGCGCAACTACCTCACCAAAGAGATTCCTTTTGCGCGCAATGTGGCGCAGATCAATTCCCCTCCCCCACCTGACAGACAAGCCCCGAGAATGAATCTTGCAGATCTGAAGCGTCAACCCGTCACACAATTGGTCGAACTCGCAAAAGAGCTTGGCCTCGAGAACCTGGCCCGCTCGCGCAAACAGGAAGTCATCGCCGCAATTCTTCGTCGCCAGACCAAGAACGGCGAGGAAATCATGGCCGAGGGCACACTCGAGATCCTGTCCGACGGGTTCGGGTTCATTCGCTCCCCGGACAGCTCCTATCTGGCCGGGGCGGATGACATCTATGTCAGTCCCAGTCAGATTCGTCGCTTCGGCCTTCGTACCGGCGACAGCCTGTCCGGCAAGATCCGCCCGCCAAAAAACGGAGAGCGCTATTTCGCGCTGCTGCAAGTAAACGACATCAACGATTCCGACCCGACGGCGCGCAGGAATCTGGTGTTGTTCGAGAATCTCACGCCGCTCTTCCCGGACGAGCGTCTGGTGCTCGAGCGGGGCAACGGCAGCACCGAGGATGTCGGGGCGCGAATCGTGGATCTGGTCGCACCGATTGGCAAGGGGCAGCGCGGCCTCATCGTATCGCCGCCGAAGGCCGGCAAGACCCTGATGCTGCAAAACATCGCCCAGTCCATTACCGCCAACAATCCCGAAGTCGCACTCATCGTGTTGCTCATTGACGAGCGCCCGGAAGAAGTGACCGAGATGCAGCGCTCAGTGCGTGGCGAGGTGGTAGCGAGCACCTTTGACGAGAACGCCTCGCGTCATGTACAGGTGGCCGACATGGTAATCGAGAAGGCGCGACGCCTGGTCGAACATCGCAAGGATGTGGTCATCCTGCTGGACTCCATCACGCGACTCGCACGCGCATACAACACCGTGCAACCATCCACCGGGCGGGTGCTCACGGGCGGCGTGGATGCCAACGCGCTCGAACACCCGAAGCGATTCTTTGGTGCCGCGCGCAATATTGAAGAAGGCGGCAGCCTGACCATCATCGCCACCTGTCTCATAGACACCGGCTCGAAGATGGATGAAGTCATCTACGAGGAGTTCAAGGGCACCGGCAATCAGGAGCTGCACCTCGAGCGCAAGGTCGCCGAGAAACGCGTGTTCCCGGCCATCAACATACGGCGTTCCGGCACCAGACGCGAAGAGCGCCTGCTGTCCGAGGAGGATTGCGCGCGCGTGGTGATTCTGCGTCGCCTGCTGCATGAAATGGACGATATAGCCGCCATCGAATTCCTGATCGACAAGCTGAAGAGCGTGAAAACCAACGAGGAGTTTTTCATGTCCATGCGCGGTGGGCGTTAGGGGAACTCTCGTCGCGGCTTTCGGCTGCGAGAATCAGGGCGCTGGCAGAGACTCTTGTCGCTGGCTCCGCAGGCTTTCAACCTCGTGCTTGCGAGTTACCAGCGCGGGTTCGTTTCGCAGGCATCTCGGCACCTGTTTCCAGGCGTGATTGAGCGCCTTGCTGTCGGGGGCCAACCCACTTGCAGCTGCGCCCTCCACGAGGGCATCAAGCGGCCTTTTTGCGAGCGCGATTTCCAGATGCCTGTAGGTGTCGGCTGCAACGCCCCTGGTCCTGGCAAGCAGCTTCAGAATCGTCGCAAGACTGTCCCAGTCCTCCAGAGCGAGAAATGCCTGCGCCATGAGTAGCTGGCACTGCCCCGCTGTGCGCGGCTCCTGTGCATCACCGGTCTGTGCGGAACGCAAGATCTCCAGCGCCTGTTGTGCGTTCCCGTCTTCAAGCTGCCAACGTGCTTCGAGCAGACGCAGTTCGATAACCTCACCGGTCAGCGTACGCGCCTCCTGCAGGCAGGTGTTCATGTGCTGCCGGTCACCCGCGAGCCGCGCCGCCATGGCCGCGTTCAACCACACAGTGACGGGTTCGCTACTGTGCTTCGCCGCCTCGGCAAGCTGCTCGGCGGCATGCTCCCAGTGTCCTGCCGCGAATTCCAGTATCCCGGCGCGCGCCTTCGCCAGCGCCTTGCCGAATCTGTAGCGTTCACGCAGCCCGCGCACACTGGCACCGCTGTGCACAAGCGCGAAAATACATCGCGTCAGTACGCGTACCAACGCATGGAGCAGAACCAGCAGCAAGGCCAGTACGATGACGTTGGACTCGGCGACCCAGCCCATGAATTCGATTCTCACATAGCCCGGGTCGAGCACCATCACAGTCCCCAACGCACCCCCGACAATGAGGGCAATTCCCAACAATAACAAGCCGGCACGCATGGATTACTCCAAGTATGTTCTGATCAAGTCCACGGATGGACTTGATCAGGTTCGCAAATCAGAAGTACGCTTCTGATTTGCTCGCAGATTCAATGCCTTACGGCACTGAATCTGGCGGCACATCCGTGTGCCGCACGGGAAACTCTGTTATTCAGAGTTTCCCTAATGACTCCAGCAAGTTGTCGAGCCGCTCGATCAGAGATGCGAAATCAACATCCTGAATGCCGAAGTCGATTCCTGCAAGCGTGTTCAGACGCGCTTGCAACGCCTGTGTGTCGGCGTGTTCGGCTTGCAGGTGCGCTGCCAGCCAGGTGAGCATGGCCGATCTTTCCTGCTCGAACGCTGCCTCGTTGCGGCGCAGCAAGGCGACCTGCATTCGCTCCAGTGCCAGCAGAAGCTGCAAACGACTGACGCTGACCTGGCGCTCGCGAGGATTCAGACGCTCGATGCGTACCAACTGCCTGATGCCTGCTACCAGGCGATCAAGAAACCCCGACGGGCGCTCGGAAACCCCGGAACTCCCCGCATCATATTGGCGCTGTGCCAGCGGTGCCCGTGTCGCCAGGCTCTGTATGGCGGCAAGCGCCTCCGATACCTGCAGCAGATTGACCGAGGGAAACTCTCGTCGCGGCTTTCGGCTGCGAGAATCAGGGCGCTGGCAGAGACTCCTGTCGCTGGCTCCGCAGGCTTTCAATCTCGTGCTTGCGAGTTACCAGCGCGGGCTCGTTTCGCAGGTGTCTCGGCACCTGTTTCCAGGCGTGATTGAGCGCCTTGCTGTCGGGGGCCAACCCACTTGCAGCTGCGCCCTCCACGAGGGCATCAAGCGGCCTTTTTGCGAGCGCGATTTCCAGATGCCTGTAGGTGTCGGCTGCAACGCCCCTGGTCCTGGCAAGCAGCTTCAGAATCGTCGCAAGACTGTCCCAGTCCTCCAGAGCGAGAAACGCCTGCGCCATGAGTAGCTGGCACTGCCCCGCTGTGCGCGGCTCCTGTGCATCCTCGGTCTGTGCGGAACGCAAGATCTCCAGCGCCTGTTGTGCGTTCCCGTCTTCAAGCTGCCAACGTGCTTCGAGCAGACGCAGTTCGATAACCTCACCGGTCAGCGTACGCGCCTCCTGCAGGCAGGTGTTCATGTGCTGCCGGTCACCCGCGAGCCGCGCCGCCATGGCCGCGTTCAACCACACAGTGACGGGTTCGCTACTGTGCTTCGCCGCCTCGGCAAGCTGCTCGGCAGCGTGCTCCCAGTGTCCTGCCGCGAATTCCAGTATCCCGGCGCGCGCCTTCGCCAGCGCCTTGCCGAATCTGTAGCGTTCACGCAGCCCGCGCACACTGGCACCGCTGTGCACAAGCGCGAAAATACATCGCGTCAGTACGCGTACCAACGCATGGAGCAGAACCAGCAGCAAGGCCAGTACGATGACGTTGGACTCGGCGACCCAGCCCATGAATTCGATTCTCACATAGCCCGGGTCGAGCACCATCACAGTCCCCAACGCACCCCCGACAATGAGGGCAATTCCCAACAATAACAAGCCGGCACGCATGGATTACTCCAATGACTCCAGCAAGTCGTCGAGCCGCTCGATCAGAGATGCGAAATCAACATCCTGAATGCCGAAGTCGATTCCTGCAAGCGTGTTCAGACGCGCTTGCAACGCCTGTGTGTCGGCGTGTTCGGCTTGCAGGTGCGCTGCCAGCCAGGTGAGCATGGCCGATCTTTCCTGCTCGAACGCTGCCTCGTTGCGGCGCAGCAAGGCGACCTGCATTCGCTCCAGTGCCAGCAGAAGCTGCAAACGACTGACGCTGACCTGGCGCTCGCGAGGATTCAGACGCTCGATGCGTACCAACTGCCTGATGCCTGCCGCCAGGCGATCAACAAACCCCGACGGGTGCTCGGAAACCCCGGAACTCCCCGCATCATATTGGCGCTGTGCCAGCGGTGCCCGTGCCGCCAGGCTCTGTATGGCGGCAAGCGCCTCCGATACCTGCAGCAGATTGACCGAACGCGAGCGCTCGACCTCCTGTCCGAGCACTGTCAAATCCACCAGCAGATCGACAGCCGACGGGTTGTCGCGCAGCAGGTAGGTGACGCGATCAAGCAAGGAGACAACCGCTTGCGAGGGTCCGAACAGACGGTGTTCCATTTCGGCCAGCTGAAGCAAGTGCCGGGAAAGGTGCAGCTGCGAACTTTCCAGCTGCGCCACTTCGGGAAAGGATGCGCGCAGCGCCCGAAGTTCAGCCTTGATGCGAGCAGTCTCGGTACGCATATCCTCACGACGCACGAAGTTTGCGAGCGTAGCGCGCAGCGCCTGCTGTTCCGTACGCAAGGCAGCAAGCGCTGTCTCCAGTTCGGCGAGCCTGTCGGCATGCTGCGGATGTGCATCGGGCGCGGTATCAACCGAGGCCGGAGCCGCCGAGGGTACGGTTTCGGCGGGAGTTGGTGCGGAACCGGAGCCGAACACGGGGAAGGGTATATCTCTTGTAGCAAGCCAGTACCACCCTGCCAACGCAGCCAGTATGACCGGCAATGCCATCAGCACACGCGAGCGCCACCGGCGCTTGCCGGGCACCCCCGAAGCAGCAGGTGGAGTGGAAGATTCCGGGGAGGGAACTGCGGGAGTTTCTGTGTCAGTCATGTGCTGTCCCTGTCTGATTCCTGCACAACTGGCCGCGAACACCAGGGAAACTCTGAATAACAGAGTTTCCCGTGCGGCACACGGATGTGCCGCCAGATTCAGTGCCGTAAGGCATTGAATCTGCGAGCAAATCAGAAGCGTACTTCTGATTTGCGAACCTGATCAAGTCCACGGATGGACTTGATCAGAACATACCCAGTCAAGCAGCGCACGGCCAAGCGCGGTATCTGATTGCGACTCCAGGATACGCAGATTGGTGAATCCGAGCCCTGCGGCCGCCTCGGCCGCGCGCGTCGAGTTCACGCACAGCATCACTGCAGGTGATCCGCCACACACCTTCCACAGACGCGAGAAGGCGCATACTCCTGCAACACTCGACACGACAACCGCATGCACCTCCGTCGCTTTCAGTTGTGCATGATAGCCGGAGCCGCCATCGACTGGAAGCCTCTCGTACACCTGATATTCGGAAACCTGTGCCCCGCGGGCGATGAGTACGCGCTCGAGCAGCGGCCTGGGGGAGCGTCCACACAATATGGCCACGCTCCTGTTCGCAGGTGAGCGCAATGCGGCAAGTTCGAGCAAGCCTTCGGAGGATGCCCGCTCGGGGCACACAGCCTGAATACCATGGCAGCGCAGTGCACGCGCCGTAGCCTCGCCGACTGCGAACCAGTCTGCTGCCTGACCCCAGCGCGTGATGGCCCGTGCCCCGTGTCGGACGGCGTGTGCAGACAGCACGATCACCATGTCCGGCATGCTGTCACCGAGAGCGAAGGCGACCGGCTCGATCCTGATGAGCGGCATTTTCACCGGCTGCAAGCCGTATGCCGCCAGCGCACGTGCCTGTCGGCTTGCCCCGGGTTCGGAGCGCGTCAGCAAGACGCGATGCTTCGGCAACATGCGAGGAGATGTCTCGTCCACTGTCATGACGACGCTCTCAGGATGATGCCCTGAAAGTGGCCATGACTTCCTGCCCGCCGCTGGCCAGCAGCCGCTCGACAGCCAGCTCCGCCAGCGCGGGCGCAGCCTCGCCCTGCACCTCGGCGCTGGCTTGCAAACGCCCACAGGTCGAGGCGATCCATACCGCAAGCTGACCGTTGCCGTCCCGCACCTCGGCATGTGCGGCAATGGGCAGCGTACAGTCGCCTTCCAGCAGTTCGCTCACGCGACGCTCGATGCGCCCGGCGAGCGATGCCTGTGGCGGTACCAATGTGCCCAGCATCTCCACAAGGTCGCGCCGCTCGGCGAGCACCTCGATAGCGAGCAGCCCCTGCCCCGGCGCAGGCAGTAGCCGACGCACCGGAAAGTACTCGACTATATGGTCTGCGAGCCCCACTCTGTGCAGGCCCGCCGCGGCCAGCACCAGAGCGTGAAACTGCCCGGCATGCAGCTTGGCGATGCGCGTATCCACATTGCCGCGCACTGGGTGAATGGACACATCGGCACGCAGCTTCCGCAACAACTTCTGCAACAACAGGGCACGACGCAGACTCGATGTGCCGATGCGCGCAGCGGGCGGCAAATCAGCAAGGGACACACGCGGACAGGATATCAGGGCATCGCGCGCATCCTCGCGCCAGCCGACCGCCGCCAGCGTGAATTCTGGCGCAAGACGCGACGGCACATCCTTCAGCGAGTGCACGGCGAAATCGGCGCGACCGGAGAGCAGCGCCTCTTCCAGCGCCTTGACAAACACGCCCTTGCCACCAATTTCGCGCAAGGGTCGGTGCGCCTCGGCATCACCTTCCGTAGTCACCTGCACCAACTTGATGCGGCGATTCTCGCGCCCGGCAATATGCTCAGCGACCATGCGCGCCTGTGCCAGAGCCAGGTTGCTGGGGCGCGTCGCGAGGCGCAGCGGTGCGTCGGTTTTCGTCATGATGGACATGAATATCTGCACACCACAGGATTCATCTGACGTTGTCGGCATCCGACCGCGGCGGCCTCGGAATCAGCCGGGGTGTCCTCGCCAGATACGCGGCGTAGGCCGGGTCCCCGCCCCAGCGCGTACTCGCCGAGGCATCCAGCATGCGCATACCACTGATGCGGGTGAGCAGCAGCCAGACGAACAGCGGAGAAGCCAGCGTGATGTGTTGCCAGCCGGAGAGCACCGGAAACGCCATCACCGCCACGCCGCTCCACAAGAGAATCTCGCCGAAATAGTTGGGATGCTGGCTCCAGGCCCACAAGCCGGAACTGATAAAGCGCCCCTCGTTGCCGGGCTCAAGACGAAAGCGACGCTTCTGATCGTCCGCCACTGCCTCGATGACGAAGCCCGCCACCCACAGCAGCGCCCCGAGCAGCAGGAAGGCATCGGCAGGCACCTGACGTGCTGAACTGATGGCCGCGAGACCAGCCGCGAACGACATGGTCACCCACAGGCCCTGCAGGGTCCAGGTCATGAAAAACACAGCGAATTGCGATTTGATATGACGAAAGCGGCGGTCAGAGCCGAGCGCGCGAATTCTCGAGGTCAGAAAGCTGCCGAGTCGCAGCGCCCAGAGTATCGTCAGTGCACCAATCAGCATCGAGCGCAGGCTCACCGAGTCAGCCCCCTGGAGAGCGAGCAGCGCCAGCGCGATGAAGGTCAGTGAGCCGACGAGATCAAAGAAGACTTCTGTCTGCCTGAACCAGGCGGGAATGAAGGCGAGCCACTGGATGCCGAAGGCACCTGCCACGCACAGGGCAAACAGCGGCATTCCGGCAAAATACACCCCGCCCTGGCTGCCAGCCAGAGCGATGAGGACGGCAACCAGACAGGCAGCGAGCGAGCCGAGCCAGGCGAGGTTGGGGGGCATGGAGATTCCTGTCCGAAGTGCAATGCAGTCATTCTCACATACGCGGCGGCATTTCGACAGGCGCGTCGACAGGCGCGTCAACAGGCTCACATAATGAGGCGATGGAACAGTAGCATAGGCATTTCCACCCTGAATCGATACACGGATTCACGCATGCACACAATCAACCGCCAATACCTGCTCGCCGCCCGCCCCGAAGGCATGATTCGAACCGATGATCTTGCCTGTCGAGAGGCCGAAGTGCCCGCCCTCGGAGACGGTGAAGCACTGGTGAAGGTAACGCACATCTCGCTCGACCCGGCCATGCGTGGCTGGATGGAAAATCGCGGCGGCTACATGGCACCGTTACAGATTGGCGATGTGATGCGCGCCGGCGGCATTGGCGAGGTGATCGACAGCCGCAATCCGGCGCTGCCCGTGAATCGCCTGGTTTCGGGCGGCTTCGGAATGCAGACCTATGCGATCACCGACGGCACATCCCTGCCGGTGCAGGTGCTTGCCGAGGATACAGACCCGGAGGTCGCTCTGGGGATGCTTGGCGGCACTGGCATGACCGCCTACTTCGGCCTGCTCGACATCGGACAACCGAGACCGGGACAAACCGTGGTGGTGTCCGGGGCGGCGGGTGCCACCGGCAGCATTGCCGGCCAGATCGCACGTATCAAGGGATGCCGCGTGATCGGCCTGGCCGGGTCGGCGGAGAAATGCACCTGGCTCACCGATGAACTCGGGTTCGATGTCGCCATCAACTACAAGAGCGGCAATCTGCGCGAGCAGCTCGAGGCCGGTTGCCCTCGAGGCATCGATGTGTATTTCGACAATGTCGGCGGCGAGATTCTCGACCACTGTCTGGCGCTCCTGGCCATGCAAGCGCGCGTGGTCGTGTGCGGCGGCATTTCGCGCTACAACGAGAAGATATTGCCGCCCGGCCCGGGCAACTACTTCAATCTGGTGTTCAAGCGGGCGCGCATGGAAGGGTTCATCGTGACCGACTACGCACACAGGTTCCCGGAAGCCGCGACCGAGATGAAGGTCTGGATCGCAGCTGGACTCCTGAAGCAACGCACTACCGTCATTCACGGGTTCGAGCAGCTGCCGACGGCCTTGGTGGATATGTTTTCAGGTGTCAATATCGGCAAGCTCATGGTATGCCCCTGAGGCACAACCGGACATGACGCGGACATCAACGCCGGACATACCAGACTCACAGTGACTCAGCGAGCAAGCGCACCGCCCAGGCAAGCCGACCGGGTTCGCGTCCTGGCCAAGCCATTGGTCGAGATGCAGCCGAGCCTTGTCGAGGCTCTGCAGGGTGCGCATACGCTCGCCCCCAACCGTCGCTACGCGCGGGTGCTCGAGGAGTCCTACAACGACTGGCAAATCGGGCACAGGCTCACCGCCTGGGCGCGACCGAGCATATCCACCCTGTCCCGCTACCTGTTGCGTGAGGCCGAGGAACTGCTGCTGCACACGGCTCCACACCGCTGCATATTGACCCCGGCAATGCAGCGAGCCGTGTTCCTCGGGTGCGCCCCGCAATCGCTTGCCGATGCACACAACTGGTATCAGGAGGTTGCCAGAGCCTGGCATTTATCGCATCACTATGCCCTGCACGAGGACCAACCGGCGCACCTGGAAACCAGCAACAGCCTGATCTTCCACGAGTGGGCAAATGCCTTTCGCGCACTTGCCGAGGAGCAGCATTACCTGACCGAAGCAGAACTGCCGCACCTGCTCAGCGAGGCGATCGAGGAAAGCTGCTGGCAACCCGACAAGCCGCTCCTGCTCTGGGGCTTCAGTCAGGCGCACCCCTTGACACCAATCGAAGCAGGGCTCGTCAAGCAGCTCGAGATGCGCGGAATTGCCAGCGAATGGCCCGCTCCCGAACCCGTGCAGAACACGAAAACCCCGCGCCTCGTGGAATGTGAGCAGCCGGAAGACGAACTGCGCACTATCGCGCTCTGGGTGCGCGAACGGCTCGAAGCGGCGCAAGCGCCCGTATCCATCGGCATCGCCTTCCCCGGTCTCGGGCCACGACGCGGGCAAGTCGAACGCCAGCTGCTCAATACTCTCTACCCGCAAGGTGAGGTCGCACCCGACGAACCACGGGTGTTCGATATTGCCGGGGGCCTGCCCCTGACCAGCCTGTCGGTATGCCAGAGCGCCCTGCTCCTGCTGAACTTCCTGTATCGATATGTAGAGATTGATGAACTCGAGCGGTTGCTGGAATCGCCATTCCTGCGCCTGTCGCCAGCGTTTTCCGCGCATCCTGACCCAAATCCCGAACTGATCGAGGCCTTGCGCAGACGGCTTCCGACCCGCATTCGTGCACAGGATGTGGAAGCCGCGAGTCGTGGCATCTTGAGCGATGCCATGCGACGCCATGCCAGCGCCCGTCACAAGCATCGCTCCCTGACCGCCTGGCTGAGCGAATTCCAGCAGGCGCTCGATGCCGCCGAATGGCCACACAGCGCAGACATGGACAGTCTGGTCTATCAACAGGCGGCGCAACTTGGTGTGCTTTTCACCGAAATCGGTCTCACTTCGGCACACCTCGGTCGCCTGAGTGCCAGCGAGGCGGTACGTGAACTCGAGCGCGCAGCCGGGGAGCGTTATCACGAAGTACAGCGTTCCGGTGCGCCGGTACGCGTACTCGAACTTGACGAATTGACACCCCTGCGCTTTACCCATCTCTGGGTTGCCGGTATGCGACATGCGGCCTGGCCCGCCACGAGTAGTCCCAACCCGTTTCTGTCACGCCAGTCGCAAAGACAGGTCGGTGTGCCGGACGTGACACCGGAATCTCGCCTGAGTCGCGCGCGCTTCGTCACCGAATCACTCGGGAGCGTTGCACAGGAACTCGTCTTCAGCTACGCACAGCTTGAAGATGACAGGCAGCAAGGGGCAAGCGCACTGCTGCCAAAGGCCCTTGTCACCGAAGCGAGGCACTTCGTAGCTCCCGCGCGGCAGTCATTGCTGGATCTGTCGCATCCGTATCTGGCATCCCGGCCAGTGCGTAGCGAAACCTATGTGGATGATTGCGCCGCGCGCTGCGAGCCTTCCGAATGCCACGGCAACTCGGAGCTGGTGCGCAACCAGTCAAATTGTCCCTTTCGCGCCTTCGCCGTGCACAGGCTCCATGTCGGCAGGCAGGAAACACCGAGCGAGGTTCCGGATGCGCGCGCACTCGGCGAAAGCGCACACCGCGCACTGGAAATCGCCTACGAGGCGCTGCCGACCCAGGCGAGCCTGCGAGAGCATCCGGATCATGCCAGCCTTGCGCGCGAATCCGCCGAGCTTGCGGTGGATCATGTATTCCCTGATTCGCCCGAGTACCTGAAAGTACGGCAGATCCGCTCTCTCGCGGCTCTCGTTGAGGCCTGGTTTGCATGCGATCTCGAGCGCCCCGCATATACCGGTATGCATACTGAACAGGCGCTGGAGATTGAACTCGAAGGTATGCAGTTCAACCTCAGGATCGATCGCTTTGATCAGGACGAGAAGACCGGCAAGTGGATAATCACCGATTACAAGTCCACGCCGCCTGCCGTATCGAGCCTGCGCAAGTACAGCGCACTGCACGAGCCGCAATTGTCCCTGTACGCAGAGGCCTTGCGCACAAGCGCGGGACTCGAGGCGCTGTCGCTGGCTTTCGGTGCCATTGGCGATGCGGACAGCGCCCGCTATCTGCACTGTAGCGCTGATGACCGGTTTCGGAAGCAGAAATCCGAACGTATGCGGGATGCTCTGGTCATCGAGCAAGGCGGCGAGTTCGTGCGCCAGCTCATTCGCGACTTCCTGAATGGAGAAGCACGCGTGCATCCGCGCATGCGCGCCTGTGCCACCTGTCACCTGCAATCGCTGTGTCGCATTCACTCGCAGGGTACGACATGAGCCAGGCATTGCAGCCACCCGCCGACGCAGCGATTCGCGACCAGGCCACGCGCTCTCGGGAAAGCTGGATACTGCGCGCACCGGCAGGCTCCGGCAAGACGACCCTGCTGGTCGGCCGCTACCTCGAACTTCTGAGCCGAGTTGACAAGCCGGAAGAAATTCTTGCCATCACCTTCACGCGCAAGGCCACCGCCGAGATGCGTGAGCGCATTCTCTCCAGCCTCGCAAATCCGCAGTCGGGTCGCCCCCCTGCCCTTGCCGAAGCTGCCGAGCGCGCCCGACAGCGCAGCCTCGACAAGCGATGGGAGATTATCGCCAACCCGTCGCGGCTCAAGATCCAGACCATCGACAGCTTCAGACGCAGCCTGGTGGAAGCTGCACCGGTGGAGGCCGGTATCGCGCCTGGCACCGAACTCGTCATCAGCGCCGAACACTGGTACGAAGAAGCAATCGAGCGTGTGTTCAGGCTGCTCAAATCCGGCGATGAGCGCACCACATGCCTGGCCGAATTGCTGCATCTCGAGGGCCACCGTGGTTCGAAAGTCAAGCGCACACTGGTAACCATGCTCGCCAAGCGCGATCAGTGGCACGGCAAGCTGGCGCTGCACGAACTCGATGCGACACCGGAGGGGGAATCTCCGCGCTGGCTCAGCGAACGCATGGATGCGCTCTGGGCGCTGTTCAGCGAGCATATGTCAACGGATGATCTGGCGCAGCTGCTCGGCCTCGGAGCAGGCCGGACACACAGCGCATTTCTGTACCAACCCGCTAGCTGGCGCATCCTCGCCGAACTGTGCCTCACCAAAGCGGGCAGGCCGCGCAAGTACCCCCATTCAGATCTGGTGCGGGCACCGGATGAGTGCGTCGAGCAGTTGTTCACAGCGATGTCCACCTGGACCGACAAGGACATTCAACGCCTGCACGCAGCGCGTCTGTTTCCCGACATACGCCCGCTCAAGGGAGAAACCGAGCGTATGACGACCATACTCGCCTGTCTTGACCTGGCGCATCAGGAGTTGCTGGCGCTGTTTCGCGAGCGCGGTGCGATTGACCTGCTCGAACTCGGCTTCGGCGCTACCCGCGCCCTCGGTGATGACGAACTTCCGAGCGATCTCATCATCGCGCTCGACTACTCCATCAAGCATATTCTGGTCGATGAATTTCAGGATACATCGGTGACGCAGACGGACTTCCTGCACAGCCTGATGCGCGAATGGACACCCGGCGACGGGCGCAGTTTCTTTGCCGTCGGCGACCCCATGCAATCCATCTACGGGTTCCGTGAAGCCGAGGTGGGCCTGTTCTCGCTCGCCCAACAGGAAGGTGTCGGGCGCATCGTTGCTGCGGGATGGCGCACCATCAAGCTGCATGCGGCGAGCCTGAAGACCAATTTTCGCTCCGATGTGCGGCTCGTTGAATGGGTGAACCGCGTGTTTCCCGCCGCCATGGGCGATGAGAACGATCTGCCAACCGGCTCGGTGCGCTTCGAGCCGGCTGTCGCAACCCATCACCTGACACCTGCCGATGCACACCTCGGCGCAGAGACGCACTTCTTTGCGGCAGCAAACGGAGTTTCGTCCGACCTCAGCGAGGAAACAGCCTTTATCGCCAGCTACGTTGGCCGCCTGTTGCAGCGCCATGACACGGATCAGATCGCCATTCTCATGCGCAACCGCACCTATTCGTCGGTACTGCTCAGGGCGCTCAGGGAGCATCGGATTGCGTATCACGGCAACGAACTGGACCCACTCGCCGATGAACCCGTGGTGCAGGATCTGCTGGCGCTCTCCAGAGCGCTGGCATCGCCATGCGACAAGCTCGCGCACTACGCCTTGCTGCGCGGACCGATCGTGGGGCTTTCGCTGAACTCATTGCGTCACCTGTCAGAACTGCAGAGGCAGGGGATGCGGCTCGCGGACGCTCTGCATGACACCGGATTTCAGGGCCGGTTGACGCACATCGAACGCGAGGGCCTGGCGCGATTGCTCCCCCTGCTGCAAAGCCTGCACAAGGACTATCACCGCCACTGGCCACGCCCGCTGATTGAGCGGGCCTGGGCGCTCACCGGCTTCGCCGCCCTGTACAGCGATGCCAGATCGCGCAGTTCCGTCGCGGCCACGCTGGCATTGATCGAAGAACAGTGTGTTGGCTGGATCGACTTTCCCGCGCTCGAACGCGAACTGGCCACGCTCTACGCACCCTGTACGCCTGCGTCAAGCAAACCCCGACTGACTATCATGACCATCCATCAGGTCAAGGGGCTCGAGTTCGATCATGTGCTGCTGCCCTTTGTCACCAAACCGACACGCAGCGATGAGCGTCCGAGCCTGCGCTGGCGGCAGTCGCAGGAGGGTTTGCTGGCGGCCACGCGGCACGGCAGCGAAGATCCCGGCTCAATCTATACCTGGCTCGAATACGAGCACAAGGCGCGCATCCTCAATGAAAGCAAGCGTCTGCTATACGTGGCCGTGACACGGGCGAAGAAGAGCCTGTGCCTGACCGGCACGTTCCGCGAAGGGTCGATCAAGGAAGTTGACGGTACGCCGGTGTTGGGCAACAAGGTATGCCCGCGCGCCGACTCGCTTATTGCGCCCATATGGGAATGCATACAGCAGGAAGCCGAAATACATCCGGGGCGGCCCGGCGGCACATCGCGGCCAGCGAAACCCATACCGACGAAGCATGCATTGACGCGCCTCGCGAGTGGTTTTACAGCGCAGCCGGAATTCGAACTCCCCGTGCTGCAGGTTGCCGATGCCCTCAACCTGCCCGGCGAGGACAGCGCACAGGCACACCGGCAGGAGCAGCAGCAGGAGGAGGCACCTTCGCAATCGATTCTCGGCGCATGGAAAGCGCGCAAATCCATCGCCGTCGGTACTGTGGCGCACGAGGGGCTCAGATGGCTGTCAGCGCATCCGGGCGAAGGCGACATACAGGAACGCATCGAGGCCATACGCCCGCTGCTTGTCGCCTGGCTGAAGCGGTCAGGGCTCGAGGACAAGTCGCGTACATCAGCGCTCGGGCAGGTGATACAACATCTTGTGCGCACACTGCATCACCCGCAGGGTGCATGGATTCTGAAACCACGCACATCGGGGGAGTCGGAGAGTGCCTTCAGCCTGGTAATCGACAACCGCCTCGCCAACCTGCGCGTGGACCGCACCTTCGTCGAAGACGGCATCCGCTACATCATCGACTACAAGACCGCCACACCGAGACGCAAGGAGTCTCGTGCGGACTTTTGTGCCCGCCAGATACGCGAGCACGAGGCGCAACTCGGGCGCTATCAGGCCGTATTCGCAGCACTCGACAAGAAGCCGATTGTTACCGCCCTGTTCCTCACCAGCCTGCCCGAACTGGTGGAAGTTCCCCTGGCGCACGGGACATTGGCGCACGGGACACTGGCGCACGGGACACCCTGAATCACAGGCTTTCCCGTATCTGGCTGGAAGATATGTCGAAGCGAAAAGCGTCGGGGACGTACACGAACGCATCGAGGCCATACGCCCGCTGCTTGTCGCCTGGCTGAAGCGGTCAGGGCTCGAGGACAAGTCGCGTACATCAGCGCTCGGGCAGGTGATACAACATCTTGTGCGCACACTGCATCACCCGCAGGGTGCATGGATTCTGAAACCACGTGCATCGGGGGAGTCGGAGAGCGCCTTCAGCCTGGTAATCGACAACCGCCTCGCCAACCTGCGCGTGGACCGCACCTTCGTCGAAGACGGCATCCGCTACATCATCGACTACAAGACCGCCACACCGAGACGCAAGGAATCTCGTGCGGACTTTTGTGCCCGCCAGATACGCGAGCACGAGGCGCAACTCGGGCGCTATCAGGCCGTATTCGCAGCACTCGACAAGAAGCCGATTGTTACCGCCCTGTTCCTCACCAGCCTGCCCGAACTGGTGGAAGTTCCACTGCCGCACGGGACACTGGCGCACGGGACACTGGCGCACGGGACACCCTGAATCACAGACTTTCCCGTATCTGGCTGGAAGATATGTCGAAGCGAAAAGCGTCTCCGGAGATGCCCTCACAGCGAGCGAGGAGTGCCGCGGGCACATCAAGGTTTTCGAGCGACTGAAAGCGACCATCCACCAATCTGGGGAACACCAGAAAGCGTGTTGTACAGCGCTCGAACTCGCGCATGCTGTTGCTGAAATCGGCCGCATCCCGATAGTAGTGGCGATCAGCAATGCGCGCGAGGGTATCCACGCCGACCAGAAAGGTGGTGCCCCTGAAGGCTTTGGCCTTCTCGACAAACATCGGCAGGCGTGTCAGCCACAACGGATACCTGTCGGCGAGTGCTGCCGCGCGTCGGTTGATCTCGACATAATCAAGCGGCGGCTTGTCGGCGTTGGCGATGCACAGTTCCAGCGCCACCTGACAACCAAGGTACTGTTCGGCGTGGGCGATCATCGCCTCGTGTCCTGCGTGCAGGGGGTTGAAGGCACCGCTCAGGAGCGCTCCGGGAGGCTCATCCACGCCTGATACTACGCCTGATACTGGCAGGCAGGTGCGCTCAGCCCATGCCAATTGCGCCAATTCCCTGTCGCCTGCCTGGCTCTCGAGGGTCACTTCGTCCTCTGGCGACAGCAGTGAACGCCAGTCGCCCGTACCGAGCAGACACTCGCTCAGGAACTCGATGGCCACCCTGGCGAGCAGCGCTTCTTCTGCTTGCCGGTCTCGGTGCGGGTTCGGTACGAGGTTGAGACGGCGCGTCTCGGTGTGTGTCTGCACACAGATGTGTGCCCGATTCACGCCGCGCCTGACACGGTTCGTCTCGAGGGCGGCGGTGAGGCCGAATCCGAACAGGCAACGCTTGTCGGCATCGGAACAGGGTGCAAGCTGGCGAGAACGAGCATGGGCGAGCATTCCGAGAGCCCCGGCTACCTCTGGTTGTGTGCTGGACTCGATGTGGCCAATCAGATCTGCAAGCGCGACAGCACTATAGGGAACGCGCGCTTCGAGCACAGTTGCCGATGCACCCGGCAGTGTGAGCAGATCGGAGAGCAGGCGACTGCCACCGCCTGTGAGGTACAAGACCCCTCGCCAGTCGGACTCGTGAAGTTGCCGGACGGAAGACAGATTCACGCCGTCGGCGCGTCCCCTGGCGTAGCCTCCGGCGCGGATGGCGCGGACAGGAAGTCGCGCGTGACCTGCAGGAATTGCGCAAGCTGGTCGTGATGCACCCAATGTCCAGCATTGGCAAAGGTCTCGACGCGCAGATTCCCGAAACGCCCGCTGAATTCCTCTTCCGATGCACAAAACTCCGACTGAGCGCCCTGTACCAGAAGCACCGGGCATTGAATGCGCACATGGAATGCTTCATGTTCCTCGGGACGGTAGGAGCCTGGCGAGAACACCCGCACATAATTATCAAACTTCCAGCTATACGTGCCATCTTCGTTGCAGTTGGCTCCGTGCAGCGTCAGGTGGCGCGCCTGTTCGGTTGAAAGGTGCGGGTTTTCGGCCTGCATGCGCTTGAAGGCATCCTCGAGCGTCGGGTAGCGCTTCGGCAAGCGAGCCGAGGCGCTGCGCAGGTCGTTCACCCAGATGCGCATACGCTCATGGTGCGGTATCTTGCTGAACATTTTTCGCATGCGCTTCGACGGACCGAGCCCTTCGATGACTATCAGCTTTTCCACCAGCTCCGGGTACATACCGGCATACATGAGAGAGACCGAGCCACCCAGAGAATGACCGATGATGGTGACCTTGTCGCTGGCTACCTGATGCACGAGTTGCGCGATGTCGTAGGCGAAATCCATGTGCGTGTAGCTGCCACCAACCAGCCACTGCGAGTCGCCATGCCCCCTGAGATCAGGTGCCACTACGTGATAGTCATGACGCAACGCCTCAGCCACCCAGTCCCAGTTGCGACAGTGGTCGCGACCGCCGTGCACCATGAGCATCAGGGGCGCGCCCTCGTTGCCCCAGTCCACGTAGTGCAGACGCAAACGCTGAGAAAAATATGCTCTTGATGCCGGGCCAGTTTGCATCCGGGTTCCTCGATTCATGCGGATGAACGGGGAATTATATCCGGCGACAGTTCCTTCAACCGAGACCCTGTGCTCAGGAAGCAGGGCGATTCCGAAGTTACGAGTAGGTGATTGATGTATCACAGAGAAGGGTAAGCACTGGACACGGAGTTGTAGATGTGTCAAGCTGGAGAGGTCGAAGTGCAGGAATTGGGTGATGGGCAGGCCGACCACGGCAAGCAAAGTGGTGCTCAAGGAAATACGGGTGCGTCCGGTGCGTACTGCCGAGGAGCGTGCTGAATGGGACGATTTGATGAGTCGGCACCACTATTTGGGCTTTCGGTGTCTGTTTGGGGGCGGAGTTCGGCATGTAGCGGAAACGCGGGAGGGTCGTTGGGTAGGGTTGCTGGGCTGGGTATCCGGTTCATTCAAGGTGAAGGCGCGGGACGAGTGGATAGGGTGGGCCCCGGAGCAGCAGTTTCGGCGTTTGTATTTGGTGGCGAATAACACGCGATTTTTGCTGCTTCCGGGGTATAACGGCGGGAACCTGGCATCACGAGTGCTGTCGTTGTCACTGCGGCGGTTGAGCGGGGACTTTGAGGCGTTTCGCGGGGTACCGGTATTGCTTGCAGAAACATTTGTTGACCCGACGAGGTTTCACGGCGGGTGCTATCGGGCGGCAAACTGGACTCTGCTTGGCGAGACGCGCGGGTACGCGCGCGTTGGTGGCAAGTGGGAGCAGCACGGGGTGCCAAAGCAGGTGTTTGTGCGCCCCCTGTGTGGCGCAGCGCAGGCGATGCTGCGCGGGCTTGACGAGCCGGTGCCCGGTCTCGGTTCTGTGGGGGCACCGCCGCCACCGGGGCGTTTGCGGAGCTTGTATCAGTCGCTGAGCGAGGTGCCTGAGTATCGTGCTGCGCGGGGTATCCGGCATCCGCTGGCGAGCATTCTGGCGGTGGCGGTGGCGGCCAAGCTGGCGGGCGCTCAGGGAGTGACCGCGATTGCCGAGTTCGCGCGGCGGCTTGACCAGCGCCAACTGGCGGCGATACGAGCGTTCAAAAGCCCCTCCCTGGGCTGCCGGGTACCGGTCTCGAAGACTTCCCTGCATCGCGTGTTGTCGCAACTCGACCCTGATGCCCTGGACAAGGCTGTACGCCGCTGGACTGCTGCATACCGATTACCACAAACAGCACTTGCCCTTGACGGCAAATCAAGGCCCATCAACCGCCCCGGTCACAGTGACTCCACTCGTATGATGATCGCGGCTGTCGAACACGGGACCGGGATGGTGCACGGACAAGTCGCCTCCGATTCTGCCGGTGGCGAGATACTCGGAGTGCGTCGTCTGCTCACCGAACTTGGAGTGCGTGGACACACCATCACGCTGGACGCTCTGCACAGTTGCCCGGAGACCGCACACCTGATCGTCACCGGTGGTGGCGATTACGTGATGCCCGTCAAAAGCAATCGTCCCACCCTGCTTGATGACATCCGTACCTTCAACTTCGATGCCGAGCCGAAGCGACGCACACTGGAGAAGGCACACGGGCGTATCGAGCAGCGTGAATGTGCACTCATCGACCTCACCCAATACTCCCCCGATCTTGCCGCCCTTCCCGGACGCCAACAAGCGTTCCGAATCACGCGCCAGCGCACCGTGATACGCAGCGGCACAACAACTCCCCACACCACAAGCACCGAATACGCCTACGGACTTACCTCCTTGTCCCCAGAGCGTGCTGGCCCCTCTGAAATCCTCGCGCTCAATCGCGGCCACTGGGAGATAGAAAACTGCCTCCACCATGTGCGCGATGTCTCCTTCGACGAAGACCGCTCCCGTGTGCGTGTTGGTGCCGGGCCGCGCAATCTCGCCTGCCTGTCCAATGTCGCCATCTCCATCGTGCGACTCCACGCCCGCTTCCGTCACCAGCCCGAAGCTCAGCGACACTACGCCGCCAGGCACGACGAAGCTTTGCAGGCAGTGCTCGACTCAACCCTCTGAACCAACCCCGCGGGGACCCCATCCCCCTGCCGGTGGTCTGCTCGCAGCGCCGGGAATCAGCCTCCTCGGCCAAAAAACCCCGCACATCCCTCTCATCAACCTGCCGGGTGGCCCGCCAAGTACCCCTCCGAGGCCATCCATCTCCACTATCCCTACCCACACCAACCCGGCACACCTGCCCTCCCTCTCACCTCGGTTGAACACGGAATTGCCTTGGCTCAGGAAGCGTACTCGCGGATCAATCCAAGAACCCCTTCACTGGTTTCAGGGTCAGTCGGCTGATCATCAAGCCCGGCCACGCGAACGCTCCAGTTGGAGCCGAGCTCGGCCATCAGCAACTTGAATTGAATGGTATCGCCTCGCCCGAACCGAAGCATGCGACTGAGGAAGCCCGGAGCCTGCCCTTCAAGCATCTTCTTTTTGGAAATGGAAGCGAAAATGACCCGTCCTTCCCTGTCCAGATCCTCAACCTCGGCACCGGCCTCGTCGAGAGCCAGGCGAACCGTTGCCCAGGCACGCTCGAAATCCAGTTCGAGCACCAGGAGCGGTGCCTGGTTTTCGCCGTATTCGATACGCGCCTTGGGGCGTGCGCGCACATCCGCACCCACCAGTGAGACCGCAGAAGCGCCGAGATTCGAGCCAAGATAACGGCCACTTTCCAGCAGGATGGCACCTTCAAGCGCTGCATCAAAAGAGGCATCCGGCCACTCCCTCTGTTCCAGCAAATCTGCATCTGACTGATGACGCGCGTGTATCTCGGTAGTGGATTCGCGCAGGCTCGACTCGAGGCGAAACACGAAACGATCCTGCGAGCCAGTCGGCACCTCGCCACGCGAATCGCGAATCAATATCTGTGCCGGACTGCCACCGCTTTCCGAAACCGAAATCCAGCTGGTTGCCACCTGTCCATACAGCGGTGCCTCGCCTTCGGCGCGAATGCCGAATTCGGAGAGGAATTGCATGAACTTCGGCCAGACTTCAGATACAGGTTCCGGCACCAGCAGCCACTGGCGCTCACCCAAACGCTGCATCCTGATGCTCTCGCCCTCACGCAATCCGTAGAGCACCTCGGGCTGTGGCGGCCCATCAGGATAGAATCTGGCTTCGGCATCGGGCGAAATACTCGGTACCTGTACGCCCCCCTCGATAGATGCCAGCCCCAGATCCGGGGGCACTGTCAATGGTTCGTGGCTGATCGCATCGAGGTAGTCGTCAGACCGATCCACGATCAGCCCGCGGTCGTCACCAAACCAGGCGCATCCCGACAGACTGAGCACCGCCCAGATCATGCCGGACACGACACGCAAAGAACCGCCAGAGCGAGGGCGGAGCAAGAAGCCTGTTGGCTGACACAGTTCACTCATGAGTTGGTCTCCGAAGGCGTGAGCACATCCATGGCCGCTTTCACTCGTCCTCGCTCGGCTTCGGACAGGGGCAGCAATGGCAGGCGGATACCAGCACCGATCCTGCCGACCTCATGCAGCGCCCACTTCACGGGAATGGGATTCGGTTCAACGAACAAGGCAGCATGCAAGAGTTGCAGGCGCTGGTCGAGACGACGCGCCTCGGGCGCATTGCCTGAAGCCCAGGCTGCACAAAAATCCGCCATCAACTTCGGCGCGAGGTTGGCGGTGACCGAAATGACACCCACCGCACCCAGCTCGAACATTTGCAGGGTGAGTCCATCCTCACCGGACAGCACATCGAAACCTTCACCACACCTGTTGCGAATTTCGCTGACTCTTGACACATCTCCACCGGCTTCCTTGACAGCGACAATTGAAGGGATTCTGGCCAGGGTTTGTATGGTTTCCGGTTGCAGGTCACACGCGGTTCGTGCGGGCACATTATAGAGAATGAGCGGGAGCGACACTGCCTCGGCAATCGCCGAATAGTGCGCAATCAACCCAGCCTGGGTGGGTTTGTTGTAGTAGGGCGTAACCAGCAGGCAGGCATCGGCACCGAGGCGCTCGGCTGCCCGGGAAAGATGTATGGCCTCGCTGGTAGCGTTGGCGCCGGTGCCGGCAATGACCGGGATGCGCCCGTCCACCAGCTCGACGCTGCGCTGAATGACTTCGAGATGCTCATGTACATCAAGCGTGGCAGATTCGCCGGTGGTACCGACCGAGACCAGGCCGGAGGTGCCGGAAGCAATGTGCCATTCGACAAGCGCTTCCAACGCAGCCCAGTCTATGCGCCCATCCGCTGACATGGGGGTCACCAGAGCGACAATACTGCCTCTGAACACGCTATTCATGGTGACTGTTCACGCTCGCTGCTGCTTTTCGAGAAGATAGGCGTAAATCCCCTCATCAAAGCTCGATTCCAGCAGGGTATGCCCGCTCTGTGCAGAAAATAATTCGAAATCACGAACAGACCCCGGGTCTGTGGCCAACACATGGAGTCTCTGCCCGACACGCATGGTATTCAGAGCGCGCTTGGCCTTGAGGAGCGGCATGGGACAGTTCAGACCTCTCACGTCCAGATGTATATCAGCAGAGTTCACGCGATGCACATTGTGGCTGGCATGATCGCTAGTATCTCACGCTCGGAGAGCAACAAGGCGGTACCGAGTCGGCGTATTATCACCTGTCAACCCTGCTTCAAGGCAACGATGCGCCCTGATTTGTGCAAGCTGCCCCTGTTTCTGGCATGTCTCATCTGCCTGGCCGCGCCCGTGGCCTCCGCCGAGGAGACCGGGGAGGACGGAAGGGGAGAACCCGGAGACATGGAGCTTCCCGAACTCGGAGATGCCACCTCGGGCATTGTCTCGATCAGTGAAGAGCGGCGCATCGGCGAAGAACTCTTGCGCCAGGTGCGCAGTCAATTACCCACCGTCAACGACCCGCTGCTGAAGTATTTTGCGGAAGTCGCACTCTACCGCATTGCCCAATATGCCGAATTACCCGATGCCAGGTTGTTCCCGGTACTGATCGACAGTGAAGCGATGAACGCCTTCGCGGCACCGGGCGGCATTGTTGGCATCAACCTCGGACTCATGCTCGATGCTCAGGATGTACACGAGTTCTCGGGCGTACTGGCGCACGAACTCGCACACCTCGGTCAGCGTCATTTTGCCCGCGGTCTGGAGGCGCAGCGAGCGTCCATGTTTCGGGATGTCGCCGCCTTCGTTGCCGCGCTGGTGGTGGCGGCAACCGCTGGAAGCGATGCCGGAATCGCAGCCATCGGTGGTGCTCAGACGATTTCGGCAGCGGGCAGCATGCGCTACAGCCGGAACCTCGAGGGCGAGGCTGATCGCGTGGCCATCAACACCATGTACAAGGCCGGGCTGGACCCCATGGGAGTGGCGCGCATGTTCGAGCGCATGCAACAAAGGTACAGGTTTCGGCGCACACCGCCCGCCTACCTGCTGAGCCATCCCCTGTCGGAAACGCGCGTTGCAGATGCGCGTGCACAGGCAGCGCGCTTCCCGGATGCCGAATACAGCGACTCGCGCTCGTATCAGATGATGCGTGCGCGAGTACTGGTTCGCTATGCGGAATCGCCCGAGGCAGCAGTCGAATTCTGGCAAGACCAGCTGGCGGAGAGCGATGACCCGGAGCTCGCGCGCTATGGCCTCGCCCTGGCTCTGGCCGCCAATGGCAAGCCGACAGACGCACTTGATGCACTGCGACCAATGCGCAGCGCCTTTGATGACAGCCTCCTGTTCGCGGCAACCGAGGCTGAACTCCTGATCAAGGCCGGAGAACATGATCAGGCGCTGACGTTTCTTGATCGCCAATTGACGCTCAACCCCGGCAACGCCCCCCTGTCCATGCTGAAAGCGGAGGCACTCAGCGCCAAGCGCGCGTTCGTCGAAGCCACCGAGGTACTGAAACAGCAATCCGTGCTGCGCCCGGAGGACTTTGACGTGTGGTATCAGCTAGCCGAGATTGCGGGGCTGGCAGAGGACACAGTGCAAGTGCACATGGCGCGCGCGGAGTTCTTTGCCCTGACGGGCGATTTTGAAGGTTCTGTCAGCCAGCTTGAATTCGCGACCAAGCTGGCGAATCCCTCTCAATTCGAGCTCATCGCCGGGCTGACACAACGCATTCGCGACCTGCGGAGCGCCATGGCCGCGAGCAGGTAGTGTCCTGCTTCCAACGTCAGTGTCAGCTGGCGGTGTCAGCTGCCGGCGTCAGCGTCAACGTCAACTGCCAGCGGCACCAAAGTCGAGCATTCTCGTGAGTGGTCGCATGGCGCGCTCGGCAAGCTGGCTATCTACGTGCACTTCGTGTGAATCCATATACAACAGTGCCTCACGCAAGGCGCGTAGCTCGTTCATCGCCATCCAGGGGCAGTGGGCACAACTCCGGCAAGTCGCCCCATGCCCGGCGGTCGGCGCATCAATGAACACCTTGTCAGGACATTCGAGGCGAAGTTTGTGAAAGATGCCTCGGTCGGTAGCGACAATGAATGTCTTGTGTGGCAGCGACCTGGCCGCGGCAACTATCTGACTCGTCGAACCGACCACATCAGCCTGACTGATCACCCCGCGTGGCGACTCGGGGTGCACGAGCACTGCCGCATCAGAGTGCACCTTGCGCAGATCCGCCAGCGCCGTCGCCTTGAATTCATCGTGGACGATGCAGGCAGCGTTCCAGAGCAGCATGTCTGCACCTGTCTGCTCGGCAACCCAGTCACCCAGATGCTTGTCCGGTGCCCACAGGATCTTCTCGCCAGCCTGCGCGAGGTGCGCCACAATCCCGAGTGCCACGCTGCTCGTCACTACCCAGTCAGCAAGCGCCTTCACCCTGACCGAGGTATTGGCATAGACCACCACGGTGCGTTCAGGATGCGCCTTGATAAAGGCTGCAAAATCATCGGGAGGACAGCCGAGATCAAGCGAACATTCGGCATCAAGCCGCGGCATGATGACGCGCTTGGAGGGGCTCAGAATCTTCGCGGATTCGCCCATGAAGCGCACACCGGCGACCACCAGAGTGTCGCGGGGATGGTCGCGACCGAAGCGGGCCATCTCCAGTGAATCCGCCACGATGCCGCCGGTTGATGTAGCGAGATCCTGAATATCTGCATCCACGTAGTAATGCGCCGCCAGCACCGCACGACGGTCGGCGAGCAAGGCCCGGCATTCATCAAGCAGCAGGTCTCGTTCCCGCGTTTCGAGTATCTCCGGCGAATGCAGCGGAATCTCGACCGCATCAAGCGTAAAGTCAGTCTGAGAGAGGCTGGCGGCCATGCATCACCTCGCTCTTGTCGCCTCGTCTCGAAGGTATTTCATGGGAACGAAAAAAAACCTGATGTGAGTTTAGCCACTTGAATCATGCTCTGCATGACATTCCTGATTGATTATAGCGATTCGGATCAAGGCTGGTCGGATGCAAGGCCGAGCCGGAACAGCAATCAGGGTCGCGGGGGCTGTCGGTACGTGGCTATCAACGCTGCGCGTGTACGGTCAACCGCCGTCAACCTTGATGATGGCTCCGGTGGTGAAGGATGATGCCTGCGATGCCAGATACAGCGCTGCGCCGACAATCTCCTTCGGATGCCCCGCACGTCGCAGCGCCTTGTTGCGCGCGCGCTCTGCAAACACTTGCATGTCCCAGGCCTTGGAGATATCGGTGAGGAAGGGGCCGGGCATGATGCAATTCACACGCACACTGGGGCCAAGTACTTGCGCCAGGGTTTCCGTCAGGTTATTGAGTCCGGCCTTGGCAGCGCCATATATCGCCGCATCAGCGGTCGGATGAACGGCGGCCGTACTGCTGACATTGATGATGCTGCCACCATCGCCCGCAGCCATACGTGTGCCGACCAGCGCCGCCAGGCGAAAGGGACCCTTCAGGTTGACGGCCACAACCTTGTCGAACAGCGCCTCGCTCACGGATTCGAGCGACGGATAGAGCGGCGACATGCCAGCGTTGTTCACCAGAATATCCACCTTGCCGAAGGCATCAAATGCCTTCTCGACCAGCCCGTCGAGTTGTTGCCAGTCACCGACATTCACGCCAAGGGCAAGCGCTCGCCGTCCTGTCGCTTCGATTTCCCGTGCCAGTGACTCGCATTGATCGAGCTTGCGGCTGACGACCACCACATCCGCGCCCTGCTCGGCAAACGCCAGGCACATGGCGCGGCCAAGACCGCGGCTGCCACCGGTTACCAGCGCGACCTTGCCAGTCAAATCGAATAGATGCGTCATCATTGCGCCTGCTCGAGGAGCTGCGTATCTACCGATTCGCTGTTCGGTGATTCGCTGTTCAGGGGGTCACTGTTCAGGGGCTCGCTGTTTGGCGATTCGCTGTTCGGTGATTCGCTGTTCGGTGACTCATGACGCTCGCGTCGAACCTTGTCGATCAGCATGTCAGCGACGCGCAAGGCATCAATCGAGGCCCCCTGCCCGACCACTACATAGCGATCATCCACCACCAATGTGGGCACCGAGACGATAGCCAGTTGACGGGCAAGCCGATCCGCGCGCTGCATGGCGCGCTCCACTCGCAGCCCGTTCATGGCGCGCGCCAGCGCCGGTGCATCCTCATCAGCGACGAACTCGGCAAACTGCTCAGCCGTACCCAGATTCCTGCCACGCTCGCTGATCGCTGCAAACAATCGCCCATGATTGGCTGCTATCAGGTCGCGGTCTCTCATGGCAAAAAAACCACGCGCAAAGACTTCCCATGCCGGGACACCCACAAAGGGCATGAGCTGGAAACTCACATCCTCAGGCAATTCAGCTACCCAGTCCTCAAGCCTCGGATGCAAGGTGGCGCATGCCGGGCACCCGTAGGAAAAGAACTCGGTGACTTTGATGGGCCCCGTAGCAGACGCTGGCACCTCGGAAACAGTTCGGAAGGTGCGCCCTTCTTCAAGCGTCAGTTCGGTCGGCTTGAGGGACATGAAGAGGCCGATGCCGAGCACCGCCAGCACCACACAAGCGACCACCCCGATAATAACGACGCGCATCCGCTTCAGCCTGTGTTCTTCTGCTCGCGCTCTGGTGCCTTTCGCCATGACTGTCCTCCTGTTGTCACGAATGTCCAAAGTAATCAGACGGCGAAAGGGTATCACCTGTGTGCAGTTGGGACACCCATTGTGTGCAGTTGGGACACCCATCACCATCCTGTGTGTGCAGTTGGGATGTGTGCAGTTGGGACACCCATCACCATCCTGTGTGTGCAGTTGGGACACCCATCACCATCACCGGGTCCCACCGAATTGGGACACACACTGGAGGGGACACCCATAGGGTCATTGTGTGTCCCCTGCCACTGTGTGTCCCCTACCGTTGTGTGTCCCCTGCCACTCGATGTCCGTCGTCACGGATGAATGAATTCGCACATGGGATATGGTGCAATGCCGCTAGCCACAAGATCTTCGGCGATACAGAATAGTCCTCATGACTATTGCGAGAAGTCAACTGATTGACCGGGAGCGGGGTGGATTTCACCACATCGTCTCCCGCTGTGTGCGGCGTGCCTGGTTGTGCGGGCGCGACACTGCGACAGGCCGAGATTACTCGCACAGGCGCCAATGGATAGAAAAGCGGCTGCTGAGGATGAGTGAGGCTTTTTCGGTGCAAGTTTACGGGTATGCGGTCATGTCGAATCACTATCATGTAGCGGTGGAATATCGACCTCAGGATGCCAAAAAATGGACTCGCGAAGAGGTGGCACGACGCTGGTTGATAGCCCACCCGCCTCGTGCTGGCAGAGATTTGCAGGCTGCTGTGGAAGCGCTTGCGAGTGACGAAGAGCGCATCGAAGTGCTGCGGCATCGGCTGGCTGACTTGTCCTGGTTCATGAGGTGCGTGAATTGGTGGATATCGAGACGTGCCAATCGTGAGGATGACTGCACGGGGCGATTCTGGGAATCGAGGTTCCACAGTTCCAGGCCTCTCCCGAATATGGAAGCAGTGGACGCTTGCATGGGATATGTGGACTTGAATCCACTCAGAGCGGGCGCGACTGCATCTGTTTCAGGCGGAACAACCGGGCTCGCGAGACGCGTTGAGGAAGCTCAAGTGCAACCGGAAAAGATTGATGAAGTGCTGGCACCTCTTTTGATGGAGTGCGGCCAGAGTGGCCGAATACACACCGGCGGGCCAACCTCGTTGGAAGTAACGCTTGAAGCACATATGGAAAGGTTGTCATGGATTGCCTGGCGCGAGGGCTTGGTGGAGAGTCCGCTGTTACCCCGCGACCCCAAGGGGTTATCAGACCCCGAAGGATTCCTGACATGTGTGAACAAATACCGGAAACGGTGGGGCAGGAAAGAAGGCCACGGCGATCCGCCTTTGCCAAAGCATCCACCCTTGAGACAGGAGGCTACATCGCTTCCAGCTTGACTGGATTCCAAGTGCCGGTGCCTTTCGGGAACCCGGACATATCCGCCTGCCCGCTATTCCTGAACAAGTGCCCCTGAGGACAAAATCTTTCTCTCGGCTGAAGGTAAAGTCATTGAACATCCCCAAACACCCCTGAAATCACTCAGTTGCAAACAGCAATTGTGTGTCCTGTGCAACACAACAATGGGTGTCCCCGTGTGTGTGGTACCCTATTGTGTGTCCTGTGCAACACAACAATGGGTGTCCCCGTGTGTGTGGTACCCTGTGCAACACAACAATGGGTGTCCCCGTGTGTGTGGTACCCTGAAAAACCTCTTTCAGACGCGCGATTCAGGGATACTCATGAAACTTGGTCTGCTCGCCGGGGTCGGCGGACGTGAAGTCAACATTCCGCTTGATCGTATCCGCCACGCCGAATCTCTTGGCTTCGATTCCGTATGGACTTCCGAAGCCTGGGGAAGCGATGCAGTAACCACCGCCACCTGGATTCTCGCCAACACGGAGCGCATCAAGGTGGGCACCGCGATCATGCAAATGCCGGCGCGTACACCGGCACTGACAGCCATGACCGCCATGACACTGGCGCAACTCTCGGGCGGTCGCTTCATTGTCGGGTTAGGCGCTTCCGGGCCGCAGGTAGTGGAAGGTTGGCACGGTGTCGCCTACGGACGCCCCATCACCCGCCTGAAGGAATACGTGGCCGTGATGCGCAAGATTTTCGCGCGTGAAGCGCCAGTCACTTTCGCGGGCAAGGAATATCAACTCCCATTTACCGGTGAATCCGCCACCGGACTCGGACGACCGCTCAGAAGCATGCTGCACTGCTGCGAAGAAATCCCCATTTATTCGGCCAGTATCACGCCGCGTGGCGTAGCTGCAGCGGCAGAAGTCTGCGACGGATTCCTGCCCATCTGGTACGACCCGGAGCAATTCGCGGTGTTCAAGGAGCCGCTTGAGCGCGGATTTCAGGCCGCTGGCGACAAGTCGCTCGCCAATTTCCACGTGGCTCCCTTTGTCACGGTGGTGACAGGCAATGACCTGGCCGAATGCATGCTGCCGATCAAGGCCAATCTCGCGCTCTATATCGGTGGCATGGGCGCGCGCGACAAGAACTTCTACAACGACTACACGAAAGCGCTTGGCTTCGAAGAAGCTGCCGCCACCATTCAGGACCACTTCCTGTCTGGCCGACGAGACGAAGCCATCGCCGCCGTACCGGACGAACTGGTGGATGCAGTGCATCTCGTCGGACCCGAGGCACGCATCCGTGAGCGCGCCAGCCGCTGGATTGAAGCCGCAAAGCGCGGCGAAGTGAGTACCATGATGATCGGCACCAGCTCGACGGCGGCGCTGGAATTGATGGCAGACCTCATGCTGTAGTGCTTCTGCCGCAAACGCTTGGTCGGATGCTGTAGTGCCTCTGCCGCAAGCGCTTGCTCAGGAAGCCCTTCGGCTATCCAAGCTCCTGTGCCAGTTCCCCAGGCACGATTGGCTCTATCCAAGCTCCTGTGCCAGTTCCCCAGGCACGATTGGCTCTATCCAAGCTCCTGTGCCAGTTCCCAGGCGCGATTGGCTCTCGATTGGGACGCATCCGCGTATTCATGCGCGCTCTCGGAACTCGCGGTGCCATCCAGGCCGCGCTTGTACACGCCCTGAAGAATCGAGGCGGAGCGAAACATATTGAACACGATGTAGTACCCCCAGTCAGCCACCTTCGCCCTGCCCATCGCGCGACAATACTCATCGATCACTTCCTGCTCGCCGGGGATACCGACTACCTCGGGGTCAAACCCGGAGATGGGGTTTTCATCGCCTTCTTCGGCAACTTCAATATGATACGGCTGACATAAATAACTCAAATCTGCCAGTGGGTTACCGATGGTTGAGAGCTCCCAGTCGAGCACCGCGATGATGCGCGGCTCGGTGGGATGAACGATGGTGTTGCCGAGCCGATAATCGCCGTGCACGATGGTGCTGGCGGTCTCATCGCCATCCTCGTCAGGAATGCGCTCCGGCAGCCACTCCATGAGACGATCCATCGAGTCTATCCTGTGTGTTTTCGCCAGCAGATACTGCTTGCTCCAGCGCGCGATCTGGCGCGCCACATAATCGGCTGGACGCCCGAAGCCTTCAAGCCCGACGAACTTGTAGTCAACCCGATGAATCCGACCGAGCACACGTGCGAGATCGAGGTAGATTTCTCGCCGCTCCGCTGCGTTGAGGCCGGGTAACGCCGGATCGCTGAAGACCCGACCCTCGACACAGTTCATTACATAAAAATCCGTGCCAATTACCGATTTGTCCTGGCACAGGCTGAGCATCTGCGGGACCGGTGCCCCGATCGACCCCAGGCCATGCATCACACGATATTCGCGATCTACCTGATGCGCCGACGGCAGCAGCTCACCGGGCGGCTGCTTGCGCAGCACATAGCGTCCACTTGCGGCATCGAGGAGAAATGTCGGGTTGCTTTGCCCGCCGGAGAACTGCCGCACACTGAGCGGCCCGGCAAATCCTTCTATATTGGCGTACAGATAGGCTGCGAGTGCCGACTCGTCAAACCTGTGCGCGACGCGAACCTCGGTGACCGGAGTGTGGTCGAGTGCTTCACTCATCTTTGCTGATCCCTGTGTATCCTTGTAGATAGCCATGTTGTGGCACTCGCATGAACTTGATCGGAACATGTCTTGTTGCCAGGCTGCTGCACTCTATCATTACGAGACATTGCCATGACCCCTGAAAAACGCATCGCCATCACTCTGCCCGCCAGCCCGCGTGTGGAAGATACTCTCAATCTGGTGACGGCTTCGGAACAGGCCGGATTCACCGATGCCTGGTTTGCCGATGGCTCGGCACCGGATTCACTCACCCTCGTGGCCGCACTCTCGCAGCGGACCAGCCGCATACGCATAGGTACCGCCGTCACGCCCGTGTTCACGCGAACGCCAGCCGTGCTCGCCGCCACCGCCAACGCTCTGGGACAACTCATGCCGGGTCGCTTCATCATGGGCCTCGGCTCATCAAGCCATACGATTGTGGAAGGGTGGAATGGCATTCCTTTCGAGAAACCCCTGACGCGTGTGCGCGAAACGCTTGAAATCATTCGTTCCATGCTGCGCGGCGAAAAGTCCAGCTTCGCGCTCGACACGCTGCACAGCCATGGCTATCGACAAATGCCACTCGCTGACCCGCCACCCATCTACCTCGCCGGGCTCAGGCCGAAGATGATCGAAATGGGCGCTGAACTCGCCGACGGGTTGATCTTCAACCTGTGGCCGAAAGCCGCACTCGCCAGGATGCTCGAGCATGTGGCGGTGGGCGCAAGTCGCGCCAACAAGGATGCGAACAGCATTGAAATCGTCAATCGCGCCATGGTACTGGTAACCGATGACAAGGCGGATGCGCGCAACAGGTTTCGCGCCGCCTTCGCGCCTTATTACGCGACACCGGTCTATAACGAGTTTCTCAAGTGGGCCGGGCATGAATCCGAAGCCGCCGAAATTCGCGCGGGCTGGGCCGAGAAGGACCGTACTCGCACCTCCGGTGCGCTGACCGATGCGCTGATTGACGAAATTGCGGTAATTGGCAGCGCCGAAGAATGTCAGGCGCGCATTCGCTGGAATATCGAATCCGGTGTGCACACCAACATCATTGCTCCGCTCGTGGCGAGCCCGGAGGAGATGCAGCAAACTTTCGCAGCCTTCGCACCCGAGTGCTTCAATATCACCGCAAGCCTTTGATATAAGTTGCTTTTTAATTGAGGAACTTGCGTCAATCCGCGCGCAGGTGAAGTTCCGTCTCGATTGCATTGCCACTCAGTTCAATCGCGCCGGACGAGACCTCGATATCTCCCTCGGCAGGAACAGCGTCTCCCGAGAAGGCGATACGCGCCAGCACCTCCACGCGCCTGGCACTCGATAGCCTGTTGCTCTCCAGCATGGCATCGGCATCCGACAGACTGAGGCGCACGGGCAGATCTGCAAACCTCAAGCGCTTGACAGCGAGCGGCGGACGCGCCCGGTCGAGGTCGCGTACCAGCACAAATACCGGCGTATCCGGTGTTGATTCGATGTCTCGAGATGCCGACACGGCGATGCCAATACGCACAGCCTCCACGGACTGCTCCACCACCGTCGCTGATTGTGGCGACTCAGCCTGGGTTACCCCCTGGGCTACCCCACCCGCTGTACCCGCTCCCTGCCCGAGTTCCTGCGCGAAGGCAGCACCGCGCGGTGTTGCCGCGTATTGCGGCCACAGGGACATGAACGCCTGCTGATCTTGCCGGCGCAGGGCATCAAGCACCAGCATTTCGAGCAGAATCGGATCCTCTGAATCGAGCAAACTGCCCGCGAGATGTCTTTCGTCCTCCCCGAACACCCCATCTCGTGCCAGAAAGTCGCTGCGCACAAAGGCCAGGTCAACCTCGGCATCCTCGACCCCTTGCTCGCGAAGATCGAGAAAGACGCGTCGCGCCGCCTCGAATTCTTCGTCAGCGAGCAGTGTGTGTCCCAGAAGATAGGCGTATTCAGGCTTGTCCGTCATATCCTGCAAGAGATGCCGCAACCTGGCGCGCGCCTCGGTGTCCGATGCTCCCGATGCCATGATTTCGAGTTGTACCCGATGCACCTGCACTTCTCGCCAGGCTCCGAGTTGCAGATAGGCGAAGACGGCAAGGCTGCTGATGCCGAGTGCTGCCAGCAGAGGTCTGCGCCATCCCGCGTCGCGGTTTCGGACAAACGCCAGAGATGTCCCGAGCAAGACGACAAAGCCGACAATGTCCAGCAGTGCGCTCATGCGTTCGTTCGGGAGGGCGTTCGACCAAGCCTGCGCCAGAGCAATACGCAGGCTGCCGTGAACAGCAGCACTGGCGCGGCCCACAAGGTCAACATCAGACCGCGAACGGGCGGTGCATAGAGCACGAAGTCACCATAGCGCTCAGAAATCCAGTCACGAATCTCTGCATCCGAGTGTCCGCGGGCAAGCATTCGATATACCTGCCGCCTGAGGTCCCGAGCAACGGGCGCATCGGAGCCCGCCAGACTGGTGTTCTGGCAGACGGGACAACGAAAGTCATCAAGCAGCGTTCGGTAGCGATGCTCGAGCGCCGGATCCTCGAACGACAGGCCATCAATGGAGCTTGCGCCAAGGTGTGAGATACCGGTGAGCAGGCATAACACAAACAGCCCGCAGGACACCCTGATGATGCACACGCCGGGATTCATGGTGCCGGGGGTGCCGGGGGTGCCGGGGGTGCCGGAGGTGCCGGGGGTATCGGAGGTGCCGGAGGTATCGGGGGTGCCGGAGGTGTCGGAGGTGTCGGAGGTGACCGGATTCGTTGTGCCAGGTGCGGCCTGAAGTCCTGCTCGAAAACCTGTCTCGTCAACGCCCCGGTGTGATGCACCACCACCAGACCGCCAGCATTCACCAACAGGGTTTCGGGTACGCCTGTGACGGCAAGCCCGAGACGCGCGTCGCCATCGACATCGAACCCGACGCGATGATACGGATTGCCGAGTTCACGCAAAAACGCCTGCGCCGCCTCATAGCTATCCCAGGTGTTGACACCGAAGATCGGAATCTGTTCTTCTCGTCCTATGCGCATCAACTCGCCATGCTCTTCGCGGCAGGGCGCACACCAACTGCCCCACAAATTCACCAACAACCAATCACCAAGGTAGTCTCGCGGCCCGACAAGCTGCACCGGGTCGCCAAGTGCGGGCAGTTCGAGTTGCGGGATCTGCTTGCCCAGCATGGGCCTGAGTGCCTTGTCGCCAGCTTCCGGGTCGAGTATGTGCAATATGAACACAAGCCCGAGGCCGAGCAGCAGCGCGAGCGGCAGGAAGTGCACAAGACGCCTCGGCATCAGTCAGCGCTGACTTCGGCGATGGCCTCATGCCTGTGCACAGGAAGCCGACGCATGAGCAGGATATGGGCGAGTCCACCGAATGCCATGATGAGCGCACCGAGCCATATCCAGCGCACGAAGGGTTTGACCTGAATGCGCAGGGTCCAGCGGCCATCCTTGATGCGCGTACCGAGCGACAGGTACACATCCTCGATCAATGACGGGCGAATGGCCGCCTCGGTCATGATCTGCCCGCCGGAATCATAGCGACGCTTTTCTGGCGTGAGCGTGAAGAACTCGCCCGACGCATCGGTCGCGGTGACCCGAACACGCGCCTGGTCGGCCAGGTAATTGGCTCCGGCCACCTCCTCCACGCCCTGAAACTCGAAGCGATACCCACCCACATCGAGCGACTCACCCACACCCATGGCGAGGTCCCGCTCCACCGAATACTGACTGGTCAGACCAATGCCTGCAAGGGCGCAGGCAAAGCCCGTATGCGCCACCCACATGCCGATACGCCGGGCAAAATCTCTCGGCCGGGAACAGATCTGGGCCACTACGCCGAGCACCAGCCAGCTGCCCATGCCGATAGAACCCACCGCCACGGGGTGCACCGTACCCGTCACCAGCAGAGGCAAAACCAGCCCGAGACCCAGAGCGCCCAACCCGAGCAGGCCGAGTTGTCGCATATCGGGCAGGATCTGCCCTCCCCAGCGCGTCCATTGCCCAATGCCCATGGCCAGGCTCAGGAGCAGCATCAAGGGGACAAACACCAGATTGAAATACGGCGGCCCCACAGATACCTTCTCATCGGTGAGAAACTCGTGCAGCAATGGATAGAGTGTGCCGAGAAAGACGACTGCGGTAGATACCATGAGCAGCGCATTGTTCACCAGCACCCAGAATTCACGTGCGCTGAAGGCGTATCTGGCCGCGGCACCAAAGCTCGGTGCGCGCCAGGCAAACAGCGCCAGCCCCGTACCCAGACTGGCCAGCAGCAGGAGCAACACAAACAGCCCGCGCTCAGGGTCAAGCGCAAAGGCATGTACCGAAGTGAGTATGCCAGAGCGCACGAGAAATGCACCGAGCAGCGACAGGCCGCATCCAAGAATCGCCAGGAGCAGTGTCCAGCCGGGAAATACCCCGCGCAGCCGAGTCGCCGCCAGCGAGTGCAGCAGCGCAGTACCCACCAGCCAGGGCATGAAGGATGCATTCTCCACCGGATCCCAGAACCACCACCCACCCCAGCCGAGTTCGTAGTAGGCCCACCAGCTTCCGAGGGTGATGCCCAGCGTCAGAAATATCCAGGGGATGAGGACAAAGGGTTGCATGGGCGCTGCGAAGGCCCGCCCTCGCGGGCCATGAATCAGTACCGACACGGCCATGGAGAAGGGCACCGCAAAGCCGACATAGCCAACATAGAGCATGGGCGGGTGCACAATGAGCGCAAGGTCTTGCAGCAAGGGGTTCAAGTCATTGCCTTCGCCTGGCACGAACGGCAGGGCGCGCTCGAAGGGGCTGCTCGAGAGCAGCATGAAGAGCAGGAATCCGGTCATCAGCACGGACATCGTCGGCACCGCATACCCGAGTTCCGCCGCAGCACCTCGACGCAGCGCCAAGGCCAGCGCCAGCATCCAGGCAGCCGATACCAGGCACCAGAGCAGGAAAGAGCCCTCGTGCGCTCCCCACACCGCACTCAGCTTGAACCAGACAGGGAGGCTCGTGTGGCTGTTCTCTGCCACGTACAGGATGGAGAAGTCGTCTTGCCAGAAGGCATGAGACAACAACACGAAGGCCAGTAGCACGAGCGCCGTGACACCCGTACACAGGCGCACATCGGTGGAAATGCGCCCGTAACCGAAACGCTGAAGAATCGGATTGCTCCACAGGATGATGGACAACCCAAGCGCAAGCAGGAGCGCAAAGAGAGCGTATTCGGCGGTCATATCAGAGGCTGTGTCCCGCGCGCTGCATCATCTCGGCAAGCTCCGGAGGCATGTAATTCTCGTCATGTTTGGCGAGCAGGGACTCGGCTACGAACACTCCTTCGCTCGTCAGGCGTCCGGTGGCAATAACGCCCTGCCCTTCGCGAAACAGATCCGGCAGGATGCCCTGATACCGTACTGCAAAGCTCGCACCTTCAAGGTCGGTCACTCTGAACTGCACACGCAATCCGCCATCCATGTATTCGAGGCTGTCAGCTGCAACCATGCCGCCTGCTCGAATGCGTCGTTCGACAGGTGCCTCCCCCGACACCACCTGCGTCGGGGGATAAAACAGATTCAGGTTCTGGTCGAGTGCCAGCAGTGCGAGTGTGGCGGCGAGACCCACGCCTGCCAGCAGGCACAGCACCATGATCAGGCGACGACGTCTGAGTGGCGGCATCAGTCGCGTTCCTCACCTGCGTCTTGACCTGCGGTTCGCCGGGCTTCGCCCACCTGTCCCACAACGCCCTCTTCCAGCGCCTCGTCCTCGTGCTGCATCGCGAGTTCACGCTCGGCCTGCAGCCTGCGCTTGAAGGCTCTCCAGCGTATCCGGGGCGCGACGGCCATGAGCGCAATAATCGCAATGGCAATACCCCAGGCGCTCCACACATAGAGACCGTGTCCGCCCATATCGAAGAAGGTAGCGAGTGACTGCATCATCAGCGTAGCCGGTGTGCATCAAGCTGGCGCATGTCGAGCTCGACGCGCATGGCCATGAGCAGGAAACAGCCAAACAGACTGTAGAGCGCGACCACGTTTACCAGCAACGGAAGCCACATGACAGCCGGCATGGCAGGTGCTTCGGTGAGGGAAAAACTCGCTGGCTGATGCAGTGTGAGCCACCAATCCACCGAATACTTGATGACAGGCAGATTGACCAGCCCGACCACCACCAGCATGGCCGAGGCGCGCGCGGCGAACGCCTGACGACCAAGCGCCCGACGCAAGGCCATCACCCCCAGATACAGGAACAGCAGAATCACCATGGACAGGGTGCGCGCATCGGATACCCACCAGGCACCCCAGGTCGGCTTGCCCCAGATGGCACCGCTCGTCAGCGAGACGAGGGTGAATCCGGCACCAAGCGGTGCAGCACAACGGATGCATATGTCTGCCAACTTGACGCGCCAGACCAGTACGGCAAGCGCGGCAGCGCCCATGAGCAGATAGCAGGATTGCGCCAGAAAAGATGCCGGCACGTGTATATAGATGATGCGGAAACTCCCGCCTTGCTGGTAATCCTCGGGCGCAAACCCAAGCCCCCACAGGCTGCCGAGCACAAACAACGACAAGCCAATCCATCCGAGCAGCAGCTGAACGGGGCGCGCCTTGTCCAGGAACCAGGGCGGTGACGCGAGGCTCCTGGCTGTGGTTGTCACACGTTGGCGAAGATTCTCGAACATCATCAAACCTGTCTCGGCCTTTAACGAAACTCCGGTGGCATATCCACGGGATCAACACGCAAGATCACGCCCATCATGGGGTGGTCGAAGTAATACGCTCGCGACAGGCGCATGGGGCGAGTGATAGCCAACTCGGCGTAGCCGTTCGTCAACGGACGCCACATGGATACCTCGGCACGCACGAAATCCTGGCGCGAGATACCGAGAATGCCAACCTCTTCCTCCTGCCCACCATGCAGTAACACCGGATACGGCTGGGCAGCAACGGGTTGAACCCAGGCTGCGTGCATGATTACCCTGAGCTGCCTTTCCCGTTCAATCCTGCGCAGCGCCGCTGCGAGGTTCCACTTGTCCGCATCCATCTGCACGAAACAATTGCCGAGCAAATTGCTGTACCAGCTTCTGTAGGCTTCCCACAGGGGTTCAGCTTGCGAAGTCACTTCGACCTGTGGCTGTGGGCGCGTTTGTACCCGAGGCATGTCCTGCACATCTGATTGCAGTTCCTGTTCGCTCGGAGCCACCAGATGTGGCTCGATACGCGCCCATTCATCAACAAACCAGGATGTGTCGGGAGAATGCAACACGGAGGCATCGCGAATGCTGACCAGCCCCGGCGGAAATCTTCTCGGCACATCAATGCGCAAGTCCTCGTGACCGACTCCCGTCCGGTTCGTGCCCTGAGCATCGGCCTCGCGGGTGAAGAGAATGACCTCGACCTGCACATAGGCATCCGGGTCGAAGTCATCAAAACCCTGCACATCCCGGTCCGGCAACGCGACTGACATGGACGGCAGGAGCGCCATCGCGAGTATCAGTACCGGATTCACAATACACTTCATGCCGCAGCCTTCTCGGTGCAGGAAGCTTCAGATGCATGCGGGACAGCCAGTTCCTGCAACAGCGATTCGATGTAGCGGGCACGCTCTTCAATCGCTGTCAGACGCTTGAGCAAGCCGATAGTGTGCTCGCCACGCAGGACAAACTCCTGCGGCCTGCGACTCACCAGAGCAATCACGGTCTGCACATCGACTGGCGCACCCTCGTGGAACCCGATGCGCCCTCCGGCTTCGGTAAACTCGATCTTGCGAATGCCGAGCGGCCTGGCATCGAGCTTGCAGCGTGTCACAAGAAAGAGATTGACCAGTGGCGGCGGCAATGCACCAAAACGATCGCGCACCTCGCCACGCAAATCTTCAAGATCGGATTTGTTCGCCTGGCTGGCGATGCGCTTGTAGAGTATCAGGCGCTGATGCACATCCGGCAGGTAGTCATCCGGAATGAGCGTTGCATCGCCAAGCAGTACTTCGTCAGCAAAATCAACCGGCTGGTCAATCTCGGGCACACGACCGCTGCGCAGCGCATCAACCGCATCGGACAGCATGTCGAGGTACATCTGAAACCCGAGCGACTCGATCTGCCCGGATTGATCCTTGCCGAGCAATTCTCCCGTGCCACGGATTTCGAGGTCCTGGGTGGCGAGTGAGAACCCGATGCCCAGTTCTCCCGCATCGCGAATCGCCTCGAGACGCTTCTGGGCATCTCTGGTCATGGATTTCGGGTGCGGGGTCAGGAGGTAGGCGTAGGCCTGACGATTCGAGCGTCCGACGCGACCGCGCAGCTGATGCAATTCAGCCAGTCCGAGTCGGTCAGCACGCTCGATAATGATGGTGTTGGCATTGGGGATATCTATCCCGGATTCTATGATGGTGGTGCAGACGAGCAGGTTGGTTTGTCGATGTGCGAATTCGCGCATGCTGCGTTCAAGCTCATGCCTCGGCATCTGCCCATGCCCTATACCTATGTGGGCTTCCGGCACCAGTTTCGAGACTTCAAGTGCGGCCTGCTCGATGGTACGCACTTCGTTGTGCAGGTAGAAGACTTGCCCGCCACGCCCGAGCTCACGCCGGATTGCTTCCTGCACCAGGCGCCTGTCGTCCTGACGCACGAAGGTGCGTACCGGCAGCCTGTGTTCGGGTGCAGTCGCGATGATGGAAAGATCGCGTATCCCGTTGAGCGCCAGATTCAGGGTGCGTGGAATGGGTGTCGCGGTCATGGACAGAACATTCACATCGGCGCGCAAGCGACGCAATGCTTCCTTCTGACGCACACCAAAACGATGCTCTTCGTCGATGATTACCAAGCCGAGACGCGCGAATTTCCACCCGGCACCGAGCACCAGATGCGTACCTATGAGCACATCAGGACGCCCCGCAGCCACCTCTTGCTTGAGTGCCCGCACCTCGGCATCCGTACGCAGTCGCGACACCGTATCCAGGGTTACCCCTGAATCCAGCAACCGCTCACGAAAGGTCTCGATATGCTGCCCGGCAAGCAGCGTTGTCGGCACGAGAACCACAGTCTGTCGGCCTGAGAGGGCTGCCTGACAGGCGGCACGCACGGCGACCTCGGTCTTGCCGAATCCCACATCACCGCACACCAGGCGATCTGCAGGCTTCTCCGAGGCGAGGTCTGCAAGCGTCTCGTTGATGGCTTTTTCCTGATCACTGGTAAGCGTCCAGGGAAAGGAGGCCGCAAGCTCGGCCATGACCTCGGGTGCCCCGACAAGCGCTTCACCCGCCTTGAGCTCGCGTCTGGCATAGAGGTCCAGGAGTTCGGCAGCCATATCCCTGATACGAATGGCGGCGCGACGTTTGGTCTTTTGCCACTGATCGGAGCCGAGCCGGTGCAGCGGCGCGTGCTCGGCATCGCCCCCCGAATAGCGTGATACCAATTCCAGCGAGGTGACGGGCAGATACAGAATCGCCCCTTCAGCATACTCGATGATGAGGTATTCGCCGGGTTGCCCCCGAGACTCCATGGTGGTCAGCCCGAGGTAGCGCCCGACACCGTGTGATACATGCACAATCGGTGCCCCGATATGCAACTCGGTCAGGTTGTGAATGATCTGATCGGGATCGATTTGCCGCGTACGGGTCGCGCGCCGACGCATGATGCGGCCATCATCACGAAACAGTTGATCCTCGTGAATGATGGCAAACTCGGTGCTGGCCAGACCCGCTTCGAGGTGCCCGATCGCACAGCAAAAGCGCTGCCCTGATTGCAGGAACCCGGGAAATGACGCGCACGACTCGGCGCGAATATCGGCACGCTCCAGAAAACGCAGCAACACCTCACGGCGCCCGGCAGATTCAGCGACAAACAGGACGCGCATGTCCGGGAGGCTGTGCACATATTGCTGCAATCGACGCGCAGGTTCAGCAGCGCCGACATCAGCCCGCACATCCGGTAACTCGTGCGTATCAAGCACGTGAATATTGCGTGGCCCCCCGATACGCACCTCGGCAAACGCCTTGAGACGCTGGAAGAGCTTCGGCACCTCGAGAAACAGCGCCTGATATGGCAACACCGGGCGTTCAAGATCATGTGCGAGTGATTCGTGGCGCTTCCTGATGTCGAGCTGCACCTGCTCGGCGGACAGGTGGGTGTCCTGATCGGTCACCACCAGACTGTCCGGCTTCAGGTAATCGAGAAGACATTCCAGCTCGGTGAAGAAGAGCGGAAGATAGAACTCTATCCCGGGCGGCGTGTGCCCATCGCAGACTTCCCGGTACACCGGGCAGCGCCGTACATCTACATCGAAGCGTTCATGCCATTGACGACGAAAACAGGCGATAGCGTCCGAGTCCAGAGGAAACTCACGCGCTGGAACCATTTCAACCGCATCAACACGGCCCGTGGTGCGCTGACTCTCGGGGTCGAACTGACGAATATCCGCCACCTCGTCATCAAGCAGATCGACCCGATAGGCGGTATCTGCGCCCAAGGCATGGAAATCGAAGAGCGACCCGCGAACAGCAAATTCTCCCTGCTCTCGCACGTTTGACACCTTCGAATAACCGGCATCAATGAGTTTTTGCCGAAATTGCTCGGTATGCAGCCGCTCTCCCACAGCCAGAGACAACATACGACCATCAAGATACGCCCTCGGTGGCAATCGCTGCATGAGTGCACTCACCGTGGTGACCAGCAGCATCCGATGTCCGCAGCGCAGTGCGTGAAGCGCCTGGAGGCGACGCGAGGTGATATCCGGGTCCGGAGAAAAGACATCGTATGCAAGCACTTCCCAGTCCGGGAAACTGCGCACTGGTGGTGCCTGCTCGAGGTCGCAAGCAAAGAAGCGAATAGCCTGCTCGAGATGCCAGGCGCGATTCGCATCCGCCGCCACCACGAGCGTTGTGCCAGCGTATCGACTGGCGGCCTGCGCGATGGCCAGAGCTTCCGAACCGGTTGGCAAACCACCCCAGCTCACGCGCGCGCCGGGAGCGGGCGGCAGAGGCGGCGAAAAGATATTCACAGATTGGATTATTCGTGACGGATAACGCAGGGGGTTATTTTACGCACCCGGCGAGAGACTACGCGCCCGGATCACACGCGCATCTCGGTGCCCGCTGCCCGCCCGAGCTCCGGGATGCTCGCTCGCACGGGTGCGGATGTGCGATTCAGGCGTTGTGCAGGTTGATCAGGTCCCGCCGCGAGGCGGACGGCATCGTCGCATGGCTCCCGGCCTTGAATCCAACGGCATCAAGCAATGCCTGGTCGCGGTCCCGGCCGGGATTATCTGTGGTGAGCAGACGGTCGCCGACAAAGATGGAGTTCGCCCCGGCCAGCAGCAGCAATGCCTGCTCGCCTTCGCTCATGCCCTCCCGACCCGCCGACAGGCGTACCCAGCTTTCGGGAAAAACAATCCGACAAGTGGCAATCGCGCGCGCCATTTCGGTAATGCCAACCGCCGGGCTTCTGCCAAGCGGTGTGCCCTTGATGGGCACCAGCATATTGATCGGCACACTTTCCGGGTGCGGATTCAGTTTCGCGAGCTCGTGGATGAGCCCGATCCGATCCGCTCGCCCCTCACCCATCCCGAGAATGCCCCCCACACAGAGTTTGATGCCCGCCTTGCGCACCCTGGCGAGCGTATCGAGGCGGTCGTCGTATGTGCGCGTTGTGACGACGCTGGCATAGTATTCCGGCGATGTGTCGAGATTGTGGTTGTAATAATCGAGGCCAGCTTCCTTCAGCGCTTCAGCCTGGCCGTCTGCAAGCATACCCAGCGTGACGCAGGTTTCGAGTCCTTCGGCTTTCACCGCCGAGATCATGGCTGCTATTCTGGCCACATCACGGTCTTTCAATGAGCGCCAGCCTGCCCCCATGCAAAACCTGTCCGCCCCGCCTGCCCTGGCGCGTCTGGCGGCAGCAACCACTTCGTGGAGCGGCATCAATTTCTCCGCCTCCACGCCCGTGTCAAAGTGTACCGACTGGCTGCAGTAGCCGCAGTCTTCCGGGCAGCCGCCAGTCTTGATCGACAGGAGCTGGCTCTTCTGCAACTGGCCATCAGCCCAGTTCGCGCGCTTTACATGCAGCGCCTGTCCCACCAGCATATCGAGCGGTTGCTCGTAAACCTCCCGGATTTCGTCTCTCGTCCAATTGTGACGAGGCACATCACTTGCCGTGAGAGCCTCCCTCTCGTTACTGTGCACATCTTCCTCCCGCTCTTGTACATCTACACGCATCATACTGCCTCTTCGAGCAGCACCCAACATCATGAAAACCGGAAACTGGCAGATCACGCGCCCGGGCGGCGCGGATGCCTTGCAATGGGCGCAGCATGAGCTCTCGCCCGTTGGCGGGCAAGTCCTCGTGCGCCACACAGCCACAGGTGTCAACTTCATCGACACCTACATCCGCAAAGGCCTGTATCGAGTATCCCTGCCAAGCGGCATTGGTGCCGAAGGTGTCGGCGTTGTCGAGGCTTGTGGCGATGAGGTGCGCGAGTTCTCCGTGGGTGACCGTGTCGGCTACTGCCTGGGTGCGCCCGGCAGCTACGCTGAAGCAAGACTCATGGACGCAGCGAACCTCATACCGCTGCCTGCACACATCAGCGACGAAGTGGGTGCCGCTGTGCTGCTCAAGGGCTTGACCGTTGCCTACCTCATATTCAACACCTTTGCGCTCAACGCATCCCATACCCTGCTCCTGCATGCGGCCGCTGGCGGCGTTGGCCTGATCTTCTGCCAGTGGGCCAAGTCAACAGGCGCGCGCATCATCGGCACCGTCGGCAGCGAGCACAAGGCGCAGCTGGCGCGCGCGAACGGTTGTGACGAGGTCATTCTCTATCGAGAGGAGGATGTCGCGAAGCGCGTACGTGCGCTGACGGATGGAAGGGGCGTGGATGTCGCCTACGATTCGGTCGGCCTCACCACGTATCAGGGTACACTCGACAGCCTGGCAGAGCGCGGTCTGTTTGTATCTTTCGGTAACGCCTCCGGGCCGCCGCCGCCCATTGATGCGTTTGATCTGATGCGCCGCGGTTCACTGTTCTTCACGCGCAGCACCCTGGCGAGCTACACAAGTACGCGTACAGAACTCCTGGCGCTCGCGGACAAGCTGTTCGATGCGGTTGGCCGCAAGACGATTCGCCCGCACATCGGCCACCGCTATCCACTCAGCGCAGCGCCGCAGGTACACAGAGATCTCGGTATGTTCTGATCAAGTCCATCCGTGGACTTGATCAGATTCGCAAATCAGAAGTACGCTTCTGATTTGCTCGCAGATTCAATGCCTTACGGCACTGAATCTGGCGGCACATCCATGTGCCGCACGGGAAACTCTGTTATTCAGAGTTTCCCTCGAAGCCCGACGCACCACCGGCTCCATCATCATGCTCCCCTGAACACGCAGATCATCGCGGTTGCGATGGCGGGGATGTATCGAGTTTGACGACCTTGTCGAGTTGAAAGGTGCCGCGCACATAGCCATCAATCCTGATGCGATTCAGCGCCCTGACACCGTTCACTTCTTCAATCCACACCTGGGCATCGTAGTGATCTTCATCATCGTCCATGATCGAATAATCACAGCGTTCGCCATACCGGTCCACATCCCAGTTGACCAGACGCAGATCAAACCCCATGCGCCCCGTGTGCGCCCTCAGTTCCTCCTCGCACTCACCCGACACGAACATGAGCGAAAACAGATCTACCGGCGCCACGGCTTCACTCGGCGCTCGTTCCTCGCCATCCTTGACATACAGCACCACCCCGTCAGCCACCTTGACCTCCTTGACCCGGGAACGCTTCGACTCGACATGCTCATACCGCTCGGTCACGGGTTGACCGGCTTCGCTGCGCCCAACCACCGACAGCCAGGTTCGCCAGCGAGAAATCAGCTTGAAGAGTCCGGTCGCCTCGGCATCGCCGCGAATCTCGTAACGGTCACCATCAAGCGTCACCTGCACCACGGCGTTACCGGCCAGCAAGCCGCGTGAGTACACCTGATACTCGTACTGAATGGTGGAGCGAGCCTCTGCCAGTGCCGGTACGGCACTGCTGAACAGCAGGAACAGCAGGAAACAGCGAAGGGGCACAGGGCCCGGAACAGAAGCGCCTCTCCCGGACACCGCGCCAATAACCAGTCAGCCAGAATTCAGGAGGGTGACGGGCTCAGGCGGCTTCATCCTCGTCAGGGCCTGTTGCCTGCCCATCATCGGGTGGAGCGTCCTCATTCGTCTCCACCACAAGCTCTGCAATCGGCTTGGCAAGCTGATCCAGCGTATAGCCTGAAATGCGAAAGAACTCATCCCGCAGCGAACTCTTCACCAACGCATCTTGCGTCTCGGCATCAGGGTTTGCGCTTTCGTCAGATGCTGCATCCGCGTCGGCCGCATCCGACCCGGGTACGCGATAGAAGGCATACCCTACGCTCTGCCCGGCAGCTGACACCTCGAATTCCACGTCGGCTTCGCGCTCCGGCCGCATCTCGGACACCCCCATCACGCGCAAGGTCTCGAATCGCGTTGCCATGGCGGAGAGTGCGGCGCTATTGGCCTCGAGTGATGCATCACGAAAGCGCCAGTCGCCCTCGCCGACAAGCTCGGCTTCCCACGCGCCAAGTCTGGACATGGCATTCAGGCTGCCGGCAACCTGAAGCAGGGACTTATCCAGCCAATCGTCCCTGTTCATCGGCAAGTCGTAGGTGGCAAGCTCGATGGCGTAGATCCTGTCCGAATTCGCTTCTCGTGCATGAATGCGCCGGAAACTCGGTGATGTCCCCAGATAGAGCGTCGCAATAGCCTCATCTCCCGCATGGAACTCGAGCTTGCGTTGATGCTTCCCGGAGGTCACTTCGAATCGTCGCGCCGCCTCTTGCGTCGAAGCCACCGGCCAGCTTGTACGCTCGCTGAACAAGGCTTCCATGAGCGAATCAACGCGCGCGGAATCGACCTGCAGATTGCCAGACATCACCCAGGCATCTGCATCTCCTGACCCATTCTCTCCCGATGCATTCGATACGCCTTCGGGTTCGAGTCGCGTCAGATCGATGGTCGGCAATTCGCCTTCGGATTCCTCATTCGAACTCTCACCCGACACGAGAATGCGATCAATGCCAGCGACATCAAAGGTCAGGAAAGGCTCCGTACTCTGCTCTCTGGGCATCAGCAGCACTACCGCCAGCAACCCCTGAAGCACAAGCACACCAAGAAGCACCCCCAGAGTCTTGCGAGTGAGCGGAATCATGACGGTTCCTCCTGCGAGAGCCAGCTCGAATAGCGCGTTCGCCTGCGCCTCCTCGCAACAAGCGAACACACGAACACGAGCACCAGCCCAAGGAGAGCGAAGGCGTAATTCATATACTCGAATCCCATCTGTACATCTCGCGTTGATGGCGGCAGGGTGCGATTGAAGTTCCCGCGCGAGCGAATGCTCGCCAGCCCGGCATCTTCGAGTGACCACTCGATGGCGTTCTGCACCAGTTCCAGGGAACCCTGATAGATCGTGCCGGAGACAGAACCCAATATTTGCAGGTTGCGATCCGACAGAAACTCGTTCGAGGCAAATATGATCAGACGCGCCGACTCCGGGGAGCGCTCGATGACCGATGTCACAACGCCAGTACCCTCAGCCTGTGCGGCACTCTCTCCTGCGGAGTTCTCGCCCATGGCATCACCAGCGTCAAGGGCCTCGTCCTGGTCCTCGCTGGCCTGCGCCTCGAGTGCGGCACGCAACAGCGGCGATTCCTGTCCGGCGAAAAACGAATTGAAGCGCCCCTTGATGACCGCACCGAGAAGCTGCCGCCCCCTCTCTCCCTCCGGTTGGAAAGGACTCACGGCACCATCCGAGAATCTCGGTGTGACATTGGTGCTGGCACTCAGCCAGGCATCCGGCGAGCTGGCGAGCAACTCGGTAACCGTACGCTCCGCATGAGCCTCGGCATCCAGCGAAAGCGGCGACACCCATGGCATGGAAATCTGCGGGATTTGCGAAACCATCGGCGAATCCGTATTGAGACCATCCTCGCGCACCTCGACAAAGTACGGATAGTCAAGCATTTGCAACTCCTGAAATGAGAAGCCGCCGATATTGCGCGTCACCGGAACAGGAAAGGCGGAATTGCGCGGGTCCATGACCAGCGACTTGCCTATTTCAACCCCGAAATGCGCCAGCCAGTCTTCAAGCCCGGTGGTTCGCTCGGTGACGGACAGGTTCGACGGGCCGATAGCAGATTCGAAGGCTCCGAGTGACAGCAGCACCGTGCCGCCACGCATGAGGAACTGATCCATGGCAAACACTTCGGTTTCTTCCAGAGAGGCAGGATCCACCACGAGCAGCGCTTCGGCCGCTTCCGGTGCCACGCCGTCGGCCAGGTCTGTGCGCACCACTTCGAGGCCTGTGCTGAGCTGCTCGAAGAGGCGTTCATAGGTGTTGCGGGTCATCCCCTGTTGCGCAAGTTGTGGCGGCAGGGGTTCGGGGGCCTTGATGGCAATCGACTTGAGATAGCCCGCTGCGAATCGTTTCAGCGCACTGTCGAGCACACGCTCGAAACTCTCGCGATCAAGGGTTTCGGGAATGCCCAGCGAAACAATGATCTGACCATCACTCAAGGTCAGATAGAAATAGAAGCTGGCATCGTCAAAGAGGCTGGCGCGCATGGGACTGAATCCATAGTTGTCACGCAATTGCACCGCCAGGCTACCGTCGCCGGCTTCGGGATCAACGCGAGTCACCCGCAGCCTGCCAGCGGATGCCGCGGCCTTCTCCTGCACGACTGCAAGCGCCACCGCCAGGTATTCGGCCAGGTTGGGTGGCAGTGATTCGTCAGCGGACGCATAGGCAACGAAGTCAATGTCGGATTCGAGGCTGGAAAGCACATCGCCGCCGGATTGATAGTCGAGCAGTACCTTGCGAATCGTGCTGGTCACATCGAATTCCGGGTTGCGGAGCTGCACATCGACCCCGGATTCACCGCTCACCTTGACCTCGATAAGGTCGCTGAACCCGATTACCTGATACTCGTCCGCATAGCTCACCAACACATCAAAATAGGAATTCACCAGGCTTGATTGATATCGATCTTCAACCTGAAAAGGCACGGAGCGAATGCCGTATTTGCTGTTGGCCTCGTCCTCGGCCTCGGGGTCCAGCATGGGATCAACAATTTCCACGCGCACACGGCCACCTCCAGCCACTTCGTACTCGGCCAGCAAATCCCTGAGTTGCGGCACGAGCGGTGCCAGCAAGGGATGTGTCTTGCCGCTGAAGTAGCCGCGAATCAGGAGCGGTTCCCGCAACTCGGCCAGATACCTTTCAGTAGTCTCGGAGAGTGAGTACTGATTACCTTCAGTGACATCCACGCGCATTGAAGTCACGCCGTGCAACCACAGGTTCACCGCCAGCAGATTGGCGATCAACAGGCCGTTGACCAGGCGCGCACGATTATGTGCCCCCTGCTTGACGCGGCCGGCAAATCGTTGCGCCGCCAATGCATGAACGCACAGCACGAGAAACGCCGCGGCCAGCGACAGCGAATACACCAGATCACGCACATCGATCATTCCGCGGGTGATGCTCTCGAATCTCGAACCACTACCGAGCAGGCGCATCCATTCGCCAAGGCGGTTGCCCACCAGATCGGTAAAAAGACCCGTCCCGACGAGGTAAAAAGCCCCGGCAACCAGTGTGGACAGAATCAGGCTGACGATCTGGCTGCTGGTGCGTGCGCTGACAAAAAGCCCGATGGCGAGGTACATGCCGCCAAGCAGCAAGGCGGCAAGATAGCCGGCAATCACCGGCCCCCAATCAAGCCCACTCCAGAAGGAAACACTCAGTGGCAGCGGCAGCGTCAGCAGGAGAGCGAGCGCAAGCAGACCCCAGCATGCCAGGAACTTGCCGAGAACAAACGACCACAGGCCAGTCGGCACCGTGAGCACATGCTCGAGCGTACCGGTGCGCCTCTCCTCGCTCCACATGCGCATGGTCAGGGCACTCGACAGGAACACCAGCAGCAGTGGCATCCACTCGAACAGTGGGCGAACATCGGCGATGTTGCGCGCAAACCAGGCTTCTCCCCAAAAAAGCACGAACAGGCAGATGCCCACAAAGCTGGCAAGAAACAGATATCCGGCCGCACCGGAGAGATAGAGCGCGAACTCCTTTCTGGCGATGCGCAATGTGGCTTCAGGCTGCATGATCGACCTCCGTCACTTCACGGAACAGGCCTTCCAGGTCTCTTCGCTGCGAACTCATCTGACTCACCGGCACTCCGGCAGAAACCAGTTCGCGCAGCATGTCGGCGAGCTTCGCCTGGTCATTGACCAATGAATCATCGGCCAAATCGAGGAAATAGCCCGGCGCATCGTCGCCCGCGTTGATCTGACGAACCCAATCGAAGCGGGCGAGCACCGTCTTCACGTCCCGCTTGCCAGCCGTGGTTGCGAGCCACAGGCGACTGGACGACTTCAGTGAATCAAGTGTCTGATCGATGACCAGTTCGCCGGCGCGCAGAATCAACACCCGATCACACACTGCGTTCACCTCCTGCAACACATGCGTGGAAACCAGCACCGCCGAGTTCTCGGACAATCGCTCGAGCAGTTCGCGCATGGCCAGCGTCTGGGTCGGGTCCAAGCCATTGGTGGGCTCATCAAGCACGACATATCTGGGGTTGTGCAATATGGCTTGCGCAACACCGACTCGCTGACGAAAGCCTCGCGAAAGTTGCTCGATACGCTCGAAGGCTCGCGCGGTCAGCTCGGTGATCTGCATGCTGTGCATGATGGCCTCGTGTGCCGCCTTTCCCGTCAGCCCCTGAAGACGCGCCATGTAATCGAGATAGTCCACCACCTGCATCTCCGTGTACAGGGGCAGGTTCTCCGGCAGGTATCCGATTCTGGCGCGGATGCCCTGCGCCTCCGGGGTCATGGCTTCGCCGTCAAGATGTACCGTGCCTTGATCGGGCTCCAGAGCCCCGGTAATGAGTTTCAAGACGGTGGATTTGCCGGCACCGTTATGGCCGAGCAGGCCGACGATTTCTCCGGGCGAAACGGAAAAGCTGACGTTCTCCACGGCCAGAGTATCGCCGTAAAAGCGCGTGAGTCCGCGAGCTGCAATCACACTTGACTCCTTTGTGCAGTTAACCCAAACAGACTGGTGGATGTGAACCGGTAAGACTACAGCTTGATGCCCAAGCCAACCGTCCAGGTCTCCTCGTTTTCCAGTGCTACCGAGGAATCGCCCTTGATATAGCGAGTCTCGAGCGTGACCCCTTCGAGCTCTTCAAGTGCGTAGGAGAGACCGATAGTGAAGAGTTTTCGCGCACGCAAATCTCCACCAAGGTCCTGATGCCACTCATATTCCACAGCACCGACAAGCCCATCAAGGAGCCACCCTTCCCGTGGCCTCAAATCAAGGTTCACTTTGGCACCGGCACGTGCAAACTGATCGCCAGCGCGCAAATCGAGGCGCTGGCCAGCGTCTTTCACTTCGCCGTACTCGGATTGAAACAGCAGGCGCCAGTTGACATCAACGGGCACAAACCTCTTGAAGATACCGAGATCGCTGCTCCCCCACTCGGGTTCGAGCTGCATCTCGAGCGCACGTACATCGACATCGAAGCCGAAGTTTGTCGTGACCAGCGGATTCACGCGCAGGTAGAGCGAGTCGACTCCGAACTGCCGGGTATCAAAGAAGAATTCGCTGCCCACCCTGAAAGTAACCGAGTCGATTTCCGATTCGGGTCGGGTTTCGTTGGTCAGGCGGTTGATCTGAACACTCGGCAGGAGCCAATGGCGGGACTCGGAGCCAAGCATGAAGGGTCTGAGGACAGCGCCTTTCACCGACATCACGCGAGATTCATTCGCCATATCTTCAGTCATCGCCAGCTGAGCGCCTCTGGAACGACCAAGGCCGACCTTGCCGTCCTGCAACGCCACGTCATCCGGGCTTTCTCTGATGAGAAGCCCCCAGGCTGTACGCGGCGACTGCTCGGGTTCCTGCGTGACATCCGCCTCGCTATTGCTCGCCACCTCGGCTTGCGCCTGAAGGTGCAGGGTTTCGAGGGTTGCGGAGAGCGCTTCGAGCTCGTCGGAACTCAAGCGCCCATCAGAATCGAGGTCAAAGGACAGCAGACCCGGACCTTGCGACTGCCGGTAGCACGGATCAGGCTCGTTCAATGATGACATCACCACGCCGGGCAGCAGAACGCCAACAATCAGCATCGAAATTGCCAGCCGACCGCGAGCCTTCAAGATATTCCTGATGACAGATGCGCCTGTATTCACGTCAAGCCTGCTGTTGAATCATGGTCGCTCGCGCGCCCGAAGCATGGCTGGTCGGCTCAGACACGCCTCTGTCCAGCGATGGATTTCGGGATAGGGGCGCAGGTCGATTCTCGCCATTTTGGCCCAGGGGAACAGTGATGCCACGTTCAGATCAGCAACTGTAAAACTTTCACTTATCAGATAATTTCTGTCGCGCAAATGCGCGTCAAGGACCTTGAGAGGGCGTTCGAGGAGCTGCTCATGCTCAGCCGCTCTGGCCATATCTTTCTCATGCTCCATCAGCCCCAGCGTGAAGAAAAGCACCTCGAGAAGATCCTTCTCCACCTCGGTTATGGCCCAGAAGGACCATTGCGTTGCAAGTGCTTCCTGCATCGGGTTCGCGCAGGCAAGCTCGCCACCGTAGCGTTTGGCGAGATACAGATTGATCGACATGCTCTCCCAGAGAAGCGCGCCTTCTTCAGTGACGATGGCAGGTATTCGCCCGTTGGGATTCACCGCCAGGAACTCGGGTGTCCTGGTGCTCGCCAGAAAATCAATGGGGCGATGCTCATAGGGAACGCCAAGTTCTTCAAGCATCCAGAGAGTGCGAATTGCCCTGCTCTGCCCTGTGCCATACACGATCACCGCCATATTCTGTCTCCTTCAATTCGATGTGGTCACTGCGCTGATCTTGCCTCGCGTCCCGAATACCCAATCCCACAGGGGTGAGCTGACACCGAAGCGCGCCTGATATTCCTGGAAATGATGCAGCAGATGGTTGCGCTTGATGGAGCGCCCGATACGCCCCTTCATGGGCCAGAAGTGCACCGCATAGTGCGTGTAGTCGTAGCAGAGATAGCCGATGATGAAAAATCCGCAGAAAGGCTCAACCCATGGGTGCGGCAGGAGCATCCGGAAGAAACCGAAGATACAGCCGAAGATGAGAATTGCTCCTGCCGGGGGCATGAGCAGGCGGGTACGGTCATTGGGAGCATCATGGTGGACGCCATGAAAGAGATGCACCAGATACTTGCCGACCCGCGAGCGCGCCGGAAAGTGAAACACAAAGCGATGTATCGCGTACTCGGCGAAGGTCCAGGCGAACGCAGCCGCCAACACCATGAGCCCCAGATCCACTGCCCCGTACCCGTGTATCCAGGCTCCCCGAACAATGAGCACCAGGGCCACCGGCCCCCAGAGACAGAGTGGCACTGCGGGATGCACATGCGTCATGGCTTCGAGAAAGTTATTCTCGAACAGGCGGATGTCTTTTGTCTTGGCCAAGATGAATGAGCTTTCAATTACACAGGTTGTTATTGTACTTGCTACCTGCTACCCGATGCCTGCCTGTGCTCGTTCACCGGACAGGAGGCCGAGGGGTGAGCACTCGCCTCGATGTGTATTCCGTGTTCGGGGACTTGCTCGAGACTTTGTGCGGGCTGACGCTGACACTCCTTGTCTTTGTCCTCGTCCTCGCCAAGCGAACCGCCGCCACGCCGAAGCTATCAGCCGACCACGGCTATCAAGACACTCAGAATGGCCGTCGCAACGCCAATCAACCCCACCATTGACAACAACAGACGGGTTTCGAGCTTGGCAGCATCGGTCTTGTATTCCGCATCGCGCTTGGCAGCATCGGTCTTGTACTCCGCATCGCGCTTGGCAGCATCGGTCTTGTACTCCGCATCGCGCTTGGCAGCATCGGCCTTGTACTCCGCATCGCGCTTGGCAGAGTCTTCTGCCAGCCGCGCGATGTCGGTCTTGTATTCCGCATCACGCTTGGCAGAGTCTTCTGCCAGCCGCGCGATGTCGGTCTTGTATTCCGCATCACGCTTGGCAGAGTCTTCTGCCAGCCGCGCGATGTCGGTCTTGTACTCTGCTTGCATGGTTTTCATGCGTTCCTCCAGCACCGCAAGGTCACGGCTCAGTTCATGCTCAGTCATGGCGTAAAACTACAACACACCGGTGGCACCGGTCAACTGTCGCTGTGTACGTGTTGTGCCTACCAGCGAGCACTTAGTATGTTCTGATCAAGTCCATCCGTGGACTTGATCAGATTCGCAAATCAGAAGTACGCTTCTGATTTGCTCGCAGATTCAATGCCTTACGGCACTGAATCTGGCGGCACATCCGTGTGCCGCACGGGAAACTCTGTTATTCAGAGTTTCCCTTACCTCGATCTGCACTCCGTGTTCGGGGTCTTGCTTGAGACCTTGTGCGGGCTGACGCTGATGCTCCTTGTCCTCGTCCTCGCCAAGCGAACCGCCGCCACGCCGAAGCTATCAGTCGGCCACGGCTATTACGGCACTCAGAATGGCCGTCGCAACGCCAATCAACCCCGCCAGTGTCAGCAACAGACGGGTTTCGCGCTTGTCAGCATCCTTGGCGAACTGCGCAATGTCAGCCTTGTGACCCGCATCGCGCTTGGCAGAGTCTTCTGCCAGCCGCGCGATGTCGGTCTTGTACTCTGCTTGCATGGTTTTCATGCGCTCCTCCAGCACCGCAAGATCACGGCTCAGTTCATGCTCAGTCATGGCGTAAAACTACAACACACCGGTGGCACCGGTCAACTGTCGCTGTGTACCTGTTGTGCCTACCAGCGAGCACTCACCTCAATCTGCACTCCGTGCTCGGGGTCTTGCTCCGGTGTGCCGATGCTGCCAATACCGTCAATACTGCTAGCAGTCCCCACATCAAGCAGCTCACGGCGTGTAGCCTTGAACATCAGCGAGAGATTCAGCGCGTCTTCACTGAGCTCCGGCACCAGTTGCCAGCCGAGATGAAAATCAACCGACGTATCAGAAGCAGTCAGGCCGAAGCTCGGGCTCAGCGTGAACCTGTCGCCGTAGGCCGCCAGTCCATACGCCGTCTCCAGCGTCCAGCGACTGCCAGCACTCGTACCTGCTGCTCCGCCGCCCATGCCGCCGATACCGGGAAGCTCCGAGGCGAATAGCGCCTGTACGCCACCACTCGACGGCCCGCCGATGTCCTGACGCAGGTTCAGCGTGAAGCCGCGCGTACTCGCCGCGCTCGGATCAAAGTTCAGCGCCGCCGAGAACCCGTGCGATTCCTGCCCATCATCCTCATGCGTCACCAATGTGCGCCCGGACACATCAAAGGTCAGCCCAAGTGCGGGCAGCGTCCACGCCAGACCGCCGCCAACTTCCACTCCGAAGCCTTGCTCGGCATCGCCGTCGTCATGACGCACTCCTGCTTCCAGCTTCGGTGTCACCGCACCGACATTCCCGAGCGTCAGTGCCCAGCTCCCTTCGAGACCCAGCCGCAGCCGCGAAGTATCCGCCTCGGACGAGGCCAAGCTCGAATGCCCCTCACCCGCTTCCACTCGACCCGACCCGGTGCGCGACCAGAGCACATCCGATACCAGCGTCACGGCAGGGCCATATCCCGCTGCCCCGAACAACCCGCCGCGCAGCCCAGCCGACACCATGCTCCAGTCGAGACCAGCCTCGATGCTGCCCTCACCCTCCGGCGTGAGCGTCAGTGCCCCCGTACCACGCCCGACAGCGCCCCACACATCGAGCCGCTCCGAGAACCGGTAGGACCCATAGGGTATCGCTGCGTTCAGGGAGACTTCGACCTCTCCGCTCGCCACGCCTTGATACCCGCCAGTGCCGCGACTGCTCGTCAGCATGACACCGGTCAGCCACTCATCTCTGGCGTAGTCCGCTCCCAGAGTGGCGGTTTCTGTCTGGCCATCAAGGTTCACCAGACCGTCGCGTCCGCGGAAGTCCGCGCGGGCACCCCGACCCCAGAAGGCAAGGCTGCCACCGGATTCATCCATCGCGCCTGTGTGCGTGAAGTTGCTCGTGGTCAGCAGACCGCCGCCGAAGGGTGAGCTTGCGAAGGGTACGCCGCCTTGACTTGATGCACCAGCGCCAAACACAGGCGAGCCATCAAGCGGGGTGCTGTTGAAGTAGCTGCCGAAGGACACGCCGCCAAGCGTCCCCCCTGAGACATTCCCTGAGACATTCCCTGAGACCTCCCCTGAAACTTCTCCCGAGACCTCCCCGGCAGGCGGCCAGGCACCCGCCCCGTCAGCAAACAGTCCGAGCGAATCAAGCGTCATCCCGGCCACAGTGCCCTGCGTCCCCGCTTCCCGCGGAGCCGTCAACCGCTGCTCGACACCCCCGAGCGCCTGCTCCGTCATCGCTCGCCCGAAGCGCGCCAGCCATGCCACCGGCAGCGCATCCCAGTTGTTGATCGTGCCGGTCGCGATACCGTCTCCTATCAAGGTGCCGCGTGGACTCGACAAGCGTACCTGCATCGTCTCGCCCGGGTCGTTGTGATCATCATCCAGCGTCTCCACGCGAATCCTGCGCTCCGTCACGCCCGGCTTGAACACCAACGCACCAACCGCTGACCAAAAGTCCTGATCCGCCCGCGCCGTGCCCGGCCGCGTCGCCCAGTACACCTTCACCCGATGCTGCACTGCCTTGGACAGCACCACACGGAACACCAGATCATCCCCCTCCATGGCCGACGCATCTTCAATATTCACCCTCGGCAAACTACTCCCCGTTGACCGTATATTCCTCTTCGCGTCAACACGCAACCGGAAGTTCAGCTCCGCCGTGTCGCTGCTCGCCGTGTTCGAATCACTGTCCGCAACCCGCCAGGTGTAGGTCGCCGCACTCGCGGTCGCCGTCGGTGTCCCGCTGACCACACGCGTCGAGGTGTCCAGCGTCACTCCTGTCGGCAAGTCGGGGGTGAGCGTGTAGCTCAGCGTCCCGTTGCCACCCGTCGCCTCCGGCAAGGTGAGATTCACGGGCGTGTCCACCCTCCAGATCTGATCGGGAATGCTGGTGTCGGACGCAAAGGCAGGCGCGCTGTCCGTCTCCACCGGCGTTCCGGTTGCGGTCACATCCGTACCTGCCTGCACACCGTCATCCGCCGCATTGCGCGTATCCACACGCACCTCATACTGCTGTCCGTTGGTCAGATCGGGAATCGTGAAGGAAGTACCGTCCACCTCGTTGATGGGTGACAGAGCGTTGCCCGACCCTTCCTCGCGCCAGCGTACGCTGTAGCCGTTCGGAGCCACGCTCGCTGCCGTCCAACTCACTTCAAGCGAAGCGTCGCGCGCAGCCACTTGCAGGTTGCTCACCGCGGTCGGCGCGACCGCACTCACCGTCAACTCGAAGCTGAGCGCCGCCGTGTCGCTGTTCGCCGTGTTGCCGTCGCTGTCCGCAGCCCGCCAGGTGTAGGTCGCCGCACTCGCCGCCGCCGTCGGTGTCCCACTGACCACGCGCGTCGAGGTGTCGAGCGTCACACCCACTGGCAAGTCGGGGGTGAGCGTGTAGCTCAGCGTCCCGTTACCGCCCGTCGCCTCCGGCAAGGTGAGAGCAACACCCACACCCACTGTCCATGCCTGATCGGGGATGGTGGTGCCGGACGCAAAGGCGGGCGCGCTGTCCGTTCCCGCCGGCGTACCGATTGTTGTCACCAGCGTACCTGTCTGTATGCCGGTATCCGCCGCATTGCGCGTATCCACACGCACCACATACTCCTGCCCATTGGTCAGATTGCTAATGGTGAAGGAAGTGTCCGTCACCCTGTTGACGGATGTGAGCGTACTGCCCGGCCCTCTCTCACGCCAGCGCACGCTGTAGCCGTTCGGAGCAACGCTCGCCGCCACCCAGTTCACTTCAAGCGAACCGTCACCCGCTGTTACTTGCAGGCTGTTCACCTTGGTCGGGGTGACGAGTGAGGTGTCCCCTTCCAGCGTGGTCACACTGACCGTCCCGGCCTGGCTGTCGTTGTAATTGGCGTTGCCGATGGCCGTGATTGAGACGCTGTAGGTGGTATTCGCCGTCAACCCCGTGAAGGAGGCTTCCAGACCGGCAGTGACCGCAGTCACCGTGCCACTCACCGCAGTCCCGCCGCTCGGCGTGGCTGTCGCTGTGTAACTCCCGGCAAACGGCACCACATCAAAGGTCACCGTGAAGCCGGCCTGCGCAAGCGTGTTCGCCTTCAGCGCCAGGCCGCTCGGTGTCGCCAGCGTACCCTTGCCTACCGTCACCTGGAAAGTGAGCGCCGCCGTGTCGCTGTTGGCCGTGTTGCTGTCGCTGTCCGAAGCCCGCCAGGTGTAGGTCGTCGCACTCGCTACTGCCGTCGGTGCGCCACTCACCGTGCGCGTTGCGGCATCGAAGCTCACGCCTGCTGGCAAGTCGGGGATGAGTGTGTACGTCAGTGTGCCGTTACCGCCCGTCGCCGCCGGCAGGGTCAGGTCCACACCAGTCCGCACCGTCCAGGTCTGCGCCGCAATCGTCTCGCTACCGAAGCTCGGGGCCACATCCATCTCCACCACCGCAGTCGGTGTCCCCTTCTTCACCTCCGACCACGCACTGTCCGCATAGGTCGTCGAGCTCGATGCCGCCTTCGCCCGCACACGCACATCGTATTCCGTGCCATTGGTCAGACTGTCTATCTCCGCCGGTGACGTGTCGTCGTCATTGTTCAGCCAGGTATCCGATGTGCTCTGCTTGTACTCAACCTCGTAACTCGCCGCGTTCGGCACATCCGACCAGCTGGCCGTCAACTCCCCATCCTGCGCGGAAACCGTCACCACCGGTGTGCCCAGTTGTGCACGCGACACCGTCACCACGAAGGTGTCCGTCGGACTTGCCGTGCCATCGCTCACCGTCACCGTGATAGTCGCCGTGCCCGCACCCACCGGTGTCACCGTCACCTGGCTATTGGCACCAAGATCGGTCAGGGAAGTCGGAGTCACCGTCGCCACCGCCGCGGCACTGGACGATGCCTGATATTGCAGCGTGTCTTCCGGGTTCGTGTCTGTGGCATCTACATCCACCAACAGGTTCGTCCCGAAGGTAGCCGTCTTGTTGGTGATGTCCACAATGCTCGGTGCCACATTCGCCGCCGTCGCCTGACTCAGCGTCGCGGCTGAACTATTCTCGTAATTGGCCGTGTCGCCCGTGGCCACCACGCTCACCGTGTAGGTAGTGCCCGCCGTCAATCCGGTGAAGGCCGCTTCGGTGCCGGTCACCGCTCCAGTGAAGGTATTGCTCCCCTGTACAGCCATCGCCGTGTAACCCGTCGCATTCGTCACTGCCGTCCAAGTCACCGTGAAGCTGGTCTTGCGCTGCGTGTTCGCCTTCAGTGCCAGGCCGGTCGGTGTCGCCAGCGTCGCCTTGCTCACAGCCGGGAAGGTGATGTCCGCCGTTGCTGTCTGTGCATCCGTGCCGGTGCCCGCAGTCGCCGTCACCGTCACCGTCGTCGTGCTCGTGCTCGCTGTGCTCGGTGTACCGCTGATAGCACCCGTGGTGGCACTCATCCTCAGTCCGGCAGGCAAGCTGCCTGTGGTCACCGAGTAGCCAAGCGTACCTGTGAAGCCCGCTGCGGTCGCCGTCAACGCCGTGATGGGTGTTCCCACCGTCATGGTCGTCGGTGCCGTCGTGTAGGTGAGGCTCTGGTCGTCATCATCCACCGTCACCACCAGATTGCCCGTCACCGAGCCATAGCCTCCGTTCGCAGCGGTGTGGCTCAGCGTCACGCTGTCGTCAACCGTATCGGTATCCTCGGCGGCGCTCACCGTCACCGTCTGCGCCGTGTCCCAGTTGCTGTTGCTGAAGGTCAGCGTACTCTGATTGCCCGCCGTGCCGGTATCCGTATCCACCGTCACATCGCTGCTCGCCGTGCCGCCCACCGTCACCGTCACCGTCGCGCTCGGCTGCGCCGCCAGCGCCACCGTGTAGGTACCGCTACCGCCCTCATCCACCGTCAGCGCAGTCGGCGTGAACACCAGAGCAGGGGCCACGCTCACCACAATATCAAAGGTATCGCTCACCGAATCCGTGCCATCGCTCGCCGTCACCTTCACCGACAGTGTGCCGGTGTCCGTCGATTGCGGCGTACCGGAGAAGGTGCGCGTACCAGCGGCAAAGCTCAGCCAGGTCGGCAGCGCCATATCGTCCGACTTGCTCGCCGTGTAGGTCAGCGTGTCGCCACTGTCGGTATCAGCGAAGCTGTTCGCCGGGAAGGCGTAGGAGAACGCCACTCTCACCGTCGCCGTCTGATCGGCAATCGCGTTCGCCACCGTCGGTGCCGAGTTGGCCAGCGTAGTCACGCTCTGCCCGTTGGAGACGGAACTGTTGTCGTAGTTGGCATTACCCGTGGCAATCACCGTCACCGTGTAGATGGTGTTCACCGCCAGGCCCGTGAGCACCGCCTCGGGATTCGCGGGTGCCGTTGACAGTGTCACGGTGACATCCGGCTGGTTGCTCGCCCTGGCCGTCGCCGTGTACCCCGCCGCGTTCGCCACCGCATTCCAGGTAATCGTGAAGCCGCTCTTGCTCTTGCTGTTCGCCTTCACGTCCAGACCGGTCGGTGTCGCCAATGTCCCCTTGCTCACAGCCGGGAAGGTGATGTCCGCCGTTGCCGTCTGCGCATCCGTGCCGGTGCCCGCAGTCGCCGTCACCGTCACCGTCGTCGTGCTCGTGCTCGCTGTGCTCGGCATGCCGGTAATAGCACCCGTGGTGGCACTAATCCCCAGCCCGGCGGGCAAGCTGCCCGTGGTCACCGAGTAGCCAAGCGTACCGGTGAAGCCCGTCGCGGTCGCCGTCAACGCCGTGATGGGTGTTCCCACCGTCATGGTTGTCGGTGCCGCCGTGTAGGTGAGGCTCTGGTCGTCATCATCCACCGTCACCACCAGGCTGCCCGTCACCGAGCCATAGCCTCCGTTCGCAGCGGTGTGGCTCAACGTGACGCTGTCATCAACCGTATCGGTATCCTCGGCGGCGCTCGCCGTCACCGTCTGCGCCGTGCTCCAGGTCGTTGCGGTGAAGGTCAGCGATGTTGGAGACACGCTCACATCACCCGAACCAGCCACCGTCACCGTCACCGTCGCGCTCGGCTGCGTCGCCAGCGCCACTGTGTAGATACCGCTACCGCCCTCATCCACCGTCAGTGCAGTCGGCGTGAACACCAGAGCAGGGGCCACACTCACCACAATGTCAAAGGTATCGCTCACCGAATCCGTGCCATCGATCGCCGTCACCTTCACCATCAGCGTTCCGGTGTCCGTGGATGTCGGCGTACCGGAGAAGACACCCGTGCCCGCGGTGAAGCCCAGCCAAGTGGGGAGCGCACTGTCCGTCGTCCCGTCCGTCTGCTGGGCCGTGTAGGTGAGACTGTCGCCACTGTCCGCGTCACTGAAGGTGCCCGTCGGCAGGGTGAAGCTGAACGCCACTCCCACCGTCGCCGTCTGATCGGCAATCGCGTTCGCTACCGTCGGTGCCGCGTTCGCCGCCGTCGCCTGACTCAATGTCGCGGCTGTACTGGCCTCGTAGTTGGCGTTGCCCGTGGCCACCACCGACACCGTGTAGGTGGTGGCCACCGCGAGCCCGGTGAAGGTCGCTTCGGGGTTGCTGCCCGTCGTATCCACCACTCCAGTGAAGGTATTGCTCCCCTGTACAGCCGTCGCTGTATAACCGGTCGCATTCTCCACTGCCGTCCAAGTCACCGTGAAGCCGGTCTTGCGCTGCGTGTTCGCCTTCAGCGCCAGACCGGTCGGTGTCGCCAGCGTCCCCTTGCCTACCGCCGGGAAGGTGAGACCCCGCGTCGCCGTCTGAGCATCCGTGCCGGTGCCCGCAGTCGCCGTCACCGTCACATCCGTCGTACTCGTGCTCGCCGTGCTCGGCGCGCCGGTGATAGCCCCGGTGCCTTTGTTCAGCTTCAAGCCCGGCGGCAAGGTTCCCGTGGTCACCTCGTAGCCAAGTGTGCCGGTGAAGCCCGTTGCGGTCGCCGTCAACGCCGTGATGGGTGTCCCCACCGTCAAGGTCGTCGGCACCGCCGTATAGCTCAGACTCACTCCCCCCGGCGTACCCCGCACCGAAGCCGACCAGAAGCCCTCGCCATTGGCGTTCTGTGCCCGCACCTGCACCTCATACTCCGTGCCGTCGGTCAACCCGGTAATGGTCGCCGTGGTACTTGTATCGGTCGCATTGGCAGCGGCATCATCAAGACTCGTCCAGGCCCCGTCTGCAGGCGTGCTTGGCCGATAGCGCACGTCATAGTCGGTTATCGCCGAACCGCCATTGTTTGTCGGCGCACTCCAATTCACCGTCAACTGCGCATCCCCTTCTGTCACCGTCGGGGTGACGGGTGCCGACGGCGGCCCCTCTGCTGTGGTAATGCGCTCCGTCAGATTCGTCTTTGACTGCACTCCGGTATCCGCCCCGTTGCGCGTATCCAGCCGCACGAAGTAGGCAGTGTTCGATTCCAGTCCCGTAATCTCGTAACCGAGCTTGTCCGTCGGCTCCCCTTCAGCATCCGCAACCGGCGTTCCCTCCACACTGTTCACCGCACTCAGCGCACTACTGCCCACCTTGCGCCAGCGCACACTGTACCCATTCGGCGCATACCCAGCCTTGTTCCAGGTCACCACCACCTTGTCCGGCTCACTGCCCTTCGCCAGCGTCAACCCACTTGCCTTGAGCGGCGTGTTATCCACCTTCCGGGTCGAGTCAGGTGCCACCCAGTACCTCACTCCTCCCACTTCCGTACCAGCAAATTCAAGCTCCGCATCCAGCGTCGCATCATCCCGCGCGGTAATGCTCACCCCAGCCGGCAGGTCTATGGCGTTCTCCGGCACCGAGATACCGTCCGCATCCCTGTCGTCCGCCACGAAGGTGTATCTGAACACCAGCGAACCGCGCGAACCCGATACCTGTCTCGCACTGGAACTGAATTGCATGTAGGTGGCGTAGCGCGTCTCACTCCCCACCGTCAGCGCCAGACGCGGACGTACTGTCCCCCCGATGGGTCTGATAGCGAACTGACTGGTGTTTATATCCACCAACACATCCACTCTTTCCCCGGGTATGTAGAAATCGGAACGACTGGTATCCGGCGGATTACCACGGAAGGATGCAGCGAGCGCCGTCGGCACCTGAGTAGCTGTCGGTATGCCCTGCGTCCCGCCCGACCATCGACCATCCACATATCTCGCCGAACTCGGTGCCGCCTTCGCCCGCACTCGCACATCGTATGCCATCTCATTCGTCAGGCCAGTTATCGCCGTCCCCGAAGTCGCCGGATCCACCGTGGTCACTCCGCTCCCGCTCCAGCCCGTCACGCTCGACAACTTGTATTGCAACGCGTAGCTCGCCGCACCCGTCACCGCCTCCCAACTCGGTGTCAACTGCCCGTTCCCCCGCGCCAACATCGCCCTCGTGATACCAAGCGTCGCGCGCGACACCACCACATCAAAGGTTTCCGTCGGCATTTCTTCGCCATCGCTCACCGTCACCGTAATGGTCGCCGTGCCCGCACCCACCGGTGTCACTGTCACCTGACTCGTGTTGCTGTGGGCAGTCAGCGTGGTCGGACTCACCGTCGCCACCGTCGTATCGCCGGACGATGCCCGATATTGCAGGGAATCATCGTCCGCGTCCGTGGCATCCACATCCACCCGCACATTCGTGCCGAAGGTCGCCGTCCGGCCGGCAATATCCGTGATACTCGGCGCACGATTCGGTATTTCGTCGTCATCCACCGTCACCACCAGATTACCGCTCACCGAGCTGTAGCCCGTCGTTGTGTGCCCCAGCGTGACGCTGTCGTCAACCGCATCGTCATCCTCGCCGGCATTCACCCTCACCACCCGCTCCATGAACCAGTTATCGGTGGTAAACGTGATCGTGTTCTGGTCGCCCGTCATGGTGAAGTCCGTATCCACCGATATTTCGCTGCTCGCCGTGTCGTCCACCGTCACCGTCACATTCCCCGCAGGCTGCGTCGCCAACTTCACCGTATAGGTGCCGCTCCTGCCCTCGACCACCGTCAGCGCAGTCGGCCTGAACACCAGCCCCAGAAGATTCTCGTCATCATCCACCGTCACCACCAGATTGTCCGTCACCGAGCCATAGCCTCCGTTCGCGGCCGTGTGGCTCAGCGTCACGCTGTCATCAATCGCATCGGCGTCCTCGGCGGCACTCACCGTCACCGTTTGCGCCGTGTCCCAGTTGCTGTTGCTGAAGGTCAGTGTGCTCTGATTGCCCGTCGTGCCGGTATCCGTATCCACCGTCACATCGGTGCTCGCCGTGCCGCCCACCGTCACCGTCACTGTCGCGCTCGGCTGCGTCGCCAGCGCCACCGTGTAGGTACCGCTACCGCCTTCATCCACCGTCAGCGCAGTCGGCGTGAACACCAGCCCAGGATTGTCGTCATCATCCACCGTCACCGCCAGATCACGGCTCACAGAGCCATAGCCTCCGTTCGCAGCGGTGTGCCCCAGCGTGACGCTGTCATCAGCCGTATCGGCATCCTCGGCAGCGCTCACCGTCACCGTCTGCGCCGTGCTCCAGTTGCTGTTGCTGAAGGTCAGCGATGTTGGAGACACGCTCACATCGCCCGAGCCAGTCACCGTCACCGTCACGGTCGCGCTCGGTTGCGTCGCCAGCGCCACCGTGTAGGTACCGCTACCGCCTTCATCCACCGTCAGCGCAGTCGGCGTGAACACCAGCCCCGGACTGTCGTCATCATCAACCGTCACCACCAGACTACCCGTCACCGAGCCATAGTCCCCGCCCGATGCCATGTGACTGATCGTAGCCGTGTCATCCCCGGCATCGGCGTCCTCGGCGGCGTTCACCGTCACCGTCTGCGCCGTGCCCCAATTGCTGTTGCTGAAGGTCAGCGATGTTGGAGACACGCTCACATCACCCGTGCCAGTCACCGTCACCGTCACCGTCGCGCTCGGCTGCGTCGCCAACGCCACCGTGTAGGTACCGCTACCGCCCTCATCCACCGTCAACGCAGTCGGCGTGAACACCAGCCCCGGAGTGTCGTCATCCTCCACCGTCACCACCAGGTCACGGTTCACCGAGCCATAGCCTCCGTTCGCAGCCGTGTGCCCCAGCGTGACGCTGTCATCAACCGCATCGGCATCCTCGGCGGCGTTCACCGTCACCGTCTGCGCCGTGTCCCAGTTGCTGTTGCTGAAGGTCAGTGTGCTCTGATTGCCCGTCGTGCCGGTATCCGTATCCACCGTCACATCGGTGCTCGCCGTGCCGCCCACTGTCACCGTCACCGTCGCGCTCGGCTGCGTCGCCAGTGCCACCGTGTAGGTACCGCTACCGCCTTCATCCACCGTCAGCGCAGTCGGCGTGAACACCAGATCAGGGGCCAGGCTCACCACAATATCGAAGGTATCGCTCACCGAAGCCGTGCCATCGCTCGCCGTCACCTTCACCATCAGCGTTCCGGTGTCTGTCGATGTCGGCGTACCGGAGAAGACACCCGTGCCCGCGGTGAAGCTCAGCCAGGTCGGGAGCGCGCTGTCCGTCGTCCCGTCCGTCCGCATGGCCGTGTAGGTCAGCATGTCGCCGCTGTCCGCGTCACTGAAGGTGCCTGCCGGGAGGGTGAAGCTGAATGCCACTCCCACCGTCGCCGTCTGGTTGGGAATCTCGGTCGCTACCGTCGGTGCCGAGTTGTCCGATGTCGCCTGACTCAGCGTCGCAGCCACACTATTCTCGTAGTTGGCTGTGTTGCCCGTGGCCACCACGCTCACCGTGTAGGTGGTGTTCACCGCCAGCCCGGTGAAGGTCGCTTCGGTGCCGGTCACCGTGCCAGTGAAGGTGTTGCTCCCCTGTACAGCCGTCGCCGTGTAGCCCGTCGCACCCTTCACTGCAGTCCAAGTCACCGTGAAGCCGGTCTTGCTCTGCGTATCCGCCTTCAGCGCCAGGTTGGCCGGTGTCGCCAATGTCCCCTTGCCAATCGCCGGGAAGGTGATGTCCGCCGTCGCCGTCTCCGCATCCGTGCCGGTGCCCGCAGTCGCTGTCACAGTCACATCCGTCGTGCTCGTGCTCGCCGCCGTCGGTGCACCGGTAATCTCGCCCGTGGTGGCACTAATATCCAGCCCGGCAGGCAAGCTGCCCGTAGTCACCGAGTAGCCAAGCGTACCGGTGAAGCCCGTCGCGGTAGCCGTCAACGCCGTGATGGATGTCCCCACCGTCATGGTCGTCGGTGCCGCCGTGTAGCTCAGGGTCGGGGCATCGAGCGTCGCGACTCTCCTGTCAACAACCGTGTCCGAGACCTCGGCATCTTTCGAATCCAGGGTTACGATGGTCACAATGTAATCAGTCCCAGGGTCAAGACCGGTGATCTTGTGGGATGTATCCGCGGCAGCAAGCGCCTTCTTGTCGCTGTCGGCACCCCTGAAATCACTCACCTTGCGCCAGCGCAGCTCGTAGCCGCCCGGTGCGTGGCTCGCCACCATCCAAGTCGCTGTCAGTTCCCGCTGGGCGGTCGCCGTGACCGTCAGACCCGTCACCGGTGCCGGGAACCTCACGTTCCCGGTAGCGGTCGGCGTGGCGCTCACCGCCTTGGAAGCCGCGCTGTTCCCGACACTGTTCACGACGCGCAACTGAAAACTGTACGCCTGACCGTTCGTCAGACCCGTCACCACATGGCTGACCTTGCTCGTGGGGTTCCCTTCTATCGCCGTCCAGGTAGTACCGCTATCACTTGTGTACTCGAACCGCAACAGGGTGACTCCCTCCACCTGGTTGGCTCCGTCCGGGTGCGCGGTCCAGGTCAGCTTCACCTCGCCGTTGCCCGCCGCGGCCGCCAGTCCCGTGGGCGCCGACGGTACCCCCTTCGGTGTCGCAGAGGCCGACCCTGAAGGCGCCCCCGTCCCAATCGCGTTCACTGCCCGCACCAGAAAGACATAGCCCTGGCCGTTTGTCAGGCCCATCACCGTGTAGCTGAGGTCCGTGCTGCCGGTCGCCGTCCAGGTTTTTCCGCCGTCACTGCTGACTTCATACCCCGTCGGTGTCCCGCCGAACGAGGGCGCCTTCCAGGTCAGAACCACCTGACCATCGCCCGCCTCCGCCATCAACATCTCTGGCGCGCGCGGCCTCGTCCCCGGCATTCCGCTCACGGAAGGCGTTGCCGCCCCCAGAATCTTTGCCGCACCCAGAGTCTCAACCACCTCATCCTGCAGGTTCCTCCGGTCCACCGCCCTCACTGCCCGCAACCGGAAGCTGTAGCTCTGCTCGTTGGTCAGGCCCGTGATGCGGACATCGGTGCTATCCATGCTGGCATCGAGTGGCTCCCAGCCGCTCTCGTCCTGATTGATCTCGTAGCCCGTGAATCTGGTGTCCGCGGGCGGTGTCCAGCGCAGGGTTAGCGCCGTATCATCTTCGTCCTCGACCACCAGGCCCGTCGGAGCCGGTATCCCCTTCGGCGTGGCGCTGGCAGCGCTTGACCAGTCGCTGTCAACATGGGTCGAATCACCCGCAACCGCCTTGTCACGCACACGCACCTCGTACTCCGTACCGGTCGTCAGGCCAATGATGTTCGTGCCCGTCCGCTTGACGGAAGTACCCGTCACCGTGGTCACGCCCGTCGCCGCTGTCCAGGATGTGACTGACGATGCCTTCCACTGCAACTCGCTCGATTCCACCAAACCGATATTGGCAGGCCATACCGCCCGCAACCAGGTGTCGCCCACAATCAGCGTCACCGTCGGTGTCGCCAGCCTGAAGCGGAAGATGCGCGGGAAGTCCAGCGTCGCCGTCGCCGTCTCGGTCTGCATGCTCATCCCCGTGCCCTTCGTACCGGTCACTGTCACCGTCACCGATGTGCGGGTACCCTTCGGTCTGTCCGGCGTACCGGAGATGGCACCGGTGCTGGTGTCGAGCGCCAGCCCCGACGGCAGGTCGCCCGCCGTCACCGCATAGGTGTAAGTCAAGCCTGTTGTGAAGTTGGTCAGCGAGGCGGGAGTCAGCGTCGCGAACTCTACGCCTGCGCGCAGAGTCGTCGGCAGCGCCGGATAGGTGAGGGTCGGGGCATCGAGCGTCGCGACTCTCCTGTCAACAACCGTGTCCGAGACCTCGGCCTTTGACGAATCCAGGGTTACGATGGTCACAATGTAATCAGTCCCAGGGTCAAGACCGGTGATCTTGTGGGATGTATCCGTGGCAGCAAGCGCCTTCTTGTCGCTGTCGGCACCCCTGAAATCACTCACCTTGCGCCAGCGCAGCTCGTAGCCGCCCGGTGCGTGGCTCGCCATCACCCAAGTCGCTGTCAGTTCCCGCTGGGCGGTCGCCGTGACCGTCAGACCCGTCACCGGTGCCGGGAACTTGCCCTCTGAAGCGGTCGGCGTGGCGCTCACCGCCTTGGAAGCCGCGCTGTTCCCGATACTGTTCACGAAGCGCAACTGAAAAGTGTACGCCTGACCGTTCGTCAGACCCGTCACCACATGGCTGACCTTGCTCACGGGGTTCCCTTCTATCGCCGTCCAGTTAGTACCGCTATCCGTCGTGTACTCGAACCGCAACAGGGTGACTCCCGCCACCCGGTTGGCTCCGTCCGGGTGCGCGGTCCAGGTCAGCTTCACCTCGCCGTTGCCCGCCTCGGCCGCCAGTCCCGTGGGTGCCGACGGTACCCCCTTCGGTGTCGCAGAGGCCGATGCCGAAGGCGAACCCGTCCCAATCGCGTTCACTGCCCGCACCAGAAAGACATAGCCCTGGCCGTTTGTCAGGCCCATCACCGTGTAGCTGAGGTCCGTGCTGCCGGTCGCCGTCCAGGTTTTTCCGCCGTCACTGCTGACTTCATACCCCGTCGGTGTCGCGCCGAACGAGGGTGCCTTCCAGGTCAGAACCACCTGACCATCGCCCGACTCCGCCGTCAACATCTCTGGCGCGCGCGGCCTCGTCCCCGGCATTCCACTCACGGAAGGCGTTGCCGCACCCAAAATCTTTGCCGCACCCAGCGTCTCAACCACCTCATCCTGCAGGTTCCTCCGGTCCACCGCCCTCACGGCCCGCAGCCGGAAGCTGTAGCTCTGCCCGTTGGTCAGGCCCGTGATGCGGACATCGGTGCTATCCATGCTGGCATCGAGTGGCTCCCAGCCGCCCTCGTCCTGATTGATCTCGTAACCCGTGAATCTGGTGTCCGCGGGCGGTGTCCAGCGCAGGGTTAGCGCCGTATCATCTTCGTCCTCGACCACCAGGCCCGTCGGAGCCGGTATCCCCTTCGGCGTGGCGCTGGCAGCGCTTGACCAGTCGCTGTCAACGTAGGTCGAATCACCCGCAACCGCCTTGTCACGCACACGCACCTCGTACTCCGTGCCGGTCGTCAGGCCAGTGATGTCCGTGCCCGTCCGCTCGACGGGAGTAGTGGGAGTATTCGTCACCGTGGTCACGCCCGTCCCGCTCCAGCCCGTGACTGACGATGCCTTCCACTGCAACTCGCTCGATTCCACCAAACCGATATTGGCAGGCCATACCGCCTGCAGCCAGGTGTCGCCCACAATCAGCGTCACCATCGGAGTCGCCAGCTTGAAGCGGAAGATGCGCGGGAAGTCCAGCGTCGCCGTCGCCGTCTCGGTCTGCATGCTCATCCCCGTGCCCGTCGTGCCGGTCACTGTCACCGTCACCGATGTGCGGGTACCCTTCGGTCTGTCCGGCGTACCGGAGATGGCACCGGTGCTGGTGTCGAACGCCAGCCCCGACGGCAGGTCGCCTGTCGTCACCGCATAGGTGTAAGTCGAGCCCGTTGCGAAGTTGGCGGGTGTCGGGGTCAGCGTCGCGAACTCTACGCCCGCGCGCAGAGTCGTCGGCAGCGTCGGATAGCTCAGGGTCGGGGCTCCCAGCGTCGCGACTCTCCTGTCAACAACCGTGTCCGAGACCTCGGCCTTTGACGAATCCAGGGTTACGATAACCACAATGTAATCAGTCCCAGGGTCAAGGCCGGTGATCTTGTGGGATGTATCCGTGGCAGCAAGCGTCTTCTTGTCGCTGTCGGCGAAGCCCCTGAAATTACTCGCCTTGCGCCAGCGCAGCTCGTAGCCGCCCGGTGCGTGGCTCGCCATCACCCAAGTCGCTGTCAGTTCCCGCTGGGCGGTCGCCGTGACCGTCAGACCCGTCACCGGTGCCGGGAACCTCACGTTCCCGGTAGCGGTCGGCGTGGCTTCCGCCTCGTTGGAAGCCGCGCTGTTCCCGATACTGTTCACGAAGCGCAACTGAAAAGTGTACTCCTGATCGTTCGTCAGACCCGTCACCACATGGCTGACCTTGCTCACGGGGTTCCCTTCTATCGGCGTCCAGGTAGTACCGCTATCAATTGTGTACTCGAACCGCAACAGGGTGACTCCCTCCACCTGGTTGGCTCCATCCGGGTGCGCGGTCCAGGTCAGCTTCACCTCGCCGTTGCCCGCCGCGGCCGCCAGTCCTGTGGGTGCCGACGGCACCCCCCTCGGTGTCGCAGAGGCCGATGCCGAAGGCGAACCCGTCCCAATCGCGTTCACTCCCCGCACCAAGAAGACATAGCCCTGACCGTTTGTCAGGCCCATCACCGTGTAGCTGAGGTCCGTGCTGCCGGTCGCCGTCCAGGTTTTTCCGCCGTCACTGCTGACTTCATACCCCGTCGGTGTCCCGCCGAACGAGGGTGCCTTCCAGGTCAGAACCACCTGACCATCGCCCGACTCCGCCGTCAACATCTCTGGCGCACGCGGCCTCGTCCCCGGCATTCCGCTCACGGAAGGCGTTGCCGCACCCAGAATCTTTGCCGCCCCCAGAGTCTCACCCTGAGCACCCTGAAGGTTCCTCACTGCCCGCAACTGGAAGCTGTAGCTCTGCTCGTTGGTCAGGCCCGTGATGCGGACATCGGTGCTATCCATGCTGGCATCAAGTGGCTCCCAGCCGCCATCGTCCTGATTGATCTCGTAGCCCGTGAATCTGGTGTCCGCGGGCGGTGTCCAGCGCAGGGTTAGCGCCGTATCATCTTCGTCCTCGACCACCAGGCCCGTCGGAGCCGGTATCCCCTTCGGCGTGGCCCTGACCGCGCTCGACCAGTTGCTGTCAACAAAATCCGGACTATTCGCGACTGCCTTGTCACGCACACGCACCTCGTACGTCGTGCCGGTCGTCAGGCCAATGATGTCCGTGCCCGTCCGCTTGACGGGAGTAGTGGGAGTATTCGTCACCGTGGTCACGCCCGTCCCGCTCCAGCCCGTGACTGACGATGCCTTCCACTGCAACTCGCTCGATGCCACCGCACCGATATTGGCGGGCCATATCGCCTGCAACCAGGTGTCGCCCACAATCAGCGTCACCGTCGGAGTCGCCAGCCTGTTGCCCTCCACTTCCATGACCGTTACCTTGAACAGCTCGGTCATCGCTACCACACTGTCGCGCACCGTCACCGTGATGCTCGCCGTGCCCGCAGCCACCGGCGTTACTGTCACCTGACTATTGGCACCAAGATCGGTCAGAGAAGTCGGACTCACCGTCGCCACCGTCGTATCACTCGAAGTCGCCCGGTATTGCAACGTATCGCCCGCATCCGCATCCGTGGCATCCACATTCACCAGCAGATCGGTGCCGACGGTCGTCATCTGGTCTGCAATGGCCGTGATACTCGGCGCGCTGTTGGTCAGTGTGGTCAAGGACAGCGCCGTTGATGCCGGACTGTCTGCGTAGTTGGCATCACCCGTGGCCGTCACCGTCACCGTGTAGTCCACACCAGGCCGCAGTCCGGTGAACACCGCCTCCCTGGTCGGGGATTCCACCATCACCGATGTGCTGCCAAAGCCCGACGTTGCGGTGACCGTATAACCCACTGCGTTGCTCACCGCATCCCAAATCACCGCGAATCCGGATTTGCTCGGAGTGGTGCCGAACTTCTGCACCAGATTCACCGGTGCCGCCAACAGGGCCTTGTCCACCGCCGGGAAGATGAGACCCGCCGTCGCCGTGTTGCTGCCCGCCGTCGCGGTCACCGTCACCCTGGTCAGGCTCGTGCTCACCGTGGTCGGTGTCCCCGAGATGGTGCCGTTGGTCGCGTTCAGCGACAACCCCGGCGGCAGGGCCGGACTGACCGTGTACGCGATGGTGCCGCTGACACCGGATGTAGTCGCCGTCAAGGCCGTAATAGGGGTGTTCACCGTCAGGGTGGTCGGCGGAGCGGTATAGCTCAGGGTCATCGTGGACGGGGTGGCCGTCGCGGATGCCGACCAGGCACCGTTGCCGTTCTCGTTCTGCGCCCGCACCTGCACCGCGTAGGTCGTGCCGTTCGTCAGGCCGGAGATGGTCGCGGAGAGAGCGGTGCTGTCGGAGGTGTCGGTCAGCTCCGTCCAGGTAGCGGGGTCTCCCGAGGTCGGCTTGATGCCGTGGCGCACATCGTAGTCCGTGATGGCCATGCCACCGGTATCCGTCGGTGGCAGCCAGCTGACATCCAGCCCGGCACCCTTCGGCACCAGCACCGGTGCCGCCGGTGCCGCCGGCTTGCCGTCGTCATCAACGATGGTGAGCTCCACAGAAAAAACTCCTCCACCGGAATTGGTGAATACGCTGCCGTCCGTCCGAATAAATTCGATGGAGATGGTCTCGTCGTCCTCATCCGTCGTGTCCCCGATGATCGGGAGCCTGACGGTGGCCGTGGTCATCCCCGCGCTGATATTAGTGCCGCTCGAGCCTGAGGAGAAACTCGTGAAATCTTCATTGATCGTAGCAGTGCCACCTGCGAATACATTGCCGAGACTCACGCTACCATTACGAACAGCTACCGCCTGCGTGAAGGTGAATGTCACCTCGGTGTTGCCGCTGTCGCCCTCGGTTACGCGCAATCTGGTGCCGGTCAGACCCTGCGCCGTGACCGTCACGGGCGGAAAGGAGTCGACGTTGGCAAAGCCGATATTGAGCACATCCATCCCGGAAGGCAGCGTGGCCCCCATGGGGTTGCTCAGGCGAACCCTGAAAAACTCGTCGTCGGTCTCGTTAAGGTCATCATCAATGACCGGAACGGCGATGGTCTGCAAGGTCTGCCCGGGCGCGAACGTCAAGGTGCCACTCTGCGCCACGTAGTCCTCGCCCGCGGTGGCCAGGAAAGAGGCCGCGGGTGCCAGTAACGGATTGTCATCGGGGAGGTCCTCGGTGACGTACTCTACCGTCACCGGCGTGAGGCTTGCCGAGGACAGACGCACCTCGGCAACCACCTGACCGGAACCGATCTCCTCAAGAATCCCGAGGTATCTTTCAGACATGAATGTGAGTGAATTTCCCTGACCACCTGCAGGCATGATGCTCAAGCTCGGTGGCAACACCGTCGGCAAGACGATGTTGGTGCTCGCCGTCTCACTGCCCGCAGTGACGGTTATGGTCACTATCACCTGATTCGCATTCGCCGTCGTCGGCGTACCGCTGATGATGCCCGTGGTCGAACTCAACGTCAGCCCCGGCGGCAAGGTGCCCGAGGTCACCGCGTACCCGTAGGTCGGCGTACCTGTAAAGCCCGTCACCGTCGCCGTGATATCGGTGATGGTGTCGCCAACCCGCAATGTCGTCGGCTGGGAGGCATAGGTCAGGAGCATGGTGGACGGGGTGGCCGTTGCCGATGGCGACCAGGCACCTTCGCCATTCTCGTTCTGTGCCCGCACCTGCACCTCGTACTCGGTGCCGCCAACAAGACTGCCGATGTCCCGCATCAGGGCGGTGCTGGCGGCGGTGGTGGATGCTTCTTCCGTCCAGTCGGGCTTGGGGCTGCCGCTATTCACGCGGTAGCGCACATCATAGTCGGTAATAGCCACGCCACCGGTATCTGTCGGCGGCAGCCAGCTGGCCGTCAACTGTCCACTCGCGGAGGATGCCAGGCGCGGCGCGGCAGGCGCAGCAGGCACACCGTCGTCATCAAGGATGGTCACCTCGATCCGGAAACGTGCTCCGCCGGAATTGGTCACAATGCCGTCGCCGCGATTTAATTCAACATAAAAGATCTCGTCGCCCTCGGCATCCGTGTCGCCCTTGATCTTCACCGTGGTTTGGACCTGCGTCTGGCCTGCAGCAATACTCAAGTTCCGGTTTGAGAAGGATTCGAAGTCCGTATCGGCAGTGGCAGTGCCGGTGCCACCTTCGATTCTGAAGGTGCCGATAACGATGTCTCTCCAACTCACCGCGCTGGCTTGCGTGAAAGTGAAGGTGATGTCAGCATCCGCATCGCCCTCGGTCACGCTCAGCTTCCCTTCCGCGGTAGCCCGGGTCGCCCCCGGCGAACCGGTGCTGGTCAAGCCCTCCGCCGTGACCGTCACGGGCGGTACCGGGTCGGCGTTGGTGATATACAAAGTCAACCGCCCCCGGTTGGCAGCGATGGTGGCAGCGGACGGATTGCTCAGTACAAGCCTGAAGAAGTCGTCAGTCTCATGTACCGTATCGTCAAGGATCTGCACCGAGATGGTCTTGCTGGTCTCGCCCGGCGCAAAGGTGAGCGTCCCCATGACGGCCGTGTAATCCTCTCCGGCGATGGCACTGGATGTACCATTTCGACTAATGAGCGGGTCGCCATCGGGGATACCCTCGGTGGCGTAGTCCACCGTCACCATCCCGGTGCTGGCGGCGGACAGGGTGACCGTGAAATCAACCGTGCCTGCATCTTCTTGAATCGTAATGTTTCGCTGTGACTTCGAGACACTGGCATTCTCCACCACCGCGATGCTCAGGGTGGGCGCTGTCGGGGTTGCAGATACCGCCGCCGACCAGGCGCTGTCCGCCCTGGTGGTCGAGGCGGATGCCGCCCTGGCCTGCACCCGCACATCGTATGCGGTGCCGTTGGTCAGATAAGGCATCACGTACCGGGTGGAGCTGGAGCCTCCCGCGTTGACTGTGGTGACACCGGTCATGGCCCAGTCCGTCACCGTCGATGCTTTCCACTGCAACACATAGTTGCCGACACCTGTCACCGCAGCCCAGTTGGCGGTGAGCTGGCGATTGTCAACATCCAGCGTCACCACCGGCGTGGCCAGGGGTTCGCCTGCCACTGCGGGAAAGAGGATGTCGGCCTGGGCCGTAGTGCTCCCCGCAGTCGCTGTGACCGTCACCGTCACCGGACTGGTGCTCTTTGCGGTGGGTGTGCCGCTGATGGCACCGGTGCTGGCGTTCAAACTCAACCCCGCCGGCAGGGACGGATTCGCCGTGTAGGCGATGGTGCCGGTGACACCGGATGTGGTCGCCGTCAGAGCCGTGATGGCCGTGTTCACCGTCAGGGTGGTGGGCGGGGCCGTATAGCTCAGGGTCATGGTGGAGGGGGTCGCCTCTGCCGAAGCCGACCAGTCCCCGGCACCGTTCTCGTTCTGCGCCCGCACCTGCACTTCATAGACCGTGCCGTTGGTGAGGCTGGAAATGGTGGCCGTGGTGGCGGTGCTGTCCGTGGTGTCCGCCAATTCCGTCCAGCTGCTATCCGAAGGGGTGGTTGGCCGGTGGCGCACATCGTAATCCGTGATGGCAACCCCGCCGTCATCCGTCGGCGCACTCCACTGCACACTCAACTGGGCGTTCCCCGCAGTCAATGCAGGTGCAGCAGGCGCGGAAGGCGGGTCGTCGTCGTCGAGGATGGTGATCGTTACGCCAAAACCTGTTCCTCCACTGTTGGTGAAAGCGCTGCTGCCCGACGTGAACTGAATACCAATGGTCTCGTCCCCTTCATCAGCTGTCGTATCGCCGTTGATGGTCACCGTGAAGGTTTTCGAGGCCTCTCCCGCTGCAAAATTAAGCGGAGTGTTCGTGTCCAGCGCCGCGAAGTCCGAACCAGCGGTGGCGGTGGTTCCGCTCGCCACAGCCAGTACACTGACAGTATTGTCTCGGGTTAGCCTTCTCTGGTTCTGCGTCATGGTGAAGGTGACCACCGTGGTGCCGCTGTCGCCTTCTTTCACGCTCAGCCGCCCCGGTGAGGTGGTGCTCAGACCCGCTGCCGCCACCGTTATCGTCGGCCCACGGTCACCTTCGTTCATGGCAATGAGAAGCTTTCCCTGCGTATCGGAGAGGGATGTGCCCGAGGACGGATTGCTCAGCACGACCTCGAAAAATCGGTCAGGTTCCAGAAACAGGGAATCATCAATAAGGGTCACGGAGATGGTCTTCTTCACATCCCCCGGTGCGAATGTCAGCGTCTCCGATACAGGCGTGTAAGCCTCCCCCGCAATGGCAATACCGGTACCGGGGAGAGACAGAGCCGGGTCATCGCTGGCGATGGTGGCCGTGGCATAGTCCACTGTCACTGGATTGGTGCTGGGCCGCGACAGGATCACGTCAGCAACGACAGTGCCGGCTTGCTCGTCCACATTGATGTAGCCTCCCGGGCGCCCGAAAGAAGTTGCTGGGGGGGTGATACTTTGTCCTGGATCGTTGATGGGGATGATGCTGATCCTGGGGAATCGCGTATCTGCTTGCACCACCACTGACGCGGTGCGATCGTCGAAGCCGGTATCGGTGCTGCTTGCCGTGTGCTTGAATGTGGCGCTGCCGTAGTTGTTGTCCGTATCCGCACGCGCCGTCACTGTGACGGTCTGCACAGTGTCCCAGGTGGTGCTGGTGAAGGTCAAACTGGTGGGGGCAACCGACACATCCGCATCGCCACCGGATTCCTTGGTAATGGCGATGGTCACGTTCGCTGCAGGTGCCTCGTTCAGCTTCACGGTGTAGGTACCCGCGCCGCCTTCCCCCACCGCCAACGCCTCACTGCTCACCTCTATGCCGGGGGGAGAACCATCCACCTTGTACATTGCCTGATCTGACAGCCCGGCATAGGTGAGATCGGCATCCATGTTGTTGTCGGCATCACGAAGAATCCCCCCCGGTGACAGTGTGAAGGGGTTGGCGGGAATGCTGATGCCGTCGGTGTCAAGATCACCACTCTGGACGGTGTACCCAAAACTCAGACGCGTCACTTCATCGCCGTTATCGAGAGTCCGGATAACTAGCGACGCAAAAGTCATGGTTCTGGTCTGGGAGCCGATCTGCAGACGCAATGAGATGCTACCTCCACGAAGTTCAAGCTCGCCTGAAAAAGTGGCATCGGCCGTGATTTCTTCACCCAACTCGTAGGTCTGGCCTCTATCGGGGGTGCTGGTGATGCTTATTGATTGGACGGTGGGTGCCGTTTGCGCGTGCGCGGCGGTCGGCAGGAGGCCCGCGGTCAGCACGACGAGGGCGAGCAGGGCTGTGATCGGGGCTCGTTGGGCGGTCGGCCCAGCGGGGGCGTGTGGGACGCGTGGGGCGCGCCAGAGACGAGTCAGGGCGGTGAACGCACACTTGGCTATGGGGGCTGGGAGATGCGCCATGTCAGGCTCCTGCTGCTGTAAACATCTTTGAGAGGGGGGGGGGGGGGGGGGGGGGGGGCGAGTTCGAAAGGCAGAATAACATGCACACATCCCGATTCAACGGACAACAACTTACATTCTACCCTTTCCGGCGCGAGCTGTACATGTGTGTGGACTGGCACAAGCGGACGAGTCGAGTCCGTACATTCACCCTGATGCATCAATACTCACACTCACGTCACCACCTCGTCACGCAGATGAGGTTACTCCGGGGAAGGCGAGTTGAGCGATTTGACAAGGCTCACACAGGATAGAACGCACAGGATCAGAATGGGCAAGGCCACCACCAGCACCAGCGACTGAATCGCTCTCAAAGCGTCAAGTTCGGTATTCACAATCATCAACAGGGCGATTGGCAACAGCATAACGCCAAATGCCCAGAATATACGGTGCCAGCGGGCGGGCTGTTCGTCATGCTCCAGATCTCTCGTTGCCGCCGAGGCAATGGCGAATGACGCGGAATCATACGAGGTGGCGACGAAGATGATGCCGGTTACCAGAAAAACCAGTAAAGGCAGGGAATTCAATGGCATGGCTCCAATCAGGGCAGCGACACCTATGTACGGTGTACCGGAACGAACATTCTCCAGAATCGGTGCCAGACCCTGAGCATCGTGCCATATAGCGCTTGTGCCGAGCGTGAGGTAATACAGCGCACAGCCGGCAGTTCCCCAGCCGAGCATCCCGAACACCAGTTCGCGCAGCGAGCGGCCATAGGAAATGCGCGCCACGAAGAGGCCCATGAAGGGCGCGTAAGCAACCCACCAGGCCCAGTAGAAGATCGTCCAGTCGCCAACAAACCCATTGCCACCGAATGGCTCCGTCCAGGTCATCATGCGAACGGTAGCGACCAGCAACAAACCAAGATTGTTGGTGGCGGTCTCGAAGATCAACACCGTTGGACCGGTGACCAGCACGAATAGACAAAAGCCGATAGCCAACCAGGCATTGACCTCACTCAAGCGGCGTATTCCGCGATTGAGACCCAGATAAACGCTCGTGGCGACAATCAGGGCACATACCAGCAAGACGAGAGAACCAGACCAGAAATTCTGTGGCAGCCATCCCAGTTCAGCGATGAGCGCGGTCAGCAAAGGGGTAGCAAACCCCAGAGAAGTGCCGGTACCACCAATCAATCCAACGATAAAACACACATCTACCAGGCGACCACCCAAGGTACCCGAGAAGCCTTCACCGAATAATCCCGACAATCCGGTGGAAAAACGCAGTTGGCCGGATCTGCGCGAGCAAAATACCCAGCCAATGGAAACAGCCGGTACGCAATAGAGCGCCCAAGCGGAGAAACCCCAGTGGAAGATGCCGTAAGTGCTCGCCCACTCCTTGGCTTCGATACTGCCCGGCTCGGCTCCAAAGGGAGGTTGATCCATGTAATAACCCCACTCATGAGCCGACCAGTACATGATGGAT
>CBDATE010000025.1:0-20128 GCA_965199815.1 Pseudomonadales bacterium
GCATGATGAGGGCGCTGCCGACTTCAAGCCGCAGGCTGTGCTTACTCCACGCAAGGGGTTTCGGCAGGTTGGTGCAACGAGAAAACTCCATCTCCCAGGCTTCACACAGGCTGATGGTGGCGATATCGTCCTCGAACGAACTGCTGTCCACATGTGCGCTGATGCCCTGATTACCTCTGTATTCGTTGACTATGACCTGATCCGGACAGGCAGACAGGTGCCCGGCATCCACCAGGCATCGCGCGAGCTTTTGTGCCCAATCCGGAAGTGCGCCGATGTGCATGGATGGATCGACCTGACGTTTCTTGTAGTCGTACCTCCAGCCATAGTGCTGTACGCGTCGTTGCAACTCGTTACTCCACCTGCTTTCGTCGATCAGTTGCAGCAGTTGACCTTGTTCGGCGGCATCGACGAAGTCAGGCACATAGACAAGGCCGGAGATCGTCGGATGTGTTGCGCGCCCGGCTGATCCGGGCGGGGGTTTGCCTGATGGGTGCGGGGGCGGCATACTCCCGCGTTCCCGAGTGCGCTTGCGCACTATCTCGCGTTCACCCCACAACAGCGCACATCCATCGGATTCCTGGTGCCACCTGGGTGCGCCGCTCAGCCATGGCCATGAAAGGTCTGTGCCAGTTGACGTGTGCAAGGCATGGATGGCGACCGTCGCCTGCTGATCGCTCGTGCCGCGAAAACGCTTGTCCAGACGACGATATCCGTGACGCAGACCGCACAGCGCCGCCGCCGACCACCAGATGGATGGAGGCAAGTCGGGTATATCCTTGCTCCAGGATTCGAATCTGATCGGCTCTGGCCGTGCGAGTACGAGCTGAATGGCCAGCTCCACCGGCCGCTCCCGCCAGTTGCCAAGGCTGATGGTGGATTCACCGCGCAGTATCCGGCGCGTTGCTGTGTGCCAGGCTGATGCGAGAGGCTCGGGACATCCGAAATCTCGTGCGATGCTCTCGATGTTGACTGCGAGTTCGGAGGGCGACACCGGTTCGTCCGTGCGAAGGCAGCCAAACACCCGCACCGCTGCATACCAGAGCGCCACTTGCGGTTCATCGTTGTCCTTGGCGGGGAGGTCATGCGATACCGCTTCGCGATGTTGTGGGTCCCAGGGCGGTAGCCGCCACCAAGGGGCATCAACTGCTTTCGTCAGCGATTCCAGCCGCTCGTGCTCACGCGGGTTTGCGGACAGGCTCGTGACCAGAAGATCGAGCCACGGCGGGATGCAAGGCACGGCCCACAGGGCCATGCACATGGCACCCTGCGCTGCGTCCATCTCCGGCGGGATGTCCAGTCCATGCAATTCGAGGGCGCTGTCTTCAGCAGTGTCGCACGGCGGGTCGAAATAGATGCAGTCAGGACTTTCGTCTTGCTGGATCTCGGTCGGAGCGCAGGGAAGATCCATGTTGGCGACCTGTCCGGCCATCCCTTGCAATCGTGAGCGTTGCTCCGCCGTCTTCGCCGCCAGTCCGGAAATTGCGAAAGTGGGCAGTACGCCCGGCCAGAACAGCGCGGCATCTGTGGCGCGACAATCGCTCAGCGGAATGGTCGTCCAGGCTCCATCCCGCAAAACGCCCACATTCAAGGTCGGCAACCTGATTGAAGTCAGTTTCAGGTGCACCTCGATTTCGTTGGTTGTGCGCTGCACACGCTCATTCCGCCAATAGGCACCCACCCCGAGCACCCTTCCCGTGTTGGAAGTGGGGGGGCGCAGCCAACCGTCCTGCAACGCCTCGAACAGCTCACGATGGCCAACCGCAATACCGAGCCAAAGTTCCGTATCTCGCTTGCTGTGAGCAGAGATCAATGGGCAGTTCGCAGATGCCTCCGACTCGACAATCTGCTCGTCATCAAACTCCAACCTGCCCTGTTGATGCGATTGATTCATCCGCGCTCCAGTTTCTCGCGCTTGGGCAGAGCTTTTTCGGCCTCACTCGACAGATCGTCGCTATGCACCAGAAAAAGGCGATCGCGTGCCCGAGTGCACATCATGTACATCGCCCGCTTGTCAGCGTCGGTTTTGCAGGGTAGAAACTGATCCAGTTCGAGAATAAACACCGTATCAAACTCCTGACCCTTTACCGATCGCTTGTTGAGTATCGTAACTCCCTCTTCGAGGACATCTATCTCGTTTTCGTTTTGCTTGTCGCCTGCATAGGCATGCACCTCGGTATCTGGCAAAAGGCTTTTGATTCTCCAGCACAATTTGTTGGCAGTATTTTGCCTGTCAACAATAACGCCTACCGTGCCACCCCGTGTCCTGAACCAGTTTGCAATCAGCTTGCTGGTGTCTGACAAGGAGCGCTGGAGCAGGCGGGGAAGCTCTCCGATTTTCGTTCGCTGCACTTCTGCGGCGGGGAGGCGACCACTGTGGAAGTGCTCGGCGAGCTTCGCCACTTCCCTGGCATTGCGATGGTTCTTGCTCAAGAGTATTGGATCACCCAATCCAGTCGCGGAGGTGATATCTTCCAGTGTGGAGCCCTGTTCATCAAGCGCCTGATCGTCGTCTGCAAATATCGACAGCAACTGTGCGTTTCGGGCGGCGTACTGGAAGAACCCCTTGGGCAGGTCCTGTCCCTCATCGACCACCAGATGCGCTATGTCTCCGGACAAGCCGCGTTGCGACAGTGTGCGAAGCATGACATCCCACTGAAAAACATATCGCTGCAATTGTGGTGCTGACGCTCCAGTACTTTCCTTGTAGTGGCTTGATACGAAGCTGTGGTACGTTGTGGGCGCGATGTGCTCATCTTCCTCCACCAGCAGCTCCAGCAATCGTCGCAGCATACGGTTGTACGTTATCACCGGAACATCTTGCGGAGTGCCCTGATACTCCAGATGGTAAGACACCATCTGTGCGCGTTGTATGGCCAGTACCGTCTTGCCCGACCCGGGTGGGCCGACCGCAAATAACGGCTCATCCAGAGGGTGCTCGTACACACCGAGTTGCTCCTCGGAGAGGTCGTCATAGTTCGGCAAGCGCATTTAGCCCTCCCCCGACTTCAGTATCGTTTGTCGCGGGCGATGGAACAGGGCGTACGTGAGGGAAACTCTGAATAACAGAGTTTCCCGTGCGGCACACGGATGTGCCGCCAGATTCAGTGCCGTGAGGCATTGAATCTGCGAGCAAATCAGAAGCGCACTTCTGATTTGCGAATCTGATCAAGCCCACGGATGGACTTGATCAGAACATACTGAGTGTGCGGATGCCCCTCTCGCCCAATATCTCTCCCGCGCCCCCGGCCTTTTCTTCAAAGCCGATACTCCCAAGCGCTTTCTTGAAGTCGGGAAGCAGTCGATTGGCTTCCGAACGCGGAGAGTTCGTGTACAGAAGAGTCACCTCTCCGCGGCCAATCCTTGACAATAGCCTGTCAAGTTTGTGAACCAATGATCGAACATCCAGTGAGGGGCTCGCCAGCAGATACGAGACGATGACCAGAACAGGATGCCATCCCGGAGGGTTATTCCACGATGCCGAGTCCGGATCCGCCACCCAGGTATGCTTGATTGGCGGTGCTTGTTCGAAGCGTGACGCGGCCTTCGCCAGATGCTTCCCGAACTTGCGCATCTCCTTCGAGCGGTCCACGCCTGCGTAGCTGAAGCCATAGTCTGAGCCATACACGCCTGCCAGCGCCAGCCCGCCAGTGAAGGGGCCGCATCCCAGGTCAATGATGATCGACGGCTTGTCCGTCTGCGCCTTGTCAAATAACTGGCGGAACGCTTCCGTGAGCTCCTCGAGATGGCCCAACTGATTCCAGTAGGCATAGAGAAGGACTCGCTCCTCGCCCGACAGATGATGCCACGGTTCGTCGAAGTCCGCCTGGCCACCGTCGATGGCTTGCCAACATTCTTCTGGCGTAAGGCCCAGCGGACCCCGGGATGTCGTGTGGGGATGTTGCTGCACCGGGCGAACAACTGCCTCTGTCCGCAAGGTCTTGAGCCATTCTGGCAATATGACGCGCACAGGTCGCATTATTCCTCGGCAAAGTCGAGCATCGGCAGGCGCTCGACGAGATACAGGGGCAGGGATGTGAGAGTGTAGTCCACCCGCGTTCTGCTGACGCCACGTACTACAACCGCGGCGACCTGTTGCCGGGAAGGCAGTCCGGCATCGAATCGCACCGCGTACCGTAAACGCCTCTCCGCCACGAATTGATGCAGCGACCTCAGCCTGCCACTGGCTGCTGCCTTCACCTCGATGGGCAGGATGCGGTTGCGAATCGCAGCCACATAATCTACCTCGGCGTTGTTGGAGCGCCCTTCGCGCAGCCAGTAGGTCAACTGACGATTGAGCGTCGTGGACAAGATCTCGAGCAAGTGCTGGCCGATGAATTGCTCCGCCACCGCGCCATCGTTGATCAGTCGGTCGTGCTGCGCCTGCTGCAAGGCGCACCAGTCCAGGCCGCAAATGGCGTTCATCAGCCCGACATCGAGAAAAATCGGCTTGTAAACTTTCTCCACAAGCTCCGCCTGCAATGGAAGCCCGCTGCAATGGCTGTGGATGACCTTTGACAGCACCCGCGCCATGCACAAGAGGTCGATGTCCTGCTTGATCGTCAAACTCTTGTCGTGTGGTGAGTAGTGGCTGTATTTCACCTTCCTGCCGACATTGCGCGCCGCAAAGTTGAATACATGCTGCATTCGCGCCAGGTTGCGCGAGCCGACATACCTGGGGAAATCCTCTCGCCAGGTTTCAATGATGGTGCGGTGTATGGGAGAAATGGCAGCCAGATGTCGCGAGCGGGCGTAGGCATCGACAGCCTCGGGCATGCCGCCGACAAAGCAGTAGATGCGCACAAGGTCCATCAACCGTTGGTGCACGATCGGGTCGATGTCAACGCCAAAATCAAATTCCCGGACCAGCGTCGCCAGCTTGCGCTCATCGAGGGCATCGAGAAACTCCGTGAAGGTCATGGGTCCCATGTGCAGGTATTCCACACGTCCTACCGGCATCGAGAATCGATGCTCCGAGAGCGCGAATTCCATCAGCGATCCGGCGGCAATCAGAGGAATCTCGGGCAAATCCTCGTGAAAGTAGCGCAGTGCCGGGATGGCTTCCGGCACCGCCTGAATCTCATCGAGAAACAGCAGTGACCGCGGGCCGACCGGCTTGACAGCAGGCATCGATTCGAACAGATCGAGCAATTCTCTCGGGCGGCGATGGCGAAACGCCTGCGCCAGTTCCGGGTGGCGCTCGAGATTGATTTCTGACAGCGGCCGCTGTTGTCGCTCGGCGAACAGTCTGACGAGGGTGGATTTGCCGACTTGCCGTGCCCCGCGCAGAATCAACGGCTTGCGATGCGCTCCCGTCAGCCATGCCTCCAGATGATTGAATTGTCTGCGCTCCATGTACGTGTTCTGTCCGGTGAATGACAGCAGAGTACTGAAAAAGGGGTCTATTTTCTACCTTGCAGGTTTGTTTTATGGGTCTATCAGAGCAGTCATCACCCTCCGCCAGGAAGTGTCCATCTTCAATTTTGTCGGGCAAGAAGCGTACCGGTCAGCCTCGCAGGTCGGGCAGCAGATAGCCTTGCTCTGCCAGGTTGGCGCGCACCCGCTTCTTGTCCATCTTGCCCGTCGAGGTGAGCGGCACCTCATCCACAAAGAGCACCTCGTCGGGAAGTTGCCATTTGGCGAATTTGGCGCTGCAATGCGCAATCACCTCGGCCGCACTGACGGCATCCTGCGTCTGCGAAACGATCAGGGCGACCGGTCGCTCATCCCATTTCGGATGCGGCATGGCGACCACGCATGCCTGCGCCACGCCCTCGAGAGCGACAATGTGATTCTCGAGATCCACCGATGAAATCCATTCGCCGCCGCTTTTCACCAAATCCTTGGAGCGGTCGTTGATGATCAGGTATTGCGCCTCGTCGATCATGCCCACATCGCCGGTGATCAGCCAGTCGCCATGGAATTTGTCGGGCTGCGGGTTCTTGTAATACTCGGAACAGATCCAGGGCCCGCGAATGAGAATCTCGCCCACCGACTTGCCGTCGTGTGGCAAGGGATTGAATGACTCGTCAAAGATTTCCACCTCCAGCCCGGGCATGATCTGGCCCGCCTTGCACATGTTGGCGAATTTCTGCTCATCGCCGAGATGCCTGTCCTCATACTTCATGGAGAAGCGCGACAGGGTGGCCAGTGGCGAGGTTTCGGTCATGCCCCAACCCTGAATCATCTCCACGCCGAGTTCGTCCCAGTACCATTGGATGAGCGATGGTGGCGGTGCCGAGCCGCCGCAGGTCACGCGCTGCAATGCGGAGAAGTCGTAGGCCCCGGGGTTCGCTTCACAGGTCGCCCGAACAGCCTGCCAGATGGTCGGTACGCCGGCAGAAATGGTTACTTCTTCCTCGGCCATCAGGCGACACAACCTGTCGGGGGTCATGTAGCGGCTCGGCATGACCTGCTTGCTGCCGAGCATGGTAGCGGCGAAGGGAATGCCCCAGCCCATGGCATGGAACATGGGCACTATGCCGAGAATGCAGTCGCACGCCGAGAGTGACATGGCATCGGTCATGCATTGCGTCAGGGTGTGCAGATACTGCGATCTGTGTTCGTATTCAACACCCTTGGGGTCGCCGGTGGTGCCGCTCGTGTAGCAGAGGCCAAGCGGCGAGGTCTCGTCCATATCCGGCCAGTCGTAGTGGCTCGCCTGCCCGGCGATGAAGGTTTCGTATTCAACCGCTTCCGGCAGGCTGGTGGCCCAGGTTTCGTGCTCCGCATCGACAGCCACCACTACCTTGCGCACCGTTTCGAGCCGGGCGGCGATGGGTTCAAGCAACGCGACGAGATCCGAGCTGACAATAATCACGCTGGCTCCGGCATGGTTGATGATGTATTCAAGGTCGGATGGCCCGAGGCGTATGTTGATGGTATGCAGCACCGCCCCCATGCTGCAGATTGCGTGGTAGCACTCGAGATGGCGGTGGTCGTTCCACATGAAGGTGCCAACCCGGTCGCCCGGACGCACTCCGGCATTCGCAAGCGCATGCGCGAGTTGGTGTGCACGGCTTCGTACCTGTGCGTAGCTGAGACGTCGGCATCCGCTGGCGGTGGCGGTGACGATTTCGTTGCCGGGGGCCACGCGCGCACCGTTTTCCAGAAGTTTCGACATCAAGAGTGACGTGCGTTGCATGGCCATGGCGGGGTACTCCTTGGGGATGTTCTGGTCAAGGGGATGTGCTATTGCATGATGTTACGAGCGCCGGGGGAGAGCCGCGATTCGCTGTGCATCGTAGCCGAGAGATGTCAGTATTTCCTCGTTGTGTTCGCCGAGACTCGGCGCTGGTCCGGCAATCGCTTCCGGGGTGTGCTCGAAGCGGGCAGCGGGACGCGGCTGTCGTACGCGCCCGACTACGGGATGGTCGAACTCGCGCATGAGGTCGTTGGCCACTACCTGTTCCTGCACATACACCTGCTCGCGGCGCAGAATCGGTGCACAGGGTACGCCATGTTCATCAAGCAGGTGCAACCAGGCATCCGAGGTCTTGTGGCGCAGAACTTCCTGCAAGAGGGTGATGCGCGTCGCGGCATGCCTGATGCGCGCCGAGGGTGTGCTGAAGCGCGCATCCGCCAGCCATTGCGGGCGTTCGGTGGCGCGGCACAGGCCCTGCCATTCGACATCCGACACGGCACCTACCGTGATGTACCCGTCTGCGGTTTCGAACACCAGGTCGCGCGCGAACTGCGCGCGCGCACCGTGCACTTCCTGGCCGACCAGCGTGTGACCCACGAGACCTTCCGGCCACAGATAGGCAATCATGGCATCAAGCATGGCGATACGTACATGTTGGCCGGTCTGTGTGCGTTCACGCGCGAACAGGGCGGCAGTCACCGCTTGCGCCGCGGTGAGCGCGGTGGTCTTGTCGGGGATGATGGTGCGCACCATTTTCGGCCGTCCGGTCTCGCTGTCGCTCTGAATATCCGCAAGCCCGGAGAGCGCCTGGATCACCGGGTCATACACCCGCTTGTGTGCATAGGGTCCGCTGGTGCCGAATCCGCTGATGGAGACATAGATGATATCGGGGCGCAGCTTCCTGACGCTCGCTTCCCCGAAGCCCATGCGTTCAATGGCACCCGGACGAAAATTCTGTACGAAGACATCCGCGGTCGGGATGAGATCATCAAGCACGGCGCGCCCTGCAGATGTCTTGAGATCAAGCGCCAGCGAGCGTTTGCCACGATTCAGGGAGATGAAGCCGATTGAGAGGCCGTGTGTACGTGCTGACATGCGCCGCACCAGATCACCCTCCGGCGGTTCGACCTTGATGACATCCGCGCCCTGATCGGCGAGCAGCATGGTGCAGGCGGGACCCGACACCATGCTGGTCAGGTCGATGATGCGAATACCGTCAAGTGGTCCGGGCATGATGACGGGGCGCTGGTGAAGCGGCCTTGCTGATGGAAAAATGCAGGCGGGCATCGTCTATCTCGGCCACCTGCGGCTCCGCATCGACTGCGCCCTCACTGATCTCGACCGCCAGGGTTTCGCCCGCGATGTAGTCATGATAACGCTGAACGCACGTACACAAGGCCGCATCGCCCTGATAGCGGACCTCGATTCGGTCGCTCACCGCGAGGTCAATCGCCTTGCGCGCGCGCTGGATGCGGTTCACGATCTCGCGTGCCCAGCCCTCGCTGCGCAGCGCTTCATCAAGTGTGCAGTCAAGCGCGATGGTGATGAGCCGGTCGGACTCGGCACCTGACTCCGGTGCGGGTTCGCGCAGTATCTGAATCTCGTCGGCGCTGAAGACCTCGCCAAGAAGTTCCATCTCGCCGTGTTCCTCGAAGTGGAGCAGGGTGGCTCGATCAAGCGTCTCGAGCGCTTGCGCCACATCGCGCACTCGTGCCCCGAGGCGCTTTCCGAGCAGCGAGAAGTTCGGCTTGGCGTACAGCGAAACATAGGCCGCCTCGTTGCTGTCATAGACCACCGACTTCACGTTCAGTTCCCTGGCAATGCAGGGTTCGAGCAAGGCAATGTCGGCCAGCAGATCGGCGTTGGCGTGAATGATGCGCGCTTCCCGCAAGGGTGTGCGTAGCCCGATGCCGGCCCGCTCCCTCTGCCGACGCCCGAGCAATATGATGCGGCGCATGCGTTCCACTGCCGATTCGAGGCCTTCATCCACCAGTGTCTGGTCTGCCTCCGGGTAGGCGCACAGGTGTACGCTTTCCGGTTCCGGCTCCGCGCCATCAAGCGAGGCCAGTCGTCGATGCAGGTGCTCCGAGAGAAACGGCGCGAACGGTGCCATCACCAGTCCGAGTTCCTGCAGACACCGATAGAGCGTACTGAAGGCGGCAATCTTGTCAACATCAAGATCGCTCGCCCAGAAGCGCGCGCGATTCAGCCGAATGTACCAGTTGGTCAGATCGCTGATGAAGTCGAACAGTCTCGGCACCACGGAGTACAGGCGGTACAGCGACATCTCCCTCTCCACGGCGCGCTTCAGGGTTTGCAGGCGGGAGAGAATCCAGCGGTCCAGGGCATTATCGCCAAGATGCATCCCCTTGCCCGGAGACCAGTCATCCACACGCGCGTAGGTTTCAAGGAAGGAGAATGCGTTGTACCAGGGCAGCAGTACGCGGCGCACCATGTCGCGCACCCCGTCATCCTCGAATCGCTGCTCCTCTCCACGCACCAGTGGCGAATTGATCAGATACAGGCGCAATGCATCGGCACCATAGGTCTCCATCAGATCGTCGGGTGGCGTGAAGTTCTCCTTGCTCTTGGACATCTTGGTGCCGTCCCCGGCCAGCACCAGGCCGTTCACCACCACGTTGCGAAAGGCCGGCTTGCCAAATATGACGGTGCTGAGCACCATGAGGGTGTAAAACCAGCCGCGCGTCTGATCGAGTCCCTCGGCAATGAATTCCGCCGGAAAGCCGGACTCGAACAGGGCCTTGTTCTCGAACGGATAATGCAGCTGGGCACAGGGCATGGCACCGGATTCGAACCAGCAGTCAAGCACCTCCGGTACACGCCTGTAGGTGCCGGGTTCGCCCTTGATCTCGAAAGTCAGGGGGTCCACATGTTCCCGATGCAGGTCCGTGACTCTTACTCCGGTGAGCTCGGCGAGTTCGTCGATGGACCCCAGGCAGCGCGTCTCGCCACTCGTATCGTTTCTCCAGACAGGCAACGGCGTCCCCCACACCCTGTTGCGGGACACAGCCCAGTCGGCTGCGTCCCGCAACCAGTTGCCGAAGCGCCCTTCCTGCAGGTGTCCCGGTACCCAGCGAACCGACTCGTTGGCTTTCACCAGCGCATCGCGAAACTCGCTCACGCGCACATACCAGGAGGGTATGGCGCGATAGATGAGTGGCGTTTCGGAGCGATAGCAGAAGGGATAGGCGTGTTGCAGGGTGGCCTGATCGAACAGCACATCGCGCTGCTTCAGATAGCGGATGATGGCGGCATCGGCATCCTTGACGTGCTGACCGGCAAAGTCGGTGACTTCGTCGCTGAAGACCCCCTGCATGGAAACGGGACAGGCGAAGGCATCTATGCCTTCACGCTTCAGGATGCGGAAATCGTCTGCACCGAATGCCGGTGCCTGATGCACCAGCCCGGTACCCTCATCGTCGGACACATAGTCATCGGCGACCACGCAAAATGCACCACGGCTGCGCTCTTCTGCGAAGTACGGGAACACGGGCGCGTAGCGGAGCCCCACCAAATCACTGCCGCGCCGGTGCCCGAGCACCTCGAGGTCGTGGCGCTTGCCGTAGGCCTTGATGCGCGATTCGGCCATCCACAGCTTCTTCCCGCTGTCCCTGTCGAGCACCAGGGCATAGCGCATATCGGCGTGTACACAGATGGCGAGATTGGATGGCAAGGTCCAGGGTGTGGTCGTCCACACCGACAGATACTCATCCCGGTCATCAAGTGCGAAGAGCACCGTGATGGCCGGGTCCTCGACCGTCTTGTAGTTCTGGTTGGCCTCGAAGTTTGCCAGCACGGTGCCGAGCGCTGTGCTGATCGGCATGACCTTCACGCCTTCGTACACTGTGCCCTTGTCCCAGAGCTGTTTGAAGACCCACCACACGGATTCCATGTACCAGGGTTCCATGGTCTTGTAGTCACGATCAAGATCAACCCATCGCCCGAGGCGCGTGATGGTCTTGCGCCACTCGTTGGCATAGCGCTGCACGATTGAGCGACATTCGTCGTTGTAGCCTGCTACCCCCAGCGTTGCCACCGCCTCTGTCACGCTCATGCCAAGCCGTTTGTCGATCTCGTGTTCGATGGGCAGGCCGTGGCAGTCCCACCCCCAGCGCCGGTTCACATGGCGCCCGATCATGGTGAAGTAGCGTGGAATCACATCCTTGATAGTCGAGCACACCAGATGCCCGTGGTGTGGCAGGCCGGTGGCGAAGGGCGGACCGTCATAGAAGATGTAGGGCTTCTTGCCGGAAGTTGCGGCCAGGGTCTGGTGAAAGATCTGTCGCTCTTGCCAGAAGTCGAGCACATCGTGCTCCATCTTCACAAAAGAGAATGCCGACGGGGATGAGGAATCGAGCATGAGGGAGTGTGTGGCTTGGGTCGGGCGTGGGCTTCAGTGACGCTGCTCTCTGAAGGGCGGCGTGCAAAGGCGGTGATTATATCAATGTGGCCTGAAGCGCTTTTCGAGGCTGTCCTGTGAGCGAGACCGGACCGCCCGTTGCTGCGGGGGTCAGTCTTCGACAGTGTGCGTCAGCCGCTCCACGGCTTCGAGGTAGTCCTGCATGAACTCGCGCAGCACATCCCGCGTGGATTGAATGCTGTCCATCAGCCCGACTCCCTGTCCGACAAAATATGTCGCGAGTTGCCGCGCGCCCTCGTGCCCACCTTCGGCGAGCTTGGCGACCTTGGCGAGCGGTGGCTCGCTGACAAGGGATTGCAGCGGCATGGGCAGGGCATCGGGCGAATTCTCGGCCTCCCAGGCATCTGTCCAGGGCGAGCGAAGCTGGCGCGAGTACTTGCCGGTTCTCGCCTTCGAGCGCACCGTCTCGCGCGAGGTCGCTGCCACGTATTTCTCCTTGATATGCATGGGGGTTTCGGCTTCCATGGTGGTGAGCCACATGGATGCGGTCCAGGCACCATGCGCTCCCATGGCCATGCAGGCGGCCATCTGGCGCCCACTGACAATGCCGCCGGCTGCCAGGATCGATACGTTTGCTCCTGCCACGGCGCGCACCACTTCCGGGACCAACACCAGCGTGGATACCTCTCCGCAATGGCCACCGGCCTCGGTGCCTGCCACCACAAGAATATCGACACCGGCAGCCACCTGCTTGACGGCGTGTTCCTTCGCGCCCACCAGCGCAGCAACGGCCACGCCGCGCTGCTTGCCCATCTCGAGCATGTATTTCGGCGGCACTCCGAGAGCATTGGCGATCAGCTTGATCGGAAAGGAGAATGCCACATCGATGATGTTGCCCGCACCTTCTTTATCGAGGAATCCCCGACCGCCCGTGCGTCGCCCGTGATAGACATCCGCGCCGTCTATCTCGTACTTGCCGAGGATGTCGAGGGCGTAGTTGCGATGCGTGTCTGGCACCCTTGCGCTCAGTTCATCGGTCGAGGGCGATGTGCGCGAAGCCATGCTGGTCGGAGCGATCAGATCCACGCCATAGGGCATGCCTGCTACGCGTTCGTCAATCCATGCGAGTTCGATTTCGAGTTCTTCGGGGGTATAGCCGGCCGCGCCGAGCACACCCATGCCGCCGCCTCTGGAAACTGCCACCACCACATCCCGGCAGTGGCTGAAGGCCAACAGGGGAAACTCTATGCCCAATTGTTCGCAGATGGGTGAACGCATCGGATCAGCCTGTCTCGACTCGTGCTCCTGACGACCCTACTCGAGTCCCAGGTAGAGCTTTTGCCTGAATTCCACAGGCTGTTCCCGCCCGTCAGGCGTTTTGATACGCAGCTCGAAGCGCATGACTTCCTCGGTGTGCGTAATCGATGCAATCGAATAGTGAGCGCGGTCTGCCGTGATCAACCGGAAATCGAGCGGGCGCTGAATCCCGAGCAGATTGATGGCCTGGCCGCTGATCTCCACCGGCACGGAAGCCGCTTCGCTGTTCAGCACCGAGATGGTGAGCAGCGACTGATTGCGCGCTCTCGAAACGCTGTAGGTGTCGGCAATGTGCGGCTCCAGACTGAGGGTATCGAGGATCATGTAGTGCGCCTGATAGTCGCCGATTTGAATGTATTGTTCGGCGAACGCCGGGGCGCAGAATGCGTACGCCAGCATGCTCGCGAGAGCTGACAGTCGCCTGCTCATGCCTTGCCAATCCTGTAGTAGGCGGTGATGCCAAACATGTTCGGCAGGCGGTTGACCAGCCAATTGTTGCTGTAGGTATCATCCACCACAAAGCGTTCGTGAATCGCTATCCGATTGGCGCGACAGAAATGTTCGAAGTCGCGAAAGGTACACACGTGAATATTGGGTGTGTTGAACCATTGATTCGGGAGCTGTCTGGTGACCGGCATACGCCCCTTGAAGGCGAGTTGGAGGCGGCAGCCGAGATGCCCGAAATTGGGGAAGGTGACCACCGCCTGGTGGCCAATACGCAGCATTTCGCCAATGACCCTGTCGGGGCGCTTCACCGCTTGCAGCGTCTCCGTCATGATCACGAAGTCGAAACTCTCGTCGCTGAATCCTGACAAGCCGTCGTCAAGGTCCTGCTCGATGACATTGACACCGCGGGCGATGCACTCCAGAATCTGGTCGTGGTCAATTTCGAGGCCATAGCCATTGACTGCCTTGTGCGCTTGCAAGTGTGCGAGCAGAGTACCTGAACCACAGCCAAGATCAAGCACACGCGCCCCCGGCGTGATGAGCTCGCTGATGATCTGCAGGTCGGGGCGCAGCGGGGTCATGCGGTTTCCCGTGCCACGCGCTGCATGTAGGCACTCAGCAGCTTGTGATACGCAGGCTCCGAGAGCAGGAAGGCATCGTGGCCGTGTTGGGTTTCGATAACCGCGCTCACCACGCCCTTGCGTGCAGAGACCAGCGCTTCGACGATTTCCTTCGAGCGCTGCGGAGAGAATCGCCAGTCGGATGTGAAAGCCAGCACGAGAAAATGGCACCTGGCCTGTTCGAAGGCGCGCACCAGGTCGCCGTCATGCTCGCGGCGAAGGTCAAACAGATCCAGTACCCGCGTGATATTCATGTAGCTGTTGGCATCGAAGCGGCCGGCAAAGCTCTTGCCCTGATGCCGCAGGTAGCTCTCCACCTGAAACTCGATAGGACCGCATCCTTCAATATCGCCGCTGCGCAGGTCGCGCCCGAAGCGTGCGCCGAGGCCAAACCCCGAGAGGTAGGTGACATGTCCGAGCATGCGCGCCAGCATGAGCCCACGCTCCGGTACTTTCCCCGCCTCCAGAAAGCTGCCATCAAGAAAGTCCGGGTCGCTTCTGATCGCGTGTCGGGCGATTTCGTTGAATGCGATGTTTTGTGCGCTCAGCCAGGGCGCGGAGGCAATGGCGACAGCGTGTGCGATACGCTCGGGACAGGCAATCGACCAGTAGAGCGCCTGCATGCCGCCAAGACTGCCGCCGATGACCGCCGCCCAGCGCTCGATGCCGAGCCGGTCAGCCAGCGCCGCCTGACATTGCACCCAATCTTCCACGCTTACTTGCGGAAAGTCGTCTCCCCAGGGTTTGCCAGTGTCCGGGTTGGTCGAGTTCGGTCCCGTGCTGCCGTGGCAGCCGCCGATATTGTTCGGGACGACAACGAAGAAGGTGTTGGTATCTATGGGTTTGCCGGGGCCAATGGCGGTTTCCCACCAGCCCGGTCTCGACGCTCCCTGATGATACCCGGCGGCGTGATGATTGCCCGACAGCGCGTGGCAGATGAGTATCGCGTTGCGACGATCAGGACGGAGCTCGCCGTATGTCTCGTACACCAGTTCATAGCCCGGCAGCGATGCCCCTGATCTGAGCCTGAGGGGTTCATCCCAGCGCGCACATTGCGGGCTGACCAGACCGACCGAAGTCTTCGCAATCTGTGCAGCTTCGACGGGCATCGAGGCGCTGCATCAGAGACCAGCGAGTGCGCTCAGCCAGGGCAGCACTCCACTGCGCAGAATCATGAGTGCAAGCAACACCACCAGCACCGAAAAATCCAGACCTCCAACAGGCGGAACCACCCTGCGCACCGGAGTGAGCACCGGCTCCGTCAGTTGGCGCAGGATCATGGTGGCAGGGTGGGCGCTGGCAGGCGCGATGAAGCTCATCACCACCACGATGATGAGCGCAAAGAAGAACAGATTGGCGAACAGGTCCAGCGTGTGCACCAGTCCGCCAAGCAGCAGTACTTGAAGGTCTTCGTACCCGGCCAGAGCCAACTGTGCGACCTGCAGTGCCCATGCGGCCAGCAGGGAAGCCGAATCAACGCGGCTGCCAGAGGGGAGCAGAATGCGCAGCGGCGCGAGCACCGGATCGGTAAGGCGAATCACGTATTGAGCGACCGGGTTGTAGGCATCAACACGTGCGGCCTGCAACAGGAATCTCACTGCCGAGAGCAGCGCAGCAAAATACAGCACCAGTCCCGAGAGCAGCATGGCGGTTCCCAGTAGGGTGTCACCCATTGAATTCTCTCCCCAATTCCCTGGATCTCTGCCAGGATTGATGAATGCCGTTCGCGATGGCTTCGCGGGATCCCGAATGATCGAAGGTGATGATGGCGGCTTCGGTGGTGCCCTTCGGGGAGGTCACCATGCGTCGCAGCCGTGAGAAATCAGTATCCGAATTGCGTACCATCTGAGCCGCGCCCCAGGCCGTGGCTGCAACCAGACGGTAGGCTGCGTCTTGCGACATGCCGAGTTGCGTGGCTTCTCGCTGCATGATTTCCATGAGATAGAAGAAGTAGGCCGGCCCGGAGCCGGATATGGCGGTGACAGTATCAATCAGCCCTTCGTCGCTGAACCATTCGGTGTCTCCGACCACAGACAGGATGTCCTCGGCAAGCGCGCGCTGCTCTTCGCTGACCTGCGGATTGGCATACAGCCCGGTGATACCTGCCCGGTGCAGCACAGGCACATTGGGCATACAGCGCACGATCGGTGTGCGCCTGCCAATCAGACTGGCAAGCGACTCGCTGGAAATGCCCGCGATGATGCTGACCACGAGTTGCTGCTCGCGCAGATACTCGCGCAGACCGGCAACCATTGTGTCAGTGGCCTGCGGTTTGACGGCGAAGAGCACCAGATCTGCTGCTTCGAGGCGGGCATCCGGCGATGGCAATGTCGTGACACCACGCTTCCGGTATGCCTCGCGCTTGGGCTCGTTCGGATCGATGAGCAGGAGTTGATCGGCTTTCTTGCCGCCGTCGAGCAGCCCGGAGAGAATGCTGCTGCCCATGTGGCCGCCGCCGATAATCGCGATTCTTGTCTGTTCGTCAGGCATTCTGGTGCGTTGTGGTCGTGGCCAGGTACAGCGAAGTTGCGCAATTCTAACCTGTGCGCTCGGGCAGGCTGCGTCTCGGACCGAAAATCCCGGTGCCGATGCGTATGCAGTTGGAGCCTTCCTGCAGGGCCAGCTCAAAATCATCACTCATGCCCATGGACAGGGTGTCCCAGTCTTCGCCGCGCTTCAGCTGCGCTCGGGTGGCATCGAATACCTGCTTGCCGCGGGCGAATGCGTGACGCAAGGCGTGGGCATCCTTTCCGGGTGCGGGCATGATCATGAGGCCGCGCAATCGCAATCCCGGCAGTGTCTCCATGACGCTGACGAGCGCGGCGAGTTCGTCCTCGCGTATGCCGTAGCGACGTTCTCCGCGTTCAACATCGAGCTGAATGCAGACATCAAGGGCTGCGCCGCCGCGAAACTGGCTCAGTTTCTGTGCGACTTCAACCCGATCCACTGTGTGAATCCACTGAAAGTGTTGTGCGATATCCCGTGCCTTGTTGCGCTGTATGCGGCCTGTGAAGTGCCACACAAGATCGGTAGCTCGCGTTGCGAGAATCTTGCCGATAGCTTCCTGCACATAGTTTTCACCGAAATGCGTGAGCCCGGCCGCAGCCGCGGCGTGCACCTCTTCGAGTGTCCTCGTCTTGGAGATGGCGATGATTTTCAGCGAATCGTCGCCCGCATCCCGGATCTGGCTGCGATAGGGTGACAGGCGACGGTGAAGCTCGGCGACGCGAGCGTCAATAGACATTGGCTTTGATACAAGGGGTTCGATGGAAAGCAATTCTACTGTTCTGCCCGCCAGGGCGCGCGCTCGGGATTCGCTCAACGCCCTGCTGCAACTGGTTCTGGACAAGGGAGCATCGGACATGCACCTCAGGAGCGGTGCCAGCCCGGTGCTGCGAATTGACGGCAAGCTCGATGTAATCGATATGCCTCCGGTCACGCAAACCTTGCTCGAGATCATGCTCGCCAGCGTGTTGCCTGACGCGCCGAACAGCTCTCTCGAGAGCGCGGGCGAACTGGATTTTGCCCTGAGTCATGAGAGTGGTACCAGATTTCGTGCCAACGCATTTCGCTTTGCGTCCGGTCTGGGGCTGACGCTGAGAGCCATATCATCGCGCCCCCCGAGCATGGCGCAGCTTGCCTTGCCGGATGTGTTGAATCGCTTCTGTGAACTGCCGAGCGGCATGGTACTGGTTACCGGACCCACCGGCTCGGGCAAGAGCACGACGCTTGCCGCCATGGTGCACGAGATTAATCGCACTCGTTCGGTGCATGTGCTCACGCTCGAAGATCCCATCGAATTCGTGCATGAGAGCGAGTCTGCGCTGGTTACGCAGCGCCAGGTCGGGCGCGATTCGGAGAGTTTCGCGAGCGCCTTGCGCTCGGCCTTGCGCCAGGACCCGGATGTGATTCTGGTAGGTGAATTGCGCGACCTTGAAACCATCAGCCTGGCCCTGACCGCAGCCGAAACCGGTCATCTGGTGCTCGGCTCACTGCACTCGGCATCGGCGGCCAAGACGGTGGACAGAATTATTGATGCCGCGCCCGCGCATACGCGCAATCAGGTGCGTTCGCTGCTGTCGGAGAGTCTTCGTGCGGTCATCTCGCAGGTGCTGCTTGCCCGGCCTGGGGGTGGGCGCGTGGCGGCACTGGAGATTCTCGTTGTGACGCGAGCGGTCGCCAACCTCATTCGTGAAGATCGCGTGGCGCAGATCTATTCCGCCATGCAATCAGGCGCAGCGAGTGGCATGAGAACGCTCGACCAGGAGCTCGCGCGGCTGGTCAATGCGGGTGAGCTTGATGTGCAGGTGGCACTGGCCGCGGCGCGCTACCCGGAAAAACTGCCGATTCCGGGCGGGTAGCTGCACGGGCAGTTCAGCGCGGTTGATGTGCTTGCGAGACGGCAACGGCGATATCGAAGACGGTGCGTTGAATCTCTTCGGACATGGCCTGACCTATGAGGTCGAGCTTGCGCACCTGGGCAATGCGCTTGTCGGCGAGGCGCAACTCGCGTGGACTCAGGATGAACTGAAATGCGTCCACCGCGTCTGCGAGGCAGATGAGTACGATGTCGCGAGGCTCCGGGACGCTGTCGCTCAGCAATACATCGAGCAGGCGCATCTTGACTTCGCGTTCCTCATGGTCATCCACGACGGGATAGCGGCGCCGCCCGAACACCCACAGGAACTTCTTTTCCTCTTCGCGCAGGACACCGCGCTCCACGAGCCTGTGCAGTGCCATATCGCGCAGTTCCAGTCCGCGGTCGGAGAGGCGCTGAATCCATTGTCTCGGGTGCAGTGATTCGTCCGCGCTGCGTATGTCCTGAAACGCCAGGTCCAGCGCGGCTTCGCCGGTGGGCGATTCGTCCGTTACGAAGACTTTCTCCAGATCGCAATCTATGTGACCGCGCATACCGAGATCCATCATGGCGGCACCCGCCATCAGCATCTCCATGACCGTTGGGTGCACACTTTCCATCTTGCCCGTCTCATCATCAAGAAGCAGCAAGAGAATTTCTTCTGCAAAAGTCAGTCCCGCCACGCAAGGCCCTCATGCCAGTACAGGGCACATCCTAGCGTCATATTCCGTGAATTGAAACATGGAGGTCAGGCTGACACACAGGTGGACAGGAAGCCGCGGAACAGTTCAGCCTGCAGGTTTCGGTCGCAGGTCGGGCCAGCCGCGAAGGAGTGAGGTTGGTTTTCCAGTGCAAGCGAGGAAACCCCGGGTTGTATCGGGCGGAGCAATCAAGGGGGTGCCGGTGCGTTTGGACGGCGCAGCCTGTTTGCTGCCCACCTGTAGCCGGGTGAGAAAACCCGTCCGTCTGATCCGAATAGCCTTGCGATGTGGCCCCTTCGGGCACCTCAGGCAATCCGCGTTTCGCGAATACAGGTGCGATTGACCAGCGTATCTTCCTGAAACCAGTGCCAGGTGCGCGCTCGCTTGTCGTTTTCCAGGTTGATCTGAATCATCTCGTAGAGATAGCTGCCCGGAAGTTGCTTGCGCGTCCAGGTAAGCATCATGGATCGCTCATCCACCTCCCAGGCGGACCCCACGATGCGCTCGGTATCCCACCAGATGCGCCCATCTCGATATACGGCCGGGAAATCGAGCCGCTCCTCACGCCCGTCAGCCCAGGTGTAGATGTTCTGCTGGTGGTAATCGAATTCGCCGGACTGCGGAAACAGGCAGATCAAATGCGAGTCGTGCCGGTCCAGTATTGAACCATCCGGCGCGTGCAAGATATATTCCCCTTTCCACTCGCCTTGATGGCGGGCGAGCACCGGCATGGCTGTTTTGATATCGCGACTCATTTTTCCAAACCCGAAGAGCAAAGTTGTACTAATAATATATCATTATGCTATATTGTCTCTTACCAACCTTTTCCCATCAGGGGGGATTTGCTATGCGACGCACTATTACTCCGAGTCTCACGCTGATGCTGATGCTTGCGCTTGGCATCCTGCCAAATGGCTCGTTGCTTGCTCAGGGGCAGGGGCTCTCAATCGAGTTGTGCGGAGCTTGAGTACGATATGAAGAAGCGGATGACGCGTCGCGAGAGGTTTCTGGCGAGGATGGAAGGTTGGTTGTCGTGGCCGTGTTTGGAGGCGAGCGTGACCCGGAGATGCACCGGACGAAGAAGGAGAACCAGTGGCAGATCGTGTGGAGTGGCGCAAGAACGCGTGAGTGGGGTCGTTTTCGGGTGAACATGATGGGGTG
>CBDATE010000026.1:0-4408 GCA_965199815.1 Pseudomonadales bacterium
GCCTGCCCCTACATACCTGTTTATTAAAGAGTAATCACCGCAGCGAGCAGCCCTCGGGATGATGTCCATCACCAGAATGCTCGCAACTCGCCAGCAGCTTAAACGATTACCGCCTCCCTTTCCACGGGCTCGTATATGCGTTTTCCCAGAGACACAATCTTTGGCTCGATCTTGTCGGCAAGTCCAACATCAACCAGAACGATATGGTCCTCTGACTCATCAATGATGTCGCTCAACTCGGACACCAGAGTCGCATGGCGGGTTCTGCTTAACCGGCACTGAAAGACACTGAGCTGAACCCACTCTCCATAGCCTTTCATCTTCTTGTACACGGTACGCCAACGCTTGGGGTCAGCAATGTCGTACACAACGAAGTAGATTCGCTCGTCACTCGCCATATTCAGAGTTTCTCTGGTTTCTGGCTACGGGAGCAGGCGAGCAGAACTCGCCGACTCCTCGTGCTCGCTATCTGGTCACAAGATTCGGGTAACCGAGAATCTCTCCCAGCAGATATCGCCCCAGCAGCCTGCTCTGGCTCTCGAATATTCGCCGATATTCGATCTTGTAATTGAATATCGGGTGAGTGATTTCTTCACTCAATCGACGCTCGAACGCGGCAATAAATCGCTTGCGACCAGCTGACGACAGATTTATGCCAACCGGTGTGCGGACGAAGTCATTCGCCTGTATCTCGCCCTTGTTGATCACCGAAATAACGACTGAATCGACAATCAGAGGACGAAACGGCTCCATCATATCCAGCGCCAAGGCTGGCCTTCCGTAACGAGGTTGATGGTAGAAGCCACGGTACACATCGCACCCGGTCGCCGAGAGCGCGGTCACAAACGCGCGTGTCAGCATGGCATAACCGAAAGAGAGCAATGCATTCACCGGATCGGTCGGTGGACGTCGATTACGATTCGCCATATCAAAAGACCACTTTGCACCTCCGTGCGGCTTCAGTAATCGACTGAAATTCTGAAAATACCTGGCCGCAGCTGCGCCCTCTATACCAAGCAACGTATCCATTGCCTGCACTCTGCCCGCGCGGTTGGCCAAGCGCTTCAGGTCAAGCAGCAACTGCTCCTTGTATTCCCGGTCGACAGATTCGCGCCAGTTTCTTCGCAGCAGTACACGAGAGTTGCGAATCTTCGCCTGCACCCACCCTCGCGCCAGGCTCAGGCACTTCCTCTCATCAAATGAAGCGCGGTACTGCGCCGTGCGCAGTTCAACATTGGCATGTCCGGCACCAACCGTATGGCCGAGAAACCACCCGCCATAAGACATCCAGGTAACAGGAATCTCGCGCCGCATCAACTCATGGATGGTCGGAGTCGTCACGTAGGTATTGCCCATGACAACCAGTTGCGAAGTCTCTCCCAGGCGCGCTTCGGCCTGTTTCTCATCTGCGACGGATACTACGAGCCGCTCACCACTCAACGAGACCTTGGCTCTCGTTTCCTGAACGTACAGTGGCAATGCGTGAGTGCGGCGCACGGCAATCGGACGCACTTCCTGTTCCGCAGCCCGCAACAGGTTGGTTTCATCCGGCAGACATATGCCCACAAGCGAGCACCTCGGACACTTGGGACTGTTCTCCAGAGGCGGCGGTATGCGCCCGCCATCCACCACACCTCGCAGTCGGTCGAGAGAATCTCGCGTGAGCGCGCGAAGCTCTGCATCAAAGTCCACCCGAACCTTCTCCCTTGAACCCGCAAAGTAGAGAAATCCGTACGTGCACTCATATCCCCGCTCTTCAAGCAGCAGCCCCTGTGCACACAGTTGTACTCGTTCCGGGTCGTAGGCGCTCTTGCTCGTGTGAGGCCTCTTGCCGCGCTTGTAGTCAACAGGAATCGCAGTGCCCTGTATGCTCTCCACCAGATCGATGTTGGCGATGAGTTGGTATTTTCCGGACGAGATTTCCACGCTACGAGCAATCTTCAGGTTCGCGCTTTCATCCTCGGGGGAAGGCAGCTTGCCACCCTTCTTGTCAACCCGGCGATGCGTTCTGCGTCCCTCGACCGTGTCAGAAGAATCCGCCCATTCCTTCTGCACCCACTCGAGGTATGCCAGGCGCGGGCAATAGACGAACTCGTTCAGTATGCGCGCTGGCACAAACGGGGTGTCCCGGGATTCACCAAACCGAAGTGGCAAGGCGGGTTGGTAGGGCTTCCGTTCCGGCTCGGTCAATAATTCCCTGGCAGCGCTCATAACTTATCCTCGGAATTCAACTGATGACGGGGACGCATTGTAATGAGAAGGAATATGCGAATACCACCTGGTATGTTCTGATCAAGTTGTGCGACACTGCCGAATCGCAATGCACAGAAAACATACCCACATGACGCAACTGGTAACCACCGTTCTTGATCAGGGTATTGCCGATGTTCGGCTCAACCGACCTGACAAGTACAACGCACTCAGCCCGGGGCTATTCCGCGCCATCATTGAAGCTGGCAGAGCCCTCATGCAAGATGCCGAAACACGCGTTGTCGTCCTCTCTGGCAAGGGTCGTGGCTTCTGCGCCGGCCTCGACTTCGAGTCCTTCCAATCCATGGCCGGAGGCAGAGGCGAGGAATCTGGCTCCATTCAAGTCAACTCGGACCCGACTGTTCCCAACCAGGGGCAAGAGGCTGCCCTGGTCTGGCGACGGTTACCTGTGCCCGTGATTGCGGCCTTGCATGGCGTGGCCTACGGAGGCGGATTGCAGGTCGCTCTGGGTGCCGACATACGTATCGCGGCACCTGATGCCAGGCTGTCTGTCTTCGAGGCCAATTGGGGATTGATTCCGGACATGGGCATCACCCAGACACTGCGTGGACTGGTTTCGCTTGACGTTGCCAAGGAACTGACCTTCACCGCGAGAATTGTCAATGGCGTTGAAGCTGCACACCTCGGGCTGGTGACACGCATCAGCGAAACCCCGTTCGAGACCGCGATGGAGCTCGCAAAACGCATCGCAAGTCAATCACCGGACGCGATACGCGGTGCCAAGAAACTCCTCGAGAACAGTTGGCATCTTGGTACGCGCGAAGGTCTTGGCCTGGAGCAATCCATACAAGCCAGGCTCATAGGTTCTGCAAATCAACTGGAAGCCGTACAGGCCGGGCTCGGCAAGCAACCGGCACGATTCGCCAGTGCCTCGATTGATTTTGGCAAATGATTCTTGTCAAGACTGCCTGAATCGCGCCTGAATCACTACTCACGCACGTACTGAACGTGCGCTTGGCACGAAAGTGCTTCATACTGCAAGGAGATGTGAAAAAAAGTTATATCCTTATAAGTGATTGACGCACTGAAATCCTGCTGGCCGGGCCTGGCACTGGCCGCAGGCATCGCACTTGTGGCCATCTTGTGCGCCGACTGGCTCGGCAGCGCATTATCCGGCCTGGAAAAAAGCCCTGTCAGCCCGATCATGTTGGCTATATTGATCGGCATCGCGCTGTGTAACAGCGTTCGTGTGCCGGATTCCCTGCAAGTCGGCCTGACGCTCTGTTCGACCACCATCTTGCGCATCGGCATCATGTTGCTCGGCATTCGATTGAGTCTGCTGAGCGCAGGAAAGTTCACCCTCATCGCCCTGCCCTTTGTGGTGCTCATCGTCACCCTGGCCTTGCTGCTGGTCGGTTTTCTCTCGCAAAGACTTGGGCTATCGCGCCAGCTTGGCGGTTTGATCGCCATAGGCACGAGCGTCTGCGGTGCCACAGCGATTGTCGCCACCGCACCGTTGATTCGTGCCAGGGACACAGAAGTGAGCTACGCGGTCGGCTGCATCACGCTGTTTGGTGTAGTCGCCATGATGCTGTATCCCATGTTGGCGCACATGGCGTTTGCCGAGCATCCCGCACTGGTCGGCTTGTTCCTCGGCACCTCGATTCACGAAACCGCACAGGTTGTCGGCGCGAGCCTCATGTACCAGATGCAATACGATGCGCCCACAGCGCTGGACACCGCCACGGTGACCAAGCTGGTGCGCAATCTCGGCATGATCGCGTTGATTCCGCTCGTTGGCTTTCTCTACGGTGTCGAGCGCAAGGTCGGGAGTTCGCTCGGGGCATCCGAATATCTGGCCATGATTCCCTGGTTTGTCGTCGGATTCGCGCTGCTCTCGGGAGTTCGCACCCTGGGCGATCAGGGCGAATCGGCTTTCGGTCTGCTTGACCGTGACATCTGGGAAGCAATCGTCGGCCTGACCCGAACGAGCGCAGAAATGTGTCTTTTGCTGGCGATGGCGGCGGTCGGATTGAACACGAGATTCGCTCGCATGAAAGAGATCGGCCTGCGGCCGCTCGGCCTCGCCTTGCTGGCAGCGCTCATCGTCGGAATCGTGAGCTTTGTCGCTGTCTCCCTGCTCGCCAGACCATTGATCGACGCACAGGTTATCGCGTAGCGGGAGCCGCTTCGAGCA
>CBDATE010000027.1:0-3583 GCA_965199815.1 Pseudomonadales bacterium
CCAATCGCCACGATCCACGTTGCCCTGAGCGATGACCCGGCAGCTACTGACGCGTGCCCATCTCGTGGGCCACCGAGGGCAGCTTTGCTCCAGAGATGTATGGCCGAAGCCCGAGGTCCACACAGTGGAGGAAGGGATCCATGTCTACTGAGGGGGTCGCGGATCATCCGACCGTGTCCCCTCACGCGATTCATCCAGCCCAAGCCGCCGTGGCTTCCCGCACGTCGGTGCTACCGTTTTCGACCGCTCTACCCTTCTCTGACACGGGCGTCGACGAAGATCAGGGCGGCGTCTGCTCCGGTTCCCTGGACGAGGGGCTGATCGGCATGGTGCGGATCGTGCAAGTGGAGACATAGTTGTCATGGCACTAACGTATCAGAGTAGCGTCGTGTTCGCCGGTGGCCCGTTTCCGCCATCGCTCCTCGACGAACGAACGCTGTTTGCCGGTGAGATCGATCCCCAAGACCACTTGGTCGTTGGACCAATCAAGCAGGCACGTTACCGTTCCGGAAAGTACCGGTTTGCGCTGAACCCCGATCGTGTCGACATCGTGTGCACGGACGACCTTGACATCCTGCCAGATGCGCTGCTCGAGACGGGCGCTACGACCGCCATCACACTTGAGACGGTGCGTTCCGTCGTCCCTGTGTCCGGCATCGGCTTGAATTGCGAAGTTGTCCTTGACTCGGAGTCAATTGGCGTCAGTGGGATCGATTTCTGCCGGCAACTCGTGAATCCGCGTGCTTTCGAACTCGTCGGGGCGGACTCGCTGACATCGCCCATGCGATTCCTGTTCACTCGAGCCTCCGTGCGCTACGACATCCGCCTTGAACCTCATGTCGGCACCCAGGGACAGAACCTTTGGGTCGCCATCAACGGCCATCAGGAGGTGAAACCAGATGAATTACTGCGCCCCAAGCTGGATCAAGCGGACGTCATCCGAGAGTACGCTCGCGCGCTCCACAGCCGGATCGCCACGGTAGGGGCCTGAGTCATGGAGATACCTCTGCCGGAAAATTCTGGGGATCCTCTGTTCTCCGGATCAGATGCATTGCACCTGAACATCCCCCGGGCGTCCCCGCCAACAGATCTTGGAAATCGAATTGAATCAACAATTCGGGACTTCCCGCCCTACGAGAGATATATCTTCAACCGATTGATTCCAGCGCATCTTTTGGCTTGTCGGGAAGAGCCGGTTGAAGAGAGTACGTCTGTAGCGCAGGTCCAACGGTCCAGAGCAACGACCACGTCTTTATCCGTTCCTCCAATGCTTCCGGTACCCCCGGTGCAAGAGCAACCGTGCAATGAGGCGACCGAACTTTCATACGCCGCTCGAGAGTCTCTCAAACAGGAGGTATCGGATCTTCTGGAAAGCGCGGGCGCGGAAGACTGGGATGGTGAAGGAGCGTTCCCGCTTTCGCCTGAAACAGCTACCACAGCGCAGCGCCTGATCGACGCGTTCCCTACCTACGCCAGGATTCCGGATGTCGCGGCGACTCCTCACGGTGAAGTGGACTTCGACTGGGTCATCGACAAGGACTTGATGCTGACCATCAGTGTTGTCCCGGCAGGACAAATCGCCTTTGCCGGGCTACTTGGAGACGCCAGACTGAACGGTCAAGAGGCATGGACAGGCGTGCTTCCACCATGCGTGCAATTCTGTCTCGACCAATTCCACCGCCGACAAGGACAGAGGGAAGGTGGCATCAAGGCATAGCGAGCAGAAGGCCGGTGCCTTGGCGAGATTTGCGTTGGAAAACGGACGGTTGGCCGGTTCAGTGGCGAAACCGAAGCTGTTCGAGCCCAACCGCCGCCGCCAACTGTCCGTGTTCCGCAGCGACGGCCTGGAAGACGACGAGATACGACGCCTCGGTATCATGGTAGCGAAGCAGCACCCATCGGCACGACGGCTCTACGGTTGGGGATGCGTAAGCGAGTCGGACGTCGAAGAATGCGGCCTCCGAGTAGAGCACGATAACGAACCGGAACGGCATGCGAACATCGTCGATTGGCCCGCAGACGTGCCGGCGAGAAAGGCCAGGCAGCAAGCACTCGCGGCATGTGCAACAGTCCGCAGGCTGAATCCGCCTCATGACATCCGGAGGCTGTAGTCTCATCGTTCCGGAGTGCGCGCGGATGGATGAAAGCGTCTCTCAACCGGACCGGCCGGCCAGGCCCCGGCGCCCGGTCGATCGAAAAGCCGAGCGAGACCACCGCGAGGATGATTAATGTCCTGGTGAGATATCTGGTCAATGACGATCCTCGGCAGGCGGCAGCCGCTCGCGCGCTCCTGGGGGAGCTCACGCCCGAACGGCCGGGCTTTGTCGGCAAAAGGAGGTTGCCGTAGAGCTCTCGCGGGTGCTCGACCGGGCTTACGGCTTTTCCCGCGAACGGATCGCGAAGCTCCTCGCAGACCTTGTCGGGACCGCAAAGCTTCATGTCGAGGCCCCCGACGATGTGATACGGGCGGCGGAAGGATATCGCCGAGGCGGAGCCGGCTTCTCCGAGAGGATGGTTGCGGCGGCGGCAAGGCGGTCAGGGGTCTTTCAGGAGGGAGAAATGCTCGATCGGACTCGCTGGGGTAGAAATGATTTCGGTCCTCTTGGCGGAACCGCCATTCGATCATCCAACCCGCTGATGTCAATATTTTTTGATTACCACTCAAGCTAAGTCCAACTTAAGCAGCCGCTCCGGCATCGGCGGCGTCCTCAGCGCCACATGGACCAGTCTCGGGATCATGTCGGGCAGGTCGAAGCTACGATTGAACCGATACGCGAGCTCCGACAAGTCACGCTGTGCATACTTGGGACGAACCGCATGGCAGGTGCCGCGCAAAGCATTCTCGATGTTGCCGAGAATCGTGTTCACCCACCGGAATTCGGGGTGCTCGACGCTGGCGCGTCCCCTGCCGACCACGCGCCTGTCATGCTCGCAGCCCGCGGCGGTGACACCTTGAAAGCAGGCCAACCCGTCGCAGAGCACCCGCGTGCCGGCATCGAGGTGGTGCTGCGCCCAAGCGACGATCTCGGTGAGGCGGAAGCCCTCGACGACGGTCAGCTTCACGCGCAACGGGTGACCTTCCTCGCTGGTCTCGACGGCAGCGACAAAGGGGGTTTTGCCGGGTGCGCCCCGACCGCGCTTGCCTCCACTGCGCTCGCCCCCGAGACAGGCATCGTCGAGCTGGACCTGTTCGGTGAGGGTGTGCTCGCGGTCTCGCTCCATCATCACCTGCATCAGCTTGTGTCGCATGCGCCATGCGGCGTTGCAGGAGATGCCCAGTTGGCGGTGCAGCTTCATCGCCGAGCATCCTTTCTTGTCCTGTGTCATGAAGTCGATGGCCTGAAACCACACGGTGAGGGGGAGCTTGGTGGCCTCGAAGAGGGTGCCGGCGGTGATGGAAGTCTGGCGGTGGCAGTGGTTGCACTGCTGGAGCTTGCGGGTGTTCAACTGGCAGCAGCGGTCATGGCCACAGTGGGGGCAGACGAAGCCGTCGGGCCAGCGCCATTGACAGAGGGCATCGAAGCATTGGTCTTCGGTTCCGTAGAGTGAGGAATTCGTTCAAGCGGATGCCTTTCTGGAACTG
>CBDATE010000028.1:0-603572 GCA_965199815.1 Pseudomonadales bacterium
TGGCATCAGCATTCCCCCCGACCCTATCCAGGTGCCATCCGGCTCACGCATCTATAGTGCCGACGACAATAACGTGGATGCCGATCTGACCTATGCCGGGCTGACGGATCAGACAACAATCCAGGTGGATAGTGATGTGCGAGTGAGCCGTGCAGCCTTGGCATTATGGCCAGGTCACACAGGCACCTACACGGTGAAGCTGGCGCAGGCGCCATCAGCCAATGTGACCGTCGCCATTGCCAGGAACTCCAGTGGCGATGCGGATTTGTCGGTTTCTCCCACCAGTTTGACGTTCACCCCTGTCAACTGGAGCACTGCACAGACGGTAACCGTGACTGCACGGGCCGATACTGACAGCAGCTATGGCAACGCCACCTTCACCCACACCGCATCGAGTACCGACACCACCTACAACAACATCACAACTTCGGTTGAGGTGACAACAATAGCGCCACCCGCCATACGATCTATCAGCATTACAAGTGATCCCGGCACCGACCAGACCTATGTGGTGGGCGATACCATTACTGTAGATGTCCTTTTCACAAAAGGAATATTCGTACGATCAACGGTTGGAGAAAGAGTCAATTTGAGACTGTCCATCGGCGGCTCCGTCAAAACCTTGACGTACTCAGCTTCATCAGCCAATCTCAGCACAAGCCGGAGGATATCTTTCAGCTACACCGTTAAACTCGGTGACAGTGACACGGATGGTATCAGCATTCCCGCCTCCCCCCTCAGGGTAGCAGCAGGGAACAGCATAACGGCAACAACAGCAGAAGCTCAACTGGTAGAACCAGCGGTGAATGCCGACCTGTCCTACGCTGGGCTGGCGGATCAGGCAGGGCACAAGGTGGATGGTCTTGTGCGCAGCGTGGATGTGAGCAGCGGGACATTGACGGTGACTGAAGGAGCCACCGCCACCTACGCCGTGAAGCTGGGGAAGGCGCCATCAGCCAACGTGACCGTCGCCATTGCCAGGAACTCCAGCGGCGATGCGGATCTATCCGTAAATCCCGCCAGTTTGACGTTCACCCCCAGCAACTGGGACACCGAACAGACGGTAACCGTGAGTGCGGCCGAGGATACGGACAACACTAATGGCAGCGCCAGCTTCACCCACACCGCATCCAGCACTGACACAGGCTACGACGGTCTCACAGCTTCAGTGGTGGTGACAGAGGATGATAACGAAGGCCCCGGCGTGTTGGTGAGCAAGGAGGCGCTCACCGTGAGGGAAACAACACCGGGCACCTACAGGGTACAACTGCGCGCGGAGCCATCGGCTAATGTGACCATCGCCATTACCAAGGACTCCGGTGGCGATGCGGACTTGTCGGTTTCTCCCACCAGTTTGACGTTCACCTCCGGCAACTGGAGCACCGGACAGACCGTAACCGTGACTGCACGGGGGGATACGGACAGCAGCTACGGCAGCGCCAGCTTCACCCACACAGCATCCAGCACGGACACGGGCTATGCAGGTCTCACAGCTTCAGTGGTGGTGACAGCATATGAAGTCGTCACCCAGACGGGGACTGTCACGGAGGATGATACGACGGCCAACACCGCCAGTGGCACCATTCCGGGCCGGTTCCCTGTTGGCACGACTGATGCCACCTTTTCTGCGGGGTTCACCTACGGGACATTTACCATCAAGGCCGACAGGACCTGGACCTATACACTCGACAATACCCGCGCGGCCACCCAGGCGCTGCAAGCCGGGCAGACCGCAACGGAAACCTACAGGCTTGAAAACACGGCGCAGACTGCCGAATTTGCTGTCACCATCACCATTAACGGGGCGGATGACGGTCTCACCCTGCGCATCGCTCCGGTCGCGGGCAACGGGGTGACGATTCCATCAAGCGATGCACAGCGCGGCGAGATAGACGAGGATGCCGCTTCCGGTACGGTGACCCTTGCGGTGACCCTGTTCGCGCCCAGCACCGGGCCGGTGACCGTGGCCTACGCCACGGCGGACTTCTCCTCCACCGACACTGCCGTCTCGTCGAGCAGCATCGACCCCGCCACCGCAGGTGCCGACTACACCGCGGCCTCGGGCACCCTGACCTTCGCGGCGGGCGAGACCCGCAAGACCATCACCGTGTCCATCAGCGACGATGTGAACCGCGAGCGGGACGAGCTCTTCAAGGTCGGCCTGAGCAATGCGACGGGGGGCGCGGTTATCGCCACTACCGGGTCGGAGGCCACTATTCTCATTGATGACGACGACCCCCGTCCGAAGCCGACCATCACCGCCTCCGTGGCGGGCCTGACGAGCACCGGAGCGCCGGGCGCGACTGACAATACCCCGGAGGGGTTCCTGAGCGTGGCCGAGGGCGACAGTGGCAACACCGACATCATCTTCACGGCGACGCGGGAAGGGACGGGCTACCTCCCGGTAACATTCGAGGTGAATAGTATTGATGGCAGCGCCACCGGCAATGAAGACTACAGGAGGGTGTCCTTGGATTTATTCACTATCGCGCCAGGGCAGACCACAGGTACGTTCACACTGTCGGTCGTCGGGGACGAGAACTACGAGCCCAACGAGACCCTGTTCCTCGAATTCACTTGGACGGATTTGGGGACCATCACCAACTCCGCCGACAGTCGCTTTCTCGTCGAGGTCACCATCACCAACGATGATGCGGTGATGGCCACTTCGGCATCGAACCTGCAAGCGCGCCCGGCCGGTTCCGGCAAACTGGCCGTCTCCTGGGACCCGGCCTTCGGTGCACCGAACGGCTACAGTGTGCGCTGGCGCAAGGCATCGGAGAGCGACACCGCCTTGAGTGCAGTGAACACCGTCACCGCCACCTCGTACACGATTACCGGCCTGGACAACGACACCAGCTATCACGTGCGGCTGGACACCCGCAACCTGGCCAATGATGGCATAGCCTCGGGCACGAGCCTGACCACCGCTGCCACCCCCACGGCCGGAGCAGCGCCGACGGTGACCGCCATTGCCAACCAGAGCGCACGGGTGGGTCAGCCTTTCGAGGTGGATGTGGATGCCACGCCGGGCACGGCGGGCGACAGCCTCCAGTATCAAGCCGCCTCCAGCGCTCCGGCGGTGGCGACGGTGACCCCCACGGCACTGACCGCCCACGATGCCAATAGTCAGGTGACGGTGACACCGGTAGCCGCAGGCACCGCGACCATCACGGTGACGGTGAGCGACGGCACGGAGGTGGGGACAGAAACCTTCGATGTGACCGTCTTGGAGGTGACCCTCGGCTACTCGGCGGCGCCGCCGACCTTGACGGTGGATACGCCCATCACGGCGCTGACGGCGACAGCGGCGGGCTTCGGCAGCGCGACGGTCTCCTACGCGGTGACCACAGGTACGCTGCCCGCCGGGCTGACCATCAATGCGGGCTCGGGTGCCATCTCAGGTACGCCGACAGCGGCAAGCACCACTACGACGACGGTGACAGTAACGGCCACCGCGGGTACCGGCATGGACACGCAGACGGCGACGGCGGATATCACCTTCCCGGCGGTGGGCAAGGCGACACTGGCGAAGCCGACGAACCTGGCGCTCAAGCCCAACAGCAACACACGCACCGGCTTCACGGTGACCTGGGATGCGGTGCCCAACGCCGCGGGTTACACGGCGACGGCAACGCCGAGCGGTGGGTCTGCAGTGACCGGCACAGTGAGTGTGCCGAGCAGCGGCCCGGAGGCGGAGTTCACCGGCTTGACGGCGAACACCACCTACACAGTGACGGTGACAGCCACCGGCGATGCCAACTACTCGGTGAGCGAGGCATCGGATGGGTTCGGTGTGACCACGGCAGCCAATCAGGATCCAACAGTGGGCACCGCGATTCCTGACCAGACGGCGACGGTGGATACGGCCTTCGAGTACAGCTTCCCGGCGGGCACCTTCAGTGATGCGGACAGCGACAGCCTCACCTACACAGCCCAGCAGACGGACGGCACCACGGACAGCGCGCTGCCCACCTGGCTGACCTTCACCGCCAGCGAGCGCAAGCTAGCGGGCACACCGCAATCCGGCGACATCGGTACGCTGATGGTGAAGGTGACGGCAAGCGACGGCATGGGCGGGTCGGTCAGCGATACGTTCAACATTGTGGTGGCCGTGCCGAGCCTCACCTATCCGGCACTGCCGACGATTCTGCGCGCAGGCGTACAGTTCGCGACGCTGACACCCGCCTCGCCCGCCAACTTCGCAGCAGGCTCGACTTTCACCTATGCGGTGACGGTGGGTGACTTGCCGTCGGGGCTGGAGATCAACACCAACACCGGTGCCATCTCCGGTACGCCGGACACACCGAAGAATACCCGCACATCTGTCACGGTGACAGTGACCGGCACGACGGGCACGGGTGGGAGCATGCAGACCGAGACGGCAACGGCGACACTGGACTTCCCGCGCATCTTCCGCTTCAGGCTGCCGGCGCCGACGGTGACGCTGGCGGTGGGCAGCGGTCAGTTGACGGCCAACTGGGAGGCGGTAGCGAACGCGGGTACTTACGCGTTGCAGTGGAAGGAATCGTCAGTCACGTCCTGGACAGCGCCGACGGGGGTGACCACAGTTGATCCGGCAACGCCGGGGACGGTGATCACTGGTCTCACCAACGGTACCACCTACGATGTGCGTGTGCGCTCCAAGGCGGCCTCGAGTTCGACGACCCATATTGACGGCGATTGGTCGAGCCCCGTGCAGGGTGCGCCGATGGCTGCCCCCGTCTTCAGCGTGACGGGTCCGACGGCGGTTGCCGAGGATGCGGGTACAGCCACCTACACAGTGACGCTGAGCGCCCAGCCCGCGGCGAGTGTGACGGTGGACTACGCCACGGCGGACGGCACGGCGACGGCAGGCTCGGACTACACGGCGGCGAGCGGCTCACTCACCTTCACGCCGACGAATTGGGACACGGCGCAGACGGTAGCGGTGGCCATCACGGATGATACGGTGGATGATGACGACGAGACCTTCACCTTCATGTTGAGCAATGCGGGCACTGGCGCGGTGCTGTCGTCCACTGCGTCGTCGCAGAGCACCGCCATCACGGACGACGACACGCTGGGGCTGACCTACACGGCACCGCCTTCGACCTTGACGGTGGACACGCCCATCACGGCGCTGACTGCGACGGCGGTGGGCTTCGGCAGCACGACGGTCGCCTACTCGGTGACGACAGGTACCTTGCCCGCCGGGCTGAATATCAATACGGGCTCGGGTGCCATCTCAGGTACGCCGACAGCGGCAAGCACCAGCACGACGACGGTGACAGTGACGGCGACTGCGGGTACCGGCATGGACACGCAGACAGCGACGGCGAGCATCACCTTCCCGGCGGTGGGCAAGGGGGCACTGGCGAAGCCGACGAACCTGGCGCTCGAGCCCAACAGCAACACGCGCACCGGCTTCACGGTGACCTGGGATGCGGTGCCCAACGCCGCGGGCTACACGGCGACGGCCACCCCGAGCGGTGGGTCTGCGGTGACCGGCACGGTGAGCGTACCGAGCAGCGGCCCGGAGGCAGTGTTCACCGGATTGACGGCGAACACCACCTACACAGTGACGGTGACGGCCACCGGCGATGCCAACTATTCAATGAGCGAGGCATCGGATGGGTTCGATGTGACCACGGCGGCCAATCAGGTTCCGACAGTGGGAACGGCGATTCCCGATCAGACGGCGACGGTGGATACGGCGTTCGAGTACAGCTTCCCGGCGGGCACCTTCAGTGATGCGGACAGTGACAGCCTTACCTACACGGCGACCAGATCGGACGACAGCGCGCTGCCGACCTGGCTGACCTTCACCGCCAGCGAGCGCAAGCTCGCGGGCACACCGCAATCCGGCGACACCGGCACACTGATGGTGAAGGTGACGGCGAGCGACGGCATGGGTGGGTCGGTGAGCGACACCTTCAACATTGTGGTGTCCACAGCGGTTGTGCCGAGCCTCACCTATCCGGCACTGCCAACGACCCTGCGCGCAGGCGTACAGTTCGAGACGCTGACACCCGCCTCGCTGACCAATTTCGCAGCAGGCTCGACTTTCACCTATGCGGTGACGGCGGGTGGCCTGCCGTCGGGGCTGGAGATCAATACCAACACCGGTGCCATCTCCGGTACGCCGGACACACCAACCCCCACTGACGGAAGTGGCGGTGCGTCTGTCACGGTGACAGTGACCGGCACCACGGGTACGGGCGACAACGTACAGACGGAGACGGCGGCGGTGACATTGAACTTCCCGCGCATCTTCCGCTTCCAGCTGCCTGCGCCGACGGTGACGCTGGCGGTGGGCGACACGCAGTTGACGGCCAACTGGGGAGGAATAGCGAACGCGGGTACGTACGCGTTGCAGTGGAAGGCATCGTCAGTCACATCCTGGACAGCGGCGACGGGAGTGACCACGGTTGACCCGGCCACGCCGGGGACGGTGCTCACTGGTCTCACCAACGGTACCAGCTACGATGTGCGTGTGCGCTCCAAGGCGACTCCCAGTTCGACAACCCATATTGACGGCGATTGGTCGGATGTTGTGAAGGCTACGCCGGTTGATGCGGATGTGGCACCGAGCTTCGGCAGCGAGACTATTGCGGCGCAGACATGGACGGTGGGCACGGAGGTGGATGTGACGCTACCGGCGGCGACAGGTGGCAACGGCACCATCAGCTACGCGCTGACACCGGCGCTGCCGACAGGGGTGAGCCTGGATGCGACAACGCGCAAGGTAAGTGGTACGCCCACGGCAGTAGCGAGTGCAGCGACCTACACTTGGCGGGCTTCGGACAGCGACAGCAACACGGCGGATGCGGATACGGCGGAGCTCACTTTTAGCGTGACGGTAGGTAAGGGAATGCTGGCGACACCGAGCAATCTGGCGCTGAAAGTGAACACGCAGAGCAAAACCGGGTTCACGGTGACTTGGGATGCAGTGACGAATGCGACGGGCTACACGGCGACGGCAACGCCGAGCGGTGGGACTGCGGTGACCGGCACGGTGAGTGTGCCGAGTAGCGGCCCGGAGGCAGTGTTCACCGGCTTGACGGCGGGAACGACCTACACGGTGTCGGTGGTGGCCACGGGCAACACGGCCAACTACGAGGCCAGTACAGCCGCGACGCTGAGTCAGGCGACGGCGGCCAACTCGGTACCGACAGTGGCCAACGCGATTGCCGATCAGACGGCGACGACAGGTACGGCGTTCAGCTTCACCCTGCCGACGGGCACCTTCAGTGATGCGGACAGTGGTGATAGTCTCACCTACACGGCCCAGCAGACGGACGGGACGACAGACAGCGCGCTCCCGACCTGGCTGACCTTCACCGCGGGCACGGGTGTCTTTTCGGGTACGCCGACATCCACGGACACCGGTACGCTGATGGTGAAGGTGACGGCGAGCGATGGCACGGATTCGGTGAGCGACACCTTCGATATTGTGGTGTCGGCGGCGGACACCGCCCCCGCCTTCGCGAGTAGCACGACCATCGCGGACAAGACCTTCACGGTGGATACCGAAATCACCGCCTTCACCCTACCGGCGGCGACAGGCGGCAACGGGACTATCAGTTACGCGCTGACCCCCGACCTGCCGACGGGGCTGAGCTTGGATACATCCACGCGCGAGGTGAGCGGTACGCCCACGGCAGCAGCGGCCGAGGCCACCTACACTTGGCGGGCTTCGGACAGCGACAGCAACACGGATAACAGCGATACGGTGACGCTCACTTTTAGCGTGACGGTGAACAAGGCCACGCTGGCGACACCGAGCAATCTGGTGCTGAAAGCGAACACGCAGAGCAAGACCGGCTTCACGGTGACTTGGGATGCGGTGACGAATGCGACGGGCTACACGGCGGCGGCCACGCCGAGCGGTGGGTCTGCGGTGACCGGCACGGTGAGTGTGCCGAGCACAGGCCCGGAGGCGGTATTCACCGGATTGACTGCGGGAACGACCTACACGGTGTCGGTGGTGGCCACGGGCAACACGGCCAACTACGAGGCCAGTACAGCCGCGACACTGAGCCAGGCGACGGCAGCGAACTCGGTGCCGACAGTGGCCAACGCGATTGCCGATCAGGCGGCGACGACAGGTACGGCGTTCAGCTTCACCCTCCCGGCGGGCACCTTCAGTGACGCGGACAGTGGAGACAGTCTCACCTACACGGCCCAGCAAACGGACGGGACGACGGACAGCGCGCTGCCGACCTGGCTGAGCTTCACCGCGGGCACGGGGGTTTTCTCCGGTACGCCGACCTCCACGGATGCCGGAACGCTGTCGGTGAAGGTGACAGCGAGCGACGGCACAGCTTCGGCGAGCGACACCTTCGATATTGTGGTGTCGGTGGCGGACACCGCCCCCGCCTTCGCGAGTAGCGCGACCATCGCGGACAAGACCTTCACGGTGGATACCGAGATAACCGCCTTCACCCTGCCGGAGGCGACCGGCGGTAACGGCACCATCGGCTACGCGCTGACCCCCGACCTGCCGACGGGGCTGAGCGTAGATACCTCCACGCGTGAGGTGAGCGGTACACCGACGGCAGCAGCGAGTGCAGCCACCTACACTTGGCGGGCTTCGGACAGTGACAGCAACACCGCGAACAGCGACAGCAACGCCCTGACCTTCATGCTGACGGTGAACAAGGCCATGTTGGCGACACCGATGGTGACGGTTTCGGCGCAGGATGGGGAGTTGACGGTCACTTGGGTTGGAATAGCGAACGCGGCGAGTTACGAGGTTGAGTACAAGCAGAGCACATCGGACACCTGGCTGAACAATGACGACGACACATCGCCGGCGGAGATAGACAGTCTGACCAATGGCACGGAATACGATGTGCGTGTGCGGGCGAAGGCGGCATCAAGTTCTACGAACTATGAGGACAGTGCGTGGTCGGATGTTGCGAAGGGGACACCGGTTGAGGCGGATGTAGTGCCGAGCTTCGGCAGCGAGACTGTTGCGGCGCAGACATGGACGGTGGGTACGGAGGTTGATGTGACGCTACCGGCGGCGACAGGCGGCAACGGCACCATTAGTTACGCGCTGACACCGGCGCTGCCGAACGGGGTGAGCCTGGATGCGACAACGCGCAAGGTGACTGGTACGCCCACGGCAGTAGCGAATGCAGCCACATACACCTGGCGGGCTTCGGACAGCGACAGCAACACGGCGAACACGGACACGGCGGCGCTCACTTTTAGCGTGACGGTGGGCAAGGGAACACTGGCGACACCGAGCAACCTGGGGCTGAAAGCGGGTTCGCGGAGCAAGACTGGCTTCACGGTGAGCTGGGTGGCAGTGACGAATGCGACGGGCTACACGGCGACGGCCACGCCGAGCGGTGGGACTGCGGTGACCGGTACGGTGAGTGTGCCGAGCACAGGCCCGGAGGCGGTGTTCAGCGGCTTGACGGCGAACACCACCTACACAGTGACGGTGACGGCCACCGGTGATGCCAACTACTCGGCGAGCGAGGCATCGGATGGGTTCGATGTAACCACGGCGGCCAACTCGGCACCGACAGTGGCCAACGCGATTCCCGACCAGACGGCGACGACAGGTACAGCGTTCAGCTTCACCCTGCCGACGGGCACCTTCAATGATGCGGACAGTGGTGACAGCCTCACCTACACAGCCCAGCAGACGGACGGGACGACAGACAGCGCGCTCCCGACCTGGCTGAGCTTCACCGCGGCCACGGGTGTCTTCTCGGGTACGCCGACATCCACGGACACCGGCACTCTGTCGGTGAAGGTGACGGCGAGTGATGGCACGGCTTCGGTGAGCGACACCTTCGACATTGTGGTGTCGGCGACGGACACCGCCCCCGCCTTCGCGGACAGCACGATCATCGCGGACAAGACCTTCACGGTGGATGCCGAAATCACCGCCTTCACCCTGCCGGAGGCGACCGGCGGCAACGGCACCATCAGCTACGCGCTGACCCCCGACCTGCCGACGGGGCTGAGCCTGGATACCTCCACGCGCGAGGTGAGCGGTACACCGACGGCAGCAGCGACTGCGACGACCTACACCTGGCGGGCATCCGACGGCGATGCGAACACCGCGAACAGCGACAGCAGCGCCCTGACCTTCATGTTGACGGTGAACAAGGCCACGCTGGCGACACCGGTGGTGATGGTTTCGGCGCAGGATGGGAAGTTGACCGCGAGTTGGGGGACGATAACGAACGCGGCAAGTTACGAGGTTGAATACAAGCAGAGCACATCGGAGACTTGGCTGGGCAATGACGACGACACATCGCCGGCAGAGATAGACAGTCTGACCAATGGCACGGAATACGATGTGCGTGTGCGGGCGAAGGCGGCATCAGCTTCGACGACCTATGAGGACAGTGCGTGGTCGGAGGTTGTGAAGGGTACGCCGGTTGCGGATGATGTAGCGCCGAGCTTTGGCAGCGAGACTGTTGCGGCGCAGACATGGACGGTGGGCATGGAGGTTGATGTGACGCTGCCAGCGGCGACAGGCGGCAACGGCATCGTCAGTTACGCGTTGACACCGGCGCTGCCGGGCGGGGTGACGCTGAATGCGGCAACACGCAAGATGACTGGTACGCCAACGGCAGCAGCGACCGAAGCCACCTACACTTGGCGGGCTTCGGACAGTGATTCGAACACCGCGAATAGCGACACGGCGACGCTGACCTTTCAAGTGACGGTGGTGGACGCGGTACCGGTCATGACACCGACGCAGGTGAGCAACCTGCAGGTAAGTGCGGGTGACGAGTCGCTCGATGTGAGCTGGACTGCGGCGAGCGTGGCTCCGAACGGCTACAGCGTCCGCTGGCGGGAGCGAGGGCCGGGCAATACGCTCACACCGGTCAACGAAGTGGACGGTACCTCCTTCACCATCTCCGATCTGATCAACGGTCAGGAGTATGTGGTGCGTGTCGAGACGCGTACGGCGGCGGATGACGGTGTACAGGGAGGCACAGTGGTGACGGCTACGGGAACGCCTGTGGAAGATGAGTCGGTCGTGACACCGACGCAGGTGAGCAACCTGCAGGTGAGCGCAGGTGATGGGTCGCTCGAGGTGAGCTGGACGGCGGCGAGTGTGGCTCCGAACGGCTACAGCGTCCGCTGGCGCGAGAAAGGGCCGGGCAATACGCTCACGCCGGTGAGCAGGGTGACGGGCACATCCTTCACGATTCCCAATCTGAGCAACGATCAGGAGTATGTGGTGCGTATCGAGACGCGCACGGCGGCAGATGACGGTGTACAGGGTGGCACAGTGGTGACAGCCACGGGAACGCCTGCGGAAGACGAGGTTGCGCCGCCGCCACCTCCGCCCACGCCCACACCTCCGGCTGTTGACGAGCAGGGCTTGCCGAGAGTGAGCATTGAAGATGCGTCAGCCATGGAGGGGGATGATCTGGAGTTCCGAGTGACGCTCTCGAAGGCAGTGCAGCATCGGGTGAAGGTGTACTGGGCGACGCGGCCGGGAACGGCGCGGGCGAATCGGGACTATAAGTCAGCGGCTGGTGCGGTGGTGTTCAGGCCGGGCGTGACGGAGCGCAGGATTCGCGTGGAGACGCTGGATGATGATCACAACGACCCGGATGAGACGATGCAGGTACGCCTGTCGAGTCCACGCGGGGTGTTGATAGAGGATGGCATAGCGGTTGGCAGGATCAACAACTGGGATGCGCTGCCGGTGGCATGGCTGGCTCGCTTCGGGCGAGCGATGACGGAGCAGGCGCTCGAGGGTATCGAGCAGCGGTTGACAGCCCCGCGGGAAGCGGGGATGCAGGGTACTGTGGCCGGGATGACGCTTGATTCGCTCGGACTGTTTGCTGACGGAGCGGGTGCCTGGCCGCCTGCCGGGGAGGTCTCGGGGGAAGGCTCAAGGGAGATGCTTGGTGGCGACCTGCTGACCACGAGCAACTTCACGCACACGGGCGTGATGGATGCAGCCGGTGGCAGCCTTGCCTTCTGGGGTCGGGGTGCCCGCGCGGACTTCCACGGACTCGACGGTATGGTGCATCTCGATGGTCAGACAGAAACCTCCACTCTGGGAGCGGACTATGCCAGAGACCAGTGGCTGACCGGTGTCATGCTGACGAGCAGTCGCGGCACTGGCGGGTATCAGGGCGTGGCGAGCGGAGAGGTCGAAGTCTCCCTGAACGCAGCGATACCCTATGGGTCCTACCGGTTCTCGGAGCGGCTGGATGTGTGGGGCGCTGTCGGGCGTGGCACGGGTGCACTGACGCTCACGCCGGAGGGTGAGGGCAGCATCGAGGCTGATCTCGACTGGAGCATGGTGTCGGCTGGGCTGCGTGGCGGGTTGTTCGGGGCGGCAGGACATGGTCCGGCCGTGACGCTGGTATCGGATGTGCTCTGGTCGCGCACCGGTTCGGGTCGAGTGGAAGCGGGTGATGAGCATTCGAGCCTGGCCTCGTCCGAGGCAGATACTTCGCGGCTGCGGCTGGGTCTCGAGGGGAGTTGGGCGGTGACGCTCGGGAATGTTGGCGCGGTGACACCGAAGCTGGAAGCGGGAGTGCGCCATGACGACGGCGATGCCGAGCAAGGCTTCGGAGTGGAAGTCGGTGGCGGTCTGGCGTGGACGCTGCCTGCACTTGGGGTGACCTTTGATGTGTCCGGTCGCACCTTGGTGACGCATGAGGATGCCGGGCAGCAGTCGCACGGGTTTTCGGCGGCGCTGAACTTTGATCCGAGCGCGGCGAGTACGCGCGGCTTCACGCTGAACCTGCGTCAGGACATCGGTGGGCTGTCGAGTGGCGGCGTTCAGGCGCTGTTCGCCTCGGAGCTTCCCGGTATCGGCATGGGCATGGGCGGTGGCTCAGCAGGCGCGAGTGCTGGCACTCGCTGGACGCTGGAGACGGCCTACGGGCTGGCGGCCTGTGATGACAGGTTCACGCTGAGTCCGAGCTTCGGCCTGGCTGCTTCCGATACCTCGGTTGATTTTCACCTCGGTTGGCAACTGATGCCGGAGCTCAGTGAAGACGCGCTGAATCTCTCGCTGACGTTCAAGGTCACGCGCCGCGAGCTGCTTGATGTGGAGACTGTCAACAGTATTGACAGCATCGGTACGCTGGAACAGGGCCCCGAACACGGAGTGCAGATGGAGGTGAGTGCTCGCTGGTAGGCACAGCAGGTACGCCTCTCGGTCTCATATCCGGTGAACGAGCACGGCAACATGATGCTGCTGGCAGATACAGGCATAATGCGCGACTCATTTCCTGATGCCTCATTTCTTGATTCACCACACATGTACGCGGAAATCACCCCTCGTCCTGACCATCCTCCTGTGCTGTACCAGTCTCCAGGCGCAACACGCCCCAGCCGAAATCCAGCCGCAATCAGAATCAGACCTGGAAGCAACGCACACGGAGCAGTTGGTCGATGAGCTTGTGGTCAGCGCACAGCGCGTTGCCCAGGAAAATCCTGACGATCCATTCGGCTTGCTGACCAGTACGCCAACCGATCTGGTCTTTGGATTGACCCGGTCGCTCCAGGCCACGCCCAGATCTCTCGCGAGCATTGATGAGACGGCCATCGACCTCTACGACATCGAATCCACCGACGACTTCGTTGCATTCGCCGCGGGCATGCAAAACGCATCCTTCTTCGGCATCGCCGCGAGCCCGGACATCAGGGGTTCGCTCGCGGATGTGTACTTTCGCGGTGTTCGCCGCCTGGTCAATGCGAGCGGTTGGGTCACGCTTGTTGGTGCCACCAGCCGGGTTGATCTGGTCAGAGGTCCGGCCTCGCCAATTCATGGCCCCGGGGCAATTGCCGGCTACCTGAATTTCGTTCCCAAGACAGCAAGAGCCGAGAACGGTCGCTTTCTCTCGTCCCCCACAGGTGCGCTGTCGATTACAACGGGCGCATGGAATCGACGCCAGCTGGAAGCCGAAGCAGGCGGCCCCGTCAATCTGGCCGGAAGCCCGGGTGGATTCCATCTGTTCGCATACTGGGAAGACAGGGAACGCTATTACGAGTACCTGCCGAATAACACGCAGCGCATGTTGCAGGGCTCACTGGTCGTGGATGTAACCGACACCCTCTGGTTCGAGACCGGATTCCAGTACCAGAAGTGGGGCGGTTCTGAAGCTGCCGGCTGGAACCGAATCACTCAGGAGCTCATCGACTCCGGCACGTATCTCGCCGGTGCTCCGCTCGTCAACCTTGACACGGATGGCGACGGTGCCATAGGACAGCGGGAAGTCACCGCCCTGAGCCCGGATAACCGGCTCAACATTTTTACGCCCTACGGATCCGGCGTTGGCCTCTTTGACAACGAGCAGGAGCGACAGGCACTGCGACTTGATCCGAGCACTGTGCGGCTGGTACAGATCGGGACAGACGACTGTCTCTGTTCGCCATCGGATGACGGCGCGGCCGAGAGCCTGGCACTCTACCTTGATGCCTTCATGCAGGTTGGCTCGCATCTGGAAGTCACCCAGAAACTCTTCTTCGATTATGGTGACAGGCACATCCTCTCGAGCTATGGCTTTTCTCAGGCGCACAACAGCAGGCTGCTCGAAGAGCGCGTCGAGTTTCGCTGGAAGGCGCGCTCGTTGGGGCCGGTTGGCCTCTCGCTGGTGGTTTCTCCGAGCATCCGCTACTACCACACCAGGGCGCTACAGGATTTCGGATTCGAATACTTTGATCGGCGTGACATTTCTCGCCCGCCATCGCCACTTGATGTGCGTCATGCGTCCCTGAGCGACCCGATTGCGTATCCTTATAACCGAAATGTGGAGACCGAAGCGCTCAATGCAGCGCTCGCACAGCTTGCCGACATCAGCCTTGGCAGGTTCTCGCTCCTGCTTGGGTGGCGCTGGGACAATTACGACGTGACGAGCGAAAATGCGCCTACGGCCTATGGGTCCAGGGAGCCGGGCGTGAAGGTGAGCAATCGCCAGAGCGAAACGGCCTGGAACGCAAGCCTCAGTGCGGAACTCGGGAGGTTCCGCCCCTATGTGACCATCGCCAGACAGCCCGTGATTCTGGGCGGCCAATCAGGCGAAATCAACACGCGGAATGTGCGCACCAACCCGCTGAATGTCTCTGCACTCGAGGAGTTGGGCATCAAGTATCAGGATGCGAGCGGCAGGCTGTTTGCAAGCCTCAGCCGGTATCAGCAGCGGCGCAGGCAGTATTCCGATCAGACGGGAGAGAACCTCGCGCTGTATGGCGAAGGGACGGAACTCGAAGTGCGCGCTCTGGTTGGCAAGCGTGTCGGTGTGTTCATGACGGCCACCAATGCCAGGGTGGAGCGCAGGCCGTTGACCTCCAAGTTCATTTTTGCCTCGCCTGCGCTGACTGGATTCGCGCCGGAAGATCAGTACGGCGGAGCGGTCACCACTGTGCTGCCCGCCAACGACAGCCGCTTTCGCGACCGAGGCGGCATTCCCGAGTCCGTGTACAGTGGCGGCATCAGCTATAGCTTCGACTGGGGCCTGATAGCAAACATGGTGGCCACTCGCGTGAGCCACACCTACTCCGGCGTTGGGCGCAGCGTGAAATTGCCCGCCTACACGCTGCTGAATCTGTCAGCTACCTATGAGCGCGGCCCGTGGATATGGCGCTTGAGCATCAGGAATGCCCTTGATGAGCGGTACTTTCAAAGCGCCTTTCCGCACATCTTCGGGGATGTGATGGTGGTGCCCCGGTTGCCTCGCTACTGGCAACTCTCCCTTACGCGAAATTTTGGCGCGGAGTAATCCGGGCGACTGTCACTGAGCCATCAACTGAGCTGTCACCATAACCAGCCTGATACTCAGGTGCCCCCGTCCGCGCACATGGCATCCTTCAGCAGTTCGGTCACCTGCTTCGGGTTGGCCGAACCGCCAGATCTCTGCATGACCTGACCCACCAGGAAGCCCAGCACACGGGTCTTGCCCGCCTTGTACTGTTCAACCTGTTGCGGATGCTCGCCGAGCACGGCGGCAATCATCGACCGCAAGGCCGCAGTGTCGCTCACTTGCGCCAGTCCCTCCTGGCGAATCAGTGCATCGACCCTGATGTCGGGGTCAGCGCGCTCCCACAGCAGGCGAAACAGATCGCGAACACCCGCGCTTGACAGTGTGCCATCAAGGGAGCGCATGACGAGCGCCGCACCCTGCAATGGCGTGACCGGACACTGCTGCATTTCCATATTGTTGCGATTCAGGCTGGCGCGCACCTGGCCAAGCAGCAATTTCGCGAGCGCACTCGCACGTTTCGCTGGCGAGGCATCGCCCCCCGACACCAGCGCCTCGTCGAACCAGTCCGCCATGTCGGGGTCGCTGGTCAGACGCTCGGCATCTGCACTGCCAAGCGTATATTCCTGCATCAGGCGTTTGGCTTTCGCCTCGGGAAGTTCCGGCATCTCCCGACGCACGGATGCGAGCAAATCCGGGGTGACCCTGACCGGCAGCAGATCCGGATCCGGGAAATATCTGTAGTCGTCGGAAAACTCCTTGCCACGCATGTGTCTGGTGGTGCCGGTGAGCGCGTCGAACTGGCGCGTCTCGCGCGGCACAGGCTGGCCGGACTCGAGCAGACGACGATGCCGGTCGGCTTCGTATTCGAGCGCCTGCTCGAGAAATCGGAAAGAATTGATGTTCTTGATTTCTGTACGTTCGCCGAGTGTTTGCTGGCCAGACGGGCGAAGGGAAATGTTGGCATCACAGCGCATGGAGCCTTCATTGAGGTTCCCGTCGCAGATTCGCAGGTGCCGCACCAGCCGATGCAGATGCCGAAAACACATGGCGGCCTGGCGAGGCGAGCGCAGGTCTGGCTCGGTGACCACTTCGAGCAAGGGCATGCCGGACCGGTTGAAGTCAAGCGCAGTCGAGTCTCGCCAGGCATCGTGAATGGATTTGCCGGCATCCTCTTCAAGGTGTGCGCGCGTGATTCTCACGCGCAGCGATGCGCCGTCGTCGGTCTTGATGACGAGCGCGCCTTCGGCCACAACCGGTTGCTCGAACTGGCTGATCTGATACCCCTTGGGCAGGTCGGGATAGAAGTAGTTCTTGCGGTCGAAGGTGCTGATTTCGGGAATTCTGGCATTGATGGCGATGCCGAAACAGAGCGCTTTTTTCAGTGCTTCCTGATTGAGGACAGGCAGTACGCCGGGGAGGCCGAGGTCAACGCCACAGGCCTGGCTGTTGGGGGCCTGTCCAAAACTCGTGGCCGCGCCGGAAAAGAGTTTCGAGGCTGTGTTGAGCTGCACATGCACTTCCAGGCCGATGACCGTTTCCCAGGTTTCCTGATTACTCATCAGATCGCTCGTCAGATCGATCGTCAGGGGGCTCTCGATGCTCGCAGTGAATCGGGGGTCGACGTCTGTGCCAATCGGTTGCCTGCTGATAGGTGTGCGCGACTCGCAGCAAAAGCGCGTCGGCAAAATGCGGGCCGATGAGTTGCAAGCCGAGCGGCAAGCCGCGCGACAGGCCGCAGGGAATTGACATGCTCGGCTGCCCGGCGAGTGCGGCGGGTGTGGTGAAGCAATCCTGCTGATACATGGTGATGTGATCGTCTGTCAGCGCGCCACGCTTGAAGGCAACCCCCGGACTGCTCGGCGTGATGAGCAGATCCACCTCCTCGAAAGCGCGCGCGAATTCGTCTCGCAGTACGCGGCGAACGCGCATTGCCTTCTTGTAATAGGCATCATAGTACCCGTAGGAGAGGCAGTAGGTGCCAGTGAGTATGCGTCGCTTGACTTCGGCACCGAAAGCCTCCGAGCGAGAGCCTTGATACAGGGCTGCGAGCGAGTCTGCGCTGGCTGTGCGGTGGCCGTAGCGAACGCCATCGAAGCGCGACAGGTTCGATGAGGCTTCGGAACAGGCAAGCACGTAGTAGGCGGGCACAGCGGCGTAGGTTGACGGCAGGGAGACTTGCATGCATCGCATCCCGTGCGCTTCGAGTTCCTGTCTTGCCGCATCAAAGGCCTGCTGATAGTCGCTGCTGGTGAGCGATTCCAGGTATTCGCGCGGAATACCTACGCGCAGGCGCTGTCGTGGCAGCGCGCAGGCATCGGCGAGCAGCTCGTCAAGGTCTTCCACGCCGCGCTCGGCAGAAGTCGAGTCACGCGCGTCGAAGCCGGCCATGGCGCGCAGCACACAGGCCGCATCCAGGGCGCTGCGCGTGAGCGGCCCGGCCTGATCGAGGCTTGATGCGAACGCGATCATGCCGTATCTCGAGACGCGGCCGTAGGTGGGGCGCAGGCCGGTGATGCCGCACAGGGAGGCGGGCTGGCGAATCGAGCCTCCGGTGTCCGTGCCGGTGCTGGCCGCCACCAGCCCGGCGGCCACGCAGGCCGCGCTGCCGCCGGATGAGCCGCCCGTGACGCAGGAGGTATCCCAGGGGTTGGCGACCGCGCCGTAGGCGCTGTTTTCATTGCTCGACCCCATGGCGAACTCGTCCATGTTGCATTTTCCAACTACCACCGCGCCGGCGGCGGCGAGGCGTTCAACGACGGTGGCATCATAGGGAGGGTGCCAGCCTTCGAGTATTTTCGAGCCGCAGGTCGTGGGTGCGCCTCTGGTGCAGAAGAGATCCTTGTGTGCAATCGGGATGCCGAGAAGCGGTGATGAATCGCCGCGGGCGAGGCGTATGTCGGCGGCTTCGGCGGCAGCAAGTGCGGAGTCCGCGAGCACGGTCAGGAAGCAACCGAGCTGCGGGTTCAGGGCTTCGATGCGTTCGAGATAGCTCCGGCAGAGTTCGCTGGCCGAGCACTGCCGCGATGCCAGCAGTGTGTGCAATTCGGTGATGCCGAGAAACGGGTCAGGTGCCATGAGGGTCAGGATTCATCGAGGACGCGCGGCACGAGGTACAGGCCTTCGCGCACCGAGGGAGCACCGGCCTGCAGGTCGGCGCGGTCAGGGTATTCGGACACCTTGTCCTGGCGCAGCCGCTGGTCGCCTGCAAGCGGATGCGAGAGTGGCTCGTGACTGGTGGTGTCCACAGACTGCATCGTCTCGATCATGGCGATGATGCGAGAGATGTCTTCCTGTGCCTGTTCGAGTTCGGCACCCGCGAAGTGCAGCGCGGCGAGGCGGGAGAGATAGGCGATATCCGGGCCTCTCGCGGTGCATTCGACCGATTCGCGAGTTGCACCGCTTTCGGTCGGTGGGCAGTCGGCAGTGTCTTCGTCTGTGTGGCGCTTGCTGGCCAAGGCTGGCTCCGATGTGGCGTGGAATTGGCCGCACACCAGATGGGCGTGACGGTCAGTTGACGATTATATGATCTGCCGGGAGCAGCCCGTGTTGTTATTTGCCGAGCGCCATCAGGACGACTTGCCGCAGCAGGACGGGCTCGCAGCCCGAGTGATTCAGCTTCTGCAGGCAGGATTCGCGCAGTTCGTTGCACAGGCTGCGAGTCTCGTCGATACCGATGAGGTTCACCCAGGTGAGCTTGTTGCTTTTCTGATCCGAGCCGGGGGGGCGCCCGAGGGTTTCGCGTGGGGACAGCCTGTCGGCGAGATCATCGGCCGCTTGAAATGCGAGCCCGAAATCTTCGGCAAACGCGTCGAGGAGTGTGCTCGGCTGACCTGCCGAGATGAGACCGAGGCGCAGCGCGCAACGAATGAGCGCACCGGTCTTGTGCGTTTGGGTGTCCCTGAGGTGCTGCTTGTGGTGTTCAAGTCGGTGTGTGTCCCCGACGGCGGTGTGTGTCCCCGTGCGGTGTGTGTCCCTGCGGTGTTCAAGTCGGTGTGTGTCCCCGACGGCGGTGTGTGTCCCCGTGCGGTGTGTGTCCCCGACGGCGGGACACAGGTCAAGCATCTGCCCGCCGGCCATCCCCGCTGCGCCGCTGGCATCGGCAAGCTCTCGCACCATGCGCAACCGATCATTGGCAGAAATGTCCGCACAGTCCGTGAGCATCCGAAAGCCGAGCGTTTGCAGCGCATCGCCTGCCAGCAGCGCCGTTGCCTCGTCAAAGGCCTTGTGCAGACTCGGTCGCCCGCGGCGTTCATCGTCATCGTCCATGCACGGCAGATCGTCGTGCGCAAGTGAGTAGCAATGCATCATCTCGACTGCACAGGCGGGCGACAGCGCGCGCCCTCGAGTACCGCCTGCATCCATACATGCAGCCAGACACAGCAAGGGGCGCAGCCGCTTTCCGCCGCCAAGCAATGCGTAGGTCATGGCATCAACGAGCCGCCCGCGAGGCAATTGCGTTATCTGCGCTTCAAGCGCGCGGCGCACCTCTTGTCCGAGCTCCTCCAAGGAGGCTGATGTAACGCGTTGCAAGGCAGCGGACACCGGAGAGATTGACGTGTAGCAAGCAGGCGAGCGCCGACAGAGTCGCTAGGTTGACCCGTCCTGTGCATCAAGGTTGACTGGCTCGAGCGTCGCACCTTGCTTCGTGTCCGCCGGGCGCAACTCCTGAATGCGCAGTTCCGCTGTCTTCAGGGCATCCTGGCACTGCCTGCCGAGCGCAATACCGCGTTCGTAGGCTGTCAGCGACTCCTCGAGAGTCAGGTCCCCCTGCTCCATCTGCTTGACCAGCTGCTCGAGTTCGGCGAGCGCAGATTCAAAAACCGCTGGACTACTCGTTTCGGGCATGTCGATCAGAACCTTGCAATGGGGTGAGAATAACAGGGTATGCAGCTTCTCGGCGGCGCGCCAGTCAGGATTTTCCGGCCAGTGTCCAGCGCGCCGTTTCGGAATCAAAGCAGAGAAATCCCTCGCGCGTCAAACGCGTGAACTCGAAGCGCATGTTCCAGGCAGCAAGCGGTCGCCCAAGCTGTCGCATGCGAGTCAATACGTCTTCAGGCCGGACAGGCGAGATGCCCTCTCTGGCCAGTTCCCGAATGATCTCCTTGACCTGATCTGAAGTATGTTTGTCCAGGCTCACAAATATCTGTGACCGTGGCGGTGGCGAATCCCGGTGGCTACTGCTGCTGCGCTGCGGGCATCGGCTGGTCAACATTGCTGTCCAGAAAGGCCTTGAGCTGTGATTTTGAAAGAGCGCCCGTGCGCGTGGAGTCAACCTCGCCGTCCTTGAACAGGATGAGCGTGGGAACGCCGTGTATGCCGTACTTTCGCGGCGTGTTGGGATTCGAATCTATATCAATCTTGCAGACTTTGATGCTGCCGACATACTCTTTCGCGATCTGGTCAAGGACGGGCGCGATCATCTTGCAGGGAATGCACCATTCGGCCCAGAAGTCAAGCAATACAGGCCGATCCGAATGGCGCACCTCTTCATCAAACGAATCGTCTGTGACGTGCACCACGACCGCTTTATCTGATTGGCTCATGAGTTGACTACTCCGGTAAAATTTGTCTTTCGTTAACTTCAGGGAACTCGGGCAATCTCGATCAATCCTGATTCATAGTGCGCGCGAGTCTTTCTGCAAAATAGGTTAGCACACCATCAGCACCGGCACGGCGAATGGACAGCACAGACTCGAAGATAACGCGTTCATCAAGCCAGCCGTTGCGCATTGCGGACATGTGCATGGCGTATTCACCACTGACCTGATAGGCGAAGGTGGGTGCCGCGAAGGTGGATTTTACTCGCCGGATGATGTCGAGACAGGGCATGGCGGGTTTGATTATCACCGAATCTGCACCTTCCGAGAGGTCGAGTTCAACTTCCCGCAGAGCTTCATCGCTGTTGGCGGGGTCCATCTGGTAGGTCGTCTTGTCCGCACTGCCCAAGGCCGAAGAAGAACCGGTCGCGTCCCGGAATGGACCGTAGTAGGCGGAGGCGTACTTGGCCGAGTAGGCCATGATGCCGGTGGTGACATGACCTTGTGTGTCGAGTGCGGTGCGTATGGCGCGCACACGCCCGTCCATCATGTCCGAAGGCGCAATGATGTCAGCCCCGGCCTCGGCATTGACCAGCGACTGCCGACAGAGAATCTCGAGCGTCTCGTCGTTGAGGACTCGTCCCCCGGCATCAATCAGACCATCCTGCCCGTGCGTCGTATAGGGGTCGAGCGCCACATCCGTGATGATACCGAGCCCGGGAAATGCGGCCTTGAGCGCGCGCACGGCTCGCGGAATCAAGCCCTGCGGGTTCATGGATTCCTGGCCATCCGCGGTCTTGAGGGACGGCTCAACCTGCGGAAACAGGGCGATACAGGAGATGCCGGATGCATGCCACTTTTCTGCGTCTCGTATCAGGAGGTCGATGGAGCGCCGCTCAATCTCCGGCATGCTGTCCACGGGGACACGCAACGACTTGCCCGCGACCAGAAACACCGGATAGATGAGGTCGCTGACCTCGAGTTCGGTTTCGCGAACGAGGGCGCGCAGCCAGTCACTTTGCCGATTACGCCGCATACGCCGCTGGGGATACCTGCCAGTCATGACGAGAAGATTCTCCGTGTGCACAGGCAGGAGGCTGCCAGCAACGAGAGAAACGCGATGAACGCCCAGCCCGCCATGGACAGCCCGAGCCAGGTCCAGCCGACCTCTGCACACTCGCCCGTGCCGGATAACATGGCCGCAAGGAGCTCGGTGACGGGTAGGACATCAAGCAGGTATTCAAGGCTCGCACCACAGGCGGGAACCTGGCCTTCGGGAAGGCTCTGCAACCAGAGCTGACGCACCGCCAGGGCGGTGCCGACAAGGGACAGCCCGCCGGTAATCACGGGGAAGGCGATGGCAGTGCGTGTGCACACGAGGGCGCTGGCGGCAGTAATGCCGATCAGGAAGAACATCAGTTGCTGGGACACACACAGCAGGCACGGCTCCATGAACTGTACGTGCATGAAAAATTCGGCGGCACTCAACAGGAAGGCTGAGCCGAGCAGCACGGCGAGCATGCAGTCTCGCGGGCGCATGAGCAGAAATTCAGGCAATGTGCAGCAGCACCTTGCCGATTGCGCGCCGTTCGGACAGGCAGCGAAACGCCTGTGCGTATTCCTCGAACGAATAGCAGGCACCGACAACGGGTGTCATACGGCCAGACTCGACGAGGCGCAGGATCTCGTGTGCATTCTGTCGCTGGCCATCCGGGTCCCGGCCTGCCCAGCTGCCGTAGAACACGCCAATGACCTGACACCCCTTGAGTAACACAAGATTGGTCGGCAGTTGCGGAATGCCCGCCGTGAAGCCAATCACGAGCACCCGCCCCTCCCATGCGATGCAGCGCATGCATTGGTCGAACAGGTCTCCCCCCACCGGGTCGTAGATTACGTCAGCGCCTGCGCCTGCGGTCAGGGATTTGACCGCCTCCTTGAGCTGCACCTGTGAATAGTTGACCAATTCGTCCGCACCTGCCTGTCTGGCGACGGCGAGCTTCTCTTCACTGGAAGCAGCCGCAATCACCCGTGCGCCAAGCGCCTTGCCAAGTTGTACGGCGCTGATTCCGACACCTCCGGCAGCGCCGGTCACCAGCAGGGTTTCGCCCGCCTCGAGGCGGGCGCGTTGCACGAGCGCGTGGTAGGTAGTGCCGTAGGTTGTGAGGAGGCCGGCTGCCTGCGCAAGGCTTGTGCCCTCCGGTTTGCGGGTCGTGCGGGTTGATGGCGTGGTCACGAATTCGCGCATGGCACCGTCAGGCGCGTATCCGAAAACCTCATCGCCCGGCACAAGGTCTGTGACCGCTGCGCCGGTCTCGCGAACAACCCCGGAAAATTCGCTGCCGGGGGAAAACGGGAAGGCGGGCTTGAATTGGTACTTGCCCTGAATCATCAGCACATCGGGATAGTTGAGTGCGGCGAAGCGCACCTCACAGACCACCTCATCATCGCCGGCGACGGGGGGCGGGATTTCCTCAATCACCAGATCCTCTGGTGGGCCGTATGCCTTGCACAGTAATGCTTTCAATTTCTGGTTCCTGTTTCTGGTTCAGATACATGCGAGACTTCCGCAGCGTTCCCGCCCGGCAGCAGGGCAGCAGGATGGTCTCCCGGTCTCATATCCGGCAAACGAGCGCATGTGTTTTGCTCAATCACATCGTAGAATACCCGCATGAGCACCCGTGACACCACAACCGAAGACAACGCGGACAGCGAAGAGACCACATCAGGGAAGGAGAAGTGGCTGTATCCGGCAATCAGCATCGTCGCGACGGCACTGGTTCCCATTGTCATATCCCTTGGGCCGTTGCGCAACTTTCTCGGCGCAGTAGAACCCGTCGAGCTCATCGCTGTTGGCGTACTGATCGTTCTGGGCTTCATTCTGGCGTTCACGTCAGCCCGCAAGCGCTACGAAGAGCGGCTCTATCTGCGGCTCTGGAAAGAGCGTCAGCAGGAACGCGAGGCCGAACGGCGTATCGAGATGCGAGAGGCTGAACGGCGGTGGTCACGACACGACATGTATGAATTCGATGCTGCCGAAGCTGCTCCCGGAGAGGGGGACGGACAGGAAGAGATGGAGATGCCGCGCGAACAGCGCCTGCTGCGTCAGCTCGGCCTGGAGCCCGCTCCTTGAAGCACCCCCGCGGTATGTTCTGATCATGTCTGTCCGTGGGCTTGATCGGACGTACACCTGCTGACGAGGTGTCCGGGCGCTGTGCTCTTGCCAGCGATCATTCTGGCGCTGATACAGGGATTCACCGAATTCCTGCCAATCTCCAGTTCAGCCCATCTGGTGCTGGTGCGCAGCTTCGCCGAATGGCAGGATCAGGGGCTCGCATTCGATGTCAGTGTGCATCTCGGCAGCCTTGGTGCCTTGTTGCTGTATTTTCGGCAAGACCTGCACACGCTCCTGAGCGGCGGCCTGACCAGCCTGCGGTCAGGCGAGATGAACGCCGACAGCAGGGTGTTGATGATGCTCTCGATGGCGACCCTGCCCATCATTGCGGTCGGAGGATGCGTCGTCCTGCTTGGTATGGACGATTACCTGCGCAACCCGCTGGTGGTCGCAATTGCCAATCTGGTGTTCGCGCCCCTGCTGTTGTTTGCCGACCGCTGCCGGGGCGAGGCAGGCATGGCCTCCCTGAATGTGAAACACGCGCTCCTCATCGGCGGGTGCCAGGCATTTGCCGTGCTGCCGGGCGCATCTCGCTCCGGCGTTACCATGATGGCCGCCCTGATGCTTGGCTACAGTCGCGTACAGGCAACTCGCATCGCCATGCTGCTGGCGATTCCCAGCATCCTGGGGGCCGCACTGCTGACCCTGACCGCAGCCATCAAGGCCGACAGCCTGCCCGCCTTCGGGCTGCTGGCGACGGGCACTTGCATCAGCTTCATCGCTGCCTATGCTTCGATTGCCTTGCTCGTGAATCTCGTCGGACGCATCGGCATGACACCCTTCGTCGCCTACCGGGTGATTCTCGGCATTGCCCTGCTCGCATTGCTGTTGCGGGCGTGAATCAGGAGTTCGGACGGAGGAGCAAGGAGCATCAAAATGGAATGTCGTCCTCGAAGGACGAATCCTGTTGCAGGTGCGAGTCCTGGCCAGGGTCTGCCTGAGCGGGGTCACTTGCGCCCGACGAGAAGCTGTCGTCGCGTTCCGCGCCCATGTCCCCGGAGCGCCGCGAATCGAGCATGGTGAGGTTGCGCGCCACGACCTCTGTGGAGTAGCGCTTCACGCCATCACGCTCGTAGCTGCTGGTGCGCAGTGAGCCCTCGATGTAGATGAGGGAGCCCTTGCGCAAGTATTGCTCCGCGATTTCCGCAGTGCGCCCGAAGCACACCACGTTATGCCACTCAGTGGAATCGCGGCGCTCTCCGGTTGCCCGATCTCGCCAGGTTTCGCTGGTCGCGACGCGAAGCCGCGTGACCGGGCGGTTGTCTTGTGTGTGTCGCACCTGCGGGTCCTGCCCCAGATGTCCTACCAGAATGACCTTGTTGATTCCCTGCGCCATGTTCCTGTCCCGACTGGAAGATGCACAGTGTAGCGCGCCTTGATGAACTTGTAGGCACTCCATGTGCGACCAGGACGCAGGTTCATGTGCGAGGTGGCTGCATCCTGTTGTGCGAAAATCACCCGACTCTCTGGCGCGGGGCGGCACCGGGTGTTGTCGGCAGCAGCATTCCCAGCAGCACACCGGTTACGAACCCGCTCCAGTGCGCGCCATTGGCCACCTGAAGCCCGAACAGCTGGCCGACACCGGTCGAGAACAGCACCATGGAGACGACGAGGAAGGCGATGAGTGCGGGTGAGGCTTGCCAGCGAAGGTCAGTGTCCCGTACGCGGCGAACGGCGACCAACCCGACCAGCCCGTAGTCCAGTCCCGACAGGCCGCCAAACAGCGGTGTCGGTTCGATCAGGTACTGCGTGAGGTTGGACACCAGCATGATGAGTATCGCGAGCAGGGCGAAACCACCGGAACCAAGCACGGCTTCCGCGCGCCGCCCGAACTCGACGGCAATGGCCAGATTGAAAGCCAGATGCGCGAACGAGAAATGCAGGAACGCCGGAGTGATGAATCGCCATACCTGCCCGCTCTCCAGCATCACCTCGAGGGGCACGAAATGCAGCGCCTGTCCGGTGTTGTAGAAGGGCACCATCGTCAAGCTGTGAAATGGTGATGCCAGCAGCCCGTGCCGCCAGAGCAGAACCGCGAACCACCCCAGCAGGGACGCGAAACACAGCCCCGACAGGACTGGATAGCGTCGCAGGCCGCTCTGTCCGACTGATACACTCATTACACATTCTCCTCGTCAGGCGGAGCAATTTATCAGGATGACAGCGACCATACGCGACATGGAAAGCGAGGTGCTTGCCGCGCTGAATCTCTGGCTCGGGCAGGGACAGCACTGCTGGCTGGCGACTGTCATCAAGACCTGGGGGTCTTCGCCGCGGCCGGTCGGCTCACTCCTGGCCGCCAACGAGTCGGGGCAGATTATGGGCTCCCTCTCCGGGGGGTGCGTGGAGGATGATCTGATTGCACAGCTGACTCGGGGTGCTCTGGCGAAAGACTTGCCGGAAGTGTATGTATATGGCCTGAGTGCAGCGGAGACGGAGAAATTCGGCTTGCCCTGTGGTGGGCACCTGCATGTGATGCTGGAGCCAGTGAGGCCGACATCCGACGAGCGGGATCATTTTGCGGCGCTTTGCGGGCATCTTGCGGAGCGCCGCTGGATCAGGCGGGAAGTTGATGCTGCCTCGGGAAGCAGGCGCTTCGTGGTTGTTGACGGCCACGCGCCGCTTGAATGGGACGAGTCGGCGCGTATTCTGCGGCATGTGTTCGGCCCCGCCTGGCGGCTGTTCATCATTGGTGCCGGCATGGTCGGGCGCTATCTGGCGCACATGGCGCTGATGCTCGATTATCAGGTGCTCGTCTGCGACCCTCGTCAGCATCTGCTTGATGACTTTGATGTGGACGGCGTGACGCGAATCTGTGACATGCCGGACGATGCCATCGAAGCCTGCGCCAAGGACCCGGCTGTGGCGATTGTCGCCACGACTCACGACCCGAGAATTGACGACATGGGCCTCATGGGTGCGCTTGAAACGCGCGCTTTCTATGTGGGTGCCATGGGTTCGGCGCGCACCTCGAAGAGCCGCAGACACAGGTTGCGTGCGCTCGATGTGGATGAGGCGCAGCTGGCGCGGTTACATGCGCCCGTCGGGCTGCCCATCGGCAGCAAGACACCGGCCGAAATCGCCGTGTCCATCCTCGCCGAAATCATCGCAGAGCGACGGCGACTGGCGAGTCAGTCCACCGCGGGCGCTCGGGAATCCCCGGTCACGACGTGATAGGCGCGTTGCTTCTCGCGGCCGGATTCTCGCGGCGATTCGGAAGCGACAAGAGGCTGCACCGTCGCTCGCGGGACAAGCCCGCGATGATCATGGAAACCCTTGACAAGTACGCGCAGGTCTTTACCCCGTGCTGGGTTGTCATTCGCGAGCACGATGCCGAGGTCAGGCAACTCATCGAGACGCATGCGCCGCCGCGCGTGATGGTCTTGCGAAGCCGTCATTCACATCTGGGGATGGGGGCAACGCTCGCTGAAGGCATGCGTCAGATCATTGCGCGGGGCGCGCCCGGAGGGGTGTTCATCGGCCTCGCCGATATGCCCTGCGTGATGCCGGGTTCCCTGATGGCCTTGCGCGCAGCCCTGGAAAGATGCCTTGACGGGGACACACACCGTACGGGGACACACACCGAGCGACGGGGACACACACCGGGCGACGGGGACACACACTGCATCGCCGAGCGACGGGGACACACACCGAGCGACGGGGACACACACTGCATCGCCGAGCGACGGGGACACACACCGAGCGACGGGGACACACACTGCATCGCCGAGCGACGGGGACACACACCGGGCGACGGGGACACACACTGCATCGCCGAGCGACGGGGACACACACCGGGCGACGGGGACACACACTGCATTGTGAGACCTCTGTTCAATGGCTTGCCGGGGCATCCCGTCGGCTTCGGTGCGGCATTCTTCGAGCGGCTTGCACGGGCGAGCGGTGATGCCGGTGCCAGACACCTGCTTGCGCTACACCCGCAGTGCGTACTCGATGTGCCGGTCGAGGACCCCGGTATTCATATCGATTTCGATACCAACCCCGATGTCGGGGCGTAACAGCGTCAGTCGCCGGAATCCTCGCTGCCCAGCGGGGTCGCCCAAGCGAGCTTGCTGCGGCAGGACTCGAAGAAGCTGTGCTCGAGCGGATACAGCAGCGTCAGATGCTGTTCGTGCTTGCGGATGCGCACCCGGTCTCCCGGCTGAATGCCAATGCTTACTTGCGAGTCGAAGCTCACCTGCGGATTCTCGGATACGGTGCGATTCAGCACCGCAGACACCTCCGTATTGCTCGGCACGAGCAATGGGCGTGAGGTCAGGGTGTGCGGAACCATCGGCACTATGGCGATGGCATCAATATTCGGGTGCAGAATCGGCCCGCCGGCGGACAGCGCGTAGGCTGTCGAGCCGGTTGGCGAGGCCACGATCAGCCCATCCGACCTTTGCCGGTACACGAGTTCACCGTTCGCGTACACCGACGTATCAATGATGCGCGCCATGGTTCCGTGATGCAGCACCACGTCATTGAGCGCCGGCGACCTTCCGAGCAAGGTCTCCCCGCGCCATACTTCCCCGGCCAGAAGGAAGTGCTCTTCAGTCTGATATTGACCGTTCAGTACGCGGGTCACTCCCGCTTCCACCTGCTCGGGCGGGATGTCCGCCAGAAACCCGAGCCCGCCGCGGTTGATTCCCAGGAGCGGCACACCGGCAGGCGCAAGGTCGCGTGCTGCTCCGAGCAGGCTGCCGTCACCACCCACCACGATGACAAGATCGCACTGTGCGCCCAGGTCGGCGCGCGCGACAAACCGGCTTGCTCCACCCATCGCTGTGCACAGGGAATCCTCGACGAGAACCCGGCAACCAGACTTCTGCAGGCAATCGCGCACTGTCTGCAAGGTGGACACAACCTTGGCGTTTTCGAGCCGACCGGTGAGTCCGATGCACGAGAAAACCGGCATGGATATTCAGAGGGAAAGCAGGAATCAGGGTTCAGTATAACGCTCGCGCCACATGCGTATCGGCATGTCTCGGGCTGCCGGTTCCAGTGTTCCGACATGAGCGGGCGGGCGACTGATCGCGCATTCCCAAGTACACTGCACACTCGTTTCATACGCCGGAAATCATGACTCCCGCCTACTTGCCAATTGATGTGGAGCGCGAAGCGCAGGCCTACTGGAAAGCGCAAGACAGTTTCACGGTGGCCCCGGACGCACAGGCACCGGAAAATCACTTCTACTGCCTGGAAATGTTTCCCTACCCGAGCGGCAGCCTGCACATGGGGCATGTGCGCACCTACACGGTGGGCGATGTCATCGCGCGCTACCAACGCCTCAAGGGGCAGGTAGTGATTCAGCCCATGGGCTGGGATGCCTTTGGCCTGCCGGCAGAAAATGCCGCCATCGAACGCAAGATACCGCCCGCACGCTGGACCGAGCACAACATAGAGAACATGCGCAGCCAGTTCGAGCGTCTCGGGTTTGCGTTCGACTGGGCGCGCGAGGTCAACACCTCTCGGCCCGAGTATTATCGCGGCGAACAGTGGTTCTTCCTGCGCATGCACGAGAAGGGCCTGGTGTATCGCAAGAACTCGCTGGTGAATTGGGACCCGGTCGAGCAGACGGTGCTCGCCAATGAGCAGGTGGAGGACGGGCGCGGCTGGCGTTCCGGGGCGAAGGTGCAACGCCGGGAGATGCCGCAGTGGTTCTTTCGCATCACCGAATATGCCGATGAACTGCTTGATGAACTGGAGCGCCTGCCCGACTGGCCGGAGCAGATCAAGGCCATGCAACGCAACTGGATCAATCGCTCCGAGGGTGTTGAAATCGACTTCGCTGTCGGTGCAGACACGGTCACCGTCTTCACCACGCGCGCCGACACGCTGTTCGGGGCTACCTACCTGGCGCTCTCTCCCGAGCATCCGCTGGTCGCTCGCGAGGCCGGGAATAACGAGGAGGTGCGGCGATTCGTCGCTGACTGCCAGCGCATGAGTCTCGCCGAAGGCGACATGGCGCGCGAGGAAAAGCTCGGGGTGGCGCTCGATGTGATGGCAACGCATCCCCTGACCGGCGAGTCCCTGCCAGTGTATGCCGCCAATTTCGTGCTCATGGAATATGGCTCCGGGGCGGTGATGAGTGTGCCGGGGCACGACCAGCGAGATTGGGAGTTTGCGCGCAAGTACAAGCTGCCGATCCGCCAGGTCATCGCCGCGAGCGCCGAGTCTGATGCCGAATGCGATCTGGCGACCTCGGCATTCAGTGAGCGCGGAGTGCTGGTCAATTCCGGGGCGTTTGACGGGCTTTCCAGTCAGGATGCCATTATCAGGATTGCCGATGCCTTGCAGGCGAAGGGTTGCGGTCGCCGCGTCACCGCCTACAGGTTGCGCGACTGGCTGGTATCGCGGCAGCGCTACTGGGGATGCCCGATTCCCATTATTCACTGCCCCGACTGCGGTGCGGTGCCGGTACCGGAAGCCGACCTGCCGGTGGTGCTGCCGACCGAGGTGGAGTTTCGCGGTGTGCAATCGCCTCTGGGCGACATGCCCGAATTCCTGCAGGTCGCCTGCCCGCAGTGTGGCGGCGATGCGAGGCGCGAGACAGACACTTTCGATACCTTCCTCGAGTCCTCCTGGTATTACGCGCGCTTCGCCAGCCCGCAGCCGAAGGCACCGCTGATCGATGCGCAGGCCGACTCCTGGCTGCCGGTGGATGTGTATGTGGGCGGCATCGAGCACGCCATATTGCACCTGCTCTACGCGCGCTTCTTCCACAAGCTGATGCGCGATTCGGGGCTGGTGACATCCGATGAGCCCTTCAGGCATCTGGTGTTGATCGGCATGGTGCTCAAGGACGGCAAGAAGATGTCCAAATCTTCGGGGCGCGGTGCCGACCCGGAAAAACTCTATGCGCGCTTCGGGGCCGATGCGGTGCGTCTTGCGACCATCTTTGCCGCACCGCCCACGCAGTCCTTCGAGTGGCGCGAGGAAAGTGTGGAAGGAGCCTTTCGTTATCTGCGTCGCGTGTGGAACCTCGGCTGGCGGGAGGCAGAGGCGGAGGTCGGGGCGGATGTCGCGGCAGAAACGGCGGTCGGGGCGGATACGGGCAAGGATGCGGGCAGTAGCGAATCCGAATCCGACCTCGAGTTGCGGCGTATGACGCGCGAATTACTGGACAAGGCTGATGCCGACTTCGGGCGGCGCTTGCACTTCAATACAGTGGTCTCGACTGCCATGGTGTTGACCAACCTCATTGCCGAGCGCTCTCCGGGTGCCGCCACGCGCGAAGCCTTTGAAGTGCTGCTCGTCATGCTTTCGCCCATCGCACCGCACATCACGCACTTTCTCTGGCTGGCGCTCGGCAAGAGCGAGGCGATCATCGATGCAGGCTGGCCCGAGCTGGCCCCCATCACTCGGGGGGTGAAGCGTATTGACCTCGGCGTACAGGTAAACGGCAAGTTTCGCGGTGCGATTCAGCTGCCGGAGGATGCCGACGAAGACATGGCGGTCGAGGCGGCGCGCGCGCACGAGAATGTCGCGCGATTTCTCGCCGTCGGCGCACTGCGCAAGGTCATCTATGTGCCCAATCGCATCCTGAACCTGATCGTGAAGCCCTGATCGCCGAGGAATGTCCAATGGCGAGTTCGGAACACTTTGTATGTTCTGATCAAGTCCATCCGTGGACTTGATCAGATTCGCAAATCAGAAGTGCGATTCTGATTTGCTCGCAGATTCAATGCCTTACGGCACTGAATCTGGCGGCACATCCGTGTGCCGCACGGGAAACTCTGTTATTCAGAGTTTCCCTTTCGGATCAGTACCAATCTGAAGGACATCATCGGAAGGGACCTCGTTACAAACGAGTTCGTGGCAGTCTTTGAACTCGTGAAAAACTCGATTGACGCGCACGCCACCCGTGTGGACATCGGCTTTGACCTGGACAACAAGCGAATATGGATTGCGGACAACGGCAAGGGCATGGATGCCGACACCATTCGCAACCGATGGCTATTCGTGGCCTACTCGGCGAAGGCGGACGGTACGGAAGACGCAGACAGGCCAGCTGACTACCGGCAGCGCATTCGACCCCGAGGCCAGTACGCTGGCAGCAAGGGCATTGGCCGATTCTCCTGCGACACGCTCGGCGCTTCGCTCACGCTCTATTCCCGAACCTCGGCGAGTGCGTCCACGCAGGAATTATCAGTCCAGTGGGGGCGGTTCGAAAAGAATAGCCGCGAGTTCTTTCAGGATGTCGATGTGAATTTCAGGGAGGTCGAAGGCTTTCCGAAGGAGATGCCCGTTCCCCTCCCCGCAGATTCCGGCACCGTTCTGAGAATCGACGACCTGCGGGTACGTGGAGGGTGGGACTCTGAGCGCATCTCGCGCCTGCGCCAGTACCTCAACAAGTTCATCGATCCCTTTGGCACGACAGAAAACATTCTGATTCACATTTCCGTGGTTGCCCGGGACCTTGACGAGAAAGAGCAGGAACAACTCGAAGCACCACTGAAGAATGACATCGACGATGTGCTTATGGAGAAGACGACGCGCATCCTCGTGGACATCAAGGGAGACGACATTCACACCCGACTTGTCGATCGGGGTCGGGAGATTTACCACATCAGGGAAAAGAATAAGTACAAGGGGTTGGCGAAAGCGGAAGTCCAGGCAAGCATCTTCTACCTGAACCGGAGCGCGAAGAGCACATTCAAGCGACGCATGGGTGTGCGGTCGGTCGAGTTTGGAAGTGTTTTCCTGTTCCTGAACGGGTTCAGGGTTTTCCCGATTGGCGAAGAGATGGATGACACGCTTGGAATCAATCGGCGCAAACAGCAGGGGGCATCTCGTTATCTGGGTACTCGTGACATCCTGGGTCGTGTTGATGTGAACGCACCGGCGAGGGTGTTTCGGGAAGTCTCCAGCCGGAGTGCGGGGTTGATAGACGATGCGAATGTGCGTGACCTCTATCACGCCGTTATGCACAAGGCGATCATCCGGCTCGAGCGCTACGTAGTCGGAGTCAACTGGCCGGACAAGGACGATCAACTGCGAGAAGATGCGAGTGGCCTGTCCATCAGTTCCACGCGCGAACGCGCAGTGAAGATCATCGGGCAGCTCGCATCCGTCAAGGATCTCGAGTTGGAATATTTCGACCCGGGACTGGTCGAGGATTTCGAGAAGGATGCCGGATCGCTTGAGCGAATGATGTCTTCCTTGACTTCAATGGCGGAGCGTCAAGGCGACACACGCCTTGTGCGCCGCATACAGGAAGCGAGCGCGCGGCTCGCCGAGGTCAAAAAATCGGAAAAAGAGGCATCGGAGGTTGCGCGCAAGGCCATGGCCGACCGCGCTCGAGCAGATGCGCGGATTGCGAGGTTGGAGAAACAGGCAACCTACCTGGCATCGACTCAGGACATGACCGCCGAGCAGATGACCCTTCTCTTGCATCAGGCGCTCATCTATTCAGGTCATGTGGGGGCGGCTGTTGATCGCGCCCTCGGAAACGCCGCGGCCGTTTCCGGTGCGGCCACGGACATCGAATCTGGTTGTGAAGGAGAAGATTTCGCCGATGCAGCGGCTGCCATTCGCTTCCGTAATCGGCAGCTAGCCGATGACCTCGAGTATATTCACCTCGAGAACGATCGACTGATGGCGGTGGCACGCTTCGCCTCCAGTGCGCGCTTCGAACTCGAAACCGACCAGATCAACGGTGATATCGTCGCTTTTCTGAACGAGTACATTACCGAGGTGCGCACGAATCGTGACGGAGTACGTACAATCGTTTTCGACCCCAACGGGCTCTCACACGTGACGCAGTTTCGCCCTGCGGATCTCGTGGTTCTCATCGACAACCTTGCGGATAATGCGCACAAACACGGGGCCCAGAAAGTTCTCATGTCCGCTCGTCGAAGGACAGACGAGGATGAGGTTGATGTGCTCGTTACGGACGATGGACGCGGAATGGACGAAGAACGGGTGGACCCGGCGCGCATCTTCGACAAGGGCTACTCATCGACCCCCGACGGGACGGGGCTTGGGTTGTACCACGCGAGGAAAATCATGAAGGAGATGCGTGGCAGCTTGTGCCTCGACCCTGAGCGTGAGGCTGGGCGTGCAAGCTTCGTCATTACATTGCCGAGGACAACACATTGAATCTCACCTTCGGGATTTGCTGGATCTGAATCCGCGATTCACCTGCGCCGGTACCCCCGGATGCCACGCATGCGCGGCATCCGGGCGGCGGTTCGGATACCCTGAATTCTCAACCTAACACCAGAAGCCAGAAGCGTACCGAACAATGCAATTCTACTCCAGGCGACACCTCTCCTACCGCGTCTTCACCCGCGCCACCGCTCACAACGCTCACCCCTCAGTCTCATATTCGGTGAACGAGCACAATCTTGCGACCGTGCATCGCGGCAAGGTAGGTTGACAATTCTCGTTGCCCCGATACCCTTCGTCGCATGCTCACGCCGCCCATCGCCTCGATGCCCAGCCCCATGCTCACGCCGCCCATCGCCTCGATGCCCAGCCCCATGCCCACCCCGCCCATCGCCTCGATCTCCAGCTCCATGCTCACCCCGCGCATCGTCCTGATGCTGGTCGTTGCCAGCCTGTGGCTGGCTGGCTGTGGGTTTCAGCTCGTCGGTACGGGACTCGCCGACACCTTCAATGGCTACCAGATCCGCGCGCCAGCCAACTCGAAGATCAGCGAACGACTGGAGTGGCAGCTCGAAGATCTGGGGATGCTCCAGGGCGGCGAGCAGTCCATCGATTTCCACATTCTCGAAGAATCCTTCACCGCAGGGCGGTCACTGGCCACAGCCGCCGCGACCGTCGCGGAAATTCAGTTGAACCTGTCGCTCGAGGCGCGCATCACTCTGCCCGGCGAACAGCCTTTCCGCGTACAGTACTCGCTGCATGACTTCTATCCCATCAACTATCGCGACCCGCACGGCAATCGCGCATTGCGGTCAAGCTTGGAAGACTATCTCGCCGGTGAGGCGGCCACCTTGCTGATCGAATCCGTCTCCAACCCGACACCCAACTGAGGGCACGGACGCACGGGACACACAAGGACACACAGGACACCCGCATGGCGCACTCTCTGGCATCTCTCGAACGCGACCTCGAACGCGACGAGATGCGCCCGCTGTACCTGATTTCGGGTGATGAAATCCTGCTGGTCAACGAAGCCCTGGAAGCCATCGTCACCCGTGCGCGCTCTCTCGGTTACGACGAGCGCGAAATCCTGTTCGCGGATGATGCGAAAAAGTTTCGCTTTGCGTATCTGCGCGAACAGGTCGGTGCCGGTTCGCTGTTCGCCGCCCGCCGCCTGATGGACTTGCGCGTGGCACGTACACAGCTTGACCGCAGCGCGGCGAATGCCCTGATCAAGTATCTCGACCGACCCGTGCCGGATGTGAGCATCGTGATGGCAACCGGGCAACTCGAAGCCCGTCAGCGCAACAGCGCCTGGTTCCGGCAACTCTCGGAAAAGGCCTTCATCCTGCTGATCTGGCCCCTGAAGGCGCAAGAGCTCGCGCCATGGCTCGTCCGGCGCGCCGCGAAGGCCGGTTTTCGCATCTCGCACGATGCGGTGCGCTTTCTCGCCCACCAGGTGGAAGGCAATCTGCTTGCCGCATCGCAGGAAGTCGAAAAACTCTCGATTCTCGCTGGTCAGGGCGCGGGCCAAGGCGAAAGGCGGGAACTGTCGCTGGCCGACCTGCATCGGGAGGTGGGCAACTCATCGCACTACAACAACTTTCAGCTCGTGGATGCCGCGCTTGACGGGGCGGGTCGGCGTGTGAGCCAGCTGCTGCGCAGCCTGCGTCTCGAAGGCGAAGAGCCCATGAGGTTGCTCGGCTTGATCCTCAGTCAGTTGCGTATGATGAAGGCTGGCGAAGCGAAGCGAATCCCCGCCTTCAAGCGCCAGGCCATCGAACGCACCGGGCGGCGCCTTGGTGCGGAAGGTGTTGATGAACTGTTGCGGCTCGCGGAAAGCGTTGACCGACAGGTCAAGGGCGTGTTGCCGGGCGACCCCTGGCAATCCCTGGAGCGGTTGCTCTTGCGCCTCGCCGGCCAACCGGCGTTAACGAACGAGCCCGCAACCTGAAGGATTCACCAATCGTCCGCTGCCATCATGTAGCCTTGGAAAACCCTACTCGAGAGAACGACTGAAATGAGCGAACTGGCCGCGCGAATCCCCCAAGTCGCCCCCGAACCACATCCCGATGCACTCGTGGATGTCGCGGCGGTGTTTGGCTTCGACTGCCCGTTCGAGGTCAGGCGGTTCAGCGCGCCGAACGAGCATGTGCCGCCGGTCGATGCTGCCTACAAGTTTGACCCCGCGACCACGCTCGCCATCCTGGCCGGCTTTGTCTGCAACCGTCGCGTCATGATCCAGGGCTACCATGGCACCGGCAAATCGACGCACATCGAACAGGTAGCGGCGCGGCTCAACTGGCCGTGCATCCGCATCAATCTGGACAGCCACATCAGCCGTATAGATCTGGTGGGCAAGGATGCCATCACCCTGCGGGATGGCAAGCAGGTGACGGAATTCAGGGAGGGGCTGCTTCCCTGGGGGCTGCAACAGGGGGTGGCGCTGGTCTTTGACGAATACGATGCCGGGCGGCCCGACGTGATGTTCGTGATTCAGCGCGTCCTCGAAGCCGAAGGCAAGCTGACCCTGCTCGACCAGAGCCGGGTGATTGCGGCGCATCCGCATTTCCGCCTGTTCGCGACCACCAACACCATCGGGTTGGGCGATACCACGGGGCTGTATCACGGTACGCAGCAGGTCAATCAGGGGCAGATGGACCGCTGGAACATCGTCACCACGCTCAATTATCTGTCTGCCGATGACGAGGTTGACATAGTGCTCTCCAGAACACCGCAGTGGCGGGACGAGGACTCGCGCGCTCTGGTGCGGCGCATGGTGGCGCTGGCGGAATTGACGCGGCGCGGATTCATGCAGGGCGAGGTGTCTGTGGTCATGTCGCCGCGTACCGTCATGACCTGGGCGGAGAATCTGGACATATTGCAGGACTGTGCACTGGCCTTCCGCCTCACCTTCCTGAACAAGTGCGATGAACTCGAACGCGGCACGGTGGCCGAGTACTATCAACGGGCCATGGGCGAGGATCTGGGCGATCTGAGCCAGGACATTACACTGGAGAGCCGCGGATAGGCCGCTTCGCCGGCGGATCTTCAGCGCGCATACACGCATGGCCGGACGCGACATTCGAGAATCGCCAGTCGAAGAGTTCAAGCAGGCGGCGCAAGCGGCCATGCGCGCCGTCTCGCACGATGATGAACTGGAGGTCGCATTCACCACCGGCACACCGAAAATCGTCGGTTCCATGGCCGAGATTCCGCTCCCGAAGATCGGCTGCAACACCTTTGAACTTGATGCAATTCGCGGCGTTGGCGATGAGTTCGCCCTGCGCCGACGCTACCACGACCCGCACATACACGCTTCGGTGGCACCGAAGGCCGGCATTGGGCACGAGATGTTTCGCTGGATAGAGGAGGCGCGCGTTACTGCCGTCGGGGCGCGCGCCTATGCGGGCGTGGCGCAGAATCTTGATGTCGCGCTCGAATCCCTGTGCCGTCAGGCGGCCTTCGACACCATCACCACCGAGACTCAGGCACCCCTGTCGATTGCGGTCGGCCTGCTGGTACGTCAGGCGCTGACCGGGCGCAGCTTGCCGCCTGCCGCCGAGAATCTGGCGCGGCACTGGCGCGACTGGGTGCAGGAGCGGGCGGGCGAGAGCATCGAGCGACTGAAGGCGCATATCGATCAGCAGGAAATCTTTGCGCACACCTGCCGACAGGTGTTCGAGGATCTTGGCATCGAAGCCGAGTTTGAGGATCAGTTTGAGGGTGAGGCCGATGACGAACCGCAGTCCGAGGAGCCGTCCGATGCGGGCGATGTGACCCAGACGCGCGATGAATCGCCGGGCGAGGAGGAAGAATCCGGGCAGGGGGAAGAGACGCAGACCCTGGCGATGGAGATGGCTGCGGATGCCGAGATGTCCGAACTGCAAAGTGATTCGGATGAGTCCGAGGCATCTCCCGAGGCACCCATTGACGAGTTCGGACGCATCCGACCGGATGCCGACTATCGCGCCTTCAGCGAGGCGTATGACGAGGAGGTACAGGCGCGCGACCTGTGTCCGGCGGATGAACTGGCGCGCTTGCGCGGGTTGCTTGATCAACAGCTGCTGCCGCTGCGCGCCGCCACCGCTCGCCTCGCCAATCGCCTGCAACGGCGATTACTGGCGCGTCAGAGCCGTTCCTGGGAGTTCAATCTCGAAGAGGGGATGCTCGATACCCACAGGCTGGCCAGTGTGGTGACCAACCCGAACACGGCGCTGGCATACAAACGCGAGAAGGATTCGGATTTCAAGGACACGCTGGTGTGCATGCTGATTGACAGTTCCGGCTCCATGCGCGGGCGGTCTATCGGCATCGCCGCCATCTGTGCGGATGTGCTGGGGCGTACGCTGGAACGCTGTTCCGTGAAGGTGGAGACGCTCGGCTTCACCACCAGCGCCTGGCGTGGCGGGAAGTGTCGGGAGCGCTGGATAGAGATGGGCAAGCCCGCGCAGCCCGGGCGGCTCAATGACTTGCGGCACATCATCTACAAGTCTGCCGAGGAACCTTGGCGACGCAGCCGGATGAGCCTGGGGCTCATGATGCGCGAGGAGCTGCTGAAGGAGAACATCGACGGCGAGGCCCTGCTGTGGGCGCATAACCGCATCGTGCTGCGCCCGGAGCAGCGCAAGATTCTGCTCATGATTTCCGACGGCCTGCCGGTGGACAACTCCACCCTGCTGGCCAACCCGAGCGATTATCTGGTCAGCCATCTGAAGTACGCCATTGGCTGCATCGAGACGCATTCGCCGGTGGAACTCGCGGCCATCGGCATCGGCCATGACGTGACGCATCATTATTCGCGTGCGGTGACCATCACCGATGCCGAGCAGCTTGGCGGGGCTATCGTTGATCAGCTTGCCGACCTGTTCATGCAGCCAGGCTCCGGGCGAACTTCGCGGGGAGTGGTTGGACGCGGGGCGGGGCGCGAGTGAGCGTGGGGGCGCTGGCGAGGGTGGGGGTGCGAGCGGACGCTGCCGGAGCCGGGGCGCTGCTCGAGTTGCTTGATGCCTATGTCCGGCCGGAGGAGGCTGCGGTGCGCGACCGCATCCGAGCCTTTGTGGCCGGAGAGCCACGATGCTTCGAGAATGATTGCTGGGCCGGGCACATTACCGGTTCGGCCTGGGTATTGAGCGAGGACAGGACGCACACGCTGCTGATTCTGCATCGCAAGCTCGCCAGATGGCTGCAACCTGGCGGGCATAGCGACGGCAGCCCGGACACGCGCAGCGTGGCCTTGCGCGAGGCGCGGGAGGAGACCGGCATAGCGAGGATTGCGCTTGAATCACCGGCAATCTTCGATCTGGATATTCACGAGATTCCGGCGCGCGGAAGTCATCCCGCGCACCTGCATCTTGATGTGCGCTTCGCGATGCGCGCGGACATGCGCGAGGTGCCGGCACCAAATGATGAGTCTCAGGACCTCGCCTGGGTGAAGCTGACCGAGGTCGAGCGCTACACGAGCGAGGAGTCGGTGCTGCGCATGGTGCGCAAGACGATTGGCGGGGTGGCCTCGAAGAATCGTTGATAAACCTGGGGTAGCTGTATATGGAGCGCCATATGACTTCGAGAGCAACAAACGGAATGCGTCTCTTCGTGCTGGCCGTGACGGCGGTCTTGGCTGTTGGTGTGGCGCATGCCGAGGAGATGTCGTTGGAAGAGCGGAGAGAGAGGTTCGAGCTGTTCAACTATTGTCTCCCGATGCGTTTGATCGTGGAAGGGTTGGGTTCGGGTGCCGATGAAATCGGACTGACCGAAGAGTTATTGACGGCTGCCGTGGAGAGCCGGCTGCGCTCCGCCAGGCTCTATGATGAGGATGCGTCGTTCTACCTGTATCTGAACGTGAATGTAGTGGGCCAAGGGTTCGGTATCTCGTTGGAATACCGAACAGGGGTGTGCCGTTTGTTGATTTCGGACTTATGTAGCATGGCAACTACCTGGGACACAGGCAGCGCCGGAACCCACGGCGGAAATGCCGGATATATTCGCTCGTGGGTATCGGGGCATATGGATACCTTCCTTCTGGAGTACCTCCGGGTGAATGAGGAATACTGTCCCGGGAATTGAAGGCTGCTCCCGTTTCGGTCGGGTGTAGACTGCTTCCCCCATTCGCCGAGAGACCACAATGACCCCGAGAGCAACAAACGGAGTGCGTTTCTTCGTGCTGGCCGTGACGGCGGCCTTGGCTGTCGGTGCGACGCATGCCGAGGAGATGTCGTTGGAAGAGCGGGCGGAAGAGCGGAGAGAGAGGTTCCAGTTGTTCAACCATTGTCGTCCGATGTATTTGCTCGTGGAAGACCTGCATTCGGATGCTGATGAAATCGGATTGACCAAAGAGTCACTGACGGCGGCCGTGGAGAGCCGGTTGCGCTCCGCCAGACTCTACGAGGGGGATCGGGCAGCACCCTACCTGTATCTGAACGTGAGCGTGGTGGGCCAAGCGTCCAACATTTCGTTGCAATACAAAAGATGGATGTGCCATTCGGCTTCGGGCTTATGTGGCACAGCAACTACTTGGGACACAGGAGGCACCGGAACCCACGGCGACGATGCCACATTTGTTCGCTCAAAGGTATCGGAGCAAGTGGATGCCTTCCTTTTGAAGTACCTCCGGGTGAATGAGGAATACTGTCCCGGGAATTGAAGGCTGCTCCCGTTTCGGTCGGGTGTAGACTGCTTCCCCCATTCGCCGAGAGACCACAATGACTTCGAGAGCAACGAGCGGAGTGCGTCTCTTCGTGCTGGCCGTGACGGCGGGCTTGGCTGTTGGTGCGGCGCATGCTGAAGATATATCGGTGGAAGATCGACTCGATAGGTTCGAGTTGTTCAACGATTGTCGTCCGATGTATTTGCTCGTGGAAGACCTGCATTCGGATGCTGATGAAATCGGATTGACCGAAGAATCATTGAGGGCGGCCGTGGAGAGCCGGTTGCGAGCCGCCAGACTCTACGAGGGGAACCTGGGAGCACCCTACCTGTATCTGAATGTGGGCGTGGTGGGCCAAGCGCACAACATTTCGTTGCAGTACAAAAGATGGATGTGCCATTCGGGTTCGGACTTATGTGGCATAGCAACTACTTGGGACACAGGCGGCACCGGAACCCACGGCGACGATGCCGGATATATTCTCTCAAATGTCTCAAGGCAGATGGATGCCTTCCTTCTAAAGTACCTCAGGGTGAATGAGGAAGCCTGCCCCGGGAATTGAAGGCTGCTCCCGTTTCGGTCGGGTGTAGACTGCTTGCCCCATTCGCCGAGAGACCGCAATGACCCCGAGAGCAACAAACGGAGTGCGTCTCTTCGTGCTGGCCGTGACGGCGGCCCTGGCTGTCGGTACGACGCATGCCGAGGAGATGTCGATGGAAGATCGACTCGATGGGTTCGAGTTGTTCAACGATTGTCGTCCGATGGACTTGGTCGTGGAAGACCTGCATTCGGATGCTGATGAAATCGGATTGACCGAAGAATCATTGAGGGCGGCCGTGGAGAGCCGGTTGCGAGCCGCCAGACTCTACGAGGGGGATCGGGGAGCACCCTACCTGTATCTGAGAGTGAGCGTGGTGGGCCAAGCGCACAACATTTCGTTGCAATACAAAAGATGGATGTGCCGTTCGGACTTATGTGGTACGGCACCTACTTGGGACACAGGAGGCACCGGAACCCACGGCGACGATGCCGCATTTATTCGCTCGGGGGTATCGGAGTACATGGATACCTTCCTTCTGGAGTACCTCAGGGTGAACGAGGAAGCCTGCCCCTGAAATTGAAGCCTGCCCCGGGAATTAACCCACTCGCTGCGGAATAAAAGCACATCGCTATTTTCGCCTGCAAACTTGCAGGCGAAAATAGCATATATTGACTTCTGGTTTGCAGGCGCGTATCGTGGCCGATCATGTTCGATAACCGCATTGACTCTGCCACTCCTTGTTCGAGTAATCGAAAGTTGCTCGTTCAGGCTGGGCTGCGCTTTGGCAACCGGGGTACACACACCAGTCGCACGATCATGCTGGCTGAGTTGTCGGAGTTGCTGGCAGTAGTTCCGGCGGATGCCGACGAAGACGCGTACACGCGAGCCATCGTCGAAGAAAATGTGCTCGGCAAACGAACTACCGCCAATCGCAGACTGTCTCGTCAGCGCCTGCGCGAGCTCTACGGCCTCAGCCCACACATCCCGTTGTTCCGAGCTTTGCGATATCTTTGGCGGCGGGACAAACAGGGACACCCGTTACTTGCTTTGCTGTGTGCATTGGCGCGGGATCCGCTACTGCGGCTCACGGCCTCTGCGGTAATGAAACTTCACCCTGATCAAGAACTTGTGCGCGGAGATTTGTATCAGGTAATTTCCGAAGGTGCCGACAGCCGCTTGAATGATCGTGTAATTGATTCGGTGGCTCGCAACGCGGCAAGCTCCTGGAGCCAGTCCGGCCACCTTCAGGGACGGGTGCGCAAGCTGCGGCGGCGCATTTCACCCACGCCTGAGCCACTCGCTCTGGCGGTTTGGCTGGGCACCCAGCAAAACCTGCACGGCGTGGCGCTTCTCAGGAGCCCGTGGAGTCGGGTTCTTGACAGAAGCGCGGCTGAGCTCTTGCCCTTGGCGCTTGATGCACACCGTCGTGGCCTTATTCGAGCTCGCGCCAGCGGCGATTTGGTAGAGATTGATCCGTCCCCAATGAACCGGGCGCTTGCAAAGGTGCTGTCGTGACTCGCATTGAGGCGCTGGTACGAGCCTACGAAGACCATGCGCGCACACCTTGGCTTCCGGCTATATCCGGTGCCGAGCGCGTGTGGATGGTTGTGTACGATAAGGAACAGGAGCGTAGATTGCGGGAGTATATTGCCGAGTTCGAACAGGCAACGCGCCGCGCGGAGCGTGGTTGGCGACAGGTGAATTGTACGCGGTGGTTTTCCGAGTGGCTCGCAGATGACGAGTACCGAGATGCCTGGTTTGATGAGCCGGAAATGCTCGGCTTGAAACTGCAAGGCGAATTCCCTGGAGCAATGGCAACCAGGCTGATGGATCAGCTCGAGCTTGCGAACGAGAATGATGTGGTAGCTCTTGTTGGTGTCGCCTCCTTTTACGGTCTGTTGCGCGTATCCGATTTGATTCACTCGGTGGAGCGGCACGTGAAAGGCCGGTTGGCTGTGTTCTTCCCGGGCACCAAAAATGGCGACAGCTACCGCTTGCTCGACGCGCGGGACGGCTGGAACTACCTTGCCCAAGCTATTGTTGCCAACGGCTCGAGGAAAGGTTGATGAAAATCCACGAGTTGTTTGATCGCGACCCGCGCCAAGGCAGCCTTGCAAACAACGGCCAGGCTCGCATCGAGGAAGTTGTGGATCGACAGGAGTTGCGTACCGAGCTTGAAACCTTTGTGTGCGAGGGTCGATTCGCGGATGCGCTGTTGCGCATCCTTGGTCGCTTTCTTGCAAACTACGATCGAACCAAGCAGGAATCCGCCTGGATCAGCGGTTTCTTCGGCAGCGGCAAGTCGCATCTGCTCAAGATGCTGGCTCACCTGTGGTGTAACACCGAGTTCGAAGATGGAGCTACCGCTCGCGACCTCGTGCCCGGCAAACTGCCTTCGGAAATTGCCGCAGCGCTGCGCGAACTCGACACCCTGGCGGCACGAGCCGACAAGCCAGTCGTGGCGGCTGCCGGCACCCTGCTCGGCGGCAACGCGCATGCTCGCAGGAATGTGCTGGCTATCCTCCTGCGCGCCTGTGGGTTGCCAACACTCTACTCACAGGCCAGATTCTGTTTTTGGCTGCGCGATGAAGGCGCACTCGACGAGGTTCGTAGCCATGTGGAATCCGAAGGTAAGGATTGGCTACGAGAACTCAACAACCTGTACGTGAGCCCGCTCATTGCTCGCGGTCTGCTTGATGCGATGCCGGATTTCGCCAAAGACGAGCAAGCAACGCGCCTGCTGATACGGGAACAGTTTCCCCAAACCCCGACGGTGGACATCACCACTGCTGAGTTTGTTCAAGCTGTTCGCGATGCCCTGGCTCCGCAGGGTGAGCTCCCGCCGACGCTGTTGGCTTTGGACGAGGTGCAGCAATATGTGCATGAGGAACCGGACCGCGCCACTGCCATAACCGAAATGGCGGAAGCCCTGCAGACGAAGTTCGATGGGCGAGTCATGCTGGTAGGCGCGGGACAGTCTGCGCTGTCAGCCGGTACACACGCACTGGCCTGGTTGCAGGATCGCTTCACGATTTCCGCGCAGCTGACCGATGCGGATGTTGAGACTGTCACCCGCCGCGTACTGCTGCATAAAAAACCCAGCGCCACAGAGCCTGTACAACACATACTCGAGTCCAGTTCCGGCGAGATTTCCCGACATCTCGCCGACACAAAGTTGGCGGTTCGGACGGAAGATGGAGATCATGCCGTTGAAGACTATCCACTCCTGAGCACTCGCCGTCGCTTCTGGGAGGTGTGCTTCCAGGCAGTGGACATTGGCGGCGGGAGTAGCCAACTTCGTTCACAGTTGCGCATTCTCCGCGACTCCTTGAAATTGGTCGCCGATAGAGAGTTGGGTGCGGTTATTCCCGCAAGCGATCTCTACAACGCCTTGGCTGACAGTTTGTTGGCCAGCAGTGTGTTGCCGAAGGAAATCTACGAACGCGTGGCGAAGCTCAACGATGGTAAGGAGCACGGAGAGCTACGGAGAAACCTCTGCGGTCTGGTTTTCCTGATCGGCAAGTTGCCGAGGGAACCTGCCGCCGACACCGGTGTTCGGGCAGATGCCACTACGCTTGCCGACTTGTTGGTGGACGACCTGAGCGCAGATTCGGGGCCGTTTCGCAAGCAAGTGGGAGACGCGCTGGAACAACTCGCCGACGAAGGCGTACTCATGAAACTCGGTGCCGAGTACCGTCTGCAAACCACCGAGGGCGCGGCGTGGGATCAAGCCTTTCGTGAGCGGCAAGCAGCGCTGCGCCAGGGTTCGTCCGCAGTCGATGAGACCCGCGAACGGCTCTTCAGCGCAGCAGTCGAGGAGATTCTGGGAACCGTCAAAGTGTCGCACGGCCGATCTCGTGTGCGTCGGGCGCTTAAGCTCCATGTTGGCAGCGAGGCACCCTCCGATGCCACAGATGCGGTGTATGTCTGGCTGCGCGATGGTTGGTCGAGTATCGAGACGGAGGTCATCGCGGAAGCTCGTCACCGAGGGGTTGGCGACCCCATGCTGCATCTATTCGTGCCACGGCGCAATGCAGACAGTCTGCACAACAGTATCATCAACGCCGAGGCGGCCAGATATGTGCTTGATTTGCGCGGGACTCCAGGTTCGGCAGAAGGCAGGGAGGCCCAGCAAGCCACGCAGGGCAGGTTGACGGTAGCTGAAGCTGAGCGCGACCAGCTTATTCACGATGTATTGCATAAGGCCCGCGTCCTGCAAGGCGGCGGTGACGAGGTGCACGACGCTGACACCTTGTCAGCGAAAATCGAGAGCGGCACGAACTCGTCTCTCGCCAGGCTCTATCCCCGCTTTGCCGAGGCCGACCACGGCGCTTGGGAAGCGGCTTTGCGGCGTACGCGAGACGGCTCCGGCGAACCGCTCAAGGCCGTGGGCTGGGAGGAGGCCACCGAGCGGCACCCCGTCGCCAAGGAAGTCTTCAAGTTGACCACCACCGGTGCGCGTGGCAGCGAAATCCAGAAAAAACTCGGGGCCCCGCCCTGCGGTTGGCCTCAAGATGCCATTGACACCGTCCTGATCGCCCTGCATCGCTCCGGCCACTTGCGTACGCTGCGTAACGGCGAGCCTGTGGCGATGGATGCGCTCGACCAAGTCGGTGTCAAATCCGCGGAGTTTCGTACCGAACAGGTGGTGCTTGGCAGCGGCGACCGGATCGCCCTGCGCGGACTGTTCCTGAAACTTGATGTCCGGGCCACCAGCGGCAACGAGGAAAGCGCGGCACCGGATTTCCTTCAGTGCCTGATCGAACTTGCGAAGCGCGCCGGCGGCGAAGCTCCGCTGCCGATGCCGCCAGACATCGCGTGGGTCCAGGATTTGGTGCAGCTGTCCGGCACCGAACAAATGAAGGCGATTCTCGACAACAAGGAACGCATTGAGAATGCCGCTGATACGTGGCAAAGACTCGCGGACCGGACACAACAGCGCCTGCCGGGTTGGAACCTGGCCCGCTCCCTATGCAATCATGCTGCTGAATTGCCTGTGCATGACGAGGTCGCCTCGGAATTGGATGTGATCGCCTCGCAACGCTCGCTGCTCGCCGAATCCGACCCTGTCGCGCCGCTCACGGCAAAGCTCGCCGCCGCGCTGCGCGAAGCGCTGACTGCTGTGCATGCAAAGCAGCGCGAAGCGGCGGAAACTGCGGCCGCAACCCTTGCCGCGGACGCGACCTGGGAGCAATTGCCCGCCGAGTCCCGGTCCCTGCTCATTCGTCGGCATCGCCTTGATCCAGCACCAGACTTGGATCTGAGCACCGACGAGGCACTGAAGAACGCCCTTGACGCGGACTCCCTGTCTGCTTGGCAAGCCAAAATCGACGCAATGCCCACACGCTTGTCAAAAGCGCTGGAGGAAGCTGCCGGACAGATTGCCAAGCCAGGAGGCGCGAAGACGAAGCCTGCCACCGTGTCCGTTCATCGTGGCACCCTGCGCGACGAAGCAGAGGTTGGGGACTGGGTGCGCGAACATGAACGGAAACTGCTTGAGGCCGTGCAGAAAGGCCCCGTCATCGTGCGGTGAGGGAAAGCGAAATGACGCAAGAGCGGTAGAAAGAAACTTCGGATTGAAATACAAGGAGGCAACATGGCCAGCAAAAAAGACATTGACAAGGCTTGGGACAAGGCCCCCAAGATCCACGCCCTGCACTGGAAGAAAATCGAAAGAAAGGAGACAAGTACCCCTGATGAACCAGACAGCCTGAGACCAAGTAACCTTTGCAAAAGAACTTTATCGTAGGAGCGGATCCGTGAAAACACATCATCTTTTCCTTAGTCACTCTTGGCAATATGGCGATGCATATGATCGCCTGCTGCAACTTCTTCGCGCACGGCCTTACTTCCGATTCAAGAATTATTCTGTGCCCAAGGATGATCCTGTCCACAATGCTGGGACGGATGCAGCGCTCAGGCGCGCCATCAAGAACAAAATGGCTCCGTGTGGTGTCGTGCTCGTTATCGCTGGCGTTTACGCGACTTATAGCAAGTGGATAAATATCGAATTGGATCTCGCGCAAAAAGGGTTCGGGACAAAAAAACCGGTCATCGCAATAGAATTACGGGGAGCGAAACGCAGTTCCGATGTAGCAAAACAACCGGCAGACCGGGTTGTTCGATGGGATACGGAAAGCGTCATTAAGGCGATTCGAGAGGTATCCCAGTGAGCCAATCACAACAACAGGAACTGGTCGAGATTTACAAGCTGCATGCTGAGCTGGCGGACCGGGTCAGCCAGCGCCGGGAAGGGGCGAACCGACTGTTCGTTTCCATTCTCGTAGCCGTTTTCGCCCTGACGGGCTTTTTGCTTCGCTTCGGCGGTGCGGAAATCGGCGATCTGTATGTGCCGATCATCTGCCTTCTTGGCTTCCTCCTGTCGGGTGCATGGTTTATGGTCATTCGCTCCTACCAGCAGCTCAACACTGGCAAGTTCAAAGCGTTGCACGAATTGGAGGAGGAGCTTGCCTACTCGTTCTTCAAGCGCGAGTGGAAACTGCTTTCCGAGGGCAAGGAATTCAGAAAATACTGGCGATTGACGGTTGCGGAACGCCTGCTGTCTTTGATTTTCGGCCTGGCCTTCTTCGCGCTCTTCATCGCCGTGCTTGTTGATCCCATCTGATGACCGCACTTCCCGCAGAACTGCGCAAGCGCTTGTCCAAAGTAGTTGCGGATGCGCGTCGTCAGGCCGAACTTGGTGCCCGCCAAGCCTTGGAACGTTTGGCGGTGAGAGCGAGGGAACCGCACCAGTCAATGACTGATGATGAGCGGGCACTGCGGCGGCGCCTGCGGGCGCATGGGCGGCAGCTCGGTGACCGACGTGACCGGCGCACCGGTGAACAACGTATCGAAAGGCTGACACACGAGGTGGCCTACGAACACTGGCATCAAATGCTCTTCGCCCGGTTTCTCGCCGAGAATGATTTGCTGATCGAGCCCGAATCTCAGGTGCCTGTAACCCTGGCAGAGTGCGAGGAGTTGGCGCAGGAACAAGGGAAAGACGCTTGGTCGCTTGCTGGCACCTTCGCCGCCCGGATGTTGCCGCGCATCTTCCGCCCGGACGACCCGGTACTTGAGGTTACGCTCGCGCCGGAAACCCGGCAAGTGCTGCGCAGCCTGCTCAACGATCTGCCTGCCAAGGTATTCACATCTGACGATGCGCTCGGCTGGACCTACCAGTTCTGGCAGGCGGAGCGGAAGGACGAAATCAACGCCAGCGGCGTGAAGATCGGTGCCGACCAACTGTCGCCGGTCACCCAACTCTTTACCGAGCACTACATGGTTCGATTCCTGTTCCATAACACCATCGGCGCTTGGTGGGTCGGCAAGATTTTGGCCAGTCAGCCTGCCCTCGCCGAACGCGCTGCCAGCGAGTCTGAATTACGCGCAGCGGCGCGGCTGACCGCCGTTGGCGGCTACGACTTCGACTACCTGCGCTTCGTGCGCCAGGGAGCTGCGCCTCAGATGGATGATGCACCAGGCGACGAATCCCAGTCCATGCCGGACGGTTACTGGCGACCGGCTTCTGGCAGCTTCGACCTCTGGCCGCGCGCAGCCGCCAAGTTGCGCGTCCTCGATCCCTGCTGCGGGAGCGGTCACTTCCTTGTGGAAGGCTTCGAACTGCTGCTGCGCCTGCGCATGGAAGAAGAGAGCCTGCCGCTCGAAGAAGCCATCCGTGCCGTGTTGCGCGACAACTTGTTTGGCTTGGAGATAGATCCGCGCTGCACCCAGATAGCGGCGTTCAACCTGGCGTTGGCGGCGTGGAAACGCGCCGGGCGCTGGCTGGAATTGCCACCGCTCAATATCGCGTACTGTGGCATTGCGCCAGATGCGACGCAGGAAGATTGGCTGCGAGTGGCCAGGCGCGCGGATAGCGCGAACGCCGATATGGGTGACGACGAAAGTGACCGTCGCGGATTGGCGGATGCGTTCATGATTGGGCTCACCCAACTGCAAGAGGCGTTTCGGCAGGCACCCGTTCTCGGTTCGCTGATCGACCTGCACACGGTTCGCGAAGACCTGATCCAAAAAGGCTTCGATTCATTGCGGGAACCATTGGACGCTGTGCTGGCCCAAGAGGAAGACGACGAAACGACGGAGCAGGCCATCGCCGCTCAGGGCATGACGGCGGCCGCGGACATCATGACTGGCACCTATACGCTGGTCATCACCAATGTCCCCTACTTGGCGCGGGGGAAGCAGAGCGATGCCATCAAGCAGTTCGCGGACCGCGAGCACAAGACTGCGAAGAACGATCTTGCCACCATGTTCGTGTCGCGCATCTTCGAGTGGCTCGGAACCAGTGCTACGCAGGCAGTCGTAACGCCGCAAAACTGGTTGTTCCTGAAGAGCTACCAGAAACTCCGCGAGCAATTGCTGAAGGAGAGGGCCTGGAATTTCGTGGCGCGGTTGGGGGCTGGCGCTTTTGAGACAATCGGTGGTCAAGTCGTTAACGTTGCGCTGAACATACTCTCGGCCCACAAGCCGGAACCGGATTGGCAGATGGCAGGCATGGATGTCTCCGCTCCTCGTGGCCAACGCCTAATCCGAGCAGCGGAAAAAGCGGAATTGCTGCGAGACGATGGCCCTGCCGTCATGACGCGCCAAGCTGGTCAGTTGCACAATCCTGACGCGGTGGTTCGCGAGCGCCCTACGACTGTCCAATCCCTGCTCCGCCAATACTGCGATGGTCATCAGGGATTGGCTACAGCGGACTATTCAAGAAGGGGGCGATGCTTTTGGGAATCCCCGCAACTATCCGCGAACTGGAAGTTTCAGCAGAGCACTGTACAAGTAACAGAGAACTTTGGAGGAAGAGAACATGTCGTGTACTGGGGCGAAGGTGACGATGCCCTTGAGGCTAATCCAGGCGTACGTGTACAGGGGGGGGGGGGTATGGAATAGGAACGGAATTGCCGTCTCGCAGATGCGAGAATTGCCCGTTTCACGCTATACAGGCGAAGTATTCGATAACAACGTAGCTGTATTGGGCCCGCTCGACAAAGAGCACAGATCTGCCATTTGGTGCTTCTGCTCCTCCCCCGAATACGCCAAAGCTGTCCGCGAAATCGACCAGAAACTCAATGTCACCAACGCCACGTTGGTCAAAGTCCCCTTCGACCTGCCGCGCTGGCAGAAAGTCGCCGCCGAGCAATACCCCAAGGGCCTGCCCGAGCCCTACTCGAACGACCCTAGGCAGTGGATTTTCCACGGCCATCCCTGCGGTAGCGTTGTCTGGGACTCGCAAGCCAAATGGACGACGACCGGTCAACTACGCAAGGATGCCAGCGTTCTGCAAGTAGCCGTGGCGCGGCTGCTCGGTTACCGTTGGCCAGCGGAACAGGACGCGGACATGCGCCTTGCCGCCGAACAGCGCGCATGGGTCGAACATTGCGCCGCCCTGCATGAACACGCCGACCAGGACGGCATCGTATGCCTGCCAGCGCTGCGGGGCGAGGCCAGCGCCGCCGACCGCCTCCGCAAACTGCTCGGCGCGGCCTATGGCGACGAATGGTCCGCAGCGGTCGAACGGGCGCTACTTGCCGCTTGTACGGATGGAAAACAGACTGCGGCCTCGCTTGAAGATTGGCTGCGCGATCAATTCTTCACCGAACATTGCGCCCTGTTCCACCATCGCCCCTTCGTCTGGCATGTCTGGGACGGTCGCAAGGATGGCTTTCACGCGCTGGTGAACTACCACCGGCTCGCCGCCCCGAATGGTACCGGACGGCGCACCCTCGAAGCCTTGGCCTACAGCTATCTCGGCGATTGGATTAATCGCCAGCAAGCGCAACAGGAAGAGCAGATGGAAGGGGCTGACGGCCGCCTTGCCGCCGCCAAGGATATGCAAGGGCAACTCGAGCGCATTCTGGACGGCGAACCGCCCCGCGACCTGTTCGTTCGCTGGAAGCCACTGCACGACCAGCCCATAGGCTGGGAACCCGATCTTGACGATGGCGTACGGCTGAACATCCGCCCGTTCCTCTCGTCCAAGCTTCGCTTTGGTGGCCGCAGGGGCGCGGGCATCCTGCGCAGCAAACCGAAAATCAACTGGGGCAAGGACCGCGGCAAGGAACATCAGGCGCTGCGGCCTCGCAATGAGTTTCCGTGGTTCTGGTCCTGCCCGGGCAATGGCGATGTAGCTCAGCGCACCAACTATCGGGCGACCGACGACGTGCCTTTTGATGGCAACCGCTGGAACGATCTGCACTACGCCAACGCCACCAAGGAAGCCGCGCGCGCCGCTGCGGGCAGGCACGACGATCAAGAGGTATGAATGACATGCACTGGAAAGATGTGCTTCAGCGAATCGCAGATGGCGAAAACCAGGCAACCGAGTTCAAGCGCGGTCTGGGAGATTTCAGCGGAGTGGGCAAGACGCTGTGTGCCTTTGCGAACGGCGACGGCGGATTGCTGATCCTTGGCGTTGACAATGCAGGCGAGATTGTCGGTGTCAAGGAACCGCCTGACCGGGTTCAGGAACGCCTTGCCAACTTTCTGCATACTGGGTGCAGTCGGCCGCTATCGGCTATCTGCGGTCAGCATCAGGCCGAGTCCGGCTGGGTGCACTGGGTCCAGGTGACTCGTCACCTGCGTGGATATGAACCGTTCAGCTACGACGGTCAATTCTGGTTGCGCCGGTCGAGAGCGACGGTCGCCCCCTCGTCCTCGGAGTTGCAGGAGTTACTCAATGTCTTCGGGTTGGTGCTCACCGAAAAGCAGATCATCGCCACGGCTTCGTTGGATGATATTTCCGAGGAGGCGTTTCGTTCCTTCTTGCGCACATGGGGGCGAACCATTGGAGATCAGCCGCAGCCAAGGCCGGAGGACGATCTGAGAAACTTCCATGTGTGCGGCATGCTTGACGGCGAAATCCGGCCCACGCTGTATGGACTTGCCTTCTTCGGGCGGGACTTTCATGCACATCCGCATACCGCCTGTTTGTTCATTCAGTGCGCTGCCTACAGTGGCACCGATCGGGCCTCGAAGTTGCTGAGCGCAGCGGATTCGAGGGGACGTCTGAAGGATCAGGTCAATCACGCCATGGGCTGGTTTCGCAGCCTGGGGCATGGCGAACGCTATTCGGGGTTGTATCGGGAAGATATTCCTCTGCTGCCCGATGCGGTCATTCGTGAAGTCCTCGTGAATGCGGTGATTCACCGCAACTACGCGATCACTGGCTCTAGCGTGATGCTGGAGGTGTTCTCGGACCGCGTTGACGTTACCAGCCCCGGAACACTGCCAAACCACGTAACTGCGGAAGAAGTTCGCTCGGGGGGGACTGTCCGCTCGCGCAACGAGACCATGGCCACCGCGATGGTGGAGTTGGGCCTGATGGAGCGGCGCGGGCGTGGCTGGTTGCTGATGCGCCATCTGATGCGTCAGTTCAATGGCACTGAACCGGAAATCGTGAACAGCATTGACGGCGGCTATGTGCGCGTCACCTTCCGCTTGCAGCCCGACGGCATTGTGACGGAAGACTTGGGTTGAACTTGAGCGGAGGTGTGCCAAAAGTGAATCCGGATCCCGATGTGTGTAGCCAATTGGAAACGCCAATGTCCGGAGATTTTGCAGGTGCCCGCTGGTGGAAGTTCGATTTCCACACCCACACGCCTGTTTCGGAGGATTACGGCAAAGGGCCCGATCAGAATCGGCTTCGTCAGATTTCTCCGGAAGACTGGCTGCTGGGCTTCATGCGGGCGGGGGTTGACTGCGTAGCCGTCACGGATCACAACTCGGGAGCCTGGATTGACAAGCTCCAAGACGCATACGAGATGATGGAGAAGAAGATGTCGGAGGGATTCCGCCCTCTACACCTCTTCCCCGGAGTCGAGATTACAGTCAGCGGCGGCATCCACTTGCTGGCAATACTTGGCCCCGGTTGCAAGGAGCAGAACATCAATGCCCTGCTCGGTGATGCCGGAATCCAAAACGCCGACTTGGGCAAAATCAACGCCATCACCACCAAGTCGTTGATCGATGTCGTTGCTGTTGTTCACGATGCCGGTGGACTGGCCATACCGGCTCATGCGGACTGTGAAAAAGGGATTTTCGAGGCCCAGAGCGGTAAAACGCTGGAGCAGACTTTACGCTGTGAGCACATCATTGCTGCCGAGGTTCTGGACAAGAAGCAAATCGAAACAGAGGTTGTGCGGCAACACTGGAACGGATGGACTTGCGTTCTGGGTTCGGACAGCCATCACCCTTCGGGCACCCCCGGTCAGAGCTTCCCGGGAAGCCGCTTCACTTGGGTCAAGATGGGAACGCCTTGTATTGAGGGGGTGAAACTCGCGCTGATCGATGGCGAACCCCTGTCGGTTCGGCGTAGCGACGAAACAGATCACAACCCCAACAAACAGGCTCCATATGTCATTGAGAGCATCAAGATTCATAAGGCCTATCTTATGGGATGCCGCGATCACCTGGAAGCTCGATTCAGCCCATGGATGTCCGCTTTGATCGGTGGCAGGGGTACCGGCAAGTCCACTATCGTTGAAATGCTTCGTCTAGCGCTTCGCCGGGACCGGGAACTGCCTGAAGAGCTTGTCAAGGATTTCAACAGATTCAACGCGGTTCCGGAGTCTCGGAACGATGATGGCGCTCTTCGAGAAGATACGGAAGTCGTCGCCAATATAATCAAGGGTGGCAAGCAGTTTTGTGTGCGCTGGCGGCAAGATGGAACGAAACCTTCCATTGAAGAGCTATCCGCAAACGGGCACTGGGACGAAGCTCCGGGGGTGGTTGAGCAACGCTTCCCGGTTCGAATCTTCAGCCAGAAACAGGTGCTGTCGCTCGCTCGGGATCCCAATGCACTGCTGCGGTTGATCGACGATGATCCGACTGTTGATTGGTACGCGTGGCACTCTGATCACCGTCAACTCGAGGCGCAATACCTCAGCTTGCGCAGCCAAGCCCGGGAGGTTGTCGCTGGATTGGCGGGACGCAAGAGGCTCGAAGGCGAACTTGCTGAAATCCGAAGCAAGCTTGAGATATTCGAGACTAGCGGGCACAGAGAATTACTGACTTCTTACCAGCGTATCCGGCGACAGGCACGGGTCATCCATGACCGTTCCGCTGAACTGAAAGAGAATGAAGAGACCTTGCTAAGTTGCAGTGCCCAAGTCGAGCCATCCAATATTCCTGATGACGAATTCGATTTCGATGTCCCCGAAGAAACAGAAGTCCATCAACTGTTACTTGAGGCGCAACAAAAACAGCGCGAGTTCTCTCGCAAGATTGCAACAATGGCGGCCGAAATCTCCGGTTTTCGCGCCGATTGGATGCGACGCATTGAAAGTTCAATATGGAAAAAGGCTGAGCGGAAAGCCCAAAAAAGCTATCAAGCGCTCTCGGATCAACTTCAGGAACAAGGTGTCGGCGATCCAACCTCCTTTGGCGCTCTGGTTCAACGCCGCCAAGCACTTGAAGCCGCGCTGAGGGAGCTTGACGCAGCGGTTTTGCGAAAAGTTCAACTAGACGAGAAAGCCAGCGCCGTCCTCGATCAAATTGAAAGATCTCGGCTGGAGTTGAGTGAGAAAAGGGCCAGATTTCTTGCTCAGGTCACTGGGAATAGTAACTTCATTCGCGTCACACCCATACCTTGGGGGAGCAGGTTGGATCTTGTGGAAGTGAGCTTTCGAAAGGTCGTTAACAAGACAGACGCACGTTTGGCCGATGATTTTCTTAGCGACGATGAAACAAAAGGCGTATTGCCAGATCTCTATTACGGCTTATCTGAAGTCATTGAACTACGTACCCAAGAGCTTTCTGAACGAATTCGAAAGCTAAAGAGTGACTTGGATGGGGTCTGCAAAGGGGCGACTTTAGAGTCCCGGTCGAAGTGGTTCCATAATCACATCCGGGATTTGACGGACGAGGAGCTGGATCGGCTGCATCTTTGGTGGCCGGAGGATAGCCTCAAGGTCGAATACAGCCGCGATGGGCGTAAATTCGTGCCCATAGAGCAGGGGTCTCCAGGACAGAAATCGGCTGCCATACTGGCATTCCTGCTGTCCTATGGCGATGAGCCGCTGATACTCGATCAACCGGAAGACGATCTTGACAACCACTTGATCTACGACTTGATCGTGCAGCAGATTCGCGAGAACAAGCAACGGCGACAGGTCATCGTGGTCACTCACAACCCGAACATTGTGGTCAACGGGGACGCGGAACAGGTAATCGAGATGGATCATCGGTGCGGCCAGTGCGTCGTAGTCGAAAGCGGGACCGGCTGCTTGCAGGATAGCGGTGTTCGAGAGGCCATCTGCAACATCATGGAAGGCGGACAACGAGCATTTCAAAGTCGCTACCGACGCTTGGTCAATTAGTGCCATGGCCATCACGCCGGAACAATTGCTGCACCAGATTTCGCTTGGTGAAAACAGCTTCCTTGAGTGCAAGGAAGTTGTTTTCTCGAGGGATCGAATCAAGGGCCCCAATCGCACAAACTTGGCCGACGAATTGGCTGCATTGGCCAACACCAAGGGCGGTTTGCTGGTGCTCGGTGTGCACGACAAGACACGGGACATCGTTGGCCTGCCCCGCAATCTCCTTGATCGTGTGGACACTTTCGTCGTCGAGATCCTGCGCGATTTGATCAACCCACCTCTCAACGCGGATATAACGCTCTTCGAAGTACCGGATGTCACAGGGGACTTGCAGGTTGTGATGTGCATTGAGGTGCCGCGCAGCCCTCATGTTCACAAGAGCCCGTCCGGGTACTTTCACCGGGTGGGAAGCTCGAAGCGTGAGCTACGCCAACAGGAAATGCTCCGCCTCGCCCAACAAAAGAGCCTATCAAGCCTGTTTCGATTCGACGAGCAGATCGTTGACAAGGCGAGATTTGAAGATTTGAGTCCATCTCTGATATACCGGTTCCGCACCGCGCAAACGCTGGATGATCGCCGGGTTCTCGCCCGCAAGCTGGGCATGGCATCGATGGATGACAGCGAGGAGCTATGTCCAACCGTTGCCGGCGTTCTATTAGGGGCCGAAAACCCGCGGCAGTGGCTTCCCAATGCCTTCATCCAGGCAGTCGCTTACCGAGGCAAGGGCATCGGTGAGTCAATGGACTTGGCCAACTATCAACTCGACGCTCAGGACATTGAAGGCGCACTTGACGCTCAGGTTGTGGAGGCTTGCAAGTTCGTTCTGAAGAACCAGAAGGTCGCTGCAACCAAATCGGTTGGGCGAGAGGACCACCCCCAGTACGACATCACGGCCGTGTTCGAAGCCATGGTGAACGCCGTGGCTCATCGAGACTACTCAATCCACGGCTCGAAGATCAGGTTGCGGGTGTTCTTCAACCGCATTGAACTGTACTCGCCCGGCGAACTGCCCGACAGCCTGGAGCTTGATGCCATGGCGTACCGGCAAGTGACGCGAAACGAAGCCATTGCCAACCTGCTGGCCAGAATCGTAGTTCCATCCAATATCCCGGGACTCACGACCATACGGAGGACCTTGATGGATCGACGCGGCGAAGGGGTCGGCCAAATACTGCAACGCAGCAAGGCGCTGTCCGGGATGGAGCCGAGATACGACATGCCCGGCGGGGAGGAATTGCGCCTGACCATCTTTGCGGCAGGCTCGGACGCGCACACGGACAGTTGAACGAGGCGCATGGACACTTTGCCGGGAGAGAATCAATGACTGGCGAAAGCAGCGCTGCAGGATCAGTGAACGAAACTCTCATTGATTGTTTTGTTCGCAGCATCCGTGCTCGTGGTGAGGCCCTGAATGGCCAGGCCCGGCCCGCAGCCGTGCTGTGGACTGATCCTGATGCTGAGTGGAAGCCCCTGGCGAAAGCGCTGCGCGCGGAGCTTCCCGAGTTGTTGACCCTTGGCGACCATGACCCGGAGACTCGTTCCGGCCCGGTCATCTGGCTGCGCTGCGTCATTGACGGCGCACTACCGAACCTGGATCTGCCCGAGGAACATCCGCCCATCATCTGGTTGCCCGCTATCGCCCGTGATCAGCTTCGCGTCGGCGAGGAGTGCCCGGATGCCCTCAAACCACTGGTGGAACTGCTGTATCGGGGCATCCATTGGCATCAGGCGAACGGGCGCGACTGGACACTCGCGGCGTTTTTGGCGGCTCAAGCTGAGCTTGATATTGCAGGTAGTGAGGCAACCTGGAGTGCGCTGAGGCGAGCACTCCCGGAACTGGCGGGTGAACCTCTCGCCAAGTTGCGCGGCAAACGACTGCGCGCGGATGATTTCAACCAGATGCTCTCGCAGGACGTTATCCGCGACCTGCTGCGATGGATGGGTGATTCCGAAGGACTGCGCTCGCGCATGGCAGATGACCGCTGGAGCGCCTTTCGTGAACGGTGCCGGGGTGAAGTGGAATTCGATCCGGAGGCTGGCGTTGTTACCGAAGCCGGGCGGCTGCTTGGCACTGGTGGTGGCTCATGGGATCGAGTATGGAGCCGCTTTGCCGAAGCCCCGACAAGTTTCATCGGCATCTCCGAATTGCTGCGGCGTAGCGAGCCAGCGAATGACCTTTTCCTTTCTGGCGAACGCTGGCCGAAACGGAATGATCACGAAGAAGACCGGCTACGGCAGTCGCTGAGAGAAATTTCGGAAATGACGCATATGGATGCCTGCAAGCGAGTGCTCGAACTGGAAACCGAGCACGGCTCTCGGCGGCAATGGGTGTGGGCAGCGCTGGGGCAGGCTCCCATGGCAAAGGCCCTCGACCCCTTGGCCAGGCTGGCGACACATGTCAGCCAATCCTTGGGGGGAATGATGCCGGACGATGTGGCGGCAGCCTGGCTGGATCGCGGTTGGCAGGGCGATGCCGCCGCTTGGCAAGCCGTGGCATCCATGTCCTCCGCTGGAACGGACCGGAATCTGGTTGCCGATGTAGTGCGACACTTGTACGAACCCTGGCTTGATGAGTCCGCCCGAGCATTTCAGAAAGCTGTGGAGCGGCAGCCCCTCCCCGGCCACGACAGTGCCGAGATCATTGAAGCCGAAGATGGTGAGTGCATCCTGTTCGTTGATGGCTTGCGCTACGACCTTGGCAAGCGTCTCGCTGAAAAACTGGAGGATCGGGGGTTTCGTGTACAGGCGGCGTGTCGCTGGGCTGCGTTGCCGAGCGTAACCGCTACCGCGAAACCGGCCGTTGCACCGGCGGCAGGCAACATTGCAAGTGGTCGTCTTGGCGAATCCTTTGCACCCGTTTTCCGTGACGGCGGACGCGAGGTAGCTGCACAAACCCTGCGCTCCGGACTGAAGGAAATGGACTACCAGATTTTGCGGCAAGGCGAGTTCGATGTGCCGTTATCCGACACGGCCAAGGGCTGGATGGAAACCGGCCGCATCGATCACCGCGGCCATCAACTTCAGGCTGAGCTTGCCCACCGTATTTCGGAGGAGTTGGAGTGCCTTGAGACATTGATTGAGAGCCTCTGCGAAAAGGGGTGGCGCTCCGTGCGTGTGGTTACTGATCATGGCTGGCTTCTGCTGCCCGGCGGTCTTCCCAGGGTGGACCTTCCGAAGCATCTTGCCGAGAGCCGCTGGGCGCGCTGCGCGGTCATTGCCGGAGAGTCGGCACCGGATGTCCGCCGCATACCCTGGTACTGGAATGCGAACGAGAGTTTCGCCAGCCCTCCCGGCATCGCCTGCTTCAACAAGTCTGACGAATACGCGCACGGTGGACTCAGTATTCAGGAGTGCCTGGTTCCGGACATCCGTGTGTTACCTGCGGCGGCAAGGGCCGCGACGGCGGTGATCATCACTGGCATTCGCTGGCACGGACTGCGCTCACTCATCGAAGTGGATGCCCAAGGTGCCCAGGTGGTTGCGGACCTGCGCCTTGAAGGTGCCAATGGGAAATCTGTCGCAGCCGCTGCGAAAGCAGTCGATAGGGACGGGGCGGTCAGCTTGTTGCTGGCCGACGACCTGCACGAGAAAGCGCAACTGGTCGTTGTGCTGCTTGATGCGAACGAGCTGGTGGTGGCACACCGGCCAACCCGCGTGGGAGAAGAATCGTGAGCGACTTTGCTGTTGCCATGGACGAACTCGACACCGCGGCCGCAGGGGCGTTTCCAGGCTATCTGGTGCGCAAGGACCTCGTGCGTCACTATGCACATCAGTACCCCGTGCCCACTTACGTAGTGGAGTTCCTGCTGGGCCGATACTGCGCGAGTGTGGACGAGCAGGAGATCGAGGAGGGGCTGGCCATCGTCGAACAGCAGCTTGATGGCCGCACTGTTCGCAGTGGCTCTCAGGAAATATTCAAGTCTCGGGCCCGGGAGGAGGGGTCGGTTCGCTTGATCGACATCGTCCGCGCTCGCCTTGATGCCCGCAACGACTACTACATCGTGGAACTCCCCAGCCTGGGTTTGACGGATGCGCGTGTCTCCACGAGCATCATTCAGGAGCATCAAAGGATGCTCGGCGACGGGTTTTATGCGGAAGTCACCCTGGAATACGACGCGCTGGCGATTCAGGACAATCCGCCTCGTCCATTCCGCGTTGCCGCTCTTCGGCCTATCCAACTTTCCAAGCCCGACATCCTGCAAGTGCTTGCTCGTGGACGACGAGCTCTGAGCACTGGCCAATGGATCGACTTTCTCCTGCGCTCCGTGGGACTGGAGCCTGCGGTGTTGGATGAGCGAGCCAAAGCGGTGGCCTTGCTGCGCATGGTTCCCTTTGTGGAGCGCAACTACAACCTCGTGGAACTCGGCCCCCGAGGCACTGGCAAGAGCCATATCTATCAGCAGGTATCGCCTTACGCCCATCTGTTGTCGGGGGGCAAGGCGACGGTAGCCAAGATGTTCGTCAACATGGCGAACGGACAACGGGGACTGGTCTGCCAGTACGATGTCATCTGCTTTGATGAGGTTGCCGGCGTGTCTTTCGACCAGAAAGACGGAGTCAACATCATGAAGGGCTACATGGCTGCCGGGGAGTTCAGTCGAGGCAAGGAGAGCATCCGGGCAGAAGGCTCCATCGTGCTGGTCGGCAATTTTGATGTGGATGTCGAGCAGCAACAACGCATCGGTCACCTGCTGAGTCCATTGCCGAAGGAGATGCGCGACGACACTGCCTTCCATGACCGTATCCATGCGTATCTGCCCGGATGGAACTTCCCGAAGCTCAACCCCGGTGAACATCTCACCCGACACTTTGGCCTGGTCACGGATTTTCTCAGCGAGTGCTGGTCGCAGATGCGCCAGACCAGCCGATTGACAGTGCTGCAGAACCGCGCCTACTGGGGCGGTGCGCTGTCCGGGCGTGACATAGAGGCGGTAAACAAGACGGCTTCCGGCTTGTTGAAGCTGGTGTTCCCGGAACCCGAATCGTCAATCTCCGACGAGGATCTGGAGTGGGTGCTGCGGTTGGCACTTGAGTCCCGTCGGCGCGTCAAGGAACAACAGAAGCGGTGCCTCGCCAGCGAGTTCCGCAATACGCATTTTTCCTTCACGCTCGGCGCTGACGGCGTTGAGCAATTCGTCGCTACACCGGAGCTGCATAGCGACGATGCGATCGATGCCGATCCCCTGCCCCCGGGACAAGTGTGGACGGTAGGGCCAAGCACCGATTCCGCTGGATCAGGGTTGTATCGGGTGGAGGTCGTCGTCGGTAGAGGAGGGGGTACCAAAATCCTCAACCATCCGATGCCGCCTGGCTTTCGCGAGAGTGTTCGGGTTGGTGAGCAAAATCTCTATGTACGGAGCAAGGAGTTGGTGGGGGAGCGGGACCCTCGTGACCACGAATACTCGATTCAACTTCGTCCGTTCGATGCCGATAAGTCGGGGACGGGGCTTGGGTTGGCCGTGCTCGTCGCTTGCGTTGGTGGCCTGCTTGAACGTCACACTCGCGGCGGAACAATCGTTGTCGGTTCGCTCAACCTCGGTGGCTCCGTGGAATTGGTGCCAAACCCCGTGGCAGTTGCCGAGTTGGCGGTGGACAAGCGGGCTACAACCTTGCTGATGCCAGTGTCTGCGAGACGTAGTTTGAATGACTTGCCCGATGAAATGTGGACCCGTCTCAACATCGAGTTCTACAGTGAAGCCGCCGATGGTGTCTTCAAGGCGCTGATGGAATAGCTGAGGTGTCAGTTCAACGACCGGCCGCTGACGGGCGAAGCGTCATGGGTCGCAAGACTTTTCGACATGCAAATCGAGCAATCGCTTTCGGCGGCGATTTACAAGCTCTTCAGCATCTGCGGCATCCATGTGATTCAAAACGATCGCGGGCCAAAAGAACACCGCTGCCGCAACATTTGCTGAATTCACCCCTTTGTTCTTGCGAGCTTCAAACATGATTTCTTCCAGATTGTCGAACTCCCGTTCGATCTCTGCACAGCTCATTTGCTGATCACTGGGATGGTAAACAGCGACTTTCGTTGTTGACGTACAGCCAGCAATCACAACAAATGCCATCAGAAAAGCTGCCCGATAGATCACTGCGCTCCCCTTGTACGGTTTTGTGTTGAGCAAGGGATTCACTCCTGAGAGACGACTCATTTCCTGTCGAGCAATCGTTCAACCAACCAACGGAGTGTCTTGGGCTAACATGGTGGCATTGCGAAAACGGGTGATGAGGATGCGAATATCGCGCGGGGTTCTTCTGCTTCTGATGCCGATTGTGGCGATGGCGATGCCCGCCTGGGCGCAACCGGATGACGCTGCCGCCGTTCGGGAAAGTGTCGTGCAGGTTGTTGTCATGCGCGACGGGGAGATTGAACGACTTGGATCCGGATTCGTTGTTGCCGACGGCGGGCATGTCCTTACAACTGCACATCTGGTTGCCGACGAGCCAAACATTTTCGTGGTACCGCCGACAACCGGTGCCCAACTGCTGGCGAGGCTTTCCTACAGCAACGAACGTACCGGGCTGGCGCTGTTGGTCGTCAACGGCCTGGCATCATCAGTGATGACATTTGCCACGGACGGCTTTGATGCGGGGCGGTCTGTTTATTCCGCCGGTATATGGCCTGACAACGACGAATCCGAACGCACGGCGGAAGGCGACCGGACAGATCCTGTTTCGTTGGCCGAAGGCAGCGTCGGTCGGCATCGGGAACTGCCCGTTGAGGACGGCCTGCCTGCTGTGCCCCTGCTGGAGCATAACGCCATGATTCCTGCAACAGGATACGGCGGCCCGCTGCTGAACGAGTGTGGAGAGGTGGCGGGAATGAATCGCGGGCCACCCGGTGTCTCGCGCTGGCGCTTGCGGCGTGGCAGGGCACCTGAAGGCGTGGTGCATGCACTGCACGTTGCCGTCATCGTGGACCTTCTGCAATCGCGAGGCATTGAAGTTGCGCTTGGCGATTCTCCCTGTATCGGTGCCTTGGCGACGGCTCAGGCAGACGCTGAGGAGAGCCGCGCGCAACTCGAGGAAGCCTCCGGCCAGGTCGAGGCAACCCGTCAGCAGCTTGAAGAAGTCGAAGAAGTAGCGGAGGCGACGCGCGAGCAACTCGAGCGCACCCAACAGGAGAAGGAACAGGCCGCGGCCCGAGCCACAGAGGCGCAAGCGCGGGTAAGCGATCTTGAATCACAATACGAGGAGGCGGTGCGCGTCGGCGATGAGCAGGCCGAATCGCTGCGCGACGAACTGGAAGCTGCCAGGGGTGAGCGGGAAATGGCGCAGACAGCGGTCGGTACGCTGGAAGACGAGCTCGCGGCCCTGGAACACAGGATGGCGCAGGACGCAGTCGCACAGCGGTCGCTTCTCCTGTGGATGGGTATTGGCGCGGGCGTAATACTGGTCCTGCTTGCTGCGACGATGATAGTCGTGCAAAGACGCAAGTCGCGCCAGTTGCGGTTCGCTGAAGTCGAGGCGGAGCGCGCTCGAAGGCAGGCAGAAGAGGCCGAGAAAGAAGTGGAGCGTGCCGACCCGAATCACCCGGACTGTCTCTTGACCGGAGCAAAAAGAGATGGGGCGCGGGTGACCCTGAAGATACCGGCGCGCCTGCTTGGCGGTGATGGAGCGATTATTGGCCGAAGCCCACGCAATTCGACGCTGCTCATTGATGATCCCACCTTGTCCCGGGAGCATGCGCGGCTGTTTCTGGAGCCAGCCGATGATGCCCTCATGCTGGAAGACATGCAGTCCACCAACGGTACTCGCTTGAATGGCCGTACACTTGCCGCCAGAAAACCCGAACCGATTCGGCGCGGAGACGAGATTGAATTTGGCGAGGTGAAAGTCGAGCTGGACTGGAATTCATAGGGGGCAACACAACTGTCCATTCCCCGTGTGGTCATCGACAGATGTTGACGAGAAAGCACTCATGGCTGCCGGATTGCCTGAAGCAAGGTCGCCAAACCTGGCGCTCGGCCCTGGCGGGGCTTCTGACTGCCCCCGTCGCGTTTCTCGTAACGTCTCTTCAGGCAGCGACCGAGCTGTCGCAACAGGAAATCCTTGATCAGATCTCTCCAGCGGTTGTACAGATCATCAACACGACCCGCGATGGCGTTGTGGGCGGCACCGGATTCGTACTGAATGACCTCGGTCATGTCGCAACCAATCATCACGTCATCGAGGAAGGTGGCAGGCTCGAGGTCAAGCAAGGTTCCCGTATCGCACCTGCAACGCTGGTGTGGCATTCGGAAGCCCTCGATCTGGCCGTTATCCAAACGCGTCTTGAAAACCTGAATGCCGTCGTGCTGGCTTCTTCTTCCCCAGGCGTACTCGCTGACGTAGTTGCTGTCGGCTTTCCGGGAGTGGCCGATGTGGTCGTCTCCACCGACACTGCGGAGCCCTCATTCTCGATGGGCAACGTAGGTCGGCGCCTCGTCTGGGGAAGCTGGAATCAGGTTGATTCACTTCGCATCCTGCAACACACGGCCGAGACCAATCCCGGCAGCAGTGGCGGCCCGCTGATTGATGCCTGCGGTCGCGTACTCGGCATCAATACCGCGGCACCATCCCTCATGATTCAGCGGACTTCGGATGGTCCGAGAATCCACGCCCCTGCGGGCGTTTTCTGGGCATCGTACATCGCGGAGTTGACTGAGCAACTTGATGCCATGGAGATTCCTTACCAATCGTCGCAAGAACCCTGCGAACCCACGGCTGAGGCGGTGCAGGAACTTCGCGAAGAGATCGCGGGCCACTGGCTAGTCGGTATCCTTGCCGCCATCGGCGTTCTCGTGCTCCTGATTGGCGTTGGGGTCACCGGCTATGTCTTGTTCCGGCGCGCTCTGCGCGACATGGCCGTTCGAATTCGCGATGAATCCTCGCGACTTCTCCGTGTATGGCCGATCAGTAAACGCACACCTGAACCAGATGTCACCGGTGTCGTCAATCACCGAATTCGAATCGGCCGAGGCGAGGGTATGGATGTCCGGGTGCGCTCGATGAAGGTGTCAAGACATCACGCTGACCTCGAGGTTCTTGCCCACGACTATCGATTGACAGACCAGCAGAGCACCAATGGCTCTCGTGTTTTTCGAGAGGGGCGGTGGCAGGCGGTTCGCCGAGTCAGGGTATCTGCTGATGAGCCTCTGGAATTTGGTGACTACCGGACTACCGCCAGAGATCTGATGCTGCTCGCTCGTCGCGCCATCAAGAGACCAGCGTCGGGAGGGGATGCACAGGGCGAGGCCACCCCCGCTGATAACTTGCCGGTCGGCCCGGTGAAGCGTAATCGGCGCACCGGCGAAATCGTCGTCGAATGAGGCTCGACAAGGTGACGCGAGAGGACAACCCATGAACGAAACCACCCCCCGCATATACGCCGTACTCGGCGGCTTCGGGGCAGCCTGCGTATTCATCGGCCTGGTCAGCCCCTGGTTCGTCGCGCCAGCCCCCGGCGAATTCACTCTCGGTGGCATCCTCTTTGATCTGTCGAGCGATTTCTACCCCCTCACCATACAGAACATCATGTGGGTACTCTTTTGTGTGGGGTTGGGAGACCTGGGAGTTCGGTTCGTCAGAGGCAGCCGGGAACGCAAGCAGTTGCACCGACATCTGCTGCCTGAAGACGACGAGACCATGCTGCGCGCTCAGGACCTCGGCAAGATCTACAGCGATGTGTGTTCGTCGCTCGCCGAGTCAAGTTTCCTGCAACGTCTGATCACCCGCATCGTGTTGCAGTTTCAAAGCAGTCTGTCGGTGAATCAGGCAAATTCACTGCTGAATTCCAGTCTGGAGCTCTTCCAGCACGAGGTAGATCTCAAGTACAACATGATGCGTTATCTGGTCTGGTTGATTCCAACGCTCGGCTTCATTGGCACGGTCATCGGCATAGCGCTTGCCCTTGGCGAGGCGGGCAACCTGCCGGATACATCCGACCTCGCGGCCTTGTCCGAGTGGATGAAAGCGCTTACCGGGAAATTGGCCCTCGCCTTTAACACCACGCTGCTGGCGCTACTGCTTTCTGCTGTTCTGGTCTTCCTGATGCATGTCGCTCAGGGGCGAGAGGAGGCTGCGTTGAATCGCGCCGGGCAGTATTGTCTGGACAACCTGATTAACAGGCTGTACGAAAAGTAGTTGCCAGGCTTCTCGCGGCCGTATTCGAGAGCGGCTGCCAAACACGACCCGGTGACCACTGAATTGAAGGGGATTGAGCATTGAAAAAGCGGGGTCGCGAAATCAACATATTCAGCATATCCGCGCTGGACCTGTTCGCGTCCGCGCTCGGCGCGTTCATCTTGATGTCGCTGATTTTCATGGTGTTCTTCACCATGATTTCACGCGATGCCGGAGAGGCGGAACAGTCAGCGGAGCTTCTGGCGCTGTGCGAAGCGGAATTGAACTCGGCAGAGACGCGAGCCGCAGACCTGGACACGCTGCTTGCGGTAGCCCGCGCACGCCGTGATGAACTCGAAGCCCAGCTTGCCGAGACCGTTGATTCATCCGCGTACGCCGCATGTCAAGCCAGGCTGGCGGAATCGGAGGCGGCCCTTGATGCATGCCAGTCGTCGCTGCAATCGCCATCAGATGCCACTGAGCAATACGACCTCGTTGTGCGAGATCTGCAACAGTGCCAGAGAGACTTGCAGCGAACCTTCATGCTCGTCATCGCAAGCTGGTCTTCGACCTATGATGTGGATTTGCATGTGGTGGATCCAGCAGGCCGTGAGTTTTACTATCGGGCAAGAACATTCACCGGGTCGCCGGCCGCATTCGAGGAAGACAATATTCGCGGTCCGGGCAACGAAATCTGGCTGCATCCCTCTGCGGATAGTGGGCGCTACCGAGTCTGCTACAAGCTGTTTAGCGGCCTGTCCAGTACCGTGGTGCGTGGCAGTATCCTGTGGCGAGGGGGCAAAATCGAGGTGCCGAACATCAATTTGACGCGATCAGGTCAGATCAGGCTGGTGGCGGATGTGTTGATTGACAACAATACCGGCAGGGTGTCGGTGGATCGGTCGCGCTCGGGAACAGAGCTGAGGCGGTGTGGCCGGGCATGACGGGTGAGGTATTCCGGGATGCGGCCTGTCACAGCGACATTGGCGGGCGCGAAGAGCAGCAGGATCGGGTCGCGATTTTTACCCGTGCCGAGGCAGCACTGCTCGTGTTGGCCGATGGCATGGGCGGCCACGAAGGGGGTGCACTGGCTGCTCAAGCGGTGATTGATGTGGCGCGAGAGCAGTTCGACACCGTCAGGCGATGCACGGCTCGGGAACTTCTGGTCGCCACTGTGGAAGGTGCCCACGAACGCATTAATGGCATTGGTGCTGAGCGTGGTATTCAACCGCGCACGACCTGTGTGCTGTTGCATCTCACCGCAACCGAGGCGCATTGGGCGCATGTTGGGGACAGTCGCCTGTACCGTTTCGATAATGCCCGTTTTATTGACCGCACGATTGACCATTCCGTGGTCGAACTCATGCGTTTGCAAGGGCGGATCAGTGAAGAGGAGATGAAGACCCATCCGGATCAGAATCGACTGTACGCGGCACTGGGCGGAGAGCGACAACCGGAAATGGAAACGGGCTGCGCGCCCATCAGGGAATGCGATGGATTTCTCCTTGCCAGCGACGGTTTGTGGGAAAACATCGGCGAAGGCAGATTGGCCGCGATATTCAAATCCAGGGAATTGCCCGCCGCCCTGCATCATCTGGTTGCTCAGGCCAAGGCAGCGGGGGGCGCGGACTGTGACAATGTGTCTGTTGCTGCTGTGCGGTGCCAGCGGCGAACAGATTCGTGGGCATCGCGTGTGATTGATGTGCTCGGATTGGCGCGCAAATAAGCGTGGAGGAAAGAACACACAAGCAGGCCCTGGCGGTTGGCACTCGATTGCAAAACTATCGTGTGGTGCGTGTACTGGGTGTCGGGGGCTTTGGTGTTACCTATCTCGCCGAGCATGTCACGCTCGGTCATCAGGTCGCGATCAAGGAGTACCTGCCAAACGATGTTGCCGTGCGCGAAGGTGCCACGGTGCATCCGAAGTCGGAAGCCGAGCGCGAGAACTTCGAGTGGGGATTGCAGCGATTTCTGGATGAGGCCAGGACGCTCTCCCGCTTTGTGCACCGCAATGTTGTGCGGGTGCGGGACTATTTCGAGGCGAATCGCACCGCCTGTCTGGTCATGGACTACGAGGACGGTGAGCCGCTGGATGCGCTGCTTGAACGTCACGGCACATTGACTGAGGTGCAGTTGCGGCGCGTATTGTTGCCGATAGTTGCAGGCTTGAAGGAGGTTCATGCAGCGGGCTTTCTGCATCGGGATATCAAGCCATCGAATGTGTACGTGCGACGCTCGGATGAATCGCCAGTGTTGCTGGATTTCGGAGCAGCGCGGCAGGCGTTGGGGCGCAAATCGAAGAGTCTGACGGCGGTGGTATCGGCTGGGTATTCGCCGCCGGAGCAGTACGAGAGCGAGGGGGAGCAGGGGCCGTGGACGGACATCTACACGCTTTCGGCGTTGTGCTACCGGGCCATCACGGGGGATGTGCCGATTGAGGCACCGAGGCGGCAGAGCAGTCTGTTGCGTACCGGGAGCGACCCTTTGCCGCGGCTTTCGCAGGGGGCATTTGGTAGCTATTCGGCTGCCCTGTTGGAGGCTGTGGATTGGGGTTTGCGGGTGATTGAGGGGGAGCGCCCGCAGAGCCTGGAGGAGTGGAGCGCGGCGCTGTCTGGTGAGTCCGCGCCTGAGCCTGGGTCTGGCAGGTCGGGAACCGGGCAGTCGATGCGTGGAGCGAGCAAAGCTGAGTCGAAGGTGCTGCGAAAGCGCAATCGCATCCCAGTCCTGGCTGGTGGTATCGGCGCTGTGGTAGTTGTCGCAGTCGCGGCTTTATGGTGGTGGTCTTCGACAGGGGAGCGGCAACACCCTGTCGGTGGCGATGTGCAGGAGACAGAAGCAGCTCTTGCCACATCGGGGCCGCAATCCCCCATGGACGCGCTCTCGCCATCTCCGCTGGAGGGCGGGACGGCCATTCTGGTCGTGGAAACTGAACCGGCGGGAGTCGATGTGCTGGTTGCGGGTACGCTTGTCGGACAAACACCGCTGCAAGTGCGGACGGTGCGGGCGGGTGTGCACCCGATAACGCTCCACCACCCGGAATACGAACCCGTGGCCTTGGGAGATCAGGTGTTTCTGGCTGGGCGGGTCGTGCGTATCGAGCGAACGATGGTGCGGGCGACCGGGGCCTTGACGGTGATTACGAACCCGACAAACTCTTGGGTCGAATGGGAGGGGGAGCGCCTGGCCGAGGAAACGCCGGTGACGCTGGAGGGGCTGCCAGCCGGAACTCTGGAGTTGACGCTGGGTGCTGACGAGTTCCGTTCGGTGCGGGTTACGGCAGATGTGCCCAGAGAGGATGTCGGACTTCTGGAGCATGTGCTGGAGCCCATCCCATACGGCACACTGACGCTGGAACTTGAGCCTTCAGATGCGAGCGTACTCCTGCCGGATGTTGTTCCGGCGTACCGTCCGGGCATGCGGCTGGCAGAGGGGCGATATCGGGTGGTCGTAACTCGTGATGGATTCCGCCAAGAGGGGAGGACTGTGGAGGTAGCGGGGGATACGCGTGAGCGGATTGAACTTGAGCTGGAGCGATGGGTTCCACAACCCGGCGAGGTTTTTGTGGACTCTCTGGGCTCGGGAGGCACCGATCCCGAAATGGTCGTGATTCCGGCGGGCACGTTTCGAATGGGCTGTTTGTCCCAGGATGACTCCTGTTACGGAGATGAGAAGCCGGTTCGCGAAGTCCGGATTGGGGCGTTCGCGTTGTCGAAATATGAAGTCACTCGTGGCGAATTCAGCCGATTCGTGGAGGCGACGGGGCATTCAACAGGCAATTCGTGTGTGACCCGTGAGTCTGGCCAATGGAGCGAGCGAAGCGGACGCAGTTGGCTAAGCCCGGGATTTGAGCAGTCTGCTGATCATCCGGTGGTGTGCGTGAATTGGCTGGATGCAGGGGCTTATGTAGCGTGGCTGTCACGGGAAACGGGCGAGGCATACCGCTTGCCGAGCGAATCGGAGTGGGAATACGCGACGCGGGCGGGCACGAGTTCGAAGTATAGCTTTGGCAATGAATCGAACAGGTTATGTCAATGGGGAAACGGTAAGAGGTGTCGAGATGGTTATATTTATACGGCCCCGGTAGGCACCTTTCGTCCAAACCCATTCGGCCTGTACGACATGCACGGTAATGTGTGGGAGTGGGTTCAGGATTGCTGGAACGGGAGCTACCTGGGAGCACCGTTGGATGGCGGAGCTTGGCTATCGGGGCGCTGCAGCATACGCGTTGTGCGCGGCGGCTCTTGGGCCAGTCAGCCGAGGAATCTCCGCTCCGCGGTCCGTGACAGGGTCGCCGCGTCCAACCGGTACAACAGCCACGGTTTCCGTGTCGCCCGGACGCTTACCCCATGAATCCTTGTCTTGCTCTGGCATCGCGTGTGGTGGATGTGCTCGGATTGGCGCGCAGATAGATGAGCGTGGAGGAAAGAACACACAAGCAGTCCCTGGCGGTGGGCACTCGGTTGCAGAACTATCGTGTGGTGCGTGTATTGGGTGTCGGGGGCTTTGGCATCACCTATCTCGCCGAGCACGTCACGCTCGGTCATCAGGTGGCGATCAAGGAATACCTGCCAAACGATGTTGCCGTACGCGAAGGTGCCACGGTACATCCGAAGTCGGAAGCCGAGCGCGAGAACTTCGAGTGGGGGTTGCAGCGATTTCTGGATGAGGCCAAGACGCTCTCCCGCTTCGCGCACCGCAATGTTGTGCGGGTGCGGGACTATTTCGAGGCGAACCGCACCGCCTGTCTGGTCATGGACTACGAGGACGGTGAGCCGCTTGATGCACTGCTTGAGCGCCACGGCACACTGACTGAGGTGCAGTTGCGGCGCGTATTGTTGCCGATAGTTGCAGGCTTGAAGGAGGTTCATGCAGCGGGCTTCCTGCATCGGGATATCAAGCCATCGAATGTGTATGTGCGCCGCTCGGATGAATCGCCCGTGTTGCTGGATTTCGGAGCAGCGCGGCAGGCGTTGGGGCGCAAATCGAAGAGTCTGACGGCGGTGGTATCGGCTGGGTATTCGCCGCCGGAGCAGTACGAGAGCGAGGGGGAGCAGGGGCCGTGGACGGACATCTACACGCTTTCGGCGTTGTGCTACCGGGCCATCACGGGAGACATACCGATTGAGGCACCGAGGCGGCAGAGCAGTCTGCTGCGTACCGGGAGCGACCCTTTGCCGCGGCTTTCACAGGGGGCATTTGGTGGCTATTCGGCTGCCCTGTTGGAGGCTGTGGATTGGGGTTTGCGGGTGATTGAGGGGGAGCGCCCGCAGAGCCTTGAGGAGTGGGGCGCGGCGTTGTCTGGTGAGTCCGCGCCTGAGCCAAGGGTTGGCAGGCCGAGAACCGGGCAGTTGACGCGAGGAGCGAGCAAAGCCGAATCGAAGGTGCCGCGAAAGCACAATCGCGTCTCAGTCCTGGCTGGTGGTATCGGCGCTGTGGCAGTTGTCGCAGTCGCGGCTTTATGGTGGTGGTCTTCGACAGGGGAGCGACAACAAACTGCATCCGAGCTCTCGGCTGAGATAGACGCGCTCTCGCCATCTCCGCTGGAGGGCGGGACGGCCATTCTGGTCGTGGAAACTGAACCGGCAGGAGTCGATGTGCTGGTTGCAGGCACGCTTGTCGGACAAACACCGCTGCAAGTGCGGACGGTGCGGGCAGGTGTGCACCCGATAACGCTCCATCACCCGGAATACGAACCCGTGGCCTTGGGCGATCAGGTGTTTCTGGCTGGGCGGGTCGTGCGTATCGAGCGAACGATGGTGCGGGCGACCGGGGCCTTGACGGTGATTACGAACCCGACAAACTCTTGGGTCGAGTGGGAGGGGGAGCGTCTGGCCGAGGAAACGCCGGTGACGCTGGAGGGGCTGCCAGCCGGAACTCTGGAGTTGACGCTGGGTGCTGACGAGTTCCGTTCGGTGCGGGTTACGGCAGATGTGCCCAGAGAGGATGTCGGGCTTCTGGAGCATGTGCTGGAGCCCATCCCATACGGCACATTGACGCTGGAACTTGAGCCTTCCGATGCGAGCGTACTCCTGCCGGATGTTGTTCCGGCGTACCGTCCGGGCATGCGGCTGGCAGAGGGGCGATATCGGGTGGTCGTAACTCGTGATGGATTCCACCAGGAGGGGAGGACTGTGGAGGTAGCGGGGGATACGCGTGAGCGTGTTGAACTTGAGCTGGAGCGATGGGTTCCACAACCCGGCGAGGTTTTTGTGGACTCTCTGGGCTCGGGAGGCACTGGTCCCGAAATGGTCGTGATTCCGGCGGGCACGTTTCGAATGGGCTGTTTGTCCCAGGATGGCTCCTGTTTTGATCGCGAAAAGCCGGTGCACTTGGTGCGGATTTCCCAGCCGTTCGCGTTGTCGAAATATGAAGTCACTCGTGGTGAATTCAGCCGATTCGCAGGGGCGACGAGGCATTCAACAGGCAATTCGTGTGTGACCCGTGAGTCTGGCCGATGGGCCGTTCGAAGCGGACGCAGTTGGCGAAGCCCGGGATTTGAGCAGTCGGCTGATCAACCGGTGGTGTGCGTGAATTGGCAGGATGCAGGGGCTTATGTAGCGTGGCTGTCACGGGAAACGGGCGAGGCATACCGCTTGCCGAGCGAATCGGAGTGGGAGTACGCGGCGCGGGCGGGCACGAGTTCGAAGTATAGCTTTGGCAATGAATCGAACAGGTTGTGTCAATGGGGAAACGTGAAGATGTGTCGAGATGGTTATATTTATATGGCACCGGTGGGTACTTTTCGGCCAAATCCATTCGGCCTGTACGACATGCACGGTAATGTGTGGGAGTGGGTTCAGGATTGCTGGAACCGGAGCTACCTGGGAGCACCGTTGGATGGCGGAGCTTGGCTATCGGGGGACTGCAGCGTGCGCGTTATGCGCGGCGGCTCCTGGACCAATCATCCGAGGTTCCTCCGCTCCGCGAGCCGTGACAGAAGCATCACATCCGGCCGGGGCCTCTACTACGGCTTCCGTGTCGCCCGGACGCTTACCCCATGAATCCTTGTCTTGCTCTGGCATCACGTGTGATAGATGTGCTCGGATTGGCGCGCAAATAGATGAGCGTGGAGGAAAGAACACACAAGCAGGCCCTGGCGGTTGGCACTCGGCTGCAAAATTATCGTGTGGTGCGTGTACTGGGTGTCGGGGGCTTTGGTGTCACCTATCTCGCCGAGCATGTCACGCTCGGTCATCAGGTGGCGATCAAGGAGTACCTGCCAAACGATGTTGCCGTACGCGAAGGTGCCACGGTGCATCCGAAGTCGGAAGCCGAGCGCGAGAACTTCGAGTGGGGGCTGCAGCGGTTTCTGGATGAGGCCAGAACGCTTTCCCGCTTCGCGCACCGCAATGTCGTGCGGGTGCGGGACTATTTCGAGGCGAACCGCACCGCCTGTCTGGTCATGGACTACGAGGACGGTGAGCCGCTGGATGCACTGCTTGAGCGCCATGGCACGTTGACGGAGGTGCAGTTGCGGCGCGTATTGTTGCCGATAGTTGCAGGGTTGAAGGAAGTTCATGCAGCGGGGTTTCTGCATCGGGATATCAAGCCATCGAATGTGTACGTGCGACGCTCGGATGAATCGCCCGTGTTGCTGGATTTCGGAGCAGCGCGGCAGGCGTTGGGGCGCAAATCGAAGAGTCTGACGGCGGTGGTATCGGCTGGGTATTCGCCGCCGGAGCAGTACGAGAGTGAGGGGGAGCAGGGGCCATGGACGGACATCTACACGCTTTCGGCGTTGTGCTACCGGGCCATCACGGGGGATGTGCCGATTGAGGCACCGAGGCGGCAGAGCAGTCTGCTGCGTACCGGGAGCGACCCTTTGCCGCGTCTTTCGCAGGGGGCATTTGGTGGCTATTCGGCTGCCCTGTTGGAAGCGGTGGATTGGGGTTTGCGGGTGATTGAGGGCGAGCGCCCGCAGAGCCTTGAGGAGTGGGGCGCGGCGCTGTCTGGTGAGTCCGCGCCTGAGCCAGGGCCTGGCAGATCGGGAACTGGGGAGTCGATGCGTGGAGCGAGCAAAGCCGAATCGAAGGTGCCGCGAAAGCGCAATCGCGTCTCAGCCTTGGCTGGTGGTATCGGCGCTGTGGTAGTCGTCGCAGTCGCGGCTTTATGGTGGTGGTCTTCGACAGGGGAGCGGCAACAGACTGTCCCCGAGCTCTTGGCTGAGATCGACGCGCTCTCGCCATCTCCGCTGGAGGGCGGGACGGCCATTCTGGTCGTGGAAACTGAACCGGCGGGAGTCGATGTGCTGGTTGCGGGTACGCTTGTCGGACAAACACCGCTGCAAGTGCGGACGGTGCGGGCGGGTGTGCACCCGATAACGCTCCATCACCCGGAATACGAACCCGTGGCCTTGGGCGATCAGGTGTTTCTGGCTGGGCGGGTCGTGCGTATCGAGCGAACGATGGTGCGGGCGACCGGGGCCTTGACGGTGATTACGAACCCGACAAACTCTTGGGTCGAGTGGGAGGGGGAGCGTCTGGCTGAGGAAACGCCGGTGACGCTGGAGGGGCTGCCAGCTGGAACCCTGGAGTTGACGCTGGGTGCTGACGAGTTCCGTTCGGTGCGGGTTACGGCAGATGTGCCCAGAGAGGATGTCGGGCTTCTGGAGCATGTGCTGGAGCCCATCCCATACGGCACACTGACGCTGGAACTTGAGCCTTCCGATGCGAGCGTACTCCTGCCGGATGTTGTTCCGGCGTACCGTCCGGGCATGCGGCTGGCAGAGGGGCGATATCGGGTGGTTGTAACTCGTGATGGATTCCGCCGTGAGGAAAGAACTGTGGAGGTAGCGGGAGATACGCGTGAGTGGGTTGAACTGGCGGCTAATCCGCAGCCGTTTACCGTAGTGACGACACCGACCGGTGCGCGTGTGCAGTTTATGAACATTGATGAGCGTTACCAGCCGGGGATTGCCATGAATCCCGGAGAGTATCGTATTCGGGTGAGCGCGGAAGGCTACGAAACGCGGGAGCAAAGCGTACGCCATGGCAGCGCACCGACGCGAGTTGAAGTTGAGCTGGAGCGATTGGTTCCACAACCCGGCGAGGTTTTTGTGGACTCCCTGGGCTCGGGAGGCACCGGTCCCGAAATGGTCGTGATTCCGGCGGGCACGTTTCGGATGGGCTGTTTGTCTCAGGATGACTCTTGTTTTGATACCGAAAAGCCGGTGCACTTGGTGCGGATTTCCCAGCCGTTCGCGTTGTCGAAATATGAAGTCACTCGTGGCGAATTCAGCCGATTCGTGGAGGCGACGGGGCATTCAACAGGCAATTCGTGTGTGACCCGTGAGTCTGGCCAATGGGACGAGCGAAGCGGACTCAGTTGGCGAAGCCCGGGATTTGAGCAGTCGGCTAATCATCCGGTGGTGTGCGTGAGTTGGCAGGATGCAGGGGCTTATGTAGCGTGGCTGTCACGAGAAACGGGCGAGGCATACCGCTTGCCGAGCGAATCGGAGTGGGAGTACGCGGCGCGGGCGGGCGCGAATTCGAAGTATAGCTTTGGCAGCGATGCCAATCGGCTGTGTGGATGGGGAAACGGCGCTGATTTGACTGGGTTCTCGGGAGCTGGAGTCGTAGGTTGTTATGACGGGTTTGTTCATACGGCTCCGGTTGGGTCCTTCGCGCCCAATGCATTCGGGTTACATGACATGCACGGTAATGTGTGGGAGTGGGTTCAGGATTGCTGGAACTGGAGCTACCTGGGAGCACCGTTGGATGGCGGAGCCTGGCTATCGCTATCGCGGGACTGCAACAGGCGCGTTGTGCGCGGTGGCTCTTGGAAACATCATCTGAGGTACCTCCGCTCCGCGAGCCGTGACTGGAGCTTCTCATCCAGCCGGTACTACAGCCACGGCTTCCGTGTGGCCCGGACGCTCATACCGTGATTCATCAAGTTCCCGAACTCATTTGGACAGCGATGGCCTATCAGTCATTCGACACATCGCTTGGAATATTCTTCCCGTATGACGAGGATGCGCCCCTTGGAATCTGCAATCTCAGTTCCTTCATCGGGAGTCAGGGCCCCCAGTCCGAGAATCAGCATGTTGTGTAAGACATCGTTCATCATGTCCGCGGTTTGTCTGATGGACAGAGCTTGGAGTCTCGATGTTTCAATTTCGAGCAACTTCTCCAGGCTACGGCACGGAGTGTCTTGATAAGGGGAGCTGGGTACTCGTGCTGGTTGGATTATGGAAGGGTGTAGGGCACAGCCGCAAAGAATCAGGGTTGCCACTGTTACCGAGACAAGTCTGTTCATTTGGTTCCTCTTTTCAATACTGCACAATAATTTTCACGGAAATGGCCCCATTCTTTGAACAAGGAAGTCAACATGAATTACGAGAGTTGGAAGGCAGCGACTACGGCCAAGTCGTGGCGTATTATGCGAAATATGCCACGACGGAGACGGCAGAGGGCTTGGATGCCGAAGCCGGGGAGCAAAACCCCATGAATCCCATGAATAGAGAGCAGGAAGAACTATTGTTGCACAGAGCTGTGTCGGCGGTGAGCGCTCTGGTGGCCGATGAGTTCGAGAGGCGGTTCTCGTCATGGAAGAAGACTTGGGGCACGGAAGAGTTGATGCACCTGTCAGACCCTTCCTGCGTAACGCAAGGAAGAGCGCAACGGACGGTGGAACGCTGGATTTCCGGGCTCCCGCCCGATTACGGCATCGGCACAATTGAAAAGCGGTGGCGGGCGCAGGGTAGTTCAGGATGGGTAACCCGCCTCTTCAAGGCCCGTCCGCGGTGTTGCCGTGCCATCAGTGGGGGATAGAACCTACAAGCAGGCCCTGTCTGCAGGCGCTCGGCTGCAAAACTATCGTGTGGTGCGCGTATTGGGTGTCGGTGGTTTCGGCATCACCTATCTCGCCGAGCATGTCACGCTTGACCAGCAGGTGGCGATCAAGGAATACCTGCCAAACGATGTGGCCGTGCGCGAAGGTGCCACGGTGTACCCGAAGTCGGAAGCCGAGCGCGAGGACTTCGAGTGGGGGTTGCAGCGATTTCTGGATGAGGCCAGGACGCTCTCCCGCTTCGCGCACCGCAATGTCGTGCGGGTGCGGGATTATTTCGAGGCGAACCGCACCGCCTGTCTGGTCATGGACTACGAGGACGGTGAGCCGCTGGATGCACTGCTTGAACGTCACGGCACATTGACTGAGGTGCAGTTGCGGCGCGTATTGTTGCCGATAGTTGCAGGCTTGAAGGAGGTTCATGCAGCGGGGTTTCTGCATCGGGATATCAAGCCATCGAATGTGTATGTGCGCCGCTCGGATGAATCGCCCGTGTTGCTGGACTTCGGCGCGGCGCGGCAGGCGTTGGGGCGCAAATCGAAGAGTCTGACGACGGTGGTATCGGCTGGGTATTCGCCGCCGGAGCAGTACGAGAGCGAGGGGGAGCAGGGGCCGTGGACGGACATCTATGCGCTCTCTGCCTTGTGCTATCGGGCGCTTACGGGTGATGTGCCGATTGAGGCACCGAGGCGGCAGGGCCGGATTGCTCGCGGCCAGCCAGACCCTTTGCCGCGGCTTTCGCAGGGTGCACCTGGTGACTATTCGGCCGCCCTGTTGGAGGCCGTGGATTGGGGTTTGCGGGTGATTGAGGCCGAGCGCCCGCAGAGCTTGGGCGAATGGGGCGTGGCCTTGTCGGACAAATCTTTCCCGGAGCCACAACCCGGCAAGTCGAGAGCTCGACAGCCGACGCGCGGAAGGAGTGAAGCCGAATCGAATCCGCCTCGAAAGCACAATCGCGTCGTGGCCTCGGCTGGCATCATCGGCGCATTGGCAGTTGCTGTGGTTGCTGCGCTTTGGTGGTGGCCTTCGGCAAAGGAGTCGCCACCCCCGGCCGATGACGGCCCTCGGGAGACAGAATCAGCTCCCGCCACATTGGACTCGCAGCCCCCCATGGATACGCTCCGGACTTCCCCGCTGGAAGGTGGGACGGCCATGCTGGTGGTGGAAACAACCCCGCAAGGAGTGGATGTGCTGGTCGCTGATGAACTCGTTGGGCAATCACCGCTGCAAGTGCGGACGGTGCGGGCCGGTGTGTACCCGGTAACGCTGCGCCACTCGGAATACGAAACCGTCGTTCTGGGTGATCAGGTGTTCCTGGACGGGCGGGTAGTGCGTATCGAACGAACGATGGTTCGGGCGACCGGAGCCTTGACGGTAATTACGAATCCGTTAAACGCTTGGGTCGAGCGGGATGGAGTGCGCCTGGCCGAGGGAACGCCGGTGACGCTTGAGGGGCTATCGACGGGAATCGTGGAATTGACGCTGGGCGCGGAAGGCTTCCGTTCGATGCGAGTTGCAGCAGATGTGCCCAGGAGCGGCATCGCGATTCTGGAGCACGAGTTGGAGCCCATTCCATACGGTATGTTGACGCTGGAACTCAATCCGCCTGATGCAACCGTAACCTTGCCGGATGTCGCTCCGGCCTACCGCCCCGGTATGCAGCTGGTAGATGGACGGTATCGAGTGGTTGTGGCCCGCGAGGGATTCCGGCAGACGGAAAAAACAGTGGAGGTAACGGGGAATACTCATGTTCGAATCGAACTGGAGCGTTCGGTTCCACAACCCGGCGAGACATTCGCGGACGGACTGATTTCGGGAGGAGCAGGTCCCGAGATGGTCACGATTCCGGCGGGTGCTTTTCAGATGGGTTGCTTGTCCTACGACGATTCATGCCGTGACAACGAAAAGCCGGTGCACCGGGTACGGATTCCGCAGCCGTTTGCGCTGTCGAAATACGAGGTGACGCGCGGTGAATTCAGGCGATTTGCAGAAACCACCGGGCATTCGACAGGCAACTCGTGTGTGACCCTCGAGTCTGGCCAGTGGGATGAGCGAAGCGGACGCAGTTGGCACCGCCCCGCGTTTGATCAGTCCGATGTTCATCCGGTGGTGTGTGTGAGCTGGCAGGATGCCTGGGCCTATGTTGCCTGGCTGTCTCGAGAGTCGGGCAAGACATATCGCCTGCCGAGCGAATCGGAGTGGGAGTACGCGGCGCGGGCGGGCGCGGGCTCGAAGTATGGCTTTGGCAATGAATCGAACAGGTTATGTCACTGGGGAAACGGTGCCGACCTGACAGCAGGGGAGCACTATTCAGGCTGGAGCTTCATCGCGAGGTGTCGAGATGGTCATGTTCATACGGCACCGGCAGGCACCTTTCGGCCAAACCCATTCGGCCTGTACGACATGCACGGTAATGTGTGGGAGTGGGTTGAAGATTGCTGGGAAGACAGTTATCACGGTTCGCCGACAGACGACCAGCCGTGGACGAGCGGCGACTGCGGTTTTCGTGTTTTGCGTGGCGGATCCTGGTACTACGGGCCGAGGAGCCTGCGCTCTTCGAGCCGCAGCAAGAACATCACCACCTTTCGATATAGCGGTGTCGGGTTTCGAGTAGCCCGGACGCTGCCTTCCTGAGTTGTCGCCTGTACCCTGCTACTTTCGCACAGAGAAGCAGAAACCTTATTCGGAATTACATGCCTGACCAAACGCGGCCAGACTTGGCCGTCTTCCGTGGTTTCGGCCTGGCCTTCAGCAAGGCGCGCCCCACCATCTCCGGCGTAGCGGGCTACACCGGAGCGAGAGAGCGAGCAGCGCCCATTCATCAAAAAATTCTCTTGGCTTCGCCCTCAAACTGTCTGAACAACCCCGACCACCTCACTTCATCCTGTGACCAATGCCTCGGTCATGCCGTTTCGCAAGCTCTCGGTTGAGCCGAGATGGTAGAAATGTGAAAAGGTTTTTATTTCATAATCCACAAACTCTCGGTGCAGTCTGTCGTTTCTTCGATATTTGTTTTCGGACCACATGGAATATATGAATGGACAGGACAAACCCTTCAAACGGGATTCCAGTTGCACAGCATCGTCGTCAGTCCAGGTGTTGTAGTAATCCGTGAAGCGACCCGCATAAGGTGGGTCGCAATACACAAAATCCCCCTCTTGCGCTTCACCAAGGGTTACTGTCCAGTCGGCACAAATGAACTCCCACGACTTGTCGGCCATGGTGTCCGACGCTTGTTGAACTTGATTGCAAATCCTGGTGACATACGCCGGTCGAAAGCGCTCTGGTTTCCTGCAAAACGGCGTGTTGAAATGTCCATGTTTATTGAAGCGCATCAAGCCATTGAAGCATGCCCGATTCAAGAACAGGAAATCCAGTGGATTGCACTCGTTATTGAATCTCTCCCGCACGTGATAGTAGTGATCTTGTCCATCACTCAAAAGGCGTTCGCCTTCATGTTCAAGAAAATCTCGCACGGTGGATGATGTAATCGCGCCGGTCTGTACGGCGCGGTAGAAATCTATCAGGTGCGGGTTGTTGTCACCAAGAATGGCGCGATCAGGCATAACGTTCAGGGGGACAACTGCGGAGCCGAGAAAAGGTTCAATCCACCGGCCCTTGTTGTCCCAATTGAGACTTTCCCTGATGTATGCAACCGCTTTCGTTTTAATGCCCTGGATTTTAAGCGGCGGTACGTTAACGCCGTTCACGCGACCAAGTCCTTGTACATGAGCCGCTTGTTTTATTCGGGAGTTCAGGGAAGGTTTTCTGGCTGCCTCTCTTCCTTGTTGCAGTTTTGCGGGACAGCTCGTTCCAGTGCCAACACCTCTCCCTTCAAAATCGACAATTCACCCTCACGGTCTGCGCCAAACACAGATGCGACAGGAATCAGAATGAGCGCTGTCGTCACTGTATCAAGAGTAGCAGTAGTGTTTTGGGATTTTTCTGCGGCAGCCAGCGCCTGTCTTTTTGCAGAAAGCAACCCGGTAGTTTCCTCGCAAGACAGCGCTGCATATTCCAACGCCGACACCGCAGCCGGGGTCACAGAGGAAGACCGCGAAGCGCAACCGGACGCGAGAAGAACCGACAGCCCAGCGAGCACGATTAAAACCTTATTCATTCAGCACACCTTCGAATATCAGAAAGAACAGAACCACATCAGAAAAATGCTGCCATATCCTGAAACTCTCCCCCAAGAGTCCGCAACTTTCAACTAACATGAACGATCAACATCATACGCTACTCAGCTCCTGCCCCAATAGCCACATTCAGTCCCTTCCCAGTGAGGTCACAGCATGCCGATAAAGCGTCGAAGTGATGGCAAGATCATCGAGGAACGCACCGACCCGATACGAGGTCGCGAGCGCACAGGCAGCGCAAGCGACGCTCAGGACCAACCAACTGACCGGACAGATACCCTGCGTGAGCGACATGCCGATTCTCTGTTTGGTTCCGGCAGAAGTGCGGCCAACCCCGGCATGGAGGAACCCACGGTTCCCATGCGTACTACGCGAGAAGAAAACAAAACACGCATAGTGAGACCAAGGCAGCAGTCCGAGCCAAGAGTGCCCGCTGCGGACGACCCGATGCTCGATCCACCGGCAGGTTGGCTGGTCATTGTGCGCGGTCCAGGCAAGGGCCGCGCACTGGCGATTGGCAACGGCATGAATGTTTTGGGGCGTGGGCCGCGCGCTCGGGTTCGCATTGATTTCGGTGACGACACCATCGCGCGAGCCAATCATGCCCGCGTGGTGTACGAGCCACGCCAGCGTTTGTATCTGCTGAGCCATGGAGAAGGATCCAACCTCACCTACCTGAACGGTGCAGTAGTGACAGAAACGGTGGAAATCGAATCTGGTGCCATGATTGAGGTGGGCGAAACCACGCTGCGGTTCCAGGCGTTTTGTGGCAAGGAGTTCGATTGGTCCGACCTTGATGCTTGAGGGTCGCAACTTCGCCGCGGCGAGCACCCTGGGGGGGCGCGCGCGACAGGAAGACGATTGGGGAACCCACGTCAACCCGCCTGCGTGTGAGCCACATGCCCGGTTGCTCGTGGCTGTTGTCGATGGCATGGGCGGCCTCCCAGCCGGCGACCGAGCGAGCAGCATCGCCCTGCGCACGTTCCTGGACAGCTACAGGCTTGTCGAATTGTCTGCGGCAGAACGCATGCGCCACGCCTTGGCTCATGCCAACCGCGAAGTGGGCATCGCAGCCGAAGCTGACCCGGAGTTGGAAGGCATGGGCTGCACACTGGTCGCGGCCCTGATCTTCCCGGACCGCTGTGAGTGGCTAAGCGTCGGCGATTCGCTGATTTTGCTCGTTCGAGACGGTAGCTTGACACGAGTTAACCCGCTGCATATCTACGCTCACAAACTCGACGAGCTGGTGCACAGGGGCGAGCTGTCCGAGGAGGCTGCCCGTGCGCACCCCGAGCGGGCGGCGTTGACCAGTGCGATTCAGGGGACGGTTCTGGAAGAGGTTGCTCAAGGTGTGCTTGCACTCGAGGCGGGCGACCTGCTGATTTGCGCCAGCGATGGCATCTTGACGCTCACCAACGAAGAAATCGTCTCGACCTGCGCCGAGCAGGCCGAACATGGAGCTGAGTCTGTTGCGCGGGCAATCATGCATCGCATCGATGCTGCCGACCAGCCAGACCAGGACAACGCGACTCTGGTGGTGGTCTGCCACGACCCGATGCTCGAAACCATACCCTCGTGTCAGATACAGGAAAGCGAGACGCGACAACCTCGAGATGAGCATGCAGGGGACTGCGCGGCGGGTTCGCGGCATTCTTCCGGCGAGCAGTCGCCGGGGTTGGTTCAGGATGAACAGCGACAATGTGCTGTATCAACAGATGGCATCGGGGATGCACCGAGTTCAAAAAACCCAGCCAGGTCAATTGCTGCCACTACTGTCACACACGCGAGGGGAGGAAGCGCGAAGAGGGTGCTCGCGATGCGAGGGCCATCGCTCGCTGTTGGATTTGTTTTGGGTGTGCTCTGTGCCGCCGTCGGATTTCTCGTTTTTTTGGTGCTCTGATTCGCTGCGCCGAGTGGTCCACGTATCACCGGCGGTGCCGACACCGCCAGAGCCGAAATCGCCGAAAATCGACCTTGAAGGTGCTCGCCGTTGCGCGCACCAAAGGGCACCATGCTTTCGGGGTGGACCTTGACCCTTTGGCAGTGCTCATATCGCGCGTTTGGACGACTGCTGTCAACACAAGGGAGATTCAGGATACAGCCTGCGTGGTGATGGAGCGCGCCCGCCACATCTTTGCCTCATTGCCAACGCGGGATGCCATAGACCGGACGGGAGAGGGCATGGTTCGTGAAGCGCTCTGGTGTGCCTTCTCGCGTCTCATAATCAGTAAACAGTCGGGGGCATCGCTGGCGATGGACCTGTCGCACAGCCGCCCGCACCGAAAGTTCAAGCGCGCACCAGCCAAGCCGTTTCGCAAATTTCTGTCCGCGGTCGAACGCGTTACGAAAAACTGCATTGATGACAGCAGTGCGTCCCCCGGCCCGGAGGCACAGGTGCATACAGGGGATGCGCGACACCTCGGGTTGCCAGACAACTCCATGGATTTGGTCATTACCTCTCCTCCGTATCTGAACGCGATTGACTACTTGCGGTGCAGCAAGTTTTCGTTGGTGTGGATGGGATACACGATCAGCCAAATCCGCCGACTCAGGTCCACTGCGGTTGGTGCCGAAGCAGGAATGGACGCGCGCGACGATCGAGAAATTCAGCACATTTTGTCCGAGCTGAACTTGCAGTCGAAGTTGCAACCAAGACAAGAGGCCATGTTGGCGCGGTACATTGATGACATGCGATGCGCTGTGAGAGAGGTCGCCAGAGTGCTCGGAGTCAATGGAAAAGCGGTATATGTGGTCGGCGAAAATACTATACGTGGCACCTTCATTCGCAATGCGATGATCATGGAGGCGGTCGCTGGTAATGCAGGACTTCGCTGTACCGCGCGACGCTCCCGAGAGCTCCCGGCAAACCGGCGATATCTGCCTCCGCCTTCGAATCAATCGGATACAGCAAAACTTGATAATCGCCTTCGTCGCGAAGCGATTCTCACGTTTGAGAAAGCCGCGTAATCCTGACTAGCCTCTGCGCTGCGACGGGGCGGCGTACTATCTGCAGGAGCCGCAGGAGCGAAGCGTAGCGGAGAACCCGCGCAGCGGGTTGACTCGCCGCCCCCCGCAGCGTTCCCGACCACCTCACTCCTTCCTGACTTCACACAGCCCCTCGGCAAGAGTACCCGGCCCAAGTCCATCACTCTGCGTCACCTGATTCTCGAGCCCTGACCCACACCACACCTCATCTCGACCCGGGAGGACACCTTGAACGATCCTGTCCAATAAGGGGCGATCATCCGCGATTCATCTGCGCCGGTACCCCCGGATGCCACGCACGCGCAGCATCCGGGCGGCGGTTCGGATACTCTGACTTCTTTTGTACAACCGAAAGGGTACCGAACAGTGCAATTCTACTCCAAGCGACACCTCTCCTACCGCGCCATCCAGGTTGGCGAAGTCACGCCCCCGGATGCCTTCGACCGACTCCGGAAAATCAAGATAAACCGGGGATGGTACTATTGACTGCGAGGGCACACCACCAACACCATCAAATGATCCGCTTCGCCACAGGAGATATTCTTGGCGAGGATGCCGAGGCATTGGTTAACACGGTCAACTGCGTCGGTGTCATGGGGCGAGGGGTCGCCCTGCAGTTCAAGAAAGCGTTTCCGCAGAATTTCCGCGCCTATGCCGATGCTTGTCGGCGCGGCGAGGTTCGGCCTGGCCGGATGTTCGTGTTCGAAACCGGAGCACTGACCAACCCCCGATACATCATCAACTTTCCCACCAAGCGGCACTGGCGCGGTGGAAGCCGCATCGGGGATATTGAAGATGGGCTGGAGGACTTGAAGAGGGTGATTCGCGAAACACATATTCGTTCTCTTGCTGTGCCACCGCTGGGAAGCGGTCTCGGTGGACTGCGATGGGCTGATGTACGCCAACGAATCGAGAAGGCATTGGGTGACTTCAACAGCTTGGGTGTTGTCGTCTTCGAGCCCCAGGAGGCACCTGATTCAGGACGCAGGGCATGTTCTGATCAAGTCCATCCGTGGACTTGATCAGATTCGCAGATTCAATGCCTTACGGCACTGAATCTGGCGGCACATCCGTGTGCCGCAAGGAGACGGGGATTCGGCCGGAATTGCAGGCTTGCTGCTTGCAATCAGATTACGCAAAGGCGAGCGCGACAAGTTGCTAGTATAGTCGTCCTCGACAATTCCATTGAGGTATCCAATGCAGCAAGATGTGCAGAATCAGCCTGGAGAACAGGTTGACCTGCTTCAGGGGTCCGGGCAGGCTGCCCGCGGTTCGGCTCGGGAGATGGACGAGGCATCAGAAGCCTCGATTGACGAGAATGTCTGGTTGGGTATTCAGGAGAAGCCTGACGAAGAGATTGTCTCGGAGCTTGACGCACTGGCCACCAAGATCGAAGCGCTCATCGCCCGCTGCGAACAGCTCGAGAGCCTCAATCAGGATTTGACGCAACAGATAGCGCGGGAGCGCGCGGCGCGAGCGCGACTTGTCGATGTGCAAAAAGAGGCACAGAAGCGAGTTGATACGCTCATTCAGCGGCTTCAGGACCTCGAGGATGAAGCCTGATGAGCGACCTGATGAGCGAGCGCGAATGCGTGACGGTCAATATCCTCAATCGTGACTACAAGGTCACCTGCGAGCCGCATCAGGCGGAAGCCCTGCACGAAGCCGCCCGACAGTTGAATCGCAATCTGGGATTGCTCAGGGTGCAGGGCGCTGAGGACCGCGCCTATCTGTCGATGGCCTTGTCCATGACCTATGCCTATCAGGGCAGCCAGCGCGCGTGGGTGGCGCGGCTTGACCGGCTGCGTGAATTGTCCAGACAAATCGATGCTCATCTCGATGCCTGAGCGAGTACGCAGTGTCCCGGTACGACTCGTGCCAAGCACCGGAATGCGGAACACCACACATACAACGGTCAGGGCCGAGTAGGGCTATACTGACCCAAGTCTCCTGGGGTGTTCGCCAGCCGGTTATATGCCCTTGAGCCGTGACTCCAAACAAGGAGGAAGGACTCTGCATACTGCCAGAGCAAGCCTTCGTCCCGCTTGAACCTCGAGCGGAACGCGGGAAGCCTCGGAATGTGAATCTTTCCACCGCCCTGAAATCCTACGGTTCAGGGCTTGCCGGACAGCGGCACACCCGGGAGTGCTCATTGCCGCACGGGAAGTTCTGTCGTTCAGATGCTTCCCTTACTGCAAGCACAGGGAATTGCACAGCAAACCGCACAACACATTGCGTAGCGAGTATCGCGCCAGGCGGCGTTCGCTGTCACCCGAAACACAGTCGCTGCACGCCAGTTCCGCCTGTCGGCTCGCCTTGACATCCCTTCTGAGGGTCGCCAGTGGCCGGGTGGCCGCCTATCTGGCGGACGACGGAGAACTCGACCCGGAACCCTTGCTTGCCCGACTGCACCAGCGCCGGGCAGAAGTTCTGTTGCCTCGCATCGTCGGGCGCGGTGCGCGTCGCCACATGCGCTTTCAGGCCGTGCAGCCGGGGGCGGTGCTCAAAGCCAATGCGATGGGTTTGTGGGAGCCGACGGGCACTCGGAGGCGCTGCATACCTGCCGGATTACTGTCCCTGATGCTCATTCCTCTGGTCGCGTTTGATCTTGCGGGAACGCGGCTTGGTCGTGGCGGCGGTTTCTACGATGTCTTCCTGTCGAAACTCGGCCAGCGAAGACCTTTGCTCATCGGCTACGCGCATGAATGCCAGCGCACCGAGCACATTCCTCGCCAGCCCTGGGATGTGCCACTTGATGCGGTTGTCACTGAAGGCGCAGTTCATCTGATCTCGGCGCGCTCGCGGCGTTTTGTCCCGTAATGGGTGCCTGATTGATCGGCTGTGCGAGGTTGGATGCATGTACAATGGCGCTCGAGAAATTTGCCATGTACAGGATGCCGGACGAATCTGGCAAACATTGATCTGAACCAGGATGGGAGCCCTTGGTATGTTCTGATCAAGTCCATCCGTGGACTTGATCAGATTCGCAAATCAGAAATGTGATTCTGATTTGCTCGCAGATTCAATGCCTTACGGCACTGAATCTGGCGGCACATCCGTGTGCCGCAAGGGAAACTCTGTTATTCAGAGTTTCCCTTGCAGGTGCTCTTCGATGTCCGTTCGCAGCAATCTATAGAAAATGTCAACCACATATACGAACACAACAACCCGGCAGGCGTGGCGCGAGGCGCGAGCCATGCCAATGCATGTCACGTGTATGGCATCGGCATCCTCCCGAATCTGGCAACACGGATTCATGCGAATCGTGCTTCGGGGAAGCCTTCAGTGACGAAGATACAAGACAGTATCAGCATCCCGCACTGAAGGCCCCGGAGACCATTGGAATCCGGGGTTTTTTTTGCCCGCAAGCAAGGAACCCGGCCGCAATGCCGAAGCGAAATGACACAGACCACACAGAAATCAAGCGAAACCGTGCAGTCGGAACGTCTGCTGCGGCGTAACCTTGTGCTCATTATCGGCGTGAGCTTTTTTCATGTCTTCTCGCTCATCATGCCGGTTATCGTGCCCATCTTCGAGTCACGCGGGCTTGATCTTGGCGACATACTCCTGTTGCAGGCTATTTTCGGCTTTACAGTCGCCGGCCTCGAAGTTCCTTCCGGCTATCTTTCCGACCTTCTGGGGCGCAAGTTCACGCTCATCATCGGAAGTCTTTTCTATGGGGCCGGCACACTCCTGCTGTACTTTTCCGATGGCTTTGCCATGCTGGTGGGGTTCGAACTCTGTATGGCGGTTGCCGTCAGTTTGATATCCGGTGCCGACCTGGCACTGCTCTACGACACCGAGCTGGCCATAGGCGGCCTTGAAGGCAAGCGCCCCAAGGCCGTTCGTCGTCTGTTTCTGCTCGACACCCTGTCAACGGCAGTGGCCAGTGTGCTCGCCGGGGTGCTGCTCATGCTGGATTCATTGCAGCTGCTGATCACTGTACAGACTCTCGTCGCCTGGGTGCCTCTGCTGATTTGCTTCGGCGTATATGAACCGGCGCGTCGTCGGCTGGCCCCGCGCCGCCACAGAGAGAACTTTGCGCTCATTTTGCGCCTGCTCATCACCTTGAGCCCGGTATTGCGTTTCGCCTTTCTGTCGCTCGCCTTCTGGAGCCTGAGTGTCTTTCTGGTGGTATGGCTACTGCAAAAGCAATGGCAGTTGCAAGGGACCCCACTCGAGTACTTCGGGTATCTGTGGGCGGTACTCAGCCTGGTTTCGGCGGTTTCCGGTCAGCTTTCGCACACACTGGCGAGAATGGTGTCGGCGGAAGTTCGACTCGCGGTCATTGCGCTGATTCCCGCTCTGGGCTATCTCGGTCTCGCGTTTTTTGGTCCGGTTATCGGATTCGTGGCCGCCATTCTCATTTTCATGGCGCGTGGACTCGGCATGGTACTCTTGCGAGATTCGGTGAACTCGCGCATCCCGTCCGAAATCCGCGCCACTGTCAACTCGCTCGCCAACTTCGGTTTTCGAATCGCCTTTGCGGTTGTTGGCCCTCTGGTTGGCTATGTTTTCGAGCTTGGCGGCATGCGCGTGACCTGGCTTCTGGTTGCAGTCGGTAGCCTTGTTCTGAATATGGCGCTGATCCTGCCGCTCATCCTGGCGGTGCGTAGCCGTGGCGACAAGCCGGTGCGGGAGATTCAGCTTGCGGCAGTCGAGCGCTCAAGGCGCCGACCGGTCCACGACTGAGCAGAACATGCCAGAAAGAACATGCCGAGATTAATCAGACATCGCGCTGACGATCAATTCGGGTGACTCCCTGCTCGCCTGATTGCGATGCAGGGATCTCGAGCGACCCGGTTCGCGCTCGTATTTGCGCGCGGGCGTGTTGATGAGTTCGGTCAATTCGCTGGCCACCAATCCGGCCTGGCGGCGCTCTTCGGAAATCTCTCCGTAGAGCGTGTTGCGCTGATATGGTTCGCGCCCTGCCGCACTGACAAGCGCGGACATTTGTGCGGGGGTTGTTTCCTGACCGTGGCTCGCTCCGGCGGCGCGTGAAATGCTCTCGTTCATCAGTGTGCCGCCCAGGTCGTTACAGCCGGCGTTCAGGCAGGCGTTCAGGCCTTGATGTCCGAGCTTCACCCAGGATGCCTGTATGTTCGGGAAATGCGGGTGCAGTACCAGTCGCGCTACAGCGTGCATGAGGAGAGTTTCACGAAAGGTTGGCCCTTTGCGTGCACGGCCCTTGAGGTACATGGGCGCTTCCATATGCACGAAAGGCAAGGGCACCAACTCGGTGAATCCGCCCGTGCGTGTCTGCAACGCGCGCAGTCTGAGCAGGTGACGGGCGATATGCCGAGGCTGTTCGACATGGCCGAACATGATGGTGGCGGTGGTCCTGATGCCCTGTCCGTGTGCAGTTTCCATTACTTCCAGCCATTGGCTGGTATTGATCTTGTCCGGGCAGATGATCTGGCGTACCTCATCGTCAAGGATTTCTGCCGCCGTTCCAGGCAGAGTGCCAAGCCCTTCCGTACGCAGCGCCCGGAGATATTCGTCAAGTGGCAGTCCCAGAGTAGCGGCACCCTGCCAGATTTCGAGTGGCGAGAAGGCATGTACATGTATCGCCGGTGCTGCCTGCTTGACGGTGCGCACAATCGAGAGATAGGTGTCGCCGGTGTATTCGGGATGAATCCCGCCCTGCATGCACACCTCGGTTGCGCCACGGCTCCAGGCCTCGCTCACGCGACGCTGGATTTCCTCGGCATCCAGATCATAGGGGCGCCCGCGCAGGTTCTCGGCGAGCTTGCCTTTGGAGAAGGCGCAGAACTGGCACTTGAAGTAACAGATGTTGGTGTAATTGATGTTGCGATTCACGACGAAGGACACTCGCTCGCCGTTTACCTGCTGACGAACCTGATTGGCACCCTGGCAGACTGCGCTGAACTCATCTCCTTCTGTGGCCAGGAGTCGTAGTACATCGGTTTCATCAAGCTGCTGCCCTCGCGCCGCTGCATCGATCAGATCAAGCAGACTTGCCGAGACCCTGTTCGGGTGAGCGCTGACGCGCCGCAGGTCGGCTTCGGGCGGAGGCACATCAGGCTCACCCGGGCACCAGTCCCCTTCCCGCGCATGGCCGTGAGCATCCGATGCGCGCAGCAGGTGGGAATGCATGGCCGGGTCGGCCCATTCTTCATGTGCGACGACATAGCGTGGGTAGAGCGTCAGTCGCTCCCTCAGGTGCTTGCCCGCCTGCAAGGTTTCCCTGCGCAAGGATTCGAGGTGTGGCCAGGGTGCTTCGGGATTGACAAAATCCGGCGTGAGTGGCGATACGCCACCCCAATCATTGATGCCGGCCTGAATCAGGCGAGGCAGGGCACCGGGACTCAGGTTCGGCGGTGCCTGAATGCTCATTTCAGAGCCGAACAGAAGGCGAGACAAGGCAATGGTCCACAGGAATTCATGCAGAGACGGTTCAGGTGCATCGCGCATTCCGGTGCCGGGTTTGGCGCGGAAGTTCTGAATAATGACTTCCTGAATATGCCCGTAGCGATCATGCAGGTCGCGAATGGCAAGCAGAGATTCGATGCGTTCACGCGGCGTTTCACCAATGCCGACGAGAATGCCTGATGTGAACGGGATGCGCGCCTGTCCAGCCTGTTCAAGCGTTTGCAGGCGTATCAGCGGTGCCTTGTCCGGGCTGCCGTAATGGGGCATGCCCTTCTCGGTCAATCGATCAGACAAGGATTCCAGCATGATGCCCATGGAGGGTGAGACCTGACGCATCAGGAGCATCTCCTCGGGGGTCATATTGCCGGGGTTGGCGTGTGGCAGGAGTCCGGTTTCTTCAAGCACACGTTCGCACGCTTCGCGCAAGTAGGCGATAGTTGAACTGAACCCGAGTGCCTGTAATGCGTCTCTGGCAGCGCGATAACGAAGCTCCGGTTTTTCCCCCAGAGTGAACAGGGCTTCCTTGCAGCCGAGCTGTGCACCCTGACGGGCAAGACGCAGGACTTCGTCGATCGCCATATACGGTGCCCGTACTTTCCTTGGCGTTTGCGCAAAGGTGCAGTAATGACAGACATCACGGCACAGATGGGTGAGAGGAATGAATACCTTGCGCGAAAAGGTGACGATGTTGTGGAACTTGTCGTCTCGAAGCGCTGAGGCAACGCTCATGAGGCTGTGCAGGGCACCGATATCCCGCGGCTCGGCGAGTTCGAGGCACTGCTCGGCAGTCAGCCTGTGACCGGATTCCACGCTCGACAGGAGCTTGTCAAATTGAAAGCTCATGCGATGAAGGCTCGAGCGTCAGGCGGCCTTGCGTCCGGTGAGCATTTCACGCAGCCCTTCCATCAGTCCTTCGAGGCGAGCCATGCGCTCGCGCAAGCCGCCAATATCGGTGCGTATATCTCCCATGCAATTGTGCATCTTTTCGTTTTCGTCGCGGAACTCTTCGCGCATTTTCCGATTTTCGCCATACAGCTTCTCGGTTTCGCCACGAAACTCGGTGCGTAGTTTTTCGTTTTCGTCACGAAACTCGGTGCGCAGCTTCTCGTTTTCGCTGCGGAACTCGGTGCGCATCTTTTCGTTTTCGCCACGGAACTCAGTCCGCATCTTCTCGGTTTCGTCACGAAACTCGGTACGCAGCTTCTCGTTTTCGCTGCGGAATTCGGTCCGTATCGTTCGTATCTGTATGCCCAGAGCAATACCGGCACCGATAATCGTGGCGATGATGGAAACGAGAACTGTGAGAAGTTGTGGTTCGAGCATGGTATTGTCCCCCTCATCAGGGATGATTCATTCTATATGAGTGTCGGGTTGCGTGAATGTCGGGTTGCGGGATTTGTTGTGCGCCTGTACCGGTTCGGGAATGAGCAGCGGTTCGCAGCAGGGGCAGAGTCTGGCTGCCGAGCCTGACTTCAGTACCTTCAGCCAGCCGCTTCATTCGCTCCAGATCATCCGGAGTATCGATATCAAGCTGGAGTCGCTCGTCCTGAATGATTTGCACATCCACGCCGAGTTCTCGCCCGCGTTCGCGGTGCACCTGAAAGCCGTATCCGTCGTAACAGAACCTGATCAGATTGGGCGGCGAAGCGATAAGCAGGTTGGTTCCCGCGCCTGCAATATCGGAAGCCAGCGTGAGTCCCCTGTGCCGTGACAGCGCTCGGGACAGCAACCCGGCTTCTGCCAGCGGTACATCGCACGGCAGGATCATCATGGTGCGGGCAGCGAATGTTGTGATCAGATGCTCCGCCGTCGCTTCCAAAGCCATGCTCAGGTCTGCCTGTGGCGGATCGTCCCAATGTTCAACGCCCCGGGCAATGGCGAAGTCACGCACTTCGGATGAGCGGGTGACGACGAGCACTCCTTGCAAGCCCTCGACCTTCTTCAGTTCTGCAATCACGTCCTCGGCCATGGCGCGTACCAGTGCCTGCCTGGCATCGTCATCAAGTGTGCTGGACAGTCGATGCTTCGCGTCGACGAAGGATTTGATGGGCACCACCGCCCACTGGTCCGCTCTACCTCTCATGGGTCACGGGGCGTGTTCAAGGCAGGCATCGTAGGGCTTGACCGAACCGAACATGCGGTTTTCCGGATTTACCTCATCAAGCAAGGTCAGCACCTTGTGAGCGAGACGCACCTTGTCTTCATCGCTGCGCATGAGTGTCTCGGTACACATCGCCGGCAGGTGCATGTTCTCGAATCTGGCAGCGAGTGCGTGGTCGCGTCGGTCATAGACGAACCCATCCAGCAAGTTGCCGTAATGTTCGGCGACCGCAATCGCATTCACTTCCTTGTGCAGTTCGCGAAAGATTCTGGCCGTTGGTCCCTTGACGGCATCGCCGGCAATAATCGGAGACACTGCAACTCTCGGAAGATGCGGAAACAGCAGCCAGTCCCGCAGCCCCTCGACGGCGAGAATGGGGTCGATGCTGAGCATGGGATTTGATGGACAGATAATGGTGCCGCGATACTCGCTCGCTTGCAGGAATCGATAAATACTGCGCTGAACACGCGCGTCCAGCGCACCTTCATAGACAAACCCATGCACCCTCGGTTGGCAGCGTCGCGCCACGAAATACTCCTGAAAGGACAGCTGTCCTTCGTCGGTCTCGACCAGAGTGTGTACGGGGTCATTGCTCATGGGTACTATCTGATGCCGTACCCCGAGTGCTCTGGTGAGCATTGATGTCGCTTGCGTCAGGGTCTTGCCGGAGGCGAGCAGGTGCGTACGCCGCAGATGCAGGGCGAGGTCCCGGTCGCCAAGCTGAAACCAGGTGGGGCCGCGCAGCTTGCCCAGGGTTTCCAGGCAGTTCCAGGTTTCATCGTCACGCCCCCAGCCTCGTTTCTTGCTCGAGAGACCGGCGAGCGCGTAGCTCAAGCTGTCGATATCAGGCGAGATATGCAGGCCGAGATGCTGAAAATCGTCGCCCGTATTGACAACGAACAGGACTTGCGATGGCTCGAGTATCTGTGCGAGTCCCTGACAGAGTTTCGCGCCGCCCACGCCGCCGGTGAGCACGACGTACTTTGGCTTCATCTGGTTTGTGCGTTTCGTGCGTGTCACAGGAACATGTCCTCCTTGATCGGGCGAATCATGTCGAGCGCATGCATCTCGGGTTGCCCTGGGTCGATGCCGCGCATCAGGGCCAGCGGCGTTCGTTCAGTGGTTTCGCCCATTGCCAGATTGGCAGCGCTGGCAATGGCATCCGCTCTGTTCATCAGGGTGACCTGAAGCTTGCGACCGTACAGATCCTGGCCACCACGATGATCCTCCAGAGCAGCAACACCCGCACAGCCAATCGCTACACCGACAGAGCCGAGGCGCCAGGGTCGGTTGACACTGTCGCAAATGATGATGCCGACCTGTACGCCCTGCAACTCTCGAATTCGATACTGAAGCCGTTGTGCCGACGCATCTGCATCGACCGGCAGCAGCAGCGCTCTCTCGCCTTGGCTGTGGTCCATGTTTGACTGATCGACACCACCCTGCGCCGACACCCAGCCCGACTTGTGACGCACGATGAGAACCCCGGGTTTCATGCGAACTATCTGGCTGGATTCTCCGAGAATGATCTCCACGAGACGTGCGTCCTTGCCGGTGACCCTGGCGACTTCCTGCGCCTTCTGGCCAGGCACGACCGCATCAAGACGAACATAGCGATCTTCCGCTTTCGATACCACTTTCTGTGCCACCACCAGAATATCCTTGTCGATGAGGCCCAGATTGCTGCTCTCGATGGCATCAATGAACAGCTCGGCGAGCGCATCGCCGGGGCTCACCATTGGCACACCTGTTATGGCGTGCACTGAGAATTGCACAGACATGCGAGTGAAATCGCGGCGGTGTGGTTCGAGAATCGCAGAGGTGCCATGATCTGATGCAACACGACCTGATTGCAGTGTGTTTGATGCGGGGGCTCAGTCGGAAGTCTGTCCGACGATACGTATGCCCGAATGGCTAATCTGATGGCGACGATTGATCTGAATGAGCACCGAGGTCAGGGCTTCTGCGGCGGCTGCGTTATCAATCGGTCCGGCATGATAGCCGCGCATACCAGCATCCTCGATGAGGTTGATCACCTGCTGTCGGGCATCCGGGCTGTTGCCTGCCACCAGCACATCACACAGGATTTCTTCGTCTGATTGCAGCAGGTGGGCGGCCACGTTCTGGAATGCGGACACTACCTGCACCTGTTCGCCAAGAAAATCCTGCGCGCGTTTACCGGCACTGCCCTCTGCCGGAAGCTGCACCCGACCCACAGCGGGGGGCACAAGCGGTACCGAAGCATCTATGAGAATCTTGCCGGAAAGATGTGCCTTGACAGTCTCCAGTGTGGAGAGTTGATGGGCAAATGGCACGGTGAGCACCACTACATCACCGGCACGGGCGGCAGCCGGATTTTCGAGTGCGCGCGCCGGTGTCTCCGGGCTGATTGTCGAGAGTTCTGCCAGTGCCGCTTCGGCCTTGGCCTGAGTCCTTGAACCTATGAGAATTTCATGACCGGCCCTGGACCAGCGAATCGCCAGACCGGTGCCGAGATCCCCTGTTCCGCCAAGAATCGCGATACGAAACTTCCGAGAATTTGCGTCAGTCACCTGAATCTCTGATGAAGAGTGGCTGCGTATTATAGGTTTTGAAGAGCCGGTTCACTGTGAGAAACCGCCCTGAATTCTTGTGCGTATTCCGAGCAAGCTCGTCCCGGGACTCGATCAGAACATCCTCATGAATCCTGTCTCTTGCTGGCCGCGAGCAGTTGGGATGACAGGTGTGCATAATCCACAAGAATACGCATGGCCTCGGTCACGAAAGGGTCTTCGGGTTCATCCGGCGCATCCTCGGCGGGCTGAACGCTTGCGGCGGAGCTTGCTGCGGTGCCCGAATTCTCGCCTGCCACACCTGCGGACAGGTCTTCACTGGCGGCCGCATCAAGACTGGCCAGAGCCGACTTCCCCCGAGCAAGGCGCAAACGATTCTCAATCTCCAGACGCCTGGTATCAATGGCCGCCTTGTCGCGCTCTCTGCTGTCCAGATTGAGGCTCACATGTGTGCGTTTGCGCAATTCCTGCGCCAGTTCGTTGATCTCCTGCACATACAGGAAGTCTGCATCCTTTGCGATGCGTCGCTGATGATTGTCGCGCAGTATTCCCGACAGCGCCTCGACCTGGCGCGAGCGCGAATACCTGGCGCGGTCAATTGCGTCGTTTGGAATTGCTGTCTCGCGCGCACTTTCGCCAACTTCCTGTGGGTCGATTGACTGCGGATACAGGATGTCGGGCGTGACACCGGCATGCTGTGTGCTCATGCCCGAGATGCGATAGAACTTGCCTTGTGTCAATTTGATTTGTCCGTGCTCCAGCGGCACAAGTTCCTGAATGGTGCCCTTGCCGAAGGTGCGCTCACCAATGACCGGCCCGCGTCCATAATCCTGAATCGCGGCAGCAAAAATCTCGGAGGCCGAGGCGGACAGGCGATTTACCAATACCGCCAGCGGCCCATCCCAGGCCTGGCCGCGTACGCGGTCGAGATGAATAAAGGGTCGCTGATCGTGCTGGCGCACCTGCACCACAGGGCCTTCGTCAATGAAGAGACCCGCGAGGCTGTTGGCCTCCTGCAACAGGCCGCCACCATTATTGCGCAGATCGATCACAACGCCTTCAACTCCCTCGGCTCCAAGTTCGGCCAGCAGCCGTCGCACATCGCTGGACGAAGTCCGGTCATGCACATAGTCCGCATAGAAAGAGGCGATGCGAATAACGCCCATACGCCTGATGCGATCAGCGTGTTCGAATTCGATGATCTGGCTGCTCGCTGCCTGTTCTTCGAGTTGAATCCGGTTGCGCACAATGGACAGTTCAAACGGCTCGGTCTGACCGGTGATATGTGGTTGTCGAACCTTCAAACGCACGATCGAGTCGCGCGGGCCACGGATGAGTTTGACCACATCATCAATGCGCCAACCAACCACATCGATGAGTGCGCCTTCCCGCCCCTGACCGACAGCGAGAATGCTCGAATTCGGCACCAGCTTGCCGCTCTTCGAGGCCGGACTGCCGGGCAGCACACGCTGAATGCGAACATGGCCTTCGTTTTCTTCGAGCACCGCGCCGATACCTTCGAGCGACTGCGACATGACGATATTGAAGTTCTCGAAGACCGGCGGCGAGAGGTAGGTGGTGTGCGGATCAAGCGAGCTTGCGTAGGCATTCACAAACAGGGTGAACACATCCTGTGCCTTGTAACGCTCCAGTCTCTCGAGACTGTTGCGGTAGCGACGCATCAGCCTGTTTCGAATCTCTTCATCCGCTTCGGCGTTGAGCTTGCCGTCAATGATGGTGGCCTTGAGGCGTTTTCTCCACACCTCGTTGAGCGCCTGATCCGACAGTGCCCAGGGGGTTTGTGAACGATCGAGCTGCATGTCTTCATCGCGGGTGAAATCGAGCTCGTCCCATTGCTGGTCCAGGTAAGTGATCAGCCATTCGAATCTGGAACGCTGCCGGGAAAGAAGTTGATTGAAAATATCAAAGGCAGGCGAAGTGTCCTCGTCGAGAATGAAATCGTCCAGCAGGAAGCGGTACTTCTCGAAGCGATCAAGATCGGCCTGCAGAAAAAAGACCCGTGACGGGTCGAGCGCCTCGAGATAGCGGTCATACATGAGGCTCGACATTTCGTCATCAAGCTTTCTGGGACGAAGATGTGCGCGTTCGAGTTGTGTTACCAGATCGAGTGCGGTGCGCCCGTGCACCTGATCAGGCTGAATGGATGCCAGCTCGGCACGCAGGGGTGTTCCGAGCCACAGACAGCTCGCAAGCAGGCCGATGAGCATCGCAGATAGCCGGGAGCGGCCTGTTTCATGCGAGCCATGCGACCTGTCGGCGCAATCCTGACGCTCGTAGCACCTCGTGAATATTGCCTTGATCATGAATTGAACCTCTATACGCCAACCGATTCTACCGACTTTCGTACGCCACAGGCACTTTGTGGCTGACTCCAGCCTAAAATGTTCACGCCCGCATCAAGCCCGAACGCCAGTGCGGTGCCGAGGTCTCTGGCCTCTTGCAGCGCCTGTGGCGTGATCTCGCCGCGCACAATCACCGGTGCCTGCACCTCGTTCATCGGAAACCCGCGCACGATGCGGCGAATTGCCGTGAGCGCGCCGGTACCGTCGTTGCCGGCGCTGATGAACACACCGTAGGGCGGGTTTCGAATCTGCCCCTCAACGGCGTAGAAGGTGCGGTCGAAGAAATCCTTGAGTCCTCCTGACATGTAGCCGAAATTCTCTGGCGTACCGTAGATCACGCCATCGGCATCAAGCAGGTCCTGTGCGTCTGCCTCACAAGCGGGTTTGCACCGCACCTCGACAGACTCGATATCCTCGTGCGATGCCCCGTCACGCACTGCCTCGGCGAGCCGCGATGTGCGCCCGGATGCCGAGTGATACACGATGAGCAGCGTTTTGCGATGGTCGCCCATGAGCAGAGTCAGGAGTGGAGTAGAGTGTCCGTGTTGCATGATAGGAGGAAATTCGGCGGCATGTCGAACAGTGAGACGAATGGGGCTTCAGCGGTCGCACCCGACACCCGGGGCGGAAACTTCTTCGCCTGCGACCCGGATCTTCAGGCGCTGCTGCGGCTCTACCTCGACGAGGGCACATATCGCCATATGGAACCGCACCTGTTGCGCCTCGGGGAACTTGCTGCCGGCGAGCTTGACGAGTGCGCCTATCTCGCCAACCGGCATCCGCCGGTCCTGCATCAGCGCGACCGGCTCGGGCGAGATGTCCAGAGCCTCGCCTGTCACCCGGCCTACCGGCGATTGGAAGCGGTCGCCTTTGGCGAGTTCGGACTGCATGCAATGACCAATCGGGAAGGTGTGCTGGGCCTTGCGCGCCGATTTCCGGCTGTTGCCAAGCATGCCTTCACGCTGCTCTTCAATCAGGCCGAGTTCGGCCTCGGCTGCCCAATCAACGTCACGGACTCCGCGGCGCATCTGATTGACAAGTACGCCAGTCCCGAGTTGCGAGCGCGATTCCTGCCGCGGCTGCTCAGCCAGGATATGAACGAACTCTGGCAGGGCGCGCAGTTCATCACCGAGCAGATGGGCGGCAGCGATGTCGGCCAGATCGAATCGCGCGCCGAGCGCGACGGCGATGCCTATCGTATCCACGGTGAAAAGTGGTTCTGCTCGAACGCCGGTGCCGATGTGGTGCTGATGCTGGCGCGCTGCGAGGGGGCAGGCACGGGCACACGCGGTCTCGGCCTGTTTATCGTCCCGCGCGAGATTGCGCCGGGGCAACCCAACAACTACCGCATTCTGCGCCTCAAGGACAAGCTCGGTACGCGTTCGATGGCCAGCGGCGAGATTCGCTTCGAGGGGGCGCTCGCCTACCCCCTCGGCTCGCTTGCTCAGGGCTTTCGGCAGATGGCCGAGATGATCAATCTCTCGCGCCTGTCCAACGGGGTCAAGTCCGCGGCATTGATGCGCCGCGCCATGCACGATGCCATGTGCGTGGCCCGGCATCGGCGCGTGTTCGGTGACCGGCTGCTGGATCTGCCACTGGCGCAGCGGGCATTGCTCAAGATTCGCCTGGCGACGGAACAGGCGCTGAGCATGAGTCTGTTCACCGCTGATGCGCTCGACCGGGCTGAGTCAGGGGGCGGGTCGAATCAGGACGCGGCAGTATTTCGTATCGCAACGCCGCTACTCAAGTACCGAACGACGCGCGATGCGCGCAAGGTTGCCGGCGATGCCATGGAGGTGCGTGGCGGTTGCGGCTATATCGAGGAATGGATTACGCCACGCCTCGTTCGCGATGCACACCTCGGGTCGATTTGGGAAGGGACCGGCAATATCGTCAGTCTGGATGTGATTGATCGCGCTGTTCACAAGTCGCGCGCGGACGGCGCACTGGAAGCCAGGCTGCTGGAGTTGCTCGAACCGGTCGAGCAGGCACTGCCGGGATTCGCGAAGCGTGTACGCACTGCGCTGCTCGAAGCGCTTGCCGCAGCTCGTGAACTCGCCGAGCAGTCAAGTCGCATCAGAGCGCGTCAGGTGACTTCCCGGCTCTATCACGCCACATCGGCCTGCCTGCTGGCGAATGAGGGTGTGCGCATTGACGCGCTTGCGGGCGATGCGCGTCGGCTGCTGCTCGCGCAGATGGTGCTCGAACATCGCCTGTCTGCGTCCGGCGCGCCGGATCAGGCAAGTGATGCGTTGCAGGCGCGGCGCGCGCGGTGCCTGTTTGCGGAGGCAGCGAGTGGCATCAATCCGGTCGCGGACCTGCTGTGACCCGGTCACGGGATTGCCATCAGGATTGAATGCAGGAGTGCATTTCGCCCTACAATGTCGCTCCAGCCATGGCGCGACATTTGTCCGGGATGGCGTACCCGCATCGACCCCTGTGGATGTGTGCGGAGAATCTGAACATAGTACGTCGAAGACGAGTGAGGCTGGATGAAGAAGGCGATTCTCGCACTGGCTGGAGGTGCGATTTTTGAAGGTGAAGCCATAGGCGCGCCCGGCAGCGCCGTGGGCGAGATCGTTTTCAACACAGCCATGACCGGCTATCAGGAAATACTGACAGATCCTTCCTATGCCGGTCAGATCGTCACCCTCACCTACCCGCACATTGGCAATACCGGCACCAACCGGGAAGACACGGAGTCAAGCCGTATCCGGGCGAGTGGGTTGGTGATTCGCAACTTGCCCGCAATGCATTCGAACTGGCGCAGCGACAGCACCCTGTCAGACTATCTGCAACGTGAAAACTGCGTTGCCATCTCCGAGGTGGACACGCGCGAACTCACCTCCGTCATACGTGAGACCGGTGCCCAGGGTGCCTGCATCGCGGCTGGCGAGACGCTTGATCCTGCTGCCTGTGTGGCGCGCGCACGCGCCTTTCCCGGCCTTTACGGGCGAGATCTGGTGCAGGAGGTCACCTGCACCAGGGTCAGCGAGTGGAACGAAGGTCTGTGGCGTATGCCTGTCAGTCTCACCCCGCAGCACCGCGTGGTGGCCTATGACTTCGGCATCAAGCGCAACATACTTCGCTATCTCACTGCCAGAGGCTGCCAGGTGACTCTGGTCCCGGCGCGAACAAGTGCTGATGAGGTGCAGCGACTGAAGCCGGATGGCGTGTTCCTGTCGAATGGTCCCGGCGACCCGGAGCCGCTTGACTACGCCATCGCCTCGATTCGCAAACTGCTTGATGCCGATATCCCGATACTCGGTATCTGTCTTGGCCATCAATTGCTTGCGCTCGCCTGCGGTGCACACACGGTGAAGATGCCCTTCGGGCATCACGGTGCCAATCACCCGATCAAGTCGCTCGGCAATCAGCGCGTCATGATCAGCAGCCAGAACCACGGCTTTGCCGTGGATGCCGAATCCATCCCCGACTGCCTCGAGGTCACGCATGTGTCTCTCTTTGACGGCAGCGTACAGGGAATCCGACATGTGCAGAAGTCGGCCTTCGGCGTTCAGGGCCATCCCGAAGCGAGTCCGGGGCCGCAGGATGCGTCCGGTGTGTTTGATGAATTCGTGACTTGTATGCGCCGGGGTCAGTAGGATGCCGAGGCGCACAGACATGGAGTCCATCCTCATTCCCGGCGCGGGCCCCATCGTCATCGGGCAAGCCTGCGAGTTCGACTATTCAGGTACGCAAGCCTGTCAGGCGCTCAAGAGCGAAGGCTATCGCATCGTGCTGGTGAACTCCAACCCGGCCACCATCATGACCGATCCGTCGGTCGCCGACAGCACCTATATCGAACCGCTTGACTGGCGCGTCATGGCTGAAATCATCGAGCGTGAGCGCCCGCATGCCCTGCTGCCCACCATGGGCGGACAGACCGCGCTCAACACCACCCTGGATCTGGTGCGCGAGGGGGTGCTTGATGCCTATGACGTGGAGCTCATCGGGGCGAATCAGGATGCCATCGACAAGGCGGAAGATCGTGAGCGATTCGTCGAGGCCATGCGCAACATCAATCTGGCAACACCTCGTGCCGGTATCGCCCACAGCCTCGAGGAGGCGATGCAGGTGCAGGGTGCCCTCGGCTTTCCCTGCATCATTCGCCCATCCTTCACGCTCGGCGGCAGCGGCGGCGGAGTTGCCTACAATCACGAAGAGTTCAAATACCTGTGCGAGCGCGGTCTCGCGCAGTCGCCCACCACCGAGCTGCTCATAGACGAGTCGCTGCTCGGCTGGAAGGAGTTCGAGATGGAGGTGGTGAGAGATCGTCTCGACAACTGCATCATCGTCTGCTCCATCGAGAATCTCGATGCCATGGGCGTACACACCGGCGACAGCATCACCGTTGCGCCGGCGCAAACCCTGACCGACAAGGAATATCAGCAGATGCGCAATGCCTCCATTGCGGTGCTGCGCGAAATTGGCGTGGAGACGGGCGGCTCCAATGTGCAATTCGCCATCAACCCGCAGGACGGGCGGTTGGTGGTTATCGAGATGAACCCGCGCGTGTCACGCTCATCCGCACTGGCCTCCAAGGCGACCGGTTTTCCCATCGCCAAGGTAGCCGCGCGTCTCGCGGTCGGCTACACCCTCGATGAGCTGCAAAACGACATCACCGGCATTACGCCGGTGTCCTTCGAGCCGACCATCGACTATGTGGTGGTGAAGATGCCACGCTTCACCTTCGAGAAGTTTCCTGCCGCCGAAGACCGGCTGACCACGCAGATGAAGTCGGTCGGGGAGGCCATGGCCATGGGCAGGACTTTTCAGGAGGCGCTGCACAAGGTGTTGCGCGGGCTGGAGACCGGCATCTGCGGGCTGGACCCGATCGAGTACGGGCAAGCGCTTGATGGCGCGGACGGGCAGCGCCAACTCGTGCGCGAATTGCGCGAACCCGGTGCGGACAGGATTCGCTATGTCGCCGAGGCCCTGCGGCGCGGCCTGACGCTGACCGAGATTCACGAATACACCGGCATCGACCCCTGGTTTCTCGCCCAGATTCAGGACCTGATTCACACCGAAGCGAACATCAGGAGCACCGCGCTCGAACACCTGAGCCAGGATGCGTTTCGTCGCATCAAGCGACAGGGGTTTTCCGATGCGCGCATCGCCGCGCTGCTCGGTCGTGATGAAGCCGAGGTCAGGCGCGCACGCACACAGCTTGGCCTCGAGCCCGTCTTCAAGCGCGTCGATACCTGTGCCGCGGAGTTTCCTTCGCAGACCGCCTACATGTATTCCACCTACGAACGGGCCTGTGAAGCCGCACCCTCTGATCGTCGCAAGATCATGGTGCTCGGCGGCGGTCCGAACCGCATCGGCCAAGGCATAGAATTCGATTATTGCTGTGTGCACGCGGCGCTCGCCATGCGCGAAGACGGGTTCGAGACCATCATGGTCAACTGCAACCCGGAAACCGTATCCACAGACTACGATGTGTCAGACAGGCTCTACTTCGAGCCGGTGACCTTCGAGGATGTGATTGCCGTCGTCAATCTCGAATGCCCCGAGGGCGTGATTGTGCAGTTTGGTGGACAAACGCCGCTCAAGCTCGTCGGGGCGCTCGCCGAGGCCGGTGTGAGGATTCTCGGCACCTCGGCAGATGCCATAGACCGGGCGGAAGATCGCAAGCGCTTTCAGTCACTCATCGAGTCTCTTGGCCTGCGCCAGCCGGCCAACGCCACCGTCACCTCGGTCAGCGAGGGTCTTGCCGCCGCGGTCTCGATTGGCTACCCGCTGGTGGTGCGCCCGTCCTACGTGCTTGGCGGCCGTGCGATGCAGCTGGTGCACTCGAATGCCGAGCTTGCAGATTATCTGGCGCACGCGGTCATTGCCTCCGAGGCATCTCCGGTGCTGCTCGACAAGTTCCTGGCGCGCGCGGTGGAAGTGGATGTGGATGCCGTGTGCGATGGGCAGGACTGCTTCGTGGGTGGCATCATGCAGCACATAGAACAGGCCGGCATTCATTCCGGCGATTCGTCCTGTGTGCTGCCGCCGGTGAGCCTGTCCGAGCGGGTACAGCAGGAGTTGCGCGCACAGACGCGGGCGCTCGCCGCTGAACTCGGCGTGGTCGGGCTCATGAATGTGCAGTTCGCCGTGCAAGGCGAGGAGGTGTATGTGCTGGAAGTCAATCCGCGCGCTTCCCGCACCGTGCCCTTCGTGTCCAAGAGCATCGGCATCTCGCTGGCCAAGGTGGCGGCGCGCTGCATGATCGGCAAGAGCCTCGGGGAACAGGGTTTGAGCGAAGAAGTGCGTCATGCCCATGTGAGCGTCAAGGAAGCCGTCTTCCCGTTCAACAAGTTTCCCGGTGTAGATCCGATTCTTTCGCCGGAGATGAAGTCCACCGGCGAGGTCATGGGCGTTGGCGATTCCTTCGCGGAAGCCTTCGCCAAGGCGACGCTGGCGGCGGGAGAGCGATTGCCGATGGGAGGCCGCGCGTTTGTCAGTGTCGCCGATTCCGACAAGCAGAGCGTGGTGGAAGTGGTGCGTGAACTCACCCTGCTCGGCTTCTCGCTGGTTGCCACCAGAGGTACGGCGAGGGTCATTCGCGAGGCGGGTATGGAGGTTGAAGTCGTCAACAAGGTTACCGAGGGACGACCGGATATCGCCGATCTGCTGAAGAACAACCCCGTTGATCTCATCGTGAATACCACGGAGGGACGTACCGCGATTGCCGATTCTGCCGTGATTCGTCGATTGGCGGTGGAGCGGCAGGTGTGTTATACAACCACGCTGTCGGGCGGGCGGGCCTTTTGCATGGCCATTGCCTACATGAATGCACATCCGGGCAAGTTCGGGGTGCGGCGCATTCAGGACCTGACGAACCTTTGATACCGCGGGACACCATTGGAACTTTCCCGGCTACAGGATGACAGGAGGCATCAAGTACACATGAACACACCCATGACCGTGCAAGGCGCCGAAGCGCTGCGCGCAGAACTGCGACGGCTCAAGTTTGAACTGCGCCCGAAGATTATTGACGATCTCGCCAGGGCGCGCGCCCATGGTGATTTGCGTGAGAACGCCGAATATCACGCGGTGCGCGAGCAGCACGGCTTCAATGAGGGGCGCATTCAGGAAATCGAAGGCAAGCTGGCGGGCGCACAGATTCTCGACATCACGCGCATCAAGCCGACTGGCAAGGTGGTATTCGGGGCAACCATCACGCTGGTGAACATCGACAATGACGAGCAGCTGCGCTATCAGATCGTCGGTGAAGACGAAGCCGACATCAAGTGTCGCAAGGTGTCTTACTCATCACCGCTCGGGCGCGCACTTATCGGCAAATGCATCGGGGACGAGGTTGAAGTCAACGCACCCGGCGGGCAGATTTCCTACGAGATTCTGCAAGTTGAGCATCTGTGAGTGCGCGTACATGAGCACGGAATACTTGTGCACCCCGCGGGCCCGCCCCATGACACCCGGTACATACACATGAGCACTCGCTCTTCCCGCGCGCACTGGCGGGCACGGCCGGGGGGTGATGCGCTTGCGCGCCAGGCTGCCCGCCGCGGACTGGGGTCACGTGCCTGGTTCAAGCTGGAAGCTCTCGATACGCGCTTTCGCCTCATTCGCCCGGGCATGAAAGTGCTCGAGCTCGGTGCCGCGCCGGGCGGCTGGACGCGCTATCTCGTCTCGCGTGGTGCTCGGGCTTTCGCCTGTGATCAGCGAGCCATGCCGGTGCCCGGGGGTGTCGATTTTCTCTGTGCACAAGTGCCAAGCGAGCTGTTTCGCGACTGGTGTACATCGCATATTCCGTACAACCTGCTCGTTTCCGATCTTGCTCCCAATATGTCCGGCGTACGAACGCGCGATATGGCTCAGGCACAGTCACTGGTGGCGTTCGCGTGCGAGCTCGCCGAGCAGGTGTTGTCCTCGGGCGGCGGCCTGGTGGTCAAACTCTTTCAGGGCGAGCCGCTGGAGTACTTCGAAGGCCGGGCGGGGTCACTGTTTCACAAGGTGCGACTGGCGAAGCCGCGCGCATCACGTGCTGAATCGAGCGAGATATATGGTGTGGCGCAAGGGTTTTCGAGGTGACCTCTCGCCTGCAGCGATCTTCCCGGTGACAACCGGCGGACCTGCGAACCTCCGGTGTTACGCGCTGCGAGTGTCGCGCAGCGCCTTCGCGCGCCGAATGGCAATGAATTCGTGACGCAGCGCACCAGGCTTGTATACTCCACCCCTTGAACTTCCATGCAGAAACACAACTCTCCCGATTCATGAAACTCAACGACATCCGAAAAAGCCTCGTCTGGTGGCTCATCATCGCCGTCGTGCTGGTGTTCGTCTTCAATTCGTTCAAGTTCGGTGCCGAGCCGGATGAGATGAGTTATTCGACATTCGTCACCGAAGTGCAGAGCAACATGGTGCGCGAAGTGGTGATCAGTGATGTCACCATTCAGGGGCGACGCAAGGATGGCAGCATCTTTCAGGTAGTGCGCTACGGCATTGAAGACCCGAAGCTCATGGACGACCTCATCAATCACGGCGTGGAGGTCACGAGCAAGCCACCGGACAGGTCGGGTTTCTGGGAGCAGTTGTTGCTTGCCAGTTTTCCGGTGCTGCTCATCATCGGTATATTCGCGCTCGTCATGCGGCAGATACAAAGTGGCGGACGTGGTGGCGGCCCCATCTCCTTCGGTCGCTCGCGCGCCCGGCTTCTGTCCGAGGATCAGATCAAGACCACTTTTGCTGATGTGGCCGGTGTGGATGAAGCCAAGGAAGATGTGCAGGAACTGGTCGAGTTCCTGCGCGACCCGACGAAGTTTCAGAAACTCGGCGGTCACATTCCGCGCGGTGTGCTCATGGTCGGGCAACCGGGCACGGGCAAAACCCTGTTGGCGAAGGCCATCGCCGGTGAGGCGCGGGTGCCCTTCTTTTCCATCTCCGGCTCGGATTTCGTCGAGATGTTTGTCGGCGTGGGTGCCTCTCGGGTGCGCGATATGTTCGAGCAGGCCAAGAAGCAGTCGCCGTGCATCATCTTCATTGATGAAATCGACGCGGTCGGGCGTCACCGTGGAGCCGGGCTCGGCGGGGGGCATGACGAGCGTGAACAGACGCTGAACCAGCTGCTGGTGGAAATGGACGGCTTCGAGGCGAACGACGGGATTATCGTGATTGCGGCGAGCAACCGGCCCGATGTGCTCGACCCGGCGCTGCTCAGGCCCGGTCGCTTCGACCGACAGGTGGTCGTGGGCTTGCCGGACATTCGTGGCCGTGAGCAGATCCTCAAGGTGCACATGCGCAAGGTCTCGCTGCACACGGATGTGCAGGCGAGCATCATTGCGCGTGGCACCCCCGGATTTTCCGGCGCAGATCTTGCCAACCTCGTGAACGAGGCGGCGCTGCTCTCGGCGCGCGCACGCAAGACATGTGTTGATATGGAGGAGTTTGATCGCGCCAGAGACAAGATCATGATGGGTGCAGAAAGGCGTTCCATGGTGATGTCCGAGAAGGAGAAGCGAAACACCGCGTATCACGAGGCCGGGCACGCCATCGTCGGCTATCACATGGATGAACACGACCCGCTGTACAAGATCACCATCATTCCGAGAGGGCGGGCGCTCGGGGTCACCATGTTTCTGCCTGAGGAAGATCGGTACTCCCTGAGTCAGCGCGCACTCAGAAGCCAGATATGCGGGCTTTTCGGTGGCCGTATTGCCGAGCAGATGATTCTTGGAGATGAGGGCGTGACCACGGGCGCGGCCAATGATATAGAGCGAGCGACTTCGCTGGCGCGTTCCATGGTTACCAAGTGGGGGTTTTCCGACAGCATGGGGCCCCTCAAGTATGACGATGATGAACAGGAGGTGTTTCTCGGGCGCTCCGCAAGCACCAGAATGCGCACCGTGTCGAGCCGCACAGCGCACGAAATCGATGTCGAAGTGCGGCGCATCGTTGATGATTGCTACGAGTCTGCCAGGACTGTGCTGACCGAGAACAAGGACAAGCTGCACCGCATGGCCGAGGCGCTTGTCGAGTATGAGACTCTGGTGTTCGAGCAGATTGAGGACATCATGCAGGGGCGCTCTGTCAGAGCTCCCGAAGACTGCGAACGCGGTACTGCGTCCTCGGCAGCTGATGCCGGCGACAGGAGTCGTGCGGATGATCGCCCACACTCCGCATCGCCGGGGCCCGAGGTTGGATGCCCGGCGGAAGAGGTCTGATACGCTCGCTTCTCCCTGACTCCCGATTTTCCGATCCATGAAGCTGCGCTGGTTCGGTACCGATGGCATTCGCGGACGGGTGGGTTCGCCGCCCATGACACCTGATTTCTGCTTGCGCCTCGGCGCGGCGGCAGGGTGCGTGTTTGGTGCCGGCAGCACGGTGCTCATTGGCAAGGACACGCGAATTTCGGGCTACATGCTGGAATCCGCGCTGGAAGCCGGATTCGTGTCCTCAGGTGTCAATGTACTGCTCCTCGGCCCCATGCCGACTCCGGCTATCGCCTATCTCACCAGCGCTTTTCGCGCCCAGGCGGGCGTGGTCATCAGCGCCTCGCACAACTCCTGTCAGGATAACGGCATCAAGTTCTTTGATGGCGCGGGCGAGAAGCTCTCGAATGCACAGCTCGGCGCTATCGAAGCCGGTATAAGGAGTGAACCGGGCTGTCTCAGCGCGGAATCTCTCGGCAAGGCGCGGCGCGTGGATGATGCTCTTGGCCGCTACATCGAGTATTGCAAGGCGAGGATGCCGCGCGGCATGTCGCTGCGCGGGCTGCGCATTGTGGTGGATGCTGCGCACGGTGCCTGTTATCTTGCGGCACCCGCCGTCATGTCCGAACTCGGGGCGGAGGTCATCGCCATCGGCGCTGCGCCTGATGGGCTCAACATCAATCTCGATTGTGGCTCCGTGCATCCGCATACTCTGGCGGCGGAGACCCGAGCCCGGCAGGCGGACTTCGGCATGGCACTCGATGGCGATGGGGACCGCCTGATTATGGCGGATAGCGCGGGGCGTGTTTATGATGGCGATGCGCTGTTGTTCCTGCTGGCGGCGAGCCGGGCGCGGCAGGGGCGGCTTGGTGGTGGTGCGGTGCATTCCGAAATGTCGAATCTTGGCCTGTCGGCAGCGTTTGCCCGTCTCGGCATTGCCAGCAAGCGCGTACCGGTTGGTGACCGGCATATCAAGGAAGCTCTGGTCACTCTTGGCTGGACGATAGGTGGTGAGCCATCGGGGCATATTCTCATGCTGGACATGGCCGACTCCGGAGATGGCTTGCTCAGTGCCCTGGCTGTGTTGCAGTCGGCGATGCGCGAAGACAGGACGCTGCAAGCCCTGTGTGAGGGCTATGAGCCGCTTCCGAATCAGTTGCGAAATCTTCCGGCGGCTGCTCCCGGACAGCTAGTGCAGCGCTTGCAGGCGAGCGGTATCATCAAGGCTGCGGAGCAGGCGCTCGGCGATACGGGTCGCCTGCTCGTGCGGCCCTCGGGTACCGAGGATGTGGTGCGCCTGCTGGTTGAGGGTCAGGATGAGCGGCTTGTCGGCGAGGTGGCCGATGAGCTCGTGCGTCAGGCTGAAGGTCTGGCCGGAGGGTAGGGTATGCCAAGGCGAAGGTCAAGGCGAAGGTTGTTGTGTGGCAACTGGAAGATGAATCTCGACCGCGCAGCGGCCAGGTCGCTGGCATCAAGCCTGCGCTCCTCGGCGAGTGCGTTGCGCGAACACGGACATCCGGAGGTGGTGCTCTTCCCGCCCTTCCCCTATCTCGGGGTGGTTGGCGATGTAGTGCGTGGTTCGAGTCTGGCCCTGGGTGCACAGAACCTTCACCAGTCGCGGCAGGGTGCCTTTACTGGAGAAGTTTCGGCGGGTATGCTGGTGGATATGGGGTGCACTCATGTCATCGTGGGTCACTCGGAGCGTCGCCACGGGTTCGGGGAGAGTGATGTACTCGTTGCCGAGAAGGCGGAGGCGGCTGTCAGCGCCGGACTCACTCCGGTGGTGTGTGTCGGAGAGACCGGCGATGAGCGCGATGCGAACGCCACCTTCAGAGTGGTCGAGCGGCAACTTGGCGCGGTCATCGAGGCGCTGGGATCTCCCGAAGCTCTGAGCGCCTGCGTCCTCGCCTATGAGCCCGTGTGGGCGATTGGTACGGGACGAGTGGCGATGCCGGAGCAGGCGCAGGCGGTACATCATCGTTTGCGCATGGTTCTGGGGGCGGCGGGCGAATCCGTACCGATCCTGTATGGCGGGAGTCTGAACGGGGATAATGCACGGGATATTTTCGCTCAAGCCGATGTTGATGGTGGTTTGGTGGGAGGCGCATCGCTCACAGCGAGTGGATTCTTGCAACTGCTGTCCGGCCTGAAAGACCGGGACTGAGAGGCGCATGGATGTGTCCGGTGTGCGAATCTGATCAAGTCCACGGATGACCTTGATCAGAACATGCCAAGGGGTGAATGAATGCAGCAATACAGACAGGGAACATGATGACAACGCTCGAAACCGGCCTCGTGGGCCTGCTCATATTGATCGCCATGACACTTGTGGTGCTGGTGCTCTTGCAAAGAGGCAAGGGTGCCGACATAGGCGCGGCCTTTGGCAGTGGTGCCTCGAATACCGTGTTCGGGAGCGCCGGCGCAACTTCCTTCCTTACCAAGGTGACCGCCTGGCTGGCGGTTACTTTCTTTCTCGTATCTTTCAGTCTTGCCTACACCGCGCGCGAGCGGGCTGAGGCGGTGGGGCAAGTGGGCATACCGCAGACCGAGGTCTTGTCCGAGGATGTGGCTGATGACTCTGATGATACAAGCGACGAGGACGAGGCGTATCCCGAAATCCCGGATTTCGTGGAGGAAGAGCAGGACGCGCAAGGCGAATTCGAGGAAATACCGGAAGTGCCCGATATGTGAGGTGGCAGGTGATGGAATCGACCGCACTGCGGGTTGGGTGTCAAACTCTACGTGGCGGATTTGGAAACTCCGCTGCTGATCGGGCACTCCTTGGGTATGTTCTGATGCAGTCCACGGATGGACTGTTTGTAACAATTTGAATATGGAGCGGATGTACAAGAGGGTTGAGCATGTCGGTCGAGTACTCGATGAGGATATCCCGTCTCACGGTTGACAAGCTGGGTGTCAAACTCTACGACAAGGTGTCCGCCGTTATCGCCGAACTCATTGCGAATGCCTACGATGCCGATGCCACCGAGGTAACGATTCGGGCTCCAATGGGACAGTTTCTGGCCTCCAGGGCCGGAGGCGATGTAACAGACAAGGAGCGGTTCAAAATCGAGGTCATTGACAACGGGGTCGGAATGACACCGCAACAGGTGCAGGACTTCTTCCTTGTCGTTGGTGCCGAGCGGCGCAATGATGTCCGGAGAGGTGATACTTCTCCCAACTTCGAACGCAAGGTCATGGGCCGCAAAGGTGTTGGAAAGCTGGCACCGTTCGGCATCTGCAAGACCATAGAGATCATCAGCGCGGGCGGTGATTTGATCGGCAATAGCGGAGCCGAATCCGGTTCCGGAGGCTATCTGACTTCACACACCATTCTCGATTACGACGGCATCATGTCCCTCGGCGGTGAACCGGACGACCGCTATAAACCGACTGTCGGCGAGCGCGATGAATCGTACTCTCCGGCATCGGGAACTCACATCATCCTGAGGGACTTCAACTACCGGAAAGTGCCGGACATGGATGCCCTTGGCCGTCAGCTTGCCCAGCGCTTCGGAATCCCGTCGACGGACTGGCGGGTGCGCCTGGAGGACAGTACGGACAGACATTCGTCACCGATGACGGTTGGTGGCTTTGAACTCGAGAAGATGCCAAACACGGAGTTGAAGTTTCAGCCGGACGGCACTGTGCTTGGCCCGGGAGATGAACCTGATCAATGTCTCACCGCTGGATTCCAACACGATGGGGTGTTTCGTCTCGTCACCGGTTGGATGGCGTACTCGAAAGCTCCGTACAGGGACGAACTCATGGCCGGGGTCAGAATCTACTGTCGCGGCAAGATCGCCGCGCAAACCTCCATCTTCAACCAGAAGGCCGGTTTCACCGGAGAACACAATGTTCGTTCGTATCTTGTGGGCGAGCTTCATGCTGATTGGCTTGATGAGGACGAAGACCTCATTCAAACCGATCGACGTGACATCCTCTGGTCAGAGGCGCTTGCCAGCGACTTTCAGGAATGGGGACAGAAAGTCGTCAAACGTATCGGCACCCTGTCACGAGACCCCATGCGGAAAGCGACTTTGGATCTGTTCTTCGAGAAGGGCGATGTCAAGGCCCGCATTCTGAAGGCCTACCCAACCAGGCAGCAAGAAGGCATTCGCGATAGCGCAGAGAACATCGCCCGAATGTTCGGGCGCACGATGAGCCGGGGAGAAGTTGAAGACATCGAAGTCGTGGATAGCCTGGTCGAATTGACTATCGATATTGCGCCTCATTTCACGCTCACTACCAAAATGACGGAGGCCGCCGCCAGCGCCGACACGCCACTCTCCGTCTTGACATCTTTCCTGCACACGGCGCGACTGGCCGAATTGTCTTCATTCGGCCGCATTGCGAAAGATCGCATCGAGGTCATCAACCGCCTTGAATATCTGAAGGGTGCCAAAGATGCCGATGAATCCGATCTGCAACGCCTCATCACCGATGCGCCGTGGCTGATCAACCCGGAATGGGTGCCGGTGACCGAAAATCAAACCTTGGCCAGCTTGCGACGGGAGTTCGAGAAGTACTACAAAGACAGGACGGGTCAGCCTGTTTCGTTGTCTGATTTTCAGGAGACCGGCAAACGACCGGATTTCGTTCTGTCGAGTCAGGAAGGAACGGTGCAGATCATCGAGATCAAGAAACCCGGCCATGGATTTTCGAACCCTGAAATGGACAGAATTGTTACCTATCACGACAACATTGATGCATTTCTCCAGGATCCGGGCAACGAAGATTTCAGAAAATTCCTCCGTGATTTTCACATCACGCTGGTTTGCGACAATTTGCGCCTGACCGGTGCACAGCAGGCTGCGTTTCAAGGGTATCGCGCTCAAGGGAAGCTGACGCATCTGAGTTGGAGCACATTCCTGTTGAAATCCGAGCACGTACATCAAGATTTCCTGCGTGAGGCGCGTCGCTTGCGTGATGCCGAGTCGGCAGCAAATCGGGAGAACACCTGACACACATGGCTCTGACGGCAATCGACATCTTTTCCGGTGCCGGCGGCTTGACCGTCGGACTCAAGCGGGCTGGCTTTGAAGTCGCCGTCGCGGTGGAGATTGAGCCTCACTCTCTTGCCACGTACAAGGCGAATCATCCCGAGGTCAGATGCTTGCAGCAGGACATCGCCACCGTCTCCGGCACCGCCCTGCTGGAACTCGCGGGAACTGATCGCATTGATTTGCTGGCGGGCTGCCCGCCATGTCAAGGCTTCACGAGCCTGACGGCAAAGTACAGGAACAGGGATGATCCGCGTAACCTGCTCGTTCTCGAGATGGCGCGTCTGGCAGAGGAAATCCACCCTCGGGCGATCATGATGGAGAATGTTCCCGGTCTGACGCGGAAAGGCGAGTCGCTGTATGTTCGTATGAAAGCAAGACTTCAGGCGCTTGGTTATTGCCTGACGGAAGGGGTGTTGCAGGTGGCCGATTACGGTGTCCCGCAGTTCCGACGACGATTCGTTCTGCTCGCTGGGCAAGGCTTCAAGATTGATTTCCCGGTCGCGACTCATTCCGATGCGCTTGCCGATAATCTTGCGTCGTGGCGAACGGTGCGTAACGCAATCAGGAACATGCCTGAACCGCTCACTTTGACCGAAGCGAAGGCGAGGGGGCATGTCGAGCGCTCCGACTGGCATGTGGTGCGCAACTTGTCATCCGCGAATGTCAGCCGCCTCGAGTCGATAAAGGCCGGACAACCACGCATGAGCATCCCGGAACATCTTCGCCCCGCCTGTCACCGTGATGGCTATGTCGGGTTCAGCAATGTGTACGGCAGGATGGCGTGGGACCGTCCGTCACCCACCATCACCGGCGGCTGCACCACCTTGAGCAAGGGTCGCTTCGGGCATCCGGTTGAAAACCGGACGATCTCCGTGCGGGAGGCGGCGCTGCTCCAGACCTTCCCGCGCGATTACTGTCTCGATACACCCTTGATTGACCGCGTTTGCAACATGATAGGCAACGCTCTGCCATGTGACTTCGCAGAAGCTCTGTCACGTCAATGCGCTGAGTACCTTGACGAGCAACCCGGTACACAGTGGCCACTCGGATCACAGGTTCAACGCCTGCCTGATCATCATTCTGTGATTTAATACCGGATGACTGGCACAACCCCGGCAGGCTGTGCCTGAGGCCGAAGTGGTGGAATTGGTAGACACGCTATCTTGAGGGGGTAGTGGGCGCGCGCCCGTGGAGGTTCGAGTCCTCTCTTCGGCACCAATTTGCGGTTGAGGGAAACTCTGCTATTCAGAGTTTCCCTGGCGCTGGGGATATGTCCGGGATCAGGAGAAAGAGCTTCGTCATGAACCCGAACCCGAACCCGACCCTAGCCTTCCATGCCGGAGGTGTTGCCTTGCATCATGCGGACAGCCTGCCCTTCATGCAAGAGCTGGTGGCGGACAACCCCGACGGCCTGTTCGACATGATATTTGCTGATCCCCCGTACTTTCTCTCCAATGGTGGAATCAGCTGCCACAGCGGGAAGATGGTGCGTGTGGACAAGGGCGGCTGGGATGCATCACAGGGCGCAGAGGCAAACCACACCTTCAATCTGGACTGGTTGCGCCTGTGCCAAGCCCTCCTCGAGCCGAACGGCACGATATGGGTGTCGGGAACGCATCACGTCATCCATTCCGTAGGCTACGCCATGCAGTGCCTCGGCATGAAGATTCTGAACGCTATCGTCTGGGAGAAGCCGAACCCGCCACCCAACCTGTCCTGTCGCTACTTCACCCACTCGACGGAAACCCTTCTGTGGGCCGCCAGGACGGAGAAGTCGAAGCATTGCTTCAATTACCAGGCGATGCGCGAACAAAACGGCGGCAAGCAGATGAAAACGGTATGGAAAATGGCTGCACCGGGCAAGGCCGAGAAGACATGTGGCAAGCATCCCACACAGAAACCCGTAGCTTTGCTGGATCGGATAATCCTGGCTTCCACCAGCAAGGATGATCTGGTGTTCGACCCCTTCTCGGGAGGCGGCACCACGGGGATATCCGCAGTGAGGAACGGGCGACGGTTCGTTGGTTGCGAGAGGGAGCGAGAGTACATCGATTTGTCGATAGCGCGGCTATCCCTCGAAATCGATCACATACCGCTGCACGGGAAACTCTGAATAACAGAGTTTCCCGTGCGGCACACGGATGTGCCGCCAGATTCAGTGCCGTAAGGCATTGAATCTGCGAGCAAATCAGAAGCGTACTTCTGATTTGCGAATCTGATCAAGTCCACGGATGGACTTGATCAGAACATACCAGGTTTATCCGGCATGACGTGATGATCATGTCGGCTTCGGCTGCGTACCTCCCTGACGAGACTTGTCGGACTTGCGAACATAGAGCACCAACTGATGGTCCACCAGGTCATACCCGTGCGCCTGTGCAGTTTCGCGTTGCAGGGCCTCGATCTCTTCGTTGACAAACTCGATCACTTCCCCGGAATCCATATCCACCATGTGGTCATGGTGCTCATAGTTCGAGAGCTCGTACACGGCCCGGCCGTCGTCAAAATTATGCCGCTCGAGGATGCCCGCGGACTCGAATTGTGCAAGCACACGATAGATAGTTGCAAGACCGATGGACTCATCCGATGCGAGAATGCGTCGATAGACATCCTCGGCACCCAGATGCCTGTCTTCGGATTCCTCGAAGATTTCCAGTACGCGCAAGCGAGGCAAGGTGACCTTCAAACCAGCCTTCTTGATCTCCTTGCCGCTCATTGATTCAGATGCACTCACTCGACTATCCGCACGATTATCCGACTGCTTGCCGTGGCGGAATTATCGCACAAGCCTTCATGCTCGCTGTCAAGCCATAGCCTGGCTCGTGACGGGATGCGGAGCGTCCGCACTGTACGCCTTTGCTCACAGGGCGACGCGCCTACGCGCCCGGTTTGACATCAACCGCCTCATCAAGTACAATCGCGGACGCGCCCGGTTTGACATCAACCGCCTCATCAAGTACAAAGACAGTCTCGGGTGGGATGTCGGGCAGATCTAGAGTATCCACGCGCCTCCCGTCGCCAGCAAGTTCATATGAGGAGAGGGTTTGATGAAACTGTATCTGCATTCCTTGGGCACGTATATTGCCTGCGCCAGCCTTCTGATTTTTCCGTCATCGGCCGTCGTTGCCGAGGACGAAGGGGAAGGCGCGAGTCGCCAGATTGAAGAAATCCTTGTAACGGCGGAGCGACGTGAATCGACCGTTCAGGATACGGCGATTTCCATCACCGCCTTTACCGACGAGTTTCTGGAGGATTTCGGCATTCGGAATCAGGAAGATCTGCAGAATTTCGTGCCCGCTACCACCATTCAGCCATACGACCTGTCCATTCGCGGAATTGGGCGTCTGTTCCGCGCGCTCGGTGGCGACCCGGGCGTAGCGACCTACGTCAACAGCACCTATTCGGAGGATTTCGGCATAGTGTCAACAGAAGGCGGCCTCTACGATGTCGAGCGAATTGAGGTGTTGCGTGGTCCGCAGGGTACGCTCTACGGACGAAACGGCATAGGTGGCGCGGTGAATTTCCATTTCCGCAAGCCGCACGATGAATTCGAAGGCGATGTAAAAGCGGTTCTTGGCACCCATCAGACGCAAGACCTCTATGGCACGGTCAATGTGCCACTCATCAAGGATCGGCTCAGTGCGCGACTCAATGCGACGCGCCGCGACCGCAACGGGGTCATCAATGACCTGACACCGGGGAACAGGCACATAAATGACTGGGGCGACACCAACTATGCACTCTCCTTGCAATGGACACCGAGCGATGACCTGACCCTGGACCTGCGTGTCAATGATCGGGACTACCAGCGCACGATGTCCGGCGCGCAAGGTGCCGGTGCTCTGGTCATCAGCGAGAACGGTGGCATGGGCGATGAAATCACCGGGGGCTTGCGCAACACCAGCGCCATGGTGCATGGCTACCGCCCGGTAGATCCGGATGCCGGCATGTGTGATTCGCCCATGCCAGGGACCTTTGCGGGCGCACCCGCGGGTGCGCTGTCGCGCACGGTTGACGGAATGCCAGCGCCCAACTGCGTGATTTCCGGCATGGATGTGTTCGACTTCACCTGGAACGGCGTGACGCGTTCCGGGCAACGCCTGGTGCCGGGCGTGGATCCGGCAGGTCTGCAATATAACGCCACGACCGGCGGGCTTGATTATGTGGAGCCCCAAACCAAGTTCGCGCGCCCCAACTATGCCTACAACTGGCGTGACCCCCTTGCTGATCCCGAGATCAACCCGCAACTCGAGGCTGGCTTGCTCGGCGGTGGCGTAACCGTGCCAAGTTTGAGTGGCAGCGAACTGGTCGCCAACACCAACGGCTACAACGACGAGTATTTTGATCACAATTCCGCCTACTTCAACGCCGAGTGGGTGGCGACCGACTGGCTGACCATCAAGTACATCGGCCAGTACACCGATTACTTCTACTCACGCGTAACGGATGACGACCGCACCGGCAACTTTCATGACCAACAATTCTACGCCGCACAGCAGAACGAGAACTATCAGCATGAGGTGCAGTTCTTCATCGATATAGGATCTGACATACAGATCACCTCCGGTCTTTTCTGGTTCGGGAACGATATAGGTCAGCAGTTGGATTTCTACTCGCCCGAGGGCTGGTCAAGGTACACGGCACCCGCCAACTACCCGGAGACTCTGGCAACGTTCATGGGCGCATCATTGCTGACCGGCAGCAGCACAGACACCGTATTCACCGATGTGACTGGCGCTCTTGGCCAATTGGACACCTTTTCTGCTCGCGACTACCTGAGAAGCGGTGGAGGCCCGGTTGGCATAGGTACCTTGCTCGGCAATCCTGCAGCGGCCATTGGCGGCATCAACTTGGCTGGAGCGGGGATACTCGCAGGCCCGCAGTTCAACGACCCGAGTGTTCGCGAGGCATCACTCCTCTACTCCTTGTGGTTCGGTGATACCGGAAGCAGGGTAACCGAAGGCCCGGCCACTTCCGGAACCACCGCCACCTGGGATACCACCAATGAAACCGATGCCTTTGCCATCTATGTGCAGGGAGAGTGGCAGATGACACCCAAGTGGGCACTGACGCTTGGCGTTCGCCTGGCTGAAGACGAGAAGAAAGGTACGGAGGCAATCTTCGTTTACAGCGAAATACCGCTGAATCCGGGATTTCTGTATCAATACAATGTGGCGGCCGACGCTATCCGCGCAGATGGTTCGCCGACCGGTCGGCAGCACATTCGCTTTACCGGTATCCCCACCTCCAGATCTGCCTGGCGGAGCATGGAGAACGATTTCGAGGATGTCACCTGGCGGGTGAATGTGGATTACACGCCGACTGAGGATGTGCTCACCTATTTCTCCGTAACCACCGGCTACCGGGCCGGCGGATTCAACCTTGGCTACTATTCTTCCGTGCCGACCTACGATCCGGAAACGCTTGTTGCCTATGAACTCGGCACCAAGAGTCAACTCATGGACAATACCCTGCAGGTGAATGCGTCCCTGTATTTCTACAAGTACGAAGATGTTCACATGCAGGCCATCGGGCGTGGCTTTCTGGGCGGGTATAACACCTCGGTGATCAACGGACCGGAAGCGGAAACGCTCGGCTTCGAAATCGAAACTCTGTGGCTTGCCAGCGACGATCTGACGTTCGGAATGAACTACAGCTACACGGATTCCGAGTACGTTGAAGAATACAACCTGCAAGGTGCCGAGGGTGTAGTGGCATCCACCAATCCCTATGCTCCCTCGTCCCTCTACACCTCGGCGGAACTCCTCTATTCCATCGAAGGCAAGCAGTTGCCCCGCGTACCGAAGAACAAGCTGAGTTCCTGGGCGGAGTACACTTGGTCGCTTGGCGACCTCGGCAATATGGCGCTGTCGAGCACCTTTTCCTGGACCGACGAGTTTCCGGCAGCCGGCCGTCCGGTGGGAGACCTGCCTATAGATATCGCCCCCTCCTTCATGCGTCTGGATGTGCGCCTTGGCTGGGCGAGTGTTGATCGCGCCTGGGAAATCACCGGGTTCGTGAACAACATCACTGATGAAATCGGCATACGCAATGTCTTCACCTATGACGAGCAGCAAGCGTACAGGCGAGTTATCGAACCGACTCTGCCACGCATGGCCGGTATCGAGGTGCAGTACAAATTCGGAGCGTTCGAGTAGCGCTCGCCGACATTGCCACGTCGCTCGCAAGCTCCCCACAGAACCTCTGCCCAGTTGCATTGCCCAAGTTGCATTGCCCAAGTTGCATTGCCCAAGTTGCATTGCCCAAGTTGCATTGATTGACACGCTCAAACCACGAACATACTGAAACCCGCCTGATTCACGCCGGCGAGCCGAATCCGCGCTTCGCCGGTTCGGTGGCCATGCCGGTGTTTCAGTCCTCCACCTACGAAAGCGTCGAGGGTGAGGACTATCACGACATAGGCTATATTCGCCTCAGCAACACGCCCAACCACCTTGCGCTCTCCGCCAAGCTGAGCGCCCTCGAGGGCAGCGAATCGGCGCTGCTCTTTGCGAGTGGTATGGCCGCCGTCACCACCAGCTTGCTCGCGCACCTGTGTCCGGGTGGCCATCTGCTCATCGGTGAGTGCCTTTACGGCGGTACGCACGGTTTCGTATTCGATCTTCTGGAAAAGTTTGGTGCCGCTTACAGCGTTATCGACCCGAATGCTCCCGAGACCTGGGAGGCCGAGCTGCGCCCGACCTCTCGCGTTATCTACACCGAAACCATGACCAATCCGCTGCTCGAGGTGGCCGACCACGAAGCGGTGGTGCGATTTGCCCGCGAGCATGATCTGGTGTCCATGATCGACAACACCTTCGCCAGTCCGGTGCTGTTTCGCCCGTGTGAATTCGGCTATGACCTGTCGATGCAGAGCGCGAGCAAGTGCCTCAACGGGCACTCGGATCTGGTTGGCGGCACTGTCGCGGGGCATCATGCACACCTTGATCACATCAAGCACCACCTTGACTATCTTGGTGGCTGCATGGACCCACACCAGGCCTGGTTGCTGCATCGCGGCATCAAGACACTGGCGGTGCGGGTGGCGCGCCAGAGCGCTAATGCCGCAGCGCTCGCCGAAGCACTGGCGGCGCACCCGCGCGTGGCCTCTGTCAATTACCCGGGCCTGCCCTCGTCCCCCTGGAACAAGCGCGCTCGCTCGCTTTTCGATGGATTTGGCGGCATGTTGAGCTTCGAACCGGATACGGACACACAAGGTACCGATGCGTTGCTCAGGGCGCTGCGCATTCCTGTTCGCGCACCGAGCCTTGGTGGCGTGGAGAGCCTGGTGACCCTGCCGGCACAAACCTCCCACGCCGGTATGAGCGAGTCCCAGCGCCAGGCGGCGGGCATTGCTGATCGTCTTGTGCGCGTGTCGGTTGGGATAGAGCATCAGGATGATCTGATCGAGGATTTTTGCGGTGCGTTGGACAGCCTGTAAAGCTCGTCAGGAAGCAATCGACAAGTGACTCCCGATATGCATTCATCGCTCAGGACACCATGAATCGGGAGCGGCTCGAATGGCTGCGCAGCCGCTATGGTGGCGGCAAGGCAGATGAATCCACCAACGCCCGGTTCAATCAGGTCGCGCAGGCGGCATTCAAGTCACCCGGTGAACGCCATCAGCCCTATGCGGGCATTCCAACGCTGCTTGATATGCCTTGCCGGGAAGGTGGGTCGGCGCTCGAAGATCTCGATATTGCGCTGGTCGGGGTGCCGACCGATATAGGGGTTACCAATCGTCCCGGCGCACGATTCGGCCCCAGAGCGCTGCGCGCCATCGAGCGCATCGGGCCCTACAACCACTTTCTTGATGCTCTTCCGGGCGAACATCACCGGATTGCCGATCTGGGCGATGTGCCCTTTCGCAGCCGCTATCTGCTCGACATGGTGATGCAAGACATAGAGGCGTTTTTCGTCAGGCTCGCGGATGCCGGGGTGCGCACTCTCGCCGCCGGTGGCGACCATTCCATCACCTATCCCATCCTGCGCGCCCTCGGCAGGGATGAGCCGCCAGGGTTGATTCACATGGATGCGCACTGCGACACCATGGGCGAGATGGATTGCGTCAAGTTTCATCATGGCGGACCTTTTCGCCATGCTGTGCTTGACGGGGTTCTCGACCCCGAGCGCTGCATACAGATCGGCATTCGCGGTGCGTCGGAATATCTGTGGGCCTTCTCACATGATGCCGGCATGACGGTCATACACGCGGAAGAAGTTGACCGCATGGGCGTGGATGCCGTTATTGACCGGGTGCGTCAGGTCGTTGGCACGGGGCCTGTGTATATCAGCTTCGATGTCGATGGCCTGGACCCGGCGTTCGCGCCCGGCACCGGCACACCGGAGGTCGGCGGACTTTCACCGCGCGAGGCGCAGGCCATCCTGCGCGGGTGCAAGGGGCTCGACATTATTGGTGGCGATGTGGTCGAGGTGGCACCGGAGTACGACCCTGGATCGGTCACCGCCATGGTGGGCGCACAGATGATGCACGAGATCCTCTGTCTCATGGTGCTGGCGGGCGCTGACGGAAGCGTCAGCTCGCACTCGGACTGACGTGGAGATATCACCAGGCAGGGTCTGGAGTTTGCCCGCTAAATAACCCTCATCAATGCCCCCCACAACACAATATGTGGTGCATGCTATGTGTACAATGCACACACCGTGTGTGTGCGTCGGAGCGGGGCGAGATGACAGAGTCGGTGCCTGAAAGAGCTGTGGCTGAGCCAGAGCTTCACGAAACCGACCGGGTTGAATACCCATCCCCGGGCTGGCAGCGCGCCAATCGCGCCAGCCCCGTCAACCGGAACGCGCACACGCCAAAGCCAAGCGACCTCTCTCCGCCTCCCGTGGACCCGGGCGCAGCGGCCACAGCGCCCGGAAATCTGCGCGTCATCAAGCGGGGTGGCACTCTGGTCGCGTATGACGATTCCAAGATTCGTATCGCCATGCTGAGTGCCGTACTGGCAGTGGAGGGCGACAGCGCGGCGAACTCCAAGCGTGTACATCAGCTGGTGGACTCGCTCACCGGGAACATTTCTTCCACCTTCCGCAGGCGCTTTCCCTCGGGTGGCACACTGCACATCGAGGATATTCAGGATCAGGTCGAGCTGTCGCTCATGCGCGCTGGCGAGCACAAGGTGGCGCGCGCCTACGTCATCTATCGCAATGATCGTGCCAAGGAGCGGGAAGAGCGGCAACGCGCGGAATCGGAGACTGCCGGGCACCCGCAGGCGGGCATTCAGGTAACCCTGGCGGATGGCACCAAAGCGCCACTCGACATGTCGCGAATACATACCCTCGTGGGTGAAGCCTGCGAAGGGCTTGCCGATGTGGATGCAACGCGCATCATCAAGGAAGCCCTGGCGAACATGTACGAGGGGATTGCGCTTGCCGATGTCGGTGCCTCGCTGCGCAACGCGGCGCGCGCCCTGGTCGAGGAAGAGCCGAACTACACCTGTGTTACCGCTCGGCTACTGCTTGATCAGTTGCGCACCGAAGCGCTTGGTTATCTTGATCTGGAGTCTGGGCAGGGCCATCAGGTAGTGCAATCACAGATGCACAGAACCTACCCGGCAGCTTTCGAGGCGTTCATCAGGAAGGGCATCGAGAAGGAGTTTCTGGCCCGCGAGCTCGGCACCATGGACCTCACGCGGCTCGGGCGCGCGCTCAAGCCCGAACGCGACCTGCAATTCACCTATCTCGGATTGCAGACGCTCTACGATCGGTATTTCATTCACGATGAAGACACGCGGTTCGAGTTGCCGCAGGTGTTCTTCATGCGCGTGGCCATGGGCCTCTCGATACGTGAGGACAAACCGGAAGAACGCGCCATGGAGTTCTACGACTTGCTGTCTTCCTTCGACTACATGTCCTCCACGCCCACGCTGTTCAACGCCGGGACGCAGCGCTCGCAGCTCTCTTCCTGCTTTCTCACCACGGTGCCGGATCATCTCGAAGGCATCTACGGGGCGGTGCGCGACAACGCCCTGCTCTCCAAATGGGCGGGGGGTCTCGGAAACGACTGGACACCGGTGCGCGCGCTCGGTGCCTACATCAAGGGCACCAACGGCAAGTCGCAGGGCGTGGTGCCCTTTCTCAAGGTGGTCAATGACACTGCGGTGGCGGTCAATCAAGGCGGCAAGCGCAAGGGTGCCGTGTGCGCCTATCTCGAAACCTGGCACCTTGATATCGAGGAGTTTCTCGAACTGCGCAAGAACACCGGCGATGATCGCCGTCGCACCCACGACATGAATACCGCCAGCTGGATTCCCGACCTCTTCATGAAACGGGTCTTCGAGGACGGCTTCTGGACGCTCTTTTCACCGAGCGATGTCCCGGATCTGCACGATCTCTGGGGGCAGGCATTCGAGAGCCGCTATGTCGAATATGAGCGCCAGACGGTCAGTGGCGAGATCACCCTCTTCAAGCGCGTCAAGGCCACCGCCCTGTGGCGCAAGATGATTTCCATGCTGTTCGAGACCGGGCATCCCTGGATGACATTCAAGGATGCCTGCAACGCGCGTTCGCCGCAGCAGCACACCGGCGTTGTCCACTCGAGTAATTTGTGTACCGAGATCACGCTCAATACCCGCGCCGAACAGGAAATCGCGGTCTGCAACCTGGGGTCAATCAACCTGGCGCAACACCTCTCGCCCGATGATGTCGGGCTGGACCTCGAGAAGCTCGAACGCACCACCAGGGTCGCGGTGCGTATGCTCGATAACGTTATCGACATCAATTACTACTCGGTGCCCACAGCGCGCGCCTCCAACATGCGTCACCGACCGGTGGGGCTTGGCCTCATGGGGTTTCAGGATGCCCTCTACAGGCAGCGAATCCCCTATTCATGCGAGCGTGCGGTGGAATTTGCCGACGCTTCCATGGAAGCCATCAGTTATTTCGCGATCAAGGCATCAAGTGAACTCGCCGAGGAACGCGGATGCTACGAGAGTTTCGAAGGCTCCCTGTGGAGCCGCGGCATCCTGCCGCTGGATTCGCTGCACATTCTGGAGCGCGAGCGCGGAGCCTCTTTCCTTGAGGTGAACACCGAGTCAAGGCTCGATTGGGACAGCCTGCGCGACAAGGTGATGACCTCCGGTATGCGTAATTCCAACGTGCTGGCGATTGCTCCGACGGCTACCATCGCCAACATCGTCGGGGTGTCGCAATCAATCGAGCCGACCTACCAGAACCTGTTTGTCAAATCCAACCTCTCCGGTGAGTTCACGGTGGTCAATCCCTTCATGGTGCGTGACCTCAAGGCGCTCGGTGTGTGGGACAAGGTGATGGTCAATGACCTCAAGTACTTCGATGGTACCCTGCTGCCGATGGATCGGGTTCCGCAGGAACTCAAGCAGCTGTACGCGACCGCCTTCGAGATAGAACCCAGGTGGCTGGTGGAGGCGGCTTCAAGGCGACAGAAGTGGATTGATCAGTCGCAGTCGCTGAATCTCTATATCGCCTCCGCATCAGGGCGCAAGCTTGATGTTACCTATCGCATGGCGTGGCTTCGTGGGTTGAAGACCACCTATTATCTGCGCGCCACAGGGGCGACGAGCACCGAAAAGTCCACTGTATCCGCGCTGCCTGCACACCTGAATCAGCCCGCCGCGCGCCCTTCTTCGGCCCCCGAGGCATCGCAGTCGGCCGCATCCACTTCGGTAGATACCTTCGCGCAAGGGCCGCGCCCGGCACCCGTACCTGCGGTTTGCGCTATTGACGACCCGGAGTGCGAAGCCTGCCAGTAATTGGCACATCGCAGCCCGTACATCCTGGATATTACTTTTATAACAGCGGAGGAGGCAGCCAAGCCCATGAAGGCCTTGAATTGGGACGATTACGACCACGATCAGGAGCTCGCGGACGCTGCGATGATTCCTGATGCAGTGGCGGCTGCAGCGACGGGAGCCACCGTACCCGGCATCACAACGGCCGAGCGCCGGCAGCAGCCCCAGGCTCGCGGAAAACCCCGGCCCCGGGCGAGAGGTACGGAGCCACATTCGTCTTCAGTTGTCGCCTTCGCCCCGCCCACACCGAATTCGGAAGCTGACAGCGGCGAACGGGTGACCGTGGATCAGAAGCGCATGATCAACTGCCGCGCTGACCTCAATCAGCTGGTGCCATTCAAATATCAGTGGGCATGGCAGAAGTATCTTGATGCTTGCGCCAATCACTGGATGCCGCAGGAAGTCAACATGTCCGAGGATGTCAAACTGTGGAACTCGGCGACCGGCCTGTCAGACGATGAGCGCACCATCGTCAAGCGTAGCCTGGGGTTCTTCTCGACGGCGGACTCGCTGGTGGCGAACAATCTGGTGCTTGCGGTGTATCGGCTCATCACCAACCCCGAGTGTCGGCAATATCTGCTGCGACAAGCCTTTGAGGAAGCGATTCACACGCATGCCTATCAGTATTGCATCGAGTCCTTGCGCATGGACGAGGGCGAAATATTCAACATGTACCACGAGGTGCCTTCGGTAGCGCGCAAGGCATCCTGGGCGCTCAAGTACATACGCGCCATATCCGACCCCACCTTCACCACCGGCACACCGGAGACGGATGCCGAGCTGTTGCGCAACCTGATCGCCTATTACTGCGTCATGGAGGGCATGTTCTTCTATTGTGGATTTACGCAGATTCTGTCCATGGGCCAGCGCAACAAGATGACCGGCATCTCCGAGCAGTTTCAGTACATCCTGCGCGACGAGTCGATGCACGTGAATTTCGGCATCGATGTGATCAATCAGATCAAGGCCGAGAATCCGCACGTTTGGGGTGAGGACATGCAGCAGTGTGCATCGGACATGATCGTCGATGGCACCAATCTGGAGATCGAATATGCCCGCGACACCATGCCGAGGGGTGTGCTCGGCATGAACGCCAATATCATGGAGGAATATCTGCACTTCATTGCCAATCGCCGACTGGCGCAGATTGGCCTCGAAGAGCGATTCCCCGGGGCGCGCAACCCTTTTCCCTGGATGTCCGAGATCATGGACCTCAAGAAAGAAAAGAACTTCTTTGAAACGCGCGTCATCGAGTATCAGACCGGCGGCGCGCTGAACTGGGATTAGGGAAACCCTGAATAACAGAGTTTCCCCGTGTGGCCAGCGTCAAGGGGTTTCAATCTCGCGCTCGAGGAGCGTGTGGTCGTCAGCGTCGAGAATCATGATCACTACGTGTTCCGCGCTCGGCAGCGGAATGCGCGCGACCCAGGATACGAGATCATCATGCGCCCCTTGGTACACGGCCAGGGCCTGCTGATGCAGCTCCGCTCCGTCGAGACTTCGTACGCTGAGTCTGTAGTCCGTGTCAGCAGGCGGCATACGCGCAGGGCGTACGCTGCGATCAACAAAGAGCAGCGTCCAGATGCCTGCTTCATCCACGGCACCGCTCAGGGCGAGACTCGGCCCGTTTGTCGGCACCTGATCTTGCCGGGCCTGCTGGCCGGTCGCTTCGCCAGTCGGCCCGCGCGTGAAAGCTTCACGGTCGAGCAGCGCCTTGTTGTAGTGATAGTCGGAGATGAACTTGGGTCGCTCGCGGCAGTAGCCCATGGTATCGACATAGTTTTCGTCCGGATTCACGAACCTGTCTTGCGTGAATAACCAACCTCGGTTCGGCCCTATGCCGCCGAGCGGGTAGGGATAGTCCGGGTCTGTGTTCGGTTCCCCGCACCCCGCCGCCACATGCAGCAATGACATGTCGTGCCCGACTTCGTGTGGGTGGATATTGTCAGTGCATCCACCATCAAACGAGGCGCTGATTGACACCGGGCCGCCAAACCAGGAGCGTCCGCAGGACGAACCATCGTAGGGGTATCTGAAAATGCCGTGATAGAACTCCGTATTTGGGCCTCCGTCACGGTTCCATCGTCGAATCACCTGACTGTGTGCTGCTACAACGTTCCACTCTTCACCCACAAACTCGATGGGACGATTGTCGAGCCGCGCTTCATAGGCACCGATTGGTAGCAGCGCGTAGATATTCCTCATATAGGCTTCCGGATCTATCTCTGAAGGTTCGCCATAGTCCGAATGTACGGGCACAAAGGTGATGCGAAATCTCGGCGGATGCCAGCCCGCAATGGTGATGCTGGTTTCATTGTCTGTCTCGTTCGTCTCATCGACATCATCATCTGCATCAATTCCGAACTCCACCCGGTGGCCGCTCAGTGTCGATTCGCCCGCCAGATTGAAGGTGTATTCGCTTTCCCAGCGTTCCCGACCCGTCTCGCCCGGTGATCGCGTGGTCGCCTCCAGCGGGCTTGGCAGGGACGGGGTGAGCAGGGCATCTTCACTGTCGTACAGGGCGGCGTTGACCCGAGGCAGGGTCGGCGAATCGTGGGCAATGCGGCTGGCAAGCAGGGTTCGCCTACCCAGCAGCAGGCGCAGATGATCGACTGAAGTGTCGTCTTCGATATTCCAGGAGCGCACCAACGGCCCCTGAAACAATTCCACGGCCAGATGCCGTGCGTTGCCCGCGCGACAGCGCACCGACCAGCGTGTTGTCAACTCCTGCTCGTCGATCAGCAGGGCCAGGGGGGCATCGAATTGTGCTTGATCCGGGCAAGTAGCCGTCAAACGAGCGCCAACCACTTCATCCATTGCGGCGCTGCCGGTCGAGATATCGAATACGATGCCATCACGGTCGCTGGAAATCGACCATGACACAGGGCCTTGACCGTCCCAACTCGACTTCGCTCGCCACTCGATGACTGACTCAGCCGCTCGCATGGGGTTCCCCTCGCTTGATTCCGGTAGCGTCACAAACATGAGATCAAGCGGTGGGCGCACACACTCAACGGTTGCCGGAAGTTCGATCGCCTGATTGTTGCCGGACACCAGAATGACACCACTCTCCGATCCGGGATCTGCACAATTCGCTCGTGCGCTGATGTTGACAGAGCCTTGCGTCGCGGCGGTTCCGCCTCTACTGGACAGGGTCAACCGCGACATGGCAGATTCCAGGCTGAAGCTCAGGGTTCCGCCGCCGGTATTCCTGACCTGAAAACCGGTCGCTTCAATGCGCGCGCCCAGTGTTTGCGTCAAGGTCAGTGAACTGACATCAAGATCAAGTTGCGGCTCGGGTTCGATGGTTCCTCCACCTGAATCTCCACCGCCACAAGCGCAAAGCAGTAGTGGAGTTACCAGTGGGCCGGTGCGTCGGAACACTGACCCAAGCCTGCGAGAAATACTCATATGCACTCTGCTTTCTTCGAGCTTGTGCCACCAAAGCACCCAGAGTACATGCAACCGTCAGTTTGCGCGCATGGCCAGCCGCCCACCCCGCGCCGTCCCCGTGATGTGATCGACAGACAGGGTGCCCGGGCCTCGCGCCAGCAGATAGAGCAGCACCGCGGCCCACAGGAAGTGTGTGCTGAAGCCTGTTGGCAGGGCGATCTGGATTACCAGCGTCATGAGCAGCAGGCCGATACACGCATATCGGGTGGCAAGACCGGCGAACAGCAGCGCAGGCAACACATGCTCGCCAATTGCGGCAAGCTGAGCGGCGAGTTCCCAGGGGATGCCTGGCACCGGATGCACTTGTGTAAACAGGAATTCCTGACTGGCCTGCAACTCGAACAGGTTCCAGCCTTCCACCCTGGTACGACCGGATTGCCAGAACACCATACCTATGCCAAATCGGCAGCAGAGTGCGATGAGCGTGTGCGGAATTCGTTCACACCATCCTGCCAGGCGGCGAGACCAGCGTCCCAGCATTGATACGAGCATCAGATCAAGCCTCCGTTCTGTTGTGATGTGTGGCGAACACGCCCCAGGAGAGCAGCTTCGCCAGCCAGTATGAAAAATCGGATGCACTCGGGGCCAGCTCCAGCGCCTCTGTGCTCGTGCCGCCAGAAGCGAGACAGGTGAATACCTGCGCGAATGCACCTTCGAGTCGGTAGAGTGCGGGCGATGTGTGCGGGCGCACGACAAGCAGCAGACACGCTTTCGCGGGCGGTGGCATTGATGGAGCCTCCCAGGCCGCGAGCAGATCGAAGTTGCTCACGAGACTGCGCAGGCTCGTATGGCTCGTCAGGCGAAGTTGGCTCAATTCCTCTGGCTGCAGGCCGGAGAGTTCGGATGCTTTCAGAGGCATCTGATCCTGTGCATGGAAGGATTCATGCCAGTAGAGTTCGAGTGTCGCGAGCTCGGGCAGCCAGAGTGGAATACTGCGACCGGGCGCGGGCGGTTCCCGCGCGGGCTGACGGGCGAGGAACCCGGCAAAACCTGCGCCATAGTGGATCATGGCCACATCAACCGGCGGGTGCTGACGTGCGAAGCTGAGCGCCAGTTCATCGAAGTGAGTGCCGCCGAGGGCGACTCGAACTCGCGCATAGCGGCGCTGCAGGCACTCCAGCAGGCTTGCCTGCACATTCTTGCGATACACGAACAGCCGATGACGGGCGAGACCGTCCTCATCTGCAATCCACGGCAGCGCTGCCTTGGGAGATTCCCCGAGCAGGGCTTTTGCCATATCGGCTTGCAACGCGCGCAGTTCAGTTGCCGGTCGCGACATGCTCTTCGGCCTCGATGATGTCGTTGACTCTGGTTGCCTGCGCCAGCAGCACATCAAGGGAGGGCACCCGCGTGTCCCACTCGACCAGAGTGTGAAGCTCGGAGACATTCTCCTGCGTCCTGAACCAGTTTTCATACAGCGTCCATACCGCATCGCATACCTCGCTGCCATGATCGTCGATGCGGATGCTGTCATCCCCGGACGGCCCCAGAGGAACCACCGAGTGTCCGGCGAGATGTACCTCGGCCACCGCCCACCCCGGAATGCGTGCCAGCCAGGACGCGGCTGAAGTCCCCAGATTCGAACAGGAGACGAAGACATTGTTGATGTCGAGCAGCAGGCGACAGTCGCTGCGCTGCACCAGTTCGAGCAGGAAGTCCGGCTCCTCGATGGACGAGTTGCGAAAGCCGAGGTAAGAGGAAGGGTTTTCCACCAGCAATCTACGCCCGAGGGTGTCCTGAGCGCGGGCAAGATTATCCGTCACCACTGCCAGCGTTTCTTCGTTCAGTGGCAGCGGCAGGAGATCGTTGTAACAGGTGGTTTCGTCGCGGCACCAGGCGAGATGCTCGGACACAAGCAGGGGAGCGTAGCGCGCAACTACTTCTCGAAAGCGTCGCAGATGTCGCTCATCAAGGCCGTGAGCCGACCCCAGAGAAAGGCCGGTGCCATGAACAGACAGGGCGTAGCGGTCAGCTACCGCCTCGACGCAGGCATGTGGCGCGCCTCCGTCGCCCATGAGATTCTCCGCGTGTACCTCGAATAATGTCACCGGGTGGGACTGTACGGGGCGACGCAGCACTTCTTCGTAGTGCGCGGATTTGAGGCCGAGGCCAACCAATGGCCGCGCGCGGCTCATCGCGCTCGACTGATCCTGATGTGTGCGCCCCTCATGAAGGCGACCCGATTCACACGGGTCCAAGACCCGCATCAGGTCGCGCTTCATCAAGGGCAGAAGATGCCTCAGGCGTCTTCCTGCTCGGCATCGGGTGCTTCCAGACTGCCGCCGGCAGCCTCGCAGGCCTCGGCGCTTTCAATCACCTTCCAGGCATACGGATCATTGTCAACCGTTGAGGTGCCCGCACAGGAATTATTGCCTGCCGAGGCACAGTCGTTCTCACCGGCCAGAGCGACGCCGTAGCACCTGACGCTCTTGTCCGCATGGTCGTCGCCGTGTTTGTCCGCCAGGGCAGAACCGGCGGACAGCGCAAATGCGGTTGCAACCGCGCCAGCGACGAGGAGAGATGAAGTCTTGCGTTCAGTCATGGTGATTACTCCAACAGTACAAGTGAGTGAGCCATCTTCGTTTCGCATCATACACGCAGGCGCGCATCTCCATGTTGCTATAATGCTGCCCCTCTTGCCCTCAAGTTGAGATTTCTTGAAAGTCCCTGCGTCAATTGCATGCGTGTTCGCCTTGCTCCTCGTCAGTCTGCATCTCGGTGCAGCACCTCCCGGCACCCGAGACGAAATCAGCCAGCGCCTGCTGCCTGCCGGGAGTATTTGCCTGGCGGGAGATGACTGTGGCACGACGATGGTTTCTGTCTCGACAGGTGCCCGCAGTGGACAGGATGTGTATGACACCTTTTGTTATGCCTGTCATACGAATGGAGTCTCTGCGGCACCGATTTTCGGAGACCGCGACGCCTGGAGCTCGCGTCTCGACAAGGGGGCTGACGAACTCTGGCAAACCACCCTCTCGGGCATCAACCTGATGCCACAAAGAGGTGGTTGCGCGAACTGCACCGACGACGAATTGCGCGCTGCGCTCGATTACATGCTCGACGCAGTCGCAAGCAATTGAATATCCATTCGCAATTATCGTAATCAGCCCCTGCGACCAGCTTCCAGTACGACCTGGGCCTCGCTGCTGTGGAAGGGCGCGGGTGCCCCCGCCGTGGTGATGCCAGCGTCCACCGTCAAGATGTGTCCGGTCACGTAGCGGGCCTCGTCACTGGCGAGATAGAGGATGGCGTTGGCAACATCCTCCGGCATGGCGGCGAAGCCGAGGGGTGAACCTGCCGCGATAGCCTCGCTCGCCGCATCAAGTGCGTTCGGGTCGCCACTGATGACATCGCCTGTCATGGCGCTCACTGTGCCTCCCGGTGCCACCGCATTCACCCTGACGCGGTGCGCGGAGAATTCCGAGGCGGCAGATTTGGTGATGCCTACCACGCCGTGCTTGGCCATGGTATATACATGCGGACCCTGTCCACCAAGGAGGCCGGCGGTGCTCGCCAGTGACACGATTGCTCCGGACCTCTGCGGCAGCATCACCCGTCCGGCGTGTTTGATGCCAAGAAACACGCCACGCGACAGGATAGCCATGGTGCGATCATAGGCTTCAGCGCTGGTATGAATGATTGAACCCACGGCACCCACCACGCCGGCATTGTTCACCATGCAGTCAAGTCGTCCAAACTCGCTCACGGCGAAGTCCACCGCCGCGGCAATGGCCTCTTCACTGGTGACATCGCAATGCACAAACCGCGCTCCCGGCCCGAGTTCCGCCACCAGATCGTGCCCCTTGTCTTCCTGAATATCAGCGATGACAACCTGTGCGCCTTCGGCAACGAAGCGTCGTGCTGTGCCTTCGCCCAGGCCGCTCGCAGCCCCCGTGATGAGCGCAATCCTGTTATCGAGTCTCGCCATGATCAGGGTCCTCGTCTCGTTCCGACATGCTGAGCTGAAGCGCAGAATAACAGAGCCTGTACGAGTTGGGCGGGCTTCATTGCAATTGGTATGATGCTTGGCCATCGCCTGAAATTTCTGCGGAGTGCGAGTGAAGCGACCCCCGCTGAGACCTGTTGAGGACTCTGAATTGACACCCCCGATACTGATGGAGGATGCGACTGTCGCCATCCTTGCGGCGAATTTTCATCAGGATCTTGTGAACCGCATGTTGGCGGATGCCCGCCAGACCCTGCTTGAACTTGGTATCGAGGAGGAGAACATTGACGAATACCGTGTGCCCGGGAGCTTCGAACTGCCAACCGGTGCCGCCTGGCTCTGTGATTCGGAGCAATACGATGGCATCATTGCGCTCGGCGTGGTGATTCGTGGCGAAACCGCGCACTTCGACTATGTTTGCCAAGCGGCGGCCAACGGCCTGTCACAGGTGGCCGTGAAAACCGGGTATCCGATCATGTTTGGCGTACTGACGACCGATACCGTTGAACAGGCCATCGAGAGAATCGACGGGCGGGTAGAACGCAAGGGCGCGGATGTGGCGCGAGGCCTGGCCGAAATGATCAACCTGGATATGGTCATTCAGAGGCTGGATGCGTGAAGTCTCGCTCACATGTGAAGCGTGTGTACTCACGGCGCCTCGCCACCCAGGCCCTGTACAAGCAGCACTTCGACCCGCTCCGCCCCGAGGCGCTGATTCGTGAATTTCGCGCTGCGCCGAGTTACGAGGATTGCGACAAGACCTACTTCATGGTGCTGGTGCGCGGTGCCTTGCGGGAGTGGGCGCGACTTGATGAGTATATGGCTCCGCTGCTTGACCGGAAATTGAATGCGCTTGATCCGACCGAGCACACCCTGCTGCTGATTGGTGCTTTCGAGCTCCTGCATCTGCCCGATGTGCCAGCACGAGTGATTATCGATCAGGGTGTTCGTCTGGCGCGGCAATTTGGAGCAACCGGCAGTCATGCCTATATCAATGCGGTGCTCGATCAAATAGCGCATCAGGTGCGGGGTGATGAGTTCGGTCACCGGGACAATCATCGGGAACAGGATGCCAGCGCACGAGTTTGAACTGATCGCGCAGATTCTGCACAGGCTGGGAGAAGATCATGATCTGGTGCTCGGCCCCGGTGACGATTGTGCTCTGGCGGAACTTCCCAGCGGGTGTCTGCTGGCCAGTTCCATTGATAGTTTCTTCGAGGGTCGTCATTTCCCGCTCCGGGCAGACCCTTGGCTCATCGCCCAGCGGTGCTTTCGCGCCGCCCTTTCGGACCTCGCGGCCATGGGGGCGAAACCGCTGCTGGCACTGCTATCACTCAGCTTGCCGGATGCGAATCAGCCTTGGCTGGAAGGCTTTGCCGACGGCATTCGAGCCGCCGCGTCACGCTTCAAGTGCCCCATCGCCGGCGGCAACCTGTCCTGTGGTGAACTCGGGGTAACCCTGTCGGTGCATGGCTCGGTACCGACTGAAGGAAGTCTGACCCGCAGTGGTGCCGAAGCCGGGCAGGACATCTTCGTGAGTGGAGTGCTCGGTGGTGCCGCGGCAGCGCTGGAGCATATCGACGAGGTGCGAGACCGCGTCACCCTGCTTGCAGTAACCGGCGGGGTGACCGCGCATCCGCTGAATCGCTACTGGTTGCCTGAGCCGAGGCTCGACCTGGGGCGCGCACTCATCGGCAAGGCATCGGCGGCCATCGATATTTCGGACGGCCTGTATGGCGATGCGTGGCATCTCGCGCAGGCGAGTCAGGTGGGTCTGTGTTTCGCGGCTGAGGTGTTGCCGCTTGCCGGAGATGTCGGACGGAGTGATGACTATGAACTGCTGTTCACCGCACCCGCATCGCTTCGTGCACACATCGAATCTCTTGGTGAAGCAGAAGGCGTGAGGGTGACGCGCGTGGGAGAGACCAGCCATCGTACCGGTGTCTGGCGGGGCAGTGAATTCATCCGGCAAGACACCCTCGGGTACAGGCACTTCGGCTGACGGGGCGCGACTTGTGCATCAGAACGCTGATACTGGTGGTCGGGGTTGTTCAGACAGTTTGAAGGCGTTGCCGATAGCACCAACTCCCGTCGGACACTCGGTCAGGTCGAGAGTATTGACCCGATGATACCGAGAGCACCTGCGAGCATGGCGGACATGAACCCGATGAAATAGCGCAACTGGGTGCGATGCGAGCCTTGAACGCTATCGTGCAGTTTGCGAATCTCCGTATCAATTGAATCGAAGCGCTTATCGACGGTCTCGAAGCGCTTGTCCACTGCATCAAATCGCAGGTTTGTCTCGTTTTTATGCTCAGTGAACTGCGCCCGCATCTCCTGCTTGTGCTCAGTGAGTTGCCCAAGCAGATCATCTCTGAGTTCCGAGATGCGTCCTTCGAACTTCCTGTCCTGCCTGGCAAGCCGGTCATCAAGCAGTTCCGGCGTGACCGAGACATCCTGTACAGCGATGGCTACAGCATTCACGATCGCGTCAGCCTGAGGCTGCGATAACCCTGAATCCTTGATGCCCTTGGTCATGTGGTGAAATTTTTCGACTTGCAGTTTTAGGAAATCCCTGTGATCAGGCTGAGGCAGTCGAGATAGAGGCGACGGTGCTGAAGGCGTTGCCGATAGCGTCAACTCCCGTCGGACATTCAGTCAGGTCGAGAGTATTGACCCGATGATACCGAGAGCACCTGCGAGCATGGCGGACATGAACCCGATGAAATAGCGCAACTGGGTGCGATGAGAGCCTTGGACGCTATCGTGCAGTTTGCGAATCTCCGTATCAATTGAATCGAAGCGCTTATCGACGGTCTCGAAGCGCTTGTCCACTGCCTCGAAGCGCTTATCGACGGCATCAAAGCGCCTGTCCACTGCATCAAATCGCAGGTTTGTCTCGTTTTTATGCTCAGTGAACTGTGCCCGCATCTCCTGCTTGTGCTCGGTGAACTGCGCCCGCATCTCCTGCTTGTGCTCAGTGAATTGCCCAAGCAGATCATCCCTGAGTTCCGAGATGCGTCCTTCGAACTTCCTGTCCTGCCTGGCAAGTCGGTCATCAAGCAGTTCCGGCGTGACCGAGACATCCTGTACAGCGATGGCTACAGCATTCACGATCGCGTCAGCCTGAGGCTGCGATAACCCTGAATCCTTGATGCCCTTGGTCATGTGGTGAAATTTCTCGACTTGCAGTTTCATGAGTATACGCCCTTGGCGTGATGAGGATTGGCGCATATAACAACATGGAAAGGGCGCTTGCGTTGTAGGGATTGGCTGAATTACCTGTAGGAAATCCCTGTGATCAGGCTGAGGCAGTCGAGATAGAGGCGACGGTGCTGATGGCGTTGCCGATAGCGCCAACTCCCGTCGGACACTCGGTCAGGTCGAGAGTATTGACCCGATGATACCGAGAGCACCTGCGAGCATGGCGGACATGAACCCGATGAAATAGCGCAACTGGGTGCGATGAGAGCCTTGAACGCTGTCGTGCAGTTTGCGAATCTCCGTATCAATTGAATCGAAGCGCTTATCGACGGTCTCGAAGCGCTTGTCCACTGCCTCGAAGCGCTTATCGACGGCATCGAAGCGCCTGTCCACTGCATCAAAGCGCAGGTTTGTCTCGTTTTTATGCTCAGTGAACTGTGCCCGCATCTCCTGCTTGTGCTCAGTGAACTGCTCGCGCATTTCCTGCTTGTGCTCATCGAACTGTCCGCGCATCTCCTGCTTGTGCTCAGTGAGTTGCCCAAGCAGATCATCCCTGAGTTCCGAGATGCGTCCTTCGAACTTCCTGTCCTGCCTGGCAAGCCGGTCATCAAGCAGTTCCGGCGTGACCGAGACCTCCTGTACAGCGGTGGCTACAGCATTCACGATCGCGTCAGCCTGAGGCTGCGATAACCCCGAATCCTTGATGCCCTTGGTCATGTGGTGAAATTTCTCGACTTGCAGTTTCATGAGTATACGCCTCTGGTATTGTTTGAGTTGGCGCATAGAACAACACAAACGGGGCGCTTGCGTTGCAGAGATTGGCTGCATTACCTGTAGGAAATCCCTGTGATCAGGCTGAGGCAGTCGAGATAGAGGCAGAAGTGGTCGGGGGAATTTAGACAGTCTGCTAAGGTATGTTTTGACCTAAAGGAGACTGACAATGAAGAGAAGGAAGTTCACAGCAGAATTCAAGCGCAAGGTCGTTGTAGAAGCGATGCGCGGTGACCGGACTGCACGAGAGGTTGCGGCTCGGCATGGTATGAATCCGATCCAGGTAGGGAAGTGGAAGTCGGAGGCCCTGGATGGGCTATTAGAAGTGTTTCGGCGTGGTGGTATAGAGAAGCCAGGGCGAGAGAACGAGAAGCTGGTTGAGATAAAGACCTGCGTTCAGCAAGCTGACGCAGATTCTTGAAGCCAGGGCGAGAGAACGAGAAGCTGGTTGAGATGCTGTATGCGCGGATAGGAGAGTTGACGGTAGAGCGGGATTTTTTTCGCAAGGGTTTGGAGTTCTCGGGCGAGCGGAGAAGTTAAAGGTGGTGCGGGAGTCGGTCGATATGTCGGTATCGCGCGCCTGCGAGTTGGCGGGCGTGAGCCGGGCATCGGTGTACTACCGTCCGATTGGCGCGGATGCGGAGACGCTGCTGCTGCAATCACTGGTGGAGCGGTTGTACATGGACTTTCCGTACTACGGGACGCGGCGGGTGAGTTGGCACTTGAAGCAGCTCGGTCACGATGTGGGGCGTGAGCGAGCGCGGAGTCTGATGGCGGTGGTGAACTGGCGGACGGTGCATCCTGGTGTACGCACCTCGCATTCGGCTCCCGGGCACACTGTGTATCCGTATCTCCTTGGGAACATGAAGGATATTGTGCCCGGCCAGGTGCTCTGTTCGGACATCACGTACATCCCGATGCGTGGCGGATACATGTACTTGGTAGCGATGATGGATTGGTCGAGCCGGTTTGTGTTGTCGTGGGAGCTGGATAACACACTGGAGGTGAGTTTCTGCGTGAGCGCACTGAAGGAGGCATTGGAGCGGCACGGGACACCGGAGATCTCGAATACCGATCAGGGGATGCCAGTTCACGAGCGATGCGTACCTTGAGGTACTGCGTGATGCTGGCATACGGATCAGTATGGATGGTCGCGGTCGGTGGATAGACAACCGATTCATAGAGCGGCTGTGGAGGTCTCTGAAGTACGAGGCTGTATATCTGGAAGAGTTGACGGGGGGACACCATGCGCGGCGCGTGATCGCGCGCTGGATGGAGTACTACAATCACAGGTGCCCGCACATGACATTCAATGGAAGAACGCCCGCCGAGGTGTATTTTGAGAAAGCAAAGCCTTGCGCTGGAGGGGTGGCCACATGACCGCGCGCTCCGGTGTAGCCCGCTGCGCGCTCCGGTCGCTCCGCTCCCTGCGCGCGCAGCGGGCTACACCGGAGCGTGAGAGTGAGCAGCGCTCATTCATCAAACCCACAAACCATAAGTTACTATTGAGGGCATTTATTCATCAAAAAATTCCCTTGGCTTTGCCCTCAAACTGTCTGAACAACCCCGACCACCTCAGGCGACGGTGCTGAAGGCGTATGTTGTGACCACCGCCCACGCTATCCCGCCAAAAAACCGTCGAGATAGAGGCGACGGTGCTGAGTGCGCATGTTGGGGGTGGACGCACAGTCGGGTCTGACGTACACCGAGCGTACACCGAGCGCACACCGAGCGGATTGCGCTGCTGCCGGGCTGCACCAGTGTCAGGCCAGCGTCAGGTAACCTCGTTCAGCTTGCCCGTCTTTACGTCATAGACGAATCCGCGCACAGCATCCTTGAAGGGGATGAAGGGGCAATGCCTGATGCGGCGCATGGATTGACGTACATCTTCCGTCTCGTCGGCGAATGTCTCGAAGGCGAAGGCCGGGCGCATACCGGTTTCGGCCTCAATCTGTGCCTTCAATTCTTCGTCGCTGAATTTCGCCATGCCGCAATCTGTATGGTGGATGAGCACAATCTCCCGCGTACCGAGCAAGCGCTGTGAAATTACCAGTGAGCGCAGCACATCGTCGCTGACTACGCCGCCGGCGTTACGGATCACATGCGCCTCTCCTTCTTCGAGACCCAGAAGCCGACCCGTCTCCAAACGCGCATCCATGCAGGTGACCACTGCGACCGCTTTGGCAGGTGCGCCCGGTGCGTCGCCTTGTGTGAACTGCTCGGCGTAGCGCGCGTTTCTGGCCAGAAGTTCATCTGTTGCCGACATGATGGGTTCCGCTGTTGGTGACGAAAGATGTGCGAATAATCTGGCAGAGAGCCCGGGGAAGGCTCACACGCGATACGTGGTTGTGGTCATGACCTTCGATGCCAGGCGCATGAAGCGCTTGACACCCGGCGAGAACTCCAGGCCGCCGGCAGCGAGTGCGTCGGTGCGGTGTGCCGATTCTTCGTCGCGCATGGCGGCGAGAATGGCGCGACTGCGGCCATCGCTTGTCGGCAGCGATTGCAGGTGGCGGTCGAGGTGCTCAACCACGCTCTCTTCGGTGGCCGACACGAATCCGAGTCCGATCTTCTCATCGAGCAGTCCGATGCCACTGCCAAGCAGGAAGGAGGCGGCATGGAAGCCCGGATTCAGGATGCTTGGCTTGCCGCCGAGTTCGGTGAGACGGTCGGCGCACCATGACAGATGGTCGCGCTCACCTGCCGCCGCGCTCCTGAGATGCGCCTTGATATCCGGCGAGCGGCTGGTCAGCGCCTGCCCTTCGTAGAGGGCTTGTGCACAGACTTCACCGGTATGGTTGACGCGCATCAAGCCGCGCGAATGACGTTTCTCGCTCTCGTCAAGGGTCGGCTCACAGGGTTCCCCGGTGTCCGAATTCTCACGCGGCACGGGCCGAGCGCCCGGCGATGGCACCCCGCACAGTGAGCGCAGCAGGGTATCTGCGATGTTGATGATGCGGTCTATGTGTGCTGCCATGATTTTACTCGTGTGCTATCCCGCATGATTCTACGCACAGGTTTCCGCGAATACCTGAAATCCGTGATGGGTCAGTATAAACGCGGCCAGTTCCACATCCAGCTGCTGACCGGCCAGCACATACTTCAGGTCGGGATCAAACAGATGCAAGCTGCTTCTCAGCGAGGCGAGCCGGATATTCATGTGCGTCGTGTTGTCCTTCGGATACGCATCATCCACCAGATTCACGCGCACCGGCGACATCTCCCGACTCGGGCTGCGAACGAATCGCGTACGCAGCAGGCGGCGAAAGGCCTCTGCGCCGATAGACAGGAGCTCGCCGTCGCTGAGCATGCGGATGTGTGCGTTGCGTACACAGTGCCTGATCAGGCTGTCTTCGCCGAAGAATTCTCCCGGCCCGAGTACGGCCAGGGTGACTTGATTCGATATGCGCACCTGACCCTTCTTGATGACGTGAAACCGCGACGATTGCTCTCCGATTTCGCCGATCACCTGCCCGGCCTTGGCTGGCTCGGAGGTAAACTCGCGAAACAGATCGCGCAGATCCGTGGGGGTCAGCTTTCTGGTCACTGCGCTGCCAAGAAACACCTTCATCCAGGTGCTCTCGTCGCTGGCACCTATGGGCGTGACCTGTACGCTGCCCGCGCGGCGCTCCACTTCAGTATTCACCACCAGGATGCGCGATTTTGATTGGGTGATTATGTGTCGTTCCGGCACTTCCGTGCTGAGCAGGGGTCGGCGCGCGCGCGGGTCGCGGTAATCGACTGTCTCGAGAATTTGTGCATGACGCTTGCCGGGGGCACATATCTGCACACTGCCGTGCAGCAGGAAGCATTGTCCGCGCATGGTCTGGCCGCGAACTTCAAAGCGACGTCCGGTGGCGATGGAGAGTTCCTGGCAACAGGTCACCAGATCCATGAGCTGCTGTGCGCTCAACCGACTGTAGGGTTCGAGGCGCCTGAGTTCGAAGGCTTTCATGAGCAAAGGGCTCTCGCAAGATGAGGAAGTTCATCCTGCCGTATCGGGTTCGCAGTCCCTGTGCGACTATTCGGTCAAGTGATGTGGGATTCCCTGCAAGGGAAACTCCGGGCAACCGGGCTTCCCCGTGTGGCGCACGGACATGCCGCCGGATTCAATGCCGCCAGGCATTGAATCTGCGAGTCTGATCAAGTCCACGGATGGATTTGATCAAGGCATGTGCGAGTCGCGCACCTGTCTGTCCGCAACTGCTTTTTCGACCAGATGCCGGTACGAGCGACTCACCGGCACACGCTCATGATTGCGCAATTCGATAAACAGCCTGCCGCTCTGGCGAATGACTGCCTTGATGGCGTTGGTGGCGACCCAATGTGACCTGTGCACGCGTATGCCATCAAGTCCGTCAAGCTCCTCGAGGGCATCGCCGAAGCGCATGAGCACCAGTTCAGCGCCGCGTTCCGTGCGCGCTTCCACGTAATGATCGCGCATACGCAGATGCACAAGCCCCGTCCCGAGCTCGGGGGACAAGCGCTGCAGAAACCGTGGTGTCGTAGCAGGCACTTGCGCTGGCTCGATTGTTTCGCTGCCGAGACCGCGAGACAGGAGGTGCTGAACCAGATATCCCAGCACCGTGTGTATCAGCGCCACCGAGGCATAGACATAGGCGAGTTCGGATGCCATGTGCAGCGGCTCGGCCAGCCAGGCTTCGAGCAGCAGCACCAGACCCGTGCCGGGCAGCGCCATCAGCAGCGCACTGATGACAAGGCCGATTTGTCGCGCCATGCCTGCGGTCGTCATCAGGTGCGTACGCAGCGATGCCGCGAACAGGCCGAGTGCCCAGTTGCCGCCGATGGCCAGGAGCCAGTACAGGAACCTTGCCTCGCCCGACAGGCGGGTATAGGTGCCGAAGGGCCCGGTCTGGGCGAACAGGAGAATCACCACCGTCAGGATGGCAACATGGCGCCAGGAGATCACTTGACGCAGCCATTCGCGCATCGTGAAACGCGCTCCGACTGCAACAGGCGAAATTTCCTTGATATTCACGAAATGCCTCTTGTGGCGCTGGCGCGCTTCGCACACGCCTGCCGCATACTGCACGGGAAACTCTGAATAACAGAGTTTCCCGTGCGGCACATGGATGTGCCGCCAGATTCAGTGCCGTAAGGCATTGAATCTGCGAGCAAATCAGAATTGTATTTCTGATTTGCGAATCTGATCAAGTCCACGGATGGACTTGATCAGAACATACCAAGTGTACAAATTATCGAACAGGGCAATCAGTCTTGTCACACCCCCATCACCCAATCACCCGAGGACTCATCATGCAACGCACATTCATCCGTTCTGCGCTCTGTGCGCTCATCTTTCTGACCACGCCGGTTTTTGCCGGCGACCTTGTCGTCGAGATCACCGGCATTCGCTCCGCTGATGGGCGAATTTATGCTGGTATCCATCAGCCAACCCCCGGTGTCAAATTTCCTGATGAGGCTGGTTCCCGCTACGCCTTCAACCTGCCTGCCCGTGTCGGCAATATCCAGGTGGTGTTCAAGGATCTGCCGCCCGGCGACTACGCGCTGACCGCCTATCACGATGAGAATGATAACGGCGAGATTGACCGCAATGCGCTTGGCATTCCCACCGAAGGCTATGCCTTTTCCAACGATGCCATGGGTTTCATGGGGCCGCCGAGCTTCAAGGATGCCGCCGTCACGCTCGTCGCCGACGAGGCGAGTGCGACCGCGTCAGGGGCGATCAAGTACTGATTCAGGCGAGGTTCACGGTGATGCAACGAAGAGACTTTATCAAGGCCTGTAGTCTGCTCGGCATCTCGGTGGGTCTGAGTCGTTCGCTCCTCGCCTCCGCGCCGCAGGCAGCGGACCAGGGCGCGGCCTTTGTCAGTGCGCTGGCGGCAGATCCGAGGCTCCTTGGCTGGGCCACGCCGCCCTTCGATTCCGTTGATTCAGGCGTATTGCGTATCCAGGGTACCTGGCCCAGGGAGCTCGAAGGAACTTTCTGGAGGAACGGTCCGGCCATGCACGACCGCCACGGACTTCGTTATCAGCACTGGTTTGACGGCGACGGCATGTTGCAGGAGTTCCGAATGCAGGATGGAGTTGTGCGTCACAGGGCGCGCCTGATTGCCACGCCGAAACTGCGCGCCGAGGATGCGGCGGGCAGGCGGCTGTATCCGGCCTTCGGCACTCTGGTACCGGACGCTGCGCCGGTGGCGCGACCCGATGACCTCAACAGCGCAAATATCTCGGTGCTCGAACATCATGGTGAGCTGCTGGCCCTGTGGGAAGGTGGTTCGGCGAGCCTGATTGATGCCGAGACACTGGAGTGGCAGGGGTTCAAATCCTGGGGCGAAGGGCTTGCGGGGATGCCATTTACCGCGCACCCCAAACGTGAAGCGGACGGCACACTGTGGGCATTCGGCTATGACGCAGGCAATCATTCCACGCTTGTGCTCTATCACATCTCGCCGCAGGGCAGGCTGGTGAAGATGGCCCTGGTACCGGTTGCGCCACTGGGCATGTTGCACGATTTTGTCGTCACCCGGCGACATCTGGTGTTCCTCTTGCCGCCGCTCGTTTTTGAGCCAGCCGGTCACACCAGTTTTCTTGATGCACACCACTGGCGGCCGCAGCTCGGTTCGCGCGTACTGGTAGTGGCGAAGGATGATTTTGATGATCGCCGCTGGTACGATCTGCCACCGGCGTTCGGATTCCACCACGGCAACGGATGGGAGGACGCGGATGGCAGCATTCACTTCGATCAGTGCCTTGCCGAGCATCCGCGCCTGGTGTTCGATTCCCTGCGACAGGTCATGCGCGGGGAGCTCGCGGACTTCTCGGGCGGTGGCTATGCGCGCATGCGCCTCGACCCCTCGGGGAGTGCGCATATGGAGTTGACCTCCGAAGGTGCCGACTTCCCGCAGGTGTCTCCCGCGGTAGTGGGGCAGAGAAACCGTTATGTGTATCACCTCGGAAATGCGCCCGGACAGGGTTGGTACTTCCGCACCCTCGTCAAGCGTGACCTCGTGCGCGGCGTACATGAGCACTTCGATCTCGGTGACGGCAAGATTCCGGAAGAGCACCTGTTCGTCCCGTCACAAGGCAAGGGAGGCCGGGAAGATCAGGGGTGGCTGATCGGCACCTTTCTTGATTACGAGCGTGGCGAGACTGGCCTTCAGGTGTTCGATGCCGCCCACCTTGCCGATGGACCGCTGGCTATTGCCCGGCTTCCCGGTCCCCTGCCGCTCGGCTTTCACGGGTGTTTTCGGTTCAGGGCATAAGCAGTCACTTTCCGACAGGCCTCATGGGGTTGCCTCATGGGGATACACAACGCCCGGTTTGGCCCGGTTTGCTGCGTACAAGTCCGGGAGCATCTGTATAATCAGGGCTCTTCAGGTTCGTCGCCGTGTGGGTGTGTATCGCCGGACATATCCGGCATGCATCGCCCGGCACGAACCTGACATTTTCTCTTCATTGTTGATGACATATCAGTGGCCAACAGGATCATCAGAACGACTTCAGTGCGGGCATCGGGCACCCCGCCTGCCTGAGTTGAGATAGCCGATACCAGCACAGATCGATGATCCAGCTCAGACGCGGAGTCAACCTGCCAATCGAGGGTGCACCACGCCAGGAAATCGAAGCCGGCGAGGCGCTGTCGAGCGTTGCGCTGCTCGGTGGCGATTTCCACGGAACGCGTCCTGGCATGGCCGTGCAGGAAGGCGATTCCGTGCGTATCGGACAGCCTCTGTTCGCGGATCGCAAGAGGCCCGGTGTCTTCCATGCATCACCGGCCACGGGTCGCGTCAGCGCTGTGCATCGTGGTGCCAAGCGCGCCCTGCTCTCGGTTGTCGTTGATATCGAAGACGATGCCTGTGAAGTGCCCTTCATCGAGAGCCCGACTCCACTTGCTCGCCTGTCGCGTACGGATATCGCTCGGCATCTCATGGCGAGCGGTCTCTGGACTGCTTTCAGAACCCGACCATTCAGCCACGTGCCGAGCCCGGAGCAGACACCGCGCTCGATCTTCGTCACCGCCATGGACAGCAACCCACTGGCGGCGGACGCGAATGTTGTGATTGCCGAACGCCCGGCTGATCTGACCTCGGGCGTTATGGCCCTGACCCGGCTTACCGACGGGCCGGTCTTCGTCTGTATGGACGCGGCTGCCAGCGAGCCGGACATGGACCACCCGCAGGTGCGCGTTGAGCGTTTTGCCGGTCCGCATCCGGCGGGGCTGGCCGGGACACATGTGCATTTCCTTGATCCCGTAGATGCCGACAAGACTGTCTGGTCGATCGGCTATCAGGAAGTCATGGCAATCGGCAAGCTGTTCACGCAAGGCATTCTGGATGTGCGCCGGGTGGTCGCGCTCGGCGGCCCGGGTATCAAGGCACCGCGGCTGGTACGCACCAGGCTTGGTGCCTGCATCCCGGAGTTGCTGGCCGGACAGCTCGTGGACACAGACAATGAGCAGCTGCGGGTGATTTCCGGCTCTGTGCTGAGCGGGCATCAAGCCAGCGGGGCACTCGCTTTTCTCGGACGTCTGCATTCCCAGATCAGTGTGCTGCCGGAAGACACCGAGCGCAAACTCTTCGGCTATCTGACACCGGGCAGGCACAAGCATTCGGTATTGCCGGTGTATCTGTCGCACTGGCTTGGCAAGCAGCCGAGATTCACCACCACAGCCAACGGCAGTCCGCGCGCCATGGTGCCTATCGGCATCCATGAGGCCGTGATGCCGCTCGACATACTGCCAACCCAGCTGTTGCGTGCGCTTCTGGTGGGCGATATAGATACCGCCATCGGGCTTGGCTGCCTCGAGCTTGATGAAGAAGACCTGGCACTGTGCACCTACGCCTGTCCAGCCAAGTACGAGTATGGCCCGGTGCTGCGCTCCATGCTCACCACTATCGAAAAAGAGGGCTAGTTGTGGCGCGTCTTCGCGGGTTTCTTGATGGATTGGCACCGCACTTCGAGAAGGGCGGTCGCCTGCACGCCATCTATCCACTCTACGAAGCCATAGACACGGCGCTCTATTCCCCGGGCCGGGTGACCGACGGTCCGTCGCATGTGCGCGATGGTCTGGATCTCAAGCGCATCATGATCACCGTGTGGCTGTGCGCCTTCATTCCCGGCATCTTCGGTGCCTGGAATGTCGGCTACCAGGCCAACCTCGCCATGGCCGCCAGTGGCATTGATACGGTCGATAACTGGCGCGCAGTGTTTCTGGACATGCTCACCGATTACGATCCCCGCAGCGCCTGGGACAACCTGCTGCACGGGCTGGCCTATTTTATTCCGCTGTATCTGGTGGTATTTGTCTCCGGCATTTTCTTCGAGATCATGTTCGCGGCCAAGCGTGGCCACGAAGTCAATGAAGGGTTTTTCGTCACCAGCATCCTGTACACGCTGATACTGCCCGCCGATGTCCCCTTGTGGATTGCCGCCAGCGGTATTGTTTTCGGCGTAGTGATCGGCAAGGAAGTGTTCGGTGGTACCGGCAAGAACTTCCTCAATCCGGCCTGCACGGCACGTGCTTTCGTGTACTTTGCCTACCCGGCGCATCTGTCCGGTGACAGTGTCTGGGTGGCAGTCGATGGCTATACGCGCGCCACGCCCCTCGGCAATGCGGCCATTGGCAATCCCTACGGTGTCGAGTGGCTGGATGCCTTTCTCGGCTTCATGCCCGGCAGCATGGGCGAGACCTCGACGCTTGCCATCATGATTGCAGCTGCCATATTGCTGATCAATCGTATTGCTTCCTGGCGGGTAATGTCGGGGGTGGTGCTCGGCATGGTCGGCACGGTGCTGGTGCTGGGCTGGATTGGTGCTGGTTCCACCAATCCCATGTTCTCCATGCCTTGGTACTGGCATCTCGTGATCGGCGGCTTTGCCTTTGGAACCGTGTTTATGGCGACCGACCCGGTCTCGGCGGCGATGACCAATCGGGGGCGATGGATTTATGGTGCGCTCATAGGTTTCATGTGCGCCCTGATACGTATCGTCAACCCGGCTTTCCCGGAAGGCATGATGCTGGCGATATTGTTTGGCAATCTGTTTGCACCGCTCATCGACTATGTCGTGGTGCGATCCAATATGAAAAGGAGACTTGCCCGTGCCGCTCGGACCTCGTGAGGGCATCAGGAATATCTTGCTGGTATCGGTGGCCCTGTGCCTGCTGTGCTCGATTCTCGTGTCGTTCACTGCGGTCACTCTCAAGCCGCAGCAGGAGGTGAACAAGGCGCTCGACCGTCAGCAGAATATCCTGCGTGCCGCCGGTCTGTTGCCCGAAGGGGCTGCGACTGACGCACAAGGCCGCGGGGCGGCGGAACTCTTCGCGGCATTCGAGGTGCGTGCCGTAGATCTGGATACGGGCATGTTCACCGAATCGGTGGATCCGGAGCTGTATGACCAGCTGCGGGCGGCGCGTATGCCGGAATCTTCGCGCAATCTCACCGCGGAGGAAGACATTGCCACGCTCGGACGGCGTGAGCGCGTCGGTCTCGTGTACTTCAAGCGCGATGCCGCGGGCGAGATCGAGCAACTGGTGATTCCGGTGCGAGGCTATGGTCTCTGGGGGACGCTCTACGGATTTCTTGCTATCGACAGCGACCTCACCAGTGCCGTCGGCCTGTCTTTCTACACCCACAAGGAGACCCCGGGTCTTGGTGGCGAGGTGGATAATGCCAGGTGGAAGGAGAGCTGGAGCGGAGTTTCGCTGTTTGATGCCGAAGGTGCGCCGTCCGTGCGGTTGGTCAAGACGCGTTCCGGTGATGCCAGTGAAATTGACGCTTTGTCGGGTGCCACGCTCACCAGTCGGGGTGTCGAGTATCTGATCGAGTTCTGGACGGGTGAACTCGGTTATGGCCCCATGCTGCAGCGCCTCAGAGGCAGCGAATCCGTTTGATGAGGTTGATGAAATGACAAGAGATCAGTTAGTGACGACAGGAGAGGTGCATTGATATGACTACCGGCAAGAAAGCTCTGGTAGATCCCATCTTCGACAACAATCCCATCGCCCTGCAGGTGCTGGGCATCTGCTCGGCGCTGGCGGTGACCATCAGCATGTCGAACACGCTGGTGATGTGTGCGGCGGTGGTTTTTGTCACCACGCTCTCCAATGTGGCTGTTTCGCTGGTGCGCAACCACATACCGACCAACATTCGTATCATCGTGCAGATGACCATCATCGCATCGCTGGTGATTATTGTGGATCAGGTCTTGCAAGCCCTTGTATATGACATCAGCAAGCGTCTCTCGGTGTTTGTCGGGCTCATCATCACCAACTGCATTGTGCTCGGTCGCGCCGAGGCCTTCGCCATGCAGAACCCGCCCGGGTTGTCGGCGCTTGATGGTCTCGGTAATGCCCTCGGCTATAGCGTGATTCTGATTCTGGTAGCGATCTTTCGCGAGCCGCTGGGTTCCGGTACGCTCATGGGCATTGAAATCCTGAAGACGGTGAACAACGGCGGCTGGTTCGTGCCCAACGGCATGCTGCTGCTGTCGCCTTCGGCGTTCTTCATCATCGGCCTGCTCATCTGGGCGCTGCGTGAGTGGAAGCCGAGCCAGACAGAAGCGCCTGAATATGAAATCGCGCCCAACCTGCAATATCGCGAGGCCTACTAGATGCTGGAGCAGTATCTCGGCCTGTTCGTGCAGGCTATTTTCGTCGAGAACATGGCACTCACCTATTTTCTGGGGATGTGCACCTTCATTGCCATTTCCAAGAAGATCGAGACGGCGCTGGGGCTCGGCATCGCCGTGATTCTGGTGCTGGCGATCACCACGCCGGTCAACAACCTCATATACAACCTGCTGCTGCGTGACGGAGCCCTGGCCTGGGCAGGCTTTCCCGATGTGGACCTGAGCTTTCTCGGCTATCTCTCGTACATCGGCGTGATTGCGGCCATGGTGCAGATTCTGGAGATGTTCCTCGACCGGTTTGTGCCCGTTCTGTACAACGCCCTGGGTGTGTTCCTGCCGTTGATTACGGTGAACTGTGCGATTCTCGGTGCGTCGCTGTTCATGGTGGAGCGTGACTACACCTTCGTCGAGAGCACTGTCTTCGGTGCCGGTGCCGGCATCGGCTGGGCACTGGCCATCGTGGCACTCGCGGGTGTGCGCGAGAAGCTCAAGTACAGTGATGTGCCCAGAGGACTGCGCGGTCTGGGGATTACCTTCATTACCGTCGGGCTCATTGCGCTCTGCTTCATGTCCTTTGGTGGCATCGACATCTGAAATGCATGTGCATTACTTCAAGCAACAGGAGACTGACATATGACGGGCACGACTGTGCTTTTGGGCGTGGCCATGTTCACTGGAACCGTGCTTTTTCTGGTGGCGATTATCCTGATCGCGCGTATGCGCCTGGTGGCGAGTGGCGAGGTAGAGATCAACCTCAACGATGAATCGACTATTTCGGTACCGGCCGGTGACAAGTTGCTCGGCACCTTGGCGGGGCAGGGCATATTTCTCTCGAGTGCCTGCGGAGGCGGGGGCACCTGCGGGCAATGTCGCTGTCAGGTGTTTGCAGGCGGCGGCTCGATTATCTCCACCGAGGAAGGGCACTTTTCGCGCAGGGAGATTCGCGAGCAGTGGCGGCTCTCCTGTCAGGTGGCTGTCAAGCAGTCGATGCGTATTCAGGTGCCGGAAGATGCCTTCGGCGTACAACGATGGGAGTGCGAGGTGGTTGATAACCACAATGTCGCGACTTTCATCAAGGAGCTGAACCTCAAGCTGCCCGAGGGCGCAGATGTCAATTTCAAGGCCGGGGGCTTTGTGCAGCTGGAAATCCCGCCTTACCGGATGCACTACCGGGAGATCGAGGTCGAAGACGAATATCGCGGAGATTGGGAACGCTTTCGCGTGTGGGATAACGAGGTAGAGGTGCCGGAGCCTACTATTCGCGCCTATTCCATGGCCAACTATCCACAGGAAAAGGGCATCCTCAAGTTCAATATTCGCGTCGCCTCACCGCCGCCGGGTACCGGTTTTCCGCCCGGCAAGATGTCGTCCTACTGCTTCGGGCTGAAGCCGGGTGACAAGGTGACGGCTTTCGGGCCCTATGGCGAGTTCTTCGTCAATGATACGGATGCCGAGAAGATCTGGATTGGCGGTGGGGCCGGCATGGCACCGCTACGCTCGCAAATATTCGATGAACTCAAGCGACTCGGGCGCAAGACCCGCATGAGCTACTGGTATGGTGCCCGCAGCCTCAGGGAAATGTTCTATGTGGAGGATTTTGACGAGCTGGCACGCGAGTTTCCCAATTTCGAGTGGCATGTCGCCCTTTCAGACCCCTTGCCCGAAGACAACTGGGATGGACATCTTGGATTCATTCATCAGGTGGTGCTTGATAATTACCTGAAAGACCATCCGGCTCCCGAGGAGTGCGAGTATTACCTGTGTGGGCCACCACCGATGATTGCGGCTGTTCTCTCGATGCTCGACAATCTGGGGGTAGAGCCTGACAATATCCGCTTCGACGATTTCGGCTCCTGATAGGGAAACTCTGAATAACAGAGTTTCCCGTGCGGCACATGGATGTGCCGCCATGGGGTACGCCAAGGGCGTGAATCGGGCAGGTCGGCGTTGAGGCAAGTTCTGTTCATTTTTCAGGCGCTTGCGTCCAGTTGGCCGGGTTGCGACGCGCCCCTGAGCGTTTCGGTATCTTCATGCGGCTGACCGGATAGCCAGCCGCCTCCGGCAGCACCAGATACTCGTCATCGCCCTGTATCTCCTTGCGTGGCAGAACCTTGACGATCTGCGATGCGTTGGCTGCATCGATGGCCTTTGCGACTGTGCGGGTTTCGGCCAGCTTCTGCAGATTGCTCAGGGTGGGGAAGGTGATATGAAAGGTGCCTTCTCGCTCGGCATCCATGGCTGCTTGCGGGTTGATCCAGAGCGAATTCACCGACTCATGGCCGTCATGCGCCAGAACCTGATCCTCTGGTGCCGGGACGAGAAAGAACTGGGTATCGAATCTTCGTGGCACATCCACCGGAGTAACCCAGTGTGCGAAGCGAGTCAGCAGGTCGCAGGCGAGGCGCAGATCTTCCTTGATCAGAAAGTCATACAGGCCGACATCGCCCTTGTGCAGGCGGTCGCGCCAGGGTGCGAGTGCGGAGGCTGCTTCGCCGTCGATGAGTGATGCCTGACCCGCTCGACGCGCGAGCAGTACGCCGCACTCCTCGAACGCCTCTCGCAGCGCCGCGATGCGATACACGCAGAGAGCATCTTCGGGGCCATCGCAACGACTCCGCAGGCGCAGCTCTTCGTCCTGTGCGTCTGTCTTGCCGCCCGGGAACACGAAGGCACCGGACATGAAGGCCATCTTGTGGTGGCGCTGAATCATGAAGACCTCGAGGCCGACTTCGCCGTCGCGAATGGCGAGCACGGTGGCGGCAGGTACGGGTACGGCTGTGTCGGGATGACTGTTCAAGGCTCTGTTCCTTTCGCGGGGCTTCCTGCAAGCCTACCGGAAATCGGAGGCAACGGGCGGGCGAGTCCTGTTGTGCATCTGATTTGCCGCTTGCGTGAAGTGCGCGATGGCGAGGTAGCGGCCGCGCCGCCAGATTCAGTGCCGTAAGGCATTGAATCTGCGAGCAAATCAGCACATTTGTCAATGCCAAACGAAAAAGGGACAAAAGTGCCAAATGAAAAAGGGACAGTTTTGGGGTGATGTTGTTGGGTGTTCATATTGGTTGGATGGGTGATTTTTTTGGTGGTCTTCCGCGTCGTTTTGGAGGCGGAGGAGGGGAGATTTGGGCATTAGCGCGGATATGTTCCGGGATGAGTTCGGTGTGTTTTCTGAGGCGGTAGCTGGCTCCCTCGATGCGAATAACGACGGCGTGGTGGAGGAGTCGGTCGAGCAAGGCGGTAGCGAGCACTGGGTCCCCGAAGAGTTCACCCCATTCGGCGAAGCCGCGGTTTGAGGTGAGGATCATGGCACCCTTTTCGTATCTGGCGTTGACGAGTTGGAAGAAGAGGTTGGCACCTCCGGAGTCGATGGAGACATAGCCGATTTCGTCGACGATGAGCAGTGAGGGGCGGTTGTAGAAGCGGATTTTTTGGGGTAAGCGACCTTCCCTGTGGGCCTTTGCGAGCGCATCGACGAGTTCGGCGAGCGTGGTTCGGTAGACGCTTTTGCGAGCGCTGACAGCGGCGATGCCGAGAGCGAGAGCGAGGTGGCTCTTTCCGGTGCCTGGGGGGCCGAGGAGGTGGACGACCTCGGCGCGACGGATGAAGTCGAGTTGGGCGAGCGCAAGGATGCGTTCGCGGTCGATGGAGGGTTGGAAGGTGAAGTCGAAGGATTCGAGCGTCTTGTGGGGATTGAGTCTTGCGGTTTTGAGGGCGACCCCGATGCGTCGGGTTTCACGGATATTGAGTTCGGCGGAGAGCAGGTGGTCGACAGCTTCGAGCGCGCCGATGTGTCCGAGTTCGATGTTGCGGACGATCTCGTCAAGAGATTCGAGTGCACACGGCATGTCGAGTCCGACGAGGCTGGCCTGGATGCGGTCAAGGATTCCGTTCATGGCGTATCCTCCCCGTGTGCGAGCCGCTCCCCGACGGCTGCGTAGAAGTCGAGCGGTCGCTGAGCGGGTGGTAGGAGCGCGTGTTGCGGCGCGCCCACGGGGGGTGGTGTGCGATGCCCCGGTTCGACGCGGCGGCGATTTTTTCCTGCAAGGATTGGGTGTTCGGCTATCTCGATGCCGTCTTCGAGCATGACCAGACGGCCTGGGTGTGTACGCACCTCGATAGAGCGCGCGCGTGTGGCATCAGGCACACTGTAGAAGTTTCCGCCTACCGAGACCATGCCGTCACGAGAGATCCGCCTGGTGACGGAGAGCGGGGGATCAAAGGGGCGTTTCGGGAGCGGCAGGAGAGCTGTCCGCTCGGTGTCGAACGCCTCGTTGACAACGCACCCGGTGGTGCCGTGGGTTCGGGCGTTGGCGCAGGTATGGAGCCACAGCTGGAAGCGCGCATTGAGGTCATCCAGGTTGTGGAATGTTCGAGCGAGCGCGAAGTCCTGACGGATGTAGCGGAAGGGTCTTTCGACTTTGCCCTTGGTCTTGGCACGGTAGGGGCGGCAGGCGCGGGGTATCACGCCGTAGTGGTCGAGCATGGCGACCAGAGAAGGGTTGTAATTCACGGTACCGTCTGAGTGCTCGCCGGTGATTGCGGTCTTCATGCGGTCGTAGAGGATGTGAGACGGTGCCCCGCGTAGAGCCTCAAACGCCTCAATATGACACCGCAACACGGTCTGGAGGTTTTGGTCAAATCCGAACCGTCCCCACATCCAGCGGCTGTGAGAGAGGACGATAAGGAACAGCCAGGTGACTCTGGTGGTATCGGGGTCATCCTCGAAGGTGAACTTGAAGTGCGCGAAATCGACCTGCGCCTGTTGCCCGGGCGGTGTCTCGAAACGGCGCTCGAAGGCTGCCTCCACGGGCGAGCGCACTGCTCGCAGGAAGTCGGTGACTGTGGAGTAGCCCCCGATATAGCCGCGTTCGCGGATTTCTCGGAACAAGCGGCGAGCGGACAGTCCGGGATGGTCGGACAGGCGCTTGGCAAGGTAGTCGGTATAGGGGTCGAGCAGCCGCGGCTTCGGCGCTCTCGGGCGGTAGGTGGCGGGCATCATCCCCCGTTCAAGGTGCCTGTACACGGTTTTGCGGTTGAGTCCCGTGTGCTTGGCGATGGCCGAGACGCTCAATCCTTGGTGTTTCAAGTCGTGGATCATGACGATGTTCCCTGATGTGACCATTGGTGAGTCCCCACGTGAAGAAGGGGACATGAAAAGCGAAGTTGTGTGTCTTGCGCACCGCCCCATGGGGCGGTGTGCAAGACACACAACTGTCCCTTTTTCGTTTGGCACTTTTGGGTATTTTTCCTTCGGCATTGACAACATTTTTGCAGGACAGCAAAAATGCACGGCGGAGCCGCCCGCAGGGGCGGGCACAAGGAAGTGCCCGCTGACATTTTTGCAGGACAGCAAAAATGCACGGCGGAGCCGCCCGCAGGGGCGGGCACAAGGAAGTGCCCGCTGACATTTTTGCAGGAGAGCAAAAATGCACGGCGGAGCCGCCCGCAGGGGCGGGCACAAGGAAGTGCCCGCTGACATTTTTGCAGGAGAGCAAAAATGCACGGCGGAGCCGCCCGCAGGGGCGGGCACAAGGAAGTGCCCGCTGACATTTTTGCAGGAGAGCAAAAATGCACGGCGGAGCCGCCCGCAGGGGCGGGCACAAGGAAGTGCCCGCTGACATTTTTGCAGGAGAGCAAAAATGCACGGCGGAGCCGCCCGCAGGGGCGGGCACAAGGAAGTGCCCGCTGCGGCGTACATCTGATTTGCGAATCTGATCAAGTCCACGGATGGACTTGATCAGAACATGCCTTGGTTTCGAGACCATCGAATTTTCGAGCTTCCCTGTCTTTTCAGGCCACTGCGGGTAGATGTGCGGACAACGCATTTCCTGTTCCTGACATCTGCTACAAATTAATGAGTCAGGACACATGTGTATCGCGATAAAATGAACTCAAGTGGCACTCGCAGACCCGGCCAATTTCCCTGATCGAAATCTACATGGTTGTTGGCTTCCTGTTGGCGGCTTATGCGGTGGTCGCCAACGATTCGATTCAGACGCTTGGAACCTTTCTCTCATCCAACGCCCACCGTCCCTGGTGGCTGCTATGGATATTCGGCTCCGGTGTGCTGTGCGCCGTGCTTGCCTATGGATGGTTCGTCAATGCCAGTGATGTATCCTACGGGCGCCTCGACAAATTTCCCGTCCCCGAAGGCGGGCTGAGCTGGGTTCATGTCATCCCACCGCTCGCGCTGCTCATCCTGACGCGCCTCGGCGTACCGGTGAGCACCACCTTTCTCGTGCTCACCGTGTTCAGTTTCAGCGATATCGGCACCATTCATGCCATGCTCGCCAAGTCCGCGCTCGGCTACCTCACCGCCTTCGTGGTCGCCATCCTGCTGTTTCGATTCGTCTTTCATCGCGCCTCGGCCTGGTTTCACCGCACACGCGACATGCCTATATCCGGCTACTGGGTGGTGTTGCAGTGGCTCTCGACGGCGTTTCTGTGGAGCCAGTGGCTGATTCAGGACCTCGCCAACATATTCGTCTATCTGCCGCGACAACTGCCAGTTGAATGGCTGATCTTCGGTGTATTGGTGCTCATCTCCATGCAGGGATACATCTTCTATCAGTTCGGCGGTACCATTCAGAAGATTGTCCTGTCCAAGACCGACACCACGGACATACGCGCGGCGACCATCATCGATTTCATCTACGGCCTGGTGCTTCTGACTTTCAAGGAAGTCAGCAACATTCCCATGAGCACCACTTGGGTGTTTCTCGGCCTGCTCGCCGGGCGCGAGTTCGCGCTGTCTCTCTACCTCGCAGACACGAAGTTCGAGCGCACCTTCAGAACCGTATCCCTGGACGCTGCCAAAGCACTTGCCGGGCTGATTGTCAGCGTTCTGCTCGCATTCGGGCTGCCCTGGATCAACAGTTTGATTTTCGCCTGAGTCAGGCCCCGAGTCAGGCTTGAGGTAGCCTGGTCAGGCCACGACAGAAATCGGCGATGCTGCGCGCGGTTTCCCGGCTCACTTCGGGACACATGCTGGGCAGAATCTCGGTGCCATGAATGCTGCCCATCACCTGTCGGCACTGGGCTTGAACCCCCGCTTGCAACAGCAGCCGATAGAAGGCGATACCCTCGTCGCGCAAGGGGTCGAGTTCGTTCACGCTAATCACCGTGGGCGGTAATCCGCGCACATCATCGGCAGTGGCAAACCCGGGCCAGGCGAGCGGATTCTTGCGCTCCAGTTCTTCGATGCCATACGCCATGGCCCCGTAATTGTTGTGCAGGTCCAGCAAAATCCCGTTGTTCTCAATCGAGGACGGATATGCGTCCTGCGGCCAGGAACCGGCAATGTAGGGACACAAGGCATAAAGGCCGCGAATGAGGCCAATATCGCCTTCCCGCAGCAGCCGCATACCGGTCGCAAGCGTCAGATTCCCGCCGCCACTTTCCCCGGCAATGATGATCTGCCTGGCATCAATACCAAGCTCGGCGGCGTTTGCGCTCAGCCACTTGATGCCCGAAACGCAGTCGTTCAAGCCGGCGGGGAAGGGCGCGACCTCTGGTACCGAGGACGGGGTCAGGGCATTCCTGAAATCGACCATGGCAACAGCCACGCCCTGCGCGGCGATGATCTTGCCCCAGGCGCGATAATTGCCGTCATAGCAGGACAGGGTGATCATGCCGCCACCGTGTATGTAATAGACACAGGGCAGGGCATCATCCACCTGCGGGCGGATGAACTGGATGCGGATCTGATTACCGTCCGGTTGCGAGTCAAGCACATGAGGTTCGATGGCAAGACCCGTGGACGGTGCCACTTCTTCGTTATCAAACATTTCAAGCAGCACTTTGGTGGTTTCGGCCTGCTTCCTGGCGGTCTCGCTGTTAACGGATTCGAGGGCCGCCTCGCGGCTTTCCATGTTGGCCCATCCAACAGGCGGAAATGCAGCCAGTACCGACCTGATGCGTGGATCAATGCGCGGGTCGGTTGTCAGATCGAAATTGCTCATGCCAGAGGCTCCTCCAAGGCTGGATGTAAAACGAGTGCATGCGTATGCTACCTGATGCAGCACCGGAATCCTTGCATCGACATCCTTGGGTTGAGGAAACTATGAACAATCAGGGTCCCCTTGCGGCCCCGTGGTCCGCCTTGTGCAGGAGCTGCACTCAATCTCCTCAAAGATAACGCTGTCGGCGACGTTCGCGTACCAGCGCTTCGAATTCAAGCTGCTCGAACACGCGGTCGCGCTTGAATGCCTGCCACATGCAGACCACCCCGAGAATGAGAAACGGAATCCCCGGCAAGAGTGGCAGAAGTACGCCGACCAGACCAATCACGAGAGAGATCAAGCCAAGCGCGAACCAGAAAAGGCGGGTAAAAGCGGATCTTTCCTTCATATTGAATTACTCCTGTGCTCAGCCGGAGAACAAGCAATTCATGTGCCATCCGGAGACCTGCGGAAACACTCAATAAATCAACAGGTTAATGTCATGCGCTGGGCGAACACGAAAGTCAGGTGAGTCCGTGCTCTGTGTATTTCGCCACCGATTGGCGAAATTGACTAACTGTAATTTATTCGGTTGGCTTTCAGGCTATGGTTCATCGAGAGCGCGGGATTCGGATCCTGCGGCGTGTCGGCGACCTTCGTCAGCACCACGCCATGTCGATATACTGCGCCTGAGGAGTGGCTGAAAGCGAGTTGGACGGTAGCTGTTCGGTTGCTGTCCTGGCTTACGGTACCCACGCGCAATGAAACAGAAGCTTCCAATTGGTATTCAGACCTTCCGCGAGATTCGCGAGGAGGGGTACTACTTTCTTGATACGTTGAAGGAGCTGTTCGAGGGTAGCGAGGAGCTGTTCAGGGGGCTGGCCATCCACGGGGATTGGGACTGGGACTGGTCGGTGCGCTATCCGGTGGTGCGGCTCGGCTTCGGGTCGGGCAACTTCAAGGAGCCTGGATCCGTGTGCACAAGCCTGATGGCGCAATTGGATACTGCCGAGCAAGAGGCTTCGGTAGAACCGCGTTATGACACGGCACCGGAGCGCTTCGGCCACCCGATTCGCACCCTGCATGAGCGCACGGGTCAGCCGGTCTCGACCGATGTGGACGAGATGGCCACCGAGGCGCTGCTGTTCCAGACCGGTTACCTGACTATCCGGGCAGTCGAGAAGCGTGGCGACAGCACGTACTACCGGCTGGGGTACCCGAACCGCGAGGTGCGTCTGAGTATGAATCGGTGCCTGCTGGCGGAGGGCGACACCATTCCGGCCGAGTTCAGCAGCGAATCGCGCTCTCTGGTGGGGTTCGAGGCAGAGCAGGTGTCATCCTGATGAGTTACGGTATCGACAGACCATGAAAAAGAAACTTCCTATCGGCATTCAGGCCTTCCGCGAGATTCGCGAGGAGGGCTACTACTATGTGGACAAGACCGCTTGGGCGCAGCGGCTGCAGGCGGAGGGGAAGCATTACTTTCTGTCGCGTCCGCGGCGCTTTGGCAAGAGTTTGTTTCTTGATACGTTGAAGGAACTGTTCGAGGGCAGCGAGGAGCTGTTCAGGGGGCTGGCCATCCACGGGGACTGGGACTGGTCGGTGCGCTATCCGGTGGTGCGGCTCAGCTTCGGAGGAAGTAACTTTGATGAGTTCGGGTCCGTGCGTACGAACTTGATGGCGCAATTGGCGCGTACCGAGCGCCGGGCGCAGGTGGTCGCCGAATCCGATACGCCTGCCGAACGCTTTGCAGATTTGCTGGAAACCCTGCATGAGCGCGCGGGTCAGCGCGTGGTGGTGCTGGTGGATGAATACGACAAGCCCATTCTGGACGCACTGGAGACACCGGAACTGGCGCGCGCCAACCGCAACTTCCTGCGCGGGATCTACGCCGTCATCAAGGACAGCGACGCACACATCAAGTTCAGCTTCCTCACGGGCGTGAGCAAGTTCTCCAAGGTCAGCCTGTTCTCGGGACTCAACAACCTGAAAGACATCACCCTTGATCCGCGCTATTCCGCTATCTGTGGCTACACGGACCACGACCTTGACGAGGTGTTCGCCGCGGAACTGTCCGGTCTCGACCGGCAGGCTATCCGCGACTGGTACAACGGCTACAACTGGCTTGGCAAGGAGAGTGTGTACAACCCCTTCGATGTATTGCTGCTGTTCGACTACCACGAATTCGATTCCTGGTGGTTCGAGACTGGCTCTCCGACCTTTCTGGTTGATATGCTGGTCAAGCGCGAGGTCAGTTCGCTGGAGCTGGACGGCATGTTTGCCGACAAAAAACTGCTGTCCGCCTTTGATGTGGACGAGATGGCCATCGAGGCGCTGCTGTTTCAGACCGGTTACCTGACTATCCGGGCAGTCGAGAGGCGTGGCGACAGCACATACTATCGGCTGGGGTACCCGAACCGCGAGGTGCGCCTGAGTCTGAATCAGCGCCTGCTGGCGCAGCTGACGAGCGACCCCAAGGTGGGCGAGAACGCCTTCAAGCTCCACGAATTGATGGTGGCAGGCGACATCGCCGGAATGCAGAAGCTGTTTAGCGCCTTCTACTTCGGCATTCCGTATGAATGGCACACCAGGAATGACATCGCCCGTTTCGAGGGGTATTACGCGAGCGTGTTCTATGCCTATTTCACGGCGGCACTGGGTTCTACTGCTATCATCACAGCGGAGGACAGTAGCAGCCACGGGCGCGCTGATTTGGTGGTGCGCTATCGGGGACGGGTGTACATCTTCGAGTTCAAGGTGGTGGAGCGAGCCGGGGCAGGCGTGGCCATAACGCAGATGCATGAGCGTGGCTACGCGAAAAAGTATCAGGAGCTTGGTGAGCCGATATACCTGATAGCGGTCGAGTTCAGCAGCGAATCGCGCTCTCTGGTGGGGTTCGATGCAAAGGAGGTGTCATCCTCGTGAGTTACGGTATCGACAGACCATGAAGAAGAAGCTTCCTATCGGCATTCAGACCTTCCGCGAGATTCGCGAGGAGGGCTACTACTATGTGGACAAGACCGCGTGGGCGCAGCGGCTGCAGGCGGAGGGTACGCATTACTTCCTGTCACGCCCGCGACATTTCGGCAAGAGTTTGTTCCTTGATACGTTGAAGGAACTGTTCGAGGGCAGCGAGGAACTGTTCAGGGGGCTGGCCATCCACGGTGACCGGGACTGGTCGGTGCGTTATCCGGTGGTGCGGCTCGGCTTCGGAGGGGATGAGTACAGCGGGGCTGGTCGATTGGAAAATGCCCTCATGGAGCTGCTCGATGCCGCCGAGCAAGAGGCTTCGGTGGAGCCGTGCTACAACATGGCACCGGGCCGTTTTCGACACCTGATTCGCACCCTGCATGAGCGCACGGGTCAGCGCGTGGTGGTGCTGGTGGATGAATACGACAAGCCCATCCTGGACGCACTGGAGACCCCGGAGGTGGCGCGCGCCAACCGCAACTTCCTGCGCGGGCTTTACTCGAATATCAAGGCTTGCGACGCACACATCAAGTTCAGCTTCCTCACGGGCGTGAGCAAGTTCTCCAAGGTCAGCCTGTTCTCGGGACTCAACAACCTGAAAGACATCACCCTTGATCCGCGCTATTCCGCCATCTGTGGCTACACGGACCACGACCTTGACAGGGTGTTCGCCGCGGAACTATCCGGTCTCGACCGATGTGGACGAGATGACCACCGAGGCGCTGCTGTTCCAGACCGGTTACCTGACTATCCGGGCAGTCGAGAAGCGTGGCGACAGCACGTACTACCGGCTGGGATACCCGAACCGCGAGGTGCGTCTGAGTATGAATCGGTGCCTGTTGGCGGCGGGCAACACCATAGCGGTCGAGTTCAGCAGCACATCACGCAATCTGGTGGGGTTCGAGGCAGATCAGGTGTAATCTTGGTGAGTTACGGTATCGACAGACCATGAAGAAGAAGCTTCCCATCGGTATTCAGACCTTCCGAAAGATTCGCGAGGAGGGGTACTACTATGTGGACAAGACTGCGTGGGCGCAGCGGCTGGAGGCGGAGGGTACGCATTACTTTCTGTCGCGTCCGCGGCGCTTTGGCAAGAGTTTGTTCCTTGATACGTTGAAGGAGCTGTTCGAGGGCAGTGAGGAGCTGTTCAGGGGGCTGGCCATCCACGGGGACTGGGACTGGTCGGTGCGCTATCCGGTGGTGCGGCTCAGCTTCGGAGGAGACGAATACGGTAGTACCGGTCGATTGGAAAACGCCCTCATGGAGCTGCTCAATGCTGCCGAGCAAGAGGCTTCGGTGGAGCCGTGCTACAACATGGCACCGGGCCGTTTTCGACACCTGATTCGCACCCTGCATGAGCGCACGGGTCAGCGCGTGGTGGTGCTGGTGGATGAATACGACAAGCCGATCCTGGACGCACTGGAGACCCCGGAGGTGGCGCGCGCCAATCGCGATTTCCTGCGCGGACTCTACGCCGTCATCAAGGACAGCGACGCACACGTCAAGTTCACCTTCCTCACGGGCGTGAGCAAGTTCTCCAAGGTCAGCCTGTTTTCGGGGCTCAACAATCTGGAAGACATCACCCTTGATCCGCGCTATTCCGCTATCTGTGGCTATACCGATCGGGAGTTGGATGAGGTGTTCGCCGCGGAACTGCCCGGTCTCGACCGACAGGCTATCCGCGACTGGTACAACGGCTACAACTGGCTTGGCGAGGAGAGTGTGTACAACCCCTTCGATGTGCTCAAACTCTTCCGCACCCACGAATTCGATTCCTGGTGGTTCGAGACCGGCTCTCCGACCTTCCTGATCAACACCCTGAGCAAGCGCGAGGTCAGCCCGCTGAAGCTGGACGGCATGTTTGCCGATAAAAAACTGCTGTCCACCTTTGATGTGGACGACATGGCCACCGAGGCGCTGCTGTTCCAGACGGGGTACCTGACCATCAAGGAGGTTGATCAGGACGAGGACGGCACTGATTACCGGCTGGGCTATCCGAATCGTGAGGTACGCCTGAGTCTGAACAAGGAGCTGCTGGAGCAGCTGACGGGGAAGAGCACTCACAGTGCGGAAGCGAAGCGGTTGCGCGAGCTGCTGGCGGCGGGCGACACCGATGGACTCGAGGCGCACCTTGAAGCCTTCTACGACAACATTCCGTACGAATGGCACACCAACACCGACATGGCTCGCTTCGAGGGATACTTTGCGAGCGTGTTCTATGCCCATTTCGCGGCCGCTCTGGGTTCTGCCACCATTACGGTGGAGGACAGCAGCAGTCGTGGGCGGGCTGACCTGACGGTACACCTTGCCGAACGGGTGTACATCTTCGAGTTCAAGGTGGTGGAGCGAGCCGGGGCAGGCGCGGCCATGGCGCAGCTGCGTGAGCGCGGCTATGCGAACAAGTACCAGATGCTCGGCAAGTCGATACATCTGGTAGCGGTCGAGTTCAGCAGCACATCGCGCAATCTGGTGGGGTTCGAGGCAGATCAGGTATGAATCTCACGTATGCATCTCTTCGTGACAACCTCGTTCGGCCTCTTGTGCTCTTCAGCCAAGCGATGCGTTGAAATAACACGAACCAATCACCGACACTCGAAAGCCAACTACCCGTTATTCGAGCGGCTCCCCTCCAGGCTATGGTCCATTGACAGCGCCGGTGTCAAATCCTTGGGTCTGCCGACGATTTTCGCCGGTACGCCGGCCACTGTCACATGTGGTGGCACATCCATCAGCACCACGCTGCCAGCGCCCACTTTGGCACCTGCTCCCACTTCAATGTTTCCGATGATCTTGCAGCCAGCGGAAAGCAGTACGCCACGACGAATCTTCGGATGCCGGTCGCCGGTCTCGTTGCCCGTCCCGCCGAGTGTCACCGAGTGCAGCACGGACACGTCATCTTCAATGACCGCAGTTTCCCCCACCACGATGCCTGTGGCATGGTCGAGCATGATGCCGCGTCCGAGGCGAGCGCCCGGGTGCATGTCCACACCAAGCCGTTCGCTCACCTGATTCTGCAGGAGTTTGGCGAGCGCACGACGTCCATGCCTCCATAGCCAGTGTGCGATTCGCTGTGCCTCGAGCGCGTGAAACCCTTTCAGAAAGAGAAACGCCATACTCAGGGCATCGCATGCCGGGTCGCGTGCATAGACGGCTGCAATGTCGTATTCGGCGGCTTGGACGATGCCCGCATCCGATTCCATGGCTTCTTCGGTGATGCCTGTAATGAGCGACGGGGGTAGCGAAGGACTGTGAAGTTTGCTGACCAGCTGGTGCGACAGCGCCGCTGCGAAGCTTGAATGCTTGAGGATGGATGCGTTCAGGTAGTCGGCGATGAGCGGTTCCACTGCGGCGATTGCTTGCGCTTCGTGGCGCATGATGTCCCACAAACCAGCGTCGGCGGGCAGACCGAGCGGCCGCGCCAATGATTCTGTCAGTGATGTCAGCGCGTTCGACGCGGTATCTGATTGGTTCGGTTTACCCTGATTCATGCCTTTTGGTTTGCTCGTAAAACTCGTCATATGACTTATTTTAATCGGTATGGGACACCCATGACCGTTGGTATGGGACACTCATTGCTCGGGGACCTCACATTTGCGCCGGTGTGTGTCCTCTGTCACCCCCTATGGAAAAGCGGTATATGTGGTCGGCGAAAATACTATACGTGGCACCTTCATTCGCAATGCGATGATCATGGAGGCGGTCGCTGGTAATGCAGGACTTCGCTGTACCGCGCGACGCTCCCGAGAGCTCCCGGCAAACCGGCGATATCTGCCTCCGCCTTCGAATCAATCGGATACAGCAAAACTTGATAATCGCCTTCGTCGCGAAGCGATTCTCACGTTTGAGAAAGCCGCGTAATCCTGACTCGCGGCGCGGGGCGACGGGGCGACGGGGCGGCGGACAACTTGCCCGCTACAAAACCGGACAAGTACATGTGTTCCCGACAGGCGAGCGCTGAAGCAAGGTAACCGGCCTTCTGGCTTACAATAACGCACCATCGCGCTTCCGTGGAGAACGGGCAAGTGCTCAAATCTCTCAAGGTGGTTGATTTCACGGTCTTCAAGAAGGCCGACCTGAAATTCACCAGAGGTCTCAACATCATTGTCGGCGCAAATGGAACCGGCAAGACGCATCTGCTCAAGCTCCCCTATGCTGTCATGGCCATGAGCGCAGAAGAGGGATTGCGACGCCGCACAGAGCCGCCCACCAAGACACTCCTGCAGACTCGTATCGCCGAGAAGCTCACCAGCGTCTTCCGTCCGGAGGACCGGTTGGGTCGCCTGGTGCATCGCCAGAAGGGGCGCAACAGGAGCGACGTGCAAGTGAGCTTTGTGCGGTCCGCGACATCGCTGGCATTCCATTTCTCCTCACAGACGAAATCCGAGGTGAAAGTCGGTCGCGTTCCCTCCGGGTGGCAAGACAAGCGACCGGTGTATCTTCCCACTCGAGAGTTGCTGACTCTGTATCCGGGATTCATTCCACTCTACGAGGGTCGGCATCTGGAGTTTGACGAAACCTGGCGAGATACCTGCTCATTGCTCGGTGCCCCGGCAGTCAGAGGTCCTCGGGAAGCGACTATCCGCCAACTTATCGAGCCACTGGAGAAGCAGCTCGGCGGAAAGGTTGTGCTGGACACAAACGGTCGCTTTTACTTGAGGCCTTTCAAGGCGGGCAATGTGGAGATGTCGCTGGTCGCGGAGGGGTGGCGAAAAATCGCCATGCTCGTTCGGCTGATTTCCACTGGCTCCCTGCTTGACAAGGGATGTTTGTTCTGGGACGAGCCTGAGTCCAATCTGAATCCGGGCTTGATACGTGAAGTCGCCAAGGCGATTCTCGGCATCTGTGATGCGGGTGTGCAGGTTCTGGTGGCCACACACAGCCTGTTTCTCTTGCGGGAGTTCGAAATCCTCCTTGAAGATGAGTTCGCGCAAGTCAGGCCAAGGTACTTCGCGCTGCAACGAGATCAGGGCGGTGCGGGTGTGGAAGTGTCCCAGGGCGATGACCTCGGTTCCATAGACCCCCTGCTCTTGCTTGATGAGGATTTGAATCAGTCGGGTCGCTTCATGGATTTGTTCACGTCAAATACGGCATCCAAAGCGTGACAACCATAGCTGAAGGTTCTCTGAAGTTTCATTTTCCGGATAACTGCCGGGTCGGCAAGTACGATGCATGGGCCTTCTATCGGAACCAATTCCAATCTGTTGCAACAGGCTCCAAAGCCATCGACATGGTTTGCGTTACTGATGACGTGTGCTGGCTGGTCGAGATCAAGGACTACCGAAAATGTCGCCGTTCGAAGCCGATCAATATCGATAAAGAGTTGGCAACCAAGGTGAGAGATACTTTGGCAGGGCTGGCATCGGCAGCGAAAAATGCCAATGACTGTAAAGAACGCGAACTCGCAAGACAAACACTTGCCGGGAGCCGCAGATGGCGAGTCGTGCTGCATCTGGAGCAGCCATCCAAGCGAACAGAGCAATCGGTATGGGACACCCATCGGCAATCGGTATGGGACGGCAATCGGTATGGGACACCCATAGCAATCGGTATGGGACACCATAGCAATCGGTATGGGACACCAGCAATCGGTATGGGACACCCATTGCTCGGGAACCTCAAGCAATCGGTATGGGACACCCATCGGCAATCGGTATGGGACACCCATAGCAATCGGTATGGGACACCCATTGCTCGGGAACCTCACATTTGCGCCGGTGCGTGTCCTCTGTCACGCTTGCCACCAGGCATCTACCACAGCCGCTGCCACCCGATTGCCACCTTTACGAATGGCTTGATTCGCACATGGGATAGAGCGCAATGCCACTAGTCGCGGGGTGCTTGCTGACGCAGAATAAGCCCATGACTATCGCCAGAAGCCAATTGATTGATCGGGAACGAGGTGGATTTCACCATATTGTCTCCCGCTGCGTACGTCGGGCTTGGCTGTGTGGGCGCGATTCACTTACAGGCCGAGACTACTCGCACAGGCGTGGGTGGATAGAAAAGCGACTGCTATTGTTAACCAAGGCTTTTTCGGTTCAGGCGTATGGCTATGCGCTCATGTCGAACCACTGTCATTTGGTAGTGGAATATCGCCCGCAGGATGCTAAAAAATGGACGAATGAAGAGGTGGCAAGGCGCTGGCTATTAGTTCATCCGCCCCGTGCCAGCAAGAATCCGGAAGCGCGTGTAGAGGCGCTCGCAAGCGACGAAGAACGGATTGAAGTGGTGCGGGATCGGCTGGCCGACTTATCCTGGTTCATGAGGAGCTTGAATTGGTGGATATCGAGACGTGCCAATCGTGAGGATGACTGCACGGGGCGATTCTGGGAGGGGAGGTTCCACAGTTCCAAGCCTCTCCCGAATATGGAGGCAGTGCGCGCTTGCATGGGATATGTGGATTTGAACCCGCTCAGAGCGGGAGCGACATCATCTGTTTCCGGGGGGACGACCGGGCTCGCAAGACGCGTTGAGGAAGCCGGAGTAGAGCCAGAGAAGGCCACCCGACCGCTGGCACCACTCACGATGGAAAGTAATCGGATTTGCTCAGGTGGGCCGACCTCATTGGAAGTGACGCTTACGACACATTTGGAAAGTGTATCGTGGATTGCCTGGCGGGAGGGGCTGGTGGAGAGTCCGCTGGTACACAAACCCGAAGGTTTGGCAGATCCCGATGAGTTTCTGGCGTGTGTGAGCAAATATCGGAAGCGGTGGGGCAGAAAGGAGGGTCGCGGGGACCTGCCTGTGCCAGGGCATGTGCCATTGAGACAGAGAAAGGAGGCCATTTCGCTTCCAGCTTGAATTCCTCCTGGCACCGGCGACCGTTCGGGAGCCGGTTGGGTTGCCCTGCGCGCTATTCTTGAATGACAGGGTTGGTGCTTGCGGGACAGCAATTTTTGATGGTCAAAACCCCACAAAGGATGTGTCGAGGATGTGTCGGCACCTGCGTCTCGGCACCTGCGTCTGGGACACACACTGTCCCAGACGCAGGTGCCCCAGACGCAGGTGCCGTGGGTGTCCTTGACGTCGTTGTTGTGCGTTGTTGTGGGTGTCCTTGACGTTATGTTTTGTTGTGCTTCCTTGACGTTGTGGGTGTCCTTGACGTTGTTTTGATGTCTGGTCATGATGCAGCAAGGATTCAAATTTCATGTCGAGCACTGAAACACCCAAGACTCTTGTTTTCAACTTTGATGGCACTGGAAACGAACCGAGTGATGCCGATCATTTCACCGAAGACGAGAGCATCAGCAATGTGCTCAAGCTGCATATCCTTCTCGGGGGCGCTCTGTGTGGCGGTCGCTCGGATACCACAACGCCTGGCGGACAGCCACAGTACAACTTCTATTATTCCGGTATAGGGACAGACACCCCGGGAGCCATCGAAAAGACCGATACCCGCGACTGGTTCCCGACGCGAATCGCGCGCTCCGTTCGCAAGTCCGTCAACATGGTCTTTGCACCCAAGTGGGGTGATGCCAGACGAATCCTTGCTGACGCGCGGGAAGACCTGCAACGCAGCGATTACAGGGAGGGCGACCGGGTGCTCGTCTTCGGGTTCAGCCGAGGCGCTGCTCTGGCACGGAAGTTCGTGAGTCAGGTGCTGTCCGCCGGAGAATGCCGACACATCGCATTTCTCGGCGTCTTTGACACAGTCGCGGCGTTCAATGGCATACAGACGAAAGGCGAGACCCTGAGCACCGATGTGGTGTTCGAGGATGGTTCACTGGACTCCGGAGTGAAGCGCGCCGTGCATCTTCTCGCCCTTGATGAAACGCGCGACCCTTTCAGGCCCATGCAAATCAACAAGGATATCGAACAGCCGGAGCGCATACTCGAAGTCTGGTTCCCCGGCGTACACAGTGATGTTGGTGGCGGATATTGGCGCGATGGACTATCAGACCTCGCAATGGAGTTCATGATTGCGGAATGCCGGAAATCACTTGGCGAGCAGGTGAGGATATGTCCGGGCGACCATGCTTCGGTACAGGCGCTGCTGGACGACAAAAGCGTCGAGGGGCATGACTTGTGTGTTGATGACCTCTTTATCCACCCCATGGTGCACGGTACGCTTCATGTGCACTCCGGTTTCAGAAGGCGCGCCATGCAGGAAACGCCGCGCCATCCCTGTGTGCACATCAATGATGCTGTGAGCCGGAATGCGGACGACCTGCCTGTCCTGCATCACAGCGTTGCCGAGAGGTTCAGGCAAGTTTCGGGGTACAGGCCGCATGCGCTGCGCAACCTGAAGTTCCGACTGCTGCTGGCGAACGGCGAGATTATGCAGGAGCCTGTTTGTGGCATCGGCGGCCTCCTCAGGGTAGATACTGGCGGACGCGGGCTACTGCGCTGAGTCGGAGTTGGAGAAGCCTGAGGCACCTTTTTGCCTGAAGACCCGATTTTTTTCGCAAGTATCAGGTTTTGAGACCGGAGCCGTCGTATCCTGCCCCCCTGAATCATCACGATGCTGATCCGTCGCCATGTCCCGGTCTCTCCTGAAAGAATCCGCCGTGTGCAAGGCCATAGACGACCTGTCGGCTCATCTGGGCCGGATTACCAACGGATACAGCACAGACTGTCATGTATGCACCGAGCGAGCCAAAACGATGAGACAGAACGCGCAACTACAGGGGCTCAAGCCGGATTATGTGCTGTACGAACCCGACACCGACAGGCCAGTCGCCGTCATCAAGGGCAAGTGGCGCAGCCACAATCTCGACAGGGCGGTGCAGTACGCGGCCCAAGCACTAAACGATTACTTATGCAAAGCTGACGGACCAATTCTGAAAAGATAAAACCGATGAACAAATTTATCACGGGTGACGCGGCCCAATATCTCAAATCAGTCGGGGCGGAATTTGTGGACCTGACCGTCACAAGCCCGCCATACGATAATCTGCGCGATTACAACGGGTACAAATTCGATGCCAAATCCATGCTCTTATCGATATTGAAAGCCACAAAGCCAGGCGGGGTTTGTGTGTGGATAGTCGGAGAGAGAATAAATGGGGGGCGTAGCCTGTCCAGTTTCGAGCATGCCCTTATAGGGCGAGATGTCGGATGGACGGTGCATGATGTCATGATATATCAAAAGAAGAACACGCCATTTATGCGCAGCAACGCATACACAAACTGTTACGAATTGATGCTGGTATTCTCGAAGGGAAAACCCAAAACATTCAATCGACTTACCGAACCGACGAAAAGAAACGGTTGGGAAACGGCTGTTTATGGCAAGGGTACAGACGGCGACAATTCAAAACGCAGGGCTGTCGAATTGAAGAAGCAGAAGACTCGCATAAATATATGGCAATACGCGGTGGGGTTGGGAGGGACTACATCTGACAAGGTTGCCTTTCAGCATCCGGCTGTATTCCCCGAGAACCTGGCACGAGATCACATCCTGTCCTGGTCCAATCCTGGCGATCTTGTTTTGGACCCTATGTGCGGAAGTGGAACAACCTGCAAAATGGCGCAAGCCACAAGAAGGAATTGGATTGGGATCGACATTTCGGAAGAATACATTCGCATCGCCAAACGGAGGTTAGCGAGCGTGGCCTTGGAACTGGAACTGGAACTGGAAGGTGGTACCGTGCCGTGAACGGTGCTCCTGAATGGGTGGTTGTCCCTGGTGGTCGTTTAGCGATGGTGTGCAGGAGAACCAAACGCGGTGTAGAGGTTGATTTCCCATTTGGTGGAAGGACTCGAGTGTTGCCATCTGAATCTGTAAAACCGTTTAATCCAAAAGACTATCCGGTCCAGATGAGCGCGTCACGACGAAGGGAAATGAAGCAGCGTGGAGAGACCCCGCGCGATGAGATCGAGAAGGTCTGCAATCAATGCTTCACCCTCAAGCCTGTAACGGCTTTTGCAGCCAATCAGACACGGAGAGACGGCTCCACTATTTACCGCCCAACCTGTCTGATTTGCCGGTCTGCGCGCGCAGGGAGCGGAGCGACCGGAGCGCGCAGCGGGTATTGACGGGGTGCGCAATCACGAAACACGCTGGGATGGGTCAAAACCTGTCCGCCCTGATTGCGGCGCATTCTGGCAGTGTCCTATCTGTAAGGGAAACTCTGAATAACAGAGTTTCCCGTGCGGCACACGGATGTGCCGCCAGATTCAGTGCCGTAAGGCATTGAATCTGCGAGCAAATCAGCACATTTTTGCAGGACAGCAAAAATGCACGGCGCAGCCGCCCGAAGGGGCGGGCACATGGATGTGCCCGCTGTATCACATTTCTGATTTGCGAATCTGATCAAGTCCACGGATGGACTTGATCAGAACATACTGAGAAGCAAGGGATAGTTGATGTCACAGTCAAACTAACCTTGGACACGGACACCTGACCGGCGATGCGAGAGACTACATTTGCGACAGTTGCAATACAGGCTTGGGGAGATTCAGAAATGGGAAGGACTTCCTGCAAAATGCCTTGGACTTCCTGGAACTCTGGGAGCCGAAAGAATAACGCGGGATGCGATAACCTGTATGCGATTATCCCTTGGGGGAAACTCTGAATATCTGAATAACAGACATCTGGGACTTTAATTAATTGCAGGTGCGGTGGGTGTCCCTGGCGTTAGTGGGTGTCCCTGACGTTAAAAAGATGTAGAATCCGACCTTGGCTTGTTGAATCGGGAGGCGCGTGTGTCGCTCAAGAAAAACCTCCGACTATCGGATGTGTCGGGATCTTCGGGGTCGTTCAGGCCATTCAGGACTATTCCTGCACACACTTTCCGCAACAGCGCGCACAGCGGGCATAACAGTACGCCCCCCCCCCCCCCCCCCCCTCTCTCTCAACAGCAGCAGGTGAGTAGCATGTCGCACCTCTCAACCCCCACAGCCAGCCTGAAGAGCGCCAAAGAGACATTCGCTGCCCTGACCCGCCTCCGGCGCACCCCGCGCGCTCGCCTCCACGTGCTGCTGGCGTTCGTGGCGCTGCCCATCCTGTGTATGGGCCTCCTGCCGACGAGCGCTTCTGCTCAGAGTCAGCTGGATGATCCGGTCGTGACTGTGCAGCCAACCGCCAGTGGCGAATTGACGGTGCGATGGGATCCTGTGGACGGCGCGGGTCCCGGCGAAGGTTTCTATGATTTGCGTTACAGAGAAAAGGACACGACGATTAGCTGGTTTCCTACTAACGACGCTGTGACCCAGATCAACCCGGCTACCTCCCCGCAAAAGATCACTGGCCTGACCAACGGTAAGACATACGAGGTGCGCGTACATGCCCGGTCAGACACTCAAGGTATCAGTCGAGGCACATCCAATGTCGCCGAGGGTACGCCGGTGGCAAGTCCCAGGCTGGATCCCCCGGTCTTGATGGAGCTGGATCTGGGCGATGGTGAGGTGACGGCGCGATGGGATGATGTTCCCTTCGCGGATTTCTATGATGTGTTATACAGACAAAAGAGAACACCGAACACTTGGTTCACAACTACCAACAACGATGAAATCATTCCTGCGATCCGAATTCGCCCGGCTACCTCCCCGCAAGTAATCACTGGCCTGACCAACGGTACGACATACGAGGTGCGCGTATCTGCCCGGTCAAACACTCAAGGTATCAGTCGAGGCACATCCAATGTCGTCGAGGGTGCGCCGGGCCCACTGCCCACCGCTATCACGAACCTGCAACTGGCACCGAAGGATGGTTCGATTGAAGTGAGCTGGACGGCGGCGACCGTGGCCCCGAACGGCTACATCATACAGTGGCGCCAGAGAGGGGCTGGCAATCCGCTCTCGCCCATCAACACAGTGGACGGCACCTCCTTCACCATTACCGGTCTGACCAATGGCCTCCAATATCTGGTGCGGGTGCAGACGCGCAACAGGGCAAATACCGACGTACAAACAGATACGCTAGTCACTGGAATAGACATCCCCCGAGCCAACACGGCCCCGACGGTCGCCAACCCGATACCTGATCAGTCAGTGGTGGGGGCAACTCTCTCATACACCTTTCCGGCCAACACCTTCAGCGACGAACAGGACAGTACGCTTACCTATACGGCCTCCAAGGCGGACGACACGGCGCTGCCCTCGTGGCTCACCTTCGATGCCAGTACGCGCACCTTCTCCGGGCCGGTAGGAGCGGCCGAGGTAGGTACCATAGTCTCGGTGAAGGTGACTGCCAGCGACACCGAGGGCGGGTCAGTGAGCGATGAATTCGACATATCGCTGACCAAGGGTTCGCTGGCCGCGCCGACGGGTCTGGCGGCGAAGCCGGACAGCCGGACAAGTATTGGCTTCGCGGTCACCTGGACGGCGGTGCCGAACGCTGCGGGCTACACGGCGACGGCCACGCCGAGTGGTGGTTCGGCAATCGACGGCACGGTGGTCACGACCGGCACGAATCCCGAGGCATTCTTCACCGGATTGACGGCGGACACCAGCTACGCGATAGCGGTCAAGGCCACCGGCAACATCTACTACAACGACAGCGGCACCGCGTCACTGAACGTGTCCACAACATCGGCATCGGTTACGCCCACCAAGGCGAGCAACCTGCAAGTGGTTGCGGCTGACAGGTCGCTCAATGTGAGCTGGACGGCGGCGACCGCAGCCCCGACCGGTTACAGCGTACGCTGGCGGCCGACCGGCCCGACAACGCTGACGGAGATTAACACCGTTTTCGGCACTTCGTTCATCATCCCCGACCTCACCCCAGGCATTGGCTATCTGGTGCGGTTGGAGACGCGCAATTTCGCGAATACCGGGTTGCAAGCGAACACGGAAGTCACCACCACCGCGGTCACGCCGTTCGGGGCAGCCTACACGGCACCGACGACGCTGAGCGTGGGTACATCGGTGACGGTGTCACCCGTCGTTGAGTTCGGGAGCGATACGCCCAGCTACGCGGTGACGACGGGCACCCTGCCCCCCGGGCTGACCCTGAACACTGCCACCGGTGTTATTTCAGGTACGCCGACGACAGTGAGCAGCAGCCCGACGACGGTGACGATAACCGCCACCGCGGGTTCGGGCTCCACGCAGAAGACATCGACACCGGAAATCACCTTTCCGGTGGTTGACAAGGGCGCACTGGCCGCGCCGTCGGATTTGTTGGAGAAGCCCGGTACGAACAGCCGGACTGGCTTCACGATGACCTGGACAGCGGTGCCGAACGCTGCGGGCTACACGGCGACGGCCACGCCGAGTGGTGGTACGGCAATCAACGGCGTGGTGACCATAACGAACACCGGTCCCGAGGCATCCTTTACCGGATTGACTGGGGGCACTTCCTACTTGGTATCGGTCACGGCCACCGGCGATGACAACTACGCCAACAGCGCGGCCACATCGCTGACCGTGACCACATCGACATTGGTTGTGCCCACCGAGGCGAGCAATCTGCAAGTGACTGCGGCTGACAGGTCGCTCAGTGTGAGCTGGACGGCAGCGGATGAAGCCCCGAATGGGTACAGCGTACGCTGGCGTGAGACCGGTCAGGACAAGACATTTTCGGCCATCAACACCGTTGTTGGCACTTCGTTCATCATCCTCGACCTCACTCCGGGCACCGGCTATCTGGTGCGGTTGGAGACGCGCAATGCCGCGAATGACGATGTGCAATCGGGTACGGCAATCACCACCCCTGTGGGTATCACGCCGTTCGGGGTGGCCTACACGGCACCGCCGACGCTGCGCGTGGGTACAGCGGTGACGCCGCTGAATCCTGTTATCGGTGGCTTCGGGACCGATACGCCCAGCTACGCGGTGACGACAGGCACCCTGCCCGACGGGCTGGGGCTGGACACTGCAACCGGTGTTATCTCGGGAGCACCGACGACAGCGAGCATCAGCACGACGACGGTGACGATAACCGCCACCACGGGCTCGGGCTCCACGCAGAAGGTCGCGACATCGGACATCATCTTCCCGGTGATTGGCAGGAGTACGCTGGCCAATCCGATGGGTCTGGCGGTGAAGTCGAATACGCTCAGCCAGGTTGGCTTCACGATGACCTGGATGGCGGTGGAGAACGCTGAGGGCTATGAGGCAACGGCCACGCAGCTGGACAGCAACGGCATAGAGACTGGCACACCAACCGAAGGCACGGTGGACACGACAGGTGCCGCGCCCGAGGCGTTCTTCAACGGATTGTCGGCGAGTACTACCTACTTGGTAAAGGTGAAGGCCACCGGCAACGCCAACTACAGCGACAGTGCGGCCGCGGAACTGCCCGTGACCACGTCGGTGTCGGCTGTGCCTACCAAGGTGAGCGGACTGCAAGTGGCTGCGGCCGACAGGTCGCTCAGCGTGAGCTGGACGGCGGCGACCGTGGCCCCGAATGGGTACAGCGTACGCTGGCGGCCGACCGGCCAAGGCACAACGCTGACGGAGGCCAACACCGTTCTCGGCACTTCGTTCATCATCCCCGACCTCACCCCGGGGACCACCTATCTGGTGCGGGTGGAGACGCGCAATGTCGCGAATACCGGTGTGCAAGAGAATACGGATGTCAACTTCTCAACGGGTGCCGCGCCGTTCGGGGTGACCTACACGGCACCGGCGACGCTGAACGTGGGTGCATCGGTGACGGTGAGCCCCGTCCGTGGTGGTTTCGGGAGCGATACGCCCAGCTACAAGGTGACGACAGGCACCCTGCCCCCCGGGCTGACACTGAACACTGCCAGCGGTGTTATTTCAGGCGCACCGACGGCAGTGAGCAGCAGCCCGACGACGGTGACGATAACCGCCACCGCGGGCTCGGGTTCCACGCAGAAGGTATCGACACCGGACATCACCTTTCCGGCGGTTGGCAAGGGCGTACTGCCAGCGCCGCCGAATTTGTCAGTGAAGTCGGATACGACCAGCCGGACTGGTTTCACGGTGACCTGGACGGCGGACGCGCTCGCGTCGGGTTACACGGCGACGGCCACACAGCTGGACAGCAACGACTCGCCGGTTGGCACACCAATCGACGGCACAGTGACCGAACCGAGCACCGGTCCGGAGGCATCCTTCACCGGATTGACAGCGGGCACCACCTACAGGGTATCGGTCACGGCCCTCGGCAACGCCAACTACCTGAACAGTCCGGCCGCAACACTGAGCGTGACCACACAGGCACCGCCTGTGCCCACCAGAGCGAGCAACCTGCAAGTGGTTCCGGCCGACAGGTCGCTCAGCGTGAGCTGGACGGCAGCGACTGAAGCCCCGAATGGGTACAGCGTACGCTGGCGGGTGGACGAAGTGGGCACGACGCTGTCGCCCATCGAGATCGTTACCACCACTACCTTCACCAACATCTCCAACCTCATCCCGGGCACCGCCTATGTGGTGCAGGTAGATACGCGCAATATTGCGAATACCGGTGTGCAAGAGAATACGGAAGTCACCTCCACGGGTGTCGAGCCGTTCGGGGCCATCTACACGGCACCGACGAAGCTGAGTATGGATACATCGGTGACGGTGACACCCGTCTCTGGTGGTTTCGGGAGCGATGCGCCCAGCTACGCGGTGACGACGGGCACCCTGCCCCCCGGGCTGAATCTGAACGCTGCTACCGGTGTTATTTCAGGCGCACCGACGACATTGAATAGCAGTACAACGACGGTGACGATAACCGTCACCGCGGGCTCGGGCTCCACGCAGAAGACATCGATAGTAAACCTCACCTTCCCTGCGGTGGTTGTGGGGAACGCGATGCCGGTGATTACGGACATCGCCGACCAAACCGCCACCTTTGGCACGGATCTCGAGGTGGATGTGGATGCCGCCGATACGGATACAGGCGACACGCTGCAATACAAGGCGGAGTCCAGCGATGCGACAGTGGCGACCGTGACTCCGACCACGCTGACGAACCTCGCTGCCAATAGCAAGGTAACTGTGACACCGGTGGCTGCAGGCACGGCGACCATCACCGTGACGGTGAGCGATGGCGCGGCGATGCCGACGGATACCTTCATGGTGACGGTATCGCGGGCGCAGCTGGGCACACCGGTGGTGACGCTGGTGGCGGGTGATGGGCAATTGACACCGAATTGGGCGGCGGTGGCGGGTGCGTCAAGCTACGATTTGCAATGGAAACGCTCCAGCGTCACGTCCTGGAGCGCAACATCGGGTGTGACGACGGTGGAATCGACCACTTCGGGCACAGCGATTACCGGCCTGACCAATGGCGAGGCGTATGATGTGCGCGTACGCGCCAACGCCGCTTCGAGTTCCACCACCTACACAGACGGTGACTGGTCGAGTGGTACGCAGGGTACGCCCAATCGTACCTTGAGCATGCGTCTGCGGGAGAAGTCAGCCACTAACGTAGTGTTCGATGATGGCGGTCGACCGACTGGGGATGCCGCGTGGGAAGATGCACGCACAGTCGAATTCGATGTCACCCTGTCCTCCGCCATCAGTGCCGGGGATGCGGCGGTGACCGTGGACTACGCCACTTCTGACATCCCCGATACTGATCCGGCAATTAACCTGGTGCGGGAAATATATCCCGCCGTCGCCGGCCAGGATTACACCGCTGTCTCGGGCACCCTGACGTTCGCGGCGGGCGACACCACCAAGGTCATCACGGTGCGGATCCCTGATGACACGACGTATGAGCCGCGGCAGCAGGTCTTCCGCATCGAGCTGAGCAATCCCGTCGGCACCAGCATCCCCCCTGGCCAAGGGACATTGGACCTCTCCATTGTCGATGATGATCCCTTTCCGCCCGTAACGGTCACGGCGACGGGTCTGACGAGCACCGGTTCGCCGGGTGCGACTGCCACAGATGCGGAAGGGCGCTTGCGCGTGGTTGAGGGCGACAGCGGTTTAACCAGTGTGATCTTCACCGTATCGCAGCCCATTGTGGTCGGCTGGCGAAACATTTTGGCCGGCGATCTTTTTCTCAAGACTGACTTGGGTACCGCCACCGCTGGTACGGATTTCCCGAATATTCGCGCCCGCACCTTCAGTTTCGATAGAGGCTTGACGCAGCGCAACTTCATCGTGTCGATTACCGGCGACACAGCGACCGAAGACGACGAAACCTTGTATATAGAGTTCAGCCGCGCCCGCCCCGACTCCATTGTCTCCAATGCCGATGACAACGCGTTTCTGATCGAGATTACTATCGTTGATGACGATGGCGTACCCTCCGCGCCGAGTGCGCCGAGCCTGACGATGACCGCGAGCGGTCAGTTGACGGCCAACTGGATGGCACCGGTGGATGACGGCGGTTCGGGCATCACCGACTACGATGTCCGCTACCGCGTGAAGCCGACCTCGGGGGACCCCGCCTGGACACCGCTTGACGACACAGGTGTGAACGCGGCTGGTATGAGAACGACGACCACTATCGGGGGTCTCACCAACGGCACCATGTATCAGGTGCAGGTGCGCGCGCAAAACCGTAATGGCGAAGGTGCCTGGTCAACATCGGCGGAAGGCACACCGTCGGCATCCAATCTGGTGCCGACCTTTGGCACCATGACGATTGATGACCAGATCTGGGTGGTGGACACGAACACGAGCCTCACGCTGCCGGCAGCCACGGGTGGTAACGGCACACTGAGTTACACGCTGAGTCCGAGTGCGCTGCCAGCGGGCATCACCTTCAATGCGCCGACGCGCACCTTGAGTGGCACACCGACGGTGGTGGCGAGCGCGGCCACCTATACCTATACCGTCGCGGATGGCGACACCAATACGGCTGCCAGCGATACGGCATCGCTCACCTTCAGCCTGGCGGTGGGTAATGGCAGGCTGGCAATGCCGACCGGCTTGACGCAGAAACCGGATTCGCTCAGCCCAAATCAATTCACGATAATCTGGAATGCGGTGGCGAACGCTAGCGGTTACGCGGCGACGGCTGTACAGAGCGGCAAATCCTTCATAGGTGCGGTGACCACATCGAGCAGCCGCCCGGAGGCAACATTTATCGGTTTGGACAGTAACGCCACCTATGCGGTAACGGTGGTGGCCAAGGGCAACGCGAACTATCAGGACAGCATGGGTGCGACGCTGACCGTAATCACACCTTCATTTTCCAGTGACGCGGCACCGGATTTCGGCGCAGAGACAATTGCGGACCAGATCTGGGTGGTGGGCACTCGCGTGAATCTCACGCTGCCGACGGCCACGAGTGGCAACGAAGGGCTGAGTTACACGCTGAGTCCGAACACGCCGCCAGCGGGGGTTGCCTTTGATGTGACGACGCGCAGATTGAGTGGCATACCCACGGCGGTGGCGAGCGCGGCTACCTATACCTGGACAGCTGCGGACGGCGACAGCAATACGGCTGCCAGCGATACGACATCGCTCACTTTTAGCGTGACGGTGAACAAGGGGACGCTGGTCACGCCGACCGGTCTGGCACTGAAGGCGAGCACACAGACCCAGACCGGCTTCACTGTCGCCTGGGATGCGGTGGCGGGTGCGACCAGTTACACGGCGACGGCCACCCCGAGCGGCGGGACTGCGGTGACCGGCACGGTGGATACGAGCGGCACCAAACCGGAGGCGGTATTCACCGGCTTGACGGCGGACACTGCCTACACCGTCTCGGTGGTCGCCAAGGGCAACACGGCCAACTATAACGACAGCGCGGCCGGGACGGCGATACTGAGCACGGCGGCGGGAAGCGTGACACCTGCCCTGGTGTTCACGCCGACTGCGCTGACGGTGGGTGAGGGCGCTAGCGGTACCTACACGGTGGCGCTGGCAACGCAGCCGACGGCGAGTGTGACGGTGGCGGTGAATGTGTTCGGTTCGTCGGATGTGACGGTGGATACGGACGGCGGCACGACGGGTGACCAGAGCGACCTGACCTTCACTTCATCAACCTGGAACACCGCGCAGACGGTGACGGTGAGCGCTGCCGAGGACAATGATGTCGGGGATGACACGGCTACGCTCAGTCACGCGGCATTGGGCGGGGGCTATGGTTCGGTGACGGGCAGCGTATCGGTGACGGTAGATGATGATGACACGCGCGGGGTGACGATTTCCGAGACCGCGCTGACGGTATTGGAGGGTGCGAGCGGGACCTACACGGTGGTGCTCGATACGCAGCCGACCGGAGATGTGACGGTGACCATCGGTGGGGCATCGGGCGACGTGTCGGTGGATACGGACGGCGGCACGACGGGCAACCAGAACACCTTGACCTTCACTTCATCGACCTGGAACACCGCGCAGACGGTGACGGTGACGGCGGCTGAGGACGAGGATGCGGCCGCCGATGCGGCGGTGACGCTTACCCATGCTGTGAGTGGCGGTGATTACGGGTTGGTGACGGCGGCTTCGGTGGTGGTGACCATCACCGAGAAGGACGCGGCGACCTTCAGCGTGACCGGTCCTTCGGATGTGGCTGAGGGTGCGGGCACGGCCACCTACACGGTGTCGCTGAGCGCGCAGCCAAGTGCGGGCGTGTCGGTGGCGTACGCGACATCGGACGGCACGGCGACGGCGGGTTCGGACTACACGGCTGCGAGCGGGTCGCGGATCTTCACGACGGACAACTGGGATACGGCGCAGACGGTGAATGTGACCATCACGGACGACACGGTGGATGAGAACGACGAGACCTTCACCTTCACGCTGACCGAATCGAGCACCGGGACATCGCTGTCGGCGAGTCCGACGGTGACGACGACCATCACGGACAACGATGTGCCGGCGGTGACGGTGTCCTTCGGTGCGGCGACATACAGCGTGACGGAAGGCGGGACGGTGAGTGTGACGGTGACCTTGAGCGCAGACCCGGAGCGGTCGGTGACGATTCCGCTGACAACGACGAACGGGACGGGTGCGGTTGCCGGAGATTACAGCGGAGTACCGGCATCGGTAGCCTTTGCGAGTGGAGAGACCTCGAAGACGCTGACCTTCAGTGCGACGGACGATTCGGTAGATGAGTCGGACGAGACGGTGACGCTGAGCTTCGGAGCTTCCTTGCCGACGCGGGTGACGGCGGGCACGACATCATCGACGGTAGTGACCATCACGGACAATGACACGTCTGGTCTGACCTACAGCGCGGCACCCTCGACGTTGACGGTGGGAACACCCATCACGGCGCTGACGGCGACCGCGACGGGCTTTGGCAGCGCGACGGTTGCCTACTCGGTGACTTCGACAGTCAAACTCCCCGCCGGGCTGAATCTGAGCACCAGTACGGGTGCTATCACGGGTGCGCCGACCACGGCGAGCACCAGTACGGCGACGGTGACGGTGAGCGCGACCTCTGGTTCGGGAGACACGGCCAGGACGGCGACGGTGAACATCACCTTCCCGGCGGTGGGCAAGGGGACGCTGGCGACACCGACCGGCTTGGCGCTGAAGACGAATACACAGACACAGATCGGCTTCACGGTGACTTGGACGGCGGTGACGAATGCGACGGGCTATACGGCGACAGCTGTACAGGGGAGCAACACCTTCACCGGAACGGTGGATACAACGGGCACAAACCCCGAAGCGACCTTTACCGGGTTGGCGGCGAACACCACCTACGCGGTGAGCGTGGTGGCCACGGGCAACACAGCCAATTACGAGAATAGTGCGGCTGCGACGCTGAGCCAGGCGACGGCGGCCAATTCGGCACCGACGGCGAACGCAGGTGCGGACACGACCGTTGCGGAAGGCGCATCGGTGACCCTCGACGGCACCGGCAGCAGCGACCCGGATGCGGGTACCACGCTCACCTATTCCTGGGCGCGCAAGAGTGGTGAGACCAACAACGCGGTGACGCTCACGAACGCGAACACGGCCAGTGCCAGCTTCACCGCGCCGAATGACATTGCCGCGAATGTGACGCTCACCTTCGTGCTCACCGTCTCGGACGGTACGTTGAGCGCCACCGACGAGGTGGTCATCACCGTCACCGGTAACAACGCCGCGGCCACCTTCAGCGGCGACCTGACGGGCGCGGTGACCGAGGATGCCATCCAGACTACTGCCACGGGCACGGTGACGGTGACCGACAGCGACGGTGCCAACACGGTGCAGGCGCAGTCCAATGTAGAGGGCACCTACGGCACACTCAGCATTGCGACCAGTGGTGCCTGGACCTACACGCTCGACAACACCAGAACCGCGACCAATGCGCTGGCGGCTGGTGCTACCCCTACCGATGCCTTTCCGATTCAGTCGGCGGATAACACGCCAGGCACTGTTACCATCACGGTGACCGGTGCCAACGATGCACCGACGGCCAACGCCGGGGCGGACACGACCGTGACCGAGGGCGTGTCGGTAACCCTGTCCGGCGCGGGCAACGACCCGGATGCGGGTACCACGCTCACCTATTCCTGGGCGCGCAAGTCCGGCGAAACTGACAACGCAGTCACGCTCACGAACGCGAACACGGCGAGCGCGAGCTTCACCGCCCCCGACGACATTGCCGCGAACGCCACGCTCACCTTCGTGCTCACCGTCTCGGATGGTACGTTGAGCGCCACCGACGAGGTGGTCATCACCGTCACCGGTGCCAATGCCGATGCCACCTTCAGTGGTGACCTGGCGGGTGCGGTGACCGAGGATGCCACCGAGACCACCGCCACCGGCACGGTGACGGTGACCGACAACGACGGTGCCAACATGGTGCAGGCGCAAACCGATGCAGCGGGCACCTACGGCACACTCACCATTGCAACCAGTGGTGCCTGGACTTACACACTCGACAACGCGGATGCCGACACCAACGCCCTGGCCGCCGCCGCGACTGCTACCGATGCCTTCACCATCAATGCCGCGGACGGCACGGCGGGTACTGTCACCATCACGGTGACCGGTGCCAACGATGCACCGACGGCGAACGCAGGTGCGGACACGACCGTTGCGGAAGGCGCATCGGTGACCCTCGACGGCACTGGCAGCAGCGACCCGGATGCGGGTACCACGCTCACCTATTCCTGGGCGCGCAAGAGTGGCGAGACCAACAACGCGGTGACGCTCACGAACGCGAACACGGCGAGCGCGAGCTTCACCGCCCCCGACGACATTGCCGCGAACGCCACGCTCACCTTCGTGCTCACCGTCTCGGATGGTACGTTGAGCGCCACCGACGAGGTGGTCATCACCGTCACCGGTGCCAATGCCGATGCCACCTTCAGTGGTGACCTGGCGGGTGCGGTGACCGAGGATGCCACCGAGACCACCGCCACCGGCACGGTGACGGTGACCGACAACGACGGTGCCAACATGGTGCAGGCGCAAACCGATGCAGCGGGCACCTACGGCACACTCACCATTGCAACCAGTGGTGCCTGGACTTACACACTCGACAACGCGGATGCCGACACCAACGCCCTGGCCGCCGCCGCGACTGCTACCGATGCCTTCACCATCAATGCCGCGGACGGCACGGCGGGTACTGTCACCATCACGGTGACCGGTGCCAACGATGCACCGACGGCGGATGCGGGCGCAAACGCGACCGTGACCGAGGGCGTGTCGGTAACTCTGTCCGGCACCGACAGCAGCGACCCGGATGCGGGTACCACGCTCACCTATTCCTGGGCGCGCAAGTCCGGCGAAACTGACAACGCAGTCACGCTCACGAACGCGAACACGGCGAGCGCGAGCTTCACCGCCCCCGACGACATTGCCGCGAACGCCACGCTCACCTTCGTGCTCACCGTCTCGGATGGTACGTTGAGCGCCACCGACGAGGTGGTCATCACCGTCACCGGTGCCAATGCCGATGCCACCTTCAGCGGTGACCTGGCGGGTGCGGTGACCGAGGATGCCACCGAGACCACCGCCACCGGCACGGTGACGGTGACCGACAACGACGGTGCCAACACGGTGCAGGCGCAAACCGATGCAGCGGGCACCTACGGCACACTCACCATTGCAACCAGTGGTGCCTGGACTTACACACTCGACAACGCGGATGCCGACACCAACGCCCTGGCCGCCGCCGCGACTGCCACCGATGCCTTTGAGATTGCTGCCGCGGACGGCACGGAAGGTACTGTCACCATCACGGTGACCGGTGCCAACGATGCGCCGACAGCCAACGCCGGGGCGGACACGACCGTGGCCGAGGGTGCGTCGGTAACCCTGTCCGGTACTGGCAGCAGCGACCCGGATGCGGGTACCACGCTCACTTATTCCTGGGCGCGCAAGAGTGGCGAGACCAACAACGCGGTGACGCTCACGAACGCGAACACGGCCAGTGCCAGCTTCACCGCGCCGAATGACATTGCCGCGAATGTGACGCTCACCTTCGTGCTCACCGTCTCGGACGGTACGTTGAGCGCCACCGACGAGGTGGTCATCACGGTCACCGGTGCGAACGCCGCGGCCACCTTCAGCGGCGACCTGACGGGCGCGGTGACCGAGGATGCCACCCAGACTACTGCCACGGGCACGGTGACGGTGACCGACAACGACGGTGCCAACACGGTGCAGGCGCAGTCCAATGTAGAGGGCACCTACGGCACACTCAGCATTGCGACCAGTGGTGCCTGGACCTACACGCTCGACAACACCAGAACCGCGACCAATGCGCTGGCGGCTGGTGCTACCCCTACCGATGCCTTTCCGATTCAGTCGGCGGATAACACGCCAGGCACTGTTACCATCACGGTGACCGGTGCCAACGATGCACCGACGGCCAACGCCGGGGCGGACACGACCGTGACCGAGGGCGTGTCGGTAACCCTGTCCGGCGCGGGCAACGACCCGGATGCGGGTACCACGCTCACCTATTCCTGGGCGCGCAAGTCCGGCGAAACTGACAACGCAGTCACGCTCACGAACGCGAACACGGCCAGTGCCAGCTTCACCGCCCCCGACGACATTGCCGCGAATGTGACACTCACCTTCGTGCTCACCGTCTCGGACGGTACGTTGAGCGCCACCGACGAGGTGGTCATCACGGTTACCGGTGCCAATGCCACGGCCACCTTCGGCGGCGACCTGACGGGTGCGGTGACCGAGGATGCCACCGAGACCACCGCCACGGGCACGGTGACGGTGACTGACAACGACGGTGCCAACACGGTGCAGGCGCAGACCAATGCAGCGGGCACCTACGGCACACTCACCATTGCGACCAGTGGTGCCTGGACCTACACGCTCGACAACACCAGAACCGCGACCAATGCGCTGGCGGCTGGTGCTACCCCTACCGATACCTTTCCGATTCAGTCGGCGGATAACACGCCAGGCACTGTTACCATCACGGTGACCGGTGCCAACGATGCACCGACGGCCAACGCCGGGGCGGACACGACCGTGACCGAGGGCGTGTCGGTAACCCTGTCCGGCGCGGGCAACGACCCGGATGCGGGTACCACGCTCACCTATTCCTGGGCGCGCAAGTCCGGCGAAACTGACAACGCAGTCACGCTCACGAACGCGAACACGGCCAGCGCCAGCTTCACCGCGCCGAATGACATTGCCGCGAATGTGACGCTCACCTTCGTGCTCACCGTCTCGGACGGTACGTTGAGCGCCACCGACGAGGTGGTCATCACCGTCACCGGTAACAACGCCGCGGCCACCTTCAGCGGCGACCTGACGGGCGCAGTGACCGAGGATGCCACCCAGACCACCGCCACGGGCACGGTGACGGTGACCGACAACGACGGTGCCAACATGGTGCAGGCGCAAACCGATGCAGCGGGCACCTACGGCACACTCACCATTGCAACCAGTGGTGCCTGGACTTACACACTCGACAACGCGGATGCCGACACCAACGCCCTGGCCGCCGCCGCGACTGCTACCGATGCCTTCACCATCAATGCCGCGGACGGCACGGCGGGTACTGTCACCATCACGGTGACCGGTGCCAACGATGCACCGACGGTAGCGAACGCGATTGCCGATCAGACGGCGACGGTGGGAGTGGCGTTCTCCTATGTCTTCCCGGCGAACAGCTTCAGTGACGCGGACAGTGGCAATACGCTCACCTACACGGCGAGCAAGTCGGATGACATGGCGTTGCCGACCTGGCTGAGCTTCAGCGCTGGTACGCGTACCTTCTCCGGTACGCCGCAATCGACGGATGCCGGTACGCTGTCGGTGAAGGTGACGGCGAGCGATGGCACGGCTTCGGTGAGCGACACCTTTGATATTGAGGTGAGCCTGGTACCTGCTCTGGTGTTCACGCCGACTGCGCTGACGGTGGATGAGGGCGGTAGCGGTACCTACACGGTGGCGCTGGCAACGCAGCCGACGGCGACGGTGACGGTGACGGTGGCTGGCTCGGGCGATGTGAGCGTGTCTCCAACATCGCTGACCTTCAGCAACAGCAACTGGGACACGGCGCAGACGGTGACGGTGAGCGCCGCCGAGGACGATGATGATGCGATTGATGACAGCGTCACGCTGGGGCACACGACGACGGGCTATGGCTCGGTGAGCGGTAATCTGGTGGTGACGGTGGATGATGACGACCAGAGCCTCACCTACACGGCGGCACCGACGACCATGACGGTGGGGACACCCATCACGGCGTTGACGGCTACCGCGACAAACTTCACCGGCACACTTGGCTACTCGGTGACCACGGGCAGCTTGCCCGCCGGGCTGGAGATTAGTAGCAGCACGGGCGCTATCGCCGGTACGCCGATGGCGGCGAGCACGAGCACGACGACGGTGACGGTGACGGCGACTGCGGGCACCGGCACGGATGCGCAGACGGCAACGGCGAACATCACCTTCCCGGCGGTGAGCAAGGCGACGCTGGCGACACCGACGGGCCTGGCGCTGAAGGCGAATACACAGACCCAGACCGGCTTCACGGTGACCTGGACGGCAGTGGCGAACGCGACCGGGTACACGGCGACGGCCACCCCAAGCGGTGGGACTGCGGTGACCGGCACAGTGGATACAACGGGCACCAACCCCGAAGCGGCCTTCACCGGGCTGACGGCGGGTACCACCTACACGGTGTCGGTGGTGGCCACGGGCAACACGGCCAACTACGAGAATAGTTCAGCCGCGACGCTGAGTCAGGCGACGGCGGAGGCCGATGTGGCACCGAGCTTCGGCAACGAGACAATTGCCGACCAGACCTGGATGGTGGGCACTCCCGTGAATCTCACGCTACCGGCGGCCACGGATGGCAACGGTACGCTGAGTTACACGCTCTCTCCCGACCTGCCAACGGGCGTGACGCTCGATGCCACGACGCGCGTGGTCAGTGGCACACCGACGGTGGTGGCGAGTGCGGTCACCTATACCTGGAGCGCTGCGGACGGCGACACCAATACCGCCGACACGGACACGGTATCGCTTGCTTTTGCAGTGACGGTTGAAGCTCCGTTGCAGCCAGATCCCACGCGCGTGAGCGATTTGCAAGTGACGGCGGGCGATGGGTCACTGGAGGTGAGTTGGACTGCGGCGAGCGAAGCCCCGAACGGCTACAGCGTACGCTGGCGCGAGAAAGGCCCGGGCACTGTGCTCACGCCTGCCAACGAGGTAACAGGCACCACCTTCACGATTCCCGACCTGACCAACGGTGTGACCTACGTAGTGCGTGTCGAAACGCGCAATGTGGCGAACGACGGAGTACAGCCGACAACATTCGTCACCGGGACGGGTACGCCTGTGGCGGAGGTTGTACTGGTGATGTTGGACACGCCGGTGGTGACGGTGCGAGCCGGTGATGGGCAGTTGACGGCGAATTGGGCGGATGTAGCCAACGCGGCGGAGTATGAGCTGCAATGGAAGCCATCAACGGTAGCGTCCTGGGATGACACCGGGGTGAGCAGCGTGTATCCGGCGACCTCGGGCACGAGGATTTCCGGCTTGACCAACAACGAGGCATATGGTGTGCGGGTACGTGCCAGGGCAGCAGATGGTTCGATGACACACACGGACAGCCTGTGGTCGAGCGTGGCCCAGGGTAGGCCCGTGGCGGATGAGCGGAGCCGTTCAAGATTTTCGCAGGTGCCGAGGGTGAGCATTGCAGATGCGGAGCCTGTAGCAGAAGGGCAGAACCTGATATTCCAGGTGACGCTCTCGAGGGCAGTGCGGTATCGGGTGAAGGTGTACTGGGCGACGCGGCCGGGCACGGCGACGGCGAATCGGGACTACAAGTCAGCCGCAGGTGCGGTGGTGTTCAGGCCGGGTGTGACGCAGCGCAGGATTCGGGTGAAGACTCTGAACGATGCACACGATGACCCGAACGAGACCATGAAGGTGCGCCTGTCGAGTCCGCGCGGTGTCCTGATAGCAGACGGGGTAGCGACGGGGATGATCATCAACTCGGATGCCATGCCGACGGCGTGGCTGGCGCGCTTCGGACGGACGGTGACGGAGCAGGCGCTCGAGGGGGTCGGGCAGCGTCTGACCGCGCCGCGGGAAGCAGGCACAGAGGCCAACCTGGCCGGACTGACGCTTCTTGATTCGGCAGGTGGCAAGGCGAATGCCTGGGCATCTGCAGGACAGGTCTCCGGTGAGATGTCCGGAGTGCCCGCTGGGCTGCCTGTCGGCGGTGTGTTCAACAGTACGCCGCTTGATGGGTCGCCTGCTTCCGGGGCAGGCAGAGCGCTGTTCTCTGGCGGGTCGATGTCGGGGATGTTTGGCGGCAGCGCGCAAGGGGGTGGTGCCCTCGGCGGCGGATTCGTCGGCTCGGCAGCGTCGGCAGCGAGAGGAAGCGCACCCTTCGGTGGCAATGCGCTGACCAGGAGCAGCTTCACGCAAACCGGTGCGATGGACGAAGATGGAGGTAGCCTGGCCTTCTGGGGTCGGGGAGCACAATCGGTCTTCCGTGGCATGGATGGCAGCATGAGTCTTGATGGCGAGGTGGAGACCGCGACTCTGGGCGTGGATTACGCCAGAGAGCAGTGGTTGGCCGGTGTTGCCCTGGCGTACAGTCAGGGGGCAGGTGGCTATCGGGAGTCGGAGGCCGGACTGGGTGATGTGAAGACGACCTTGAGCGCGGCCATTCCCTATGCGTCCTACAGGTTCTCGGAGCGGCTGGATGTCTGGGGAGCAGTGGGGCGTGGTGTGGGCACCCTGACGCTGACACCGCAGGACGAGGGAGGCATCGAGACTGACCTTGACTGGAGCATGGTGTCGGCTGGGCTGCGCGGAGGTCTTCTGGGAGCAGAGGGGAGAGGTGCGGCCGTGAGCGTGGTGTCGGATGCCTTCTGGTCACGCACCGGTTCGGCGCGGATGGAAGCGGGGATGGAAGCGGGAGAGCGGCATTCGAGTCTGGCCGCATCGCAGGCGGATGTATCGCGGCTGAGGCTGGGTCTTGAAGGCAGTTGGGCGCTGGATCTGGGCAGAGCCGGTGGCCTGATGCCGAAGCTGGAAGCAGGGGTGCGCCATGACGGAGGCGATGCCGAGCAGGGCTTCGGGGTGGAGGTCGGCGGTGGGGTTGCCTGGAGGGTGCCAGCCCTTGGTCTGACGCTTGATGTATCCGGTCGCACGCTGCTGACGCACGAGGACGACGGGCAGGAAGCATATGGCTTCTCGGCGGCACTGGGCTATGACCCGCGGCCAGAGACGACGCGCGGCTTCACGCTGAACCTGCGTCAGGATGTAGGCGGGCCGTCGAGTGGCGGGGTACAGGCGCTGTTCGTGTCGGAGCTTCCCGGCGTTGGCATGGGTAGCGGAGCGTCGCTGGGCAGTCGCTGGAATCTGGAGACTTCCTACGGCATGGCGGTCTCTGACGACCGGTTCACGCTGAGTCCGAGCTTTGGTCTTGGGGTGTCCGAGACGGCGATAGATTACAGCCTCGGCTGGGAGCTGGTGCCGCAACCGAGTGAAACCGCGCTTGACTTCACGCTGACGCTCAAGGCGACGCGGCGCGAGCCTCTTGATGTGGGGAGTGCGAGCAGCACATGGTTCGACACAGGTGTCGGCGGGGACGGAGTCGGTTCCGGATTCGACACTGGCCAGCAGAACGGTTCGGAACTCGGACCGGAACACGGAGTGTCAATCGGGGTCACCGCGCGCTGGTAGCGTACTGGTAGTGCGCTGGTAGTCGGGGGAACCCTGTTATTCAGGGTTTCCCTGGCGCGCAGCGAAACTCTGCCGTGCGAGCAGCAACACAGGTACGAGCCCGGCGAGGAGGATTGTGAGCGAGGCCGTCGATGCTTCTGCCAGACGCTCGTCCGAGGCGAGACGATACGCGCGGGTCGCCAGGGTCTCAAAGTTGAACGGTCGCAGAATGAGCGTTGCCGGCAACTCCTTGATCACATCCACGAACACCAGCAGCATGGCGGTCAGCAGCGCAGGTGTGAGCAGAGGCACATGCACACGTACCAGCAGCCCGCCGGGGCTCGCCCCCAGGCTGCGCGCGGCGCTGTCGTAGTTGGGATGGATGCGCGCCATTCCGCTCTCCAGGCTGTTGAACGCGACGGTCAGGAAGCGAGCCAGATACACAAACACCAGTGTGGCCATGCTCCCCGTGAGCAAAAGCCCCGTCTGCATACCAGAGACAGCGTTCAGCCAGCTCGCGAGTTGCTTGTCGAGAGCGGTCAAGGGTGCGATGAGTCCGACTGCGAGCACCATGCCGGGAATCGCATAGCCGAGGGTGGCTGTCCGCACACCAATCCCGAGTAGCCATGCGCCCCCTTCGAGGCGCAACGCGTAGTTGAGCCAGAGCGCGCACAGCCCGGCGAGCAGTGCCGCAATCGCTGCTACCGAGACGCTGTTGGTCAGGTATCCGATAAAGGCAACGCCGAAGCCTGGGTCGCCACTTGTCAGTGCATGCCACAGCAGCGTTGCAGCAGGCAACAGCAGGCCGAGTATCAGTGGAAGCGCGCACACAAACGTGGCGAGAGCGCCGCGCCATCCTGCGAGCCGTGTGCGAGTCGGCGGTATGTTCCTGGACACCGGATTCGCGCGCAGCCCGCGTCTTGCCAATTGCTCCAACACCACAAGCACCACCACGATCAGGAACAACCAGCCAGCGAGTTGCATGGCGGCGTGAGGCTCGCCCTGGGCGTACCAGGTGCGGAAGATGCCGTTGGTGAGCGTCGCCACGCCGAAGAAATTCACCACACCGAAATCCGCCGCGGTCTCCATGAGCGTCAGCGCCAGGCCGCCGGCAATTGCCGGACGCGCTTGTGGCAGGGCGAGCGTGAAGAACGCCCGCGTTGGTGATGCGCCCAGCGTTCTTGCCGCTTCGCCGAATGATCCGGCATGGTCTGCGAAGGCGATGCAGGAAAGCAGATATACATAGGGGTAGAGTGTCAAAGCGAGCACCAGACCCGCACCGGGAAGGGAACGGATGGTCGGCAGCCCTGCATGCAACAGGCCCGAGTCGCGCAGCCACATCTGCAGGGGGCTTGTGTAGGCAAGCATGTCTGCGTAGGCGTAGGCCACCACATATGCCGGTGCGGCAAAAGGTAGAATCAGTGCCCAGACAAATATCCGACGCCCGGGAAATTCTCTGGTCGCGACCAGCCAGGCGCACCCTACGCCTGGAATCAGGGACAGGATGGCCACCATGAGCAGTAACGCTACGGTATTGAGCAGATACTCCAGCAACAGGGTCTCGCGCAGATGCGCCCAGACGGCTGCGTCCGGTGTGACGAAGGTGAGCAGGATGGTGGCAATCGGCACAGCAATGGGCAGGGCGATAACCAGAGTGCCCAGAGTCCATGCCGAGGGAAGCATTCCTGGCCGGATACGCGCCAATGTTGGTGCCTGACCGAACATGATCGAGGATTGTAACTGTGACGCAGCACACGAGAAACGAAAGCGCACCAATGGCACCAACGGGGCAGCACCCCAGGTGACGCTCAGGCTCGAACAGGTGCGCCATGGCTACGGCCCCGACCTCGTGCTCGAGGGGGTGAATCTGTCCGTCAGCGGCGGCGAAATCCTGTGCCTGCTCGGCGCATCAGGCAGTGGCAAGAGCACCCTGCTGCGCATCATCGCCGGGCTCGAACCGCTGCAAGCGGGGGTCATCTCCCTGAACGGTGTGGAATTGGCCAGGCCGGGGCGTGAGCCGCCACCGGAAGCACGACATTTTGGTCTGGTCTTTCAGGATCATGTACTTTTTCCGCACCTGACCGTTGCCGATAATGTGGCGTTCGGGTTGCGCGCGCTCGCTGCGCGAGAACGTGCTGCGCGGGTAGTCAGGCATCTGCGGCAAGTGCGGCTCGAGGGCTACGGCCATCGCTACCCGCATACCCTGTCCGGGGGCGAGCAACAGCGCGTGGCGCTGGCGCGCGCTGCTGCCACGGAGCCTGTGGTCATGCTCCTCGATGAACCCTTTGCCAGCGTGGATGCGACCTTGCGCCGTCGCTTGCGGGATGATGTGCGGCAACTCCTGCACACGAGCGGTGTGGCGAGCATTATCGTCACGCATGATGTCCGCGAGGCGATGGAAGTCGCTGACCGCATCGCCGTACTGCATCAGGGCCGCATCCTGCAGGACGATACTCCCGAAGCGGTCTGGCGTGCGCCCGCAGCACGGTTCATTGCGGAGCTTCTTGACGATTCGAGTGCCATTGACGGTGTGGGCGGGGCAGACGGTGTTGACACCGGCTTTGGGCGAGTTGACCTGCCGACCGGTATGGCGGTCCGTCCCGGCGAACCCTGTCGAGTGATTGTGCGCGCCGGAGCAGTGCAACTCACAGCGGACACTTGCGGCGATGCCGAGGTTGTGGACAGTCGCTTTCTTGGTGACCGCCATCTTGTCATTCTCGAGGCGGGCGGTGAGCGCCTGCGTACGCTGCATGTAACGGCTCCCGAGGTTGTGCCCGGCACGAAGGTCAAGCTGGCCTTTGATTCGGGCGGAGTGCTTGTGTATCAATACCAAGAGAATGATTCTCATTTATCATGAAGCCGGACATCTTCACCCCCAACCTTCGAGAGGTACATTGCAATCATGACGCGGAGACTTTCATGCACAGCCAGCAGGCTGGCCATTCTGCTTTTCGCCGCTCTCGCGGCCTCGGCTCCCGCGGCCCCGGCCCTCGCCGCCGAAGAGGTCAATCTGTATTCGGCGAGACACTACGACACGGATTTTGCGCTCTACGATACCTTCACCGAACGCACGGGCATCAAGGTCAACCTCATTGAAGGCGGCAGTGACGCTCTCATCGAGCGCATTGCCAACGAGGGCGAATATACGCCAGCCGATCTGTTGATCACGGTGGATGCCGGGCGCTTGTGGCGAGCCCGGGAGCGCGGCATTTTTCAGCCGCTCGAGTCGGAGGTGCTTGAACAGCGCATCCCCGCCCATCTTCGCGACCCCGAAGGGCACTGGTTTGGCCTGTCCAGGCGTGTGCGGGTGATTGTTCACAACAAGGACAGCGCTTCTGCTGTCGGTATCACGCGCTATGCACATCTGGCCAACCCGGATTTGCGCGGCATGATCTGCATGCGTTCATCCTCGAACATCTACAACCTGTCGCTCATGGCAGCGTTGATTGATGCCCTCGGCGCAGCCGCCGCAGAGACATGGGCGCAGGGCGTTGTGGCCAATTTCGCTCGCTCGCCACAAGGCAATGACACCAGCAACCTCACTGCCGTGGCCTCCGGGGAGTGTGCACTGACGCTGGCCAACACCTACTATCTCGGTCGTTGGCTGGCGAGCCTCGATGAAGGGGAGCAGCGCATGCTGGAGCGGCTCAGTGTGGTGTTTCCCAATCAGGACGACCGCGGCGCACATGTCAACATCAGCGGCGCAGGCGTGACGCGCCACGCCCCGAACCGCGACAATGCCGTGCGCTTCCTGGAGTACCTCACCACGGACTTCGCACAGAAGCTGTTCGCAGAAGGCAACAACGAATACCCCGTTATCGGTGAGGCATCCGGTCCCATCACGGCGCTCGGCACCTTCAGGGAAGACGAGCTCAGTGCCGCGGTGCTTGGCCAGAACCAGGCCGAGGCGGTACGCATCTATGACCGCGCCGGTTGGCGTTAGCCGCCAGTTGGCGTGTTGGGTGCCAGTTGGTGTCAGCCCGCGAGCCAGTCGCCATATTCACGCCAGGCGGCACGTACAGCGGGCAGGCGGGCAGGCTCGATGGGTGCTTCGCCGCGGATGTTCCGCGCATCCAGCAGGTGGAGCACGGCCGTCACCTCGGTACAGGAAAAATCGACTGTGAACATGTGCGTACGCGCATCGCCGAGATGGTCCCGAGGCCGCACGAGCGACCTGGCGAGAAGCGGGTCGCAGGCCCCGAGCAGCCGCTCGCGGAGCGCTTTCTGACCAGCTGCGTCGGCAAGCGATGCGGTCACCTCGAGAAGGTGTCTCGACATGACATGTGGCTGATCGCAGAGGCGCTTGTACTCGTCCCAGTCCACGTTATCCGAGTTGCAGAGATTCGCCCGTGAGCCTTGCACAGGCTTCAAGGTAGCGGCTGAGCGTGTTCTGCACCACATCGTCCGGCAGTGGCGGTCCAGGCGGAGTCTTGTCCCAGTCGCCCGAGGACACCAGAGTTTCCAGGTGATTACGCACGTATTGCTTGTCGAAACTCTCCTGCTCGCGGCCCGGCTGCCATTCATCGGCGGGCCAGAAGCGGGAGCTGTCCGGCGTGAATACTTCGTCGATAAGTATCGGCGTGTCCGGTGCTTCGTCCAGTACGCCGAATTCGAACTTGGTATCCGCGAGAATGATGCCGCGTTCGCGCGCATGGTCGCGCCCGGCGGCGTAGAGTTCAAGCGTCAGGTTTTCCAGCCGCGTGGCCATGTCGTCGCCGAGAATTCTGCCCGCCTCCTGCTTGCTGATGTTCTCGTCGTGCCCGGATTCTTCCTTGGTGGAGGGTGTGAACAGGGGCTGTTCCAGACGGTCGCTATTGACCAGTCCGGCAGGCAGCGCGATGCCGCACACCGCGCCGGAACGCAGATAATCCTTGTAGCCGCTGCCGGTAATGTAGCCGCGCGCCACGCACTCGACGGGCAGTACGCGTGTCTTGCGGCAGAGCATGATGCGCCCCTCGAGCGCGGCACGGTCTGCATCGGAGATGCCCGGAATATCGGCCGAATCACAGGACACCAGATGATGCGCCACGCGGCTTGCAAAGAGCTCGAACCAGAATCGCGACAACTGGGTCAGGACGATGCCCTTGCCGGGCACACCGGTGCCGAGTACGACATCGAAGGCGCTGACGCGGTCGGTGGCCACGATCAGCAATCCGGCGGAGCCGTCGGGCAGTGGGCAATCGTACAGGTCGCGCACCTTGCCGCGACGGGCACCGGCAAGCGGAAGGTTGGTCTCCATGACTGCGTTGATGGGTGAGCTTGACATGGTTATCGGGCCTCCTGAAAGGAACAGGATACACAAGGTATATCAGTATCTGCCGAGCATTCTGGCCAGCGTCGAGCAGGGCATCGAGGAAGCGGCGAGCGTTGTGAGCGACGGGGCGGGAGGAGTGGACAGGGTGTGCACCGGAGCAGGGGCAACGACGGCCCAACTGGCACCTTCGAGCGCGAATCAGGATGTCACAGGAGCCCCAATACAGCGATGATCACTCCAGCGAATACAAACATGGATGTGATCATCCCCTTCAGCAGGTTGACTCTCGCCTCGTCAACTTTCGAATTGGTCTCAAAGCGCAGGGCCTCAATGTCCTTTTTGGACTCGATGCGCAGCTTTTCGATGCTCCCTTCAAGCCGCTTGGCGCTCTCGCTGTTCTCCAGGCGCATGGCCTCGATGTCCTTGCTGGTCCCGAGGCGCATGGCCTCGATGTCCTTGCTGGTCTCGAGGCGCATGGCCTTAATGTCCTTGCTGGTCTCGAGGCGCATGGCCTCGATGTCCTTTTTGGTCTCCAAGCGCAGGTTTTCGATGTCCTTTTTGGTCTCCAAGCGCAGGTTTTCGATGCTCCCTTCAAGCCGCTTGGCGCTCTCGCTGTTCTCCAGGCGCATGGCCTCAATGTCCTTGCTGTTCTCGAGGCGCATGGTCTCAATATCCTTTTTGGTCGCCAGGCGCAGGTTTTCGATGTCACCTCTGGTCTCCTGTCGCAGGGCATCAATGTCCTTGCTGGTCTCGAGGCGCAGGTTTTCGATGCTCCCTTCAAGCCGCGTAGCGCTCTCACTGGTCTCCAGGCGCAGCTTTTCGATGTCACCTCTGGTCTCAACGCGCAGCTTTTCGATGTCACCTCTGGTCTCGACGCGCAGCTTTTCGATGTCCTTGCTGGTCTCGACGCGCAGCTTTTCAATGTCCTTGCTGGTCTCGACGCGCAGCTTTTCAATGCTCCCTTCAAGCCGCACAATGTTCTCTCTGGTCTCCAGGCGCAGAGCCTCAATCTCCGTTTGAAGCCGCGCAATGCCCTCCCTGGTCTCCTGCCGCAGGGCCTCAATGTCCTTTCTGGTCTCCTGTCGCAGGGCCTCGATGCTCGCTTGAATCGCTACGATATTTTCATTGATGGATGCTATATCTCGCCGGATAGATACAACATCCTCCCTGGCGGCCATATCGGTAGTGTTGTTCCTGAACGCAAGAACTTGCCCCTCGACGAGAAGCTCCGCCTGCCTCTCGGTAAAGGCACCATCTTCGCTCAGGAGCTTCACCAAGCCGCGCGTGTCATATGCGGGTGTTGTACTCATGGGCTGTTCGTATGCGAGTGCTGTACTCATGGGCTGAATCCTATCACTTCTCGCAGTGCCTGTACACATTCAGCACGTCATTTCGAGATAGCCGTCTCCGAGGTGCTCCCCACCCGCGTCACGCACCCGCACCAGTCCCTCCCAATAGCGCACCGATGTGTGCAGGTACTGATCATCAAGCGCGGCCTCGATCAGGAACTCGCCTGTATCATCGAGGCTGACGGCCCATTCGAGCACGAAGATGTCGCCATCAAACGCCTTGGTGCGGCGCGCCGTCATGCGGAATTCACGGCTTTTGAACCTGCGCACCCGGCCACTGGTGTCGCGATACAGCGCGTAGTTGAACGCATGCCAGTCGCCTGACTCCTGCACCAGCCGGTAGAGCATGAGTTCACTGCCATCCGTGAGCATGAGCGCCATCCAGTCCCATCCGCTGAGTCCGTTCGGCAGCTCGCGACTGCTCCATTCGCGGTCCAGCCACGCCCAGCCAACCACCGGAATGCGCGTATCGTCCCACCCGAACTCGCCGCGCGCCAGCAATCGCGGAACAGAGTAGTAATGAGAGGCGGCGGACTCGGACTTGGCCGAGTAGCCATTCACCCCCTGCAGGATTTCCGGCTCGGTCTGTTCGAGCGTCACCCGCAGGGATGCATCTCGCCCCGCAGCCTGCATTTGTAGCGGAAAGAAGGATGTGTCGAGGCTCTTCACTCTGGTTGCGGCGAGATTGAGCTCGAAGGGCGCTGGCTTGAAGAAAGCCATGCCCGGCACTTCCCGTGACAGGGTCTCGAAGGCTCGTCGAGGAAGCGGCGAGCGTTGTGAGCGGCGGGGCGGGAGGAGTGGACAGGGTGTGCATCGGAGCAGAGGCAACGACGGCCCAACTGGCACCTTTGAGCGCGAATCAGGATGTCACAGGAGCCCCAATACAGCGATGATCACTCCAGCGAATACAAACATGGATGTGATCATCCCCTTCAGCAGGTTGACTCTCGCCTCGTCAACTTTCGAATTGGTCTCAAAGCGCAGGGCCTCAATGTCCTTTTTGGACTCGATGCGCAGCTTTTCGATGCTCCCTTCAAGCCGCTTGGCGCTCTCGCTGTTCTCCAGGCGCATGGCCTCGATGTCCTTGCTGGTCCCGAGGCGCATGGCCTCAATGTCCTTTTTGGTCGCCAGGCGCAGGTTTTCGATGTCACCTCTGGTCTCCTGTCGCAGGGCATCAATGTCCTTGCTGGTCTCGAGGCGCATGGCCTCAATATCCTTTTTGGTCGCCAGGCGCAGGTTTTCGATGTCACCTCTGGTCTCCTGTCGCAGGGCATCAATGTCCTTGCTGGTCTCGAGGCGCAGGTTTTCGATGCTCCCTTCAAGCCGCGTAGCGCTCTCACTGGTCTCCAGGCGCAGCTTTTCGATGTCACCTCTGGTCTCAACGCGCAGCTTTTCGATGTCACCTCTGGTCTCGACGCGCAGCTTTTCAATGTCCTTGCTGGTCTCGACGCGCAGCTTTTCAATGCTCCCTTCAAGCCGCACAATGTTCTCTCTGGTCTCCAGGCGCAGAGCTTCAATCTCCGCTTGAAGCCGCGCAAGGCCCTCTCTGGTCTCCAGGCGCAGGGCCTCAATGTCCTTTTTGGTCTCCAGGCGCAGTGCCTCAATCTCCGCTTGAATTCGCGCAATATCTTTTCTGGTCTCCTGTCGCAGGGCATCAATGCTCGCTTGAATCGCTACGATATTTTCATTGATGGATGCTATATCTCGCCGGATAGATACAACATCCTCTCTGGCGGCCATATCGGTGGTGTTGTTCCTGAACGCAAGAACTTGCCCCTCGACGAGAAGCTCCGCCTGCCTCTCGGTAAAGGCACCATCTTCGCTCAGGAGCTTCACCAAGCCGTGCGTGTCATATGCGAGTGCTGTACTCATGGGCTGTTCATGTGCGAGCGTCGGTTCCATGGGCTGTTCGTATGCGAGTGCTGTACTCATGGGCTGAATCCTATCACTTCTCGCAGTGCCTATGCTCATTCAGCGCGTCATTTCGAGATAGCCGTCTCCGAGGTGCTCCCCACCCGCGTCACGCACCCGCACCAGTCCCTCCCAATAGCGCACCGATGTGTGCAGGTACTGATCATCAAGCGCGGCCTCGATCAGGAACTCGCCTGTATCATCGAGGCTGACGGCCCATTCGAGCACGAAGATGTCGCCATCAAACGCCTTGGTGCGGCGCGCCGTCATGCGGAATTCATGGCTTTTGAACTTGCGCACCCGGCCACTGGCATCGCGATACAGCGCGTAGTTGAACGCATGCCAGCCGCCTGACTCCTGCACCAGCCGGTAGAGCATGAGTTCACTGCCATCCGTGAGCATGAGCGCCATCCAGTCCCATCCGCTGAGTCCGTTCGGCAGCTCGCGACTGCTCCATTCGCGGTCCAGCCACGCCCAGCCAACCACCGGAATGCGCGTATCGTCCCACCCGAACTCGCCGCGCGCCAGCAATCGCGGAACAGAGTAGTAATGAGAGGCGGCGGACTCGGACTTGGCCGAGTAGCCATTCACCCCCTGCAGGATTTCCGGCTCGGTCTGTTCGAGCGTCACCCGCAGGGATGCATCTCGCCCCGCAGCCTGCATTTGTAGCGGAAAGAAGGATGTGTCGAGGCTCTTCACTCTGGTTGCGGCGAGATTGAGTTCGAAGGGCGCTGGCTTGAAGAAAGCCATGCCCGGCACTTCCCGTGACCGGGTCTCGAAGGCTCGTCGAGGAAGCGGCGAGCGTTGTGAGCGGCGGGGCGGGAGGAGTGGACAGGGTGTGCACCGGAGCAGAGGCAGCGACGGCCCAACTGGCACCTTCGAGCGCGAATCAGGATGTCACAGGAGCCCCAATACAGCGATGATCACTCCAGCGAATACAAACATGGATGTGATCATCCCCTTCAGCAGGTTGACTCTCGCCTCGTCAACTTTCGACTTGGTCTCAAAGCGCAGGGCCTCAATGTCCTTTTTGGACTCGATGCGCAGCTTTTCGATGCTCCCTTCAAGCCGCTTGGCGCTCTCGCTGTTCTCCAGGCGCATGGCCTCAATGTCCTTGCTGGTCTCGAGGCGCATGGCCTCGATGTCCTTTTTGGTCGCCAGGCGCAGGTTTTCGATGTCACCTCTGGTCTCCTGTCGCAGGGCATCAATGTCCTTGCTGGTCTCGAGGCGCAGGTTTTCGATGCTCCCTTCAAGCCGCGTAGCGCTCTCACTGGTCTCCAGGCGCAGCTTTTCGATGTCACCTCTGGTCTCAACGCGCAGCTTTTCGATGTCACCTCTGGTCTCGACGCGCAGCTTTTCAATGTCCTTGCTGGTCTCGACGCGCAGCTTTTCAATGCTCCCTTCAAGCCGCACAATGTTCTCTCTGGTCTCCAGGCGCAGAGCTTCAATCTCCGCTTGAAGCCGCGCAAGGCCCTCTCTGGTCTCCAGGCGCAGGGCCTCAATGTCCTTTTTGGTCTCCAGGCGCAGTGCCTCAATCTCCGCTTGAATTCGCGCAATATCTTTTCTGGTCTCCTGTCGCAGGGCATCAATGCTCGCTTGAATCGCTACGATATTTTCATTGATAGACGCTATATCTCGCCGGATAGATACAACATCCTCTCTGGCGGCCATATCGGTAGTGTTGTTCCTGAACGCAAGAACTTGCCCCTCGACGAGAAGCTCCGCCTGCCTCTCGGTAAAGGCACCATCTTCGCTCAGGAGCTTCACCAAGCCGTGCGTGTCATATGCGAGTGCTGTACTCATGGGCTGTTCATGTGCGAGCGTCGGTTCCATGGGCTGTTCGTATGCGAGTGCTGTACTCATGGGCTGAATCCTATCACTTCTCGCAGTGCCTATGCTCATTCAGCGCGTCATTTCGAGATAGCCGTCTCCGAGGTGCTCCCCACCCGCGTCACGCACCCGCACCAGTCCCTCCCAATAGCGCACCGATGTGTGCAGGTACTGATCATCAAGCGCGGCCTCGATCAGGAACTCGCCTGTATCATCGAGGCTGACGGCCCATTCGAGCACGAAGATGTCGCCATCAAACGCCTTGGTGCGGCGCGCCGTCATGCGGAATTCATGGCTTTTGAACTTGCGCACCCGGCCACTGGCATCGCGATACAGCGCGTAGTTGAACGCATGCCAGTCGCCTGACTCCTGCACCAGCCGGTAGAGCATGAGTTCACTGCCATCCGTGAGCATGAGCGCCATCCAGTCCCATCCGCTGAGTCCGTTCGGCAGCTCGCGACTGCTCCATTCGCGGTCCAGCCACGCCCAGCCAACCACCGGAATGCGCGTATCGTCCCACCCGAACTCGCCGCGCGCCAGCAATCGCGGAACAGAGTAGTAATGAGAGGCGGCGGACTCGGACTTGGCCGAGTAGCCATTCACCCCCTGCAGGATTTCCGGCTCGGTCTGTTCGAGCGTCACCCGCAGGGATGCATCTCGCCCCGCAGCCTGCATTTGTAGCGGAAAGAAGGATGTGTCGAGGCTCTTCACTCTGGTTGCGGCGAGATTGAGCTCGAAGGGCGCTGGCTTGAAGAAAGCCATGCCCGGCACTTCCCGTGACCGGGTCTCGAAGGCTCGTCGAGGAAGCGGCGAGCGTTGTGAGCGGCGGGGCGGGAGGAGTGGACAGGGTGTGCACCGGAGCAGAGGCAGCGACGGCCCAACTGGCACCTTCGAGCGCGAATCAGGATGTCACAGGAGCCCCAATACAGCGATGATCACTCCAGCGAATACAAACATGGATGTGATCATCCCCTTCAGCAGGTTGACTCTCGCCTCGTCAACTTTCGACTTGGTCTCAAAGCGCAGGGCCTCAATGTCCTTTTTGGACTCGATGCGCAGCTTTTCGATGCTCCCTTCAAGCCGCTTGGCGCTCTCGCTGTTCTCCAGGCGCATGGCCTCAATGTCCTTGCTGGTCCCGAGGCGCATGGCCTCAATGTCCTTGCTGGTCTCGAGGCGCATGGCCTCAATGTCCTTGCTGGTCTCGAGGCGCATGGCCTTAATGTCCTTGCTGGTCTCGAGGCGCAGGTTTTCGATGCTCCCTTCAAGCCGCTTGGCGCTCTCGCTGTTCTCCAGGCGCATGGCCTCAATGTCCTTGCTGGTCCCGAGGCGCATGGCCTCAATGTCCTTTTTGGTCGCCAGGCGCAGGTTTTCGATGTCACCTCTGGTCTCCTGTCGCAGGGCATCAATGTCCTTGCTGGTCTCGAGGCGCAGGTTTTCGATGCTCCCTTCAAGCCGCGTAGCGCTCTCACTGGTCTCCAGGCGCAGCTTTTCGATGTCACCTCTGGTCTCAACGCGCAGCTTTTCGATGTCACCTCTGGTCTCGACGCGCAGCTTTTCAATGTCCTTGCTGGTCTCGACGCGCAGCTTTTCAATGCTCCCTTCAAGCCGTACAATGTTCTCTCTGGTCTCCAGGCGCAGAGCTTCAATCTCCGCTTGAAGCCGCGCAAGGCCCTCTCTGGTCTCCAGGCGCAGGGCCTCAATGTCCTTTTTGGTCTCCAGGCGCAGTGCCTCAATCTCCGCTTGAATTCGCGCAATATCTTTTCTGGTCTCCTGTCGCAGGGCATCAATGCTCGCTTGAATCGCTACGATATTTTCATTGATAGATGCTATATCTCGCCGAATAGATACAACATCCTCCCTGGCGGCCATATCGGTGGTGTTGTTCCTGAGCGCAAGAACTTGCCCCTCGACGAGAAGCTCCGCCTGCCTCTCGGTAAAGGCACCATCTTCGCTCAGGAGCTTCACCAAGCCGTGCGTGTCATATGCGAGTGCTGTACTCATGGGCTGTTCATGTGCGAGCGTCGGTTCCATGGGCTGTTCGTATGCGAGTGCTGTACTCATGGGCTGAATCCTATCACTTCTCGCAGTGCCTATGCTCATTCAGCGCGTCATTTCGAGATAGCCGTCTCCGAGGTGCTCCCCACCCGCGTCACGCACCCGCACCAGTCCCTCCCAATAGCGCACCGATGTGTGCAGGTACTGATCATCAAGCGCGGCCTCGATCAGGAACTCGCCTGTATCATCGAGGCTGACGGCCCATTCGAGCACGAAGATGTCGCCATCAAACGCCTTGGTGCGGCGCGCCGTCATGCGGAATTCATGGCTTTTGAACTTGCGCACCCGGCCACTGGCATCGCGATACAGCGCGTAGTTGAACGGATGCCAGCCGCCTGACTCCTGCACCAGCCGGTAGAGCATGAGTTCACTGCCATCCGTGAGCATGAGCGCCATCCAGTCCCATCCGCTGAGTCCGTTCGGCAGCTCGCGACTGCTCCATTCGCGGTCCAGCCACGCCCAGCCAACCACCGGAATGCGCGTATCGTCCCACCCGAACTCGCCGCGCGCCAGCAATCGCGGAACAGAGTAGTAATGAGAGGCGGCGGACTCGGACTTGGCCGAGTAGCCATTCACCCCCTGCAGGATTTCCGGCTCGGTCTGTTCGAGCGTCACCCGCAGGGATGCATCTCGCCCCGCAGCCTGTATCTGTAGCGGAAAGAAGGACGTGCCGAGGCTCTTCACTCTGGTTGCGGCGAGATTGAGCTCGAAGGGCGCTGGCTTGAAGAAAGCCATGCCCGGCACTTCCCGTGACAGGGTCTCGAAGGCTCGGTGTTCCGCCGCCTGCACATGGGTCAGCGCGAAATGACTCATGTACACCTGCGTTGCGCGCCAGCCGTCCGGCTCCGGCACGGGGGCCAGCGCGCGCCGGAAGAACACAAGCTGGGCACCGAACTCGGCGGGTGTGCGCTGCCAGTGCGTTTGCTCGCGGTCTCGCCACAGCACCAGAGTCCAGTACCACCATTCCTGCCGATACGCTGGATGCGGGGCATGATCTCGCGGCAAGCGAATGTGCGTTTCCGGCCTGACTTCGGCGAACCCGTCGCCACTCGCCGCCTCTGTATCTTCGCTGAGCAGGGCGCTGGCGCGCAGCCGGGGTTGTTCGTGTGTGCTCTGCGGCGGTTCGGCACAGGCGCACAACAGCAAGATGCCGGGCAGCACCATCGCAAGCTGCCACAGAGAGCGTCTGATATACATGACAGACACGCGGCGGCGACTAGGTACGCTCATCGGAAGTCGCCACAGGTGCCGCCTTGCTGGCCAATCGCCAGGCCAGGAGTGATGCCAGTGGCGCGACCAGCAGCCCGATGCTCGTGAACAACAGCAGCAGCGGCCAGTCCGGACCCATGCCGATGAGAAACCCGAAGGCGAGCGGGTTGATGTATGTGCACAGCATCCAGCTCATGAACAGTCCGAGCGCCAGCCAGAAAGGCGCGGCCAGCAGGGCAAGTGTGCCGGCTTGTGCGAGCACCAGCGTCAACAACTGTCGGCTCGACATGCCGACAGCGCGCAGCAGGCGAAATTCCCCGAGGCGCGCGAGATACAGTTGATTGCATCCGGTCACCATGCCGAACACGGCGATCAATAACGCCAGCAGACTCAAGGCATCGCTCACCCAGAAGGTATCTCGCAGCATCTCGCGGGCATTCTCTCGCAGTTTGATGACGCTGGTGGCGGAGAGTGCGAACTCCTGTTCGACCTGTGCTCTGATGCGCTCTGTCGCAGCGGGCGCGATACCGAGATGCAGGGCTTCGATTCTGGTGTGTGCGAAGATGTGCGACCAGAGTGTCCGTGACATGACGATACGAGGGGCGGGTGCGCCGAGATCGTTGAATGGCTTCGCGACGGGCACGGCATGGTTGGCGAAGGAGCCGGTGAGGGTGAGCGCCGTTGCGGGCGCGGACATGTGTTCGGCAGTCGCGCGTGGGTCGAGCGCGGGCGGCGACCGGGTGTGCAGCAGGCGCGCGAGTTGTCCATTGATGAGGGCGACGAGCGGCGGGGTATCTGCGCGTGCGCCGTAGCGGGCCAGTTCGGCGGGCGTGTAGTCGATCAGGCGCACCTGCACCGGCACACCGCCCACGCGGGCATCGGCTGATTCAACCCGGCGCACCGACTGTACATCCGGCAGGCGGCTGATGGCCTGCGCCGTCTTCGCAGCTATCTGATTCGTGGGGGAAGTGAGCACCAAGTCGCCCTCGAGGCGCAGGTCAAGGAAAGCTTCAAAGTCCCGCTTCAGGTTCGACACCATGAGCTGCATGGCGAGGGCAACCGACAACGCCAGAATGAGTGCGCCGACCACCGGAAAGAGCTGCTGCGCCTGGGTACTGGCAGCGCGCAGGACATGTCTGGTGCGCACTCGCAAGGCGGTGAGTCGCAGGCGCGAAATCCATCGCATGCCGAGCCACGCAGCCTGCACCAGCAGCAGACATACGCCGCCGAGGATGAGGAAGGCACCGGGCAATGCGGTGAAAACACCAATCGCCACCGCTGTCAGCGCACAGCCAGATGCGAGCAGCGCAGACCGTGAGCGCCCGCTCACAGCGGCACTGCTCGTTATACGCCCGCCGTGCCCGGTCGGTTGGCCGCGCATGGCCAGTCTGGTGCCGAGCAGGGGGATGCCGACGGCCACCAGGCAGGCCTTGGCGAGCAGCCAGGCATCGATTGCCAGCGCTTCGTCGCTGCCGAGGTTGCCTGCTGCGAGGGCCAGGTGCGCCGCCGCAATGCCGAGTGGCATCCCGACGAGGCAGGCGATGCCCCCGAACATTGCCGATTCCGTGTAGATAAGGCGCGAAATTGTCGAGGTCTGCGTACCCATGGCCGTGAAGATATGGATCAGAGGCTGGCGGCGCAGCGCCATGCCGACAGCGGACTGGCAGGCGATGAAACCGGCGACAAGCAGACACACAATGGACAGCACACCCAGATTGAACATGATGGCCGACAGGAACCGGCGCACCGGAAACTCCTCGTTTGGCGTGGAGACGACATAGTCAGCGCCGAGCGGGTTCTCGTGCGGGCGACTCGAACGTACCGCATCAAGCCCGACAAACAATCGATTGAGCAGGGCCATGATGCGTGAGCCTTGCGGCTGCAAGGAGAGTGCAATGGCGGACAGGTCGCGCTGCTTCAACAGTTCGGATGCGGTCGCTATGTCCGCGATCAGCAGGCGTGTATCTGCTCCGGTGTGGCTGCCGAGCACAGTCAAATCGGACAGAGGTGGCGGCAGTTCACTGTCCTCGATCGACTCGTGTACAAGTACCGAGCGAGTCGTGAGCAATCCGGTGAAATCGATGCCCCGGTTCAGGCGCACGGATTCATCTGCTGCGTTCACGCCACGCATCGCGAGCCAATCCAGCCCCAGAATTCGCCAGCCGCCATCGCCGCCATCGCCGCCATCAAAAGAGCCTTCGATGAGTGGCACGAGCGCCCGCACACCGGCAAGCTGACCACGAGCAAGGCGTGTGCCGAGCTCTCCATAAGCAGATACGCTGATGTGTGGCGAGTGTGCGGAGCGCGCAATGCGCTCCGGCAAACCGGCTGGCTGAAGCGCGGCCAGATTCTGCTCGACGCGGCTATTCAGGAGGTGTACAGCAGTCACCGAGGCGACCGCTACGCTGATGCCTGTCAGCGCCGCGAGCAGCGACCACTTGCCGCGCGCGAGTTCGCGCAGCAGCGCTCGTCTGAGCAACAAGGATGGATGTTTTCGCGACACCATGCCAGCTTACAGGCAATATCCCACAAGAGAGCAGGTCAGTTTCCTCATGTCAGCCTGCCTTGATTCTGTTCACATGGCAGCGGTCACGTACCCGCATCCGGAGGCCCTGATATGAACCCGTACCGCAATCAAGTGCTCAACGCGCTGCTTCGACAAGAGCTCGGCAGTGCCAGGGCACGACGCAGTTTCATGCGCTCGCCACACACCTCGACACGCCCTTCACCGCAAGCCAGTGCAGTTCTTGCCGAGTGTGCGGCCGCGGGAATCAAGCTGCTCACCATGGGAGACACGCAATTCCCGAAGCAACTCGCTGCTATCCCGGACCCACCGCTGCTGCTGTTCGTGAAAGGCAATATGGACGCGTTGAACGGCGATTCGCTTGCCGTTGTGGGTGGGCGCGAGGCAAGCGGTGCCGGGCGACGCTTCGCTGCCCGTATTGCCGAATGCCTGTCAAGTGCCGGATTGATCGTCGTCAGCGGGCTGGCACTCGGCATAGATACCGCCGCGCATCAGGGCGCGCTCGGCGGCGGCTCGCCGACCATTGCCGTGCTCGGGAGCGGGCACGGGCGACTGTATCCGAGCCGAAATGCCGGTCTTGCCGAAGACATATGCGCGCGCGGAGGTGCCGTGATCAGCGAATATCCGCCGCACTGGTCACCCAAACCCTACAGGTTTCCGGAGCGCAATCGGATTGTCAGCGGACTGGCGCTCGGTGTGCTGGTTATTGAAGCGCGAGCGCGCAGCGGCAGCCTCATCACCGCAAACTACGCGCTCGAACAGGGGCGCGAGGTGCTGGCCGTGCCGGGTCCGGTCGAGAGCCACCTGTCGCGTGGTGCACACGCCCTGATCCGTGAAGGTGCTGCCCTGGTGGAGTCAGCCGAAGATGTATTTGCTGCACTTGGACTGACGGTCACCCAGGAAGCTCCCGCAGGCGCACAGATCCAGCTTGCCGCCACGGAGCAGCAGGTATTGAATGCCATCGACCACTGCGAAACGTCACTCGATACAATTGTCGGACGCACCGGGCTTGAAGCGCAGCAAATACTGCAGACGGTGCTGGCACTCGAGCTTGCGGGATTTGTCGAGTCCGAGGCGAGAGGGTATATTCGCGCTGCTACTCGCTGACACACGAACTGTGAGGAGGATTATGTCCTGGGTTTGCATACTTATGGGTTCTCGAAATGACTGGGGCGTGATGCGCCGTGCCAGGGATACGCTCAAGGAATTGGGGGTACACAGCGAAGCCCATGTCGCTTCCGCGCATCGCACACCGGAAAGGGTGCGTGGCATTATCGAGGATGCCGAGTCACGTCAGGTTGCTGCCTTCATTTGCGGTGCCGGCATGGCCGCGCATCTCGCCGGTGCGGTCGCTGCACACACGCTGCGTCCGGTCATCGGAGTACCCATCGCATCCGGGGCGCTGCAGGGGTTTGATGCCGCACTCTCCACGCTGCAGATGCCGCCGGGTATCCCGGTGGCGACGGTCGCGGTCGATGGCGGACGCAATGCCGGGTATCTGGCTGCACAGATCATCGCGCTGCATGATTCGCAGGTTGCCGACGCGCTGCGCGCTGACCGCGAAGCCGGACAACGCCGGGTTGAATCTGCTCGACTCGAGGATGCATCTCCCTGACCCGGTGGCACGAACAGCAAGCCGCCCGCTGCCTTCGGGGTGGGGGTATCGTCGCGCACGCCACCGAGGGCGTGTGGGGGCTCGCCTGCAACGCGTGTGATGACGAAGCCGTGCTGCGGCTCATCAACCTCAAGGCGCGCGCTGTCACGCAAGGCCTGATCGTCGCGTTCGCCAGTGCTGAAGCCGCCATGCCGATGCTCGGTGGACTCGGGTTGCAGCAGTGTGCACGAGTGCTTGCATCCTGGCCCGGACACACGACCTGGCTGGTTCCCTGTGAGGACGACATACCCCTCGCCAGCCTGGTGCGTGGACACCATGCCCGTCTCGCGCTGCGCGTTCCCGACCATGACCAGACACGGCGGCTGCTCGCGCTCGCTGACGTACCGATTGTGTCCACTTCGGCCAACCTCTCCGGGCGTTCACCGGCGCGCTCGGCGTTGCGAGTGCGGCGGTACTTCGGAAGGCACCTCGACTACCTGTTGCCGGGAGCGCTTGGGAGCGCGCGCGGCCCCAGCGAAATACGTGATGCGGTCACCGGAGTCGTACTGAGACCGGCGACTTCCTGCACTGTCCGCGGGAATGCCTGACGTGGTATCCGATATGCAGCCGATTGCGCAGTACGCGGTCATTGGCAATCCGATAGACCACAGCCTGTCACCCGAAGTGCACACGCAATTTGCCCAACAGACCGGCATCAGGCTTGCATATGGACGCTCGAGTGCACCGGTTGCAGAGTTTGCGCACACTGTGCAGCGATTCTTCGCATCCGGCGGCTGCGGACTCAACGTCACCGCACCCTTCAAGGGCCAGGCCGCCGCATGGGTTGACGAACTCGACGCACAGGCGGCCCTGTCGGCATCGGTGAACACCATCGCCGTGCAGACTGATGATCAGGGCCGCTCGTGCACCAGGGGCTACAGCACCGATGGTGTCGGTCTGGTCGCGGATTTGCGTGAGCAATGGCGGCTCGATGTGCGCGCACTGTCTGTGCTTGTGCTCGGTGCCGGAGGTGCTGCCCGCGCCATCATTCCCGCATTGCTCGCGCATTCACCGCACAGGCTGGTGATTGCGAATCGAACGCCTGTTCGCGCTCAGGCGCTCGTCGATCAGTATCAGGGGCTTTCCGATTGCGAGCTGAACGCGCAGTCTTTCCATGCCGGGCGTGGTCACTTCGATGTGGTCATCAATGCTACTGCCGGGCTGTTTGATGCGGCTGCCTCGGCACAGGCGCATGATGTACGGGAGAGCCTGGCAGGGGCGCTCTGCTACGACCTGAATTACCGCCGCGCAGGCATCACGCGCTTTGCCGAAGTGGCGCGGCGCGCGGGCGCGCATGATGTACGCGATGGTCTCGGCATGCTGGTCTGGCAGGCTGCGTACAGTTTCGAGATCTGGCACGGGGTACTGCCGGACGCGGCGCGTGTGCTTGCCTCGCTGCGATGAGGATGACGGCGTACTCGTGGCGCAACGTGCCAATTCATCGCGCCTCATTCCGTATAATGAGGGCAACAATTCAGTCAAAACCCGAATAACAGGGACGCACTCTTATACATGAAATATTCGAGAGATTTCATACACGCCGGGCATCAATGCATGACGCAGCACATGAGCCGGTTATCAACCCGGTCGCGACGCGAGGCGGGCACTCGCCGGTTCCTTCCATGCTCCCTGCTTGCCGGTTTCGGACTGCTGATTTCGGGTGCGGGGTATGCCGATGACCTCAACTTGCCGGTCGGTGTAACTGCCATCAGTCGCAATGTGTACGACCTGCATATGCTCATCCTGTGGGTGTGCGTGGCAATCGGTGTGATTGTCTTCGGTGCCATGGCCATCTCCATCTTCCTGCACCGCCGCTCGCGTGGGTACAAGGCGAGCAGGTTTCACGACAACATGAAGCTCGAAGTGGTGTGGACAATCATTCCGTTCTTCATTCTCGTCGGCCTTGCCGCGCCCTCTACCGTGGTACTGCTGCGCATGTACGATACCGGCGGAGAGGATTTGACCATCGAGGTGCGTGGCTATCAGTGGAAATGGCAATACAAGTACCTTGATGATGACCGCAACGAGACGGTGTCTTTCTTCAGCAATCTGGCAACGCCGCCGGAAGAGGTTGACAACTCCTCAATCAAGGGCCAGTACTACCTGCTGGAAGTTGACAAGCCTCTGGTGATACCGACAACGCGCAAGGTGCGTTTTCTGGTGACAGCGGACGATGTGATTCATTCCTGGTGGGTGCCGGACTTCGGTGTCAAGCGTGACGCGGTACCGGGCATCCTGAATGATATATGGACTGTCGTTGACGAGCCGGGAGTCTATCGCGGTCAATGTACCGAACTCTGTGGCAAGGATCATGGATTCATGCCCATCGTCGTCAACGCTGTGCCGCCGGATGAGTTTCAGGCCTGGTACGGAGAACAGGTGGAACTCGCCGAAGCCCGCAAGGCAGCACTCGACAAGACCTTCACACCGGCGGAACTCATGGAGGAAGGAGAGCGGGTATATACAACCTTCTGTGCCTCCTGCCACATGCCAAACGGAGCCGGCATCCCGCCAATCTACCCGAGCCTCGTGAACACGCCAATTGTCACTGGCTCGCGCGAAGATCACATACGCCTGATATATGAAGGTGTCGCGGGCACTGCCATGCAGGCTTTCGGCAAGCAGCTTGATGCTGCCCAGCTCGCCGCCGTTGTACATTACGAGCGGCATGCCTGGGGCAACGACATGAACGACATCACTCAGCCACGCGACGTGATTGCGCTCGTTGACGGATAGCACCACCTTCAGGGTGCGAGATATACACGAGATTACACGAGATTACAAAGGGAAACGGGAGAGAATCAGCCAATGCAGTTGGGAACACCATGAGCGCCATCATTCACGACCATCACGACCACCACGAACATCATCACGGGCCTGCGTCCGGCATCAGCCGCTGGTTGTTCACGACCAATCACAAGGACATTGGCACCCTCTATCTGTGGCTGAGTTTCCTGATGTTTCTTGTCGGCGGGGTCATGGCCCTGCTGGTGCGCACCGAGTTGTTCCAGCCCGGCCTGCAGTTCATGACACCGGCATTCTTCAATCAGATGACGACCAACCATGGCCTCATCATGATATTCGGTGCCGTCATGCCGGCCTTTGTCGGGCTCGCCAACTGGATGATACCGCTGATGATCGGGGCACCCGATATGGCGCTGCCGAGACTCAACAACCTGTCCTTCTGGATACTTCCGTTCGCATTCCTGATGTTGATCTCGACCCTCTTCATGGAGGGTGGCGGGCCAAACTTCGGCTGGACCTTCTACGCGCCGCTTTCAACCACCTACGCGCCGGATTCCATCACCTACTTCATATTTGCGGTGCACATGATGGGCGCTTCTTCCATCATGGGTGCGATCAATATCATCGTCACCATCCTCAATATGCGCGCTCCGGGCATGACCCTGATGCGTATGCCGCTGTTCATCTGGACCTGGCTCATCACGGCGTACCTGTTGCTCGCGGTGATGCCGGTACTGGCAGGCGCGGTTACCATGATCCTTTTCGACGTGCATTTCGGTACCAGCTTCTTCAGTGCCGCCGGTGGCGGTGACCCGGTGATGTTCCAGCACATCTTCTGGTTTTTCGGCCACCCGGAGGTGTACATCCTCATACTGCCGGCCTTCGGCATCGTTTCGCAGATCATTCCCGCCTTCGCGAGGAAGCCGTTGTTCGGCTATGCATCCATGGTGTATGCAGTGGCATCGATTGCGGTGCTGTCATTCATCGTCTGGGCGCACCACATGTTCACTGTCGGTATGCCCATCGCCGGACAGCTCTTCTTCATGTACACCACGATGCTGATCGCCGTCCCGACCGGTGTGAAAGTTTTCAATTGGGTGTCCACCATGTGGCGAGGCTCCATGACGTTTGAAACGCCCATGCTGTTTGCCATAGCTTTTGTCGTCCTGTTCACCATCGGCGGCTTCTCGGGGCTGATGCTGTCGATTACGCCGGCAGATTTTCAGTATCACGACACCTATTTCGTGGTCGCACATTTCCATTATGTGCTGGTGCCAGGTGCCCTGTTCGGCATCATTGCCGGTGTCTATTACTGGTTGCCGAAGTGGTGTGGCCACATGTACGACGAGACGCTCGGCAAGTTGCACTTCTGGCTCTCGGTTATCGGGGTCAATGTCACCTTCTTTCCGCAGCATTTCTCGGGTCTTGCGGGTATGCCGAGGCGCATCCCCGACTATGCCCTGCAATTCGCCGACTTCAATATGCTGTCGAGCATCGGGAGCTATGTCTTCGGCTTCTCGCAGCTGATCTTCCTGTTCATCATCATCAAGGCGATTCGTGGCGGCGTGGCTGCCGGTGAGCGAGCCTGGGAGGGCGCGCATGGACTGGAATGGACTGTGTCTTCACCGCCGCCCTATCATTCCTTTACCACGCCACCGAAGGTCACGGAGGCGGAAGCGCATTCCTGATTGACGCAGCACACGACGACCGCACAAGCGCAACACCCTCTCAGGTACAACTCACGACATATGAACGCTCACGGAAAGACAATTTTCAAACTCGGCGCACTGGTACTCGGCATGTTTGTGTTTGCCTTCGCGCTTGTGCCCTTGTACGACCTCATTTGTGAGGTCACGGGGCTCGGCGGACGCGCCGATACCAGATCGGAAGTCGCGGTCGATGATTTGCCGGTGGACACGTCTCGACTGATCACGGTGCGCTTCATCACCAACACCAACGAAGGCATGCCCTGGGAGTTCTATTCGGACAAGAAAGCCATGCGCGTACATCCGGGCGAGACCCATCAGGCCGACTTCATCATCAGGAATCAGAGTGAGCGCGGCATCAACGGCCAAGCCATCCCGTCGCTCGTGCCGATTCTGGCGACCGACTATTTCCACAAGACCGAGTGCTTTTGCTTCACCCAGCAATATCTGGAAGCAGGTGCCTCCATGCGTATGCCATTACTGTTTACTGTTGACCCGGACTTGCCAGCGCATGTCGAATCAGTCACGCTTTCCTACGCCTACTTCGAAGTCCCCAACGCCACGAGCTGAGTAACCCGCCCATGTCCGAGCAGTCGAGTTCCACCACCTACTACGTGCCCGAAAGCGGCTGGTATCCGGTATTTCTTGCCGCCAGCGCGGGTGCCATGCTCGCCGGGCTCTCCATCTGGCTGAACGATATCAAGGCCGGAGACCCGCCAAATCTGTACCTGTTTCTGATTGGTGGCTTCGGCCTGGCGGCAGTGCTCTACTGCTGGTTCATGAAGGTCATTTCCGAAAATCATCAGGGCTTGCCGAATGCCGCCGTCAAGCGTTCTTACGTGTGGGGCATGGGCTGGTTCATATTCTCCGAGGTGATGTTCTTTTTCGCCTTCTTTCTGGCGCTCTTCTATGCGCGTGTGTTTTCCGTCGCCTGGCTCGGAGGCGAGGGTGCCAAGGGGTTGACTGGCGAGTATCTGTGGCCGGAATTCGATGCCGTATGGCCGGTTGTCGAGAACCCGGATCCAGGCGTTTACACAAACCCCGGACAAAGCATGGCGGCACCGGCGCTCTCCCAGTGGTTCTCGTATCTGCCGTTCTGGAACACGGTTGTCCTGCTTTCTTCGAGCTTTACCGTGCACTGGGCACACGCGGCAGTGAAAAATCAGGAGCGCACCAAACTCAAGCTCTGGTTGGGTGTGACCTGCCTGCTTGGAGTGCTCTTTCTGATATTGCAGGTAGAAGAATATATCCACGCCTATCAGGAGCTGGGGCTGACGCTGGCAAGCGGCATTTACGGCTCAACCTTCTTTATTCTCACTGGCTTTCACGGGTTTCACGTCACCCTCGGTACGCTCATGTTGCTGATACAGCTATACCGCGCCTTTGTTGGTCACTTCAAGCCCAACGATCAGTTCGGGCTCGAGGCGGCTTCCTGGTACTGGCACTTTGTCGATGTGGTCTGGGTGTGCCTGTTTATCTTTGTCTATGTGATGTGAACCAGTGTTCCGTCTGTACACGCTTCCCGGATGACTCTTCAGATCTTCAGACACCGTGCCAGGGTGCGCTGAATCCTATCTGTCCGGTATATAGCCCGTAGAAGATGACCAGCATGAGCGCAGCGGCAAACGCGATACGTATGCCAAGTGCGTAGAGTGCGCGCCGCGACTCGGGCACATCGACATCACGAAAGAGGAAAACGAAACTACTGAAGAGGCTTGCGATGACGCAGATCAGCAGAATGACGATGACGGCCTTGAGCAGCAAGGTGGATTCCAGTTCAAAGATACATATTCCGTTACGGTGACACTCTACCAGCGAATCAATTCCTTGCGTGTGCCAATTGGCATCAGTGTGGGTCTTTTTGCCTGCTGTGCGGCTTTCAGCGCTTTGGGTTTCTGGCAGATTTCCCGTTTTGAGGAGAAGCGTCTCGTCGAGGGGCGGCTCGAAGCCTCCCTGCCTGGCTCGCCACAGTCGCTGAACGCCGGGTCAGCTGTATTCTCGCGCGTGTCCGCGGCCGGTTACTACGACGCATCGCGGATCTTCCTCATCGACAACCGTATTCATCAGGGACAGGCCGGGGTGCAGGTGATTCAGGCTTTCGACGACCAAAGCGGTGAGCGCATACTGGTTGATCGGGGTTGGATGCCCTACCCGGAGCGACAATCGCCGCCCGTTCCCACGCCTTCACCACATGCAAGGGTCGAGCTGATCGGATTGCTCCTGCCAGACTTTGGCGCGGGCTTCAGTTTGCAAGACCCGTCTTCCGAAATCCACGAGATGCGCTCACCAATGCTGCTGCCACAACTTGATGTGCGGATGATGAGCGAGCTCGCGGCAACCAGAGCGGGGCAAATTCTCAGACTCAGAAGCGGAGAACCGGGTGCCCTGGTGACCAAACCCTTCGAATTGCCGATGAGTGCACAGCGACACCGCGGCTACGCAGTGCAATGGTTTGCCCTGGCGCTTGCAGCAATCAGTATCTGGGCTGTTCTGGCGTGCAGATACCTTGTGACTGTATCGACACATGACTGACAGAACCCGCCGAAATCGAGTACTCATGCTCGGCATTTTTGCTGCGTGTCTGTTGCCGCTGCCCGCTGCCTGGTGGCTCGAGAGTTCGGTAGAGGAATCCGGCGTTTGGGCCACCACCAATCATGGAACATTCGCCGCTTCTGGCACAACGCTGACCGGGGTGGGGCTGGATGTGCCTGAATCAGGTACGCCCCTCTGGCGTCTCATCATGGTGCCGGGCGCAGCAGGCTGTCAGAGCGAATGTCGGCAGGCATTCACAACACTCAGGGCCTTGCACCTCAGGCTGGGCAAGGACTCGGCGCGTGTACAGCGTATCTTCGTCGGCACTGGCGCACCCGAGGATGCCGAGAAGGATGTTCTCGCCTTCGCCTCGGTGTCAGGCCCGGTTGCATTGTCAAGGGGCCTGTATATCGCCGACCCTCTGGGCAATGTGGTCCTGATGTACGACTGGAGTCAGGCTGGCACACCTCTCTACGAGGATCTCGAGCACCTGCTTGACCTCTCGACAATCGGATAGGAGCGGGCAACGATGCAGGATATCGAGCGTTGGTGGCAGCGAGTGTATCTCGCCGTACTGGTGTGCGGGTTTGTGGTGGTATGCCTTGGTGCCTGGACCCGCCTTGCGGATGCCGGACTTGGGTGCCCGGACTGGCCAGGCTGCTATGGTGAATTACTCATGCCCGACTCGGCGGAAGAGGCGCTCAGCGCTTATCCGGACTCGCCACTGGAACCCGAAAAAGCGCTCCTCGAGATGGTGCACCGGTACATTGCCGGCATTTTTGGCTTGGGGATTCTTGCCCTTTTCATACTCGCCCGCGTTGGCGGCGACACCCATCGGTACATTGGCGAAGATACACGCCGCAAGCGCTTGACGGCCTGCTTGCTGCTACTCGTGGTAGCACAGGCGGGGCTTGGCGCGCTCACTGTGACCATGCTGCTGTTTCCGCCGATCGTTCTTGCGCACCTGCTGATGGGTTTTACCACGGTCATTCTCTTGTGGAGCCTGCGCTCGTCGCCACGCAGAAGAATACAGGTGAGCCACCTCAAGCCACATCTGGCGCTCGCCTGGTTCGTGTTGGTCCTGCAAGTGGCACTTGGCGGCTGGATGTCCGCCAATTACGCTGCACTTGCCTGCCCCGATTTTCCCACCTGCCAGGGGGAACTCTGGCCATCCATGAACATTGGCGAGGCGCTGAATACAGGCCCCGAATCGGATGCGAGCTATCTCGGCGGCAAGATGGGTGCCGAGGGGCGAAAGACCGTTCACGCAGCGCACAGATTCAACGCATTCATTGTGCTTTTCGTACTGACATCGCTTTTCTGGCGCCTGCGAGCCACTTCCGGCGTACATGTTTCGGCTACTCTCGGGCTCTCGCTCCTCTGGGTGCAGGTGTTGTCGGGAATCACTCTGGTGCTTCTCGGCATCCCGCTGTTGCTGGCCGTGTTGCATAACTTCATGGCACTCCTGCTGGCCTTGTGTCTTGCGCATATTTCCGTGAACGCCTGGCGCAGGCCGGAGGTTACGCTGGGACAGCAGTCCGGCGACCTTGCCATGAGAAGCTGACCATCGCTATTGCAACGCAGCGCCCGTCATCCCGACTTCGTACCATGTGAACCAAGGCTTGTCATGACCTCTACCAAATCCGGAATCCGTTTCACAGTTGTCTCCTGCCTCTGCCTCGTCGCGCTTGTGCTGGTGCTTTTTGTGCACAGTGTCGTTGGCGCAGATGTGCTCTCGGAAGAGGAGCTGCAAGACATCGGGGTCATCATGTTGCATTCGCCGCGCGAGATTCAGGCAGTGGACCTGCGTACGCACGAGGGTGCACAGTTTACGCAGTCTGATCTCGCTGGCCGCTGGTCCTATGTCTTCTTCGGCTTCACCATGTGCCCGGATATATGTCCGAGGACTATGGGTGTGATGGGGCGTATGGACGAACTCCTGCGCGATGGCACCCACCGAAGGCTGGCCGAAAAGTTTCAGGGGGTGTTTGTGAGCGTTGACCCGGAGCGTGATGATCAACAGCGCCTGAGACAATATGTCAACGGATTTTCGAGGTATTTTCTGGGCTTGCGAGAATCTCGGGGCAAGGTCGCGCAGTTTGCTGATCAGGTGAACATCGCCTTTGGAAAAGTCCCGGCACCCGGGGGCTATCTGGTTGATCACACCACCAATATTGCGGTCATCAACCCGGATGGTCGGTTACACGCCTTCATCAAGCCGGAGCGTACGCCTGAGCAACTCCTGCTCGCCTTGCGCAGCTTTGAAGCGAGCGCCTCCTGACTGCATAATCGGGCGCGCGGGGCATCAGCGCGTCTCCCTGACTCCCGCACGAAAACGGGTGCCCAGAAAGTATTCAAACCACCTGGGGTCCTTGGCCTGTCCGCCGACAAGCACACGCTCGAGCCGCCATTGCGGCAGATGGGTGTGTCCCCACCCGGCCAGTCGGCGCACTTGTGACAGGCGCGACAACCAGAAGCAAAGCGCTGCGTAGTCGCACAGCGAAGCGAGAGATGTTCGCTCCAAAGTGCCGAGTGGTCGTATGTGTTCGTATCCTTGCAGCAGGGATTCGCGGTTCGCTTCATTGCGCTTGCCTTCGGCATCAACGGTCCAATCAATAAGCGCCACGGCTATATCAAAGGCAAGCAAGGCTCTGGAAGCGTGGTGAAAATCAATTACCGCGACCAGGGTGTCCCCGTCAAACAGTGCGTTGTCGCGAAAGAGGTCTCCATGCACCACGCCCTGTGCAAGCGCCTGAACATCCGTGCGCGACAGGAACTCGAGGACCTGCTTCGATGCTGCCTCGAGCGTGAATCGTGCTTCCGAACCCAACAGAGGCGCGAGTTCAGCTATCTGCTGCCGGAGCCATTGCGAGTTGCGAGGATGGAGGTTCGCTGCTCCGGCGAGCGGTTGTGCAGCGAGGTGCATGCGAGCGAGAAATGCGCCTATGTGTCGGCACTGCGCTGGCGTGGGTGTGGTCGGATGCGAGCCGGAGAATCGCTCCACCAGCATTGCATCGCGCCCGAGGTACTGCACCATCCTGTCGCCTGATTCGGTGCGACAGGGTGCGGGCACGGGCAGCCCGCTGGCGTTGAGTTCGTCCAGAAGACGCAAGAGAAACGCGCTGTTCGCAAGGTTCGATTCAAACAGGGTCAGGACCAGTCGAGCGGCCCCTCTGCGCCCCGTTGCATCGACAAAAAAGTTCGAGTTTTCTGTGCCCTGAATGGCAGGCTCAACCGAATTGATGCAGTCAAACCCGAATTCGTCGAGGATGCGCTGTATTGCCGTCGGCTCGAGCTCTGTATGAACTGCCATATGCGACAGTGACTATTCGGAGGAGCTCGTCGCTCGCTCCGACCGCACCAGATCAATCAGGTGTTCAACTATCTGTAGCTGCCTGGCACCACCATATGCCCGTGGCGGGGTCACCTTGTATTCACCGGCGACAACGAGGGTTGGAACAGCGGTGACACGGAAGGTTCTGGCAAGCGCATCCGCTTGGCGGACCTTGGTTTGCACACTGAAGGAGGCAAGCGCCTTGTCCAGTGTTTCGCTGTCAATGTCCGCATAATCCATGAAAAATCGCTGCAAGACATTCGTCTGCAACACATTCAGGTTGCGCATCTGGATGGCTTCAAACAACGGCCTGTGGATGCGTTCCAGAACTCCCAGTTGCTCACCGGCATAAAAGATGGAAGCCAGTCTCTGGTACGGTTGGCTGAACGTGGCAGGCACCCGGCGCAAGGTGACATCCCGAGGTTGGCGTGCAAGCCATTGCTTCAGAGGTGCTTCGAGATTCATACAGTGCGGGCAGCCGTATGAGAACACTTCGGTCAGCTCGATTGTGTCCTCCGGGGTGTCAGCCTTGATAGTCAGGCGAACGAAATGAGTGCCCTCTTCCCAGGCACTGGTTTCGGCCTGAGCGCCTGAGACCAGACAGACACATACGACTGCAACGAGGGCGCACAGAAATCGATGCCGGTATTTCTTGATGGCCAGAGTCATGGGTGTTGCCTGCATCAGGAACCGGAATCCAAATTGGAGGCGGGCACTAATAGATGCCCGAGATGTAATTCGCAACCGCTTCGATCTCGGAGTCTGTCAACTGATGAGCAACTCCCTGCATCATGCCGCCAAAGCGTTCATGAGAAACCCGCCGGTTCTCTCTGTACGCCTTGAGTTGAGCGACCAGATAGGGACGCGACAGACCCCTCAGTGAAGGAAATCCGGCGAGCGCGTTTCCGGCTCCGTTCGGAGAATGACAGGCAGAGCAGGCGGAGACGGACTTTGCCGCAATACCCGCCCGGTAAATGCGTTCTCCCAGCTCCAGTCCTGCCTCCTGAGCCTGCCCCTGCCGAGGGGTCAAGGATGCATACCAGGCAGCGATGTTCTCGATGGTTTCGTCATCGGTATCATCGAGCAGACCTGCCATTAACGCAATGTTGCGCTCACCGGAACGAATCATGCGCATCTGATCAGACAGGTACTTCGCTCCCTGACCTGCGATGCCCGGGTATTCCGGGAGCAACGCGCTACCATCTGCGGCATGACACGTGATGCAAATGGCCGCTGCCTGCTCACCGGCAGCCAGATCAGCAGCATTGCTCTGAGTGGCAGCGAACAGGGTGCTCAGGGCTGCCGCAAGCAGAAATGTTCGAGTGCGAAAAATCAAGGTACGCCACACGCTGTGATTCGTTGGCATTATACCGGGTAACGCTCGGATTCCGGCTTTCATGAACAACGCAATCGGGTCAACAGTGACGGACAATCACGTGCACATGGCGGCACGATTTCTCACCAGCGCGGTCAATCATCAGGATGCACCGGGGAGCGAGGTCGCGGAAGTCGCCTTCGTTGGCCGCTCCAACGCTGGCAAGTCGAGTGTCCTGAATCGCATCACAGGCACACACAAACTCGCCCGCATCAGCAAAACGCCGGGGCGCACGCAGATGTTCAATTACTTCGAGCTTGATGAGGGCGGAAGACTGGTCGATTTGCCGGGCTACGGGTTCGCCAGGGTCTCTGCCAGTACTTCCGCAACATGGCGGAGGAGAATTTCCGCGTATTTGCGGCACCGCACTCAGCTGCGAGGCATTGTGCTTGTCATGGATATACGCCATCCTTTTCGCGAAAACGACCTGAGCATGATCGAAGAGTGTTTGCGCGCCGGGTTGCCGCTCCTCGCGCTGCTCAACAAATCCGACAAACTCGCGAAAACGCATGGCCTTGCCTGTCTCGGGAGGAGCCGGGAGCAGTTCGGTTCTCTCGGCTATCCGGGCGATGATGTCATACGTTTCTCTGCCCGCACAGGGGAGGGCGCGGAGGCGGTGCGCGCCTGGATTCGCAGCCACCTCGAGTGCGCACCTTGAGCACGGTTGAGTGTAGGCTACGAATTCATGCGGCAGGAAACCTGGAATCGAGGATGACGATCCGGCGCGTTACCATCAGGAACTTCAAGCGGTTCCGCGAGCAGCAGTTCGAGTTGGGCGATACGGTCGTTCTCGCCGGACCGAACAACAGCGGTAAATCCACATTGCTGCAAGCTATCGCGACCTGGAAGCTTGCTCTCGACCGCTGGACGACCCGGCGCGCCACTGGCCGGGCAGCCGTGCGCTCGGGAGTCCCCATTCCGCGCAACGACATCACCTCGGTTCCCCTGCGCGAAATGAATCTGCTCTGGGAGGAGCGACGGGTTACCGGGGCGAAAGGCATGTCCGGGGCGCGACGACTCATCGAGATCATCCTCGAAGGAGGGTCGGGCGAAGGTGCCTGGTCGTGTGGCATGGAGCTTTCATACAACAGTCGGGAAATCATCTACGCGAAGCCCCTGAAGGCAGGGAACGCCGATCATGATGCGTTGCAGGACTTTCCGCCCGAAGGCGCGCGCACAGTTGATGTCGTCCATGTTCCACCACTTTCCGGCATCGAACGGGATGAACCGCGACGAGACCGCGGTATGCAGGACCTGTTGATCGGTCAGGGCCGCCCGGGGGAAATACTGCGCAACCTGCTGCTCGATGTTGCCGAGCGAGAGGATGCGGCTGACTGGCGTGCCATGGCAGGCCACATGCGAGAGCTTTTCCGCATCGAATTACAGAAGCCGGTCTATTCGCCCGGCCAGCCATACATCATCTGCGAATATCGCGAGACGGGCGGTGCCCAGCCACCAGATATCTCCGCTGTCGGAAGCGACATGTCGCAAGGAGGCGCAAAGCGTCAGAGGCGCAAGGGCATTCGCCTGGATATTTCCAGTGCCGGAAGCGGTGCGTTGCAGGCGCTGCTGCTCTTCGCCTTCCTCTATGCTCGGCCAGCCACGGTCATCCTGCTTGACGAGCCCGATTCACACCAACACATCATTCTCCGGAGGCAGGTCTATGACCTGATCCGAAAGGTCGCCCGCGAGCGAGGTGCTCAGGTTATTGCCGCGACCCACTCCGAGACCATCCTCGATGCCACGGCACCTGAACAGGTAATCAATTTCTTCGCTTCATCCCCCGGTATCCTCGCGAGCGAAACGGAACGCAACCGGATGCGTGAAGCGCTCAAGTTGGTCAGCACGACAGATCTCTTGCTCGCTCGTAATGCAGGAGGGATACTCTATGTCGAGAGCGAAACGGACCACAGAATCCTGCTTGAGTGGGCGCGAACGCTGGATCATCCGGCCAAACAGTACTTGAGCAACCCATGCGTTCATTGGCTGGGCGGCAGGAAACTGGCCGAAGCCAAACGCCATTTCTTCGCCATGCAGGCGGTGTATGAAGACATGCGGGGAGCCTGTCTTCTTGACGGTGACAACCTTGAAGAGCCGGACGAGGAATTGACTCAGGCGGGTCTGAGGGTGCTTCGCTGGCAGCGTTACGAGATCGAAAACTATCTCCTGCAACCGGATGCGATCAAGCGTCTCGTGGGATTTCCATTGAAAAACGACCTGATTGATCAAGCTTTTCACCAGAGGTTGATTCCCTCAGGGACTGACCTCTTCAGTGATCATGTGGCGCTGATGCGTACGAAAGCAAGTAGCGAATTCATCGTGCCGTTGCTGGAGGAAGTTGACTTTCAAAAGCCGAAGAGAGATTTGTATCAGCTTGCTGCGGAAATGACCGGCGCGGAGATCCACCCTGAAGCCGTCGAAAAGCTCGACCGCATTGCCGAGATAATGCAGTTGACCTGAGCCGCGTTGCCCACGCGCATGTTGAATAGCGAACTGCGGAAGAAGGCCATTGAGCCGAGACTCGCGAGCAGGACTCTGTAGGAATCGCGTTTGAGGGACTCGGCATCCGTCAAACCAAAGTCCAGTACGAATACTTTGACCATCAGGAAATAGGCCAGTATGGCGGCGAGTACATTGACGGTCAGGTAGAAGAATCCGGGTACCGTGAAGACGGCCTTGCGCGGCGCATCCTGATAGCGCGCGACGAGTTCGCCCATCGCCGCGATAAAAGCGATCAGAGCCGAGAGCGAGTACGCCAGCATTGGTCTTCGCTTATTGTCGGCGCGAGGGCCGGATCATCCAGACTGAAGTTTCCCAATGGGAATGTTGGCCAAGTTGCGGCCCATCGGTGTCAGGGAAACCATCTCGTTGAGGCCGGAAATTTCGATCAGGTTTGCGGCTTTCAGCGGTTCGATCGCCATGACCGTCTGAGAAATAGGCAAGTTGCTCTCCTCCGCGAGTTCGACGATACCGATGGCATCGTCATGATGTGACAGCGTCTCGATGATCGCCATTGGCGAAACTTGTGCTCGTTCACTAGATCTGAGACTGAGGGGCGAGCGTGGGAAAGGAGGAAAGATACTCGATGGGGGTTTTCCAGTCGAGGGACATATGGGTCGGATGTTGTTGTAGAAGTATTGGTACTTGGCGAGCGCAGGGGCGACTTCGGCGACGGTGAGTTCGCCGCCGAATCCGCTCTGGAATTCGATGCGAGATGTGTCATTGGCGCGTTCGACACAGCCGTTGAGTTCAGGGCACCGTGGCGGGAGGACGAAGAGCGGGAGTTTGTTGTGTTGGCAGGCTTGTGAGGCGGGCGGTGCCCGGCCACCAGATATCTCCGCTGTCGGAAGCGACATGTCGCAAGGAGGCGCAAAGCGTCAGAGGCGCAAGGGCATTCGCCTGGATATTTCCAGTGCCGGGAGCGGTGCGTTGCAGGTGCTGCTGCTCTTCGCCTTCCTCTATGCTCGGCCAGCCACGGTCATCCTGCTTGACGAGTCCGATTCACACCAGCACACCTAATTCGCATCCTGATTTCAAGTTGCTGGCGCAATGCTTCTGAAGTTGAAGAGAGCACACACTTGCATTGTTGCCTGTTGCGTGACACAATACAAGTTCATTTTGAACAGCAGGCTTCTGTGCTATGAACAAATCCTCAAACTCCAATCGCCCCCATCCCGGGGAATTCGTACGAAAATATGTCATTCCGACAGGAATGTCGGTCACCAAGGCTGCAGAAATACTCGGAATTAGTCGCCCGACGCTTTCAAAATTCCTGAACGGAAAGTCTGCGCTTTCAGAAAAAATGGCCACCAGATTGGAAAAGGCCTTCGGAGCCAATGCCGAGGATTTAATTGAGCGACAAGCGAGTTACAAGGGCGAACGTCGATCACGCATGCAGTCTGTTTCGAGTACGGCCAAAACTTTCGTGCCACCGTTCTTGGCAGTGAAATCCACCGACATTGAGGTTTGGGCAGATGAACTCCGTGCTCGCCACGAACTTCCGGTGCTTGTGCGGATACTGATTCACTCTACGTGCTGTAGCGGTCTGCGACTTGTTGATTTTCCGGGTAACGAAGACGCACAACGCTCTGGATGGGATGGCCGACTTACGGCGACATTGGGCAACCCGTGGGTGCCGGAAGGAAAATCTGGTTGGGAGTTGGGAACAGCAAAAGAAATCAAAAGCAAAGCCGATGTCGACTACAACAAGCGAACTTCCAAGACGGGTGAGGTGGAGCGGCTACATACAACCTTCGTGTTCGTGACACCCCGCCGGTGGCCGGTCAAGGAGTCCTGGCTCTGCGACAAGCGGTCTGAAGGCAAGTGGCAAGATGTGCGTGTTTTGGATGCAAATGATCTTGAACAATGGATAGAGCAGTCAATTCCCGCGCAGATCTGGTTTTCAGAGCGTAAAAATCCGCCGCTGCATGAGGGGGTGAAGTCTCTGGATCAGTGCTGGAGAGAGTGGTGTGCGGATTGCGAACCCGAATTCACCAGAGATGTTTTCCGTGAATCCATATCGTCTTTTGGCAAAAAATTGATCGACCACCTGCTGGATGAACATGGCAGCGTGTTGCGCATAGTTGCGGACTCTCGTCTGGAAGCGCTTGCCTTTATTGCTGCTGCTTTTGAGGAATGCGATCACGCCACCAAGCTGAAAGACCGGGTAGTCGTATTTACAAAACCGGGCATCCTGCCAAAATTCCTGGCTGGGCCTCCCGATTTCATTCCGGTGATTGCCGAACAGGAGGTCAAGAAAGAGTGGTCGCAAAGTGGACTCAAGCTCCCGGCAGTGTTTGTTGACTACCGAATACCTGGCCCACCGAACCATGACATTTCACTGGAGCCCCTCAGTCTGCAGAGCTTCAAGGATGCCCTCACATCAATGGGATTGGATCAAGACAGGACCGAGCAATTGGCCCGGGAATCGGGGCGTTCCCTGACCATGCTGCGTCGGCGGCTCAGTCAAAACGAGGCCATTCGAACCCCCGATTGGTCTGAAAAAGAAGAGTTGGCGAAGTCTCTGGTGCCTATGGCGTTCGCGGGAGCGTGGGCTCCCCGCAACTCAGCGGACCAATCCCTCATGAGCAAATTGGCAGGCTGCTCTCATGAGAAACTCGAAGAAGGCTTCACCCGCCTGCTCAATCTGGAGGATTCACCCGTCTGGAAGGTCGGTGATTATCAGGGCGTTGTGTCCAAGAGAGACGCGCAATTCTGCATCGCGCGATGGGTGAGCCCGAACATGATTGACCGCTTTCTGGAGGTGGCTGAGATTGTGCTTTCGGAGCGTGACCCGGCTCTTGATCTCCCAAGGGATAGTCGGTGGGCAGCGGCGCTTTACGGCAAAGCTCGCCAAATTTCTTCGCCTTTACGTGAGGGGATTGGAGAAAGCCTGGTGCTTTTGGCTATCTACGGTAACAGCCTGTTTGGCGACCGCACAGGCCAAAATCCGGAGAACAAGGTCGCAGGATTGGTCAGGTGCTTGCTCCACCCGATGGATGAGGACAAGCTCCTTTCCCAGTCCTCGAACTTGCCACTCTACGCCGAGGCAGCCCCCGAGGAATTCCTTGATATCATGGAGAGAGATCTGGATGAACGCAGGACATTGTGTGGTTTGATGAAACCACCTGCTGTCCCGTTGTTCGGCGGAAGAAGTCGCGCAGATCTGCTGGATAGCCTTGAGATACTCGCGTGGCAACCCGCCCTGCTGCCAAGTGTTGTGATCTTGCTGGCGAAGCTCGCAAAAGTGGAGCCAGACGACAACCTGCTGAACAAGCCGAGTTACAGCCTTCGGTCAATTTTTCGAAGCTGGCTGCCACAGACTGCTGCCGATCTGGAGCATCGAATCGAAGCCCTCAGTCTCGTCGTCAAACACAACGCCGATGTTGGCTGGCGCATAGCTTCCGAACAGTTCTCTCGAACGCATCGTACTGGTCATTACACTCGCAGGCCGATGTGGCGGGATTATGCGACAGGGCATGGTGGAGGGGCGACGCAACGTGAACATCAAGAATTCGTCAAGCACTGTATCGGGATTTGTATCCGATGGGTCAACCATACGCGAGATACTCTCGTTCGTCTTATCGAAAGTTCAACAGAGCTCTCGAACTATCTCCCAGAGATTGAAGGGGTGGTTTCAGCTTGGGCACGAGAAGCATCAGATGAAGATCGAGCCTGGTTACGCGAGCGCACCCGAAAATCAATGCGATACAACCAACGCCGAGGTTTCAGGCAGGAGACACCCGATCCGACACTGGAGCGAGCTATCTCATCAGCGAACAGGGTGTATGACTCTCTGGAACCAGAAGATCCGGTTTGGCGATACGCCTGGCTTTTTGAAGCTGCACGGGTGGAAGAACTTCTGGCTGATCCTGAATCTGTCGAAGGCGATGACTCGTACGAAAAACAGCTTGAGTCCATGCGACATGAAGCGCTTGAGAAAATTTGGACTTCTCGTGGAGAAGATGGTGCAGTGCGCTTGGCCTTGACGAGTGGACAGCCAGATGTAATTGGTCTCACCGTGGCTCGGTTCATCAATACTGATGAAGCGTGGCTCTCATTCATTGCGACTGTGCTGCAGGACGCAGATATAACGGCATCGCCCCATCATCAGGAGCTGCTGCGGGGGTTTTTCAAATGCATGGAGCCAGCGACTGTGGTTTCTCTTGTCGAGCGACATTGTGATGGCAAATGCGAGAATGAGGTAGATGTGAGGCTTCTTTGCCTGGCACCATTTTCGTTCGAACTGTGGAACCAACTTGATTCATTTAGCGCCACGGTCAGTCGTCGTTACTGGGAGAATGTAGAGCCCCCACGGTACGCTCAGAGTGCTCGCGACCTGAATTACGCGGTTGCGCGTTTGTTGGATGCTGGCAGATGTGAAGCCGCGTGGAAGTTGACTTATACCAGTTGGGAAGAGCTCGAATCTCAGCTCATTTTGCTCATCCTTTCCATGCTGCCCACTGCGGTGGGATGCCAGCAAAATTCTATTCACATTGATGCCTACAGGATCAGAGAGGCTCTTCAGGTGCTCACCGAACGGGGTGCTTTCAGCCGAGAAGAATTGGCTCACCTGGAATGGCTCTATTTGGATGTTTTGCAGGTGGATGGCGAAGGATTTCCGAACCTGAATATGGAGATAGAGACGAAACCCGAGTTCTTCAGCCAAGTGGTCTCGTATGCCTATCGTCCAGAGTTTGATTGTGAGGACGCGCAGCCAACTGACGAGGAGAGGCATCGGGCCAGAACTGCACATCTGCTCTTGGGTTCGTTGACCAGAGTACCAGGACATGACGACCCCGAGGAGCTGCGTCTGAATCGGTTGAGGGACTGGATACGAAATGCACAGGGGCTATGCGACGCGGCCAGACGAAAATCCTCAGCCGATCACCATATCGGACGACTGTTGTCGAACGCGCTGGTCGGTCAGGATGATATTTGGCCCTGCGAAGTCGTTCGTGATGTCCTGAATGAAATGGCCAACGAGAAAATAGATGAAGGTTTTTGTATGGGCAGACTCAGCACTTCTGATTTTCAGCAGCGCGGGGATGGCCGTTCAGAAAGAGAGCTGGCCGAGCAATATGAACGATGGGCGAAGGCACTTGATTACTCTCACACCAGAGTAGCGCGCACACTCCGAAAATTGGCGCGAGAGCACCGAGGTACCGGGGAGCAGAAAGATCGTGAAGACGCAGTAGAACAGCGTCTGGGTTACTGAAATCGGGATGCTGCAAGCCGCCGTGACCGACCAACTCCGATTCCCCGAGTCGGCATGATCTGCCTCTCCTAACCGTCGCTCACCGCTTCGAAGCTCTCCAGCGCCGAGCGCAGGTGCTCCATGATTTCCTCTGCGAGGACTTCGGGCTCTGGCAGGTTGTTCAGATCGGTCATGGAGGCATCTTTGAGCCAGAACAGGTCGAGGCTGGCCTTGTCACGCTGAAGTAGCTCTTCGCGAGAATAGGCGCGCCAGCGGCCGTCCGGTGTATCTTCGCTCCAGGTTGGCTTGCGGGCATGGCGGTTCGTTGGGTTGTAGCAATCGACGAAATCGCGCAAGTGGTCATAGGTCATGGGTTTCAGCTTGAGCGTGTGATGTACATTGGTACGGTAGTCGTAGTACCAGACCCTGGAAGTTTGTGCCTCGGGGCTGGCGGGGCGGTTATCGAAGAAGATCACGTTTGCTTTCACGCCCTGAGCGTAGAAGATGCCCGTCGGCAGCCGCAGGATGGTGTGCAGGTCGGTGTTGTGCAGGAGTTTGCGACGTATGGTCTCGCCTGCGCCACCCTCGAACAGCACGTTATCGGGCACAACCACGGCGGCGCGACCGGTCGTTTTCAGCATCGTGCGGATGTGCTGCACGAAGTTCAGTTGCTTGTTTGATGTGGTCGCCCAGAAATCCTGCCGGTTGTAGGTGAGATTTTCGCTCTCCCGCGCCCCTTCCTCGTTGGTGAAGCTCATCGAGCTTTTTGCGCCGAATGGCGGATTGGCGAGAACATAATCGAAAGTCCGATCGGAATGCGAAATCAGCGCGTCGGTCGGCGAGACCGCCGTATCGCCGGTCATGTCACCGATGCCATGCAGAAAGAGGTTCATCAGGCAAAGTCGGCGCGCGTTCGCCACGATTTCATTGCCATGGAATGTCTTGTGCTTCAGATAACGCTTCTGATCCGAGTCGAGCGCGTAGTTGTCGGGGTTCGTGAGGAAATCGTGGGCGACGAGAAAGAACCCGCCAGTACCGCAGGCCGGGTCGGCGATGGTCTTGCCGGGTTCAGGGCGTACGCATTCCACCATGGCGCGAATCAGGGCGCGGGGCGTGAAATACTGACCTGCACCGGATTTGGTGTCGGCGGCGTTGCGTTCCAGTAAATCTTCGTAAATATCGCCCTTCACATCGGCACCCAGCATGGCCCAATTCGTGCCGTCCACCATATCGATCAGCCGGTGGAGTTTGGCCGGATCGGTGATCTTGCTCTGTGACTTGGTGAAAATTTGACCCAACATGCCTCTCTGTCCGCCAAGCCGACGCAGCAGTGCGACATAGTGTGTTTCGAGGTCAGCACCGCGGCGCGTGGTCAGACTGCTCCAGTCATAGCCTTCGGGGACTCCGACATCACGGTCGTACGGCGGCCTGGCGTACTCGTCCGCCATCTTGAGGAAGATCAGATAGGTCAGTTGCTCAAGATAATCGCCATAGCCCACGCCGTCGTCGCGCAGCATGGTGCAGAAATTCCAGACCCTGGAGACAATCAAGTCGGTACTCAATTGCCTGCACCCTTGAATTGTCGGGCGAGCACCTCTCCTGCGGGAGAGCGTCGGTAGCGTTGCTTGCTACTGTTTGGTTTATCCGGCAAGGTCATTTCGACGAATCCCCTGTCCAGAGCGGGCTTCAGATAAGCGGAAACAAAGTGCTTCCGGTGACTCAGCATGAGCACTTCCTGTAGTTCGGTACGGCTCATCTCACATTCAAGCACAACGATCAGCCGTTTGACAGGTTCCGTAACTTGGGCGGCATCTTGGGCGGTGACTTGGGCGGTGACTTGGGCGGTGACAGGATTCTTTCCCTTATCTTCCAGTGGGTTATCTTGGGGGGTGACTTGGGGGGTGACTTGGGGGGTGCTTTTATTCTGTTTCGTTGATTTAACCGGCGATTTCCTGTGAACAGGCAGACGCACCAGAAACGAAATGCGCTTCTCGTCGCTTTCAAAAACTGGCGACGGGGAGCCGTTTGCCCGCATGGCGCGCAGGATTTTCGGAATCCCCGTTGATCGCCCCTCGGCAAGGCCGAGCTCCTTGAGAAATTCACCGATGCGACGGTTGCGGTAACGACGGCTGACGCTCCGCCCCTTTTGCAGGACTGCCATGTCGATTGACCAGTCGGCACCAGGGAAGCTCAGGACCGTCAACTCCTCGGACGTGATACGCACCTCGACAGGCTTATGTTCTTCATACGAGCGGTGGTAGATCGCGTTCGCCAGCGCCTCTTCAATGGCATCGACGGGGAAGTTCCAGAATCGCTCCGCTTCCAGCCTGTCGGGATGCTTGATGACTGTTTCCTTCAAGAAGTTGCGCTCGATGAAGGTAATCGCTGCGCCGAGGATGCTCGAGAGCGGTCCGCGGAACTTCTTTTCCTCGAACCGGTCCCCGCCCGCCTCGTCGGGAAACCAGACGACATCGATCTGGGTTGCTGGAAAGAACTCGTGTGGTCGTTCATTGAAGAACAGCAGACCAACATTTTTCGGGAATGTCGCTTCGGGTGGCCCGCCGACGATGTTCATACGCCTGCCCAACGCTTCGACGGAGAGGTCAGCGGCTTCCTCCGCGAGGTCGCTGCCGATATCGCGCAGGAACTCCCGGATGAGTCGATGCGACAGATCATCAAGCGAAGCCGTCTGACGATAGCGATCATCAAACGGGACAGTGGTGGCCAAGTTCAGCAACTCGCGCTCGTCCTGCCCTTTGGCGAGAACCGTGCTGCTGTGCTTGCGGATGAAGTAGGCCCATTCGTTCTGCCTCTTTCCCAAGCCGACTCTGGCCTTGTACGGGCGGGTTTCACCGCCGGGTGCCCACAGCACAAGAATGGTGCGTCCTTCTACCTCGTAAGTGGCGGTGAGTGCATGATATTGAGGCTGAATCGCGGAATACCCCAGATTCAGCAGTTCCTTCTGAATGGCATCAACGCGAGCCGGAGAAATGCCCCGCGGCGGCAGCACCGGTAGCCCATCCCGCTCTTCCACTCCGATAACGACATAGCCGCCGCCGAGATTATGGAAATCGTTGGCGAAGGCGCACAGTGTGCGCAATACGCTGCCTGGATTCCAACCGGCCTTGTATTCGATACGTTGATATTCAATGACGCTCTGCTGAAAAAGGTGATTGAAGTTGATGGGCAGACTATTGCTCATGCGGCTGCCACCTTGCGCTTGCGCGGCTTCCGCAGAGACAGCTTCGAATGCGCGGCCCTCTCCGCCTTGATGCGATCCAGAAGTGCGGATGCGGGTTCGTCAGTGGGGTCTTGCGAGACGAGTTGACCGGCAAAAGCCTTCTTCAGAATGGATTGGCGGAGGGTGTCGGCGCGAGCGAGGGCGGCATCGGTCTCCGCTTCCAGCTTATCGGCGGTTTCAAGGCGGGCATCAAGAATCTCCACGATGCGGCGCTGTTCATTGGGCGGCGGCACCCCGATTTCGTGATCTTTGAGAATGTCTTCAGGAACTCGTTTCTGGCCGACTGCTCCAGTCATATTGTGTTTGGCGTGAAAACGGAAAGTGTGGCTGGATACGGCGTAATAAATATAGCGTGGGTCGATGCAGTTATGCGGCCTCAGTACATGAAACTCGGTCGAACCAAAGCCATATGCACTTACCAATTCAGGGACGATGGCCATCTTGCCGTTTTCCATACACGGGGTGATCTTGGCGAAGAGTATGTCGTCCTCCCGAAATGGTTTGTAGCCTTTACGAACCGTCTCGAAACTCCGAATCTCCCTGATGTTGATGTTGCCGGTACCTGGCTCAACGGCAGACATTGGTACAAAGGCCACAAGACTTGTCGGATCAAAGATGGTCTTGTCGAGGCGTGGATTGACAGCGCAGATCTCGGATAGCTGCGCGTGAACCCACCCCTTGGGCACTTCCATCATGTCGCGACGAGTCATATCAAGAGAATCACCAAGTTTAGTAGGCTTCGCAGGCTTCCTGCCGTTTTTTCCGTTCTTTGTCCATTCAGCAACAGCCTGCTTCCAGTCGTCGATGGCGGCTTGGTAGCGCACTTCGCGTTCGTTGCGAATGCGGGCGAGAAGAGCTTCGGGGCTTTCCAGCTTGTCCGGGTTCCGCGCCCGCCACTCGGCGGTGAGGCATCCTTCAAAGGCCGACTTCAGCAGGGATTTGCGGTAGAGGCTGATAGCGGACTTCGCGGCGCGCAAGCTCTCGACACCCCGGTCGATTTCTTCGAACAGTGCCTCGATCTTCTCCACGATGCGGCGCTGTTCATTGAGGGGCGGGACCCCGATTTCGTGATCTTTGAGAATGTCTTCAGGAACTCGTTTCTGGCCGACTGCTCCAGTCATATTGTGTTTGGCGTGAAAACGGAAAGTGTGGCTGGATACGGCGTAATAAATATAGCGTGGGTCGATGCAGTTATGCGGCCTCAGTACATGAAACTCGGTCGAACCAAAGCCATATGCACTCACCAATTCGGGAACGATGGCCATCTTGCCGTTTTCCATACACGGGGTGATCTTGGCGAAGAGTATGTCGTCCTCCCGAAATGGTTTGTAGCCTTTACGAACCGTCTCGAAACTCCGAATCTCCCTGATGTTGATGTTGCCGGTACCTGGTTCAACGGCAGACATTGGTACAAAGGCCACAAGACTTGTCGGATCAAAGATGGTCTTGTCGAGGCGTGGATTGACAGCGCAGATCTCGGATAGCTGCGCGTGAACCCACCCCCTTGGCAACTCCCTCATGCCGCCATCGCCTCGTTCATCTCGTTCATGACCCCATCCATCCCATCTCCGAAAAGAACATACATCCGTCCCAGACCGCCATGCCCGTCAAAAGGTGCCAGCTCCAGGTCGCCACGCTCGATGGTGAACGATGTTGCCAGATGGTCGCGGATCATGTGCAGCCATTCCATCTGTTCCTGCGAGAATTTCTCGCCTGCCCCGGCGTGGCGCTTCAGTATCCAGTTCTGGAAATTTCGCCGCACCCGGTCGGAATGGTGGGTCAGCGTTTCGTCCAGGCCGCAAACACGCCGAATGAGGGCCACCAGCGCGGTGAGATTACTAACCGGGTACGCACCACTGTAGTCGTCGAGGTGTGCATATGCGTACCAGACATGGAGTGGCGCGAGGTGTGGCCGATCCTCCTTCAGCTTGGTCAAGAGCGCCTTGATCATTGCCAGGGTTACTTCGGAGCGACGTGCTGGATGCTCGAAGAAGATCGCAAGTGCTTCAATCTCATCGCGGTGTTCCTTGAGATAGCCTTCGAACTCACCAGAGATGTTGACTGCGTTCTTCGCGATATCTTCTGCCCACCCGATACCCAGCAATGTGTCGAGGTTGTCATGGTCGATGGTTTGCTCTTTATCGCGGCGGATGCGGTCGATGAGCTCGATGAGCGGCCCGGTAAAGACATTGGCGGCGCGCTTCACGCGCTGCTCGGATGCGGCTTGCATGGCGGCTTCGTCAGGTTCCGGGTGGCCGGCAGCCTTCGCGTCGGCTTCGATTTTGTCCGGGTCTATGGCATCGAACAGGTCATGGACGATGCTGGTCAGTGGCTTGCCCGCCTCGTCCGTGATTCTGGCCCGATCATGTTCGTTCAGCAGGCTATCAAGACGCGAGAGGCGCGCGGCCAGCGAACTCACCGTGTCTTCAGATCGATCTGCACCCATCATCAGACCCATGGCCAGATCCTTGAGCGGAATCGAGGGCTTGGTGTCGAGCGGCTGGCTGTCTGTCTTGAGTGAGCGGGTTACTCCGATCGTGTCAACGATGACATAGTGGGTCTTGGCTGGCGCAGACGGCGTGACTTTTCTGAGATCATCCGGCATCAGCACACGAGTGCCGCGTCCCTTCATCTGTTCGAAGTAGTTGCGGGACTTCACGTCGCGCATGAACAGCAGGCACTCAAGCGGCTTGACATCCGTACCCGTGGCGATCATATCGACGGTGACGGCGATACGCGGGTGGTAGTCGTTGCGAAACGATGCCAGCGAGGGATGCGGGTTATCGGCACGACTGGTGATCTTGCGGCAAAAATCGTTGCTTTCGTCAAACTCCTCCCGCACGGTCTGAATGATGTCGTCGGCGTGGCTGTCGCTCTTGGCGAAGATCAGCGTTTTGGGAAGTTCCTGTCGTCCGGGGAATATGCGTGGCCAGTGTGTTCGGAAGGTGCGAATGACGGTGCGGATCTGATCCGGGTTCACAATGGAACGGTCAAGTTGCGTGGCGGAATAGTCCTCGCGTTCGTCCTGCACTTCCCAGCGGCGCGCACGGGTTTGGCGTTCCCGTTTCTCGACGAGTTGTTTCGGCTCCAGCGTCGAGCCACCTTGCGTTATCTCGGTTTCGATGAGGTAAATCTCGCTACCCACATTGACCTTGTCGGCCACCGCTTGTTCATGGCCGTATTCGCTGACCACATTTTTCTGGAAGAACCCGTAGGTGCGACTGTCTGGTGTGGCAGTAAGGCCGATCAGGAACGCATCAAAGTACTCAACCACTTGCCGCCACAGGTTGTAGATCGAGCGGTGGCATTCGTCAATGACGATCACATCGAAATGCTCCGGTGGGAGCACAGCGTTATAGACAACGGGAAGAGGTTTCTTGGGGAGCGATTTCCGTTCGGCGGGGTTTTCGTCCTCTGCGCCTTCGGACAAGTCCTCGCCCTTCAGGGTCGCGTACATGCGCTGGATCGTGGAAATGACCACTTGGCTGTGGTGGGGAACCTGAGGCGAAGTGAGTCGACACACATTGTAAAGTTCAGTGAACTTGCGATTATCGTCGCTTGGTATGAAGGTCATGAACTCCTGTTCGGCCTGCTCGCCAAGGTTTCTGGTATCGACCAGAAAAAGTACTCGCTGCGCGTCCGCGTGCTTGAGCAGACGGTATATCTGGGTGATGGCGGTGAAGGTCTTGCCGGCACCGGTCGCCATGTGCACCAATGCGCGCGGCTTGCTCGCCTTCAAGGAGGTTTCGAGATTGTTGATCGCATTGATCTGGCATTCGCGCAGGTCGGCAATGTCGAGCGGAGGAATTTCGAAAATACCCGACCGGAGGGAGCGCCGGGCGAGCGCCCATTTATTGAGGGTTTGCGGGCGATGGAAGGTGAAAATCTCCCGAGAGCGTGGCTTTGGGTCGCGGCTGTCGGTGAAGCGCGTGACCTGCCCGGTGCTCTCATAGACGAAGGGCAGTGGCTCGGCGTTCACGACCCACTTCAGCCTGCTCCTGGCATAGCCTTGGGACTGCACCTCAACGGTAGTAAGTCTGGCACCCCATCTATCCGGCTTGGCTTCGATAACGCCAATGGCCTGGTTGTTCACGAAGAGCACATAGTCAGCGCGCCCGACATCTGTCGGATACTCGCGCACCGCGACACCGGCCCCGGCATTGGGGTCAAGCGCCTCCTTGTTGCACACCTGCCAACCCGCCTCCTGCAGCCGTTCATCAATGCGGTCGCGGGCGATTTGCTCAGGGTTCTGGTTGATACTGCGAGGCATGGGAATGCTTTGGGGCGATGTGTGGCACCTTTATCGGCGCAAGGTCAACCGAGTGATGCTACCAAGAATTACCGTGCATTGGCTCAGACACATTCGGAATTGTTTCAGCCAAGCAGGGAGAACAGCAGGGAGATGCCGTCGGAAAGCTCGACCGCATTGCCGAGATAATGCAGTTGGCCTGAACCGCTGACCTCCACGCAATTCCCTTATGATGCGCGGTTCATTCCTGCGCGCAGCACATCTTGGACAAGCACAACAGAGTGGAAGTTGCCGGACTGCACGTGGAGCGTACCCTCTACGAGGCCGTGCGCGATGAAATTGCGCCGGGAACAGGGGTCGATGCAGATCTCGCCTGGGCCACCCTGGCGGATATCGTGCGCGAGTTCGGCCCGGAAAATCAGGCCCTGCTGGCAAGACGCGATGCCTTGCAAGTGAAGATTGACGCATGGCTCAAGGCGCAGACCACACCGCCGTCGCCGTCCGAATGGAGCGCCTTTCTCGGCGACATCGGCTACCTCGAAGCACCCTGCCCCGAAGGCAGGATTTCAACCGATGGTGTGGACGAAGAGATTGCCGACATCGCTGGTCCGCAGCTTGTCGTGCCGCTGGACAACGCCAGATATGCCCTCAACGCAGCCAACGCACGCTGGGGCAGCCTCTACGATGCGCTCTACGGAACCGATGTGATTCCCGAGTCGCCCGGGCGCGAGCGGGGCGATGCCTACAACCCGGCGCGCGGCGAACTCGTGGTGGCCGAAGCCAGACGCATCCTTGACGAACACTTCCCGCTCGCCTCGGGCAGCCACAAGGATGTGCGCCGATATGCGCTTGACGCGAGCGATGAGGTCGCCGAGTTGATCGCCGAGTTCGAGACCGGCGCGACATCCGGCCTTGCCGAACCCGCACAGTTCGTCGCGTACAGGACATCCGCGACGCACCTCACACATGCAGTGCTGCGCAAGCACGGCCTTCATGTGGATGTGATCATCGACCCGCAATCGCCCACAGGGCGGGTCGATCCGGCGGGGGTGGCAGACATCCACATGGAATCCGCCTTGAGCACCATCATGGACTGCGAAGACTCGGTGGCCGCTGTCAACGCCGCTGACAAGCTCGCTGTGTACCGGAACTGGTGCGGTCTGATGCGTGGCGACCTTGAACACACTTTCGAGAAAGGTGGCGAGCAGGTCACCCGCAGACTCGACGCAGACCGCGAGTTCACATCTCCGGACGGCACCGGCCTGGTGCTCAGGGGGCTGAGCGTCCTGCTGGTGCGTCACGTTGGTGCCCATGTTTTCACCGACGCGGTGCTTGATGCCGAGAGCAAGCCCATTGCCGAGACCTTTCTCGATGCCGTGGTCACCGTGCTGGCCGCCCTGCACGACCTGCGCGGCAAGGGGCGCGGAGAGCATCGCGGCAATAGCCGTCACGCCAGCATGTACATCGTCAAGCCGAAGCATCACGGTGCCGATGAAGTCAGGCTCTCGGTGGACCTCTTCGCGCTCATCGAGAAGCGATTCGGTTTGCCCGGAAATTCACTCAAGATTGGCATCATGGATGAGGAACGGCGCACCACGCTCAATCTCGCGCAGTGCATCCACGCCGCGCGCGAGCGGCTCATCTTCATCAATACCGGGTTTCTGGACCGCACCGGAGACGAGATTCACACCTCCATGGAATCCGGCCCCATGCTGCCCAAGTCGGAGATCAGGAACGCCAGGTGGATGCTCGCCTACGAGGACTGGAATGTTGACTCGGGCCTTGCCGCCGGCATGTCCGGGCGCGCGCAGATCGGCAAGGGAATGTGGGCCATGCCGGATGAGATGCGCGCCATGCGCGAAGCAAAGTCAGGGCATCCCTCTGCCGGTGCGAGCTGCGCCTGGGTGCCTTCGCCAACCGCGGCGACATTGCATGCCCTGCATTATCTGGAAATCAATGTCTCGCTGCGTCAAGCCGAACTTGCCACGCGCGCCGCAACGCCCCGGGACGAGCTTCTCTATCCGCCACTGCTCGGTCACCGAACCCTGAGCGAACAAGAGATTCAACGTGAACTCGACAACAACGCACAAGGCATCCTCGGTTATGTGGTTCGCTGGGTCGAACAAGGTGTCGGCTGCTCCAGGGTGCCGGACATCAATGATGTCGGCCTCATGGAAGATCGCGCCACGCTGCGAATCTCATCACAGCACATCGCCAACTGGCTGCATCACGATCTGGTCAGCAGAGAGCAGGTGCTCGACACCCTGAAGCGCATGGCGAAGGTCGTGGATGCCCAGAATCAGGGCGATGCCAACTACCGCAACATGGCACCGGATTTCGATGCCAGCGTGGCCTTTCAGGCCGCCCTGGATCTGGTGTTCAAGGGACGTACAGAGCCCAATGGCTACACCGAGCACATCCTCATCCGACGGCGGCGCGAGTTTCTTGCCCGGCAGTCAATACCCTGAGGCGCGCGACAAGCCGGGCACCAGGCCGCTCAGTCTGGCGACGCGCCTGTTATCTGCAACGCCTGCAATATGAATGCCTGTTCGTCGGCAATTTCTCTGATCCGCTCGAAGCGGCCACTCTTGCCGGCATGACCGGAACCCATGTTGGTCTTGAAGATCAGGACATTGCGGTCGGTCTTCACGTGGCGTAGCCTGGCCACCCACTTGGCCGGTTCCCAATAGGTGACGCGCGGGTCATTGAGGCCGGCGGTGACCAGAATCGGCGGGTAGGCGCGCGCGCGTGTCTGCGTGTAGGGGCAATAGGATGCGATCAACTCACAGGCTTCGGCATCCCTGATGGGGTTACCCCATTCGTCCCATTCGGGGGGTGTGAGCGGCAAATCTGCATCAAGCATGGTGTTCAGGACATCCACAAAGGGCACATGGGCGACCACGGCCCCCCAGAGCTCCGGGGCCTGATTGAGCACTGCGCCCATGAGTTCGCCGCCCGCGCTGCCGCCCGAAATGGCGATTCGGTGCGGTGCTGTTTCGCCAATCTCGATGAGATGGCGCGCCACATCCACGAAATCGTTGAAGGTGTTGCAACGCTTGTCGAGTTTGCCGTCAAGATACCAGCGATAGCCGAGTTCATCACCACCGCGTACATGCGCGATGGCGAAGGTAACGCCACGTTCGAGCAAGGAGAGACGCGCGAGGTTGAACGTGGGTCGTATGCCTGCGCCGTAGGCACCGTACCCATACAGGTGCAGTGCGCGCGGCGAATTGTCCGGTGCGCTCCCGTTTGCCGTGTCGCGCAGGGACACGAGCGAAACCGGGATGGACTGACCATCTCGGGCTGGTGCCCACAAACGTCCGGAGGTGAATCTGGTTGCGTCGTATCCGGGCACCTGTCGGGTCTTGCGGTGCAGCAGGCGCCGCTCCGTCGGCGAATAGTCATGGACGGTTTCGGGTGTCACCAGAGACTCGAAGTTGATGCGCAAGTGCTCGGTGTCGAATGTCGGGTTCGTACCGAGGGAGGCTGAGTAGAGGCTTTCGGGAAACTCGATCCAGTGTTCCTCGCCGGTATATTCCCGCACTCGCACCCGCTCGAGCGCTGCGGACATTTCGCTTACCACCAGCCACTTCTCGAAGGCATCGATTTGGCTTGGATATACCGAATCGCTTGCGGGGATTTCTTCTCGCCAGGCGTGTCGCGCTGGCTGTGACTCGGGAAAGGAGACCACACGAAAATTCTCGTGCGTGTCATTGATCAGCAAGTAGATGCGTCCGTGCGCGTGCTCCAGCGAATACCGGCAGCCCCGCGTCCGGGGTGCCACCACCGAAGGCGGACTCCAGGGCGAGCTGGCAGGCACGAGCAGGCATTCACTGGTGGCATGGTCGCCGGTGGAAATCACCAGAAACTCTCGGGAGCGCGTGATGTCGATGTGCACTCGAAAGCGCTCGTCGGATTCCTCGTAGAGGCACTTGTCTGGCTGCTTCCCGGACAGCGAGTGCACCCACACCTGCCAGGGACGCCAGTGTTCATTCACTGTCACGTACACCAGACTGTCGCCATCCATGGCGAACACAGGTGTCGCCAGCATCCCGGGCAAGTCGAGTGTTCGCGCCACGCCTGCGGGCAGGGCGCGGACAAAGGCCTTGAAGCGCTCTGCCCCGCTGGTGTCCACGGCCCAGGTCACGAGCGAACCGTCCGGGCTGACATCGAAGCCGCCGAGCCGGAAGTACGCATGACTCGCGGCGAGTTCCGGCTCATTCAGGAAACACTGCCAGCGGCCACCGCCGAACGCCGACTTGCGCCACCAGGTTCGGTATTCGCTGCCCGCCGCAAATCGCCATTGATACAGCCAGGAGCCGTCTCTGTAAGGCACGGAAGATTCTGCCTCTGGGTGTCTCGCCTTGATTTCTTCGTACAGGCGTTGTCGAAGGCGCTGATGAGGCGACATCACCGCCTCGAAATAGTCGTTCTCGGCGTGTAGATAGGCCAGGATGTCCGCATCCTGAACATGCGGATACTGCGCGTCCCGTAGCCAGTGCCATGGGTCTTCACGCACTTGCCCGTGATGCGTCACGCTGTGCGCCACGCGCTTGGCGACCGGTGGCGGCCTCGGCGCGTACAGGTTGCCGGAAACGGCGTATTCTTCAGCCATGGACGACAAGAAACACTGGCGGGCCGCCGCAGCTATGCCCCGTTCCGGGCCTTGTGAGATTCAGTGCGCGTGGCATCATTCGGGAGATGGCTGATTTTCACATCTCCCCAATGCTCGCTCAGGTACTCCGCTACAAGGCGACGGTGACAATGGTGTGGCTTATCCTCGCTGCACAGCAGGCAGGCACCATCAAGCAACTCGGGCGCAATCTTCTTTTCGATCTGGCGCTCGGCCATGAGATCGAGAAACCTGCGTTCATACTCGTCCCAATCAATGATGCGCTTTTTATAGCCGTCAAGGATGTCCTTGGTGGGCGCAAGCTCGGCCATATGGCGATACCCCATGTGACAGATTTTATCGAGAAACCAGCGAAGGTCGTCTCTCTTGGCGAAGCCTGACAACTGGGAGACATTGTTCAGGCGCACATCCAGAATGTGCGTGGCACCCGCCGACTTGAGCAATTCGAAGAACTGCTGCGCTTTTTTCTTCGTAAATCCTATGGTGAAAACCCTCATCGCTCGCCCTCCTGCGGGTCAAGTATCTGTTGCTCCTTGTCAATGTACGCGATCTTCCTTTCCTGAGCGGCATAGACGCTGTCGAGCGAGGCGGGGAACAGACAGTTTTCCGGCATCTTCAATTGCTCGCGCAGTCGCTGCATCGCTTCTTCGTGCGATTCCAGGCTTCCATCCGCGCGGATATGGCGCACTTCGCGTCCTTGTTTGATGAGTTCGCGCGCTACCAGTATCGTGCGGTGGCAATCGAGAGGGTCCTGTTCTGCACACATCAGGGAGATAGACATGCGCTCGCTGCCGTCAAGCAGTCGCTTGATGCCTGATCGGAACACTTTGGTGTTGGCCAGCTTTCGATACTGCACCACGCCGTTCTCGTAGCAATCGGTGTCTTCACAGCGCGCGCCGAGCTCCTTGCCAAGAAATACATAAGCGATGCCATGCGCCTTCAGTGATGCGTTCAGGGATTCACTGTTGAACTGTGGCTGCCAGCGGCTGCAGGGCATCGAACGCACATCGGCCACGGCAGTGACACCGTGCGGGACAAGCAGCTCGACAAATCGCTCGATGGCGTGATTCGAATGACCGATGGTGAAGATGCAGGTCATTGATGGTGGCGAATCCATCAAGGTTTCTCCAGCACTGCAGCGATCAGCTTGTAGCAGAATCCATGAAACGGCTCACCCAAACTGATCGTCAGGTAGCATTCGTCCAATTGATAGGTTCCATCAGCTTTCCGTCGATACGCACGCTCAATAACCGGGTCGGTTACCGACAAGGCGTAGTCTTCTCCTGAAAAACCGAACCTACCCTGTACGCGACGTTTCGGATAGGGTCCGCTTGACCAGAATACCCGCAACTCGAGGGCATCCACATGCACCAGTTTAAGTGAGCTTGTTTCCTTGCCTGCTTCCGCAAGCTGAACCCGGTTGTTCATGTGATCGGCTGAGGAGGATCCGTTTGGCCAAAGCGTCATGCGTGGCACGGAGAGCTCGGCGTATTCTTCCAGATCGTACCAGTCGGCAGTGTCGATCTTCCTCCAGTAATGATCCGGATCAAGCAGCCAATTTTCTCGTTGATACCCATCCGGCCTGTGTCCCAACAGTGGTATATCGATGATGTCAAGCACTCTCGGGTCGCTTCCGTCTTCGTATTGCCGCTCATATTCAGACACTTCCTGATTGTCACGAGAACTCACCGGCCGAATCCATTGCAGAGGTTTCTCGTGTTCTTCCACGCCGGCTATGCAGCGCCCGGAGATTTTGCGTGAATTGGCGAGACAGACAATTCGCTTGGTGTCAGACATGATCCAACCCTCCTGATTTCAAGTTGCAAGTGCAGCACTCCTGAAGCTAAAGAGGGACAAGTGGCGCGGCATCCTCTGGCTTTTCAAAAGCACAGGAGTATCGCGATGGCGACAAGCTCCAACCACCTGACCCATAACGACAGATATTACATCAACAAGCGGTTGCGGGCGGGAGCCTCGCAAGCGCTGCGGAAAGGACAACTTCAGAGGCAGAATGCAGGGTCGGATGGACATCTCCGAGCATCCTTCAGTCCTTGAGCAACGCACCCCGGGTTGTCGATTGGGAGGGCGGCACGGTCATCGGGAATGCGCGGTGCTCTGGTCACGCTCGCCGAGCGGCAAGTCCGGATTCGTGCTTGATGCTCCCATCGGGAGCAAGACCAAGGCCGAAACCACCAACGCCCTGTGCCCCAGGAATTCGGGAAACGCCCTAATACAGGCGCTCGAAGCGCCTCGCCTCGCGTTGCAGCTTCTTCTGATGGCGTTTGACGGCTGCCGCAGCCTGACGTTTGCGCGCGGTGGTGGGCTTTTCGTAGGCTTCACGTCGCCTGGCTTCGGAAAGTATGCCAGCTTTCTCGCAGGCGCGTTTGAAGCGTCGCAAGGCGACATCAAAGGGTTCGTTTTCTCTTACCTTGACGGACGGCATAAGGGTATCTGATCAGCTTTCAGCGGCAAAGCCCGTCAGTTTACTGGAAGCTGAGGCATGATGCAAAATCAATATGGCGCTTTCCCGCCATCGCGCGCTGCCCCGCCCTGGGCCCTGTCCCGCCATCGCGCACCGTCCTGCAGGGTGCCTCCACCTCACACGCCCGGTATCGAGAGGATGTCCTGCGCCTGCTCATAGTCCACGCCATCCACCGAGAAGCCGAATACCCGCAGAAACAGTTCGCGCACTCCGGCAAGGTCGCTCATCTCTGCAATGTTTGCGGAACTTGCCAGCTGCCAGCGACGCGCCACTTCCGCCTGCACATCATCGGCGAGCTCGAGTTCATCTATTCTCAATCGTCCCGCTTCGTCCATGTGCCGCTCCCCGGTTGCGTATATCTGCGTACGGAACAGCCGCGCGATATGCGTCAGGGTTGATTCATGCATTCCGCGCTCCTTCAGTACCCTGAAGAGCAGGGACACATACAGTGGCACCACCGGAATCGCCGTGCTCGCTTGGGTGACCGTGGCCATGAGCGCCGCGACCCGGGCATCCTGTCCCTGCCTGAGGCGACCACGAATGGCATCTGCGGCGCGGTCGAGGTCTTGCTTGGCGCGTCCGAGTGTACCCTTGTGATAGATAGGCCAGGTGAGTTCGCTGCCGAGATAGGTGTAGGCGAGCGTCTGAAAATCATCCGCCAGCAGATTCTGTGCGGCCAGCGCGTCGATCCAGTATTGCCAGTCCTCGCCGCCCATGACCGCCACGGTGCTCTGCGTCTCTTCCTCGCTGGCGGGTTCAAGCTGCACCTCGGTCACCTGCCCGGAATGTATGTCGAGTGTGCGCGAACTGACCGCTGAACCCAGCGGCTTGATGGCGGAACGATGCAGTTCGCCGGTTCTCGGATGCAGACGCACAGGCGATGCCAGACTGTACACGAGCAGGTCAACAGGTCCGAAATCCCTGGTCAGGAGTGTGCAGACGGTATCCTTCATCTCGTCCGAGAAGGCATCGCCATCCAGGCTTGACGCGGTCAGGCCACGCGCAGACGCGAGCGCGTCGAAGGCGCGCGTGTTGTACCAACCGGCGGAGCCGGTGCGCTTGCCGGCAGGTGCCTTCTCGAAGGACACGCCGAGGGTGCGCGCACCATAGCCAGCCGCTGCCAGGATACGCGATGCCAGTCCATAGCCGCCGGAAGCACCGAGAATCAGCGCCGTGCGCGGACCGCTTCGTGCATCACCGGGCGTATCGAGGGAGCGGGCTTCCGTTGCGGCAAAGTCGCGTCGTACCAATTCGGCACATCCCGCGGGATGCGCGGTGGTACAGATGAATCCGCGTATTCTGGGTCGAACGATCATTCGCCTGGTCTCATTTGCGCTCGAAAATCTCGAAGGTGAAGGGATATGCGTGTTCGCCATCCGACTCGTGCCGTTCACAGAATACGCGACACCACGCATCCATGCACATTTCGGGAAAGAAGGTATCGCCCGAGAGTTCGGCATGCACGAGTGTACGGTACAGACGCTGCACTGCGAAGTCGCCGGTGGTTTCGAGCGCCTGCTGATACACCTGACTGCCGCCGAGCACCATGGGTTCGAGCGGGCTTGCCGGATCCAGCGCCTTGTATGCTTCTTCGAGGTCGGCCATGAGTTCTGCCCCCGGCGCGGCACAGGACACATTGCGGCTGAGCACCAGATTGCGCCTGCCCGGCAGCGCCGCCCCCATGCTCTCGAAGGTGCGCCGACCCATGATCACCGGCTTGCCGCGCGTGTGATGAAAAAACCAGCGCATATCCCTTGGCAGATTCCACGGCAAGTTGTTGTCCCGGCCGATGACGCGGTTCTCGCTCATGGCCCAGATGAGTGCCGGTGCGGTCACTTGTGAGCTGCCGGGCTTGTCAGACCGCGATGGGTGCGGCGATGGATGGGTGGCATTGATAGCCTTCCAGGCGAAAGTCTTCATAGCGAAAGGTGAAGATATCGCGCACTTGCGGGTTGATGTGCATGTGTGGCAGTGGCAGCGGAGCGCGGGTGAGTTGCAGGTCGGCCTGCTCCAGATGATTGAGATACAGATGCACATCACCGAAGGTGTGGATGAACTCGCCGGGTTCGAGGTCGCACACCTGCGCCATCATCATGGTGAGCAGCGCATAGGAGGCGATGTTGAACGGTACGCCGAGAAACAGGTCTGCGCTGCGCTGATAGAGCTGGCACGACAGATGTCCGTCGGCCACATGGAACTGAAACATGTTGTGACAGGGCGGCAGTGCCATGGCATCGACGAGTGCCACGTTCCAGGCGCTCACGATCAGGCGACGCGACTCGGGAGCATGACGAATGTCATGCACGACTCGCTGTATCTGATCGATGGTGCCACCCTCCGGTGTCGGCCAACTGCGCCATTGCGAGCCGTACACGGGGCCGAGTTCGCCTTCCTCGTCCGCCCATTCGTCCCAGATGTGTACGTCCTCGGCTTGCAATGAACGTACATTGGTTTCTCCGCGCAGAAACCACAGCAATTCGTGAATCACGCCCTTCAGAAACACCTTCTTGGTGGTGACCAGTGGAAACCCCTGCGACAGGTCGTAGCGCGTCTGCCGCCCGAACAGGCTCCGTACTCCCGTGCCGGTGCGGTCGCCCTTCCGGTGCCCGCGGTCGCGCACCTCTCGCATGAGGTCAAGATAGGTCTGCATGTGTGCTCCGCGAAACCCGCCAGTACATGAGGGCACCGATGAGGACCATCGCAGCCGACAGGCATTGTCCCATGGTGATGCCGATGCCGAACAGGAACCCCAGCCAGGGGTCCGGGGCGCGGAACAGTTCGGTGATCAGGCGTATCGCGCCGTAGAGCAGCAGGAAGACGGCAGACACCTGACCGGTGATTCTGCGGCTGCCTGAATACCACCAGACCAGCGCAAACAGCAGCAGCCCCTCGGAGAAGGCTTGATACAGGGATGAGGGATGTCTGAGCGCCGTCTCGAACACACCCTGACAGCCCGGATTCAGCTCCATCACCGCGCGGCAGGGAAAATGCAACCCGAAGCCGCTCTCGGTGACGCGACCGGGCAGTTCGGTATTGGCGAAATTGCCGAGCCGCCCCAGGCCGAGACCTGTGGGCACGAGTGGCGCGACAAAATCCGCTGTGTGCAGAAACGACAGGCCACTGCGCCGACTCTGTAGCCAGATGCCCGCACATACGCCGAGCAGCCCGCCGTGAAAGGATAAACCGCCCTCCCAGATGCGAAACAGCCACAGCGGGTCCTGTAACAGCAGGTCGCTGCCATAGAAGATGGCGAAGCCGAGGCGGCCCCCGAGAATCGCGCCGAGGGCACCGTACCAGACGAGATCGAACATGGCATCTTCGGGCTTTGCGTGTCCCGCCAGCCCCAGCCTGTGGATACGTTTGCGGCCAAGCTGCCAGACGATGCAGAAGGCGGCCAGGTAGGCGAGTCCGTACCAGCGCAGCGCCACCGGTCCAAGCGCGAAAATGACTGGGTCTATGTGCGGGTAGTTCAAGGTCAGTATCTCTTGGTGGTCTCGTCAGGCCCACGGATAGACCTGACGAGACCATGCCTACAATAGCACCGAGCGAACTGTGTGTTCGCATCCGAATCGCAAGGAGAACCCCGCATGTGTCTCATCGCCCTCGCATATCGCGTACATCCTGATGTGGAGCTGGCGGTGGCAGCGAATCGGGACGAGCTGCATGCGCGCATGACTCTGGGCGCGCAGCATCTGGTGGATGCGCCACATGTCGTTGCTGGGTGCGACCTCGAAGCCGGCGGCACCTGGCTGGGCATGACGACGCATGGCCGCTTCGCTGCCCTGACCAACCGCGCGGGACCCCGTCGCCAGGGGCTGCCTTCCCGTGGGCATCTGGTGGCCGAATTCCTCAAGCAGAAGAAGGCGAAAATTACCGAGTATGCGTTCGGCATCAGGGGCAACGAGTACGCCGGCTTCAACCTGATCCTCTATGACGGAGAATCCCTGTGCTACGCAAGCAATGAGTATCGCGACATCAAAACCCTGAAGCCGGGAATATACGCCATCTCCAACACTGCCCTTGATGCCGACTGGCCGAAGATGCGCGTGAGCGCGGCGTTGTTGCAGCGCACACTTGATGCCGGGTGCGACAAGGGCATGCTGTTCGCCGGGATGCGCGATGCGTCGCCCATAACCGATGCCACGCCCGATGTCAGCGTCAGTGGCAATGAACGCCCGGCACCTGATTCCGGTCAATTTGCCTCCAGGGTGTTCGTGATGGGCGAGGAATACGGCACCAGATCAACGACGCTGGTGTTCATTCGTCCGCAATCGCTTGAATATGAAGAGCGCAGCTACGATCCGCAGGGGCTGCCGAGCATGCAGCGCAGCTTTTCACTAGGGAAGGTCTGAATACCGGGATGCACATGATGCACGTATTGTCATCGGGCACTCGGATCAAGTGTGCGCTCCGCCGTCGGGCACTCTTTCGGCGAGTGAACCTGGCAGCTGGCGCGGCATCATGCGTTCGAGCCCCATGGCGCGAATCTTCTCCTGCATGAAGCGGCTCACCTCTTCAGCGTTCGACATACGCAGGACGCGCGCCAGCATGCGTCTTGCCTGAATGAGCCCCACCTGCCGCAGCACCCACTTGATGCGCGGGATACTGGCCGCGTTCATGGACAGCACGTCGTAGCCCATGGCGATGAGGAGAATCGCGCCCGGCGCAGTACCCGCCATCTCGCCGCATATACCAATCGGTTTGGATTCGGCATGTGCCGCCAGCGCGACTTCGCGCAGCGCCCGGATAACCGCTGGATGCAGTTCCTGATAGAGACCCGCCACGCGGCTGTTGTTGCGGTCCACAGCGAGCATGTACTGCGTGAGATCGTTGGAGCCGACGGCGAGAAAATCCACACATTTGGCCAGCGCATCGGCCTGATAGACAGCGGCCGGCACCTCGATCATCACGCCCACCTGCGGCGGTTTGACATCCAGTCCCTCGTCGCGGATTTCCTCGTAGGCGCGCGCAATGAGTGCCTTGGCTTCGGCGACCTCGAGCAGGTTGGAGATCATCGGCAGCATGATTCTCAAGGGGCATTCAAGGCCGGCATTGGCGGCGATCATGGCGCGCGTCTGGGCGATGAAGATATCCGGGTGATCCAGCATCACGCGAATCCCGCGCCAGCCGAGAAACGGGTTGTCCTCGGAGATGGGGAAGTAACTCAGCGACTTGTCGCCACCTATGTCCAGAGTGCGAATAGTCACCGGGCGCGGCTCGAAAGCTTCCATCTGCTCCCGGTAGATAAGACGCTGCTCCTCCTCGGTGGGGAATGTATCGCTGGTCATGAATGGTACTTCGGTGCGGAACAGGCCAATGCCCTCTGCGCCCATGTCGAGCGAACGGGTCAGGTCGCTCGACAGGCCGATATTCACCCACAGCCGCACCCGCAATCCGTCGCGCGTGATGCAGGGTTCATTCTTCAGCGCCATGAGCTCGTGGTTGAACTCGGCTTCCTCGCTGATAAGCGATTCGAAGTACTGCGTCAGATGCGTTGAGGGGTTGGCGAAGACGCGGCCGTAATGGCCATCGACGATGAGTTCCTGCCCTTCGAGGTCGAGAATTGGCAGATCGACGGCACCGACCACGGTCGGCACGTTGAGCGCGCGCGCGAGTATGGCCAGGTGCGAGTTGGCGGAACCGCGGGCGGAGACGATGCCCTCGAGATGCGCTTCGTCAAAGCCGGCGACTATATCGGCGGTGATTTCTTCGCCGATGATAATTACGCCTTCGCTCACATCCTGACGCTCGTGATTGATTTCGGTGAGACCATCAAGCAGTCGGCGACCGATACTGCGCACGTCGGCACCGCGCTCACGCAGGTATTCGTCCTCGAAGTTGACAAAAGCGCGCGAGTGCTCGGAGACCACATCAAGCAGCGCACCTTGCGCCCAGTTGCCCTCGCGAATCTTGTTGCGGATTTCAAGCGGCAGGCTGTTGTCGTCAAGCATGTGCTGATAGGCATCGAATACCGCCTGTTCGTCCTTGCCGACGCGCCCTTCGAGTCGCTCGGCGAGGGTGGCAATCTCGTGCCGGGCTTGCGCCAGCGCACGGTCGAAGCGTTCCAGCTCTTCGTCGATTTCCGTGATGCGTCTGCGCGTGATGGATTCGAGTTGCAGCGGTGCCTGCACCACCATGGCGCGCGCATGCGCTATTCCGGGCGCGCCGCGCAGTCCCGTGTAGCGGGCATCGACCGGAATCTGCGGAATAGACGGCTGCAGCACGAAAGGTACGCCGCCCATGGCATCTGTGTGCGCGATGATGCCGGAGAGCTGCGCCGCGAGGGTAACGAGAAAAGCTTCTTCCTGTTCGTTGAAGCGGGTCTCTTCCTGGCCTTGAACGACGAGTACGCCGAGTACGCGGCGGGCAGCAATGAGTGGTACGCCGAGGAAGGAAGGAAAGATCTCTTCGCCAATGCCTTCAATGAGCTCGAAACGGGGATGCAGCCTGGCGTTCTTGAGGTTGATCGGCTCGGCGCGCCCGGCCACGTAGGACACCAGTCCCTTGCCTTTCTTGAGCGAGGCCTTGCCGATCATGTCCTGCTTGAGGCCATGGCTGGCCACCAGCAGGTGACGGTCATTCTCTTCGTCGCACAAATAGACGCTGCATACATCTACCCCCATGGCCTCGTGGATGCGCTCCACCATGAGCTCGAGCACACGCCGCAAATCCGATTCGGAGTGCACTTCCTGAATGATGGCGCGCAGAGAATTCAGCATGTGACATGCTCCCTGAGCCGGGGTGCCAGTTCAGTCATGGCACTGCCATAGACGCGCCGCTTGAAATCCACGATGCAGTGCAGGGGGTACCAGTAGCTGACCCAGCGCCACTGATCGAATTCGGGTGTTGTTTCATGGTCCAGGCGGATGTCCTCATCTTGTCCGAGAAAACGCAATAGATACCATTTCTGGCGCTGCCCCACGAACTCCCTGTGGCCAGAGCGTCGCCGGAATCGCTTCGGGACGCGATACCTGAACCAGGAGCCGGTGCTCGCCAGCAGGCTTACAGCGCTCGCTTCCAGTCCCAGTTCTTCCATGAGTTCCCGGTAGAGCGCGTCTTGCGGGGCTTCATCCGGTGCCACGCCACCTTGTGGAAATTGCCACGCTTCACTGCCGCTGCGCCGCGCCAGCAATACGTGATCCTGCCTGTTCGCCAGGATGAAGGCGACATTCGGCCTGTAGCGATTTGCGTTCCGCACGAGCGTGCAAATGCGAAAGGGAGGCGATTGTTTCACACTTCCGGCGATGGCGACAATGACGCAGCGATGCCTGCCTCTCTGCCAACCCCGGGTACGCGGCTCAGCGTTCAAAGTGCGTCGGGATTGGTGAACCGCATCAGCCAGAACTGGCTTGCTGACGATGACGCGATTGCAGGGCTGCGCGAACCGTGTCGTGAGCGGCCCGATCAAAGCGAAACTTCGACCGGAAGAGCCAGGCCCCGATGATGTGCGCCACGCCGGGGAACAGGCAGTAGAGGCCCATGATGGTCAATATCACCGTGCGTGTCTGCACCTCGTTCGGGATGTAGCCGGCAAACTCCATCACCGCGCCGATCAGCACCACCATGAAACTCAGCGAAACCTTGGTCGAGAAGTGCCAGCAGGCATAGTAGGCCCCTTCGCGGCGTGTGCCTGTGTGCAGCTCGTCATAATCAATGACATCGGCCAATACGGAAGAGGACAGAATGGAGCCGCATCCCGCCGCAGCGCCCACGATCAGTGTGATAACGGGAAACAGGATGAGCTGTTGTGGCTGCTCGAGAAATGCGCCCAGGAAGAGCAGATTGAAGCCAGCCGCGGTGAGCCACATGGCGGATAACCACACACGCGGCTTGCCGTACTTGCCAGCCAACCACACCCACAGAGGTGTCGAGATGCCGCCCGCAATGATGTACAGGGAGATGATGACGAGCGAGAAGATTTGCATCCCGAGCACATAGTCGGCCACGTACAGGGTGAGGATGCCAATAGTGGAATATCCGGTACGTTCGATGAAGTTGACGATCAACAGGATGCGCGCATGTGGATTCTTCCAGAGCGTTGCGAAGGAGCGCAATACAGGCTCGTTCGCCACCCGCTGCGGCGCTTTCTCGGGCAATGCCACCACGCACAGCATGATGAGTACGAAAGCGATGAGCCCCGCGCCCAGGCTCAGTTGGCTCACCGATGCCTTTTGCGAGACGAGTGAGCCTTCGTCTGGCCAGATCACGAACGCGAGACCCGCCAGCGCCAGCAGCATACCGACATACTGCGCCACGGTATGTGCGCCAAAGAGACGGCTGCGCTCGTGGTAGTCGGGCGTCAGTTCCGCGCCCCAGGCATAGTGCGGCACCTGAATCGCGGTCAATGCGGTGTAGATGCCGATCATGCCGACACCAACCCAGATGGCAAGCGCTGTCTGGGACAATCCACTGGGCTGGGTGTACATCATGATGCCGACCAGTCCCAATGGAATGGCGGCAGCGCCGATCCAGGGGCGGCGGCGTCCAAAACGCGAGCGCGTACGGTCGCTCAGGTAGCCGACCATTGGGTCCGAGATCGTGTCCCAGAGACGCGCCAGGCCAAACATGACACCGACGATGGTCGAAGAGATCAGCAGTACGTCGGTCGAGTACTTCACCGCGTACAGAATCATGAAGTTGAAATAGAAGCCGTAGGCGAGAACCGGCGCGCAGTAGAGCAGGGTGTCCCTGCGTGAGACGCTTTCGGTGTACGGGGTTTGTGCAGTCGGGCTTGGCATACGTGATGACTGGTGCTTGTGCGGCGCGACGGCCGAGGTCACGCATTGCGAACAGTGGATTCCGCATCCACCTGCGAAGGCTACACCGGGGATGCCGACTGTGCGACCGGCGATGGTGGGTCGTCTGGGGCTCGAACCCAGGGCCCACGGGTTAAAAGCCCGCTGCTCTACCGACTGAGCTAACGACCCGCACTCACGGAGGAGTATTTTAGTGGTCTGCGCGACTGTTTTGGACTAGTTACACGGAGCTGATCGGGCTCTGTCGCGAGAAGTCGCGCTGCCCAACTTGCCCGCGCGGCCCACCTTACCCGCGCTGCCGCAGATATTCTCTCGCAAGCCCCGCCGCGGTGGTGTTCGGATGCTCGGCAAGCACCCTTTGCAGATGGTCTTCAGCCGTCTGCGCGTCTCCAAGCCGGTTGTACACAACGCCGAGCTTGTAGAGCGAATCGGGCACCTTGGGATTGTCCGGGAAGAGGGTCAATACCTGTACGAAGGATTGTCTTGACTTCTCGAGATCGTCTAGCTGCAAGTGCAGTTCGCCGAGCCAATAAAAGGCATTGGGCGTGTAGTCGCCATTCGGGTAGGCGATGAGAAACTGATCGAAGGCAGTGACCGCCTGCTCGAATTGGCGACCCTCGACGAGGGCGAACACCTGCTGGTAGGAGTCTTCCTCGCTGAGCGGCCGGGTTGTCGCGGGGGTTTCTGATGTGCTGTCGGGCGATTTGCTGATCGCATCGCCCGTTTCGCCCACCTGGAGTTCTCCCGATATCTCGCCGGTGGGTACCGGTTGCCGACGCAGTCGGCGGTCGAGGTCCATGTACTGCGCCGATTGCTGGCGAGTCACCTCATCAAGCCGATAGGTGAGTTCTTCAAGCTCGCCGCGCAGGTTCATCACCTCGTTTTGCAGCAGCTGCAGCTCGTGAAAGAGTGCGGAGAGATTGCTTGATGCCTGTCGGGGTTGCGGTGAATTCCGGTTGTTCGGTGCGGTTGAGGGTTCGGCGGGCGCGCTGCGCTCGATGATCTCGACGGGGGATTCCTGAGCCAACCCTGCCAGTGGCGTGAATGCGATGCAAGCCAGGAGCCAGCAGCCAGCGCCGCGGAGTTTCCGGTCTCTCAGCTGCGCTGATTGCATTGCCAGGGCACGAGCGAAGGGTTAGCGGTACACGATCTCGACGCGACGATTCTGCGTCCAGGCAGCTTCGTTGCTTGCCGGGTTGACTGGACGCTCTTCGCCATAGCTCACTGCTTCGATCTGCGACAGACCAGCGCCGGAGGCCACCATGAAGCGCGACACCGCGTTTGCACGCGCCTCGCCTAACGCCAGGTTGTAGTCGCGTGTGCCGCGCTCGTCGCAATGGCCCTCGAGCGTGGCTGTCATATCGCGGTTTTCCTGCAGGAAGATTGAATGCAGATTGAGGATTTCAAAGTCGTTCCGGGAAATGACCGCTTCGTCGTAATCGAAATAGAAGACGCGAGAAAGCGGTGCGCCGGTTTCAGGGTTGATCGGGTTGCCGCTTGCATCGACTTCAATTCTGTTTATGGCAAGCTCCGGGTCATCAGCGGAGAGCGGTTCCTCAAGTGTCGGCTCTGGCTCTTCAGGGATGGGCGGTTGACTCGGCGGCGAAGAAGGGCAACCGGCAAGCAGGAAGGACAAGGAGAAAAGAGCAAACGCCTTGGTGACATATTCGCGTTCCACTGTACGACCCTATGATGAGGACAAAGCGCATGATAGGCGAAATTGAGGCCAATACACAAGGTATATGCTCGTGCACACGGGCGAGCATGATGTGCAGCCTGGCCTTTCCCATAGACCGTTCCCGTATGGGAGGGGGACTTGCGACGCATGTTCCGGACTGCCCACACGGTGAGGTGTCGCCTGGAGTAGAATCGCGCTGTTCGGAGCCTCTGGTGTGGGTTGAAAACAAGGATATCCGAACCGTCGCCCGGATGCCGCGCATGCGTGGCATCCGGGGGTACCGGCGGAGAGTGATGGACTTGGGCCGGGTACTCTTGCCAAGGGGCTGTGTGAAGTCAGGAACCTCACACAAGTATCCTGTCTCGCGATGGAGGCCCGTCAGGGATTCGAATATGGCAGACATGGCAGATAGTCAGTCGGCGAGTCGCCAGAATCGGGAGCCGAGGCTCGGCGGCGCGTTACTCAAGGACGCTACGCTGATACTCATGGCGCTCGCCATCTGGGGCAGCGCCGATCACTGGGCGAGTTCCAGCGGCTTGCCACTGGCGTTGGTGACCGCTGTGGGCACCGCCCTCATCGCCGGATGGTTTATTGCCTCGCTGCTGCATGAATGGGGACACTATGCCGGTGCCAGACTCAGCGGGTCCAGGGTAACGCTCACGAGCCCCTCCGCATTGCTGAGTCTTCGCTATCGCTTCGAGCCAGAGCACAACAACCTGGCGCAGTTCACCGCCATGAGCCTTGCGGGCAGTCTCGCCCACTGGGGGGTGTTCGCCGCCGCTGTGCTGCTCCTGCCCTTGACCAGCCTTGCACAACTGGCACTGGTCAGCGCGAGCTTCGCGTTTGCCGTGTTCGCCAGCTTCGTCGAGTGGCCTATCATCGCGCGCACCAGTCTGCGGCGGGTGGCACCAAAGGACGCTTTCGGACACGTGAATGCGCGCTTTCTGCAGCGCAATCACGTTATTGGAGGGTTTGCCGGACTCGCGCTGCTGCTGTATCTGGCGTTGGTATAGCCCAGCGCCGCCGAGCAGCGCAGAAACGCCTGAACTCGGGAGACACCCCCGCAGACCTACCTCGGCAGTATCCTCCACACGCACTGACGCACCGGGCTTGATGTGCTGCCAAGCCCCGCTTCGACGAATCTCGGCGGTATATCGCTGGTCACTTCCTCACGGAGCAGCGCCACTTCGCAGGCATCTCCATAGATAGCGTGAACCTCGTCTGTCGGCACGGAAAATGGCGGGCCTTCAATACGAGTCTGGTCATATTCGAGCGTCAGCAACAGACTGCGCGCCCGCTCGGGCAAGGCACCTTTGAGCAATCTGGCGTAGGCGAGACGCATCTCTCGTGGCAGCGCAATCAGGGCACCACGATCATAGACGGCATCCACAGCGCAGAGGTGATGCGCGTCAAGGTCGAACACATCTCCCTGCAGGATGCCAACCGCTCCCCCCTGATGACATACGAAACGCCCCGCCTGACGAGGCTCGTACGCAATCCCGGCTTCGTCAAAAAACGCCCTGACGGCGATTGCGGACAACTCGCAACCAAGTACGCGATGACCCTGCGCGGCGAGATAGCCCATGTCGAGCGACTTTCCGCAGAGCGGCACAAACACCCTGGCATCAGGGTCGAGGCCAAGATTTTGCCAGTGCTCAATCAGCAGCGGGTTGACATCCTGCCGGTGCCAGCCAAGCTGGTCACTCTGCCAGCGCTCGAGCCAGAAGTCCTTGTGCATTGGGGGGGCATCCAGGGTTCGCGGGCGCTGCCACAAATCGCTACAGACCGGCCGCACCGGTATCCCGCCTGGGGTCCGGGTACCCCGTGAGCACACCGTATCGGGACAGCGCCGAATTGGCGCAGCCTATCTTGCGCGTGGCGGGCATTTGTACGAGGCCTTGGTGGCCCATGGCTTTCAGCGCCGTCTCCACCTCCCCGGAAATTGCGCCCTGCTCGAAGAAGATGCGGTCCGGCTGCCATTGGTGGTGGAATCTCGGAGCTGCCACGGCATCCTCGGGGGACATGCCATACTCCAGCAGATTCAGCACCACCTGCATCACCGTGGTGATGATGGTGCTGCCGCCGGGTGAGCCCGTGACGAAGATCACATCCTCCTCGTCATGGGTGACAATCGTCGGGGTCATGGAACTCAGCATGCGCTTCGTCGGCGCTATGGCGTTCGCTTCTCCGCCGAGCAGACCAAACGCATTCGGCACATCCGGCGCAGCTGCGAAGTCATCCATCTCGTTGTTCAAGAGAAATCCGGCACCATCAACCACGATTTTCGAGCCATAGCCGAGATTGATAGTGGTCGTGTAGGAGACGGCGTTACCCTCGCCGTCAACCACCGAGATATGCGTGGTATCCGGCCCTTCGTTCCAGATGCCCGCGTGTACCTCACCCGAGGGCGTGGCACGCTCCGGGTCAAAGTCGGAAAATCGCTCGACGGCATAACTTCTCTCGATGAGTCTGGCGACCGGCACAGGATAGAAGTCCGGGTCGCCAAGGTGTTGTGCCCGGTCGGCATAGGCGCGACGTTCGGCTTCAATCACCGTGTGCGCTGCCTCACGGCTGTTCCAACCCGCTGCGCCCAGCTTCCGATCTTCCAGCATGTTGAGCATCTGAATGAGCAGTACGCCCCCCGAGGACGGCGGCCCCATGGTGTGTATGCGATAGTCGCCATACTCGCCGGTCAGCGGTTCGCGCCACACAGACTCGTATGCAGCGAGGTCCTCGTGGGAAATGATCCCGTTTCCGCGCTGCATTTCAGCGACGATCAGGTCTGCGGTTTCGCCTGTATAGAAGCCGGCCTTGCCCTGCTCGGCGATGCGCTTCAGGGTCTTGGCGAGCGCCGGTTGATGCCATATCTCTCCCGGCTGGTAGAGAGCCCCGTCCTTGCTGAACTTGGCCTTGCCGGCGGGCAGGCGCGAGAGTGCTGCAAAGTTGCGCTCGATACTCGCCGCCAGGGCATCACTCAAGGGAAACCCGGATTCGGCCAGCTCCATAGCCGGTGCTATCACCTGTTCGAGCGACAGATTTCCGTAGCCCTCGAGTACGTCAATCAATCCGGCAACGGTGCCCGGCACACCTGCCGAGAGATGCGTCCCGGTCGAGAGATCGGGAATCATTGCGCCCTGCTCATCCACAAACATATCCCGTTCAGCTGCGGCCGGTGCCTTCTCGCGATGGTCATTGCTGACGAAAGTGCCGTCCGCAAGACGAATCACCATGAACCCGCCACCGCCAAGATTGCCTGCCGTCGGGTGGGTCACAGCCAGCGCGAAGCCCGTTGCCACGGCAGCGTCGATAGCGTTGCCACCGAGTTCGATCATGCTCGCGCCCGCTTCGGACGCGATGATGGAGTTTGATGAGACCACGACTCGGGTTCCCTGTACCGAGGTGGATTCCGACCAGGCGAGGCTGAAGCCGAGCAGCAGGACGAGAGACAGGATTGGCAAGGAATGACTCACGGGCAACCAATGGGTGAGGAATGCATACATTCCAAGTATATTCTGATCAAGTCCACGGATGGACTTGATCAGAGCATAATGTGTGATGCCACGCCAACAGGCGGCATAGCGAGGCAACGGATGCCTGTTTCGCAGTGCCGGTTCACTATACCCAGGCAAGGACGCGCAATCAGCACCACAAGCAACCACATGGCATCGACAGCCGGTGTACTGCGTCACAAATTGGGCGGCATCGCGCTGGCATCCCAGGGGCTCACGAGCAAGTGGCCCTTCGGACGAGGCTTGGGAGGTGCGAGACGAGCCATTGAACACCTCGGCTATGTGCAGATAGATGCCATCTCGGTCATCAACCGGGCGCACCTGCATACCCTGTGGAATCGCCTGCCGGACTTCTCGCAAGCACATCTTGACCGGCTGATACGGGAGCGAGTGGTGTTCGAGTACTGGTTTCATGCCGCCTCGTACCTTCCGATGCGCGACTTCCGCTTCGCCCTGCCACGCATGAAAGCGCTTCAGGAAGGCAAGCGCCACTGGGGCCTGAACGAGCAAGCGCGCATCTTGCGGGGCATCCTGGAACGCATCCGGCTTGACGGCCCACTCAAGGCGAGAGACCTGAGCGAGCGCCGACCAGAGAGGCAATCGGGGGGGTGGTGGAGCTTCGGCCCCATCAAGCGCGGCTTGATACAACTGCAAATGCAAGGCGATTTGATCGTCGAGGGGCGAGACGGATTCGAGAAATCCTACGATCTGCCCGAGCGCGTCATCCCGTCCTGGGTGAACACCGGCATGCCTTCAACCCGCGAACTCGGCGAACATCTCGTCACCACCGCCTTGCGTGCTCAAGGCGTGACCGGCCTGGCAGAAATCGTCCATTTGCGACGGGACGGTGCCTTGCGCCAGGCCGTTACAGACATCCTGCACGATCGGCAAGCCACAGGGGAATTGATCAAGCTGGTCGTGCAGGAGACACCCTATTACCTGTCCGCCGCCTCATTCGAGGCACCTGCGCGCCGGGCGCAGCCTCAGGTGCGCCTCCTGTCTCCGTTTGACAACGCCATCATTCACCGACAACGCACCAGGCACTTGCATGGCTTCGATTACACGCTCGAGTGTTATGTCCCGCCGGACAAGCGCCGATTCGGGTACTTCTGCCTGCCGATTCTCTTCGGCAAGCGTTTCGTCGGTCGAGCCGACTGCAAGGCACACCGCCATGCGGGCATATTTGAAGTCAGGCACCTGAGCCTGGAGCACCCGCCCACGGAACCCGCACGGATGGCGACCTTCTGTGCCGCGCTCTCGAGCGAACTCGTACGCCTTGCCGAGTGGCACAATTGTGCACAGGTTCGCATCACGCGAACAACGCCGGAGAATGCTTGCTTCATGGAGATTGATGATGCCCTACGCCCATCCTGAATATCTGACGAGTGCCGAGACGCTCGCACGGCTCGTGGAAGAGGCCGCCCGAAACCCGCAATCCACGCTCAGAATCTACGATTGCTCCGTGACCGCAGCGCGTACGCTGAACGGGACCAGTCTCATCTCCGGCAGAGATGCCTGGCGCAAGAACGCGATTGTCGGCAGTGGCTTCATGGATCTGGTGGATTCCTTTTCGGATTCCGGCAGCGCATTGAGGTTCACGCTGCCGAGTGTGCACACCCTGCAAGCCGCCTGCCGGGAAGTTGGCATATGCAACGACAGTCACGTGGTGCTGTACAGCGCATCGCACGTCATGTGGGCGACGCGCGCCTGGTGGATGCTGCATTCATGCGGCCACAAACATGTATCGGTGCTTGACGGTGGTCTCGCAGCCTGGCGACAGGCGGGTGGCGGGCTCGCACCGGGCCACCAACATTACCCGCGCGGTGACTTCGATGTCGCTCCGGACAAGTCAAAGTGGGCCGATCAACGGCAGGTGCTGAACGCCGTTGGCAGCGACACCCTGTGTACCCTGAACGCCCTTCCACAGGCCCTGCACAGTGGGCAGGCATCCTCGCCTTACGGGCGGCGCGGACACATTCCGGGAAGTCTCAATCTGGAGTACGAATCGCTGCTTGACGACGGACGCTTCAAGGATGCACACGCCATACGGTCGGCTCTGGCAGCAAGTGGGGCGCGCGAGCAGTCAGGCAAGATCATCTATTGTGGCGCAGGCATTTCCGCCACTCTTGATGCCTTCGCGCTCGCGTTGATCGGAGAAGAAGATGTGCGCGTGTACGATGGCTCGCTGGCTGAATGGGCGCGCGACCCGAATCTGCCGATGCAGGTGAGCGCAGGATGATTGGAGGCTGTCGAGGTGGTGTATTGGCTCGGTGCGCTTCGGGCTGCTTCAGCATATCCCTGCGATACCCGCCGTACCCCCGAGATATCCGCGCGCTATGCCGCCTTCCTGGCTTCGACGACAGTCGCCTCGGGTGTCTCGGATACCCGCATCAGGTCTGATACAGGATTGTCGAAGCAAAGCGCGCCGTCCTCGAGCTGAGCGCGTCTGATCATCTTCTTGTCGAGGGCGTAATTCTGCGGGTTGTGCCAGGGCGCACGGTCACCCTGCTTCGGGAAGAGGTGCATGGAGCGCTGCATGTACCCGGACGAAAAGTTCTCGATCCAGGGTCGCTCAGGCATGTCGAGATCTTCTTCGCGCAGCCTTGGCGTACACCGCCTGACACCAAGCTGCTCCATGTGATTCAGCAGGCGGCACAGATATTCGGCGGTGAGGTCCGAGCGCAAGGTCCAGGAGGCGTTGATATACCCGAAGGTTTGCACCAGATTGGGCACATCCGAGTACATCATGCCCTTGTAAGTGAAGGTCTTCGCCACATCGACAGCTTCTCCATCGACGCGAAACTCGACACCGCCAAGTACGAGCAAGCGAAGGCCAGTCGCGGTGACGATGATGTCGCCCTCGAGCGCGCGACCGGAGGTCAGCAGCAGTCCGGTTTCGGTGAAGCGTTCGATGCCGTCAGTCACCACCTCCACCTTGCCCGAACTGATGGCGCGAAAGAGGTCGGCATTGGGAATGAGGCACATGCGCTGAGCCCAGGGGTTGTACTGTGGCGTGAAGTGCCTGTCCACATCGTAGTCCGGTCCCAGATGCGCCCTCACCCAGCCAAGCAGCTTGGCCTTTACCTCCTCGGGCTTCGTGCGACATCTGTGGTAGAAGTGGCGCTGATACGTGATGTTTTTCCAGCGCGTGATGGCGTAGGCCCAGGACTCCGGCAGGAACTTGCGCAGGCCGTTGGCAATGCGGTCCTCATCCGGGCGAGACACCACGTAGGTGGGTGAGCGCTGCACCATGGTGACCTGAGCGCCCTGTTCGGCCATGGCAGGCACCAGCGTCATGGCGGTCGCGCCGCTGCCTATGACCAGAACGCGCTTGCCGCCGTACTTGATGTCCTCGGGCCAGGCCTGAGGATGCAGAATCTGGCCCTGAAACTGCTCCTTGCCGACGAACTCGGGTTTGTGCCAGTTCTCGTAACTGTAGTAGCCACTGCACATGCTCAGGAAATTACCGTGAAACCGGGCAGTGTCTCCGGTCTCCTGATTCACCGTCGCAACGGTCCACGACGCGCTTTGCGAATCCCAGGATGCCGATGTGACCCGATGTCCGAAACGCAGATGCGGCTCGAGGTCATATTCCTCGGCTGTCTCCTTGATGTACTTGAGAATCGCCGGGCCGTCGGCGATGGATTTGGCTTCTTTCCAAGGCTTGAAGTTGAACCCCAGAGTGTGCATGTCGCTGTCCGAGCGGATGCCGGGATAGCGAAAGAGGTCCCAGGTGCCGCCCAGCGATTGACGACCTTCGAGGATGACGAACGACTTGTTCGGACACTTCTTGCGCAAGTGACAGGCGGTGCCCACGCCAGACAGGCCGCCTCCAACGATGATGACATCAACCTTTTCCATGGGCGCTCTACTCAGGGTCGTGACTGCGCGTGATGCTATCACGTTGGATACGAGTGGTGATTGGCCAGGCTACGGCGGGAGCGGGATGGGCACCTCTCGGTGATGGGGTGAGATCTGATTATCCCTCCTTGATCAAGTCAGATACGAATTGCGAGCTCGTGGCTGCATTTCGCTTGAGCTTCTCGAACTGGGCCCGTATCTCTTCCTTCGTGAGCGGCTTTCCCTGCGGCTCGCGAGCCGCGCGCTCCTCATCCATCTTGCGCTTGGCTTCCTCGGATATGTCAGTGTATGTCCGGAGCTCGTCAAGGATTTGAGTTGCGACTTTCATGCCTTCCTCGAGTCTCTCATCATCGGGGTGTCGTACGTAAAGCCTTGTTCCGGTCGTAATCGGCCTTTTGCTGTCATGTGGGGCAGAAGCCTTGTATTCGGCTAAATCCTGTTCGCAAAAAAGAAACATGGCGCTCCCGGCTTCTTTCTTTCCGAACCCTTCCACTGGCAGGGTGAAGTAGATACAGAGCTCCCCCTGTAGCTGCCAATAGAACGGATTCAACCCAGCTTCTTCAAGCCGGGATTTCAAAGCGTACATCAATCAAACTCCCTCGTTCGTGAATGCATACGCAGATTTGCCAGAACGCATTTTACTCCCGTAATGTGACGAGAATATGAATCGTTCGGTAAATGCGTGTGCAGTGCACAGGTTACTCCGACACCTGCTGATCCGGTCGCCCTTTTTCCAAAGCCTCGATCCGGTTGAGTGGCCCAGTCAGAGACGCCGGGTCGTCCGGCCCCGCGCTACCTGATTTCGAATGGCGTGGTGCCCCGTATTGACCCAACCCTCAGGATTGTTATACCTTCCCCCCATGCGTCGCGTTGCCAAACATCTCAGCCTGTTCGCCGCCACCTTTCTGGTGCTCGGCAATGTGGCGTGTGATTGCGCGTTCGCCGACTCCGAGAGTGGCGAGCCGAACGAAGTGCACGGCACTCATCAGCACGGCGCTCACCATGTCGCCTCGCATCATGCGGGAGTCCAGCACAATAACCACCAACATCACCAGTCCTCAGGCGAACAGCACGAGCACTCCCCGCAGGATTGCCCGGATTGCTCCGGCGCGTCCTGCCATGAGGCGCTGATGTCATGTGCACAGGATGTTCGACCTGACATCAAGCAGGCGCTCTCGACGAGCACTCCGTACGCAGCATCCCGCAAGTCCGAGCCTCACTGTGCCGATCGGGATGACGGCGAAGAGACAGCGAAATATCTCGCTTTCGGAGCCACTCCTCTGCGCGCTCCGGAGCTTGTAGCCCAGGGGCTTGCCAGTCTTGGCCCGAGGCGGCGCTCCGCCTTGCCACCCGCCGCCTCATCGGTCACGCGAAAGGATCAACTGACCGAATAGACACCTGCTCCCGGGGCCCCGGCACCTTCGTCGGCGGCAGTCCTCACGCTACTCCGGGACAGATCACATGACCTACCCACAATGCGGGTTCGCCAGCACCCGCCATGAATTGCTGGCAAACAGACTGGCATGGTGTCGGAAGCAGCGCCTGCGCGCACTTGCAGCGAGCATCCTGACGGGCCTCTGGTCGCTGAGTGCGGGCAATGCCTGTGGCGCACCCTTCGAGGAACGCGCGCCTGCCACCCTTCAAGATGCCGGTCTCACCGAGCTCATCGAACATGCCATCGCCGAGAGCCCGGACATGCATCTCGCGCTTGCGAGGTATCACGCAGCCATCGAACAGGTGCCGCAAGAGACCTCTTGGCCGAACCCCGACCTCACCCTGAAATACTTCGTGCAGGAACTGGAGACTCGCGTCGGGCCGCAGACCTACGCGCTCGGCGTTTCCCAGACCTTGCCCTGGCGCAAGCGGCTCAGACTGGCGGGCGAAGCGGCATCGCACTTGGCCTCGGCCGCAGCTGCCGACATTCAGGCGAGCGGCTCGCAGCTCGTGCGCGAAGTGACCGAGCACTGGATCGAACTCGCCTGGCTGGTACGCTCGATTGAACTGGTCGAGGCGAATCAGGTGCTCATGGCCTCGCTCGAAGCCGTGGTACGAACCCGTTACTCGACCGGCCTGGCAATGCATCGCGATCTGGTTCAGGCGCAGATGGAACTTGACCGCATCAGCGCGCGCTCAGCGAGCCTGAAGGATCGCTTGCAGCCCGTGCGCAGCGCGCTGAACGCGCTCCTGAACAGGCGCGCCGATGCCGAGCTTCCCGTACCGGAGGCACTCGAACTCACCTCGCCACAAGAGACCGGGGATGCCCTGTTCACGCAGCTCTTGCGACACAACCCGAAGCTTCAGCGCCTCCGGCATGAACTCGCCGCCATCAGGGCGAACCTCGAGCACACGCACACCAACCGGCTCCCGGACATCGCCGTGGGGCTTGAATACATCGTTCTGGACAAGCCCGCCATGCAGGGAATGCACACCAGCACAAGAGATCCGATTTCCCTGAGCCTGCGCGTCAACCTGCCGCTCGCGCGCACCGCGCTGCGCGCCGAAGCGCGCCAGGTGCAGGCCATGGTCGAGGCCACAGAGGCGCGCCGGGGCGCAGCAGTGAATCTCCTGCGTGCACAACTCGACGCTCGGCTGTTCGAGCTGAGAGACGCGATGCGCGATGTCGAGCTCATTCGCACCAGGCTCCTGCCAAGGAACGACACCTCGCTTGCAGCCTTGCTGCCTGCCTACAGCAGCGGCGCGGCGGATTTTGCCGACCTCATCGACACCTGGCACCAGCAGCTCGAACTTGAATTGCGCAAGGCACGGGCAGTCGCCGACCACAACCTGGCGCTGGCGCGAGTCGAAGAACTTCTGGGCACCGCGCCCGACATGACTGCCCTCACGGAGGCCCCATGATGACCCGATTCCACTCCCTGTACAGCCAAATCCCGGCCCGGATCCCGGCGAGCAAAGGTCGGATCATCCTGATCGGCCTGGGCACCCTGTTCGTCATCCTTCCTGTGGCGGCGATTTTCCTGCCAATCCCGGAGGCTCCCAATCCCCCCGAAAGGGACACCCACCTGCATTCCGGGGACACCCATGGTGGGGACACCCACGGGGACACCCATTTCACCCACGGGGACACCCACCTGCCCAGCAACCAGAACCCATTCGATGAGCCACCGAAAGCCCTCCGGAGCTGCGCCATGCACCCGCATATTCAACGCGGCGAGCCCGGCCTGTGCCCCATCTGCGGCATGGAACTGGTGCACACCACAGCGCCAGGCGAACATGCACAGCATGCGAGGCAGGCTGAAGCGAGCCTCAGCCTCACACCGGCCGAGCGCGAGCTGCTGCGCATCCAGACCCTGCCGACAAGGCGTGAGTTCCCGACACTGGAACTGCGGCTGAGCGGCAAGGTGGGGTACGACGAAACCCGACTGGCGCACATATCCGCCTGGGCACCTGGCCGCATCGAAGAACTGTACGTTGACTTCACGGGTGCCCGTGTTCGCCAGGGCGACCACATGGCGCGCATCTACAGCCCGCAACTCTACGCCGCGCAAGAAGAGTTCATCCAGGCCGGTCGAGCGCTCCGCAATCTTGCCGAAAGCGGCATGGATTCCCTCATCGAGACCGCGTACGCGACGCGCGCTGCCGCAGGCAACAAGCTCCGGCAACTCGGCATGTCGCAGGCGAACATCAGCAGGATCAGCCAAGGTGCCGGGGCCGAAGCATACGTGACCATCGATGCGCCCATTGGCGGCGTGGTCATCGGGCGTCACGCCAGCGAGGGGATGTACCTCGACACAGGTACGCGCATCTTCACCATCGCTGACCTCAGCCACCTCTGGGTACAACTCGATGCCTACGAGTCAGACCTCGAATGGCTGCGTTACGGACAACTCCTCGAATTCGAAGCCGAGGCGCTTCCGGGAAAGAGCTTTCAGGGGCAGGTAGTGCTCATCGACCCGACGCTTGATACCCGGACACGCACCGCCAGGGTGCGCGTCAACATCGACAACAGCCAGGGTCTCCTGAAACCCGAAATGTTTGTGCGCGCCAGACTCAGTGTGCGTCTGGCCGGTGGCAGTCAGGTGCTCGACGAACATCTGGCGGGCAAGTGGATATCGCCCATGCATCCCGAGGTGATCAAGGACACCCCCGGTCAGTGTGACATCTGCGGCATGGCGCTGGTACCGGCAGAATCGCTCGGCTATCTGGCCAACCCTGTGAAGAGTCGGCAAGCGCCTCTGGTCGTGCCGACAAGCGCGGTGATGTTGACCGGCAAGCGAGCGCTGGTGTACGTGGAAGATCGAAGCGCAGACACCCCGACCTATACAGGGCGTGAGGTCGTGCTCGGAGCGCGCGCCGGAGATGTCTATCTGGTTCAAGAGGGCCTCACCGAGGGTGAGCTTGTGGTGGTGTCGGGCAATTTCAGGATTGACAGCGCACTGCAGATCAGCGCTCGCCCGAGCATGATGGGTGAATCGGCCCCGCCACCAGCGCACCGGCATTGAGGCGCGCTGCCATGAACGAGCACAGCACAAGCCCCGAAGGTGAGGCGAGGGACCGGGAATCGGGCAAACTGGCCACGCACCGCCACACCCTGCTGACGCGTCTGTTGCATGCCTGCCTCACACACAGGCTGGTGATGGCACTTCTCCTGCTTGCCATTCTGGGCGGCGGCGCGATGGTGTCCCCATTCGATTTCGATGTGCCCGGCTTGCCTCGCTCGCCCGTTCCCGTCGATGCGCTGCCGGATCTTGGGGAGAATCAGCAGATCGTCTATACCGAGTGGCCGGGTCGCTCGCCGCAGGACATCGAAGATCAGATCACCTACCCGCTGACCACGGCGCTGCTCAGCGTCCCCGGCGTGACGACCATACGCAGCCAGTCGTTCTTCGGGTTCTCCAGCATCTACGTGATCTTTGACGAGGATATCGAATACTACTGGGCGCGCAGCCGCCTGATTGAACAGCTCGGCAGCCTCGAGGCCGACACGCTGCCGACGGAAGTCGAGCCGCGCCTCGGGCCAGATGCCACCGCGCTCGGACAGGTGTTCTGGTACACGCTGGAAGGGCGCGACCCGGATGGCCGCGCGACTGGCGGCTGGGGGCTCGAAGAACTGCGCACCATTCAGGACTGGCAAGTCAGGCAGGCACTTCAGTCCGCCGCAGGCATCAGCGAGGTGGCTTCCATCGGCGGCTTCGTCGAGGAATACCAGATTGATCTGGACCCGGATGCCATGCGCGCGCAGGGTGTGACGCTGGAGCAGGTATTGCGCGCGACCCGTCAGTCAAACCTTGACGTGGGGGCGCGCAGCATGGAAGTCAACGGAGTCGAATATTTCATTCGTGGCCTCGGCTTCATCGAGGATATCGAGGACATACGACACATAGTGGTCGCCGCGCCGGAGCACGTACCGATTCGCATCACCGATATCGCCGAGGTGACCAGGGGCCCGGCGCTCAGGCGCGGTGTGCTTGACAAGGCCGGCATTGAAGCCGTCGGCGGTGTGGCAGTGGTTCGTCAGGGCTTCAACCCGCTTGCCGCCATAGAAAATCTCAAGCGCCGCATTGCGGACATCTCGCCCGGCCTGCCAAGCAAGGTGCTGGTGGACTTTCGTCGCCTGTCACTCACACAACTGCGGGATTTTGCGCGCACGGCCGGACTTGCAGGGTTTGTTGACGCAGATACCGGCGAACTCGATCAACCCGTCTGGAGCGAGTGGCTGCGTACACATCCGCGCCACCTCTGGCCAGACGGCGTGACGCTTTCACAGGTGACGATCGTCCCCTTCTACGACCGCACCGGACTCATCGAGGAAACCCTTGGCACCCTGAGTGATGTACTCGGATTGGAGATTTTCATCACCATTCTGGTAATTCTCTTCATGCTGCGCCATCTCGGCAGCGCACTCATCGTCAGCGCACTGCTTCCGGTCACGGTGCTCATGACCTTCATCGCCATGCGCCTTTTCGATGTGAGCGCCAATCTGGTGGCGCTGTCCGGCATCGCAATCGCCATAGGTACACTGGTGGATCTTGGTGTCATCATCAGCGAGAACATCAGGCGACATCTCGATGAAGCGGCGCAGGATGCATCGCGCGCAGAGGTCATTGTGCGCGCGACGCGCGAAGTCGCAGGTGCCGTGTTCACCTCCGTGGCCACCACGGTGATCAGCTTCCTGCCGGTATTCACCTTGACCGGAGCCGAAGGCAAGCTGTTCACGCCGCTCGCCTTTACCAAGACATCGGCATTGATCGCCGCCTTTTTCATGGCACTCGCCTTCGTACCGCTCGGCATCCGGCTGCTCGCCGCGCGCCGCCTGCCGACAACTCCGCTCCTGACATCCTGGATACAAGGAACGCCGGTCAGGCTTCGAGAGGCATCGCGCTGGCTGCTTCAGGGGCTGGTGATTCTCGCCGTCACCATCGGTCTCGCCAAAGCCTGGCAGCCGCTCGGAATCGAGCCCGGGCTATTCGCGAATACACTCCTTGTCGGCGGCCTGGTGGCTGGCCTCCTGCTGACGCTCAAGATGTTTCAGGCCCGCTACCACGCCATGCTCACCTTCTGCCTGGAGCGCAAGTGGGTGTTCATGGCGCTGCCGCTGATCATCCTGCTGTGGGGGGCAAGCGCGTATCTGGGCATCGATCAGGTGTTCAGGTTCGCCCCCGACAGCCTGCGTCAGTCGGCTTTCGGGCAGGCGGCGCAACGCGCCTTTCCCGGGCTTGGCGCGGAATTCATGCCGAATCTTGATGAGGGCGCGTATCTCTACATGCCGACCACCATGCCGCATGCCTCGATTGGCGAAGCTCAGGACATATTGCAGCACCTCGATTCGGCCATTGCCTCGATTCCCGAAGTATCGTCGGTGGTGGGGAAGCTCGGACGCGCCGAAACCGCACTTGACCCGGCACCCGTTTCCATGTTCGAGATTCTCGTCAACTATCTTCCCGAATATCGCCGCGATGCCGAAGGCGAGTTGATTCCCGACCCGGATGGACGGCCATTTCGCCAGTGGCGCGCCCACATCCACACGACAGACGATCTGTGGCAGGAAATAGTGCGCGTGGCGACCCTGCCGGGGGTGACCTCGGCACCGAAGCTGCAACCTGTTGCGGCGCGCCTGGTCATGCTGCAAAGCGGCATGCGTTCGCCCATGGGCATCAAGATCAAGGGCCCGAACCTGCACAGTATCGAGCAGGCATCACAACGCATCGAGTCCATTCTCAAGGAGTCCGCGTCCATCCGTCCCGAAACGGTCATTGCCGACCGGCTGGTGGGCAAGCCCTATCTGGAAATCGCGCTCGACCGTTCGGCCATCGCGCGCTACGGCCTCACCATTGCCGATGTGCAGCAGGTCATTGCAGTCGCCATCGGCGGGGCGACCGTCACCACCACCATCGAGGGGCGCGAACGCCATCCTGTGCGCCTGCGCTACCTGCGAGAGCTGCGCGACACCCCGGAAAGCATTGCCAATATCCTCGTGTCAACCCCCTCGGGTGGCGAGGTGCCGCTTGGCCAGCTCGCTGAAGTGCGCTACGCCAGGGGGCCCGAATCCATCAAGAGCGAGGACACCTTTCTGGTGGGCTACCTGGTGTTCGACAAGCAGCCCGGGCTGGCCGAGGTGGATGTGGCCGAGGCCGCCAGGGCGCTGCTTGACGAAAAGATCAAGAGCGGCGAGCTGCTGATTCCCGTCGGTGTCAGCATCGAGCTTGCCGGTAACTATGCACATCAGGTGCGCGCTGCCGAGCGCCTGTCGATCATCGTGCCCATCTCACTGCTGATCATCTTCGCGCTGCTGTACTTGCAGTTCTCGTCGCTGGCGACTTCAGTGGTGGTCTTTACCAGCATCGCCCTGGCCTGGGCTGGCGGATTCATTCTCATGTGGAGCTTCGCTATCGAGGGGTTTCTCGACCTGTCCCTGATGGGTGTGAATCTCGGCGACATCTTTCATATAGAACCCATCAACATGAGCGTAGCCGTCTGGGTGGGCTTCCTTGCGCTGTTCGGCATTGCCACCGACAACGGCGTGGTGACCGCGACCTACCTGGATCAATCGCTCGCACGCGGGCAACCGACATCCATCAGTGCGCTGCGCCAGGCCGTTGCGCAGGGCGCAGAGCGACGCATTCGCCCGGCGCTGATGACCACGGCGACTACCCTGATCGCGCTGTTGCCAGTGCTGTCCGCACAGGGACGCGGCGCGGACATCATGGCACCCATGGCGATTCCCGTGTTTGGCGGTATGCTGATGTCGCTGCTCAGCACCCTGCTGGTGCCGGTGCTCTATTCGGCGAGCAAGGAGTTTCGATTGCGGAGGGAGCAGCGATTGCAAGGAGGCGCAGACAGTGTCGCGCACCTTGACTAACGCAGGAACGCCTGATAGGCGGGGTTGTCGGTTTCTTCCGAATAGCGGTAGCCAATGCGATCAAGATACTGGCGCAGGCTATCTCGATCAGCAGCGTCCGCCTCGAACCCGACCATCACGCGCCCCCAGGCGGCACCATGGTTTCGGTAATGAAACATGGTGATATTCCAGGTGCCGCCAAGCATGGACAGGAAGCGACGCAGCGCCCCGGTGCGCTCGGGAAATTCGATTCTGTACAAGAGCTCGGGCGTGTTACTCAGCCTGCGCCCCCCCACCATGTAGCGAACATGCAGCTTGGCGAGTTCATTGTCTGTCATGTCCAGCGCAGAATAGCCGGCCTGGTCGAGACGCGACAGAATCTGTGTACGCTCCTCATGCCCCTGAATGCGCAGGCCGACATAGACCTGGGCACCCTCGTCACCGGCGTAGCGGTAGTTGAACTCGGTGATACTGCGATACCCGAGTTCCTGACAGAAGCGTCGAAAACTGCCCCGCTGCTCCGGAATCCGGGCGGCCAGTACAACCTCGCGTTGCTCGCCAAACTCCGCCACCTCGGAAATGTATCGCAGCCGGTCAAAATTGACGTTCGAGCCACTCAGGATGGCCACCAGAGTTTCGTCCCTGATGCCATCCTGTACAACCTGCTTCTTGAGTCCGGCCAGCGCCAGGGCACCGGCGGGTTCGGCAATGGCGCGCGCATCATCAAAAATATCCTTGATCGCCGCGCACACCTCATCAGTGGAGACGGTGATGATGCCGTCAACCTGCCCGCGGACGATACGGAAGGGTTCTGCGCCGGCCTGTGAAACCGATACGCCATCAATAAACAGGTCCAGGCTTTCGGGCGGCAGTCGCACACGGGCATCCGCAGCAAGAGCGGCACTCATGCATGCCGAGCCTTCCCCCTCGACACCTATCACCTGCACTTCGGGTCGTGCGGACTTGATGGCCGCCAGCATTCCAGCGAGCAGACCGCCGCCGCCAACGGGGACATATACCCGACTGATCTCCGCGTTCGCCTGCATGAGTTCAAGGCCGACAGTGCCCTGACCGGCAATCACCTCGGGATCATCAAAGGGCGGTACGAACACGCGCCCCTCATCAGCTTCGATACGACGCGCCGCAACCGCCGCTTCATCAAAGGTTTCGCCCTCGAACAGCACCTCGGCACCATACGCGCGCACCGCATCCACCTTGATCTGCTCGGTATTCTTGCCCATGACAATGAGCGCAGAGGCAGCGAAGCGCCGCGCCGCCAGCGCAACGCCCTGTGCATGGTTCCCCGCTGATGCCGTGACCACGCCACGCGTACGCGCCTCTTCACTCAAGTGCGCGATCTTGTTCAGCGCACCACGAATCTTGAATGAGTGCACCGGTTGCAGGTCTTCCCGCTTGAGAAGCACCTGATTCGAAAATCGCTGCGAGAGCTTCGCCGCCGGTTCGAGTGGCGTCCTGCACACGGCATCGTAATCGTACACGCGCGCTGCCGCGACGCGTCGCGCGTAGTCCTCGAGGATAGCGCTCGCGCTCTGTGTGCGCTCAGGCGAACTAATAGCGCGGATGCTTGTCGTCAACCGAGTTGCCTTTCGAGGGCACGAGGACATTGCGCTCGAAGGTGCAGACCATCTCGTCACGCTGATTCCTGCCGATAGTCCGCACAGTGACTATGCCTTGCCCGGGCCGCGTCTTCGATTCGCGCCTCGCCAGCACCTCGGATTCGCCATAAATGGTGTCTCCGGCAAACACGGGCGCGGTGAACCTCACATCGTTCATGCCCAGATTGGCGATGGCCTTCTGGCTGACATCCGTCACGCTCATGCCGATCAGCAACGCGAGGGTATAGGGGCTGACCACCAGATTCTTGCCGAACTCCGAGCACTTGGCGTATTCCGCATCAAAGTGCATCGGGTGAGTGTTCAGGGTGAGCAGGGTGAAGAAGTGATTGTCGGCCTCGGTGACTGTCTTTCCCGGTCGATGTTCATATACATCGCCCACCTTGAAGTCTTCGAAGTAGCGACCAAAGGTCTCGCGGTAACGATTCTCGCCGAGTTGCTGCTGATGTTGCGTCAAGGGACTCGAAGCCAGGAGTTCACTGTGAATGCAGAGTGTACCGAAGGATGCGTCCCTGTGGCGCGTGATGTGCGCAAGTGGCACACCCCGGTTCCGAGCTTCGGAACAGGACATCGTGCTCCGCACATGCCCGAATCCGCTATCATTCTCGAACAGTTTCTGCTCACTACTGCCGATATCCCCCTCACTCCGGAGCCCGACATAGATAATTCGTTCTTCGATCGACCCATTCTGAATTCGCCCTACCAGTATCCTGCGCGACACTGGGAGCTTGATGCGGAAGGACAGCCGACGCAGAAAATCGTTGCATCCAGACGCCATGCCGAATTTGTCACTCCCATTCCCAAGGCGAAGAAACAGCAGGGCACCGCAAGTCAATCCACACTGACCTTTGACGAAGGCAAGGGGCTTTCGACCCAGGAGCAAGCCTACGAAAATGTTGCGGTCATCATCAACGGCATCCGCAAGGAGGTGGAGCGCTGGCGTCAGTTGCCAGATCCGCAGCAATGGCGCGTCACGCCGACAACCGCTCGGCTGCTCCGGCACTGGCGTAACCACACATTCGGCGGCATCCGGCCGTTCTTCTGTCAGGTGGAAGCCGCCGAGACCGCAATCTGGTTGACCGAAGTAGCGCCGAACCTCGGCAACACGGGCAAGCGATTTTCGGACTATCTCCGGAACGCCAATCGCGATGCCAATCCCGAACTCATGCGTATGGCGCTGAAACTCGCCACCGGTGCGGGCAAGACCACTGTGATGGCGATGCTGATCGCCTGGCAAGTCGCCAACGCGGTGCGCCACCCGCAAAGTCGGCGCTTCACGCGCGGATTCCTGATCGTGGCACCGGGGCTGACTATTCGAGACCGCCTTCGCGTACTCCAACCCAACGACCCTGACAGCTACTACCAGAGCCGCGAACTCGTACCGAGCGACATGCTCCCCGACTTGGGCCGAGCCAGAATCGTCATCACCAACTACCACGCATTCAAACTTCGCGAGCAGGGTGAGTTGTCCAAGGGGGGCCGAGCGCTGCTCGAGGGGCACGGCACGGCACTCGTCACTACCGAGAGCGAAGGGCAGATGCTCAAGCGCGTGATGCCGGAACTGATGAGCATGAAGCGCATTCTGGCTTTCAACGACGAGGGCCATCACTGCTATCGCGAAAAACCGGACGAAGACTCGCAGGATGCCCTCAAAGGCGACGACAGGAAAGAAGCAGAGAAGAACACGGAAGCGGCTCGATTGTGGATTTCCGGTCTTGAAGCGGTCAATCGCAAACTCGGACTGGCGCGCGTGATCGATCTCTCGGCGACACCCTTCTTCCTGAGCGGCTCCGGCTACGCAGAGGGCACCCTCTTTCCCTGGACAGTGAGCGACTTCTCATTGATGGATGCCATCGAATGCGGCATCGTCAAGCTGCCCCGGGTGCCGGTGATGGACAACATCCCGAAAGGGGAGACACCAAAGTTCCGCAACCTGTGGGAGCACATTGGCAAACACATGCCAAAAAAAGGCCTCGGCAAGGGAAATCCACTCGATCCCCTCAGCCTGCCTGTGGAATTGCAGACCGCCTTGCAAGCGCTCTACGGAAATTACGAGGAGACCTACAAGCTATGGAAGAAGGCGGGCATCGAGGTGCCACCCTGCTTCATTGTGGTGTGCAACAACACTTCGACATCGAAGCTGGTGCACGACTACATTGCCGGTTTCGAGCGTCACAAGGATGACGGCTCCACCAGCATCGAGAGCGGTCGCCTGCCCCTGTTCCGCAACTTTGACGATGAGGGGAAACGTCTCGGTCGGCCGCGAACCCTGCTCATAGACAGCGAGCAACTTGAATCCGGCGACGCGCTGGACAGGAACTTCCGCAAGCTTGCCGCCGACGAGATAGAGCGCTTCCGCCGCGAGATCAGAGTGCGCACCGGCGACCACGAGCGCGCAGAACGCATCACCGATCAGGACCTCTTGCGCGAGGTCATGAACACGGTCGGAAAACCGGGCCGCTTGGGGGACTCGATTCGCTGTGTGGTGTCCGTGTCCATGATCTCGGAAGGCTGGGATGCCAACACCGTCACCCATGTGCTCGGTGTGCGAGCCTTTGGCACCCAGCTTCTGTGCGAGCAGGTGATTGGCCGGGCGTTGCGACGACAGTCCTACGAATTGAACCCGGCCGGGCTGTTCAATGTCGAGTACGCCGACGCACTCGGCATCCCTTTCGACTTTACTGCCAAACCGGTGGTGGCGGCACCACAGCCGCCTCGGCGCGTCATTCACGTGCATGCCGTCAGCCCTGAACGCGACAATCTGGAGATTCGCTTTCCGCGCGTGGCCGGGTATCGCGTTGATTTGCGGCAAGACCAACTCACCGCCAACTTCACCCCAGACTCGGTGCTTGAACTCACGCCGGAACTCGTTGGCCCGACGACTACCCAGAACTCCGGCATCATCGGCCAGGCTGTTGACCTGACTGTGAAACATCTTGACGGTGTGCGGTTTCAGAGCATCCTGTACGAACTGACAAAAGAACTTCTCCTGACGAAATGGCAGGATTCAGACGGTGCTCCAAGACTCCCCCTGTTCGGCCAACTCAAGCGCATCACCAGAGAATGGCTCGACACCTGCCTAGTGTGCAAGGGCAGTACCTACCCCGCGCAAGTCCTGTACAAGGAGCTGGCAGACATGGCCTGCGAGCGTATCACGGCGGCCATCGTGCAGGCAGAACGCGACCGCAAACAGATCCGGGTGGTACTCGACCCATACAACCCCGAGGGATCAACCGCCCAAGTCAATTTCAACACCTCCAAGACAGAGCGTCATGAGACTCACGCACAGCGATGCCACGTGAACTGGGCCATACTCGACAGTGGCTGGGAGGGCGAGTTCTGCCGAGTTGCGGAAGAACATCCGAAGGTTACGGCATACGTCAAGAACCACAGCCTCGGCTTTGAAGTGCCCTATCGCCATGGCTCGCAGGCGCGCACCTATTTGCCGGACTTCATCGTGCGAGTTGACGACGGGCGAGGAGCGGACGACCCGCTCAATCTGGTTGTCGAGATCAAGGGGTACCGTGGCGAAGATGCCAAGGACAAGAAGGCCACCATGGATGCCTACTGGGTGCCGGGCATCAATCGCGACGGCAACTTCGGGCGCTGGGCGTTTGCGGAACTGACAGATCCGCACTCGATGGAAGATGATCTGAACGACATCATCGCGCGCGCCCAGGCAGCCACCATGGCTGCCACGACAACGCGTTCATCTATTTCAAGGATTCCCGAGTAACCACGATGGCGAAGAAGATTGACAAGAGCAAGCGCGTCGAGACGCTGACGCACGATGCGACAAGGCGGCGCAACATTCCCACTGCGGAATATCAATCCGTGATGCACAAGGAGGAGCAATCTCCCGTTCAGGTTGCCTATGAGCGCCGCAACCGCGATCTTGACCCGCAGCTCGTCTGGCGCGGGAAAGACGAAAAGGATTGGTCAGACCTCGCGGTGGATGCGCCGCCACTGTACATTCAGGAAAAGGTGCATCCGAAGGCGCTGATTGATGATCTGTGGTGCCAGTCAAAGGCGGGCGCTCCAGCCACCGGTACACAGACCGATTTGTTCTCGGACTTCAACGGCCTGCCCAGCGACGAAGCCAGAACCGAGTTTTACCAGCACGATGCCAACTGGAGCAACCGCATGATCCTTGGCGACAGCCTGCAAGTCATGGCGTCGCTCGCCGAGCGCGAAGGACTGCGCGGCAAGGTGCAGTGTATTTACCTTGATCCGCCCTACGGCATCAAGTTCAACTCGAACTTTCAGTGGTCAACCACCAGCCGCGATGTGAAGGATGGCAAGCGCGAGCACATCACGCGCGAACCGGAGCAGGTGAAGGCGTTTCGCGATACTTGGCGGGACGGGATTCATTCGTATCTGACCTATCTGCGGGATCGGCTGACCGTGGCACGAGACCTGCTGACCGAGAGCGGCTCGATCTTCGTGCAGATAGGCGATGAGAATGTGCACCGTGTGCGGGCGCTGATGGATGAGGTGTTCGGGGATGAGAACTTCGTGAGTCAGATATCCTTCGCAAAAACAACAGGTTTTGCTGGAACCTCGCTCTCAAATATCGCTGACCATGTGTTCTGGTACTGCAAAAATGTCCGAGAATTAAAGTATCGACCGATATTGATAACAAAACGGGCCGGAAGGGAAGGCGCTGGGTCATACAAAAAGGTGGGCTCGTATGGGAACTTGAAAGGCCATGTTCACGATCCGAAGCGCCTTGTGACGTTAGATCAGCTAACGTCACAAGGCGCTTCGGATCGTGATTTGGCCATAAATTTTCAAGGGTCCCAATTTCCCCCTCGGCAACAAATGCACTGGAAAACGACCACCGATGGCGTAGGAGTGCTGGAACGCGCAGGACGAATCGCGGCGGTTGGGCGAACAGTCTCGTACTTGCGATTCATTGACGACTTCTCAGTTTATTACCTGTCAAACCTTTGGACTGATACGGTTGGGCAAAATCAGTTTGGTGGAAGCAAAACCTATGTCGTTCAGACAGCACTACCAGTTGTCCAGCGATGCATCCTCATGACCACCGACCCGGGCGACCTTGTCCTCGACCCAACCTGCGGCTCCGGCACCACCGCCTATGTCGCCGAGCAATGGGGCAGGCGCTGGATCACCATCGACACCTCCCGCGTCGCGCTGGCACTCGCTCGCGCCCGCATCATGGGTGCCCGCTACCCCTATTACCTGCTTGCCGATAGTGTGGAAGGGCGGCGCAAGGAAGCCGAGATTACTCAAACACTGCCGCTCGATCGCCCCCCCCCCCCCCCCCCCCCCCCCAACTTAACAACAACATTCGTGACGGCTTCGTCTATGAACGCGTCCCGCACATCACCCTCAAGTCCATTGCCAACAACGCCGAAATCGATGTCCTCTACGAACAGCATCAACCCGTTGTCGATACCGCGCTCGCTGACTTGAACACAGCCCTTGAAAGCCACGCAACCCCGTTCACCGTCCTCACCGGCGGGCGCAAGGGCGAGAAGATCGATTTCACTGCCTCCGGTGCCGTCACCATGCCATCGGGCGAGGCAGCGCCAGCAAATGGCTTCATGGAGTGGGAAGTGCCCCGCGAAGCCTGCCACGACTGGCCAGAAGCCGCCGCCGAACCGCTTGAACGCTTCTGGCAGGCACGTATCGCGCGTCAACGGGCTATCGATGCCTCCATCGCCGCCAAGGCGGAGTTCGAATATCTCTACGACAAGCCCTACGAAGACAAGCAAGCGGTGCGAGTGGCTGGCCCCTTCACGGTGGAGAGCCTGTCGCCCCACCGCGTACTCGGCGTGGGTGAGGACGACGAACTGCTCGACCGGGTGGCAGAGGCACGTGCCGGTTACAACGCGACGCAGAACTTCGACCAGATCATCCTCGCCAATCTGAAGACATCCGGTGTTCAGCAAGCGCACAAGGACGACAAGATCGACTTCACGCACCTTGAACCCTGGCCCGGAAGGTTCGTATGCGCCGAAGGTCGTTATCCGGAGGGCGGCGAAACAGGCCGAGAGAAACGCGCCGCCGTCTTTGTCGGACCTGAATTCGGCACTGTATCTCGCCCCGATTTGGTCGAAGCCGCACGCGAAGCGGCCGATGCCGACTTCGATGTGTTGATTGCCTGTGCTTTCAACTACGATGCCCAGTCATCGGAACTCAACAAGCTCGGGCGCATCCCGATACTCAAGGCGCGCATGAACGCCGACCTGCATATGGCGGACGACCTGAAAAACACCGGCAAGGGCAACCTGTTCGTTATCTTCGGCGAACCGGATATGGACATCCTGAACGAGGAGAGCAACGAGATTCGAGTGCACATCAAGGGCGTGGATGTCTTTCACCCCAACACCGGAGAAATCCGCAGCGACGGCCCGGGCGGCATCGCCTGCTGGTTCATAGACACTGACTACAACGAGGAAAGCTTCTTCGTTCGCCAAGCCTATTTTCTCGGCAGAAACGACCCCTACAAATCGCTCAAAACCACCCTCAAGGCAGAAATCAACGAGGATGCCTGGAGCACACTGAACAGCGACACCTCGCGCCCCTTCCCGAAACCGGAATCAGGCCGCATCGCCGTCAAGGTCATCAACCATCTGGGCGACGAGGTGATGAAGGTGTTGCGCGTATGAGTTATGTGCAATTCGTCAAAGACGGTCCTTACCTGCCCGAGCGCATGTTGTATGCCCACGAAGAAGGGCGAGTAGTGTTCTTTTGCGGTGCCGGAATCTCTTATCCGGCGGGCCTGCCAGGGTTTGAAGATTTGGTGAAAGAGCTGTATGGCGCATTGAGCGAAACCCCGAGTGATATTGAAGATGCAGCTCGTAGGGACAAGAATTTCGATGTGGTACTGGGATTGTTGGAGTTACGTCTTGTTTGCGGTCGAGAGATGGTCCGGAAAGAACTTCCGAAGGTACTGAGGCCAAATCTCGAGGCCCCCAAAGCCACGGCGACGCACGATGCACTCCTTACCCTGAGCCAGGACCGCGAGAGGAATACCCGACTGGTCACAACCAACTTCGATCGCATATTCGAGGAGGTGGTCGAGACCCGGAACCTTTCGGTGGAGCGGTGTGAGGCACCACGACTGCCAATCCCGAAGCGTCGCTGGAGCGGCCTCGTGTATCTCCACGGCTTGCTGAGCGATGAACCAACAGACGATGAACTCAACCAGTTGGTACTCTCCAGCGGCGATTTCGGCCTTGCCTACCTTTCGGAAGGCTGGGCGGCGCGTTTCATGACTGAACTGTTCCGCAATTTTACTGTCTGCTTTGTCGGCTACAGTATTGAAGACCCGGTTCTGCGCTACATGACGGATGCCTTGGCAGCGGACCGAGTTCTGGGCGAAAGTCCGCACGAAATGTTTGCGTTCGGTAGCTACAAGGAGGGGAAAAGGCAGAAGGCCACTGATCGCTGGAAGGCCAAGAATGTGACCCCCATCCTGTACCATGAGCACGATAACCATACTGCTCTGCACGAAACATTGTGTGCGTGGAGCCATGTTTACTCAAGCGGAGTTCGCGCAAAAGAGGATATCGTCGCGAAGTATGTAAATAGGAATCCTTCGAAAAGCTCATGCCGAGATAATTTCGTCAGCCGCGTACGGTGGGCGCTCAGCGACCCAAGCGGCGTACCCGCCAGACGCTTCGCAGAACTCAATCCGGTTCCGTCACTGGATTGGTTGGACGAACTGGACAAGGCCCGCTACGGTTATGCCGACCTGCCACAGTTCGGAATTCACTCCGATTCGACCGAGGACGAGAGTCTCAAATTCAGTTTGCTGGACAGGCCTTCGCCGTACACGCTCGCGACCCGAATGACAGTTGCAGACCATGGCTCGGTACGAAACGACTGGGACAAGGTCACGCACCAGCTCGCACGTTGGCTGACACGCTACCTCAACGACCCGAAGCTACTGCTCTGGCTGGTCAGCCAAGGTGGCCAGCTACACGACAGATTGGCTTGGTTGATTGAGCAACGATTCGACAACTTGGCTGAGCAGGAAGATTCAACGGATGAACCTCCAGACGCGGCCATGCGGAAACTCTGGGGGTTGCTGCTCGCTGGCCGCACCAAATCACCTGACCAGCGTCTCGACTTCCAATCCTGGCAGAAGCGCTTCAAGCGCGAAGGTCCCACCGTTGTCTTACGCCTTGAACTCCGCGAACTGCTCACACCACGGGTGCTGCTGAGACCACTCTTTCCTTGGAGCGCCGAAACCGGTGAGAATTCAGGTGCAAGGCGCATCCGCGATCTGGTGCGTTGGGAAATCCGTCTTGCTGCAAATCATGTCCACTCGGAAGTCGACCAGCTTCGCAAGGAAGATAGGTGGACTGACGCGCTCCCAAAGCTTCTACCTGATTTCATCGCGCTGCTGCGCGATACACTTGATTTGATGAACGAACTTGACGAGAACGAAGGCGGATATGCTCCATCTTTCATCGAACAGCCCTCGATCAGCGAACATGATCAGAACCTGAGGAATCACGACTGGACCGCCCTGATCGACCTGACCAGAGATGCCTGGGTGGAAACAGCGAAGCAGTCGCCGGAGCAAGCTCGGTGCGTTGCTGAATCCTGGTGGAATCATTCCCATCCACATACGCTCTTCCGCCGACTGGCGCTCTTTGCGGCAGCGCAGGGCGACATCATCCCGCCATGTCTGGGGCTCGACTGGCTGTTGGCGGACGGTCGTCAATGGCTTTGGTCGCGAGAAACCAGGCGTGAAGCTGTTCGTCTTATCGTCAAGCTGGCTCCGCAGCTTGACGAACCTGCGTGGCGAGAGTTGGAGGATGCAATTGTTTACGGACCATCTGATGAATCGCGCTCCAGCAGTGCCGACCCCGAACAGAGGGACAGCGAAACTTGGCTCCGCCTGGCAAAGGCCGCCGAGAGTCGAGGCAGGCTCAGCCCACCTGCAGAAGACAAGCTGAACGAACTGGCTGGTCAATATCCGAACTGGATGTTGAAATCAGACGAAAGTGACGAGTTTTCTTTTTGGACGGGTTTGTTCGAGGAGGATGCCGATGAGGGCCTCCCCGGCTCGCTTGCGGATGGCTGGAGGGAGCGATGCAGCGACAACTTTGAAGAAACGACGAGGGTCTTGAGCGATCTCGCAAAAGTGAACAATTGGCCCGTCAATCACTGGAGATGCGCGTTGCAGGCGTGGTCGCAGGAAAAATTACGTGCGTCCTCCTGGGGCCTCATGGCACCGATTGTGGAGCACATGCCGACTGAGGTATTGCAACTTCTCGCCGGAAATATCAGCCACTGGCTGGACAAGATCGCAAAGAACCCCGAGCCCCACCAAGCCACCTTTATCGCACTCTGTCGCCGTACTCTCGAGTTGGATGATCTCGACGGTGAAGTCCCAACCGATGATTTCGTGGCACAGGCTATCAACCACCCGGTTGGTCACGTGACCGAGGCGTTGCTGCAGCGGCTCCCCGAGGATGCGCGATGCCTGCCGGAAGATATCAAATCGATCTTTACGGAAATTTGCGACCCGAAAGTTCCCCGATTTCTGCACGGCCGGGTCGTATTGGCATCTCGTGTTGTTCCCTTGTTTTGTGCTGATGAATCCTGGACGAAGACACATTTGCTTCCTCTGTTTGACTGGCAGGATTTTGCCAGCGAAGCCCCCGCGATGTGGCAGGGGTTCCTCTGGCCAGCGCATATGTATCGACCTCTCATGGAGATTCTTGAACCCGCCTTTTTGCAGACTGCAGGGCACTATGACAAGCTGGGAAATTCGGGCAGCCGATATGTCTATTTGCTGGCTTTTGCAGCCCTTGACCAAAGTAGCTTCTTTAACAAATCCGAGTTACGGCGAGCCACTCGCGCCCTGCCGCAGAAAGGACTATGCGAAACAGCAGATGCGCTGGTGAGTGCCTTGGAAAGCACCGACGGTCCTGATCAGCGCGCCGCCTTCTGGGAGAATCGCATTGACCCATACATACACAGGATTTGGCCAAAGGATCGAACGGAAATCGAACCCGAAATCGCTAAACAAATCTCCGAAAATTTTGCTCGCCTGTGCATTGCCGCAGGTGAAAAATTTCCCGATGCCGTTGACCGTCTTGAACCCTGGTTGCAACCAGTCCTACTTGTCGACGGTTTGCTCCGTCAGCTCAGTGAAGCCGAACTGTGCAGGAAGTTTCCGAGAGGTTCATTGAAGTTGATGGCGCGGATTCTGGGTGACAACCCTCGATGGTTATCCGCCTCTGATCTTGGCCCCTGTCTGAAAGACTTGTGCACTGCCGAGCCCGAGATCAAGAATGATCACAGATACAAGAAGTTGGAAAACATCCTCCGCCAACTCGGCGGAAATGCAGATGACACAGATTGATCCGTGATGCCTGCCACGAGCAACCGGCAAGGTGAGAAATGCCTCGTGCTCGCGACCTTTGACGAAGAAGTCCCCCATAAGCATGTCACTCATCAATAAATCCCCGCAACAGCAGACTCCGGAACAAGCCGTCTTCCGATGGGGCCGAAAGCGCGTCGCGAATTTCGCTGCGCTCAAGGAGAAGCGCGTCGTCAAAAGGCTCGACCACGGTGCCCGTCTGTTCCTTGCGAACATTGAACAAACCCACATCAAGAGACCTGTTCAAGGCTCGCTTGGCCTTGAGCACGGCATCGACAAAAAGCGGCGAATAGGTGGTCACAATCACCTGTCGCTCCCCCTGTTCAACAAGAGAGCGCAGCAACTCGACAATCAACTCGAGCCTGCGCGGATGAACGCTGTTCTCGGGTTCCTCCAACGCAATCAGCGAGCCGTTCCATGGGTTCACGGCAATGGCACACAGCGCAAGCACACGCAAGGTTCCCTCGGACAACACACGCAACGAATGAGCCGCTCCGGCGAGTTGTACGGACAGAACAAGGGTCCCCCGATGCTCATCAAGCGCCACCGCCAGGGATTCCACACTCGGCACGATAGCCCGCAGCGTACGCACGACTGCATCAAAGCGTTTCGGATGTTGTGCCCGGAGCTTGTACAGAAATGCCGTCAGGTGTTGCCCATGTACGCCGATATCGACCACATCGGCCGGTGACTCCTCGTTTCGCATGGCCATTCGGGGTTCGAGGCTGTAGATGCGCCAACTGGCCAATTCACTCCGAACCGCTTCGATTCCGCGATAGTCATCACCACTCAAGCTGCGGTCGGACAGAACCGGACAGTCTGGCCCGACGGACTCGCGCCACGGACGCGCCAGCTTGCCTGCACGACGTATCCGAACTTTCTCCCCCGCCCGCTCAATACACGGCTTGCCCTTGATTTCGCCCCTCGCGCCCAGTTGCGCCAGATACTCGTCCGCGATGGCAACCTGCCCTGATCCAATGTCAAGTTCCGGCGAAACCCGATACCGATATCGCTCGTTTTCACCGGTGCGAATATCCGCTTCCGTACTGAAACCTGCCTTGCTACCCTGCTTCGAAAACGCCGGAAATCCGCTCCCGGACTCAAGGGCGAACGCCTCGAACGAGTAGCCACGGACAGGAAAAGGAGGGGCGAGAGAGTCAACATGGGTTCTGGCGTTCACCATCACGGACAATGCCTGAGTAGCCTCGATCAGGTTGCTCTTGCCGCTGGCATTGAGGCCAAAAAGCACCGCAAGGCGCGGCAGATCGACCGAGATATCACTCAGCGATTTGAAGTTGCGGACACGCAGCCGTTCGAGCATGGTCTTCTTGCGCCGAGAGTCCGGGGTTCATTTCCAGGCGACGCGCACCTGAACATCTGAATCACTTCGCGCGTCGCCGTGCCGCTCACTGCGAAGATGCTTCCTTCCACAGACGCACGGTGAGGTGATTGTCCTCGGCGATCAGCTCTGGTTCGGTGCCGTTGTGGGCGCGCATTCCGGGAATCATCTTGTTGCGTACGCCCATGCCCCGCTCATCCACATAACCGTAATCGCGCATGATGTTCATCAGCGTCTGATTACGCGCGTAGCGCAAGCCGACCTTCATCGCCTGTACCGTCATGGCGTACCGCAAGCGACCGGGGCTCTGGATCTCCAGTCGATCAGAAAAGATAGCGAGCAGAATGTCGGTTGCGGAGATGCTGTAGAGTCGCGGTGTACCAGCGCGTTCACCACAGCTTCCCTGAACACGCCCTCAGGGTATTCCCAGCGATCGATTCGCCGACCCCTGTCGAGATACGCCGACGGCATGGTGTTGCGACGCACGAAATCCCAAGCCTGTTCCACCAGACCGATTTCGACCATGGAGCCATCGGCCGCTCTCAAGGGAACCATGGGACCGCGCAGGTGTTGCTCAATGCGAGCCGAGTGGTCAGGCTCGGTACCTGAATAGCAGATCGCACGGATACCCGATTGCGGAAGGTAGCGGTTCGGTGAACGCCCGAACAGCAGCAAGCCGTCAATCGTCGCAACCGTCGGCCCTGCCGAAACTGTCATCAGATTGAGGTTGCACAGCAACTTTTCCCATTCTTCCCGAGCCTGGCTATCTACAGGCGCTGTGCCACCGAGAAGGCGCACGAGATAATCGCGCAGGCGACGCCAGTCAAGCGCCTCGAATGTCGCACCCGGTACCGGCTTCAATCCGTATTGCAAATGACCAGATGCCTGATACAGGCGCTGCATTTCCTCCCGACTCACCGCGCTGTCGCGCTTGAACTCCCGAGTGGAATCTTCGCACTTTCTTCGTGCTGCAATCGGCATGTCCTTCACCCCGTATGACGTTACGACTCCTTCACATCCTGAAAAAGCCCCCTGATCGAGAAATCGTAAAATCTGGTGGAGGCTATCTCACGGCCCGGAATGATGATTTGAAAGTCCAAGACAGACAGCTTGGAAGAATTCTCTGCATCTCCTTGCTGATCATCCCCAAGTTCCCGGCAGCCCATCAATGCCGACACATGGTAAGTGGTGATTTGCAACCTCCTTGTTTTCGGTTTTCGATAACCACTTGCGAACGGAATCAGCGCGATATCTCCTCTGGTCGGAGAAAAAATACCACTTTCGACGACCATCCCGATGTAGGACTTACTGCTGATCGTCGATACTTCCACAAGTCGAGTATCTTGTTTTGCGTCCGCGAGCAGGCACTCAATGAAATCACCATTTTTACGCGCTGCAGCTCTCGCCAGATCAACATCCGACTTGCGAGCGATAGCATTTACAAGTAGCGGAATGACCAGTGCAAAAACGAAAGTAGCTACCAGAGTCTGTGCATGGTCCAGCGAGATCCAAGATGTAGCGCGCTCCATCAAATCCTTTGCGATCTCGTGTCTGGAGATTCCTTCAATGACCAGAAGGTGCGCGACGGCGAATAGAATGAGGCCCGATAACGCCGAACTGAGCGCAAGCTCATACCCTGACTGCCTCATGAACCAATATCGGGTGTAGCAGGTTCTGCCCAGCACCCAGTACCCAGCCAAGGCCGGCACAACCAACAGCCCAAGATTCACCCTATCCCTCCACCTCGTGCAGGGAGAAGATCAACAAGATCGGTGCCGTATCCTTCCTCTGATGGCGAATTCGCAAACTCAAGTCAATCGGCATGTCCTTCATGAAGGTTCCATGCGCCGAAGAGAGTGGCTGCCCCTGCTCAACTGCTTTTGTTTGCCTGCTTTTCTGCTGTCTTTCGACGGACTGAAGACTCCTCCTGCTGGTGTCGGATTCCCTCTTCCAACATGCGCCTGACTTTCGGGAGTCTGAAAAGCTCTTCAACATCAACATACATCGCACCCGCGCTCGTCACGTGTACGGTTACCTTACCTTCGGGGGGTTTATTGCGATTCCTGAACAGACTGAACATGGCTGCCCCTCACTCTTGCCTGATCTGTACTGTACATCAAATGCCGGATTCTGACTCATGCGCGACTTGTGCAGCGCCATCCTCATACAGATGACACGCGACCAGTCGCGTCTTGTCCGCGCCCTCTCTTGATCCCTCTCCAGCCCCCTGACTCGCGCCCCGGCCTGACTCTGCCCCGGGTCCCTCTCCAGCCCCCTGACGCGCATCCTCCACCGGGCGCAGCAGCGGGCGGCGTTGATGGCACACATCCATCACCTTCGGACAGCGGCCAGCAAAGGGACAGGCATCCCCAAGCCCGGTCGGCGAGGGAATCTCGCCCTTGATAGTCGCGTGTACGCGACCGCGTTCGCGCGCCGGGTCCGGCTCCGGGTTCGAGCTGATGAGCAGTTCCGTATAAGGATGCTTCGGGGCAAAGAACACCTCGTCGGCCGCGCCCAGCTCAACGAGCGTACCGAGGTACATCACCCCCATGCGGTCGGACACATAGCGCACCATGGACAAGTCATGCGCAATGAACAGCAGCGTCAGACCCATGGATGCCTGCAACTCACCGAGCAGGTTCACCACCTGCGCCTGCACCGAGACATCAAGCGCGGAAATCGGCTCATCGCACACCACAAATTCCGGTTCGAGGATGAGCGCCCTGGCGATGCCGATTCTCTGCCGCTGCCCGCCCGAGAATTCGTGCGGGTAGCGGGACATGTGATCAGGATGCAACCCGACTCGGCGCAACCAGTCGGCCACCCGCTCCTGTCGCTGCGAGCGCGTTGCACGAGAATGCAGGCGCAACCCCTCGCCGATGATCTCGCCGACCGTCATGCGCGGATTCAGGGATGAATAGGGGTCCTGAAAAATCATCTGCGATCTGGTGGCGAAGCGCGCGAAGTCCTGTGGCGTGAGACGCGCGGGCAGGAGTTCGTCGCGGAACCACACCTCGCCTTCAGACCGGTCGAGCAGCCCGATGAGCGTCTTGCCGAAGGTCGTTTTGCCCGAACCGCTTTCGCCGACGAGTCCGAGAATCTCGCGCGGGGCGATGTCAAGCGACACCTGATGCACGGCGCGCAGCGTCACGCCGCCCGGAAGCGAGAAGCGCCGACTCACCGCCTCGGCGCGAAGCAGTGGCGTATCTTCAACCATCGCCATCAGAGACCCCCTCACGCGCACCTGGCGCGCGCGCATCCTGCAGCCAGCAGGCACACTTGTGTTCGCTGCCAGACAGCGAGCGCATGGCAGGCGCATGCGCCTCGCACACATTCAGGGCGTGCGGACAGCGCTCGAAGTAGGCGCAGCCCTGCGGTGGGTCAAAAAGATCCGGCGGACTGCCGGCAATCGGATCAAGCTGCTGCGCGCGCCTGTCCTCATTGCGCGGCATGGCGGACTTGAGACCTTGCGTGTAGGGATGGCCGCTGCGATAGAAGATATCGTCCACGCTGCCGGCCTCCACCACCTGGCCGGCATACATCACCGCCACCTCGTCGGCCATGTGCGCGACCACGCCGAGATCATGGGTAATCAGCAGCAGCGACATGTCCTGCGAATGTTGCAGGTCGCGCATGAGATTCAGTATTTGCGCCTGAATGGTAACGTCAAGCGCCGTAGTGGGCTCGTCGGCGACAAGAATGCGCGGCTCACAGGCGAGAGCGCAGGCGATCATCACGCGCTGCAACATGCCGCCGGAAAACTCGAAGGGATACTGACGTGCACGCCGCTCGGGTTCAGCCACCTGACTGAGTTCGAGCAGTTCCACCGCGCGCCGCGCCGCCGCGGGGCGGCTCATGCCGCGATGCAGGCGCAGGGGTTCGGCAATCTGATCGCCAATGCGCATGGTGGGATTGAGCGAGTTCATGGGGTCCTGAAAGATCATGCCGATCATCTGGCCGCAAATCTGCCCGTCGGCAAGGCGCGTACGACCGAGAATCTCCTCACCATCAAGGCGCGCGGAGCCGCCGGTAATACGCCCCGGCGGCATGGGGATGAGCCCCATGAGGCTCTGCACACAAACGCTCTTTCCACAACCGGATTCGCCAACAATCGCCAGCGTCTTGCCTCTGGACAGGGTGAAGTTGACACCCCTCACCGCCTTCACCGTACCGCCGTGGGTATCGAACTCCACGGCCAGGTCCTCCACCTCGAGCAAGGGTCTGGTCACAGTGTCTGCCTCACAGGCTCAGTCGCTCGATCTCATGCGCGCATCAAGGGCATCGCGCAACCCGTCGCCAAGCAGGTTGAAAGCCAGCACGGTGACGCTGATGAGAATCGCCGGGAAGATGAGTTCGTGCGGGCTGTCGAGCATGGATTTGATGCCCTCGTTCGACATGCTGCCCCAGGAAGGTGTCGGCGGTGCCACGCCCATGCCGATGAAGGACAGGAAGGCTTCGGTAAAGATGGCCGACGGGATGGCGAAGGTGAGCGTCACCAGAATCACCCCCAGCGTGTTGGGAATCATGTGGCGGATGATGAGATAGCTGGTCGGGCTGCCCATGAGCTTCGCGGCGCTCACATAGCCTGCTTCGCGAATCTGCAGAATCTGGCCGCGCACCAGCCGCGCCGTCGCCGGCCAGCCAAGGATGACGAGCGCCACCAGCATGGGGATGATGCCGCTCTCCCCCGGCCCTATGCCGAACAGCACCTTGAAGAGAATCATGAACAGCAGAAAGGGCAGCGCCACCACGAAATCCGCAAAGCGCATCAGGGTCTGGTCCATGGCCCCGCCAACGAACCCCGCCAGACTGCCGTAGGCGACACCGAGCAGTACGTAGAGCACGGGTGCCACTATGCCAATGAACAGCGACACGCGAGCGCCGTGCATGAGGCGCGCCAGCATGTCGCGGCCCAGGTAGTCGGTGCCAAGCGGGTGCAGCCGGAGGCGGACTTCATCACCCACGCGCAGCGCAGCGTCTGCCGCGACAAGCCCCTTGTCGATCGCTTCCTCGCGAGTAATCACGCGCTTGACGGGCACTTCGATGGTGGTGCGCAGATCGGTGCGCATGAGATTCCCGGCAGCCACCGGCACTACCGTATAGAAATAGCGAATCGGTTCGAGGGCCAGTCGGTCCTCGAATCTCAACCCGTCCTGCGCCAGCACCTCGCCGAGCGGCAGGCCGAGCGCGGTCTCGGTGGGTGGATACAGATCCCTGAACACCTCGTAGGCGCGTACGTCGGCAATCGGGTCCCACACGAAGCGCACGGACTGCGTGGTGGCCTCGGCGGCGAGCCGGAGTCCGGCAGCCTGCTTATCGGTGTCTGTATGTGTCGCGGCACCTGCCTGCCCATCCGCGCTTGTATGCCCATTCGCGCCTGCCCCGGCATCGGCAGCCCACGGACTGTAGGGAAGCACGACCTCGGCGGTGCGCGCTGCCCCGGGCGGTGCGCTCACCTGATCGAGGTCCTGAGAGGCCGGGTCAAGCGTCCAGAGCAGCGGCCCGACCAGAGTGAAGAGCAGCAGCGCGATGACCAGAGCAAGCGAAGCAATGGCGCGCGGATTGAGCTTGAGGCGACGCCAGGCATCCTGCCAGTAGGAAAGCGAAGGCCGCAGCCGACGCGCTTGCGGTTCCCCGCGAGTGGCAGGGCGAAAGTCGAGAGCAGCAGGCGACTCGCTCACCGCACCCTCACTCTCGGATCAATCAACCCATAGACCAGATCCACGGCGATGACCATGAACACGAGAAATCCGCCGTAGAACACCGTGGTGCCCATGATGACCGTGTAATCGAGCTGTTGCACGGACTGCACGAAGTAGCGCCCGAGGCCCGGAATGGCGAACACCAGTTCCACCACGAAGCCGCCGGTGGTAATGGTGGCGATGGCCGGCCCGAGCACCGTCACTACCGGCAGGATGGCGTTTCTGAGTTGATGGTGGATGAACACCTGTGTGGCGGACAGGCCCTTGGCTTTCGCCGTGCGCACGTAATCGGCGTTGGTCACTTCCAGCATGGAAGAACGCATCAGGCGGGTCAGGAAGGCCATGGTGCCCAGCCCGAGCACAAGTGACGGAATCAACAGATGCTGCACACTGCCCCAGCCGGCCACCGGCAACAGCGACCTGCCGAGCCAGTCGTTGACGACCACCAGGCCAAGCTGACCGAGCGCCGCGAACACGAAGCTCGGCACCGAAACACCCAGCACCACCAGAAACATGATGACCATATCCGGCAGTCGATTACGAAACAGCGCCGTCAACGCGCCCCAGAGAATGCCGCCGAGAGCCGCGAACAGCACCGCCAGCACACCGAGGGTTGCGGACACCGGAAAGTGCTCGCGAATGATGTCGTTGACCTCGCGGTTCTGTTGCGTGAAGGAAATTCCGAGGTCGCCGCGCAGGATGTTCAGGAGATATATCCGATACTGCTCGATGAGCGGCTTGTCGAGACCGTAGAAGGCTTCCAGGTTCTTGCGGATCTCTTCGCTGGTGGCGCGCGCATCCGACAGCGGGTCGCCGGGTACCGAGTGCATGACGAGGAAGGTGGCGCTGGCGATGAACCAGATCGTGATCAGCCCCTGAACAATGCGCTTGAGCGTGTAGTTCAGCATCCGCGCCTCCCGCGAGCGCTGGCGAATGCTCCTGTGCCTGCCCTTGTCATGACTGCCCTTCCGCCATGGCGCGAATGCGCGCCCGTGAATAATCAGGGTCCGGGCCGATGCTGCGCCGAATCAGGCCTTCGAGCCTCGGGTCAGCCACAAACACGCGCCCGCGCTCGTAGCTCGGGATGATGGTCACTTCATCAAGCAAAATGCGCTGAATCTCGCCAAACGCCTTCATGCGCTCTGCGGCATCAAGCGAGCCTTGCGCAATACGCACCTCGGCATCAAGCGCCTCGCTGCGAAAGCGGCCACGATTGTTCTTGTTCCAGGAAGCGAACAGGTCACCATAGGTGAGCGGGTCGTCAAAGTCCGGTGCCCAACCGGCGGCAACCATATCGAACTGCCCCAGGGTCATCTTCTCCAGTCGCTGCTTGAAGATTTGCGCGTCTATGCGGATATCGAGGCCAAGATGGCGCTTGAACGTATTCTGAAAATACTCGGCCTGCTTCAGGGAGGTGGGCGTATCGCCGACGAGCAACACCAGCGGCGGAAAGGATTCGAGCCCCAATTCCACTCTGGCTTGCTCGAGATGCTGCCGCGCAAGCTGCGGATTCACCGGGTGCGGCGGGGCCGGGTATTCCCTCCGCAGGAAGTCGCGTTCACCCTTCATCCAGGTGGGAAACAGGCTCGCACCGGGCAGGTACCCGGGCAACTTGATCACCCGATTCACCAGTTCAGTGGTATCGGATGCGTAATACAGCGCCTTGCGCAGGTTGAGATTGCGCGTCAGGCGGTCGGGGCGATGATTGAACTCCATATAGAACACCGTGCCTTCCGCAAAGCGACGGATCGGCCATCGGTTCTTGAGCGCGTTCTCCAGCGTGTCGGGCGAGAGTTGCACCATTGCCACTTTGCCATCCTTGAAAAGGTTGAGGTGCGTGTTGGCATCTGCGGTAATGAATGGGATGCTGATGCTGTTCAGCCAGATGCTGTCGCGATTCCAGTAACGCTGATTCTTTTCCAGCTGAATGCGCGCGCCATGCACCCACTCGGTCATGACGAAGGCCCCGTTGAACAGCAGGTCCTCGGCATTGGCACCATAGCGTCCCGCGCGGCTGTAGTAGAAATCCTCGCGGATGGGATAGAAAGTTGTAAAGGCCACAAGGCGGTCAAAAAACGCAAGCGGACGCTCGAACTCCACGCGCAGGGTGTGATCATCGTCGGCATACACAGCGAGCGAATCGGGTGGCATATCGCCGAGGTTGATGGCTTCGGCGTTCTTGATGGAATACATGATGAAGGCATACAGCGATGCCGTTTCCGGCTCGAGCGCCTTTCTCCACGAGAACACGAAGTCGTGCGCGGTGACCGGCTGTCCGTCGCTCCAACGCGCCGATTCACGCAGGCGGAAGATGGCCTCGTCCGAGGTCACCTCCCAAGACTCGGCAACGCCCGGCTGCAAATTGCCTTGACCGTCGTAGCGCAGGAGTCCTTCCATGATGTGACCGAGCAACATGCCGCTCACGGCATCCGTGGCTCTGGTGCTGTCCATCTGCGGCGGTTCCTGCTCGATGACCACGCTGATGCTGCGCCGTTCGTAATCAATCGCGGCGCTTGAAGCGTCCGGGAAGAAGGTCAGGTCGGCGAACCAGGCGAGCGCCAGCATGAACACCAGCAAGCCGCCGATAGCGGCGGCAGCAAGCGCGCTGAGCGCAGCAAGCGATTGCCAGAAGGATTTGTCAGCCATGAGTATCCTTGCGTGTCCCGTATCCTGTGATCACATCCCTAACGCGCCATCCTGACCAGATCCGACATCAGCCGTTCAAGATGTTCAAGACTATTGCATACGCGCACCTGATGGCAACAGGGCAGATAGGAGCGCATTTCCGCGTCACCCAGCGTCCAGCTCCCGCGCGGTTCCGGATTCAGCCAGATGATCCTGCCGGCGCGTTCATACAGGGTCTGCATCAGATCCTGGCGCGGGTCGCCATAATTGTTACGCGCATCGCCAAGCATGATGATGGTGGCGCGATGATCGATCTCGTCACCACACAGCGCATGAAAATCAACCAGTGCCTGCCCGTAGTCGGTAGAGCCGCCACCATACACCCGCATGCTGCGTTCGATGGCCTGTTCGAGATCATATTTCTCGAACCACCCCGTCACCTCGCCGAGACGCGATGAAAAGGCGAAGGCGCGCACACGCGGCACTACCGACTCGAGGCTGTACAGGAAGAGCAGCATGAAGCGCGCATAGTTGGCCACCGAGCCACTCAGGTCACACACCGCGTAGATCCTCGAGCGACTGATCTTGCGCGCTTTCCAGCGCAGATCGAACAGGGTGCCGTCATGACTCATGTTGTTGCGCAGGGTTCTCGGCACATGCAGATGCCCGCGACGAAACACCTTGCGCTTGCGCGCGGCCATGGTTTCAAGCCGCCTGGCCATGCGCATGACAATCGCCTCGAGATGGCGGAAGTTGCGCCTGTCCAGGTTCGACAGCTTGACGCGACACAGCAGTTCCTCGCGCAGGCGATGCCCATCGTGGTCGGCATGCAGCAGGAATTCACGTTCCACGTAATCGCGCACCTGTGAGGCGAGTCGCTCGCGGGCACTGACGAGCACCTGGCCGAGCTCGACATCGGCATGCGCCTTGCCAGCGGCAAGCGACGAGATTTCGGCGTTGAGCGCATCAAGTCCCATGTGCTCCAGCATTCGGCGCGCGTAGAGACCTTTCTGGGTGAACAAGGCGATGCCGGATACCTCGGTGGCTTGCCCGGCCTTGGTCATGGCGAGCGAAAGCCCGCTGGCATCGCCCGATTGCAGCATACGGCCAAGTTCCGATTGCGCCGTGACCTGACCGGGTTCGGGCGTCTCCTGGACATCGGGCATTTGTTCGTCCCCGGGAACCACATCGTCGTCGGCATCGTGTGTGCACGACAAGGCTGCATGATCGAAGAAACGATCAAAGCAGTGCGCGAAGCGTTGCTTCTCTTCCGGGGTCTTGGGCAAGGTGAGCCACAAGGCGTTTTTCAGCGTGGCTCGGTCGCCGGAGCCGACCAGATGGGTCGCCAGCAGGGCATCAAGTGTTTCCGCCGGGGATACGCGCACCTCGGCGTTGCGCAGTGCGCGCACGAATGTGATGAGCGTTCTGTCCACAGCGATTGACCTCGTGCGTCAGCCTCGGCTCTGCGCGGGCAACAGGCTTCTCACAAGCGACGGCACTTCCACGCTGACGCTCTCGATATCCTCCTGAAACTTCAGAAGCACACTCAGGGTATCGCGTACCAGATCTGCGTCCAGGCGGTCGGCATGCAGCAGCACAAGGGTTCGCGCCCAGTCGATGGTCTCGCTGATGGCCGGTGCCTTCTTCAGGTGCAACTCCCTGAGCGCCTGGATGAAGTTCACCAGTTGCGCACGCAGGCCGGGCAGCACTTCCGGCACCCTGGCGGCCACGATGCGGTTTTCGAGTTCGGCATCGGGAAAGGGGATATACAGATGCAGGCAGCGTCGCTTGAGCGCATCGGAGATTTCGCGCGTGTTGTTGCTGGTGAGAAACACCAGGGGCGGGACGGTGCGCGCCCGCACCGTCCCAATCTCGGGGATGGATATCTGGAAATCGGACAGGAGTTCAAGCAGCAGGGATTCGAATTCCTGATCCGCCTTGTCAACTTCATCAATGAGCAGCACACAGCCCTCGTCTTCCTGCAACGCCTTCAATAGCGGACGCGGTTCGAGAAACTCCTCGGAGAAGAAGATATCTCCGAACTCGTGCAGGCGGCGCACCGAATCGGCCAGCCCCCTGGCACCCTGCAGCACATCCTGCAGTGTTTCCTTGAGCACCTGGGTGTAGAGAAGCTGCTTGCCGTACTTCCATTCGTAGATGGCCTTGGCTTCGTCAAGCCCTTCGTAGCACTGCAGGCGAATAAGCGGCAGGTCGAACATGAGCGCGGCAGTCTTGGCGAGTTCCGTCTTGCCCACGCCGGGTGGGCCCTCGACCAGCACCGGCTTGTCGAGGTGCCAGGCGAGATAGACCGCCGTGCCTACCTGCTCACCACAGACATACCCCTGTGCGCGCAGCGACTCCACCACTCGCTCGATGGAGTGCATCAGTTCTTCATGTGCGGGACTGGTCACCCGCTGTCCCGTCTCACGAATTCGCAGCATTTCGTCGCATCGCACGGGGTCACCCGGTGCCGCCCGTATCGGGCATCAGTCCGCGCATGAGGCCTTCCTGCGCCACCGAAGCGGCAAGACTCCCGTTGCGCGTATAAATGCCGCCACGACAAAATCCACGCGCAGCCGCTGCGCTCGGACTCTCGGGGACGCACAGCAGCCACTCGTCGGCGCGCGCCTCGCGGTGAAACCAGAGCGCATGATCAAGGCTCGCCACCTGCATACCGGGATGATGCCAGGGCAGGTGATGCGGGCGCAGTGCCTCGGAGAGCAGGGTGGCATCAGACATATAGGCGATGAGCGCGCGATGAATGACCGGGTCGTCAGGCAGCGGTGCCGTGACGCACATCCACAGGAGTGGCGACGCACCGGGGGCATTCAACAGATAGTCGCGCCCCGCCACCGGACGCATGTCCACACTGCGAATCGGATGCTCACCGGGCAATTCCTCGGGTGAACCGTCCTGTTCGCCCTGTTCGCGACCGAGTTCATGGAAATTGCGCAAGCCTTCCGGCGGCGCGGCTTCGGGCGGCGAAGACTGGTGTTCAAGACCCGTTTCCGGCTTGTGGAAGGACAGGGTGCAGACGAATATGGGTCGCTCATCCTGTTCGGCGACCACGCGACGAGTGCTGAAACTGCGACCGTCGCGCATGCGCTCCACGCGATAGAGGATGGGATGCCTGGTGTTACCGGAGCGCAGAAAGTAGCCATGCAGCGAGTGTGGCAATCGGGACAGGGGTGCCTGCGGCCAGGATTCCAGGGTGCGGGATGCGGCGATCAGGGCTTGCGCCAGCGCCTGTCCACCATAGACGCGCTCGCGGTCGCCACTCGGACTGATGCCAACATAGGCATCCTCCGCCACTCGCTCGAGGTCAAGCACATGCAGGAGCGCCTGAGCGTCAGGCGTGTTTGATGTATTCGCCATATTTGTCGCCACATTTGTCACGGTTGCCTGCATTCATTCCGGATATGTCCTGATCAAGTCCGCCCATGAGCCTGATCATACTCGCAAATCGGCGGTGCGCTGCTGATTTGCTCGCAGATTCAATGCCTTACGGCGCTGAATCTGGCGGCATGTCCATGTGCCGCACGGGAAATCCTGTTATTCGGAGTTTCCCTGACCTTGCCTGCGGCTACAATCTCGCGGTAATCGAACACACTGGGAGAGATTCGGGTTCATGCCTTCAAGACGAGCACAAATCGAAATGACCGAGGCCGAGGCGAGTGCCTTTGCGCGCGAGCAGCAAACACTCATCATCGTATCCAATGGCCATGATGGCTTCGCGCATCCCATGCCCATGTGGTTTTCGCTTGATGAGTCGCACAGGTTTCTCGTCAGCACCTTTGCCCGCAGCCAGAAGGTGCGCAACTTCGAGCGTGACGCACGTGCCAGCCTGCTCATCGAGGACGGTCACCGCTATGAATCCTTGCGCGGCCTGATGATCAAGGCGAGCACCGAAATTCTCGATGATCCGGAGGCGGTACTCGAAGCCATGGTCTGCATCCGCCTGAAGGGTGCCGAAGCAAGCGCTGCACAGCGCTCGGAACTACGCGAAACCCTGCGCGGGGCAAGCCGCAAGCGGGTGATCTTGCGCTTTACGCCCGAGCGCACGATGAGCTGGGACCACAGCAAGCTCGGCGGGACGTATTGAATATCGCATGCGGCATCGAGCGGCAATTCACGGAGCGGGCGTTCTCGCACATACCCACACCAGCACCCGTCCGGCACCCGCCTTCTTGAGCACCTTGCTGCAGGCGAGAGCAGTCGCACCGGTGGTGAGCACATCATCGACGAGCGCAACGGTCCGACCTTCAAGCTGACCTTTATGTGCATCCCGCACCTCGAAGGCCCCCACGAGGTTCCTCAGCCGCGCGCGCCGTGACAATTGCGACTGTGGCGGTGCGTGATGCCTGCGCCTGAGCAGACCGCTCTTCACCGGTATGCCAAGATGCCGCGACAGACAGCGCGCGATGACGCTGGATTGATTGAAGCCGCGCGTGAAGTTGCGCCGCCAGGAGATGGGTACCGGGACAAGGGCATCCGGCAACTCCGGATTACTGGCACATTGCGAGGCAACAAGCTCTGCTACCAACGCCAGACCGGAGAATCCGGCCTGGAACTTGCCGCGCGACAGCAGTCGCGCAATCTCGTTCTGATAGAGAAACGGAGCCGACACGGCATCGAACGGGAAGTTGCGCCCTCGGCAGGCGGCGCATGGCCCCACAAGCGACTCGTCGAGGGGTAACCCGCACCGACCACAGGCATACAGATTCCACGGCAGATCCCGCTCACAGAATTCGCACAGGTCCACGGGGGCATCGCCGTGGACATGGTCGCGCCGGGACGCGAGCCCGCACAGCAGGCAACAGCCGGGGAGGAGCGCAGCGTACAGGGTTTTGAGCATGGTCTCGGGGTCGCTGTGGCAGACAACAGGATGTAGGGTTTCAGTACCTGATGCTGTGCGATATTTCCCGGATTTCTGTGCGCCATTCAAGACTTTCCATGTGCGCTTGCAGCCCCGTCTGTTGCAGGTGCATCGCGCCATGGCTTCCTGTGAAGCTGCATAATCGCTGCATTCGTGCGCCCCGTAGCGGTTCTGCTATCCACAGGGGCGCTCGCCTGTCAGGAACACATGAGTTGTCCGGTTTCGTACAGGCAGGTTGTAAGGCGTTGCGGAAAGTTTTACTATTCAACCCATGAATACAGCACTCGCATTTGACACGCACACCCTCGTGAAAACCCTGAGCGGAGGCGGCGAATTTACCGAGAAGCAAGCCGAGCTTCTCGCCGAGGGACATGTGCTTGCGTTCAGGAGCAGCACTGCCAATCTCGCCACCAGGAAAGATATCGCAGCGATTCAAGCGAACATTGATGCCCTGCGGCAGGAGCTTCGGGCGGACATCGAGAAGCTGCGCCTCGAAACTAAAAAGGACATTGATGCCCTGCGACAGGAGCTCCGGGCGGACATCGAGAAGCTGCGCCTCGAGACTACAGAAAGCACTGCGCAGCTCCGGGCGGACACCGAGAAGCTGCGCCTCGAGACCAAAAAGGACATTGATGCCCTGCGACAGGAGCTTCGGGCGGACATCGAGAAGCTGCGCCTCGAGACCACAGAAAGCATTGCGCAGCTCCGGGTGGACATCGAGAAGCTGCGCCTCGAGACCACAGAAAGCATTGCGCAGCTCCGGGTGGACATCGAGAAGCTGCGCCTCGAGACCAAAAAGGAAATTGATGCCCTGCGACAGGAGCTCCGAGCGGACATCGAGAAGCTGCGCCTCGAGACCAAAAAGGACATTGATGCCCTGCGACAGGAGCTCCGAGCGGACATCGAGAAGCTGCGCCTCGAGACCACAGAAAGCATTGCGCAGCTCCGGGCGGACACCGAGAAGCTGCGCCTCGAGACCACAGAAAGCATTGCGCAGCTCCGGGCGGACACCGAGAAGCTGCGCCTCAAGACCACAGGAAGCATTGCGCACCTCCGGTCGGACACCGAGAAGCTGCGCCTCGAGACCAGAGAAAGCATTGCACAGCTCCGGTCGGACACCGAGAAGCTGCGTCTCGAGACCACAGAAAGCACTGCACAGCTCCGGGCGGACATCGAGAAGCTGCGCCTCGAGACCACAGAAAGTACTGTGCGGCTTCAGGCGGACATCGAGAAGCTGCGCCTCGAGACCACAGGAAGCATTGCGCACCTCCGGTCGGACACCGAGAAGCTGCGCCTCGAGACCATGTCGAAAGTCGATGAAGCGAAAATCAGCCTGTTGAAGGCGATGTTCACATCCATGTTTGGATTCGCTGGATTGGTCATCGCTGTATTGAGGTTCCTGTGACATCCTGATTCGCGTTCGGCGGTGCCATTTGGACTGTCGTTGTTTCCTGTGTCGGACGGGCCGGACGGGCCTTCGGCGTGGATGAATCTCCGTCCTGGTCCGCGGCCATGCCCCGATATTCCGGTGGTCTCACGCGGCACTGCTCACCGACCTTCCACCGGGGAGCGTACAATGCGCCGTTTTCTCCGCGCACCACTATGCACCGCATCAAGACCTTCAACCAGATCGCCGCTCGTGGCCTGGACCAGTTCCATCCCGAGCGTTTTGATGTCGGGCAGGAGATTGTCGCGCCTCACGCAATCCTGCTGCGCAGTCACAAGCTGACTCCGGAGGATGCTCACCCGGAGCTGCTCGCGGTGGCGCGTGCCGGTGCCGGTACCAACAACATTCCGGTAGATGACTACACCGAGCGCGGTGTCGTCGTGTTCAACACGCCGGGGGCCAATGCCAATTCGGTGAAGGAACTGGTGCTGGCCGCCATGCTGCTCGGTTCGCGCGATGTGGTTGGTGGCATCAAGTTTGTCGATAGCCTGGCCAGGGACCAGAAGGACTTGCATCAGCTCATCGAGTCGAGCAAGAAATCCTACAAGGGGCACGAGATTCAGGGGCGCACCCTCGGTGTGGTGGGGCTCGGCAACATAGGTGCGCGCGTGGCCAAGGCGGCGCTTGATCTCGGCATGAAAGTAGTGGGATACGATCCGGCGCTGTCGGTCAGCGCTGCCTGGCGCGTACCGAGCCAGGTTGGTCAGATGGAGAGCCTGCAAAGCCTCTTGCAGGCATCTGATTACGTCAGCTTGCACGTACCACTCAACGACAGGACAACGCACATGGTGAACAGTCGCAGCCTGCGGCATTTTCGCGACGGTGCCGTGCTGCTGAACTTCGCACGCGAGCAAGTGGTGAACGCAGCCGATGCCCGGGAGGCGCTTGTGTCCGGCAAGCTGCGCTGGTATTTCTCCGACTTTCCGGTGTCCGAGTTGCTTGGGTTGCCAAATGTGCACTGCACACCGCACCTCGGTGCGAGCACCGGTGAAGCCGAGGAAAACTGCGCAGTCATGGCCGCAGATCAATTGGTGGAATTCCTGAGTTCGGGGCACATCCGCAACTCGGTGAACTTCCCGGAAGTGACGCTCGACCTGTCGCCCGGGGCGCGCCTCGCGATCATCAACACCAACGTGCCAACGGTGCTCGGTCAGATAACCTCCGTGCTGGCGGAACGCAAGATCAACGTGATTGACATGATCAACAAGAGTCGCGATGCCATGGCCTACAACCTGATCGACATTGCAGTCGAGCCGGATACCGATTTGCTGGCCGATTTGCGCGCCATTGAATCCGTCATCAACGTGCGGGTTATCGATTAGGCCGTATCTCGGCGGCGAGCGTTTGTGAAACAGCAAGCGCACCGCCACACATCTGATTCGTCAGCAACTCGGCGCACAGCGGCGCGAGGATGCTGCCGGCGGAACCGTGAGCCGTGTTGATGTAAAGCCCCGGCGCGACCTCGCCGACAAGCGGCAACCTGTCCCCGTGATAAACGCGCAAGCCTCGCCAGCATCCTTGGTGTGTCGGCGCGAAGGCAACTCCGAGCGCCCGCAACCAGGCTTTGGCGCGGGCAAGATTCTCTCCGCTCGCTTCCTCTTCGCTCAGCGGACTGGACTCGTAGGTGGCACCCACCGCCAGGCGTCCATCATCAAGAGGTGCGGCGAATCCTTCCCCGATCAGGGCACCAACCAGGGTGCCGGACAGCGCCGTGGACATCCTGACCAGATCCATCTGCCCGCCGAGGGTGCTCGCCCCGAGGTTTGGCAGCAGACCCAGGCTACCCGCCCCCGCACAGATGACGACCTGTCCGAAGGTGTGGCTGGTGCCCCGGCGCGTGTACAGCGTCCAGCCGCGCCCACTGGATACGCAGGACAGGATCTCCGCGCCCGGCCCTGCTGCGTGGCGGGTGATTCCGGCGTGGCGAAGCAGTCTGTGCAGCCGGTCTGCGCCGAGCACGTGGCATTGCGTGTGCCAGAGGCTCGTACCTATGCCCGTGGCCTTGATGAGTTCCTGTGCCTGATCGGGAGCAAGCAATTGAACGCAGTCATCGGCCGCTCCCCACAGGCTGGCCTGACGTTCGATGCGACGCACATCGCGCGGGTTGACGGGCGCTTCGAGTACGCCGCGCCGGGCATCGAGTCGGCGATACCAGTCGTTGCTGTAACCGCTCGCCAGCGCGCGCAGGCGCATGAGTGGATTGTCGGGACGACCAAGACGCGCATGGGCGATGGCGACCGGCATGGGTCCCGAGCGATGAGCGGAGAACGGCTGGTCGAACAGATGCACATCCGCCCCTCGCAAGGAGAGCAGATGCGCACTGAACGTGCCGGCAAACCCGGCACCCACCACCGCCACCTGTGAGGCTGGTGCCCGAGTTGACGGCTTCTCGCCGCCGAGCCTGCCGACCAGGCTATGGCGTTTGTGTGGACGCTGGTCCACGCGCTGCATCGAGAACCCGACCGATTCCAGCCGTCGGCGTACTTCACCCTGCGCGGTATAGGTAGCGAGCCGTGCGCCCGGCTGACTGCGTCGATTCAATGTCTCGAAGAGTTGCTGACTCCACATCTCGGGGTTGCATCTCGGGTCAAACCCGTCGAGCAACCAGGCGTGGCAGCGCCCGGTGAAATCCAGCAAACCTTCAAGGGCCTCGCCCTGATGCAGGACGAGTCGAATCCTGCCTGCCGCAAAGTAGCGACAGTGCCAGCCTTCGAGCCTCGCTGGCCAGCTTGCGACGAGCGCTTCGCGCAGCTCGGATGCGAATGTCCGGTGAGCGAGAATCCGCACCAGATCAGTGCGTGTGAGCGGATGCTTCTCGAAGGCTATGTAGTCGAGGCGGGCGTTGGCAGGCGCTCGCTGAAGGAACACCTCGCACAGGCTGAGGAAGTTCATCCCGGCACCGAAGCCCAGTTCACCGACGCTCAAACCACTGGCATCGGCGCATTCGCACATGGCCTCGAATTCGAGCGGCGCGATGAACACCCTGTGCGTTTCGCGCTGACCATCTCGTGAGCAGTAGATATCACCATAATCGACGGAGCGGGGCTGTCCCCCGTCGATGAGAATACGCGCTGCGGACAGTATCAAGGCCGGGACTGCAAGTGAAACCTGCGTCAAGATGGCCCAGGAGCGCCGTCAGCGTCAAGCCCGAATTCAGTCCTCGGCCTTGCGCTGACAATTCGCTTCCGGACCCCTCTTGCGGCATCTTCATTCGGGTATGATGAGTGCCCTTCCCAAACGATTCGGGCAATTAGTGGTTGATTTCATGCCCTGGGTCGAGCCGATGTTCTTCGGGCTCCTCGCACCCTCCTTCCTGACATTGGTGCTGGTCGTGTTGCTGACCACGCAGGTCACGCTCATGGCCGTCACCGTCTATCTGCATCGCCACTCGGCGCACAGATCCGTGCAGTTGCATCCGGCCTTGCAGCAGGCGTTGCGCTTCTGGCTGTGGCTGACGACTGGTATGAACACCAGGGAGTGGACGGCGATTCATCGCAAGCATCACGCATTTGCCGAGACACCGGACGACCCGCACAGCCCTGTGTATTTCGGCATCGGCAAGGTGCTGTGGACAGGTGCTGACATCTACCGCCAGGGATGTACGCCCGAGGTGCTGGAGAAGTTTGGTGCCGGCACACCCGACGACTGGATTGAGCGGCATCTCTATACCCCGCACTCGATGGTCGGCATCATCTCCCTGCTGGTCATTGAAGTACTGCTTTTCGGGGTGCCCGGCGTGGCGGTCTGGGCGCTGCAGATGGCCTGGGTTCCCTTCTTTGCGGCGGGCGTGGTGAACGGGCTCGGGCACTGGTTCGGCTACCGCAACTTCGAGGTCAAGGACCGATCCAACAACCTAGTGCCGCTGGGCATCTTCATTTGTGGAGAAGAGCTGCACAACAACCATCACACCTATCCGAATTCGGCCAAGCTGTCGGCAAAACCCTGGGAATTCGATCTGGGCTGGGCCTGGATTCGCCTGTTTCAGGCCTGTGGTCTGGCGCAGCCACTCAGTACCGGCCCGGTGGTTGACCGGGTGCCCGGCAAGGAGCGCATTGACAGGGACACGCTGCTTGCTGCCATCAATGATCGTTTTCGCGTCATGTCCGACTTCAGCCGACAAGTCATTGTACCCGTCTTGCGCGAGGAAGCGCGTGGTGCCGACAGGTTCACCCGCAAGCAACTGAAGAGCGCGCGCAAGTTGCTGGCGCGCGTCGATCTGCCGGGTGTTTCCGACAAGATGCTCAGCGAACGCAAGGAGCAACTCTTGCGTACCGTCCCGGCGTTGACACGCCTGTCGGCCTTTGGCGATGAACTGCGACGCCTGCTCGCCTCGCAGAGAACCAACCTTGAAGACGGCCGGGTGCGACTGGCCGATTGGGTGATGCGCGCCGAAAACAGCGGCATTCAGACCTTGCAGAACTTCGGCAAGGAGATCAGAAAGCTCACGCTGCCCAAGAGGACAGAGCCCGGCAAGGCAACATAACGGCTGTCCCTGCCAATCCTCTCTCCTTACATCCGCTCCGGAGTGTGCAGTCCGAGCAGCTGCAAGCCCGTCTCCAGTGTGTGCACTGTGCGCTCGCAGAGCAGCAGCCTGAGCATCCGCGTGTGCCCGTCGCTGGTCAGTACCGGTGAGGACTCGTAGAACTTCATGAGTCGGTTCGAAAGCTGCCAGAGATAGCTGCACAGACGGTGCGGCTCGGCAGTTGCCGCCACGCTGGCGAGCGCTTCCGGGAAGCGCGCAAGATGCAGTGCCAGTTCGCGCTCGGTCGGGTTGAGTTGATAGTCTGCCAGGGCCGCTGCATCGCCCGGATGCCAGATGTCCGCTGCCTTGCCCAGAATGCGCTTGGTGCGCGTACAGGCATAGAGCAGATAGGGCGCGGTATTGCCCTCGAAAGACAGAATCCGATCCCAGTCGAATACGTAGTCATTCACGCGATGCTTGGCGAGGTCGGCGTACTTGACGGACCCCAGCCCCACGACGCGCGCGATGTCGCGCCGCTCCTCGATATCCATATCCGGGTTTTTTTCGCTCACCAGCTGGAAGGCACGCGACTCGGCCTCGTCAAGCAAATCCGCCAGTTTGACGGTGCGTCCATCGCGTGTGCGATAGGGCTTGCCGTGCGTGTCGAGCATGAGGCCGAAGGCGTGATGCTCGAGTGTTGCGCGCCCGGACAGGCCCGCTCTGCGGCCGACCTCGAAGAGCAGCGAGAAGTGCAGACTCTGGCGAGCATCGACGAAGTAGAGCACCCGGTCCGCCCCCAGAGTTCCGCATCTGTGGCCGAGGGCAGCGAGGTCCGTGGTGGCATACAGGTAGCCGCCGTCGGTTTTCTCCACGATCAGCGGCATGGGGGTGCCTTCGCGCGTCTTGAGTGACTCGGAAAAGACGCAGCGCGCACCTTCGGACTGCTCCAGCAGCTGTTTGCGCTCGAGGGTGGCAATGACTTCTGCAAGCATGGGCGCGTAGCTGCTTTCGGGAGCCAGGTGTTCAGGCTTGAGGGTAACGCCAAGCCGGTCGTAGATGGCCTGACAATGAGACAGCGAGATACCTATGAACCTGTGCCAGGCCGCCTGTGCGCTGGCTTCGCCGTTTTGCAGATCGACCACTCGTGCGCGCGCGGCGCGGGCGAAGGATTCGTCCTCTGCATAGCGCTTCGAGGCGCGTGCATAGAAGGCTTCGAGGTCGTGAAGATTCTCGCTTGTCGAGCCCTCGGCCTCAATCGCGACCAGCAGCCGACCGAATTGCGAGCCCCAGTCGCCGACATGGTTCTGACGCAGCACCCTGTGCCCAAGGTGTTCGAGGATGCGCGCCATGGCATCGCCGATGATGGTGCTGCGCAGATGGCCGACATGCATCTCCTTGGCCAGGTTGGGCGATGAATAGTCGATGACCAGCGTTTCGGGATTGGGGTCAGGTTCGTCAAGTGGTGCGAACAGCGCACTCGTGAGTGCCGCATCGCGCAGTGTGAGGTTGATGAACCCCGGGCCAGCCACATCCATGCGCTCGACCAATTCGTCAAGATGGCTGCGCCTGATCACCTCCTGCGCCATGTGACGCGGGTTCTGGCGAATGCGTCCGGCAGCTGCCATCACGCCATTAGCCTGATAGTCCCCGTGTCTGGCCTGTTTCGACGGTGCCACCATGGCGGCCGCAGGCATCCCGCAGGTATCACTCAGCGCACGAGACAAGTCGTCCTCAAACCTTTCACGAAGGTTCATTGTCCCGAGTCTGAATTGTCTGGTGTGTGATTCGGGGAGTTGCCGGGCGAACCGGGTTCGTCATGGTCAATCGCATCACTGCGGCCTACGGTGCGACCGAGCAGCCAGGCCGAACACAGAGCGACAAAGGCCACCAGAAAGAGCGCGAAGTGGTCGTCAGGAAAGACGCGTACTTTCAGTTCGGTCACCAGCCAGGCCAGCACCAGAGCGGTACCAATCGCGATCAGCAGGCTCCTGATCCTGCTCCCTGAGCGCACGTGTCGGACCAGTCTGTGCGCTAGTCTGTGCGCTTGGCCGACACTATCTCGACCGGGCGAGAAGGCGCGCCGCTGGCGGCATTCCATCCGCTGTCGCTGCGCGTGAGGTCGGCGATGCGATCAATCGTGTCCATGCCGACAATGACCCGTCCGAACACTGTGTAGCCGGGTTTCATCGCGCTGTGGTTCAGGGAGTCGTTATCGACGAGATTGACGTAGAACTGGCTTGATGCCGAATCGGGGTCCTGGGTGCGCGCCATGGCAATGGTTCCGCGGTCATTGTCGAGACCGTTATCGCCTTCATAGACGATCGGGCTGTTGGTGGGTGGCTGTGCGCCTTGCGTCGTGTAGCCACCACCCTGTACCACGAAGCCGGGGATGACGCGATGAAAGACGAGCCCATCGTAGAAGTCCGCATCCACATAGGCGAGGAAGTTTGCGCTCGTGACAGGTGCCTGCTCGAGGTCGATTTCCACCACGAAGCTGCCGACAGTCGTCTCGAAACCGACCCTGGCCTGTGATTTGGAGGAAGTATCGGCGGCGGTGTCGGCGTACACCGGTGACACGCTCAGTCCGAGCAGGCCCAGGAGGCCGGTGAGCGAGAAGAACCGGCTGATGCGTCGGGTGCGCTGCGATGGCTTGCGGGATCTTGTGTTTTTCATGAGTGGGGTCAGGGGGTCTCGGGATATTGCAGGATGTCGGTGTATCGTCTCACAGTTTCGTTCAATCCATGCACGAGAGCATCGGCAATCAAGGCGTGGCCGATGGAAACTTCGAGCGGTGCACAGGCTCGTACCAGATCACTCAGGTTGTCGAGGTTCAGGTCATGTCCTGCATTGATGCCGAGTCCGTGGCGTTCGGCGGCGCGCGCGACGCGCACACACTGGTCGAGTGCGTGTGCAAGCCTGTGCGGTGCATCAAGCTGCCCCTTGTGTGCATCGGCGTAGGGGCCGGTGTAGATTTCCACGCGCTGCGCGCCGAGCCGTACCACTTCGGGAATGCTGTCTTCAGCATCCGGGTCCATGAACAGACTCACGCGCACTCCGCAGGCATCGAGGCGTGCGATGTGATCTGCGAGTTCATTTGACTGGCGTGGCAGTGCCCAGCCATGGTCCGAAGTGAGTTGAGCTTCGTCATCGGGCACCAGAGTGGCTTGCGTTGGGCGAATTTCGAGCAAGAGCGCCATGAAACCCGGATAGCCGAGGGTGTTGGCTCCCGCCATCGGATTGCCTTCGATGTTGAATTCCCTGTCCGGGTATTCCTCACGCAGCAGGGCGTTCAGGGCGAACAGATCTTCTGGTCGCACATGACGCAGGTCGGGTCGGGGATGCACGGTGATGCCGGCGGCTCCGGCAGCAAGTACCCGGCGCGCCGCGTCAACGAGGTTGGGGACATTTCCGGTACGTGCGTTTCTCAGCAGCGCAACCTTGTTGAGGTTGACGCTGAGCCTGGTGTGGGGTTTCACGGTTGGCTTCCGCTGGCGCGGACATCTTCAGGCATCTTGAGGAAACCGCGCCGATATAGCCACAGGACAGTGCCGAGAACAAGCAGGGGTAGCAGGCCGAAGCCGCTTGCCAGTTTCCAGGCGACCCAGGTGGCTTCACTGAACCAGGCTGCAATGGCGAGATTCACGCCGCCCAGTATCAGGAACAGCGCGGCCCAACCGAGATTGAGCAGGCACCAACCCTCAGCGGGCAATTCCAGATGTCGGCCAAGCATGCGCTCCAGCAGATTCTGGTGTCCGATCATCTGACTGATGGCGAGCGCACCTCCCATCACCCACCAGACCAGCGTCGGCTTGAATTGAATGAAGGCGCTCGAGCGCAGCAGCAGGGTGAGGCCGCCGAGAACCAGCACGGCCACCAGAGACAGGACCAGGAACCGGCTCACTTCCTGGCCGCGCAGCTTCTTCCAGCCCACTTGCAGCGCAAAGGCGACCATCAGTGCGCCGGTTGCCAGATAGAGGTCCGAGAACCAGTAGGCAACCCCGAATACGAGCAGTGGCAGGAGGTCCTCAAATTGCTTCATGCGAGGCTCCGATGCGCGTGTCTGATGAGTGGAGAGCGTTCATGTGCTCATGATAACTTGCAACCCGTCGATGAGTCAGGCGCAGTGGATTCGGGGGTTGGGCGTATCACGGGCTGTGGCTTGAAATTGTTAGAGCTCTTCGATCGTTACGCTTTGTGATTCTGGCAGTATTGTCATTTTGATCGAACCTTCCGGTTGCGCCCTGCCAATGGATGCGCGAGAGAACACTGGAGCGGTTGAGCCATTTTCTCGACGCGCAGAAGGCGCAAGCAACCCGTCAAGCCCAATTTTATGGGCTTGACGACCAATCGCATTACAGAATTCGTAATCATCGTCAACGAGTTTGGGCCAGACGGATTTTTTGACTCGGAGATCCTTCTCTTCTCCGGTAAACCAACATGAAAACCGTTCAAAGTAAGCAACTCGATCGCCCTCCGGGCTGCCAAGGAAGGCCTCTCTAAACCAATACGCACATTCGCATTCTGCAGTTTCAAGCTCCAGCGCACTGTAGAAGACAGTGTACGATCCGTCGGAGAATCGAGTTTTCCGGCGAAGCTCCTTTCGTTTCAGTCGAAATGGCGCATCCAGAAGTTCTTTCAGGTCTTTTTGCTGATCTGCTATCGGGAGATTCTCCTTCAAATTCAGCTCTTGTCTTGGAGGCAGCTCGAGCCCTTCAATGAACCCGTCTTCGTTGGGGATGACGGCAATTCGATAGACTCGTAGCCTGACATGCGTTGTTTCAACTTCGTCCAAAGGACCAGATTGAGAATTCTGGTTGGTCCCGGCTTTATCGTCCTGTGGCTTCATCTACATACTCCTTGACGAGCAGAATCTCCTCCATCGACCCCTGAAGCATCAACTCCATAGGAGATTTGTTGTCAAGCAAACGATGCGCTTCTCTCAGCCACTGATTCTCCACTTCCAGGTCGCGAAAGAGAAAGGTGAGTGTTTTGTGAATTTGAAACAAACAGGAAATCCGGTCACGCAGGTCTCTTCCCTCCAGCGGTCTGTCGCCTCGAAGTACCGCTTCGGCGATGGCCTTTTCAGACTCTTCCGTGAATCCCAATAGTGTCGCACCTTCCGACCAGTCAAGCTTCCAGCGTCGTAACAGAACGATAAAGAAAGCGACCAGACCGCTGAGGGGCTTGCTTTGCACATCAACGAATTGGGAGCTCTCTTCATAGGTAGGCTGAGAAAAGAATCCGAACCCTTTGAGAACCTGGCGTTGAATGCGCTGATAGGGGTCGTAGCTAACCATATCCAGTTTTGGATGGTCTTCCGCCGGTTGGCGCCAAATCCAATTTATGTCTTGAATTCCAAGCTGGCCAAATGGCTTATTAACTCCCGCTGGCTCGACATACGCCGAGTGACCCGCCGATTCAACGCTCCCATATTGTTGCGATTCCGGCAAGCTCAATTGACTTGCACCTGAAGTGATGAAATCAATCGACGAATCCACTTGAACTGCTTATCTGCCAAATTTCTCGCAGAGAGATTCTTCTGGTATCGGCTCTGGCAGGAGAGATACATGGTTGTCAGATTCCAGGGGTTAATATTCATGTTCATTGAAGTCGTCCAGTTTTCTTCACGATCACAAAGACTTATATTGATGGATGGGAGTTGAACAATTTGTTGTTCGAATTCAAGCAGGCTGGAAACAGCCTGTTCACCGGCTACGCTCAAGAGATGCTCTGTCGCAGACTCTTCCATCTCCAATTGAAGGAAAGAGGTAAAGTCAAAGAAAGAGAAAGACAAATCCTCGAAATTCCCCGTAAGCGAGTGGATGAGTATATCGACGCAGTCTTCGCAGATTGTCTGGTTGTCAAGGGTGAGCTGTGTCAGCTCGATACTTGTGTAGGCTCGTCCAACCTTCACTTGGACGCAGTCGTTGAACATTCCTATCTTGAGCAAGAGTTCTGATGCGAAGTGATCACCGGTCCACTGTGGTCCCTGTGCATTTATTGCCCATGGAAATTTGTTCTTGTACGAATTGTACAAGCGCTTTTCCAATCCAGCGCCTCGTTCCGCGAGGTCAAAAAGAGGGTCTGCATACTCTGCCCGAAATGTAAACGTTAGCTGACTGGAGTTCGCCTTCATTTGCCTGCAACTATATTCCGGGTTGTCACTTTGTGTGTTCGCACCGAGAGTATAACGCCTGGTTAAGCAATGAGGTGGTCCAGCGCCATATGCCTGTGGACCAGTACACCGTCAGCGATGTCCGTCGTGCCGAAGCGGCACATCCAAAGTGGGCGGGCACAGCACCGTCACAACGCTATATGTGTCGCTATAATGAACCTCTCTCTCAGGATGATCCGTGCCCTCGGCGGCATATCAAGTATTTCAATTGGTTAGCGGCTTGAGTAGTAAGGAGGCCATGCGTCGCGTGGTGTCCGGTATGCGCCCCACCGGGCGCATGCATCTGGGGCACTTGCACGGGTGCCTCAATAATTGGCGGGAACTGCAACTCGAATACGAGTGCTTCTACTTTGTTGCCGATTGGCACGCGCTGACCACGCACTATGAACAGGCGGGTGATATTCAGCGCGACACCTTCGAGATGATTGTGGATTGGCTCGCGGTTGGTCTCAATCCGTCGCAGTGCACGATTTTCGTTCAGTCAAAGGTCCCGGAGCATGCCGAACTCGCTCTGCTGCTCGCCATGGTCACGCCCGTCTCCTGGCTCGAACGGGTGCCTACCTACAAGCAACTGCGCGAAGAGTTGACCGACTTCGATCTGGCCACTCACGGATTCCTCGGCTATCCCGTGCTGCAGGCCGCCGACATCCTCATGTATCGCGGTGGCCGTGTGCCGGTCGGGCAGGATCAGGCGGCGCATGTGGAGCTTACCCGTCAGATCGGGCGCCGATTCAATCATATTTACGGACGGGAACTCGACTTTGAAGATCATGCGTCGTCCGCACTTGACCGGATGGACCGGCGCGCTGCCAAGCGTTACCGACAATTTCGTACCGCTTATCAGGAACGTGGCGATACAGAAGCCTTGCAAAATGCGCGCGCGTTGCTCGCCGAGCAGAATGGGCTGTCAGTCGGCGATCGGGAGCGCCTCGAAGGCTATATCGAAGGCACAGGTCGGATCATTCTGCCCGAGCCACAGGTGTTGTTGACGGAGTCTGCGAGCTTGCCGGGGCTTGATGGACGCAAGATGTCCAAATCCTACGGCAACACGATTCTCCTTGGCGAGGCACCGATGGAAATCGAGCGCAAGGTGCGCACCATGAAGACCGACCCGGCTCGGCAGCGACGCAAGGACCCGGGCGACCCCGACAAGTGCCCCGTCTTCGACCTGCATCGGGTGTATTCGGACGCGGCATGTCGTACCTGGGCCGCCGAGGGATGTCGCAGCGCCTCTATCGGTTGCATCGACTGCAAGAAGCCCCTGATCGACTCCATCAACGAGGAACAAACCCCCATTCGTGAGGCCGCGGAAGGGTATCGCAGCAACCCGGACTTCGTTGAATCCTTGCTGCACGAGGGCTCCGAGCGTGCCAGAGAAGAGGCCAGGGACACACTCGAAGATGTTCGTGCGGCGATCGGACTGCCGAGTCGTTGATGGCATCGAAGGTGGCCAGCCAGGCTCTTGATGAGAGTGGCAGTCTGGCGCGAGTGCGGGGCATCGCGCTGAGTCGGTTTCCGAGCGACCTCTATGTGCCTCCCGAGGCCCTGCGGGTGTTTCTCGAATCCTTTGAAGGCCCGCTTGATTTGCTGCTCTATCTCATTCGCAAGCACGATTTCGATGTGCTGGAAATCAGCGTTTCAGCAGTCACCGATCAGTATCTCGAGTACATCGGGTTGATGGATCGGCTTGATGTACATTTGGCCGGTGAGTACCTGGCCATGGCGGCCACTCTGGCGGCCATCAAATCGCGCATGTTACTGCCGGTGTTGCCAGGCGACGAGCAGGAAGAAGAGGATCCGAGGGCGGCTATTGTTCAGCGGCTGCGCGAATTCGAGCGTATCAAGCGCGTCGCCGTGAAACTCGATGAATTGCCCAGGCTCGAGCGGGATGTTTTCCCGCTCGAGGTGCAACACCCGGCCGAGACCGAGCAACGACCGCTGCCCGATGTCGCTCTCGAAGACCTCCTGTCAGCGTTCTCGGATGTGTTGCTGCGCGCAAGCTACCGCGAAGCACACCGCATGACCCCGGAATTCCTGTCGGTCAGCGAGCGCATGGCGGATATTCTGGCGCGCGTTGCGGCATCGAAGAGCTTCGTGCCTTTCGTCGCATTGTTTGCGCTTGACGAAGGTCGGCGCGGTGTCGTGGTAACCTTCCTTGCCATCACCAGACTCTTGCAGGATGGTCGTGTACAAGTAGTGCAGAAGGGTTCCTATGCGCCTATCTATGTCACGGCCTTCGGGCGGAACGGAATGTCCTGATGACCGAGCCGGAACTTGTCAGAGCGGTCGAGGCCATGCTTCTGGTCAGCGGCGAACCCGTCACTCCGGACCGGCTGCGACGCGCCATTCTCGATGTGTATCCGGAGGCAGCGGGCTCGGCTTCGGACGAGTTGCCCGAGCGCATCAAACGCGCCCTGGCTGAACTGACACAAGCCGACAGCTCGCGTCCGCTGGAGTTGCGCGAAACGGCGGGCGGTTACAGGTATGTGGCGCGCGCGGAGTTTGCGCCGCTTATTACCAGCCTCAAGGGACAGCAGCCGCCAGGATATTCGCGTGCGACGCTTGAAACCCTGTCGATTATTGCCTGGCGACAACCCGTAACGCGCGGCGAGATCGAGCAGATTCGCGGGGTGCGGCTCAGCAGCAGCACCCTGCGCGCTCTGGTTGACCGGGATTGGGTGCGGGTGACGGGTCACCGGGAAACACCGGGACGACCGGCGCTCTACGGTACTACGCGCGCGTTTCTCGATTATTTCGGCCTCAAGCGGGTGGAAGATTTGCCTGCCGCCGATGAGTTGACCGCGGATTCGATGCAGGATTCTCTCATCGAGAAGAGCGCACAGCGCTGATACATGGAGTCTGACTCCGATGGAGCGCTTGCAAAAACATCTTGCCAGCTTGGGGGTGGCATCGCGTCGCAAGATCGAAAGCTGGATTGAGGCGGGCCGGATCAGCGTCGATGGCGAGACCGCCTGGCTCGGTATGCAGGTTGACGGCAGCGAGCAAGTACGCATTGATGGCCGAACGCTGCAGAAGTCCAGCCATGCTCCGGTGCGTGTACTGTTGCTGAACAAACGCGCCGGTATCGTCTGTACCAGAAGCGACCCCGAGGGGCGTCGCACCTGCTTCGAGGGTTTGCCAACCCTGAAATCCGGGCGATGGGTGTCTGTTGGTCGTCTGGATATCAACACCAGCGGACTGCTGTTGCTCACCAATCAGGGTGAGCTGGCCAATCGCATGATGCATCCTTCGACCGGACTCGATCGGGAATATGCCGTGAGGCTGGATATTCGGCTGAGCGAGGCGCAGCAAGCGCGGCTTCTGGCAGGAGTCGATATAGGAGAGGAGGCTCTCGCGAAGTTTTCCGACTTGCGTTTCTTTCGTGGCGGGCCGAGCAACTATTGGTATCACCTGGTGCTGATGGAAGGTCGAAAACGTCAGATTCGACGCATGTTCGAGGCGCTTGGCGCGCGCGTCAGCCGCTTGAAGCGAGTGCGTTTCGGGCCAGTGATTCTGCCGCCCGGATTACTCGCCGGGCATCATCGAGCGCTCTCGCCCGATGACACACTCGAGCTGTTCAGAATTCTCGCCATGCCGAAGCCGAGAGTCTGGCGGCCAGCCAAAACCGCGCATCAACCCGCTAGTCGCCAAGACAGGGTCTCGGCGCTTATTCCCTACCCGGAGCTGGAGAACCCCTGATATTCAGGGGTTCTCCTCCGTTCTCCGCGCTTCAGAAACGCAGATTGAATTGCAGTTGCGCACCGAATTCTGTTGACGACTTGCCGCTGAGTGCGCTGGCACCAAGCGATATCTGACCCTGCTGATCACCCAGAATGCGCGAGACCAGTGCTTCGAACGCCATCCCGGAGCCTGCTGTCTGATCGTAGCGATCAAGGCCGCCACCAAATCCCCCAACGCCAGAGCCGTGGAGACCCATTCCGTGGCCGGAACCGAAGCCGCCTGGTGCACCCGCAGGCATTGCCTGATTCCCCGCCCTCTGGTCGTACCCGTGCACACCTGTGCCGTACACGCTCGGCCTGCTCCTCGACATGCCCGGTTGATTCGCACTGGCAAATCGCTCCCTGGATGTCTGCTGTTGGTAGAGGCCAAGCTGAACATCAAAGCCGTGCGTCGGTGGCAGCGTCAGCAGGGCACCGGTGCGCCAGCGGAAGAAGCTGCCCTCGGATATCCATTCCGCAGTCGGTGCGAGTAGCAGGTCGTTGCCAAGGTCCATGCCATATGCCAATCGCACCGGAATGCGCAGCGAACGACCGTCCGCCCGGAATCCACCGAGGCCGACCGTGCCGAGCGACTCCAGGTTGTTCCATCCGACTGCGCTGGTGGAGGCCTGCCCCCACTCCGGTGATGCGGTCACTGACAAGCCGCGGCCGGGTGCACCCGGATCGTACAGAACACTCAGGCTCGCCCCCCAATCCTCTGCTCGCGAACCGCGCAGCGACGACATGTATCGGCCTTGCAATCGCGCCTCTATGCCAGCTGCGAAGTTTGCATAGGAAATGCCTGCGCCGAGTTCCACGCCGCTGCCATCGGTCGCATCGCCACCCTCCAGAAGCACTCCGGCCGCAAAGGTCCCGGACAGGTTTGCGGCGGGCAGGTCTGCGCTTGCCTCGAGTGCTGTGCGCAGTCGCCAGGCGCGCGATGATGCTGACGGCAGCAGGGCACCGCCCTCCACATCATCCGTATCGACCGTCGCCAGGAACGCGTCTGATTTCAGCGCCCAGTCGGCCTTGCCCAGTGTGAACATCTCCCGATGAATGCCTGCCGCGATCAATCCAAGCTCTATGTCGGTTTCCACCGCGCTGTCTGTGCCGTCCTCGAGACGTGCCTCTCCACTGCCGTATCCCATCGTGCCCCAGGTTCCGAGTTCGGGAACGGGGCGCCAGTGTACGTAGGGATAGATGCCGGTCGTGTGCATGTCAATGGACCCCGACGCGCCACTCGACAGTGCGTAGTCGGCATCGCCGACATCCCGACTCAATGCCAGGCCGACCAGGAGTTCATCACGCAGGCGTACATCGAATGCAACGCGAGCCGACATGAGGTCACCTTCGGTTCGCCCATCGCTCCCGGTCAGGTTGAAGCGCGACAGGCTGCCCTCGCCCCAGAGCGCCCAATCGTCAAATGGCGAGCTCGCCCCGGAACCCGATTCGGAACCCGTCTCGGAGTCTGAGGTCAGGAGGAAGTCTCCATTCGACAGCAGGTCCTGAAACCCGAAGCGCGGCCTCATCATCCCCGGATTGCCGTCAAGGCCTGACAGAGGTGCCAGCAGACTCTGTACTGCCTGTGAGACTTGCATCTCCCGGGATATGCTTTCCATACCTTGCGCACCTGATGCTTCCCCGGAAGCCTGTACAGGCTGTGGTGCACCGGTCAAGGACATTCCATTGATCTGCAGCGACGAGACTTCGCCGTGTGCCGATTGCAGTGCAGACGAACGCGCTCCAATAGCATCTGTCAGACCTCCCCCAATCGAGCGCGCGAAGGCCCCCAATCCGAGTTCCAGACCTGTAGTACGCGCTGTGCTGTCAATCTCATCAATGACGATGCTCGTTGTGGCTTCGGCAATCGACGCATTCAGCCCGGACATCGGCAGTGTCACAGCCAGTGTCAAGATCTCCTCGCCCTCGGTTTGTACTCCCGGCTCGCGAATTGCTCTGATGGAGAACTCTGTCTCTCGTGCCCCCGATGCCAGAGTCAGCCGAGACGGGAGACTCATCAGGTCATTCGCACCCGCGGTGGAATTCGGATGCACGGATACGCCTACTGTCAGCGGCGATTCGAGTGTGCCGCCAGAGAGCGACACGCGGAATACGGCGGTGTCCCGGCCCTCGAGAATTCGCATGGTCGAAACGCTCAGTGCGACCCCCAGCGCATCACTGGCTGCTATCGCGTATGTGCTGCTCGTGTTCAGCATCAGGGAGTTGCGGCGCGGGTTGCTGGAACTGACTTCCAGTAATGAGACGGTGAGCGTCTCTTCCGGCTCCGACAGCGCGTCGTCGAGAATCTCGATGCGAATCGTCCCGGATGATTCGCCGGGCGGGAGCACCAGCTCACTCTCGACTGAACGCCAATCGGCAGACGAGGCCGTATCGCCTGCGGCCCCCACCGCGTAGCGCACCCGCATTGCCTCATCCATCGCCGGAGCCGACGACAGCGTCACCGGAACCAGCAAATCGGTTCCCTCATTCGCGGAGTCCGATGCACCGAGCGATGCCGACAGGGCGGTCAGTGCCCGCGCGGTCACCTGAAATTGCGTGGAAGTTTCCGCTTCGCCGTCGCTCAGAACCACCGTCACCGTTGCCGTGCCTTCAGCCTGTGTGTTGATCGTCACTTGACTGTCGGTGCTCCAGGACATGAATTCTCCGGGCATCACGGTCACCACATCGGGGTTGTCAGACTCTGCCCGGTATCGCAGGGCATCGCTGTCAACATCCGAAACCTGCAGGTCGAGCCTGACCTCAGTCAGTGTCAGCGCGGTTACATCATCAATGGACGCGAGCACCGGGGCATCGTTCGTGCCGGTGACAGTGATGGTCACGGTGCTCATCGTGCCGTCCGCGGAAGTGATGGAGAAGGTGTCAGTGGCGGTTGACCCCGCAGTCAGCGCGTTGGCATTTTCATTGTTCAGCATGTAAGTCCAGTTGCCATTGGATTCAATGCTGAAGCTGCCATAGATACCCTCCACATTGGTCTGTGCCTCGATGCTGTTGGCACCATCCGAGTCATCCACCGTCACCATGCCCGTGGCGGTGGTCTCGGTGGCATCCTCGGTCACCGCGCCCGTCAGGTCGCCGCCGAAGGTGGCAGTGGCATTGTCACCGGTGACGGTAATCACGACCTCGTCGGTGCTGCTGGCCGTACCGTCCGAGACGGTGAGCACGAAGGTGAGGGTGACCTCCGAGGTGAGGTCGTCAGGGGCGGTGAAGGTGGCCGTGTCCGTGTTGGCATCTGCAAGGGTGACTGCATTGTCAGTCTCGCCGGACTTGCGCGCCCAGCTGTAGGTGAGAGACGCGCCCGCATCCGGGTCGTTGCCAGTGCCGGACAGGGTGACCAACATGCCCTCAGCCACCATCTGATCCGTTCCGGCATCCACCGTCGGGGCATCGTTCGTGCCGGTGACGGTGATGGTCACGGTGCTCATCGTGCCGTCCGCGGAAGTGATGGAGAAGGTGTCAGTGGCGGTTGACCCCGCAGTCAGCGCGTTGGCATTTTCATTGTTCAGCATGTAAGTCCAGTTGCCATTGGATTCAATGCTGAAGCTGCCATAGATACCCTCCACATTGGTCTGTGCCTCGATGCTGTTGGCGCCATCCGAGTCATCCACCGTCACCATGCCCGTGGCGGTGGTCTCGGTGGCATCCTCGGTCACTGCGCCTGTCAGGTCGCCGCTGAAGGTGGCAGCGGCATTGTCAGCGGTGACGGTAATCACGACCTCGTCGGTGCTGCTGGCCGTACCGTCCGAGACGGTGAGCACGAAGGTGAGGGTGACTTCCGAGGTGAGGTCGTCAGGGGCGGTGAAGGTAGCTGTGGCTGTGTTGGCATCTGCAAGGGTGACTGCATTGTCGGTCTCGCCAGCCTTGCGCGCCCAGCTGTAGGTGAGAGACGCGCCCGCATCCGGGTCGTTGCCAGTGCCGGACAGGGTGACCAACATGCCCTCAGCCACCATCTGATCCGTTCCGGCATCCACCGTCGGGGCATCATTCGTGCCGGTGACGGTGATGGTCACGGTGCTCATCGTGCCGTCCGCGGAAGTGATGGTGAAGGTGTCGGTGGCGGTTGACCCCGCAGTCAGCGCGTTGGCATTTTCATTGTTCAGCATGTAAGTCCAGTTGCCATTGGATTCAATGCTGAAGCTGCCATAGATACCCTCCACATTGGTCTGTGCCTCGATGCTGTTGGCGCCATCCGAGTCATCCACCGTCACCATGCCCGTGGCGGTGGTCTCGGTGGCATCCTCGGTCACCGCGCCCGTCAGGTCGCCGCCGAAGGTGGCAGTGGCATTGTCAGCGGTGACGGTAATCACGACCTCGTCGGTGCTGCTGGCCGTACCGTCCGAGACGGTGAGCACGAAGGTGAGGGCGGTCCTCGAGGTGATGTCGTCAGGAGTGGTGAAGGTAGCTGTGGCTGTGTTGGCATCTGCAAGGGTGACTGCATTGTCGGTCTCGCCAGCCTTGCGCGCCCAGCTGTAGGTGAGAGACGCGCCCGCATCCGGGTCGTTGCCAGTGCCGGACAGGGTGACCAACATGCCCTCAGCCACCATCTGATCCGTTCCGGCATCCACCGTCGGGGCATCATTCGTGCCGGTGACGGTGATGGTCACGGTGCTCATCGTGCCGTCCGCGGAAGTGATGGAGAAGGTGTCAGTGGCGGTTGACCCCGCAGTCAGCGCGTTGGCATTTTCATTGTTCAGCATGTAAGTCCAGTTGCCATTGGATTCAATGCTGAAGCTGCCATAGATACCCTCCACATTGGTCTGTGCCTCGATGCTGTTGGCGCCATCCGAGTCATCCACCGTCACCATGCCCGTGGCGGTGGTCTCGGTGGCATCCTCGGTCACCGCGCCCGTCAGGTCGCCGCCGAAGGTGGCAGTGGCATTGTCACCGGTGACGGTAATCACGACCTCGTCGGTGCTGCTGGCCGTACCGTCCGAGACGGTGAGCACGAAGGTGAGGGTGACTTCCGAGGTGAGGTCGTCAGGGGCGGTGAAGGTAGCTGTGGCTGTGTTGGCATCTGCAAGGGTGACTGCATTGTCGGTCTCGCCAGCCTTGCGCGCCCAGCTGTAGGTGAGAGACGCGCCCGCATCCGGGTCGTTGCCAGTGCCGGACAGGGTGACCAACATGCCCTCAGCCACCATCTGATCCGTTCCGGCATCCACCGTCGGGGCATCATTCGTGCCGGTGACGGTGATGGTCACGGTGCTCATCGTGCCGTCCGCGGAAGTGATGGAGAAGGTGTCAGTGGCGGTTGACCCCGCAGTCAGCGCGTTGGCATTTTCATTGTTCAGCATGTAAGTCCAGTTGCCATTGGATTCAATGCTGAAGCTGCCATAGATACCCTCCACATTGGTCTGTGCCTTGATGCTGTTGGCACCATCCGAGTCATCCACCGTCACCATGCCCGTGGCGGTGGTCTCGGTGGCATCCTCGGTCACCGTGCCCGTCAGGTCGCCGCCGAAGGTGGCAGCGGCATTGTCAGCGGTGACGGTAATCACGACCTCGTCGGTGCTGCTGGCCGTACCGTCCGAGACGGTGAGCACGAAGGTGAGGGCGGTCCTCGAGGTGATGTCGTCAGGAGTGGTGAAGGTGGCCGTGTCCGTGTTGGCATCTGCAAGGGTGACTGCATTGTCGGTCTCGCCGGACTTGCGCGCCCAGCTGTAGGTGAGAGACGCGCCCGCATCCGGGTCGCTGCCAGTGCCGGACAGGATGACCGATACGCCCTCGGCCAACAACTGATCCGTTCCGGCATTCGCCGTCGGCGCATCGTTCGTGCCGGTGACAGTGATGTTGACCTCGCCCGTTATTTGCCCTCCGGCGCTGTCCACTGCCGAGACAGCAAATGTCTCTGTCACCCTCAGTCCTTGTGTCAGCGCATTGGTCTGTTCCCGCTCATCTTCCAGGCTGTAGCTCCACTCTCCCGCTGCGGTGAGCGAAAACTCTCCATAGACTCCGGATACGCGCTCCAGAGGGTCGATGGAGCCGCCACTTTGATTCATTCGCACCTGACCACTGGATATGGCTACGCCTGTCTCATCGACACCAGCCTCAGTTACAGAACCAGTGACATCGCCAATGATCTCGGCCAATTCGTCCGTCCTTCCATTCGCTACTGCCTCTGTACTGCGTCGCATGCCTTCTATCGAACGAGCACGAACTATGTAGGTGGTAGCGGGCTCCAGATTCTCGATCACCTGAGTGGTTCCGTTCACCTGCACATAGTCGCCAAATTGCTCGCCTGTCCCGCGCTTGCGATATCGCAGCTCATAGCTGGTCACGCCCGCGACCGCATCCCAGGTTGCCGTCACTTGCCGCACCCCGCCTGTTACCACCAGATTTTCTGGCGATGGCAGTTCATCCGGGGCTTCCACCGTAATCACCACCTCATCGGTGTTGCTGGCTGTACCGTCCGAGACGGTGAGCACGAAGGTGAGGGTCACGTTCGAGGTAATGTCACTCGGAGCAGTGAAGCTGGCACTGGCCGTATTCGCGTTCGTCAAAGTGACCGCGTTGTTGGTTTCGCCGGACTTGCGCGCCCAGGCGTAGGTGAGAGACGCGCCCGTATCCGGGTCGCTGCCAGTGCCGGACAGGGTCACCGACGCGTTTGCGGGTACCGATTGGTCCGCTCCGGCGTTGGCTGCTGGTGCATCGTTCACGCCAGTGATGGTGATGGTCACGTTGCTTGTCGTTCCGTCCGCGGAAGTAATCGTGAAAGCGTCCGTGACGGTTGCTCCCGCCGCCAGTGCGTTGGTGTTCTGGTTGTTCGGCATGTAGGTCCAGACACCAGTGGTTTCAATGCTGAACACCCCATAGGTGCCGTTGGCAGTGGTCTGCGCCTGGACGGTATTGGCACCGTCGCTGTCGGTGACCGTCACCGTGCCCGTGGTCTGGGTGGCATCCTCGGTCACCGTGCCTGTCAGGTCGCCACCGAAGGTGGCAGCGGCGTTGGCACCGGTGACGGTGATGGCTACCTCGTCGGTATCGCTCGCCGTACCGTCCGAGACGGTGAGCACGAAGGTGAGCGTGGCATCCGCGGTGATGTCATCCGGCGCGGTGAAGCTGGCGCTGGCCGTATTCGCACCGGTCAAGGTGACCGCGTTGTTGGTTTCGCCGGACTTGCGCGCCCAGGCGTAGGTGAGAGACGCGCCCGTATCCGGGTCGCTGCCAGTGCCGGACAGGGTCACCGATGCGCCTTCCGCGACCTCCCTGTCCGCGCCTGCATCCGCTGTCGGTGCGTCGTTCGCGCCGGTAACCGTGATGGTGACAGTACCTGCCGTGCCGTCCGCGGCAGCAATCGGAAAGGCATCGGTAGCAGTCGCGGCGGCGGCCAAGGCGTTGGTCGCGGTTATGGTGTTGTCGAGCGTGTAGGTCCAAGCCCCAGTGGCTTCAATGCTGAATGTGCCGTAGGTGCCGTCTGCGGCATCTGTACCCGTTTGCGCCTGCACCGTGTTGGCACCATCGCTGTCGGTCACCGTCACCGTGCCCGTGGCGGTGGTCTCGGTGGCATCCTCGGTCACCGCACCCGTCAGGTCACCACCGATGGTGGCCGCGGCGTTGGCACCGGTAACGGTAATGACCACCTCGTCGGTGTCGCTCGCCGTGCCGTCCGAGACGGTGAGCACGAAGGTGAGCGTGGCATCCGCGGTGATGTCGTCCGGTGCGGCGAAGCTGGCGCTGGCCGTATTCGCACCGGTCAAGGTGACCGCGTTGTTGGTCTCGCCAGCCTTGCGCGCCCAAGCGTAGGTGAGAGACGCGCCCGTATCCGGGTCGCTGCCAGTGCCGGACAGAGTTACCGACACGCCCTCGGCCACGGTCGCGTTTGCGCCCGCATCCGCCGTCGGTGCATCGTTGGCACCGGTAACCGTGATGGTGACAGTACCTTCCGTGCCGTCCGCGGCATTGATGGTGAAGGCATCGGTAGCAGTCGCGGCGGCGGCCAAGGCGTTGGTCGCGGTTATGGTGTTGTCGAGCGTGTAGGTCCAGGCACCACTGGTTGCAATGCTGAATGTCCCGTAGGTGCCCGCTGCATCGGTTTGCGCCTGCACCGTGTTGGCACCGTCGCTGTCGGTCACCATCACCGTGCCCGTGGCGGTGGTCTCGGTGGCATCCTCGGTTACTGCGCCCGTCAGGTCGCCGTCGAAGGTGGCAGCGGCGTTGGCACCGGTGACGGTGATGACCACCTCGTCGGTGTCGCTCAACGTGCCGTCCGAGACGGTGAGCACGAAGGTGAGCGTGGCATCCGCGGTGATGTCGTCCGGTGCGTTGAAGCTGGCGCTGGCCGTATTCGCACCGGTCAAGGTAACCGCGTTGTTGGTCTCGCCAGCCTTGCGCGCCCAGGCGTAGGTGAGAGACGCGCCCGTATCCGGGTCGCTGCCAGTGCCGGACAGAGTTACCGACACGCCCTCGGCCACGGTCGCGTCCGTTCCCGCATCCGCCGTGGGCGCATCGTTCGCGCCAGTGATGGTGATGGTTACCGTGCCCGCCGTGCCATCCGCGGCAGCAATCGGAAAGGCATCGGTAGCAGTCGCGGCGGCGGCCAAGGCGTTGGTGTCGGCATCCGTGTTGTCCAGCGTGTAGGTCCAGGCACCGGTGGCTTCAATGCTGAATGTGCCATAGTCGCCGTCTGCGGCATCTGTACCCGTTTGCGCCTGCACGGTGTTGGCACCGTCGCTGTCGGTCACCGTCACCGTGCCCGTGGCGGTGGTCTCGGTGGCATCCTCGGTCACCGCACCCGTCAGGTCACCACCGATGGTGGCCGCGGCGTTGGCACCGGTGACGGTGATGACCACCTCGTCGGTGTCGCTCAACATGCCGTCCGAGACGGTGAGTACGAAGGTGAGCGTGGCATCCGCGGTGATGTCATCCGGCGCGGTGAAGCTGGCGCTGGCCGTGTTGGCGTTAGTGAGCGTCACCACATTGTTGGTCTCGCCAGCTTTGCGCGCCCAAGCGTAGGTGAGCGTGGTACCCGCATCCGGGTCGCTGCCGGTGCCGTCCAGGGGCACTGACACGCCCTCGGCCACGGTCGTGTCTGTTCCCGCATCCGCCGTCGGTGCATCGTTGGCACCGGTCACCGTGATGGTCACCGTGCCCTCCGTGCTATCCGCCGACTGAATCGTAAACTCGTCGGTAGCGGTAGCACCAGCCGCCAGGGCGTTGGTGTCGGCATCCGCGTTGTCCAGCGTGTAGGTCCAGGCACCAGTGGCTTCAATGCTGAATGTGCCATAGGTGCCGTCTGCGGCATCTGTACCCGTTTGCGCCCGCACCGTGTTGGCACCGTCGCTGTCGGTCACCATCACTGTGCCCGTGGCGGTGGTCTCGGTGGCATCCTCGGTCACCGCACCCGTCAGGTCGCCGTCGAAGGTGGCAGCGGCGTTGGCACCGGTGACGGTGATGACCACCTCGTCGGTGTCGCTCGCCGTGCCGTCCGAGACGGTGAGCACGAAGGTGAGCGTGGCATCCGCGGTGATGTCATCCGGCGCGGTGAAGCTGGCGCTGGCCGTATTCGCACCGGTCAAGGTGACCGCGTTGTCGGTCTCGCCAGCCTTGCGCGCCCAGGAATAGGTGAGCGTGGTGCTCGCGTCCGGGTCGCTGCTGCCGATGCCGGCGAGCGTCACCGACGCGCCTTCCACGACCGTATCATCCGTGCCTGCATCCGCCGTCGGCGCATCGTTGGCACCGGTAACCGTGATGGTGACCGTGCCCGCCGTGCTATCCGCCGACTGAATCGCAAACTCGTCAGTTTCGGTAGCATCAGCCGCCAGGGCGTTGGTCGCGTTTCTGGTGTTTTGCAGCGTGTAGGTCCAGTCACCACTGGCTGCAATACTGAATGTGCCATAGGTGCCCTCTACATTGGACTGCGCCTGCACCGTGTCGGCACCGTCTCTGTCGGTCACCATCACCGTGCCCGTGGCGGTGGTCTCGGTGGCATCCTCGGTCACCGCACCCGTCAGGTCGCCACCGAAGGTGGCAGCGGCATTCTCCGGGGTTCCCTCGGCGCTCGGGGACCAGGAACCGTCACCCAGGCTGTTGCCCGCTCGCACCTGCACCTCGTATATGGTGCCGTTGGTGAGGCTTGGGATCGTCGCTGTCGTGGTCGTATCGGTCGCGTTGGTACCGGTATCGTCAAGACTCGTCCAGGCGGGGTCCCCGGAGGTTGGCTTCTCGCGGTAGCGCACATCGTAGTCGGTGATTGCCGAGCCATTGGCCGCCGGGGCTGTCCAGGACACATCAAGCTGCTGGCTCGCTTTCTCCAGGGTCGGCGCAGCAGGCGCGTTCGGTACATCGGCAGCCACCGCCGGGAAGGTGATGATGTGGTCCGCCGTTTCGCTGCCCCCTGTTGCCATGACGGTTACCATCACAGCGTCCGTGTTGACTGTGGTCGGCGTACCGCTGATGACACCGGTGCTGGTATTGATCTCCAGACCCGGTGGCAGGGTTCCATCGGTCACCGCGTAGCTTGTTGGTGCGACATCGAAGCGCGTATCTGTTGGATTCATGTCGGTGATAGCCGTGCCCACCGTGAGCGAGGCCGGTGCGGTGTAGCTCAGACGTGGCACCACTATCAGGAAGTTGATTGTGTGTGGAATAACGCCACGTGCAGCCTCACCTGCCCCTGCGCTTGCTTCAATTGTCACTGGTACCGTGAGTTCTTCGCCAGCTGTGTTCACTGTCGCCTCTGTCGGTGTACCGAAGATGGCACCTGCTCTGCCGGTAACAAGTTCAATTGTGTTGCCCTGATCACCCAATGCCATGCACCCCGGTACGGGGTTGAATTGAATTATCTCCAGAGCGCATTCCGGTTGGTCAAATCTCAGCCCGGCGGGGAGATCAGCTCCTTGTTGCGTCCGGAAGAGTCTCGGGGTAAGACGGACAGGGCTGCCGTCACTGACAAAAACCGTACCCGCCCATGTCGGTATCACGGGAGTAATGGGTCTGCCCGCCTTGAGTACCAACGGATCAGGGTGCCAGTATCTCAAGGTAAAAGAGTCCGCCCTCGTTGTCGTAGTCGCTTCCCCTGCAGGTGACCAAGGGCTGTTACCCACACCGTTCACCGCCCGAACCCGGACCTGATATGTCGTGCCCTCAGTCAGTCCGCTGAGGGCAGTCTCAATCTGTCCACTGGACCCCAGTATATCCATCGGCATAACCTGAGCCGTGACCCATATGGTGGCCGTTTCCAGCTTGAATTGCACAACATAGCTGCTGATCGCGGCACCGTTATTCGCCGGAGCCATCCACAACACAGACATCTCGTTGCGGTCAGGTGTCAGTCTCAGCGCAGCAGGTGCGTCCGGTGCGCGTGCGCCTGTCTCCCGCACCTCGGGGAAGTCGAAGTCGGTGCTCACCTCCTGGCTGCCCGCCGTGGCCGTGATGGTCACCGTCCTGCCCAACTCCACTCTGGTCGGCGAACCGCCGATGACACCACTCGTGCTGTTGAAGGTGATCCCGGTCGGCAGGGTCCCTCCGGTCACTGCGTAGCTTTCAGGAGTGAAGTTCTCCACTGCTGGAGTTCGGGTGATAGCTACGTTTACCGTGAGCGGCGAGTTGAAGGGGGTGTATCTCAGGGATGGGGTGTCCTGCGCTGATGCAGTGAGTGGTGTCAGCAACAGGACGAAAGCGAGCGTGAGGAAAGCCGCACACATGGGACTGCGATGTCCGGGGGTGGTGGGGCTCGGTAGCAAGCGGACAGGGCACCCCGGTGCGCCGAGGAAACGCTGTGCAGCAAGAGAAGCTGTTGCGATCAGAGCGTCGCGATTATTTTTACTCATTTTGGCTGTCTTCCTGCAGGTTGTGAAGTTATGTGACACAAGTCAGTACGATACTGATAACCAAGCATCCTATCAATATTATCAGTCAACATTCGGTAATATTCGGCGCTCGCTGAGCGCTGCTGCGGGGGGGGGGGGGGGGGGGGGACTATCGGATCTCGGCAAATGCCCCTTCGCTCACTCGCTGATAATCCTGCATCTGTGCACGGAAGGCAAGGAAAGAATCGACGATGCGTCTCGACAAGTCGTCCTGATCTCTGGTCTCCAGAATGATCTCTCCGGAAATCTCCCGCAGTCGGTCAATGACATCCTGCGGGAAGGGGCGTACCTGTACGCCGTGCTCTTCAATGAGCGTTTTCAGGGCGCTCGCGTTGCGCGCCGAAAACTCGTTGCTCATGCTGTCGTTGGTGGCCGCGGCAGCGCCCTCGACAATAGCCTGGAGGTCCGTCGGCAGACTGTTCCAGGCATCAAGATTGACGATAGCCTCAAGCACGGCACCGGGTTCGTGCCAGCCCGGGTAATAGTAATAATCGGCGATGGTGTGCAGCCCGAGAGCGAGGTCGTTATAGGGACCAATCCATTCGGTGGCATCTATGGCACCGCGCTGCAACGCCGTGAACACCTCCCCACCGGGCAGAATCACCGCGGTACCGCCCGCCCGCTCGAATACTTCCCCGGCAAGACCGGGGATGCGCATCTTGAGTCCGCGCAAATCATCGAGTGAATGTATGGCCTCCCTGAACCAGCCGCCCATTTGCGCATTGGTGTTACCGGCGGCCATGGGGTACAGATTGAAGGGTGCATAGGCTTCACGCCAGAGCGCGAGACCGCCTCCCCATTCCAGCCAGGCCTTCATCTCCGGAGCCGTCATCCCGAAGGGCACGGCGGTAAAGAAGGCCGCGACCGGTAATTTGCCGCGCCAATAATAAGCGGCACCATGTCCCATTTCTGCGGCACCACCGGAGACAGCATCAAAGACATCAAGCGCGGGTACCAGTTCACCGGCACCATAGACGGTGATTCCGAGGCGTCCCGCACTCATGTCCTCCACCATCTTCGCGAAGCGCTCGGCACCCGTGCCCAGACCCGGCAGGTTTTTCGGCCAGGTGGTCGCCATTTTCCACTCGAAGCGCTGCTCGGGTGCCCGCTCCGCAGTATCGACTTGTGCCCCCGGCGTGTTGTCAGTTTGCTGGCCGCAGGCAGCAAGCACGAGTACCAGCAGGCAGGTACCAAGGCTGCCTGTGCCCTTCGGTGCAATCACCCGCGGAACCCCAGTACTTCGAGTTTCGCGTAGCCCAGCACGAGCCATTTGCTGCCAGCGCGCTGGAAACGCACCTGCACACGCGCCGTATCCCCGTCGCCTTCCAGATCAAGTACGGTGCCCACTCCGAACCTGGCGTGTCGCACTGCCACGCCCATGCGGATTCCATTGACTTCCGCGGCGGGCGTTCGCCGACGGGTAGCGGGGTGCCTGTCGGTGCCATGCATCCCGGGCCTGGTGGTTCGCGAGGGCTTGAACTGCTGGAATGTCTGATCGACATGCGCTTCCGGCAGTTCGGCCAGGAAGCGTGATTGCATACTGATGGAAGACCCCGCCTGGTAGCGCGTCCGCACTTCGGCAAAACTCATGTGCAATTCACGCATGGCGCGCGTCATGGCCACGTAAAAGAGACGCCGTTCTTCTTCCAGCCCGCCTTCGTCAATCGCCCGCGAATTCGGGAAGATGCCTTCTTCGACACCCACCAGATACACGACCGGAAACTCGAGACCCTTGGCTGAATGGATGGTCATGAGCCTGAGGCAGTCGTCACTCCGCTCGGCCTGAGCCGTCTCCTCGCCAAGCGAGGCATGGTCGAGGAAGTCGCGCAGTGCGCCAGCGGGGGTGCTGAGTCCGCCCTCGTCAGCCGGACTGGCATCCACCAAATCCTGCTGGGAGTTTTCCGTGAATTGCTGACAGGCGTTGACCAGTTCTTCAAGGTTGTCGCGCCGTCCGAGCGATGTCTCGGTGGCATCCGGTGCATGATGCTGCATGAGGCCGGAGGCGTGAATGCACTTGTCTGCGATGTGCGCGAGTTCCATGCCCTCAGTCGTCTGTCGGATGTTGGCGAGTAGCCGGATGAAGCCTTCGAGTGCCTTCAGTGCGGCGCTCGGCAGCAGACGCTCGACTATCGCAGCCTCGGCCATGCGGTAGAGCGAAATATCGCGCTCGCGCGCCATGAAGCGCAGCCTCTCCATGGTCTTGTTGCCGATTTTGCGCGTGGGCGTGTTGGCCACGCGCGCAAACGCCAGGTCGGCATCGGGGGTGGCGACGAGACGCATGTAGGCGAGCGCGTCCTTGATTTCGGCGCGCTCGAAGAAACGCAGCCCGCCATAAATGCGGTAGGGAATCCCGTTTGCGTTGAGGGCGCGCTCCAGCACGCGCGACAGTGCGTGTGTGCGGTAGAGCACGGCGATTTCCCGATAGCTGCCGCCGAGCATCCGGTATTGCCTGGCAAAGCGCGCCAGTTCATCGGCTTCCTGATGTTCGTTGATTGCCCTGTTCACGCGGATTGGCTCGCCACGACCGCCTTGCGTCCAGAGGTTTTTCCCCAGCCGCCCGCTGTTGTGCGCAATCACCGCGTTGGCCGCTTCGAGTATGTGTTCGCCGGAGCGGTAGTTCTGCTCCAGCCGATATACTTCGACGGACTCGAAATCGCGTTGCAGCTTGTGCATGTTGGCAACTTCCGCGCCGCGCCAGCCGTAAATCGACTGATCGTCGTCGCCGACGGCCATGAAGCTCTGACCCTGACCGGCGAGACATCTCAGCCAGTCGTATTGAATGCTGTTGGTGTCCTGAAACTCATCCACCAGCACATTGCCCAACACTTGCCGGTAATGGCGAAGCAGGTCCTGATGGCCCTGAAGCATCTCCAGCGAACGCAACAGCATTTCCCCGAAATCCACCAGATCTTCCGCCTGACACCTGGCTTCGTAGGCATGATAGACGCGCAGGTATTCCGACTCACAGGCATCTCCGAGCGACAGGGAGTTTCTGGCGCGGCAGCCATTCTCTTTTTGTCGATTGATGTAGGCACGGGTCTGGCGGGGGTTGACGCGGTCAACGGAAATGTTCATGTCTCCCTGCAACCTCTTGACCATGCGCAGCTGATCGTCGGCATCGATAATGGCGAAGTCCGCACCGAGCCCGGCTTCGTGCCGGTGATTCCTGAGCAGGCGCAGGGCGATGCTGTGAAAGGTGCCAATCCAGGCACCGGCCATGGGTGTGTGCAGCAGATTCGAGATGCGTTCGCGCATTTCGCCCGCTGCCTTGTTGGTGAAGGTGACCGCCAGAATGCTGCGCATCGGCATGCGCTCCCGAGAGACGAGCCAGGCGATGCGGTGAGTGAGGACGCGCGTCTTGCCCGTGCCGGCACCCGCGAGTACCAGCGAGTTGCCGAGCGGAGCACACACGGCGCGCTCTTGCTCTTCGTTGAGTTTTGCGAGTATGTCGGCGCTGTGCATGTCGGTAGGTAGATCAGTAGGCACGTCAGTAGGTGGAAATGCCGGATTGGGAGGCGACCATGATCAGGTCGGCTCTGCGATGCGCGAAGAGTCCGTTCCCTATAACGCCCGGAATCTGATTGATGGTGGATTCGAGATGTTCGGGTGCGGAGAAATCAAGCCCGCGAACGTCAAGGACCGGGTTGCCTTGGTCCGAGACGAACCCGGACCGGTGCTCGGCTTGGCCTCCGCAGCGTGAGAGATGGACGCATGCCAGCCGCACGGCGATGGGCAGGACTTCCACGGGTAGCGGGAAGGTGCCGAGTTGTGGGCACCGCTTGCGTTCGTCAATGATGCACAGGAAGTGCGTACTGGCCGATGCCAGTATCTTTTCGCGCGTCAGGGCACCGCCGCCACCCTTGATCAACCTGCGCTCGGGGTCGGCCTCATCGGCACCATCCACATAGAGCGCCACCTCGGCAACCTGATTCAAGTCCTCGAGTGGGCACCCGAGCGCGCGCAGTCTTGTGCCAGTGGCCTCGGAACTCGCGACACAGGTTGGCAGTTCATGGCCAAGTTGCGGCAACAGGTCGATGAAGTGGTTGACCGTGGAGCCTGTGCCGATGCCGAGCACCATTCCGGGCTGAAGGTATGCGCGCACATAGGCGATAGCGCGCTCCGCTACCCGAGCCTTCAGTTGTGGTTGCTCCACTTGAGGTGCGGTGCTCTGTTCAATCGAGGGATATGAAAATCATACAGGAGCGTCGCGAGACTGCGGGGTTGCATCAGGGAAACTCCGAATAACGGATCTTCCCTATGTATGCTCTGATCAAGTCCATCCGTGGACTTGATCAGATTCGCAAATCAGAAGTACGCTTCTGATTTGCTCGCAGATTCAATGCCTTACGGCACTGAATCTGGCGGCACATCCATGTGCCGCACGGGAAACTCTGTTATTCAGAGTTTCCCTGTCGAATCTCAAGCGCCTGCTCCACCAGCCGCCAGTCGATCAGCTTGAAGTTCTGATTCTCGTCCGGGTGGCGATTTTCCCCGTCCTGCACCACCAGTGCACCGCGCGGAAACCGGGCACCAAGTGGATAGGGTGTCACGTCCAGGCCATCGGTGTCTTCAGCACCGTCAATCGCCTTGCCCGGAGCATCCAGGACGCGAAACGACCCGAGATAGTTCGCTCCCGACAGATCAGATGCCAGAACAGTTCCGATGTCGTACACGGCAAAGCTGGCATCTCCCTGGCTTGATGCCAGCAGAAACTTCTCGCCCGCCGCACCCTTGAAAATGCTCATGCCTTCGACATCCGCCACCAGATGTCCGCGCTCGCCAACGGTATCCAGCAACTTGTGCTCGTCAGCCCGTGCAAAGTCGGCAGGCATCACCCAGATGCCGTGCTCCTCCTCACCTGCATAGAGCGTAGCTGTCTCATCATCAACCACGCAGCCCTCCGGTGAAGTGTCAAAGGCAAAACCGCCAAGCAGTTCGGGGGCAAGCACACCGTCCGAGGTCAGTTGCCAGTGCTCCCAGGCACCATCCTTGCTGTTCACGAACACCTGGCTGTCGCCAGCGCCCTTCCTGAACATGCACAGGCCATAGGGGTCTGCAAGGCGTAACGGCTGGGCAAGCAGAAATTCAACCGTGCCTTCAGCGGAAATCGCGAAGATATCAAGTGTCTTTTCGCTGCGGTTGGTAGCTACCGCCAGGCTCGTGGCGGTGCCCGCCAGAGTGATTCCCTGGCGCAGGTCCACATTGTTCAGCCTGCCGCGCTCGAGCGCCTGTCGCTGCCTGCCGTCAAGGTTATACACCATCAGTCCGCGTCTCTTGTCGGTGCCGAGAATCAGGCTGTTTTCGGTATTTCGGAAGTCGATCCAGATCGCCGGATCGTCCGCCGCATCGCCCGAGCTCGCAACAGGGTCGGTTTCGATTTCGGCGTACACGCCCGGGTATGGCGCGTACTCAACCTCTTGCCCGCTGCAACCAGCAGCGAGGCCCGCAAAGGCCAGCAAGGCACCTCCACGCCACATGCGCCGAAAGAACATCACAACAGGCTCCTAAAAATTTCTGTAACTGACACCGAGCACAAACGAGCGCCCAATTTCATCGTACTGTGCATTGTGGCTGGTCCGCCCGTAGTAGCGGTAGTTCGGTGCCTCATTGAGGTTGATGGCGTTGAAGAACACCTGGAAATTCTCGGAGACATCATATTTCACGGTCAGGTCAATCTGATTGTGCCCATCCTCGTAGAGGTCGTTGCTCACATCTTCAAGGTTGACCTGAGCGAGACGTTCGCTCACACAGGCGGAGGACAGCCGCAGGCTCCAGCCGTACTTCTCATACCCTATGATGAAATTCGCGACCAAATCCGCCTGGAGCGGAAGCGCGATGTCGTCCGGGCGCGTCGCATTGTCGCCGAGCCCCAGGCTGGCCTCGCTGTCCGTGAGGGTAGCGTTGGCCATAAGCAGCAAGCCATCAAAAGGCGATGGCAGGTCGGAGAAGTAGCGCGTCCAGCCAAGTTCCAGGCCAAGAAGTTCGGCGGCATCGCCATTGACGGGCTGAAATATCTCGACATCTGTAACCGCAATGCCACCCGTATAGAGTGCTGGGTCGGCGACACTGCTGACATCCGCCAGAAAGACGAAATTGTCGATTTCCTTGTAAAAGAGACCTGCGCTCAGAATACCAAGGTTTTCGGGATAGTACTCCACCGAGAAATCAAGGTTGCGCGATTCGTAGGGAGACAGGCCGGGGAAGCCAACCTGCGCCTCGAGGCTGATTTCATCATCATCCTGTTCGATCTCAATCTCTTCGGCGGTCGGGGTTACGTCGCCGAAGGACGGACGCGCTATGGCTTCGGTATAGGCGGCCCGCAGTATCAGGTTGTCACTCGGCTTGTAGCGGATATTGACGCTCGGGAGCAGATTGCCGTAATCCTTGGCGAAGTTGACCTCCGTTACCTGCACATCGTCTTCGCCCGGCACATCCACGGCGCGCACAAGGAAACCATCGGCCTCGAAGTCCGTATGCTCGTACCTGAGGCCATACAGGATGCGCAGATCATCGAAGTCCATGCGGCTCATCACGTAGAGCGCGCCCACATCCTCGCGCATCTCGTAATCCCGTGCCGAGCCGAGACGCGAACCATCCTCATCCATGATGAAGGGGCAGGTGCCTTCATCATAACCTGCAAGTGTGCAGGCGCTGTTGCCGGATATGTGCTCCCGAACAAAACGCCTTTGCAGGGCGGAATCCACGAAAGGGCCGTAGCTGCCAAGCTGATAGCTTCCGCCCTGGGCGACAAACTGACCAAGGTGCGGAGTGTCTTCAAATGCATCGTCGAAGTCCTCGAATATGTGCAGGTTGGCATCATTCTTCTTGGTGCGCTGGCGTAATTTGCCGCCGAATTTCACGTACCCGGAGTAGTCCCCGAAATCCACTTCGCGTTGTACGTCGAATCGATAGGCGCGTTCGTCATCTTGTGTGGCATTGTCCTCGATGACAATTTCCTTGAGCTCGAAGTTGTTCGCAACATCGGCATCTTCGCTGTGGAAAAGCTCTGGCGTATCGCCCGTGCCGCGATAGCCTGCCGAGGCCACATCGTCATATTCAAATTCGGAGTCAATTCTTCCCGGTTCCTCCTCGCTCGCCTCGGAAAAACCGAGGCTGTACTGGAGCGTCCAATCACCAACGAGATTCTCGCCGCCGACAAGAAACGAGGAAATCTCCTGCTCCTCGTAGCGGTCCTTGAGTTCCCGCTGCAACTCGGTGCCGGTGGCGGTGAGGCTCGCTGCGTCGAAGGTCATGTCGCCCTTGTCGAGCTTGTATTCGATGCGATTGCGAAACTCCTGGTCGCTAAACCGGCTCACAAGGCTGCGCAGATAGTAGCTGGAGCTATCGGATGCGCGGAAATCCAGGTTCAGCGCCAGACCATCGCGCTCTCTGGTGATGAGATAGTTGCGCGCCTCCATTTCTTCATGGAATCGCACACCGTCATCACGTTCCCAGCCGCCATCGGATTCCACATTGTCAATCGCAAATTTGCGTTCGTTGCTCGAAGCGCTCACGGCAACTCCCAACTCCCCGCCGACAGCAGCAAAGACATCTGTGAAGGTCGCGGAAATCTTGTGTCCGTATTCGCCTGCCATGTCGTTGTAGTAGCTTCTTCCTTCGAGCTTGTAACTCCTGTTCTTTCTGTCAAACGCGGTAAGACTCTTGATGTTGATGGTCCCGCCTATGGCATCGCCGTCCTGGTCCGGGCGCAGGCTCTTGGTCACTTCAAGGCTTTCAACCAAGTCAGACGGAATAACGTCAAGCGCCACATTACGCCGGTCATTCTCCGGTGCAGGAACATTCAGGCCGTTGATGCTCGCGACATTGAGACGCGGGTCTATGCCGCGCACACCCACAAACCGACCTTCACCCTGATCGCGCTCGATGAATACGCCACTCACGCGCTGCAGGGCTTCGCTGACGTTCTCGTCGGGGAACTGACCTATCGCATCCGAGGTGACTATGGATACGAGATTGTCCGCGGCGCGCATTTGATTGATGGCACCAAAAGTGCCGGCAGCCTGGCCGACCACTATGATGTTTTCCACGAGCTCCACTTCCTCGCCGATCCTGATTTCGGCTTGCGCCGCACCGCTCTCCGGTACCGTGATGCGTTCCACCACCGGTGCCGTGCCTACATAACGCACTTCTATTTCGTACTCGCCGGCAGACAATCCGGTGAAGCGAAACCGCCCGCCTTCGCTGGCGGCCTGTTCCTCTCCGGTTGCAAGGAGCGTCACTATGGCACCGCCAAAGAACACGCCACCGGTCTGGTCGCTCACGCGCCCCTCGATGGTTGCAGCAGACAGGAGAGGCGCACTCGACAAGAGCAGAAGCGAGGCAAGCAGGCGCAGGCCAGGATTGAGTGTGTGCATGATTCAGGGCAATGGCTACGGGAACTTGCAAACAGCGTATTGGAAGTTTGTGAACGCTGTGTGACGAAGCGCGCACATGCATGTGCGCGCTTCTCGCCCGCCTGGAGTGCGACGCGGGATGTCCCGGCCGCGAGACCGAACCCCCTACTTCCCCGAGCGCCGCGAAAACGCAAGCAACCCGTCCGCCAGCCTGATGATCCGGTTACTCTTGGCGAGTATGCTGCGCCATCTTGCGGGAATTGCTTCAACGCCATAACAGGCTCCGGCCAACTGCCCGTAGATGGCGCCGGTGGTGTCCGCGTCGTCGCCCAGATTGACGGCAGCGAGCGCGCCCGTCGCAAAATCTCCAGTGCGCCAAAAAGCCCATAACGCCGCTTCCAGCGCGCGCACCACATAGCCGGTGCCACGAATTTCCGGCGGTTGCCTTTCCTTGAACGAGCCGGCGGCTACCTCGTCGATTGCGGGTGCCAGTGCGGCTGGTGGCCAGGTGCCATCGAGCGGGTGATACCGGGGTTGCAGGAAATCCTCTTTCGCCACTCCGGCCAGCGCAGCGACAATGAGACCCGAATAATATCGGCAGGCATCGACCGGTTCCGGCGCACCATGCGTGGTGCGCGACATCTCTCCCGCGAGCCGGATGGCTTCTGCGGGAGCATTGGCAAAAGCGAGCGGTACCGGTGCCAGTCGCATCAGGGAACCATTCCCGCCATATGCAGGATTCGTCTCACCGGCGAAGGGCTCTCGTCCGGACTCGAAACGTTCGAGAGCCGCTCTGACAGTCGCCCCGGTATCGAAGCAGGTTCCATTGCTGCCGAGATACCCTTCCCGATACCAGCGCAGGTAGCGGTGCATCTGGTCTGCGGGAACGAACGCCTGTTGCTCGACCAGACTTTCCGCAAGACACAAGGCCATGGAGGTGTCGTCGGTCCATTGCCCGGGCTCGAGGTTGAAAGGCCCCCCGCCAACAATGTCCGTGACTGGTTCGAAGCTGCCTGGACAGGAGAACTCCAGCGTCGTGCCCAGAGCGTCACCTGCGGCCAGACCGAGGAGGCAGCCGCGATAGCGCGTCCGCAAAGAGCCACCCATTCGTCTTGCCGTCAACCTTTTGATACAGTTTGCCCCATGATACGCACTCCCGCACACCCCGAGCTTTCTGCGTCACCCCGTGCCGTCGCCCTCCCGGAGTTCCTCGCCGTGCGCGAAAAAACCCGCAACAGGCTATGAGTGACATCCTCCCCCACGTTGAATTCCGCGGGGCTTGCAAGCGATACGGCGATTCGAACTGGGTCGTTCGGGAGCTTGATCTCGAGCTTCAGCGCGGCGAGTTTCTCACCTTGCTCGGACCCTCCGGCTCCGGCAAGACCACCTGTCTGATGATGCTGGCCGGGTTCGAGCCACCCACCTCTGGTGACATACGCATCAACGATGTGTCGGTGGCCGATCTGCCTGCGGACAAGCGCGGCATCGGCGTGGTGTTTCAGAACTACGCCCTGTTCCCGCACATGAGCGTGGGGAATAACCTGGCGTTCCCGCTGGAAGTGCGCGGTCTCGGCGCAAACGAGCGGCGCGAACGGGTTGCCGGGGCGCTGGAACTGGTGCGTCTCACAGGCTACGAGGAGCGCCGACCCAGTCAGCTTTCCGGCGGACAACAGCAACGCGTGGCCATCGCCCGTGCGCTGGTCTTCGAGCCGGAATTGGTGCTGATGGACGAACCTCTGGGCGCGCTCGACCGGCGCCTGCGCGAGCAGTTGCAGTACGAGATTCGTCGCATTCAGCGCCAACTCGGCGTAACGGTGCTCTACGTGACTCACGATCAGACCGAAGCCATGTCCATGTCCGATCGGGTGGCGGTTTTTCGCGCCGGACGCATCGAGCAGCTTGCCTCGCCGGAGGTCCTGTACGAAGAGCCGCAGCGCCCCTTCGTAGCCAGCTTTATCGGCGAAAACAACCTGCTGAAGGGACGCATCCGCTCCGTCAATCAGAGCGTGTGCGAAGTGGATGTGGGCGACGAGCGCCTGCATGCCGCGCACATGGCGGAGCTCGCTCCCGGCAGCGAAACCCTGGTGGCCATTCGCCCCGAACGGGTGAATATCGCACCGCTGTCCATGCGCTACGCCAACGAGTTCGATGCCACGGTGGAAGATGTCAACTTCCTCGGCGATCATCTTCGGGTGCGGCTGCTGGTGTGCGGCACTCCGGACTTCATCGTCAAGATTCCCAATGTGGTGGGACATGGCGGCATCCTGGCGGGAGACCGGGTGCGCATCGGCTGGGGCGCGCTGGACTGTCGCGCGCTGGAAGCCGAAGATTTCTGACCCAAGCCCGCCCACACACTGCACGGAGCAGCCTCATGAATCACGCTTTTTTGCATCTGTTCTCACCCGCATCGCGCATGGCATGGGCCTCGTGCATGGCGATTGCCTGGCTGGCACCTGTACAGGCTGCGCCGACGGAAGCCATCACGGTGGTGTCCTGGGGCGGCTCCTATGCGCTCGCCTCGCAGCGCGCCTGGCACGAGCCTTTCACTGCCGAAACCGGCATCGAGGTGCGCCTGGAAGACTACAACGGCGGGCTGGCGCAGATTCGCGCCCAGGTCGATGTCGGTGCCGTGCACTGGGATGTCGTGGACATGGAGATGCCGAACGCCCGACTCGCCTGCGACGAGGGCCTGATCGAATTCATCGATGTGAGCGAATTGCCGGACGGGGTGAACGGCGAAGCGGCCGAGGATGACTTTCCCGCCGAACTGGTTTCCGATTGTGGTGCCGGTATGCTGTTCTACTCCACCATCTATGCCTACAACGCCAATATTCTGCAAGGCCCTCCGCCACAAACCATCGCGGATTTCTTCAACCTCGAGAAGTATCCGGGGCGACGCGGCATGCGTCGTGCGCCACTGGTGAACCTCGAGTTCGCCTTGCTGGCCGATGGCGTGGCTCCGGAGGATATCTATGCCACGCTTGATACCCCGGAAGGTCTGGCGCGCGCGTTCGCCAGGCTGGACACCATCAAGGAGCATGTGGTGTGGTGGGAAGCCGGTGCCCAGCCGCCACAATTGCTTGCCGACGGCGAGGTCATCATGAGCACCGCATACAACGGGCGCATCTTCAATGCCCAGGTGCTGGAGAACCAGCCCTTCGTGATTGTCTGGGACGGGCAGGCGCTCGATAGCGGCTTCCTCGCCATCGTCGCCGGAACGCCTCGATACGAGGCGGCCAGACAGTTCGTTCTGTTCGCCAATCGACCTGATTCTATCGCCAATATCAGCAAGTACATCTCCTACGGGCCGGCGCGCGTGTCGTCCCGGGCGCTGGTGAACAGGCACCTGGATACAGGCGTGGAGATGCGTGTGCACATGCCGACCGCACCGGAGAACCTTGCGCGCGCACTGACCCTGGATTGGCGCTGGTGGAGCGCAAACCGCGACGATATGAATGAACGCTTCAGCGCCTGGCTGGCGCGCTGATGTAGTGCTGCACAAGTTTCCATACTTGAGCGCACCGCGCCTGCGTGCGCTTGCTCTGGTGCTGCCGCTGCTCGCCTTTGTGACCGTCAGCTTCATCATTCCGCTGGGAACGCTGCTGACCAGAAGCGCCTATCAACCGGAAGTAGCACGGGTTCTGCCGCTCACCATCGCGGAGCTTGGGAAATGGAACGGCGAGGCGCTTCCCCCGCAAGAAGCCTTCGCTGCAATCGCCACGGAACTCACAGCGCTGAGTGACAAGCGTTCCGAGCTGGCGCGCGTCAGCGGTGCCATCAACCGCGTGCAGAGCGGGATGCGCGGCCTCCTCAACCGCAGCGCGCGACGCCTGGCAAGAGCCGAAGAGGCAGGTTCGTGGCAGAGCACCCTTGCCGCAATCGACTCCGCCTGGGAAGAACCAGCCACCTGGATGGCCATCCGCGAAGCTGGCGCGCGATTTACCTCGCGCCACTATCTGCAGGCACTGGATCTCGAGCAGCGAGCGGACGGCGGCATTGCCCCGAAGAAGGCGGGCGAGCGCGTCTATACACCGCTCATGTGGCGCACCTTGCTGGTCAGCCTGGGCGTGACGCTGCTGTGTCTTGCCATCGGCTATCCCATTGCCTGGGTGATCACCGCCGCGCCGCCCGCTCGCGGCAGGATTTTGTTGCTGCTCGTGCTGGTGCCCTTCTGGACCTCGCTGCTGGTACGCACAACTGCCTGGATTGTGCTGTTGCAACGCCAGGGTGTGATCAACGAGTTCATGGTGTCCCTGAACCTGATTGCAGACGCGGGCCGCCTGTCGATGATCTACAACATGACCGGCACCTTCGTAGCCATGACGCATGTGCTCCTGCCATTCATGGTGCTGCCGATTTACTCGGTGATGCGCTCCATACCGGCCTCGCACATGGCGGCCGCCGTGTCTCTGGGGGCCACCCCGTTGCAGGCGTTTCGCCGCGTGTATCTGCCGCAGACGCTGCCCGGCATAGGCGCGGGTTCGCTGCTCGTCTTCATATTGGCTATCGGCTACTACATCACGCCGGCACTGGTGGGCGGGCGTACTGGCGAGCTGATTTCCAGCCAGATCGCCTATCACGTGCAAACTTCGCTGAATTGGGGGCTGGCCGCCGCGTTGAGCAGCATTCTGCTGGTCGCGGTAACCGTCCTGTACCTGCTCTACAGCCGCGTGATCGGTATCGAACGCATGAAGCTGGGCTGATTATGAGAACGACAGGAAAGACGGCATCCCGTGCTGAGCACGGGCGGCGATGCCCCCGAACATGGGCATGAACCCCGGTACGAAGACGATGCTGGCCAGACGCCTGGGCCGGTACGGCTTCAATGCCTTCTGTGTGGCGGGGTTCGTATTCCTGCTGGCACCGATTCTGGTGATCGTGCCGCTGAGCTTCAATGCCGAGCCCTACTTCACCTTTACCGAAGGCATGTTGCGTCTGGACCCCGATGCCTGGTCACTGCGCTGGTACCAGAGCATCATCGAGGACGATGCGTGGCATCGTGCACTGGTCAACAGCCTGATGATCGGCATTGCCTCGACCTTGCTGGCCACCATCCTGGGGACGCTGGCGGCGCTCGGTCTGTCCAGTCCGTCAATGCCTGGGCGCACCGCGATTACCGCGCTGCTGATATCTCCGATGGTCACGCCCATCATCATCGTGGCAGTGGGCGTGTTCTTCTTCTATTCGAATCTCGGGCTGGGGCAGACCCACGCGGGGTTGATTCTGGCACACGCGGCCCTCGGGGCACCCTTCGTGGTGATTACCGTCACGGCCACCCTCGCAGGTTTCGACCGTACCCTGTTGCGCGCGGCTGCAAGTCTCGGTGCCGGTCCCATGCGGCGCTTCTTTCGTGTGCAACTGCCGATCATCTCGCCCGGCGTTTTCTCCGGCGGTCTGTTCGCATTCGCGGCCTCGTTCGATGAAGTGGTGGTGGTGCTGTTCCTCGGTGGTCTCGAACAACGCACGATTCCTCGCCAGATGTGGGCGGGCATACGCGAGCAGATCAGCCCGGCGATTCTGGCGGTGGCGGTTTTCCTGATCCTGTTCGCGGTGCTGGTGCTGCTGACCGTGGAATGGCTCAGGCAGCGTTCGCAGCGAACATCCGAACATTTCTGACAGGCTCGCCACGAATTTGAGATAGAGGCGGTGGTCTTTTATCATGTGCAATCCTCATGTTGGAGTGGGGAAACTCTGTTATTCAGAGTTTCCCCAGGCAAGTTCCCGAGTGATGGAAAGTATGAGTTGCACACAGTGGAAACAATCAGGTGACGCACATGCCGGGAGGCACCCCCTATCAACCCTCGTCGCGCGAACAGCGATTTCTCGACGCGATTCCAGCCGCCAGATATAACCGCCAGATCGTCAGTGGTCTGAACAGGTTTATCGACAGGAAAACACCGGAGGACATGCTGTCCTTCTACTCCGAGCGCGAATTGGCAGCGCTCACCCGAAACCGGGACACAATTCGCGACATCGAATCGAGAATGCCGGTCAAGCTGACTCGTCACTACTACGAGTTGGCCAGGAACAGCAAGGCATTGCAGAGGCTCGTGAAGGCAAGCCCCGAAGAAACAATGGACCTGGCGGGCAGTCCTGATCCGGCCAATCAAATGGACTACAGCCCGGTCGAGGGCCTGCTGCACAAGTATGAACTCGGCCTCATCTATGTGGCTTCCACCTGCTCGGCGCACTGTCGCTTCTGCTACCGGGAAGAACTCATCGCCGGCAAGACAATCCCCCGCTCGGACGGGTACAACGCGCGCAAGGGGCTGGCACAGATCGGAGAGGTTGTTGCCTACATCAGGCGGCATAACAGAGCCGTAGGCGACAACCATGGCCGCCATCCGCAAACGGGACGAAAGATCCTGCGCGAGATACTCCTGTCCGGCGGCGACCCCATGGTGCTCAGCAACAAGAAGCTCGCTGCCTGGCTGTCGGCACTCGCAGAGGCGGGTATAGATGCCATTCGCATCGGCACCAAGGAACTGGCGTTCTTCCCGGACAGGTTTGACCAGGCATTCTTCACGATGCTGGATGGCTTCCACGCGCTCTATCCGAGGGTGCAGCTGCGCATGATGGTGCATTTCAACCATCCCGACGAGTTTCTGGTCCAGCGTCAGCACGGCGATGCACGGAATCCTTGCGGAGATGTCGAGTGGTTGCCGACGACTCGACAGGCGGTTGACGAATTACGCCAGCGGCCCTGGATCAGTCTCGACAATCAGGCACCGATTATTCGTGGCATCAACGACAACCCCGAGGCTCTGCACATCTTGCAGCGAGAGCTCAGGCGCGCCGGCATCCAGAATCACTACTTCTTCTGCGGGCGCGATATCGTCGGGCACAAGGCGTTTAACGTGCCCATCGAGAGGGCCTGGCGCATTGTCAACGAATCCCAGAAGGGCCTTTCCGGTGTCGAGTCGCACGCGCGCCTCGCACTCAGCCACTTCAAGGGCAAGGTGGAAGTTGTCGCTGTTGTCAATGACGCGCTTGATGTCTTCTCGCAGACGGGGGCGCAAGCAGACAAGCGGGTAACCGGGCAGGCGAATGATGGCATCGTGATTTTCAAGCTGATACGCAGCCCCGGTGATGCCGAAGAGCGCTCCAGTATCTCCATTGTCGAACGCAACCCGGAAGCCATTTGGCTTGATGGCTATGAAGATCGAGTGCTGCATGACGGAGTGGGGCTGTTTTCGCGCGCCGGCAAGCCGGTACGGCATCCACATCCATTCATTCAATCTGTAGTCGCTGGCCAGGGCAAGGTCTGAACAGGCCCCGACTTCTCGCCCCGGCATGTTCTGATCAAGACGGACGCAAGACAATATCTCGCTCGCCTGCTGCGCTGGGCGGGAGAGGTCGTACGCCGGTTCGAGCGATGCCGCTGTGCCTCGCTCGCCGCGTCACTCACCTTCACCACCCTCTTTGCGCTTGTGCCCTTCATGGCCGTCATCTACAGCGTGTTCTCGATCTTGCCCGGCTTTGAAGACGCAGGCACCGTCCTGCGCGATTTCGTCTTCGACAACTTCGTGCCGCAGAGCGCCGGTCGCATCGAGGAGTTCCTCATCGAGTTTTCCGGCGAAGCGCGCAACCTCACGCTGGTCGGCACGGTGTTGCTCGTGGTGTCCACTATCCTGTTGCTGATGTCGGTGGAACATGCGTTCAATCATGTCTGGGGAGTCACCGAGGCGCGCCACGGTCTGGTACGGCTGGCGGGCTACTGGGGGGTGGTCACCCTCGGTCCTGTGTTGGTGGGCATCGGCATTCTGGCGAGTTCTTATCTGGCGACGGCACCGCTGCTCGCCGATGCCGACATGGAGCCCCTGCGCTTGACGGTCGTTCAGCACCTCCCGGAACTCTCGGCCTTCCTTGCAATTTCGCTGCTCTTCCGCGCCATGCCCAACTGCCACGTGCCGCTGCATCATGCGCTGGTTGGCGGTCTGGTAGCTACTGGCCTGATCGAGTTGGCCGAGCAGCTGTTCATCCTCGCGCTGGGGTTCAGTAACCTGTCGGTGATCTACGGTGCCTTCGCAGTACTGCCGCTGTTTCTCCTCTGGATGTATCTTGTCTGGTCGATCGTGCTTGCTGCGGCTATTCTGGTGGCGAGCCTGTCGCGCGACCCGGAGCGTCACACGGAGGATACTCCCGTGCTGCTGAAGTGCCTGTGGCTGCTGGAATTTCTGGCGATAGTACATCCTGGAGGCAGTCATGCGCGCGAACTGGCGCGGCAGACAGACCTCACGAAATCGGCCTGGAGCGAGGTGCTGGATGCGCTCATTCGACTCGGCCTCGTGCGTCAGCAGGGGCAGTTCCTGCAACTCGGACACAGCGCGCGTCAACTGCCCTTGCTGCACCTCTATCAGCGCTTCCCCGAGGGTCTCACGCGCGCGGCGCTGCGCAGTTATCGAGGTTCGGAGAGACTGATTGAACCCCTCATGGACTTCATTCAATATGGCGAGCAGGCGTTGTCCGCGCCCATTCGCTTGCCGGATGTGCACGAACCGGCCCTTGGCAGGGTGTCATGAGACGCAGGGTGTCATGAGACGCGGCCCGGCGGCTCTCATCTGGTTCTGCGTTCTGTCGCCCGTCATGAGCGCCTGTGCGCCGGATGGGCTGCAACTCGCCGACGGTCGCCAGGTATCGAGAGACGCGCTTGATGCCAGGGTGTTGGTCATCAATCACTGGGCGACCTGGTGCGCTCCCTGTCGGCACGAGATTCCCGAACTCAATCAGTTCGCGCAATCAAGCGACGCAGATGAGGTGCTGGTCTTCGGATATGGCGAGGATTTTCACTCGGGCGAAGAGTTGCTCGATGACATCGCCGATATGGGTATCGAGTTTCCGGTGTTCGCTGCGGACCCCGCTCTGGTGTGGGGCTATGGCGCTTCCCGGGTGCTGCCGAGAACGGCCATCATTGCCCCCGGCGGCGAGGTCAGGCAGGTGCTGCTCGGCGCGCAGACACGGCGCACGCTGCGTGAGGCTATCGAGAACATCTGATGCGGTCGATTATTCGATCGACCTGCATCATTCGTCTATCATTCGTTCCCCGAAACCATCGCCAGCACTTGCTGCACGGCATCCTGCCGACTGACCAGTTGTGTGCTGCGCCCCTTGCGCGTAACCAGTTCCACCTTGCCGTCGGCAAGATGTCTCCGCCCGACGACGATTCGCCAGGGAATGCCAACGAGGTCGGCATCGGCGAGTTTGACACCCGGCCGTTCGTTCCGGTCATCAAGCAGTACATCCACTCCGGCGGCGCACAGCGCATCATGGAGTTCTTCGCCCGCCAGTCGCACCTCGTCGGAGCGCTCGGCACCCAGAGGCACCACCGCCACCTGAAATGGTGCCAGGCTCGGTGGCCAGACAATGCCCTGGTCGTCGTGGCATTGCTCGATGGCAGCCGCCACGACTCTCGTGACACCGAATCCGTAGCAGCCCATCAGGGGATGCACGCTGCGGCCCTGTTCATCCTGAACGCTCACCTGCATCGACTCGCTGTATTTGGTGCCGAGCTGGAAGACATGTCCCGCTTCGATGCCGCGCAGCATTCTCAGGTATCCACGACCATCGGGCGAAGGGTCGCCTGCCATGACCGCGCGCAAGTCGCGGACGCACTCGGCGCTGACTTCCGGTACATCGCGCTGCCAGTTCACTCCGGTGAAGTGCTTGTCTTCCAGGTTGGCACCGCAGACAAAGTCGGCGAGGTGCCAGGCGCTGCGGTCCACATACATGTCGAGTCCCAGTCCGACCGGTCCCAGCGAACCGATACCAACGCCGAGCGTTGCCTGCACTTCCTCGGGAGAGAGCAGGCGCAGTGGCCGCTCCAAACCATCAAGCCTGGCCGCCTTGATCTCGTTCAATTGATGATCGCCACGCAGCACTACTGCGACAGGTGCCTGCTCACCGGCCACAACAAGCGTCTTCAGCATACGGTTTGCGGGTATCCCGGTCATGTGCACCAGAGTATCCATGGTGCGTGCGCCGGGCGTGTCCAGAAGCCTGCGCTCCTCGCGCCCCTCGGGCCGCGGCCCGGGCGGGGCGAGCGCCTCGGCCTTCTCGATGTTGACGGCATAATCGGACTCGCTGCTGAAGAAGATAGCGTCCTCACCGGACTCCGCCAATACCTGAAACTCATGTGAGACGGCACCGCCAATGGCGCCAGAGTCCGCTTCGACTGCCCGATACTCGAGGCCGGTCCGTTCCAGTACGCGGCAATAGCAATCGAACATGGCCTGGTAGGTGTCATCAAAGCTCTGCTGATCCACATGAAACGAGTAGGCATCTTTCATCACGAATTCACGCGCCCGCATAACGCCATAACGAGGCCGTATCTCGTCGCGAAACTTGGTTTGTATCTGGTAGAAGTTGCACGGCAGTTGCCGATAGCTGTGAATCTCGCGACGGAAAATGTCGGTAATCACTTCTTCGTGCGTGGGACCAAGGCATGAATCACGATCGTGGCGGTCCTTGAAGCGCAGGAGCTCCGGCCCCATGGCGGACCAGCGCCCGGATTCATCCCAGAGTTCGCGCGGCTGCACCGTGGGCATGGATACTTCCACTGCACCGGCGCGTTCGAGTTCCTCGCGCAGGATCTGTTCCACCTTGCGCAGCACACGCACACCGATCGGCAACCAGGAATAGATGCCGGAGGTGAGCTGGCGAATGAGACCTGCACGCAGCATGAGCCGGTGGCTGACGGTGTCAGCGTCGGCGGGTGTCGCGCGCAGCGTGAAAAGCGGAAATTGACTGACTCGCACAATCTCTCCTCGATGAATTCGTTGCAGGATGCGCTGAATGTTAGCAGGCGTGAGCCTGCTCGCATCTGCATGATGCATCCGGGTATGTTCGGAGCGCCTTCTGTCGATCCTGTACATCAATCCCGCGTTTGTGGAAAAATGTGCATCTTGCTCGCTATAGGGAGATCGCTTGATGGAAAGCATCATGACAAACGCCACAGGAAGTGCATCGAGGCTTGTGGGGGGGGGGGGGGGGGGGCTCCCAGCCCTTGGCAGCCCCGCCCCGATCTTCATTCAAGCGGTGGCTCACTGCTTCGTTGGCGGTTTTCATTACCTGTACGCTTGTCGGACTGCTGCCGACGAGTGCTTCTGCCCAACCGAGTCTGCCTGCTCCGTCCCCGACGCTGGAGGCAGGTGAGAACAAGTTGACGGTGAGCTGGACATTGGATTCCAGTGCGAGAGCCTACACCCTGCAATGGCGGCCCAAGGATGGCGCATCGTGGGGCGGCAGCTCGCGGAGAGGCAGGACAGTAACCGCCTCCCCGTTTGAGATTACCGGATTGATGGGCGGCCAGACCTATCTGGTGCGCATGAAGAGCCTTGCTAGTGCGGGCTCGGGGAGGTCGGATTCATCATTCGGTTCACCTGTTGAGGGTACGCCGACACGAACGATCACCGGGATTTCGAATCTGAAGGTGGTTGCGGGTTGCGACGGGGAGCTGATCGTCACCTGGACGGCGGCGACCTATGCGCCGAGGGGCTATCGCGTCTTTTATCGACCGCGTCCGACGGGATCCTATGAGAGGTGGGGTGCCACGGGCCAGGGGCTAGATAGCGGCACCACTACCAGAACGGTTATCACTGGCCTGATGCGCAATCAGGGGTATGAAGTTCGGGTGGATTCGATAGGTAACGAGGGCACCGCCACGGAGATGACAAGTGACACTGTCAAAACTCTAACCGCGGCCACACCCGGGACACCTGTCTCAAATTTGATGGCACAGCCGGGTGACGGGCAACTGACGGTTACCTGGACGGCGGCGGGCTGTGCGCCGATGGGCTATCGCGTCTTCTATACACCACAAGGGAAGCTCGCGAGAAATTGGACCCCGTCGGATCCGAATTTGGGTAGCAGGGAAACCACGAAAACAGTCATCACTGGCCTGACGGATGGTCAGCAGTACCGGGTTCGGGTGGATACGCGGACAAACAGGGACAATACGGCGAAATTTGTCACTGCCACGCCGGTCAATGAGGCACCGAGCATTGAAAACATTCGTGCCCAGATAACAACCTTCGGCAGCGACAGTCCGCCTCAGGTAGATGTGGATGCCACCGATGTGAATAGTATGGATCCGCTGAAATACAGAGCGGCCTCGGATGACACAACGGTGGTGACCGTGAGTCCGGATTCTCTCACCGACCTTGCAGACGATAGCAAAGTGATGTTGACACCGGTGGGTGCGGGCAGCGCGACGATTACGGTGACGGTGAACGATGGCGATGATGATGCGACGACAACCTTCAATGTGAGGGTGAACAGGGCGGTGTTGGCGACACCGGTGGTGACGCTGGATGCGGGCGATGGAGAGTTGACACCGAGTTGGCCGGCGGTGACGGGCGCATCGACCTACGAGTTGCAATACAAGCTGGCGAGCCTCCCCGCCTGGGGCGATATGACGCAGGTGACGACGGTGGACCCGGCGACCTCGGGCACGGCCATCGAAAGTTTGACCAACGGTACGGCATATGACGTGCGGGTGCGTGCCAAGGCGGCATCAGGTCCGGGGAATTATTCGGACGGTGCCTGGTCGGAAGATGTCGAGGGTACGCCGAACGCGGCACCGATGATTACGGACATCACCGACAAGGCCGCGACCTTCGGCACGGATCTCATGGTGGATGTGGATGCCACCGATAGCGATACAGGCGACACGCTGCAATACAGCGCGTCGTCAAGTGCTGTGACGGTTGCGACCGTGACCCCGACCACGCTGACCAACCTCGATGCCAATAGCCAGGTGACGGTGACACCGGTGGGTGCGGGCGACGCGACGATTACGGTGACGGTGAGTGACGGTAAGGCGACGCCGACGGACACCTTCGTGGTGACGGTGTCGCGCGCAACGCTGGGTACGCCGACGGTGACGCTGGATGCGGGCGGTGAGCAATTGACACCGAGTTGGGCGGCGGTGACGGGCGCATCGACCTACGAGTTGCAATACAAGCAATCCACGGTCACGTCATGGACTGCGACGACAGGCGTGACGACGGTGGACCCGACGACCTCGGGTACGGCCATCACCGGCCTTGCCAGTGGCACGGCATACGATGTGCGCGTACGCGCCAAGGCGGCTGCGGGTTCCACAACCTACGCAGACAGCGAATGGTCGGCAGAGGTCGAGGGTACGCCGACGGCGGCGAATGTGGCACCGGTGATTACGGCCATCACCAACCAGTCCGTGGTCTTCGGCAGGGTTCGCATGGTGGATGTGGATGCCACTGATAGCGATGCAGGCGACACGCTGCAATACAGCGCGTCGTCAAGTAATACGGCGATTGCGACCGTGACCCCGACCACGCTGACCAACCTCGATGCCAATAGCCAGGTGACGGTGACACCGGTGGGTTCGGGCGCGACGACGATTACGGTGACGGTGAGCGACGGTACGGCGATGCCGACGATAACCTTTGGGGTGGCGGTGTTGCGCGCGACGCTGGGCACGCCGACGGTGACGCTGGATGCGGGCGATGAGCAATTGACACCGAGTTGGGCGGCGGTGACGGGCGCATCGACCTACACGTTGCAATACAAGCAATCCACGGTCACGTCATGGACTGCGACGACAGGCGTGACGACGGTGGACCCGGCCACCTCGGGTACGCCCATCACCGGCCTTGTCGGTGGCACGGCATACGATGTGCGTGTACGCGCCAATGCGGCTGCGGGTTCCTCAACCTACGATAACAGCTTCTGGTCGGCGGAGGTCGAGGGTACGCCAACGGTGGCGAACGCGGTACCGATGATTACGGCCATCATCAACATGGCCGCGACCTTCGGCACGAACCTCATGGTGGATGTGGATGCCACTGATAGCGATGCAGGCGACACGCTGCAATACAGCGCGTCGTCAAGTAATACGACGATTGCGACCGTGAGCCCGACCACGCTGACCAACCTCGATGCCAATAGCCAGGTGACGGTGACACCGGTGGGTGCGGGCACGGCGACGATTACGGTGACGGTGAGCGACGGTACGGCGATGCCGACGGAAACCTTCGTGGTGACGGTGTCGCGCGCGACGCTGGGTACGCCGACGGTTATGCTGTCGGCGGGCGATGGAGAGTTGACACCGAATTGGGCGGCGGTGATGGGCGCATCGACCTACGAGTTGCAATACAAGCAATCCACGGTCATGTCATGGACTGCGACGACAGGCGTGACGACGGTGGACCCGGCGACCTCGGGTACGGCCATCGAAAGTTTGACCAATGGCACGGCATATGATGTGCGCGTACGCGCCAAGGCCGCTGCGGGTTCCACAACCTACTCAGACAGCGCCTGGTCGGCAGAGGTCGAGGGTACGCCGACGGCGGCGAACGCGGCACCGATGATTACGGACATCACCAACAAGGCCGCGACCTTCGGCACGAACCTCATGGTGGATGTGGATGCCACTGATAGCGATACAGGCGACACGCTGCAATACAGCGCGTCGTCAAGTAATACGGCGGTTGCGACCGTGAGCCCGACCACGCTGACCAACCTTGGTGCCAATAGCCAGGTGGTGGTGACACCGGTGGGTGCGGGCACGGCGACGATTACGGTGACGGTGAGTGACGGTACAGCGATGCCGACGGACACCTTCGTGGTGACGGTGTCGCGCGCGACGCTGGGTACGCCGACGGTGACGCTGGATGCGGGCGGTGAGCAGTTGACACCGAGTTGGGCGGCGGTGACGGGTGCATCGACCTACGCGTTGCAATACAAGCAATCCACGGTCACGTCATGGGCTGCGACGACAGGCGTGACGACGGTGGATCCGGCGACCTCGGGCACGGCCATCACCGGCCTTGCCAGTGGCACGGCATATGATGTGCGCGTACGCGCCAAGGCGGCTGCGGGTTCCACAACCTACGCAGACAGTGCCTGGTCGGCAGAGGTCGAGGGTACGCCAACGGCGACGAACGCGGCACCGATGATTACGGACATCACCAACAAGGCCGCGACCTTCGGTACGAACCTCATGGTGGATGTGGATGCCACTGATAGCGATACAGGCGACACGCTGCAATACAGCGCGTCGTCAAGTAATACGGCGGTTGCGACCGTGACCCCGACCACGCTGACCAACCTTGATGCCAATAGCCAGGTGACGGTGACACCGGTGGGTGCGGGCACGGCGACGATTACGGTGACGGTGAGCGACGGTACGGCGATGCCGACGGAAACCTTCGTGGTGACGGTGTCGCGCGCGACGCTGGGTACGCCGACGGTTATGCTGTCGGCGGGCGATGGAGAGTTGACACCGAATTGGGCGGCGGTGATGGGCGCATCGACCTACGAGTTGCAATACAAGCAATCCACGGTCATGTCATGGACTGCGACGACAGGCGTGACGACGGTGGACCCGGCGACCTCGGGTACGGCCATCGAAAGTTTGACCAATGGCACGGCATATGATGTGCGCGTACGCGCCAAGGCCGCTGCGGGTTCCACAACCTACTCAGACAGCGCCTGGTCGGCAGAGGTCGAGGGTACGCCGACGGCGGCGAACGCGGCACCGATGATTACGGACATCACCAACAAGGCCGCGACCTTCGGCACGAACCTCATGGTGGATGTGGATGCCACTGATAGCGATACAGGCGACACGCTGCAATACAACGCGTCGTCAAGTAATGCGGCGGTTGCGACCGTGAGCCCGACCACGCTGACCAATCTCGATGCCAATAGTCAGGTGACGGTGACACCGGTGGGTGTGGGCACGGCGACAATTACGGTGACGGTGAGCGATGGTACGGCGATGCCGACAGACACCTTCGTGGTGACGGTATCGCGCGCGACGCTGGCGGCACCGACCGGCTTGGCGCTCAAACCGAACAGCAAGACGCGCACCGGCTTCACGATAACCTGGAGCGCTGTGACCAACGCGGCGGGTTACACGGCGACGGCTGTGCAGGGGAGCAACTCCTTCACCGGCACGGTGAGCGTACCGAGCAGCGGCCCGGAGGCAGCGTTCACCGGCCTCACGATGAACACCACCTACGCGGTGACGGTGGTCGCAACTGGCAATGCCAACTACGAGAACAGCCCCGCCTCTGCGAGCTTGAGCGAGACCACGCTGGCCAATCAGGTGCCTACGGTGGCGAACGCGATTCAGAACCAGGCGGCGACGGTGTCCACGCCCTTCTCTTACGTCTTCCCTGCAAACACCTTCGGCGATGCCGACAGCGACGCTCTCACTTATACGGCCACCAAGTCGGACGACATGGCGCTGCCTTCGTGGCTGACCTTCACCGCTGGTACGCGCACCTTCTCGGGTACGCCGCAATCCACGGATACCGGCACACTGATGGTGAAGGTGACGGCGAGCGACGGTATGGGCGGGTCGATCAGCGATGAGTTCAACATCGTGGTGGGCACGATGCCGGTGCCATCTCTGGTGTTCTCGAGAGGTTCCCTGGCGGTGGACGAGGGGGGCGATAGCGGCACCTATACGGTGGCGCTGGCGACGCAGCCAACGGCGAATGTAACGGTGGCGGTGGCGGCAGGCTCGGGCGATGTGAGCGTGTCTCCGACGTCGCTGACCTTCACCTCGATGAACTGGAGCACGGCGCAGACGGTGACGGTGAGCGCCGCTCAGGACTCCGACACGACCGATGACAGCGTTACCTTGACCCACACCGCTGCGGGCGGGGGGTATGACTCGGTGACCGGCAGTGTGTCGGTGACGGTGAATGACGATGACCAAAGCTCCACCTCTCCTCTTGCGGCACCGATGGACCTGCAAGGCAATGAGCAAGGCTCGCAGGGGTTCATCATGTTCTCCTGGAATGCGGTGACCGGCGCAGAGAGCTACGAGTTCACTTACCGGCAGAAGCCGGCACAGCAGCCGGAGGTCTGGCCGGATGACCCGGACTTGTTCCTGCCGACCAGAAATACCTTTACCAATGTGGGCAAGGCATTCACCATCGGGGTGGTCTATCAGGTGCGGGTGCGAGCAGTCTCACCCGGCTTGAATCCGGGCCCCTGGACGCAAATAGAGTACGTGGTGCCAGGTACGCTGGCGACACCCGCGAATCCGAGAGTGAAGGCGGGTACGCAGACGACCACCGGCTTCACGGTGACCTGGAATGCAGTAGAGAACGCCACGGGCTACGAGGCGACAGCCACGCCGAGCGGAGGGTCTGCGATCAATGGCGCGGTGGATACAACGGGCACCAACCCCGAAGCGGCCTTCACCGGGCTGACGGCGGGCACTACCTACAGGGTGTCGGTGGTGGCCACGGGCAACACGCCCAATTACGAGAACAGTACAGCCGCGACGCTGAGTGTGACCACGCCGACGATTGATCCGGAACCCGAGCCGGATGCAACGCCCACGAGCGTGAGCGGTCTGCAAGTGATGGCGGGCGATGGGTCGCTGGAGGTAAGGTGGAGCGCGGCGAGCGAAGCTCCGAACGGCTACAGCGTACGCTGGCGCGAGGAAGGGTCTGACAGCAGCCTGTCGGCGGTCAACAGAGTGAGCGGCAACACCTTCACGATTCCCGGTCTGACCAACGGTGTGACCTACGTAGTGCATGTCGAAACGCGCAATATGGCAGACGACGGAGTGCAGGCAAACACATTGGTGACCGGGACGGGTAGGCCCGTGGCGGATGAGCGGAGCCGTTCAAGATTTTCGCAGGTGCCGAGGGTGAGCATTGCAGATGCGGAGCCTGTAGCAGAAGGGCAGAACCTGATATTCCAGGTGACGCTCTCCTCGGCAATGCGGTATCGGGTGAAGGTGTACTGGGCGACGCGGCCGGGCACGGCGACGGCGAATCGGGACTACAAGTCAGCCGCAGGTGCGGTGGTGTTCAGGCCGGGTGTGACGCAGCGCAGGATTCGGGTGAAGACTCTGAACGATGCACACGATGACCCGAACGAGACCGTGAAGGTGCGCCTGTCGAGTCCGCGCGGTGTCTTGATAGCAGACGGGGTAGCGACGGGGATGATCAACAACTCGGATGCCATGCCGACGGCGTGGCTGGCGCGCTTTGGACGGGCGGTGACGGAGCAGGCGCTCGAGGGGGTCGGGCAGCGTCTGACCGCGCCGCGGGAAGCAGGCACAGAGGCCAATCTGGCGGGACTGACGCTTCTTGATTCGGCAGTTGGCAAAGCGAATGTCTGGGCACCTGCAGGACAGGTCTCCGGTGAGATGTCCGGGGTGCCCGCTGGGCTGCCTGTCAGCGGTGTGTTCAACAGTTTCGTCGACTCGGCAGCGTCGGCAGCGAGAGGAAGCGCACCTTTCGGTGGCAATGCGCTGATCAGGAGCAGCTTCACGCAAACCGGTGCGATGGACGAGGGTGGAGGTAGCCTGGCCTTCTGGGGTCGGGGCGCACAATCGGTCTTCCGTGGCATGGATGGCAGCATGCGTCTTGATGGCGAGGTGGAGACCGCGACTCTGGGCGTGGATTACGCCAGAGAGCAGTGGTTGGCCGGTGTTGCCCTGGCGTACAGTCAGGGGGCAGGTGGCTATCGGGAGTCGGAGGCCGGATTGGGTGATGTGAAGACGACCTTGAGCGCAGCCATTCCCTATGCGTCCTACAGGTTCTCGGAGCGGCTGGATGTCTGGGGAGCAGTGGGGCGTGGTGTGGGCACCCTGACGCTGACACCGCAAGACGAGGGAGGCATCGAGACTGACCTTGACTGGAGCATGGTGTCGGCTGGGCTGCGCGGAGGTCTTCTGGGAGCAGAGGGGAGAGGCGCGGCTGTGAGCGTGGTGTCGGATGCCTTCTGGTCACGCACCGGTTCGGCGCGGATGGAAGCGGGAGAGCGGCATTCGAGTCTGGCCGCATCGCAGGCGGATGTATCGCGGTTGAGGCTGGGTCTTGAAGGCAGTTGGGCGCTGGATCTGGGCAGAGCCGGTGGCCTGATGCCGAAGCTGGAAGCAGGGGTGCGCCATGACGGAGGCGATGCCGAGCAGGGCTTCGGGGTGGAGGTCGGCGGTGGGGTTGCCTGGAGGGTGCCAGCCCTTGGTCTGACGCTTGATGTATCCGGTCGTACGCTGCTGACGCACGAGGACGACGGGCAGGAAGCATATGGCTTCTCGGCGGCACTGGGCTATGACCCGCGGCCAGAGACGACGCGCGGCTTCACGCTGAACCTGCGTCAGGATGTAGGCGGGCCGTCGAGTGGCGGGGTACAGGCGCTGTTCGTGTCGGAGCTTCCCGGCACTGGCATGGGCAGCGGAGCATCGCTGGGCAGTCGCTGGAATCTGGAGACTTCCTACGGCATGGCGGTCTCTGACGACCGGTTCACGCTGAGTCCGAGCTTTGGTCTTGGGGTATCCGAGACGGCGATAGATTACAGCCTCGGCTGGGAGCTGGTGCCGCAACTGAGCGAAACCGCGCTTGACTTCACGCTGACGCTCAAGGCGACGCGGCGCGAGCATCTTGATGTGGGGGGTGCGAGCAGCACTTGGTTCGACACGGGTGCCGACGCGAACGGAGTCGGTTCCGGATTCGACGCTGGCCAGCAGAACGGGCCGGAACTCGGGCCGGAACACGGAGTGTCAATCGGGGTCACCGCGCGCTGGTAGTCGGGGGTTCGCAAGGCAGGCGGGGCGCGCTACGAGCGCGTCCCGTCAGTCATGTTCTGGCGTATGCGCGCTCTGGCATATGCACACCTTGGCATATGCGTACTCTGGCACATGATGGTACCGGTCGTCAGGGCGACGGGGAGGCGAGCGGCAAGCGTTGCTGGTGAAGCCAGGTTTCGGCGATAACTTGCGCTGCCAGGGAATCTATATCGCCACGACCGCGATGCTCTCTTCGCTCATAGGCCTCGCGAGTGGTCAGGCGTTCATCCACAAGTTCCACCGCCAATCCCGAGCGGGCCGCAAGACGCTCGGCAAACCGTCTGGCCATCCTGCATACCTCGTTTTCGCTGCCGTCCATGTTGAGCGGCAGCCCGACCAGCAGGATGGCGGGATGCCATCTGTCAAGTAGCTCGTCAATTGCTTTCCAGTCCGGCGCACGGCGACCGTGCCTGATGCTTGGCAGAGGGCTTGCCGAAGCGGTGAGCGTCTGTCCGCTGGCAATGCCTATTCGCTGTGTGCCGAAGTCGAAGGCGATAAAACGGCGCGTGGCGGGGCGGGTGTGCTGCGTCATGAATTCGTTCATATTGAGTGCATGTCGCACGTAAGAGGGCTGGCGGCAAGGCGCGTCGTGCGGGCTGCTAATCGCTTTCGCGAGAGAACTTTGTCTTCAACCATGCGAAAACTGCACGTTGATCGTCTTCCTTCGCGCGCCGCACCTGCGACAATAACCAGATGCGCCCCGGCGGCTCTTGAGCGATGTTCTTTGCACCCTGATTACAGACGCTGCACAGGGCGCGCAGATTGTCCGGTTCATCACTGCCGCCCTGTTTCTTGTCCTTGATATGGCCAATATGCAGACGTGCTGGTCGGCCGGTTCTATCGTCCGGGTCTCCCGCCGCAATCCCGCACATCTTGCAGGTGTAGCCGTTGCGTTCCAGCACTTGTGCGCGGATTTTGGCGCTGATATTGCGCGAGAAGGCTGGCGGCGGCTTTTCCGGTGGCCAGTTCACGAGCCGATATTCACCCGGTTTGAGGTCTGCCGAATCCTTGTCAGATTGAATTGGCCAACCCTCTTCATCGCGTAACTCCCGAAGGCGGCGACCATATTGGCCCTGGCCGCCGCTCGCCTCGCGGATTTCCTCAGTCGTCACCACCTTGCCGACATTTGCCAGAAGGAAAGCGCGAATGCCTTTCTTGCCAGTTACCGAAGGCATTGAGCCAAAGTGCTCGCCATCGCATGTGCCAACGGCGGTGGCAGTGCATTTCCTATTTGCCGACACTGCTGCGTCTTGCCGCCGGAGAATGTCCAATCATCCGGGAATCCTTGAATACGGGCGACCATACGCGCCGTAAGTCGGGGAACACCGTTGAACCCTTGGGGTGGGGGGGCATCCGCTATACCGAGGCCATCTACTCCCAACGCGGCCCATGCCTTGCGCGCGCGTACAGGACCAAGATCGGGGCCGCCGTGCTTCTTCGAGCCACCGACGATAGTGGGGGCAACCTTGTTGGCCCGCCTGGCCCACTCCTCCGCACCCTGCCAACCTCCGGTCGCCATGAGGTCACCGAGCACTGCGCCGACTGTCTTGCCAACATTGAAAGTTGGAAATGGCCATTCCAGCATGTTGGTTTCACCCTTGCGCAGCGCAATCAGGAACACGCGCGAGCGGGTTTGCGGCGTACCGAAATGGGCGGCATCAAACATTGCCCAGTGTGTGGCGAAGCCCAATTCCTGCAGGATGTCGTCTATCCATCCCCGAACAGCGGCGAATTTGGCATGCAGCAAGCCGCGCACATTCTCGATAAGCACTCCGCGCGGCTTCACACATTCGACAATTCTCAGCATGGTCGGGAAAAGGTCGCGCTCATCATCTGCTCCCTGCTGTTTTCCGGCAACCGAATAGGGTGGGCAAGGAAGCCCGCCTGATACGAGATCGACCCCGGTCCAGGCTGACAAGTCGAAGTCCTTCAAATCCGCCTCGATGATATTCCAGTGCGGTCGGTTCGTCCGCAGCGTGGCGCAAGCGTGGGGGTCGTTGTCAATGAGAGCGACCGGCTCAAACCCGGAACGCTCCAGGCCAAGAGAGAGCCCTCCCGCGCCCGCACATAATTCGATCGCTGAAAGCGTCATGTGCTCATGTCACCCTGATGCGCTTCAATGCCGGATGTACGGCCCTACGCCTCACCCCGGCGCGGCACCATCAGGCGCATGTCTATGCCAAGCTGTGAGGCCGCCACTTCGCGGCGCTCTTCAAGCGGGACTTCAAAAAGTACATGTTCGTCGGCGGGGCAACTCAGCCAGGCGCTTTCCTGCATCTCGCGCTCCAGTTGTCCCGGACCCCAACCCGCATAGCCCAGCACTACCAGATATCTGTCTGGCCCATCCTGCTCTCCGAGCGCATCAAGGATGCCGCGAGAGGCGGTGAGGACAAGAGTCTCCGTGACCTTCATGCTTTCCTCGAACACGACATCGTTCGAGTGCAGGACGAATCCGCGTCCCTTCTCGACCGGTCCGCCTTCAAGCACAGGAACATCTTCACCAATCCGGGGAGATTGACCGTTCTGGCGCAAAAGCTCGGCCAGTGGCAGGTTGGTGGCGCGATTCACCATGATGCCCATGGCACCGCGCGAGGTGTGATCGCAAATGTAGGTCAGAGCGTCCCCGAAGTAGCTGCCTGCCAGTATCGGCATGGCCAACAGGAAGTGATTATTCAGGGAGAAACTTGAACTCATGATGCCTGCAACAATATACCCCTTCCCCGCTACCCTGTGTGCCCACTCGGGCGACCTCTCACGAGTAGCCAGGCGCGTCGAGCGGGTCTCCGACGCGAATCTCGCCGCTTGATCTCACGTAGGCACGCAGTCCGGCGCGGTGGGTGAATTCACGCACGATGCGGGAGGCTGTCACCTCTCCCGTGGCCAGGCGGCTGCCGAGCGTCGCGCAGGGTTCGCACAGCTCCATGCCCTCGAATTCCACCGACTGTACCCTGAAGCGCTTGCCGACCAGGCGATTCAGGTCCACCCCGCGCGTGATCAGGTTTCGCCCTGTGTGCGCCGGTGCGATGGACAGGCCGGTGCGCTCGTTGAAAGCCTCGATTTCCTCGATGGCGACGAATGAGACGGTGATCGGCGAACTGCCCGCGTAGCGGTCGCCGACCAACCCGATGGACTCCTGAATCAAGGCGCTTGGCGCCTCCCGCAAGGGTGCGGCATGTTCGGGCGCGACGCAGATGGCTGTAATGATTGACATGGGGTTTACTCTGGGCTCGAAGAGCAACGGCAGGTGGTATTGTCGCACCTTCGCGGGTGCGACACCTGTGTTTTGCGCTCACATTCTCCGCACACACCTCAGGGTGCTAAACTTGAATTAACGGCTTGAGAGTACGCATGTCGATTCACGGGGTCACGTGACAAGCAGCAGCCAGAGAATACACAAGCGGCCCGCCCGCATATGGGCGTGTCTGGCCGCAATCCTGCTGGTGGCGGGATGTGCCCCGAGCGAGCAGGACGCAGCGGAGGTATCACCCATCGATGCCATCCTGTCATCGGAAGCGGATGTCACCTATTTTTCGCTCATCATGGAGTCGCGCAAGGAAGACCTTGACGAGATGCTCGCTCGGCGCACTATTCGCGCTCTGGTAGTGCCGAGCAAGACCTTCTATTTCTTTGACGGTGCCGAGCAACGCGGATTCGCCTACGAGATGCTCAAGGCTTTCGAGGATTTCCTCAACAAGCGCCGCGAACGCACGGCGCTGAAGGTGAATCTGGTGTTCATCCCCGTGTCCCGCGCGAAACTGTTGCCCGCCCTTCGCGAGGGGTACGGAGACCTCGCCGTGGCTAATCTCACCATCACCCCCGCGCGCCAGAGCATCTTTGATTTCTCCGATCCGGTGTATCGCAACGTGCAGGAAGTGCTCGCCCTGGGGCCGGACAGCCCGCCAATTGATGCGCTTGCAGATCTGTCCGGCAAAACCCTGCATACGCGCGCCGAAAGCAGCTACTACGAGAGCCTTCAGAGTCTGAACCAGCGATTTGTATCCGAAGGCCGGGCACCGGTGCGCGTTGAACTGGTTCCGGACCATGATTCTGATGAAGACCTGTTCGAAATGGTGAGTATGGGAACAATCCCCGGCATCGTCATTGATTCGCACCGCGCCAGATTCTGGGCGCACATCTTCCGGAATGTGGATGTGCGTTACGACATCGTTCTGCGTGAGGACGGCAACACTGCCTGGGCCATGAACAAGGGCACCCCCGGCCTGAAGGCGGCAGTCAATGAATTCCTGCAGGAGCAGGGGCCGGGAACCCTGGAGGGCAATTTGCGCTTGCGCAAATACTTCGAGCAGCACCGCCACGCCGACAAGCCGTTCGCGTCTGGCGCACGACAGAAGTTTCGCGACACGGCACCCCTGTTCCGGAAATATGCGGAGATGTACGCTCTGGATTGGCGGATGATCATTTCGCAAGCCTTTCAGGAATCGCGTCTCGATCAGAGTGCGCTCAGTCACCGCGGGGCGGTCGGCATCATGCAAGTGCTGCCCGAAACGGCGGCTGACAAGAACGTGAATGTCGGCGACATCACGGTACTGGAGAACAATATCCATGCCGGCAACAAGTATTTGCGCTACATCCGTGATACCTGGTTTGAATCCGAACCCATGGACGACTTCAACAAGACGCTCTTTTCCTTCGCGGCCTACAACGCCGGCCCGACGCGCATTGCCAGGCTCAGGCGGCAGGCCGAGGCCATGGGGTTCGATCCGAACCTGTGGTTCGACAATGTCGAGGTGGTGGCATCACGGCGTATTGGCCGCGAGACGGTGGATTACGTCAGCAACATCTACAAGTACTGGGTCGCCTTCACCCTGAACGACGGCAATCCGGAACATTCCGTGCGCGAGGACATGGCTACAATCTGAAGCGCACGGGACACTGCGGCACACACCCAGACCTTGTGCTCAGGAGATTTCGCGCATGACCTCGGAGACCTGCGTCAGCAGGTCGTCAATGTCGGCTGCTGTCACGCCGGAGTGGGTCACCATGCGCCCCAGTGCCTTGCCGCTGTCCATGAGGATGCCGCGCGCCTCGAGCCCGCGCGCCAGTTCCACATTGCGTTCGGGTTCGGTGCGAAAGAAGATGATGTTCGTGTGCACCTCGTCCGGGTCGAGCACCACTCCTTGCAATTCGGCCAATCCGCAGGCGAGGCGGCGAGCGTTTTCGTGGTCTTCGGCGAGCCGTTCGATCATGTGCTCGAGGGCATAGATGCCTGCCGCAGCCACCACCCCGGCTTGCCGCATCCCGCCACCAAGCATCTTGCGCCAGCGACGGGCTTCTTCGATGAACGCTGCCTCGCCGATCACCAGACTGCCGACCGGACACGACAGCCCCTTTGACAGGCACACGCTCAGGCTGTCCACCGCTTCGGCGAGCTCCGCCGCGCAGGTTCCGAGGGCGACGCAGGCATTGAATATGCGCGCGCCGTCGAGGTGCACCCGCAAGCCGGCGCGTCGCGCCGCCTCCGCCATGTTCTCGGTGGGCGCTCTGCCAACTGGCCGTCCGCCCGCCAGGTTGTGGGTGTTCTCGATGCACAACACGCGTACCGGAGCGAAATGGACATCGGGTGGCGGTGTAGCGGCGAGAATGTCTTCCACAGCCAGTGTGCCGTCGTCCTGATTGGGCAAGGGATGCAGTACGAGGCCGCCGAGTACGCTGGCACCTCCGGCTTCGTACTTGTAGATGTGCGCCTTGTCGCCGAGCAGGATCTGATCGCCACGCCCCGCCTGAGCAAGCAGTGACACCAGATTTCCCTGGGTACCGGAAGTCACCAGCAGTGCCGCCTGTTTGCCAAAGAGGTCAGCCGCCTGTTCCTCGAGTGCGATAACCGTGGGGTCGTCACGATAGACATCATCACCGAGCTCCGCGTCATGCATTGCCTTGCGCATGGCTTCCGGAGGGTGGGTGACGGTGTCGCTGCGCAGGTCCAATCGAATTTTCATGGTGACGATGATACCCAATGTACGTTCTGATCGAACCCGTATATGGGCTCGATCAGAGCCTGCCGAAGAGACCTCCGCCGATGCGCCAGGTTCGTTCGATTTCCAGCACCGAGGCACCGCGCCCGAGAGCGGGCGGGACAGGCGCAAAGGGGGCGGCGCGCTCGACGATGCTGATGGCCGCCCGGTCGAGGCGCGCATCACCGGAAGATTCGGTGACCCTGACAGCGCGAAGTGAGCCGTCCATCTCGATCATCACCAGCAGACGCAGGCTGCCGCGGAGTCGCTTGCCCTCTGCATCGGTCGGATAGTTCAGTTGCCCGATTCGTTGTACCTTACGCTGCCAGGCAGCGAGATACGCGCGCTCGCGTGCGTCCTGCCGCGGCCCGTCCGTGATGCGGCGTGGAGCACCCTGGGTGCCGGTTTCGCGCCATTGCCCGCGCAGGGACTCAATCGGGGCCAGCCTGATGTCGGGTTCCGGCAGCCCGTCGGTCGCATCTTCCCCGACCTCTGTCGGCGGATTGTTCATGGACAGGGGCGCGGACAGGGATTCAGGCAGGGTCTCGGCAGACGCAGGCGGCGCAGGGGCTTCGACTGGTGCAGGAGCTTCGACGGGCGCAGGGGCTTCGACCGGCATCCGGTAGGTCAGCGTCAGGCGCGTTGCGGGCGTTGCGGTCGGCATCGCGGTGTTCCATGAAGCCAGTGACAGCGCCGCGATGAGGACGACATGCACCGCGAGGGAGAGACCGAACGCGGCTGTCAGCAGGTGCGGCCGCGTTCGGTCGTCAGGCAATATCGTTCGCGATGCGCTCAATCAATCGCTCCGCCATATCGAGCCCTGTGTGCGCCTCGATTTCGCGTACGCAGGTGGGGCAAGTGACGTTGATTTCCGTGAGATAGTCGCCGATGACATCAAGTCCGACGAACAGTAGCCCGCGCGCCCTTATCACCGGCTTCACCTGATTGACTATCCACCGCTCCCGGTCACCGAGTTCACACACCTCGCCGCGGCCGCCCGCGGCCAGATTGCCCCTGGTTTCGCCGTGCGCGGGAATGCGCGCCAGAGCGTATGGTCCGGGCTCGCCATCAATCAACAGGATGCGCTTGTCGCCCTGGCGAATCTCGGGCAGGTACTCTTGCGCCATGATGGGCAGGCTGCCATGCTCAGTGAGCACTTCAATCATCACCGACAGGTTGGGGTCGCCCTTGCGCGCCAGGAAGATGCCGGCACCACCCATGCCATCAAGCTGTTTGAGTATGACATCGCCATGCTGGTCGGCAAATGCACGAATCACTTCGGCGCGCGGTGTCACCACCAAGGGCGGATGACAGCCCTCGAATTCGGTGGCGAACAGCTTTTCGTTGCAATCACGCAGGCTGTCCGGGCGATTGACCACCAGCACCCCGGCGTTGGCGGCGCGTTCCAGCAGATAGGTGGAATAGACATACTGCATGTTGAATGGCGGATCCTTGCGCATGAAGATCACATCGAATGTGTCGAGTGCAATCTCGCCGACATCCTCACGGCGATACCAGGGGCCGGACACCGCATCATGCGGGGCAAGGGTTTCAGCAAAGGGTGTGAGCAGCTGCAGCGAGGCGGCACTCGCCACGGCCTTTCCGCGTCGTAGCGAGAGCTGCTGCTGTTCAAACTGAAAGATCTGCCACCCGCGCCGCGCGGCAGCGCGCATGAGACTCAGGGTGGAGTCTTTCGCGAGATCAAAGGTGTTGATCGGGTCGGTGAGAAATGCGGCGCGAACCAAGAGAAGATTTCCGTGAGAGCTCGGGCTCTGTTCTGTTACCTTTATGCGTGTTCAGTGTGCTGCGTCACATACATGCGCTGCACGCGAAATCCTGTTCTTCAGGGTTTCCCCGGCAACCATGCTCGACCATGCTCGCAGCGACATCCGACAAGCATACAAACTTATCAGCAACCATGTCAGCATCCACACTCACCGAACAGCCGCTGCATCGACATATCGAGCGCCTGCTTGATGCCTTTGCCGGTGCCAGAGAAGATCATCTGAAGCTCGCCGTGGTCGAGCAGGGTCTCGCGCAGCTCGAACTCAGGTTCTGGCTTGGCAATGAGCATGAATCGGCCATTTTCTGCGCCGAGCTCGAACGCTTGCGGGAGCATCAGTGCAAGTCCCCGCAGGCGGATGCCTTGCAATGTTTTGCACACAATCTTTCCATTCTTGGTGCCGCGCCCGGGGGGCTTCCCGCAACTCCGGGCGCATCAGGCGCGAACCCGAACCTGCTGGCTGCGGTCAACGACATGCGCGTTGCGCGCGGAGTCTCGCCATTGGCGCAGGCTGGGTCCCTGATTGAGGCAGAGCGCCTTCTCTGGCAGAGAATATGCAGGCGCTCGAACATTCCGCGACAGCTGAAACGCCACTTCGCGACGGTGTCCGATCTCATCCTCGCCGTGCGCTCGCCGGACACGGCCCCGCGCGCGCTGCCGCTCCTGGCGCGCGAGGCCATGGCGCTCGGGAAGCTGTTTCGTCTCAATGCTGCAAGCGTACTCTGGAGCAGCCTGCATGATCTGTGTGCTCAGGCGCATCAGCGACAGACAAGCATTCTGGCAAGCGAACTCGAACAATACTGTCAGCGCCAGCGACCGCCCTTCGAGACCGCGAGGTCGATGCACGAGGCCTGGCCCGCATTGCAGGAAATTGCGCACACACTGCAAGGCTTCGATGCCGGACATCCGCTCGCACACCTCATGCAGGCCGCTCGTGCACAGAAGGCTGTGCCGCCCGGCGGTGTCCGGCATCAGGCTGTCCGCGAGCTGCCCGCGCTCGCATCGGTCGAAGTGCCGACATCCTGTGACACAGGAACGCTGGCGGATGCCATCGATAATCTCGAGCAGCAAATCAGGGCAGGCGTTCTTCCGGAAACGTCCGTCATCGGCGAACTGCGCGTACTGGCGCGTCAGGTGCTCGAGCGCGCTCGCGCGGCACCCGGAGAGCTTGCCGAGCAGGGCGATACGCTCGACAGGTTGTGTGAATTGATCGATCTGGCCGCTTCCGGTGTCGCGCTGGCGAGTTCGGAGCTGCGCGCCCTGATCGACAATGGCAACCTCTCGCTGTTCAGCCCGCAAGCCGTGCGCTCAGATTGTCGATAAGACGGGTCGCGCCGAGTCGTGCTGCGGCGAGTATGCGCACTTCCCGGACCTGCCCGGCCTGCCTGGGCGGGGCAAGGTGCGGATCTCTGATCGCGATGTATTCCGGTGCCCATCCCTGCGCTTCAAGGTCGGCAATGGCTGCCTGTTCAAGCGCCGCGAAATCCCTGGCACCACGCTCGATTTCGCTGGCAACGCCCCGAAGGCATTGATAGAGCGCATTCGCCTGACCGCGCTCGTCGCAGCCGAGGTAGGCATTGCGGCTCGACATGGCCAACCCGTCCGCCTCGCGCACCGTGGGTACCGGCACCACCTCAACGGCAAGGTGCAAATCCTGCACCAGCTTCGTGACCAGCAGGAGTTGCTGGTAATCCTTCTCGCCAAAGCACACATATGCCGGACGCACAAGATTGAGCAGCTTGAGGACCGCGGTGCAGGCACCCTCGAAGTGACCGGGTCGATGGGCACCGCAGAGTTCTCCGGCCAGGGGCGGCAGGGACAGCCTGACGGATGCCTCGAGTCCGCCCGGATACATGTCCGCAACGCTCGGTGCGAAGAGGAGCGCCACTCCGCGGGACGCGAGCGCGCTGACATCGGCATCGAAGCTGCGCGGATAGGATTCGAGGTCCTCGCCGACACCGAATTGCAACGGGTTGACGAACAGGCTCACCCAGACTTCTTCTGCTCTTGCCCGCGCTGCATCTACCAGCGCCAGGTGCCCTTGATGCAGGTTGCCCATGGTCGGCACAAGCCCTATGGAGTGATTCGTGCGCGCCCTTTCGTGGCCAAGGCGCTCGACATCCGTCACTATGTGCATGGGATGCTACTCGAAGCAGTGTGCCGGCGACGGGAAATCGCCATCTTCCACCGCGCGCACATATTCCCTGATGGCGGCTGCAATGCTGTCGGTTTCGGCAAGAAAGTTCTTCACGAAGCGCGGCGGTTTGATGCCAGTGGTCTGCATCCCGAGCAGATCGTGCAGCACCATGATCTGGCCATCGGTGGCTGCTCCGGCACCTATGCCGATCACCGGTGCCTCGACCGCTTCGCTGATTTTCGCCGCCAGATCTGCAGGTACACATTCGAGCAGCAGCATGGCCGCGCCCGCCTCTTCAAGCAGCCTGGCTTCGTCAAGAATCAGCGCGGCTTGATCAGGATTTCGCCCCTGTACACGGTAGCCGCCGATGCGATTGATGGACTGCGGCGTGAGCCCCATGTGCGCGCACACGGGGATGCCGCGCTCGGTGAGCAGGCGGGTGCTCCTGGCGAGCCAGGCACCGCCCTCGAGTTTGACGATGTGGGCACCATGGCGCATGAGGTGCGCCGATGATTCGAGCGATTGCGATGCCGAGGCGTAGCTCATGAAGGGCAGATCGGCCATGATGAGAGCACCCTGATTGCCGCGCTTGACGCAGTCGAGATGATAGGCGATGTCCTCAACCGTCACCGGCAGGGTGCTGTCGTGCCCCTGCAACACCATGCCGAGTGAATCGCCGACCAGCATGATCTTCACCCCGGAACGGCTCACCAGGCTGGAGAAAATCGCATCGTAGGCGGTCAGCGCGGCGAACTTCTCGCCGCGTTGTTTCTGCCCGATCAGGGTGTTGAGCGTGGTTGGGCGCGCTGCCTGCTGCGCGGACATGGTCGTCTCCGTGGGGTGTGCTTATCATACTGATTGCCCATTAACGCACAAACTCGGACAATACGCGCGTTCGTTCATTATCGGGGAGTCCATGTCAACAACAAGTCGAAGGCGAGTCCGCGCCAACGCGATTCGAGCACTCGCCATGGATGCGGTGCAAGCGGCGAACTCGGGCCATCCCGGCGCTCCCATGGGGCTGGCAGACATTGCCGAAGTTCTGTGGACGCAGGCCATGAAGTTCGCGCCCCAGGACCCTGCCTGGATCGACCGGGACAGATTCGTCCTGTCCAATGGACATGCGTCCATGTTGCTCTACGCCGCCCTGCATCTGGCAGGCTATGACCTGTCCATGGACGAGCTCGGACGATTCCGTCAACTCGGCTCCTGCACCCCGGGGCACCCGGAGTTTGGCCATGCACCCGGCGTGGAAACCACCACCGGCCCGCTCGGACAGGGCCTCGCCAACGCCGTCGGCATGGCGCTCGCGGAGCGCCTGCTCGCCGAGACCTTCAATCGTGACGGGCATCGCATCATCGATCATCGCACCTGGGTGATTGTCGGTGACGGGTGTCTCATGGAAGGTGTCTCGCACGAGGCGGCATCCTTCGCCGGCACCGCTCGATTGGCCAGGCTCACCTGTCTGTATGACGACAACAACATCTCCATTGATGGCGAAATTGCGCCCTGGTACACGGAAGATGTGCCGCGTCGCTTCGAGTCCTATGGCTGGCAGGTGATCCGTGACGTGGATGGGCACGATCCGCAAGCCGTGTTGAAGGCGCTGGCGGCGGCCACGGCGGACAGCGAGCGTCCGACGCTTGTGTGCTGTCGCACCATCATCGGGTTCGGTGCCCCGAACAAGGCTGGCAGCGCGGCCACACACGGTGCCCCGCTCGGCGAGGACGAGGTCGCCGCCACTCGTGAGGCGCTCGGCTGGCAGGCACCGCCATTCGAGATCCCGCAGGACATCAAGGCCGAATGGGATCAGACCGCCCGCGGGCAGTCGCTCCTCGACGCATGGCACAAGCGCTTTCGGGAGTATGAGCGCGAGCATCCACAGCTTGCGGCGGAACTTGTGCGACGGATGCGCGGCGAGTTGCCGGCCGGATGGCAGGACGGGCTGAGAGAACTGGCCAGGGAGGCACAGGCGACACCTGCTCCGCTTGAAACCCGCAAGGCACTCACGCGCTGCCTCGATGCCGTGTCGCCCCGGCTTCCCGAACTTGTTGGTGGTTCCGCCGACCTGTCCGGCTCGAACGGTACGCTGTTCAAGACCGCGCGCGCCTTGAATCATGCCGAACGCGCGGGCGCAAGCGAAGGCGCGGTCAATTATGTGCACTGGGGCGTACGCGAATTCGGCATGACCGCCATGACCAACGGCATGCTGCTGCACGGCGGGCTGCGTCCTTTCTCGGGCACCTTCCTGGTGTTCATGGAATATGCGCGCAACGCGGTGCGGCTCGCTTCGCTCATGAACCTCCCCAACATCTTCGTGTACACGCACGACTCGGTGGCGCTCGGCGAAGATGGTCCCACGCACCAGCCCATAGAGCAGCTCACCAACTTGCGCACCACCCCGGGGTTCACCCTGTGGCGACCCTGTGATCTCGCCGAAACTGCCGTGGCGGTGGAACAGGCGATTGTGCATGACGGGCCGAGCGCGCTCGTGTTGACCCGCCAGAAAACCCCGGGGCAGGCGAGAAGCGCCGAAGCTTTTCGCCTGATCGAGCGTGGTGGCTATGTGCTCCGCGAGGCAGACGGAGCACTCGATGCCATAGTGATTGCCACCGGTTCCGAAGTCGAATTGGCCGTGCAGGCGGCGCGCGCAGCAGGTGCCCGGGGTCTGGCGGTGCGCGTGGTGTCCATGCCGAGCACGCAGGTCTTTGACCGGCAGTCACAGGACTATCAGGATGCCGTGCTGCCGCCTGAGGTCACGTGTCGCGTGGCTGTGGAAGCGGCACATCCGGCGTACTGGCATCGCCATGTCGGCTTGCAGGGGGCCGTGATCGGCATCGAGCGATTTGGCGTGTCCGCGCCTGGCGATGTGGCCATGCAGGCTGTTGGCATGACAGTGGAAGCCGTGCTTGCAGCGCTCATGCGCCTGCGAGCGCAAGCGTCAGCCACCTGAGGCAAGGCTTGTTGCCGATGAAGATTCCGCGTCTGTCGGAGGCACCTGTCTCGGGCAATCGCCTGTTGATCCGCCTGGACCTCAACGTACCCATCGCCGATGGTCGGGTGACGAGCGATGCCCGCTTGCTCGCGGCCCTGCCGACCATCGAATGCGCCTTCGCACAGGGCGCGAAATCGGTGCTGCTCGCTTCGCACCTCGGGCGTCCACCCAAGGGGGTCAATGCGCGCACGGCACCAGAGTATTCGCTGGCACCCGTGGCCAGGAGGCTTGGCGAACTCCTTGCTCGCGAGGTGGCGCTGATCGATCTCCTGATCGATGGCTCGATTGATGGTGGAGAGACGGCACAGCAGCTTGGCCCGGGCGGGCTTGGCCTGCTGGAGAACGTACGGTTTCTTCCCGGCGAGACGCAGAACGCCCCGCAACTTGCGCGCCAGCTCGCCGGTATGTGTGATCTCTTTGTCATGGACGCTTTTGCGACCGCGCACCGGGCGCACGCATCCACCACCGGTGTTACCGAAGTGGCCAGATATGCCTGCGCTGGTCCGCTCCTGATCCGCGAGCTCGAGGCGCTCGAGAGGGTTGTCGAGGCACCGGTACGCCCCTTCGTGGCGATTATCGGCGGTGCCAAGATCAGCACCAAGCTCGCTGTGCTCGAGCGCTTGAGTGAAATCTCCGACACCCTGGTGGTTGGCGGCGCTATCGCGACCACGCTGCTTGCGGCGACGGGCGTATCGGTTGGTCAGTCGCTGCTCGAGGCTTCCATGCTGGACGAGGCAAGGCGTTTGCTTGCGACGGCTCGTCCGCTGTTGCCGGAAGATGTGCTGGTGGCCGATGAGGTGCGCGCCGGTGCGACCACTCGCATCCTGCCGGTGGATGCCATCGAGCGTCATCATCGGGTGGTGGATATTGGCCCGCTGTCGCGCGCACGCCTCCGCCAGACGCTGCTCGAGGCCGGTTGCATCCTCTGGAACGGCCCGCTGGGAGTCTTCGAGATTGACGACTTTGCTGCCGGCACCCTGCATCTGGCGCGCAGTGTCGCTGAGTCCTCCGCCTTTTCCGTTGTCGGCGGTGGCGACACCTTGGCCGCACTGGAAAAGGCCGGGGTTGCCGGTGACATCTCCTGTATCTCGACGGGCGGCGGTGCCTTGCTTGAATTCGTCGAAGGACGGACGCTGCCGGCGATTGCGGCGCTGCACACGCGTACAGCCTGATTGTTTCGGTTGCGCCTTTCAGTACGCGGGCGCGATAATCCTGCGCGAACATTCGGAGGCACCTTCATGGCCATCATCAGCTTGCGTCAACTCCTCGATCATGCCGCCGGGAACGACTACGGCGTACCCGCTTTCAACGTGAACAATCTGGAGCAGATGCGCGCCATCATGGAAGGTGCCGACGAGACGGACAGCCCGGTCATCGTGCAGGCATCTGCCGGGGCGCGCAAGTACGCGGGGCCGAACTTCCTGCGGCATCTCATACTCGCGGCGGTCGAGGAATTTCCGCACATCCCGCTGGTGATGCATCAGGATCATGGTGCCAGCCCGGCCGTGTGCCAGCGCTCCATTCAGCTTGGGTTCACTTCGGTAATGATGGATGGATCGCTGCTCGAAGACCAGAAGACACCTGCGAGCTACGAATACAATCTCGATGTGACCGCGCGCGCCGTGGACATGGCACATGCCTGCGGGGTGTCGGTTGAAGGTGAACTCGGTTGTCTCGGCTCGCTGGAGACGGGTGAGGCGGGCGAAGAGGACGGCGTTGGTGCCGAGGGCGTGATGACTCGGGACATGCTGCTTACCGACCCCGAGCAGGCCGCGGACTTCGTGCTCAAAACCGGAGTGGATGCCCTGGCTATCGCCATAGGCACCTCGCACGGAGCCTACAAGTTCAGTCGCCCGCCGACCGGAGATATTCTCGCCATAGAGCGTGTGCGCGAGATTCACCGCCGCATTCCAGGTACGCATCTGGTCATGCACGGCAGCTCGTCAGTACCGCAGGAGCTTTTGGCGAGTATCAATCGGCACGGCGGAGAGATACCGGAAACCTACGGCGTACCGGTGCGGGAAATTCGGGAGGGCATTCGTCACGGCGTTCGCAAGGTCAATATAGACACGGACCTGCGCCTTGCGGCGACCGCTGCAACGCGCGAGTTTCTTGCCGACAACCCGCGCGAATTCGATCCGCGCAAGTATCTCGGCAAGCAGCTTGAAGCCATGAAGGCGATTATCAAGGATCGCCTCATCGCCTTCGGGACAGCCGGGCAGGCGGGGAAGATACGGCCTCTCTCGCTGGAGAGGCTGAGCATCATGTACGCTTCAGGAGATCTGGAACCGGTTGTGCACTGACCTGCCATTCACTGCCCGGCCATGTGTCTCGTGTCTGTCAACCGACTTCGATCATTTCAAAGTCGCTCTTGGAAACGCCGCATTCCGGGCACACGAAGTCATCGGGAATGTCTTCCCAGCGGGTGCCCGGGGGGAATCCTTCCTCCTCGAACCCTTCGGCTTCGTCATAAATCCACCCGCAGACGATGCATTGCCACTTGCGCATTGGTATCTCGTTTCACGATGTACAGACAAGCGAATCAGCATACCCAATTTCTGTCGGCGCTGAAAGCGTCTTCGCACATCCAATCGTGCGCGGTGCGATCATGAGGCAGCACACAGGTGCCCTGGCGCGCATTGGCGAGTATGCGGCGCTCACCCGCCAGGGTGCTCCGATTGGCTGGCTGCTGCTTCTGTTTCCGACGCTGGCAGCTCTCATCGTGAGCGCAAGCGACTGGCCGTCCATTGGCACCCTGCTGATTTTCACTCTCGGCGTGTGGCTGACGCGCTCTGCCGGATGCGTGATCAATGACTACGCCGACAGGCACCTCGACCCGAAGGTCGCCCGCACCAGACACAGGCCGCTCGCCGCTGGCCGCATCACTCCCGCCGAAGCGCTGGTACTGTTCGTGTGCCTGATGACCTGCGCGGCGCTCCTGTTGCTGCTGCTCACTCCGGCGGCAGCCTTCACCGCCATGCTCGGCGCACCCCTCATTCTGCTCTATCCCTACGCCAAGCGCGTGACCACCCTGCCGCAGATTGTGCTTGGAGTGACCTTCAGCTGGGGTATTCCGGTCGCGTCTGCAGAAGTTTCCGGAGGCATCAGCGAAGCCGCGCTGTGGCTGTTTGCTGCCAATTTCCTGTGGGTTCTCGCCTACGACACCTTCTATGCCTTGCAAGATCTGCCGGACGATCAGCAGGCCGGTGTCGGCTCCCTGGCCACCCGCTTCGGCATCACCGGGTCGCTGCGGCTGATCGCCCTGTGTCAACTCGGCATGCTCGTGCTTCTGGTGAGTATGGGCCTGCGTCTTGGCTACGCCTGGCCTTACCATGCAAGTCTTTTCGCTATCGGCCTGCTGTTTGTCTGGCAGCATCTGGTGCCGGGCAAGGAAGTGCATCGGGAGCGCATGGGGTATCTGCGCGCCTTCAGGCACAATGGATGGGTCGGTGCCTTGCTGCTGGCCTCGCTCGCTCTGGAGAAGCTGGTCTGGTGACACTTCGCCGTGAATCGTGTGGCTTGCATGGCATCAAGTCCGTCGCCTGGAATGCCGCGTGAATCAATTCCTGATGCGCCTCTCCGAGGCGATTGACCGCTTTCAGGACCGTGTTGGTCATGGTCTTGCGTGGCTGACGGCTGCCATGGTCGCCGCGACGGTGATTGTCGTGGTGCTTCGGTACGGCTTCGGCACAGGTGCCATCGCCCTGCAGGAATCGGTGATTTACATGAATTCGCTGGTGTTTCTGGCCGGTGCTGCCTGGACATTCAAGGAAAACCGGCACGTGCGGGTGGATATCTTCTTCTCGCAAATGCCGAGGCGCATGCAAATCGGCATCGATTTCTGCGGGCATCTGCTGCTCTTGCTGCCCATGTGTGTGGTGGTGTTCGTCCGGAGTTTCGACTGGGTGGTCGCGAGTTGGCGCATTGGCGAGGCCTCGCCGGAGGTGGGTGGCATTCCGGCGGTGTATCTGCTGAAGACGACCATCCTGCTGATGCCGAGCCTGCTGATCCTGCAGATACTCGCCGAGTGCATCAAGTTGGGCCTGGCGCTGCGTGGTGGGCGTGATGGGCGTGATGAGGGTGATATGCGTGATGGGGATGCCCGGACAAGCCTGTGATTGAACTCATCCCTCTGGCCATGTTCGCCGTGGTGTTCGCGGCGCTGTTGCTCGGCTATCCCGCGGCGGCCACCCTCGCTGGCGTGTCGCTCGCTTTCGCTCTGGGTGGATCTGTGTTCGGGGTGTTCGACCTCTCGGATCTTGGCTTCCTGCCCGGCAGATTGTTCGGCATCGCCACCAACCAGACGCTTCTGGCGGTGCCGCTGTTCGTGTTCATGGGCGTGATGCTGGAGAAGACGCGCATTGCGGAACGTCTGCTCGATTGCCTGACCGGCCTCATGAGCGGCGCCCGCGGCGGGCTGGCCGTGGCGGTGGTGATAGTCGGCATGCTGATGTCGGCGAGTACCGGCATCGTGGGGGCGACCGTCGTGACGCTCGGCCTGATCGCCTTGCCGACCATGTTGAGTGCGGGCTACGACAGCCGCACGGCCACGGGCATCATCGCCGCCACGGGCACTCTCGGGCAGATCATTCCGCCTTCCATCGTGCTGGTGCTGCTCGGCGATGTACTCTCCAACGCCTATCAGCAAGCGCAGCTTGCCCAAGGCATATTCGCGCCGAATACCGTGTCTGTAGGCGATTTGTTTGCCGGCGCACTCGTTCCGGGGCTGTTATTGGTGATTCTGTATCTGGGGTTCGTTCTGGTGACTGCCTGGCTGAGCCCGGAGCGACTCGAGACCAGCGCGGATACCACGCGCCAGCGACCGAATCTGCGTGAGGTCCTGCTGGGGTTGACCCCGCCGCTGCTGCTGATTGTGACGGTGCTCGGTGCCATCCTTGGCGGCTGGTCCACGCCCACGGAAGCGGCGGGCGTGGGTGCGCTCGGAGCCGTGCTGCTCGCCTTCGCCTACCGGCGGCTGAATGTGCAGACCCTGCGCGAGACTTCCCGGGAGACGCTCAAGACCACCGCCATGGTGTTCTTCATTCTCATAGGCGCGTCCATTTTTTCGCTGGTGTTCAGGGCCTATGGGGGTGACGAACTGGTGCGTTCGATCTTCGAGGACATGCCGGGCGGCGAGATGGGGGCCTTGTTGATCGTGATGCTGGTGCTCTTCCTGCTCGGCTTCATTCTCGATTTCATCGAGATTACCTTCGTGGTCGTACCCATCGTTGGCCCCGTGCTGCTGTCGATGGGGTTTGATCCGGTGTGGCTCGGCATCATGATCGCGATCAATCTTCAGACTTCGTTTCTCACGCCGCCTTTCGGCTTCTCGCTCTTCTATCTGCGTGGTGTCACCCCCAGGTCGGTAGAGACCCGCAGCCTCTATCGCGGCGTGATGCCCTTCATTGGTGTGCAGCTTCTGGTGCTTGTGCTGCTGGCCGCCGTGCCTTCGCTGGCCACCTGGCTGCCCTCTGTGTTGCGGGGTTGATGTGCAGTCTCTTGGCACCGCTTCCATTGTCTTCGGTGTGGTTGTACGGCGAAACATTGCCGGAAGCAATGCGGCTGCGGCGGCAAGGGCAGGGCGACTTGTGTCTGCAAGGTGCCTCATTGGAAGTGGGCACTGAATCTTGCGGTGATGCCGTGTTGGAGCTTTGCCGCGGGGGTTATACTTTCACGAGTATGGACAGAAGAGTGTCAGCAGCTGTTGCCCGGGGTTGATCCGCAGTCCTGAGGGTTGCACACAGAACTCCCGAGCTACCCATGTCTCTTGCCGCAGAATCCCTGCCCCCGTCATTCGATGATTCATCAAAAGATGATGTGCTCGCCTGGTTTGCATCGTCGGCCCTGGCAGCCTTGCCGAAGCGCCAATCCACCATCCCGGCGCTGGCGAAGGATCGTCAGTTGACCGACGAGATTGCCGCGGTGCTACCGCAATTGCCGACTTGGCACCGCTTCCATCAAGCAGACGCAACGCGCCTCGAGCACAGCGAATCAGGACGGGTTCATCTGGTGTTGTGCTCGCCACCCTATTGGACCTTGAAGCGCTATCGTGAGTGCGATGGTCAGCTCGGGCATCTGGATGACTATGAGGCCTTTCTCGCTGAACTCGATATGGTCTGGAGTCAGTGTTATGCCATGTTGGCTCCCGGCGGTCGATTAATCTGCGTCGTCGGCGATGTCTGCCTGTCGAGACGCAAGAACAATGGCCGTCACGTGGTCATCCCCTTGCACGCTTCCATTCAGGAGCACTGTCGCCGCATCGGCTACGACAATCTCACGCCGATTATCTGGCACAAGATCGCCAACGCCGCCTATGAGGTCGGCAAGGGCGGCTCGAGCTTCCTTGGCAAGCCATTCGAACCAAATGCTGTGGTCAAGAACGATATCGAATTCATTCTGATGCAGCGCAAGCCAGGGGGTTATCGGAAACCCGGATTTCTGGAACGTTGCTTTAGCGTTATTGGCGTGGAAGAGCATCGTCGGTGGTTCCGGAGCATCTGGAGCGATGTTACAGGGGCATCAACGCGCAACCATCCTGCGCCCTATCCTCTGGAGTTGGCCACGCGCTTGATTCGCATGTTCAGTTTTGTCGGCGATACGGTTTACGACCCGTTCCTCGGCACTGGTACAACCTCGGTGGCGGCGGCGCTGACGGGACGCAATAGTATCGGTGTCGAGATCGATGCACAGTATCTGCGCGAAGCCATGCGCCGGTTCGAGCGCGAAGCCGGGGGGCTGCTCTCGGGAGCGCGTATCAAGGACAGCAAGTGAGCCTGGATTTGACATCGTTCGACAGCGATGCCGCCAGAGCGGTCCGGCAGTTTTGGTGTGCGAGATCCGTTGCCAGGCAACGTCAGACAAAACGTGGTGCCGCGGACAAAGGAGGTCGCAGTAGCGTCACGGCTGGCAAGAACCTTGACGGATTCGTAGATATGATCAGCGGCTTGACTCAGGCCAACGGGCCGTCGGCCAAAGTGTTGAATCGCGGTTCTGACCCGACTTTACCGGGGTATTTCCGGGCGACCAAGAACTGGGACATCGCGGTCACATATAACTCGCGGTTGGTCGCTGTGGTCGAGCTCAAGTCACAGGTTGGTCCAAGCTTCGGCAACAATCTGAATAACCGTGTCGAAGAAGCGGTCGGTAGTGCCCTTGACTTGTTGACGGCTCACCGTGAGGGAGCTTTTGAATGTTCTACGCGACCCTTTCTGGGGTATGTGTTCGTGCTCGAGGATTGCGAGAGCGTACTGCGACCGGTGAAGAGCAACGCCGAGTTCCCGCTTCTGCCGGAGTTCGCCAACACCTCGTATGTCGAGCGCTACGAATTGCTGTGCCGCAAGCTCATGCTTGAGCCCCTCTACGATATGGCCTGTCTCGTGCTGACCCCGTCTTCCGCGGCAGCAACGGGTTTCTGGCGGGAGCAAAGCGCGGACACATCCCTTGACCGGTTCGTGCGGCTCTTCGCTGCCCGCATCGCCGCCGAGGCAGGCACTTGATCCGAACTGCTCACGATATCCCTGTTCCGTCTTGTGCTATCGACTGCTCGCCATTCCTACAGCGCATGCACCTTCACCGGCAAGTGGGTGATGCCGCGGACGAAGTTCGAACCGAGATATCCGGGTTCTCCGACTACTTCCACCTGCGAGAATCGCAGCAGAACCTCTTCCCAGAGAATCCTGAGCTGGAGCTCGGCGAGTCTGTTGCCGATGCAGCGATGGATGCCGAACCCAAAGCCCGTTTGCTGGCGGACATTATCCCGACCGATCATGAATCGCTCCGGGTTCGGAAACATGTCTTCATCATGATTGCCGGAGAGATACCATATGACGACCCGGTCCCACTTGCGAATCTGCTGCCCGCCAATACGAGTATCTTCCATGGCTGTCCGACACATGTGTGCCACGGGCGTGTGCCAGCGAATGATCTCTGGCACCATGGCTTCGATAAGGCTGCTGTCTGCCTTGATCCTCGCGAACTCCTGCGGGAACTGATTGAGCGCGAGTACGCCGGCCGAAATCGAGTTTCTGGTGGTGTCGTTACCGCCTACGATGAGCAGCAGCAGGTTGCCGAGCAGTTCGTTGGGGGGCATGTCGCGCGTCGATTCACCCTGGGCGAGAAACGAGATGAGGTCATCGCCCGGGGTCTTTGATGCCCGCCGTTCCTGCCACACGGCATTGAAGTACTCAAAGCACTTCCAGAGTTCTCGAAAGCCGTCCTCCGGTGTCTTGAAATACTCGGGATTGCCGATGCGTTCCACCGTGTCTGACCAGTGAATCAACTTGTGTCGGTCTTCCTGTGGCACGTCAAACAGGGTGGCGAGCATCTGCCCGGTGAGTTCCACCGACACATCGCGTACCCAGTTGAATGTCTCTCCGATGGGCAGTCCGTCAAGGATTGTCGCCGCGCGCCCGCGGATCAGGTCGCCGAATCCGGCCAGAGCGCCCGGCGCGAACTTGGGCGCGAGCGTCTTGCGTTGGCGCGTGTGCACCGGCGGATCCTGCATGATGAACATGGGCAGATGCGAGAGTGAGCGCATCTGCTCATCGTCCGGTATTGGCAGGCCAAGCCGTATGCCGCCGTTATTGATGTCGGAGGAGAAGATCTGATGGTGCGTGTCCACATATTTGATGTCGTGGTATTTGGTGATTGACCAGTAGGGGCCGAACTCGCTTTCTTCGCACTTGTGCACCGGTGCCTGTTGGCGCAGCCGCTGGAAGTAAGGCAGTATCTTGTTGGCCTCGAAGAAGGCAGCGTGAGCGGGATTGATCTGATCGAGCGGTACGGCCATGGGGTCCTGATCGACATCTACCGACCAGGATGCGCGCCACTCGGCGTTATCTACCTGTGAATCGACGCGATTGACGGGGGCTTCCTGCATAGTCTCTGGGTCTCGACGGGATGCTCTGATCAGGGATGCTACATCCTTTTTGGAGTCGGGGGTTGTTGCGACGGGAATAACTGCAACTGACTGGTAGGGTGGAACTACACAGAGGTGGGGAGCTTCCCGGAATACCCTTCGCCATGCAGCTTGCCCAGGATGGCAAGGGCCGCAGAAGATTGCTTGTCCGTTGGGGTTTTCATGGGTATGTGCGTTGCTACTCTCAGAATGCCGATCTCTTTTGGGGTGAGCAGATTTTTCGCCTCGCCCCACTCCAGCACACCCGACCAGAACCGTGGTCCCGCCTTGACAACGGCGATCTGTGCCTCCATACCGTTGAGTTCACGCTGCTCGCTTTGAGCGATTCTAGCGTCGTGGTGCTGTTGCTCGGCAGAAATCAGTTCTGCAATGAAAGCGTCAGGCCAGTCGATGTCAAGAGTCCGAACTCTCTCCCAGCATGCTTGCTTCTTGGCCCACTCGGTCACGTTGCTAATGCCTTCAATCGGGTGAACGAGAATCTCGTGAGCTTTCTCGGCGGCAATAGTAATGGCGTACTTGAGGCCGTCACCCGGTGACTGCTGCTTCCATATGCCTTCAAAGTTCATCGCACACTTCCGGTCTACAACATCATGTGCGAGTTTCGCGAGAGCGTAGGCAACAATATTTGCGCGATACCCGCCTTGGTACCACGGTTGAGCAGACACAATGCGTTCGGTGGATTTGAAAACAATTGCCTTTGCGATGGCTTCGCGATACCAGGATTCGTTGAAGTTGTTCCGAGATTTTTCCCAGGCTTGGCCAATTCGCTTTGCAAAGGCTGCGAAATTCTTTTGTGCGCCCAAGCTCACTTCATGGGGTCGCTGCTCCCAGACATTTACGAACTTCGCGAGATCAGTCTTGGAGAATAACTGGCGCCTCGGATATTCCAGATCAAACTTCTTGCGTCCAGCGACTGTGAGGTTTGCGCGGGCATCTGCATATTGACCACGCGCCCTTTCGTAGAACCATTTGCTTTGTAGAAACGTACCGTCCGGGGATGGCGCGTGAATGCGACGGGAAAAGTTCTCGATGCGAACATGGAAAGGATGGTTGGCGAAGAAGTCCGCAGTGCTGACTCGGTTTTGGCTGTTGGCATATTCAGAGATTCGCGGTACCAGTTCCATCGCTTTTTCGGGCGAGACGACGGATAGTTTCATCTGAACGAAAGTTCGACTCAAATCAAGCTTGTTGCGTTTTGCATAGTGAATGGAGGCGGTCGTTTGTCCGCCGTTGACGATCTGAAAATTGTGAAGGCCATGGAGCAGCAGTCCTCCATTGTCGTTTGTAGTAGTGATTTCTTCGGCAGTGCCTGTAATACCGTTGTTATAGGCAAAAAACATTGACGGCTCGTTCTCGAGCGTGTTTCTGATGCCTCGATTGACCTTTCCGCGCGCCTGAAGAAATACCCGCACATTCTGCTCGAGAAGGCGAGCTCCCCATCTGTCGTATATTGCGGCGAGCACCGCTCCGGGGACGACAGTCAGATACGACTGATGGCCGTCTTCAGACTGCTGGGCGGGCAGAATCGGAAGCGACCCCCCGAAATCATTTTCCAGATCGATTGCAATATCCTCGCGACCATCGTGCGCCGTAGCTTGGGTGTGCAGGCGTCGGAGGTCCCAAACGCTGTAGGTGACTTCTCGTCCGCCGATTTCATCGGCGGCTCGCCCGTCAACGCGCTCGCTGAGCTGGCGGTTGCTGACCAGCAAGAAGCGAACTCTGTTGATGGCACTCCATCGCCGTGCAATGAGGTCAGCAAGTCCAAATCCCGGACTGGTCTCTTCCAACGCATCCCGCCAGCGCTTGTCGAGCGCTTGGCGCAGATAATTGGACAGGCGCCGAAAGGTGGCATCCATCTCGGTTTGAGTGAGACGACCGATGTTTTGTGCCATGTGAAAGTCGAGAATAATCAGGTTCAGCGTCCCTGCCGCCTCATTAGGGTCGCCTCCATAGCCATCAACACGAATTCCCCGGGCAGGGTTCCCACGATAAGGAGCCCGGTCGGCCGTTTCGAGCTCTCCGGCTTCCATGAGTAGTTCGCACGATTTCTGGAAGAACACATCTTCCGAGAACTGGCCATCCGCATCGGATTCCGCAAGTACATCCTGAAGAAAGTCGCGGGCAAACTCCTCAAGATTCATCGGCTTCTCCGGATAGGGCCTGAGTGAGGGCTTTCATGTCGACGGTAAATGGCTCGCAACGAGACAGAATAAGCGAATATCGCACATCCTCCACCCCCGAATGTACCATGGGCGATGTGATTCGAGGAAATTCCTCCAACACTTCGTACAGGTGGGCATCTCCGATGAACAGAGGGTTGTCGGAATAGTCATCATTCCAGTCAAACCCGGTCGCGTTCAGGCGTTCATCGAACTGGATAACAGCAGATATGTCGTGAGATGCAATAGTATTTCGAACTCGTGAGGCGACATCGGCAATTGTTACCGAGGTTGATTCCCACAGGGCACTGGATATTTCGACGACATGGAGGAACAGGCGAGCGGTGCCCGCGGTGTCGAGTTGCTCTGCCGAGGAGATATTGACCTTGGGCGCAAGGGGAGAGTACGCCTTGGATTCAATACCGACCCGCCCGACCTGAAAATCCTTTGGTGCGTCTAATGGGCCTACCCAAGCCGATACGGCATCGGCAGGTCCGATGGCTGGCACCAAATGATGCTCCAGAATGTAGAGTTCTCCCATGAGGCCCTTTTGCTCTTCCTTGTTCAGGCGTCCATCTCTGCCTCCCCTGAGAAGGTGGTGCCAGCGCCATGTTCGAATGAGGAAGCGTTCGACAGCTTCTTCTTCGGAGTGCGAGGGTCGGGTAGCTTCGACGATATCCATGCAGAAACGGTGGAACACATCTCTGTGCTCGCCGTCTGTGAGGCGAATGACGAGGCGCTCTCCGGTGTGGTCTTCGGTTGATTGAGCCTCAACGCGAAGACCGTGCAGCTTGGGCAGCCGTCGCGAGCGAAGATGTTCTGACTGATGCTGGAGAATGAGGAGAGGGCGGCGTTGGTTATCTACGCCCCAGTACAGCCCCCATGCGTGAGTTCCCGCGTCCGGTACGCGCCGTGCACTGATATTCGCATTCCCGATCGGTGGCTCGATGTCTTTCCAGGAGTCATCAAGAGTCATCGTCGACTTGCTCATCATCATCCGAGTCGTCGCCACCAAAGTGCTCCCGAAACCAGATTGTGTTGACTACGTACCGCACAGTTTCTTCCGGGCGCTTCGTAGTTGGAAAGCTTATGCTCCAAGCGGCCACTGGCTTGTTCCCACTCAAGTCCTCACCTTCCTCGCCGATTGCAAGAAGATGTATGACAAGTAGCGGCTTGGTACGGATTTTTGTGTAGATCCAATCGGGATAATTGTTGCCGCTCGCGTCATATTTTCTTTTGGCCGCCTGAATCTGAGAATCGGTCAAGCCAAATTGGGTGATTCCGCGCGAACTAACTCTCTGTTTGTTGGTCACCATCAGCATGGATTGGTCGCTTCGCCTGCCCGGAGATCTTCTTTGACATACGAGATCGAATCCCAACCCGTCATACACAGGAGATAGCCTGGCCTTGTTGCTTGTTGGTTCAATACCGGCAAACAGAACATCCCAACGGCTCAGTTCATCTTCAGCTCGAGGGCGGATATAACTTCGAACCGGATCAGTCTCGGTGGCAGGTGAGCCTGGGTGGTTCTTGAAGATACCGAGAAATGCGTCAACCAGATTCACAGGAACGTCTCGCACCAAGCGGCTACCGCCGACTATTTCGCCATCTTCCGGAGCACAGCCGTTTTTGCGTAGCGCGTCCGCGAATCGCACGGCTGTCATCAGGTTGGCATCAAGTGTTGGTTGATCGCGACGCAGGATTGCTGTCTCGACAAAACTATTTGCGAGACCGATCTTCACCGTATGGTCTTGGCCCGACCCCATCTTGTTCCGCGCGGTAACAAGGAGGGTGTCGGGATGGCTGCGTACTTTGAGACCAAAATCCTTTGGTGTCGCATTAGCGCTTTGCATGCGAGCCAACTCATCGCGAAGTTCGCCAATGGACTCGGTGATATGCTCGTACCATCCTTGGGCCTCCTCCGGCATCCAGACCCGACAAAGATCGTCGTAGCTATCGCGGTATCCGAACCAGCGTGCCATCTGGAAAAGCGTGTCGTACATCATGGAGCGGCGCAGGAAGTAGCTGACGGTCAGACCTTCCAGGGTAAGGCCACGAGAAAGCGAGAGGCCGCCGACCGCGATGACATTGAGCCCCGAATTTTCATGCTCCGTATAGTCAAGCGATCCGGTAGCCTTGCTATTTATTTCCACAACGCTCACGGCGCTGACGCTCTTGTGCAAATACTGTTGAATCTTGGGCCACGACATGTCAGGAATGGCCTCGTAATGCTTTCGATAGGCATCATGAAGCTCGGCAAGCTCATCATCAAGAAGAGCATCTTCAACGGGTCGTGCGCCATGAATCCTGACACTTGAAGACATCCGATCAATCAGGGTTTGTATCTCGTTTCGCACCTGTCGTTGGATCGATGTGAAGCGCGAAACATTCACGAGCATGGAGTTGTGAGCGCCATCCTGCCCTCGAACCAGCCTGATGGCTCGCGCGAGAACAAAGACGCGAATCGCTTCCTTCAAGCTTGCGGGCAAGTCAGTGATCGGATGATCGATCTTGTGGCTTGTAGGCAAGAGGTCTTCATGATCGTTGATGTCTTTGAGAATTCCATTCTCAGTGCCCTCGGCACCCCCGAACATTTGATCGGGGCCAAGGTAGTTGGTGGGAGGGTCGAGACTTACGATGAAGTCGCGAGGGAACAGGTCGTGCCCGGCCATCTGGTCTTCCGATTCCGGGTCGATGAAGATGTTCGCGAAGGGCGTAGCCGTATAGCCAACGTAGTTGCTGCGCTCAAAAAGGTCGAGAAGTTCACGGATCTGTCCGTTGATTCGCGAAACCTCCTCCATACGGTGTCTGATGTTGATTGAAGCATTGTCTGCCTCGTCATCAATCAGCAGCATGGGCTCTCGTATCTTCTCAGTCCCCAGCCGCTGTGCATTGTGAGCCTTCAGCCATTCGATCAAATTCTTGAGTGTGCTCTGATTCTTCTTGATCACGAAAACCGCGGGCTCTTGAAGATTCTTCAGTGGGAGGTTCAGGCTTTCAGCCGCTTGCTTGTGAAAATCCCTGTAAGAAGTAGTGAAGGCATTAGGCCGACGGCGACGGTCATAGCCGCCCACACCCAGAACAGTCTGCTTTGCCAGCTGTCCTTCGGCTCCGCCTGCGCTGCTATATCCGATAAATCCTTCATCCACACGCCGCTGGGTTTGGTCACGCAGTTTGTTCTGCAGCCCGGCAATGATGATGATCACGCGATAGCCTGCATCAGCGGCCTTGGTGATGACACCGATGTAGTTGGCGGTCTTTCCTGACTGGACATGGCCTATCACCATGCCTCGCCGATCCCAACTGCCGGGTTTTTCGGGGTTCTCCAGAAAGCCGAGGACTTTGTCCGTTACGTTGCTCAATCCACCGAGAACTTGTCCGGAGAGCCCCTTTTCGACCATAAGGCGATAGTAGCGGTTCCAATAGAAGAAGTCGATTTCGGAACGAGCGTCATCCAGCCAAGGCTCGAAATTCTGCTCCTGCAATGCCGCGCCGTCCGCCATTTGGACACCGTGAATGGTCTCGAATTCGAGTGCAAGTACTTCGGCCTCGGTATCGGTCACATTTGGACAGGCCGGGCGAGCCTCGGCAATGACTTCACGAATACGCGACTGAGTGGGTAGCTCCCGAGCCAGCAGACCTTCGACCATTATCTTGAGTCGATCCACACCCTTCAGCATTCTTCACTGCCTCCTTCATTCTCGCGGATGTTCTTCAGTATTTCGGAGGTCTCGGCCCATTGGGTGCGAAACGGAGCTGCGAAGCGCATCCACTCCTCGATTTCGCTGGGCGCAAGACCTCGCCGTTGAAGAATGTGCCACATTGACGAGGCGATCATGTACAGATCTTTCAGATCAATCTTGTGAGATATAACCTCTTTCGGGCTGGTGCTGACATCCACATGCAGCGCCTCGAGGGGAAAGGCCGAAGCAAGGAGATGAAGTATCCGCCCGAATTCCTGTGCTTTTTTGGAGTCCAAATCGTCACGGAAAATCGCAAGTAGCGGATATTCCTCATCAATCCGATAGGAGATATGGTTTTTGTCCTGCACCCGCCTCCAGACAGGGAGATGGTTGTCTTCGGTCAATTTGGCACCATGTCCCGAGAATGTGCGATGGGATGGAGCGACCATCTTTTCGATGATGCCACGCAACCGCTTGCGAACTGGTGTCGGTGGTTGTGCGGATGCCTTTCTGACATCAATTTTCCACTCCGCATCCATGGTGTTGGGAATGTCGATGCCAACGCGGGCGAGTTTCGTCAATTCCTCCTGGCGAGCGAGTCGGAACCAGGTTCCGTGAACGATCAAGCGCCGGTTTCGGTACAGGTAGAAACCTTGATTAGCCACATAACCTTGGGGTCCGGCATATCTCTTCCAGTCTTGGGCGGTGACCTTGCCATGATGCGGCAAGGTGATTGGCCATATCTTGATCTCACCACCGTCAAGACGGAGCGTCTCTTCCTGATGGCGCTGTGTTGCTGGATGATTTGAATGAAAGGGGTCGAACGGCTGCAATTCACGTTCGTTCATCGAGATTCCGAGAGGCTGTCTCCCTTCCTTGCCAGACAGGAAACGGTGAAAGACGAATTCGATGTGGTCCGCCGCCTCGTCAAGCTGTCGCACAAGATCCTGTCCGTGATTGTGCTGGTCAGCGTTGACGAGCCGATCGAGGTTTTCCCAGACAATCAAGGTGCCGTCTCCCGCAAGCCGCTCCGACCAACGGATGGTGTCAGCAGTATCTGGCATCTCGACAACCCACTCGTCTTGCTGTGCAACCTTGTCGAGATCCCATATTGCGCTGGAGGTGACCGAGTTCTTGCGTGTGATTACCGTCAGCCGACGGCATTGCGAGAAGGATGCGGTCTTCAATCCGAGGCCGAAACGTCCGAGATCGTTCTCTGTTCGGGGCTCGAGAGGGTTGCGAGTTCCGGGCCGCATCGCTTCAAGGAGTTCTTCTTCGGTCATACCTGCCCCATCGTCAACTATACCGATGGCCGACTCTGCATGATGTGTGTCGGCAAGGATGTGGATACTGTGGGCACCGGCAGTGATTGAATTGTCAATAACATCGGCAAGGGCGGTCTGCAGCGAATATCCCATGTCGCGCAGACTTTCAATCAACGAGGAGGCGCGTGGCGCGAGCACCAATTCCCGCTTTCGAGAATCCTTGATCATGAGCTGCCTGCGCTCACGAACGGAGCAGGCATGGGGTCGATGTACTCTCCTGGAATGGTGTTCGTTGATTCGTGTGCGGTGACTGGCTTCGTCGGATGATTCCAAAGATCGAGCACCTTCCATAGTTCCCGCGCAATCTGCCATGCGAGATACGGTGGAACAGCATTACCGACCTGTATGTACTGCTGTGTGCGAGTGCCGTGAAAGAAGTAGTTATCAGGAAATGTCTGGAGTCGAGCAGCTTCACGCACCGTAAGACTACGGCATTGAGTCGGGTCAGGGTGGATGAAGTAGTGCCCGTCCTTGGAAAGGTGGCTCGTGACTGTGGTCGAGGGATGATCGGCGAGTTGCACCCGAAAGCGATCGTCAAACTTTCCCGTGTTCCAGCTTCTGTGTCTGGCGGCTAGTGCTTGCGGAAAATCGCGAGCTTTTGGCGATATACCCGAGGCATGTGCATAGGCTGTGGCGTAGAGATATCGGGTGAGGTCCTCGCTGATGTGCCCTCTGGTTTCGTTGTTTGGCAGTCGGGTGAGCCTGTGTTCGAACATCCATTCGCTCAATGCGGATGGGCAAGTTGCAGGGAAATGGGTGTCGCCCGGTGCTCCGCGAAAAGGCGGGGCTGGGCTGCTCGTCGAAGCCATGACGCGCTCCAGCGTCGAGCGGAACTTCTGCTCCATGTCCAAAGACATGGGCGGTATGTTCCGGAGAGCGATTCGGCATGCTTGTTGCAATACTTGCTGCCACGAGGTGTCGCTGTCGTCCCGACTGAGTCGGCTGCGAAGCCTCGGCATCGCCCCAATGATGTCGGAGACAGAAGTGGTGGTATTGCTTTGTGCGAGTTTGGGGAGAGGTCGTGTTGCAAAGTGGTGGCGACATCGCGACGAATGCAGAGGACGATCACTCGGTGACGCTTTTGCGGGATGCCGTGTTCCTCGGCGCGAACGAGGAAATCTTCGGGTTGGAGCCCTTCTCTCCATGAGCGGCCTGCTTTCGAGGGAGCAAGGGAATACAGACAGTATTGATCCTTGCCGCCAGCATTCGCCAAGGAATCCATGATTTCGGAAAATATCCTGTTGCCGAGGTGCCTGGCGGAGAGCATGCCTCTGACATTCTCCATGATGGCAACGACCGGCTGGAGTTGTTTCAGAGCCTCGGCGTATTCTCGGTAGAGTGATTGACGCTTATCGTTCGCAGGATTGTAGTGGGGATTGCTGGCATTCCGTGACCTTCCCACCACCGAATAGGACTGACAGGGAGGGCCTCCAATGAGTACTGTTCTGTCGTCATATATGGCGCGAATCTCTGCAATCCGTTGCCGGATAAAGGAGCTTGACTCGGGCGTTCCCAGCGTCAGACGCTGCGTCTCGTTGCAAGCATCTCGCCATTCTTGGGGGTACAAGTTAGCCCAATCCGGTTCGTGGGATACGACACCATTGAGGAAATCGTAATACTCTGCTGGAAATCCGGTGGAGAACTTTCGCAGGAAGCTACGCAATCGCAGTGTGCGATGAGCGGGTTCATCCATTTCGACCGAGAGAGCGATTCGGAAACGAGAGCGCCCATGAGAATCCTTGCAGGACGCAAAACCCTCGGCCAAACCGCCGGGGCCGGAGAAGAGGTCGACCACGGGTAGGTAGTCAGTCATGATCGGTGGGTGTCGTAGCTATCGCGGTATCCCAATAATTCGGGAAATGTGCGCTGACCGATGGTACAGGATTTAGCCTGACCTCGTTCGCATGATGATGACTGGCGCGGACTCCGTCGGATACCAGTGGGGCCGGAGCATAACTTAACGAAAGGCAGCCATCGGCGGGATGTCGAGCATCGTCTTCAAGCCTGGGGGTGCATCAATGACGCGTGGAATGACATTCACGATAGCCGATGCGGTCGCCCGGTCGCCGTGCACACCGCCACTGATCACAACATCAAGGTCCGGCAATCCCTTGATGTGGACAGCGTCGTGAGGTTCTTGCGCGCCAACGTACGCATTGAATTCGAGGCGAATAATGTCGGCTCCGGCAATAACGCCTTTCGCCACCTGCTTCACGCCGACCACCTGCCCGCAAGCGACCGACAATTCCTTGCTGTGCACTTCCCTGTCGGCGACTACAGGTTCAATCTCCTCGAGGATATCGTCTGGCTGGAAACCGAGGCCAGCGGCGATCATTGCCACGGACTCGGGCAGACCTACGTGTCGTATGTATCCATTTTCGACACTCTGCCGGAACGCATCGACGCTGAGGCCGACACCAATCTTCCTTTGAAACGGCAGTCGGCGGTGGGCTGCGTCTTGTAGCCGGATACAGACTATCGATTCGACCTCCTGCAGGATGCCGGTCATGAAGACCGGCCAGACATCCATGAGAAACCCGGGGTTCACGCCGCTTGCAAGCAGCGTAGCCTGATGCTGTACCGCAAGGGTATCGAGTTTTCCGGACAATACCGGGTGGTGGAAAAAGGGATATGACATCTCCTCGCATGTCGAAACCATGTTCACGCCGAGGTCGAGGATTTGCTCGAATTGCGGTACAACCTCTTCCAGTGAGGAGCTTGTCGCGTGCAGCACAATATCGGGGGCAGTCTGCTCAATCATCATGCGCGCATCATCGGAGATTCTGATTCCGTGCAGTTTTGGCTCGTCAAGGAGCTCGCCCATGTCGCGGCCAACAAAGGCCGGATCTGCGGCACCGACGATTTCGATACCGGATCGTGAAGCCGCCAGTTTCGCGATGCTGCGGCCGATTGGCCCGCAGCCCATCTGCACGGCCCTGATGGGATCAGTGATGCGTTCAGTCATGTGTTGGAGTATGTTTCTCAGGGAAGGCAAGGATGCCTGCAAGCGTTATGGTTAGCCAATTCCAAATGTTTGTCTGCATATAGACAACGGTATTGGATGCTCGCGCCGGGGTATAAAATCCAGCACCGAGCGCCTGTCGCAACGCCCGATTCTACCTGTGGAGCAACCGATGACAATCAGAACCATTCCCATCCTGGCTGTGCTCGTTTCAATCACTACACTCACGCTTTCCTTTCAGAAAATTGTACTTGCACAAGAGCGGGAAGGTCCCTATAACATCGCCAAGGATGCATACATCGTTCGCTACAACGATGTCTTTGCACCTGTTGTATCGACTGGCGGTATGGTTTCGACGCAAAGCGACATAGCCACGCGAGTTGGTATAGACATCCTCAACAAGGGAGGCAACGCCGTTGATGCCGCGGTTGCCGTCGGCTTCGCCCTGGCCGTTTCGCTTCCTCGCGCGGGTAACATAGGCGGTGGCGGATTCATGGTCGTGCACGATGCCGCAAAGAGCGAGTCCTACACCATAGACTACCGCGAGACAGCACCTTCCGGGGTCACCGCAAGCGATTTTCTCGACGAACAGGGAGAAAAGCTCGCCAGTTCGCGATTCGACTGGCCTGCGATTGGCGTTCCCGGTACGGTCGCCGGGCTGCACAAGGCCTGGCAGATAGGCGGTTCGCTGGCGTGGAGTGAGCTGGTGGCCGCGGCTATCCGTCTTGCCGAGGATGGCTTTCGCGTTAATTACGATCTGGCAGAGTTGCTTGCTTCCAAAAAAGACTGGCTGACAAGAGATCGAGCGACTGCCAATGCCCTGTACCAAGTCGGGGGCAAGCCCTATGAGGCTGGCGACATCATGCGCCGCCCGCAACTCGGCCGCACACTGCGACTCATTGCAGAGAAAGGGCCAGATGTTTTCTATCGCGGTGAGATTGCCGAGAAAATCGCCGCGAGCATGGCTCGGTTCGGCGGTCATATAGACAAGCGCGATCTGGCGGATTACGAGGCAATAGTCCGTCCCCCGATTCGTGGAAGTTATCGCGGGTACGAAATCCTCTCGATGCCACCGCCAAGCTCCGGCGGCATCGCAATCGTGGAAACGCTCAACATTCTGGAATATTTTCCCATGCACAACTGGGGCTACTCGGCGCACTCCCTGCACGTCATGGCCGAGGCCATGCGACTGGCCTTTGCAGACCGCGGCAACTATATGGCTGATCCAGCTTTTTTTGACGTGCCCGCGAGCGAGCTGACGGACAAGGGCTATGCCGCCGAGAGGGCATCGCTTATTCGTCTTGACCGCGCAACCCCGTCAGCAATGATCGGTGGCGGACTGGCAGCAGTCGATGAAAGTGAATCAACAACCCACTATTCGATTGTTGATGCGAATGGAATGGCCGTGTCGAATACCTACACCCTGTCGTCTTCCTTCGGTTCGGGCCTGACCATAGCGGACACCGGCATTCTCATGAACAACCAGATTCATACCTTTTCCGTCAGGGTCGGCATTGAAGGTGCCGAAGGCTTCATTGCCAGTTACGCCAACAGGATAGAAGAAGGGAAGCGGCCGGTCAGTTCACAGTCTCCGGTCATCGTCATGAAGGATGGCAAGGTGTTTCTTGTTACAGGCAGCCCAGGCGGGAGCCGCATTATCACGGCCGTCATCCAGACCATTGTCAATATCATTGACTTTCAGATGAACATTGCCGAGGCCACCAATCAGCGTCGAATACACCATCAGTGGATTCCCGACATCCTTGAGGTAGAACCCGGTTTCAATTCGGATACGCGCACACTTCTCGAAGCGCTTGGCCATAACGTGCAAGAGACTTTCACCATGGGCAGTACTCAATCCATTTACGTGGGTTCCAAGTTCCTGTTTGGCGCATCCGATCCACGCCGCCCCAATGCACTGACATCGGGTACCGAGTGAACCGGCAACTCGAATGGAGCAGGGGGAGAGAGGCTTTCGAGTTGCCACACTCGACATGAATCAGCGGAATCGCTTGCTCATGCTCAGGTAGAAATACTGTGCGCGGCTCGTGTGCAGTTCACCCTCGAATCCAAACGATTCAGATGCAAGCGGAGGATCTTCGTCGAAGAGGTTTGTCACTCCGAGGCGAATCGTACTGCCTTCTCCGAACAAGTCGTGGCGCGATGCATGGATATTCACGACGGTCATCGCATCCACCTTCATGAAATCTCCATCGGCATTGGTAACCGAAGGTTCAAAGACATCGCTCACGCAGGAAGCAAACGCGCCCACTTCCCAGAGTGCGCTGTTGCTGCGCCAGCGCGCACTCAGCGTGGTCCGCCGTTCGGGGAAAAACTCCCGCCGAATAAGAGACCCGACAGTCGCCCCAAGCACACTCGGGTTTGCGCCTGCTGCCACCAGTCGCGCCGCATTGCCGCCAGCCTCTTGATCAAAGTCCTTGAGTTCGGCCCAATTCAGCTTGAAGTCGAAGGCACCGACAGGCGAGTCGATCGTATAGATGGCTTGTACATCGTAGCCCTGGATTATTCTCGTATTGAGGTTTTCGTAGCGACGCACGACCCGCAGGATTTCGCCCAGCGGATTCGCTTCGTTCGGTGTGTCGCGAAACACGGCAGGGTTTGAACTTCCCTCAGCGCGCAGCACCGCATCAAGACGCGATTCGTTCTCGTCAGTGAACACGCCCACCGCGCCGGTCGATTCGATTTCCCACCAATCAAACGTCAGCGTGAGGCCGTCTGTAGGTGCCAAGATGATGCCAATACTCGTCTGTTCACTTTCTTCCGGCTCCAGAGCCGCATTGCCGGAGGTTTCGAGGATGTAGTTGCCGTTGGGAGGCCCCCTGTTCAGGTCGCCTGTACCGAGCAGTATGCCTTCGGCGAAATCCTGTATCGAAGTGGTGATGGAAGTTCCCGGTGAGTTCAACTGAATCAGATTCGGTGCCCGAAAGCCCTCCGAGTAGGACGCTCGCAGCATCAGCCAATCAGTCGGATTCCACGACAGCGCGATTTTCGGGCGGATGATATTGCCTACATCACTGAAATCCTCGTAGCGAGCCGCGACCTGCGTTGTCACGACGGGTACGCCGTCCTCGCTGGTCAGTAGTGGAATCAGGAGTTCCGCATACACCGATGAAACATCCCTGTCCGCGGTAACATCTGGCCGGACGCTGCTGCCTTGGAGGCTGCTGAGATTGGTGACCTCGCCCGGAGCAAGCCCTTGGTTCAGAGGGTCGATATAGGGCATGGAGCCGTCGAAGATCGAACTGTTGTCTTCGTTGAGCTCCTCGCGCCGAAATTCTGCGCCCACTGCGATGCCCACATCACCGGCTGGCAATGAAAACACATCCGACCTTGAAGCTCGAAAGTCGACGGCTGTGAGCAGTGTCGTAACGTCTCGCGACGCGCTGACGAGGAACGGGTCAATGCTGGATTGCGGATTCGGGGTGGAGTCGAGCGTACTTGTCGTGTCGGTCGGGTTGACACCGGTAAAGATGTTGTAGGCATCAGGGGTGTCCAGCATCATCTGTGCCTGAAAGAGCGGAGTGCTGATGCGATTGCTTGCGGTATCGTCCACGCGCGCCTCGCTGTGCCAGACAGCAGTATCCATATCCCAGTTCCCCAAATTGCCGTTCAGCCCCAGCAGCATCCGGTAACTGGAACTCTCCACATTTACCCGCCTGGGACCCAGGTCCACCGGCCTGTGCCCGACGAGCCGAAAGCCGAGACCCTCGACCGGGACGATCGATGTGTCGAGATTGGGCAGACGGTTCGGGTTTGGCCGACCATCTTCGAATGCTACCGGACCGAATGGGTTCCAATAGTAATCGGCTGGCAGGAAGAATCGTCCATTGCTCAGAATCGCCGCTTGCTCCCACACGCGGTTGACTTCCGAGCTGTACCAGGCGCCTTCCCCGTAGGCTTCCCAGCCATAGTCGAGATCGTGACTGACACGCCCGTACAGATTGATCCGATCAACATCCGGTGTCAGCGACTTGACTTCATTGCGATTGGGGCGCAAGGCGCGGTCCTGGCCGCTGGAATCGAGGCACAAATCCTGTACTCCGTCGTTATAGACCAGATCGGCACCAGCAAGCCCGCGGCCGCCACAATCAGCTACTCCGAGTGTGCTGCCCCGGTCCGTCATCATGTTCGCTGGTCGCACATGAAAAGAGCCCAGACCGGTGAAATTCACCAGGGAATGGGGTTCAAGGCTGGAACGCCCGTCGAGACTCACATCCGATCTGAACTCCTCCGGCGCGCGCGAACGATTGTCTTGCGTTGCCGAGTAGGATTTCTCGGAGGCAAGTACGCCCGAGCTGGTCATGTAGCTCCCGGAAAGCAACACGTGAGTGTTGCCATCGCCAAGCTCGAAGCCGAGCGCTCCGTTTATCGACAGGTCGTCACGGTCTGTGTCATTCTCGGTGCCATAGCGAACCGACAACTCTGCGCCATCAAACGAATCTTCGAGAACATAGTTGACAACGCCGGCAACCGCATCGGACCCGTACAGGGAACCTGCACCGTCACGAAGCACCTCCACTCGACTGAGACCGGCTATCGGCAAGGTATTGGCGTTTGGAGATGCAACAGGTACGCCGAACGCAGAACTGGTTTGCGTGATCGGGTGCATAACCATGCGTCTGCCGTTTATCAGCACGAGTGTGTTGCCTTCGCCCAGGCTCCTCAGATTGAACGATGCGACATCGCCCCGCGCCGCATTGACACCGGTAATACCGCCTCGCACATGGGTCATACCGATGGAACCAAACTGCGGGATGGCTCTGAGAAGCTCATCTCCAATCTCGGCACCGGTTGTCCGGATATCTTCGAAGTCCAAAACCGTGACCGGCAACAGCCCCTCCATGTCGGCCCCCTCGATGTGCGTTCCGATGACAACAATCTCTTCTATCTCTGCAGGAGCGCCGTCGCTCACATCCTCCACATCTTCAGCTTGTGCATTGGCTGGCGGCAGAGCAATTGTCGCCACGCCCAACAACAGCCCTTGCATGGGACGGACTGCTTTCCTCGAGAACTTCGATAACAAAACTGACATTGGTTTCCCCTCGGTTTTCAGGTGCGGAGCGATGGCGCATTCTTGTTGTCCTTGCTTCAATCGTGCTGCGAATCGGACTGCTTTGACGCGTAACCGCTCGGTGCACAATTGTGCGTTTCAAGTATTAACCAGAGCTTTGTCCTTGACCAATTCCAATCGAAGGACTGTGTATAGCCACAGGTAATGCTCCAGGGAAGCATGGAAGCAGTTTGCCTTTGGCGCACTCGCGCCCATAGCAAGGGTGATTGAAGGGGAACTGCATGCCAAGCTCTCGCGGGATTCAGGACTGTGAGGGGAACAGCGCGCACAGCGCCCGCAGCGCAAACTACCCCCCTGCAATCAGGCTGAAACGCAAGAATCGACCATATTTTGGAGCGCTGAACCGGCGCTCGGGCGCTGAGAGTGCCAGAATGGCCATCGCAGGCGACTACCCCTGCAGCATAAACAGTGTCAATGCCGAAGGAAAAATACCCAAAAGTGCCAAACAGCGCCTGCGGCGGGCGATAATGGCGCACCAGCACCACCAGCGAGACCGAGACTATGGACAGACTGAAGAGCATTCTTGTACGAGAGGATACGTGGAAGCGCGCTTACGGCTACCATGGTGGGTAATCCGAGGCTTGGCGCTGTTTTGCCTGTACTGTGTGGCGCGCGGGATGCATCACTTTGTGGAACTGTTTGAGTCTGTCGGATATAGACAGTTCCTGTACATGTTTCGGGGTGGTTGACCGGCGCATCCTGTCCTACTGGAGCGCTACCGTGCAGTTTCCGCGATGCTTTGGATGGAGACCGGACAGGCCAAGACGAAGCCTTGCAGACCGGCGATTGCACTTTCTGCGGTGGCGCGCGAGTTGGAACAAGAGGTCACCTATCCTTGCTGCGTTTGTGGAGGTGGCGTACCCGATAGTCCGATTCTTGGTTCTGCTGGTGGCCGGATGGATGGTGTGGATGCTGTTCCTGTTTTGCCTTGGTCACCTGCTGCAAGGTATTGCCTTCCTGTACACACTGCTGTTCGGCTGACCCTGCACTGGCGCTGCGGGCGAACTGACGGAAATACCGGTTGCTGTGCTCAGTCCAGAACACTGACCCGCGACCGGGAATCTGTCCTACTGGAGCGCCAGGCAGGCGAATCCTGTCCTACTTCAGTTCCCCTTCAAGGCGTGAATCTTGCCAGTGACTGCAAGGGAAGGTCTGAACAAGCATCAAACTCTCGCCTGGAGAGGCTATCCGCCGATTTTTTGCGACTCCGCCACCCCATGTTTACCCGAAAACGACCCCATTCACGCGCTCTTGCGCCGCTCCACACGGTTTGCACACATTGCGGGCGCACCAACCCCACATCAGGCCGCCGAGTACCGACCAGCTATCAGCACATTGGGAAGCCCAGCAGCAGCGCAATCCGCTCGGTGTTCTTCGCCAACCCGCGATACCTCACCTTGCTGTAGCCGAAGTGCCGCTTCACGTACAGAAACGGATGCTCCACCTTGGCGCGCACCGACCCCTTGCGCCGCCTCCTCCGGCCCCGAGGCCTCCAGCAACTTCCGCTTACCACGCTTCATCGCCACCAGCCATTCCACATCCTGCCTGTGTCTGTTCTCCTCGCGCTTGCCAATCCCCTGATAGCCCGCATCTCCCCACACGCGCTCCTCACCTCCGTGCAACACCTTGTGTGCCGTCGCCACATCCGACTTGTTCCCGGAAGTCGTCTCCACACTGTGCGTCAACCCCGACTGTGCATCCACCCCAATATGCGCCTTCATCCCGAAATACCACTGGTTCCCCTTCTTCGTCTGGTGCATCTCCGGGTCTCGCTCACTTCTCTTGTTCTTCGTCGAAGTCGGCGCGTCCATGATGCTCGCGTCCACAATCGTCCCAGGCTTTACGCAATATCCCAACGAACGCAGGTGCTCGTTGATCTCCTCGAACAACTGCTTGCCCAGACCGTGACGTTCCAACAAATGGCGAAAGTTCAGAATCGTCGTCTCATCCGGTAGCCCCTCCAGCAAACGCAATCCCGCAAACCGACGCACCGACTCCACCTCGTACAGCAAATCCTCCATACCCGGATCGCTCAAGTTGTAGAACAACTGCACACAATGCACTCGAAGCATCGTCTTCAGCGGATACGGCCTGCGACCACGACCCGCCTTCGGATAAAACGATTCTATGCGCGCCTCCATACGCGACCACGGCAACAAACCTTCCATCTTCGTCAGAAACTTTTCGTGGCGCGTCATCCGCTTCTTCATATCGTACTCAAGCTCCGCAAAACTCGATTGATGCATCGCACAACCCCGACCACCTCGCGGTAAAGCCACAACTACGAACATTGTCTCAGAAACAAACTTGTTCAGAGTTTCCTTAGGCGTACTGCCTTGTTTGCAGACATCTGTGAGGCCGTGTATAACCTTCAGGAATCCTTGCTTTGTATCGGATTGTCATGAGGTTGCGTCACGCCGAAGTGTTCCACGCCGTCTATACAGGCGGCTCCATAACTGCCGCGGCCAGGATTCTCAATGTCACACAGCCGTCGGTCAGCAAAGTTCTGGCGCACGCTGAGCAGGTGCTGGGCTACACGCTGTTCGAGCGAGTTCGGGGCGTACTGATACCCACTCCCGAAGCACATCGACTCTTCGAGAGTGTTTCAACCGTGTATCACAGCATGGAGCAGCTTCGACATCTGGCGCGCAATCTCAAATCCTCCGACGAGAGCCGCATTCGCGTTGCCGCCACCCCGGCGTTCGGTTTGCAGCTGCTGCCATCTGCCATAGCTTCGTTCCTGATCGTGCACGGCAAAACGGTGTTTGAAATTGAAACGCTGCACTACGAGGAAATGGTGCCCGCGCTCGAGGAGCAGCGCGTTGACATTGGTCTGGCATTCGCCCCGCCAGCAAAACCGGGGCTTGGCATCAATGAGATTGCGACGGCGGAGTTCGTGGTGCTGGCTCCTGTCAACATGAAAATATCGGACAAGGAGGTGTTGAGCATACAGGATCTCGGCAGTCTTCCCTTCATCGAGTTGAGCGGCAGGAGCCCGCTCGGGCAGATGCTGACGGGGCGATTGGAAGATCGCAGGGCGGAATTCAGGACGGTCGTGAGTTGCGATACCTACCATGTTGCCGAGGCCCTGGTTGCTGAAGGAATCGGTGTCACGATTATTGACGAGATCACCGCCTTGTCAGCGGGCCGTGGCAGTGTCAGGATCTGGCATCTGGTGCCCACGATTCAGTTTCCGATTTCGATCATCCACGCGGACTCCCATCCACTCTCCATGGTTGCCCGACAATTTGCCGAACATCTGCAATTGATGACTGTGGAGTTCCTGAAGCGGTGAGGCTGCCGACCAATCGTACATCGAAGGGCACACATGCGGTCAGTTGCGCTCATGGCCCCTTCGCAAAACGACCCCAGGCAGAATGCCTGTGTATCTTTGCCGATTGATCACAACTTGACCGTTGATGATGGAATAGACGATCCCTTCCGACAGCGTGTTCGGGTCCGCGAAGGTTGCCACCGGCGCATAGGCTTGCGGGTCGAACGCGATAATGTCGGCGGCATAACCGATTTCAATCCGCCCCCGATCAGCAAGGCCAAAAGTCTGTGCAGTCAAAGCCGAGCTGCGATACAGGAAATCTTCCAGCGAAACAAGCTGCTCAGCGAGCACGTAGTCACGGTACTTCTTCGGGAAACTCGCGTACTTGCGCGGATGACCGTCGGTTCCGTCGGATGAAGTCATAACCCACTCTTGCTGCATGAAGGCCCTGATGTCATCTTCACGCATATTGAAGGATGCCACTCGCGTGGGGCCTTCAAGCATGATGCTCACGGCCGTATGAATCGCATCCGTGCCGCGTTCTTCAGCTATCTCGGCGAGTGTCATGCCGACAAGACTCGCGTTGTTTGCCGTCACTATCAGCAAGGAATCTGCACCCCCTCGGCGGCGCAGATTCTCATGCATCTCGCGACGGATTTCCGCCACGGTCCGAGGCTCTCGAAGTCGATCAAGGTACTCCGTTCCGGTGCCGGCCAAAATCGCGCGGGGGAGCAGGGTGTTGCGCAAATGTGTGCCCGATGCCGACCACGGATACTGGTCTGCCGTGACCTTCTGACCCGCTTTGCGCGCCTGCTCTATTTTGTCTATGACCTTGGCACTCATCCCCCAGACATCGACACCGAGCGCCTTGATGTGTGCAATGTTGACCGCAATTCGCGCCTCGCGCCCGATACGAAGTGCCTCTTCAACAGCGGCGATCAATCCGATGTTGTAGGTGCTCTCATCGCGCAGGTGCGTATCGTAAATGCCACCATATTCGGCGGCCACCCGCGCGAGCGCGATGATTTCTTCGGTGTCCGCAAAGTAGCCTGGGGCGTAATAGAGCCCTGTTGACAGGCCAAGCGCTCCGCTTTGCATGGCCTTGGCGACCAAGCTCTTCATCTGCGCCAGTTCCTCTGCGACAGGTGCTCGGGTTTCGCCCGCCATCACGGTATCGCGGAGACTGCCGTGGCCGACATACAAGGCCGCATTGGTGCCAATGCCATTGGAATTCAGGTGCAGAATTGTTTCTTCAAGCGATGCCGGGCCTTCACCGTCGTTGCCCGCGAAGACCGTCGTAACACCTTGCATCAGGTAATTGAGATTGCTGTTTTCGGTTGTGCTACGGAGATCATTGAGCGCGTGAGTGTGTGGGTCGATGAATCCCGGTGCCACTATGAGACCCGTTGCATCGAGATGCCGCCTGGCACTGAGTCCGTCCGTGTCGGCATCGCCAAGATAGGCAACCTTGTCGTTGTGAATGCCGATGTCAATCTGTTCGAGCGTTCCGCCCCTGTCACCCCGATAGACCGAGCCGTTCATCAGCAGAATGTCGAAGTCAGGCGCATTGCTCAAGCTGCAGGAGGCAATCCCGCACATACCGAAGCTCACGAGCGCTGCCAGAAGAATGCGAGTCATACCGCCTGTATTACCGAGATCGGACAAGGCCCTGTTCACCCGAGTGCCGTTGCGAGCAGTCGGCTCCAGGCGCGCTCGGCCTGCACTTCGTTATAAACGGAAGAATCCGGCGGGCACCAGCCGTGCAGAGCCCCCTCGTACACTTCGATTTCTGCCGGAAGCCCGGCAGTCGCGAAAGTTGCGTCTGCTTGTACCGATACCCTTGTTGCCCCCGGTTCCTCTGTGGCTTGATGCGGGACTGGCGACGAAATCCGATCATGCCCGTCGCTTTCCTTTTTTGTGGAGTTTCCTGGCCGCTTGCTTTCGAGTGACACCCAGCAGTTTCGCGGTTGCTTTCAAATCGTCCACATAACGGGACTCGGCTTCAACCTCGGCCTCGATTCGGCGGCGCTCCTCGAAGGCTTCATATTGTCGGCTGGCGTACTCGACAGCATTTTGGTGACCGATGCGGCCCGCGCCTTGGAGAACAGGCAGTTCGGTGTCTGCCAGGAACTTGTCAAGGAATATCTCCCAGTCACCCATACGGATATCTTGCCGCCGGTTAGCACGGAACTCAGCTTGATCGAGGAACATGACCGTGATGCGGTTCAGGGTGTCGATTTCCCGTTGGTCAAGATAGTTCTTGGCGGTGCCGATGTCGCTCTTGAGCACACGCTGGCCTTTCCAGTTGGTTGCGCCCATGTTGGGCTTCGTGGCATCGGCCCGCTGATGGATGATCTCGGCTGCGGTCAAACCGGTAGCGGCAAAGTGCATCTTGTTCTGTGCGGTGGCAAAAAATTTCTGTGTCGTATCTTCGCCTTTACGATAATCGCTGGCGAGGGCGAAGATGTCGCGAATACGCTGATACACACGGGCTTCGCTGGCGCGGATGTCGCGGATGCGCGCCAGCAACTCGTCGAAGTAGTCCACCGCGCTTGCAGTGCCCTTGAGCCGCTCATCATCAAGAGTGAAGCCCTTGACGAGATATTCGCTGAGGCGCGCGGTGGCCCATTGCCGAAATTGGATACCACGGTTTGATCGAACACGGTAGCCGACGGCGAGGATCATATCGAGATTGTAGTGTTCTACAAGGCGTTTGACCTTTCGCCTGCCTTCCAATTGAACTATTAAGTATTTCTTAATAGTTGCCTCAGGCCGTAGTTCGCCCTGTTCGTAAATCGCTGTGATATGTTGATTTATGTTGGGAATCGAGGTGCCGTAGAGCTCGGCAATCAGACGCTGAGTCAGCCATACGGTTTCGCCTTTGAGCAGTACGTGAATAGGTGTTGCCGCGTCGGTCGTCTGGTACATCAGCAACTCGCCGCCGGGTCTGGATTGATCCGGCCCGCTCATGCGCTCAACCCCTTCATCGGCGTAACGCTCCCGTTTTCTGTACGGGCAATGTCCTCGTCAATCTCATCAAGGGGTCGAGGTGGCTTGTACACATGAAAGTATCGCTTGCTCGGGGTTGGAACCTCGAGGCCGCCATGTCTGGCCGCATCCGCGTCCTTGCGTTCCTTCGGCTTCACGAGATTCCTGAAGGCGGTCTGCTCGTCGAGCCTGGCGATGCGCTCCGGCGTGGTCTCGAAATTCATCCACAGGGCCGCTCAATGGCCACTTTGAGGAGGCCGAACCCCCGGGTTTCGGCCTCGCCTTCGAGCATGATTTCGGTGGTTTCGCCGTCCTGATAATTGCCTGAATTCAACCCTGAAGTGCTTGTGCTCAGCGAGATGGGGATTTGGCCAGAATTGAAAGCTGCTTGCAAGGCCTCGAAGATTTTGTAGCCGAGGCACTTGCGAGGTTTGTTGTTGATTTTGGAGCGGGTGTGACGCACCTGTTCGGCCTGCGCTTCGTTATGGAAGGCCCTGTTCATCCGAGCGCCGTTGCGAGCAGCGCGAGCAGTCGGCTCCAGGCGCGTTCGGCCTGCACTTCGTTATAAACGGAAGAATCCGGCGGGCACCAGCCGTGCAGAGCCCCCTCGTACACTTCGATTTCTGCCGGAAGCTCGGCAGCCGCGAAAGTTGCGCGCAGCACTTCCTTTGCTTGCGGGTCGGCCTTGTCATCGTTCTCGGCTATGGCGAACAGGAAGTGCGCGTCCATTTCCTTGACCAGCAGATGCGGGCTGTCGGGCTGCTCGGTCACGAGTCCGCCGCCGTGGAACGATGCGCCGGCACCGATACGGTCCGAGCGCGCCCATGCGGCGCGCATCGTCATGGGGCCGCCCATGCAATATCCGGCCGTGCCCATTTTGCGATTCGTATCGACCACCGCCTGCGAATCGAGAAAATCCACAAAGGCGCGCGCATCGGTGATGTGGGTTTCGGCGCTGAGTTGGCGGTAGAGGGGGAGCACTGTATTTCTGACAGATTCATCCCGAAAGGTCGCGCCTTCGGGTGCCACCGGCGCACGTGCCGAACGGTAGAAGGGGTTGATCACGAGCACCGAGTAGCCTGATTCGGCAAGGCGTCGGCCCATCTGCCTGAACGCCGTTCGCAGACCGACAATGTCCGGCCAGATGATCACGCCGGGATGGCATCCGGAGGCGGGATGCATCAGATAGCAGTCCGCCACGCCGTCGGGAGTGGTGACTGCAACATCCTGCTCCCGCACATCTCCTGCATTGGCGAGCCGGGGCAGGAGCGTTGCAATACCGACCCCTGCGGTCAGTACACCGAACTCGCGCCGGGTAAGGGCACTCTCGCTGTTCGGGAAATCGCGGGATTCCGCAAGTGTTCGCTCGTCGCACATGACGCGCTCCTCATGACTGTTGTGATTACCTTGCCCGGCGTGATACTACTGGCAAAGATAGCCTGTGTGTTGCAAAGACAGGATGTCAGTGCTCATTCCCCGCCCGCAACTTCCTGCCAGTGGGCAGGGTAGGATGGCTACGGAAGGTTGATGAGGTTGATGTCGGCATGACGAGCAATCCCGGACCATATACACCCGGTGACCCGGATTGGGCCATTCGGGCTCAGGCGTTTCGGGCGATAGAGCGGTTGGCTCTCGAACAGGGAGGTCGAATTCCCTGGAAGCTGCTTGAGCGCGGATTCGAATTTCAGGGAGAGCGCGTCTGTTTCGCCAGCAGGGCGCTGGGAATCTTCAAACCAAGGCAGATGAGCGCTGCCTTGAGCGTGAAGACGGTCGTGCCCAGAGCTGGCCGAAAAATCCGCTACCAGGATCAGGAGATCGACATTGATGTTGATGGAGCGACTGGCTTGCGTTTCTACAACCTTGCCGACAGCAGTCTCGATTCCGGTGCCAATGAATTCCTCAGGCTGGCATACCAGCGACAGGCTCCACTGGTGTATTTTCTGGGTAGAGGGTCTGCGATCTACGAAGCCATCTGGCCGGTTTGGGTAGAGCACTTTTGTGCAGAAGAGAGGCGCGTCAGGCTTGCGGCGGCTGATGTGTCGCGTTCAGGCATCAGCTCGATGGATGCAGTTTCATTGGGTGAACCCGAAATCAGGGATGCTTCTGATACGCAAGTGCTGAGCACACGCAGAAACCATCAGGCGTGGTTCAGCAGCGTCATCAAGTCGGCTTACGGATACCGCTGTGCGTTCAGCGGTCTTCCGCTGCGCAATTTGCTGGTTGGCGCACACATAGTGCCACATGCGGAAGGCGGGCCAGCAACTGTTACCAACGGCATCTGCATGTCCGCGCTGCACCATAGCGCGTTTGATTCTTTCCTGCTCGGGGTGGACTCCGACTATCAAATACATGTGGCACGACGGGTGCTCGAAGAACGAGACGGCCCCGTGCTGAAAAGCCTGCAGGGACTCGCAGGCGAACAGCTGCGCTTGCCCATTGACCCGAGAGAGCGCCCCGACCCAGAGCGGTTGCAACAGCGATTTGACCAATTCAGGCAGGCCGCGGGGATCTGATTGCCTCCGTGCGCCGGGGAGCGTTCCTGATTTGCGAGCATGATCAAATCCATGGATGGACTTGATCAGAGTATGCCTAATAGAGCATCAGCAGGAATTGGATGATCAGTGCCAGCATCATCAGCGCCTGCACGACAAAGGTAATGATGGCACCGAGGCCACGCTTGGCAGCATCCTGCATGTAGGCTCGCGCATAGAGCACCCGGCCAATCAGATAGATAAACCCGAGTACCACCGTTACCCACAGAAACTGCTCACCCCGCTGCAGGGCCGTGACCACGATCAGGATCATGTAGCAGGGCAGGAATACCGCCAATTGCTCGACCGAATTGGCCTGCACACGAAACGCTCGCTCGAATTCGGGGTCGCCTGTTGTTGCCGGCGCTGCAATGCCCCTGATCATGCGCAAGCGACCGACTCTCAATTGAATCCACATGTAGTGGATGATGACGCTGAGGAGCATGAGTACGCTCAAGGCGACAAGAGGCTCTGCGAGCAAACGATACATGGATGCGCTCCGTCGAGAAAACAGGCTCAAAGCCTATCACTGTCCGGCTCGCCGTGGTGTCTTGTCTCAGAAGCGCATATCGAGGTGCATGAGTACCTCGAGCTCGAACGAGGACCTGACATTCAGTGCCCTGGTGCCGAACAGGAACCGCCCGTATCCATCGTTCAACGAACGCGACAGCAGCGCCTCCAGCGTCATGCCTGTTACTGGCGACCCAGCGTGGCTGCTTCCCCATCGACCTGTGAGACCGCTCATACCCGCACCATAGCCGCCCATACCGTATCCCGTCCCAAGGGTCGATGCTGCATGGCCCGGCGCTGCGTACCCGTATGCCCCCGACCCGGACCAGCTACCACCCAATCCAGTATCCATCGGGGCACTGCCATAGCCGCCGCCCAATGACCCCGTGTGATACGCATCACCCAGACGCGTCCCCGATACCTGTTGCCTGTACAGACCGACCTCGATATCGAACTCACGTACGAATGGCAGCGCAAGCTCCACGCCCACCCGCTGCTCAATCAGCTCTCCCATGGAGGTCCACTCGGCAAACGGGGTCAGCACCCGCTCACCGCCAAGACCCACGCCGTAGCCCACGCGAACTGGCAGCCGCAGTGCAGGTTCGCCCGCCCGCAAGCCGCCAACCCCCACTGCACCCAAGGATTCCACGCTGTCCCACAGGCTCCCCGTACCCGCCGATGTCTCACCCCACTCCGGCGATGCCGTCAGCATCCAACCGCGATTCATCATCCCCGCATCGTAGGTGAGATTCAGGCTGACACCGCGTTCATCCGCTCGCGAGGATTGCAGCGAGGTCATCCACCGACCCCGCAGCCGCACCTCGATACCAGCATCAGGATTCACGTAGGCGAGGCTCCCGCCTGCTTCCACACCTCCGTCATAGGCGGCATCCCCACCATCAAAACGCAGACCCAACTCGATTCTCCCGGAGAGCGGTGACGACAGCGCTCCCATCTGAACCTCCAAGGCAGTGCGCAGCCGCCACGCGCGCGCCGAGGTCGATGGCAGCAGCGCACCGCCCTCCACCTCGTCCGCATCAACTTCTACCAGAAACGCATCCGAATGCAGCGCCCAACTGCTGTTGCCCACCTCGAGCATATCCTGATGTACACCTGCCGCCAGCAACCCAAGCTCGATATCCGTCTCCACCACATCGCCCACGCCATCATCAAGGCGCGCCTTGCCAGCGCCATAGCCGAATGCCCCCCAGGTGCCGAGTTTCGGCCTCGGATGCCAGTGCACATAGGGATAGATACCGGTGGTCTCGGCTCGCAGGGAACCCGACTGCCCATCCGGCATTGACAAGTCCGAACGGCCAACATCCCGACTCAACACCAGACCCGCTAACAGATTCTCATCGAACCGCATGTCGAACCCGACCTTGGTCGAGCGCAGGTCGCCGTCTATCTGCCCGCCGTCGCCCTGCTCCAGGTTGTAGCGCGACAGGCTCCCCTGACCCCAGACCGCCCAGCGTCCTGGCTCGGAGTCCATCGACTGTGCCGGGGTCAGCAGAAACTCGCTGCCGGACAGCAGGTCCTGCGAACTCGTGCCCAGTTCATTGCCCAGTCGTGTGTTGCTGTCCGCCATTGGTGCCAGCAGCTGCTGTAACGCCTGCGCGAGCTCCATCTCCCAGGCGCTGTCTGCACGACACGGTACTGCCTCGGACGAGGGCTCGAGTGGGGTCTCGGGCAGCGAATCTGACGCTTCAGCCCCATCTTCCGCAAACCCTTGTCGAGATGTCTCGGCACCACAGCCCACCAGGCCGACAACCGGCGGCACAGTCGAAGCATGTCCATTGCCCAGTCGGCTACTGCTATCAATATCGCCACCTATATCGCTACCGATACCGCCACCGATACCGATACCGAGCGCATCACCTACCCCCTCATGCCAACTGATATCACTCGCATCGCCTTGATACAAACCTTCCCGAACTCCAGGAATCGCAGCTGACTCGCCCTCACGCCCAAGCCCAAGCGTCTGCGTCAGGGGCGCTCCCCCAACCTGAATCGATGAGAACTCTCCGCCCACACCCTCCAGCGCCCGCGAACGTACCCCTATTGCCTCCATCAACCCGCTCCCCACCGACCGCGCATAGGCACCAAGTCCAACGCGCGCACCTGCCTCACGCGACAGACTGTCAATCTCGCCAATCATCACGCTCGCCGTCGCATCCACGAGTGTCGCATGTATCTCGCCATGCTCCGATAGCCCGAGTGTCAGCGTCAACCGCTCTTCTCCCTCATCCTGAATCCCCGCCTCCTGCAATGCCGACACCGCAAACTCTGCCTCCCACTCTCCCGATGCCACGGTCACAAAAGCCGGCATACCCGCCACATCGCTTGCATCCGCCGTCGAACCCGGATGCACAAACACCCCCACCGGCAATTCCGATTCCAACTCCCCGCCCGACAGCGATACACGGAACACGGCGCTGTCCCCGCCCTCCAGAATCCGGTTCGTCGAGACACCCAGCGAGATGCTCAAGGCATCGCTCGCGGCAATCCGGTACGTGCGCTCGGCCTCACCCAGCGACACCTTGCGGCGCGCATTACTCGAACTCACCTCCAGCAGCGACACCGTCAGCGTCTCTTCCGGTTCCGACAGCGCGTCATCCAGCACCTCGATACGAAGCGTCTCGCTGGACTCTCCGGCAACGAACACCAGCTCATCCGCAACCACGCGGTAATCCGCAGCTGTCGCCGTATCCCCGTCGGCTCCGACAGCGAAGCGCACCCGAATCTGCTCCCCCCGCCCGAGCCTCGAGGACAGCAGTACCGGCACGAGCAGGTCTGTTCCCTCTTCCCCTGTCTCTGCCACGCCCAGCGACACCGACAAGGCCGACAGGGGTCGCGTCCCAATCAGGGGCCGCCCGTCATCATCGTCCACCTGCACCCTCAGGGTACTCGTCACGGCATCGTAGTCGCCGCCCGATGCCGTGTGCGTCAGCGTGGTTGTGTCGTCCGTCGTATCGTCATCCTCGGCTGCCGTCACCGTCACTGTCTGGGGCTGGTTCCAGGTCGTTATGGTGAAGGTCAGTGAAGTCGGGGATGCTGATACATCGCCCAAGGCTCCATCAGGTGCGGGGCCCACGGTCACCGTCACATCTCCCGTCGGCTGCGTGTTCAGTACCACCGTGTAAGTGCCCGTCAAACCTTCAATCACCCTCAAGGAGGTTGGGGATACCGTCACCCCGCGTGTGTCGTTCTCGATAATCGTCACCTCCACCGATGCCGCGCTCTCGGAGGCATAGTCCGCACCAGTCACCATGTGCGTCAGTGTCACCGCATCGTCCGCCAATGCGTCGATGTCCTCGGCTGCCGTCACCGTCACTGTCTGGGGCTGGTTCCAGGTCGTTATGGTGAAGGTCAGTGAAGTCGGGGATGCTGATACATCGCCCAAGGCTCCATCAGGTGCGGGGCCCACGGTCACCGTCACATCTCCCGTCGGCTGCGTGTTCAGCACCACCGTGTAAGTGCCCGTCAAACCTTCAATCACCCTCAAGGAGGTGGGCGATACCGTCACCCCGCGTACATCCTTCTCGGTAATCGTCACTATCACCGATGCCGCGCTCTCGGACGCATAGTCCGCACCAGTCACCCTGTGCGTCAGCGTCACTGCATCGTCCGTAATCGCATCGTCGTCCTCGGCTGCCGTCACCGTCACTGCTTGCGCCGTACTCCAGTTGTCCGTTGTGAAGGTCAGGGTGCTCGGGGACACCGATACATCGCCCGATGCTCCACCTACGGTCACCGTCACATCTCCCGTCGGCTGCGTGTTCAGTACCACCGTGTAGGTGCCCGTCAAACCTTCAATCACCCTCAAGGAGGTTGGGGATACCGTCACCCCGCGTGTGTCGTTCTCGGTGATGGTCACTGTCACCGATGCTGCGCTCTCGGACGCATAGTCCGCACCGCTTACCCTGTGCGTCAGCGTCACTGCATCGTCCGTAAGCGCATCGTCGTCCTCGGCTGCTGTCACCGTCACCGCTTGCACCGTACTCCAGTTGTCCGTCGTGAAGGTCAGGGTGCTCGGGGACACCGATACGTCGCCCGATGCGGGCCCCACGGTCACCGTCACATCTCCCGTTGGTTGCGTGTTCAGTACCACCGTATAGGTGCCCGTTGAACCCTCCGCTACCGTCAGGGAGGTTGGGGATACCGTCACCCCGCGTGTGTCGTTCTCGATAATCGTCACCTCCACCGATGCCGCGCTCTCGGAGGCGTAGTCCGCACCGCCCACCCTGTGCGTCAGCGTCACCGTATCGTCCGCCAATGCGTCGATGTCCTCAGCCGCCGTTACCGTCACCGTCTGGGCTGTGTTCCAGGTCGATGAAGTGAAGGTCAGCGAGGTCGTGGACACTGACACATCGCCCGAGACTCCACCCACGGTCACTGTCACATCCCCCGTCGGCTGGGTATTCAGTACCACCGTATAAGTGCCCGTCGAACCCTCCGTCACCGTCAAGGAGGTGGGCGATACCGTCACCCCGCGCGTGTCGTTCTCGATAATCGTCACCTCCACCGATGCCGCGCTCTCGGAGGCGTAGTCCGCACCGCTTACCCTGTGCGTCAGTGTCACCATGTCGTCCGTCGCATCGTCATCTTGCGCTGCCGTCACCGTCACCGTCTGGGGTTGGTTCCAGTTCGTCGAAGTGAAGGTCAGCGATGTCGTGGACACTGACACATCGCCCGAGGCTCCACCTACGGCCACGGTCACATCTCCCGTCGGCTGCGTGTTCAGTACCACCGTGTAGGTGCCCGTCGAACCCTCCGCTACCGTCAGGGAGGTGGGCGATACCGTCACCCCGCGTGTGTCGTTCTCGGTGATGGTCACTGTCACCGATGCCGCGCTCTCGGACGCATAGTCCGCACCGCTCACCCTGTGCGTCAGTGTCACCGTGTCGTCCGTAAGCGCATCGTCGTCCTCGGCTGCCGTCACCGTCACCGTCTGAGGTTGATTCCAGTTTGTCGAAGTGAAGACCAGCGAGCTCCGAGACATCGATACATCGCCCGAGACTCCACCCACGGTCACTGTCACATCTCCCGTCGGCTGGGTGTTCAGTACCACCGTATAAGTGCCCGTCGAACCCTCCGCTACCGTCAGGGAGGTGGGCGATACCGTCACCCCGCGTGTGTCGTTCTCGGTGATGGTCACTGTCACCGATGCTGCGCTCTCGGACGCATAGTCTGCACCGCTCACCCTGTGCGTCAGTGTCACCGTATCGTCCGTAAGCGCATCGTCGTCCTCGGCAACGCTCACCGTCACCGTCTGGGGCTGATTCCAAGTCATCGAGGTGAAGACCAGTGCGGCCCGAGACACTGACACATCTCCCGATGCGTGACCTACCGCCACCGTCACATCCCCCGTCGGCTGCGTGTTCAGTACCACCGTATAAGTCCCGGTCGAACCCTCCGCTACCGTCAGGGAGGTTGGCGATACCGTCACCCCGCGTGTGTCGTCATCATCCACCGTCACCGTCACACTCCCGCTCGCAGGCTCGTAGCCACCGCCCACCGCCGTGTGGCTCAGCGTAACCGTGTCATCCTCTACGTCGTTGTCCTGGGCAGCACCCACCGTCACCGCCTGCGCCGTACTCCAGTTGTCCGTCGTGAAGGTCAGGGTGCCCGGGGATACCGATACATCGCCCGAGGCTCCACCCACAGTCACCGTTACATCTCCCGTCGGTAAGGTGGTCAGCTTCACTGTGTAGGTGTTCGACCCACCCTCAGGCACCACCAGGCTCATCGCCGAGAACTCCAGTCCAACCGGCGTACCGACCGCACTCACATTCGTGCCCTTCTGTACGCCGGTGTTCGCCGCATTGCGCGTATCAACACGCACCACGTAGGTCGTGCCGTTGCTCAGGTCGGGGATGTCGAACGAGGTGCCCTCCACTTCGTTGATGGCCGACAAGAGAGTGCCCGGCCCCTGCACACGCCAGCGTACGCTGTAGCCGTTCGGAGCCACACTCGCCGCCGTCCAACTCACACTCAGCGAGCCATCTCCCGGCCTCACTCGCAGGCTGGTCACCTTCGTGGGAAGGGAATCATCGTTGTCCGTGATGGTCACCACCGCCTGCGAGACCGTGCCCGCCGTCACCCGCGCCGGTAGCGTCCCGAAGCCCAGCGTCACCGTCTCATCCGACTCATCCACCAAGTCGTCTGTGGCGCTGAAGGTCAGCGTCTTCGAGGTCTCCCCGCTCGCAAAGGCCACCGATACCGGTACGCTGTAATCATCAGCAACCGCTCCGGTTCCGTTTGTCCTCGTCACGGGAATCGTCACTGACCGCTCCGGGTCTGCGCTCAAGGTCACCGCCACACTCACCGCCTCGCCTTCGGTCACGCTGTAAGTCGCCGCACCGAAGAACACCGTCACCGTCGGGGCATCGTTCGCGCCGGTGACGGTGATCGTGACTGTGTCCGTCGTGCCATCCGCGGCGGCAATCTCGAAAGCGTCCTCGGCGGTGGTGCCCGCCGTCAGGGCGTTGGTGTCGTCGTCGGTGTTGTCGAGTGTGTAGGTCCACTCGCCGTTCGCCTTGATGCTGAAGGTGCCGTAGGTGCCCGCCTCGTCGGTCTGCGCCTGTACGGTGTTGGCACCGTCACTGTCGCTCACGGTCACCGTGCCGCTGGCCTCGTCCTTGGTGTCGTCGTCCTCGGTTACCTCGCCCGTCAGGTCACCGCTGAAGGTGGCCGCGGCGTTCACGCCAGTTACGGTGATAATCACCTCGTCGGTGTCGCTCGCCGTGCCGTCCGAGACGGTGAGCACGAAGGTGAGCGTTACATCCGAAGCGATGTCATCGGGGGCGGTGAAGCTGGCGCTCGCCTTGTCGGCGTTGGAGAGCGTCACCGCGTTGTCGGTCTCGCCCGACTTGCGCGCCCAGCTGTAGGTGAGCGTGGTGCTCGCGTCCGGGTCACTGCTATCCGTGCCGTCAAGCGTCACCGATGCGCCTTCCGCAACGGTCTTGTTCGCGCCCGCATCCGCTGTCGGTGCATCGTTCGCGCCGGTGACGGTGATGGTGACAGTACCTGCGGTGCCGTCGGCGGCGGCAATCGCAAAGGTGTCCTCGGCGGTGGTGCCCGCCGTCAGGGCGTTGGTGTCGTCGGTGTTGTCGAGTGTGTAGGTCCACTCCCCGTTGGCCTTGATACTGAATGTCCCGTACGTGCCGACCTCGTCGGTCTGCGCCTGCACTGTGTCGGCACCGTCGCTGTCGGTCACGGTCACCGTGCCGGTAGCCTCGTCCTTGGTGTCGTCATCCTCGGTGACATCGCCAGTCAGGTCGCCGCCGAAGGTGGCTGCGGCGTTGGCACCGGTCACGGTGATGACCACTTCGTCGGTGGCGCTCGCCGTGCCGTCCGAGACGGTGAGCACGAAGGTCAGCGTCGCATCCGAAGCGATGTCGTTGGGGGCGGTGAAGCTCGCACTCGCCGTGTCGGCGTTGGTGAGCGTCACTGCGTTGTCGGTCTCGCCCGCCTTGCGCGCCCAGGAATAGGTGAGCGTGGTGCTCGCATCCGGGTCGCTGCTGTCGGTGCCGTCGAGGGTCACCGATGCGCCTTCAATGACAGTCTTGTTCGCGCCCGCGTCTGCCGTCGGTGCATCGTTGGTGCCGGTGACCGTGATGGTCACGGTGCCCTCCGTCCCGTCGGCGGAGGTGATGGAGAAGGCATCGGTGGCGGTCGCGCCTGCGGCCAGAGCGTTGGTGTCGTCATCGGTGTTGTCCAGCGTGTAGGTCCAATCGCCGTCCGATTCAATGCTGAACGTGCCGTAGGTGCCTGCCTCGTCGGTCTGCGCCTGCACCGTGTCGGCACCGTCGCTGTCGGTCACGGTCACCGTGCCGCTGGCCTCGTCCTTGTCCTCGTCATCCTCGGTCACCTCGCCGGTCAGGTCACCGCCGAAGGTGGCGGCGGCGTTGGCACCGGTCACGGTGATGACCACTTCGTCGGTGTCGCTTGCTGTGCCATCCGAGACGGTGAGCACGAAGGTGAGCGTGGCATCCGCGACGATGTCATCGGGGGCGGTGAAGCTGGCGCTCGCCTTGTCGGCGTTGGTGAGCGTCACCGCGTTGTCGGTCTCGCCGGACTTGCGCGCCCAGGAATAGGTGAGCGTGGTGCTCGCATCCGGGTCGCTGCTGTCGGTGCCGTCAAGGGTCACCGATGCGCCTTCAATGACAGTCTTGTTCGCCCCCGCATCCGCGGTCGGTGCATCGTTCGCGCCAGTGACGGTGATGGTCACGGTGCCCGTCGTGCCGTCCGCGGCGGCAATCGCAAGGGTGTCCTCGGCGGTCGCTCCCGCGGCCAGGGCGTTGGTCGCGGCCTTGCTGTTGTCGAGCGTATAGGTCCACTCCCCATTGGCCTTGATGCTGAATGTCCCGTAAGTCCCCGCCTCGTCGGTCTGTGCCTGCACCGTGTCGGCACCGTCGCTGTCGGTCACGATCACCGTGCCCTCGGCCTCGTCCTTGGTGTCGTCATCCTCGGTTACCGCGCCCGTCAGGTCACCGCTGAAGGTGGCCGCGGCGTTTTCGCCGGTGACGGTGATGACCACTTCGTCGGTGGCGCTCGCCGTGCCGTCCGAGACGGTGAGCACGAAGGTGAGCGTCGCGTTCGCAGCGATGTCGTCCGGCGCAGTGAAGCTGGCGCTGGCCTTGTCGGCGTTGGTGAGCATCACCGCGTTATCGGTCTCGCCCGACTTGCGCGCCCAGGAATAGGTGAGCGTGGTGCTCGCATCCGGGTCGCTGCTGTCGGTGCCGTCAAGGGTCACCGATGCGCCTTCAATGACAGTCTTGTTCGCTCCCGCATCCGCGGTCGGCGCATCGTTGGCTCCGGTGACGGTGATGGTTATCGTGCCCGCCGTACCGTCGGCGGAGGCGATCGCGAAGGCATCGTCCTTGGTCGCGCCTGCGGCCAAGGCGTTGGTGTCGTCGTCCGTGTTGTCGAGCGTGTAGGTCCACTCGCCGTTGGTCTTGATGCTGAACATCCCGTAAGTCCCCGCCTCGTCGGTCTGCGCCTGCACCGTGTCGGCACCGTCGCTGTCGCTCACGGTCACCGTGCCGGAGGTTTCGTTCTTGTCCTCGTCATCCTCGGTGACCTCGCCGGTCAGGTCCCCGCCGATGGTGGCGGCGGCGTTGGCACCGGTGACAGTGATGACCACCTCGTCGGTGTGGCTCGCCGTGCCGTCCGAGACGGTGAGCACGAAGGTGAGCGTTACATCCGAAGCGATGTCATCGGGGGCGGTGAAGCTCGCACTCGCCTTGTCGGCGTTGGTGAGCGTCACCGCGTTGTCGGTCTCGCCCGCCTTGCGCGCCCACGCGTAGGTGAGCGTGGTATCCGCATCCGGGTCGCTGCTACCCGTGCCGTCAAGCGTCACCGATGCGCCCTCGGTGACTGTCGTGTCCGGTCCGGCATTGGCCGTCGGTGCATCGTTCGCTCCGGTCACCGTGATGGTCACGGTGCCCTCCGTCCCGTCGGCAGAGGCGATGGAGAAGGCATCGGTGGCGGTCGCGCCTGTGGTCAGGGCGTTGGTGTCGTCGTCCGCGTTGTCGAGCGTGTAGGTCCACTCCCCGTTGGTCTTGATGCTGAAGGTGCCGTAAGTGCCCGCCTCGTCGGTCTGCGCCTGCACCGTGTCGGCACCGTCGCTGTCGGTGACGGTCACCGTGCTGCTGGCCTCGTCCTTGTCCTCGTCGTCCTCGGCGACCTCACCGGTCAGTGTGCCGCCGATGGTGGCTGCGGCGTTGGCACCGGTCACCGTGATGGTGACCTCGTCGGTATCACTCGCTGTGCCGTCCGAGACGGTGAGCACGAAGGTGAGCGTCGCATCCGAAGCGATGTCATTCGGGGCGGTGAAGCTGGCACTGGCCTTGTCGTCATTGGTGAGCGTCACCGCATTGTCGGTCTCGCCCGACTTGCGCGCCCAGGAATAGGTGAGCGTGGTGCTCGCATCCGGGTCGCTGCTACCGGTGCCGTCGAGCGTTACCGAGGCGCCTTCCGCAACGGTCTTGTTCGCGCCCGCATCCGCCGTCGGTGCATCGTTGGCACCGGTGACCGTGATGGTGACTGTGCCCGAAGTGTCGTCCGCGGAGGCAATCTCGAAGGCATCGGTAACCGTCGCTCCCGCGGCCAAGGCGTTGGTGTCGTCGTCGGTGTTATCAAGCGTGTAGGTCCACTCGCCGTTGGCCTTGATGCTGAATGTCCCGTAGGTGCCTGCCTCGTCGGTCTGTGCCTGCACGGTGTTGGCACCGTCGCTGTCGCTCACGGTCACCGTACCGCTGGCCTCGTCCTTGGTGTCGTCGTCCTCGGTCACCTCGCCCGTCAGGTCACCACTGAAGGTGGCTGTGGCGTTCACGCCGGTCACGGTGATGACCACTTCGTCGGTGGCGCTCGCTGTGCCGTCCGAGACGGTGAGCACGAAGGTGAGTGTCGCATTCGCGACGATGTCGTTCGGGGCGGTGAAGCTCGCACTCGCCTTGTCGGCATTGGTGAGCGTCACCGCGTTGTCGGTCTCGCCGGACTTGCGCGCCCAGCTGTAAGTGAGCGTGGTGCTCGCATCCGGGTCGCTGCTGTCCGTGCCGTCGAGGGTCACCGAGGCGCCTTCAATGACAGTCTTGTTCGCTCCCGCGTCTGCCGTGGGCGCGTCATTCGCACCGGTCACGGTGATGGTTACCGTGCCCGCCGTGTCGTCCGCTGACTGAATCGCAAAGGCATCGGTGACTGTCGCGCCCGCCGCCAGGGCGTTGGTGTCGTCATCGGTGTTGTCCAGCGTGTAGGTCCACTCCCCGTTGGCCTTGATGCTGAAGGTGCCGTAGGTGCCCGCCTCGTCGGTCTGCGCCTGCACCGTGTCGGCACCATCGCTGTCGCTCACGGTCACTGTGCCGGTGGCTTCGTCCTTGGTGTCGTCGTCCTCGGTTACCTCGCCCGTCAGGTCACCGCTGAAGGTGGCCGCGGCGTTGGCACCGGTGACGGTGATGACCACCTCGTCGGTGTCGCTCGCCGTGCCGTCCGAGACAGTCAGCACGAAGGTGAGTGTCGCATCCGAAGCGATGTCGTTCGGGGCGGTGAAGCTGGCGCTCGCCGTGTTCGCGTTCGTCAAGGTGACTGCGTTATCGGTCTCGCCCGCCTTGCGCGCCCAGGAATAGGTGAGCGTGGTGCCCGCATCCGGGTCGCTGCTGTCCGTGCCGTCGAGCGTCACTGATGCGCCTTCAATGACAGTCTTGTTCGCTCCCGCGTCTGCCGTCGGGGCATCGTTCGCGCCGGTGACGGTGATCGTGACTGTGCCCGTCGTGCCATCCGCGGCGGCAATCTCGAAAGCGTCCTCGGCGGTGGTGCCCGCCGTCAGGGCGTTGGTGTCGTCGTCGGTGTTGTCGAGTGTGTAGGTCCACTCGCCGTTCGCCTTGATGCTGAAGGTGCCGTAGGTGCCCGCCTCGTCGGTCTGCGCCTGTACGGTGTTGGCACCGTCACTGTCGCTCACGGTCACCGTGCCGCTGGCCTCGTCCTTGGTGTCGTCATCTTCGGTGACCTCGCCGGTCAGGTCGCCGCCGATGGTGGCCGCGGCGTTGGCACCGGTCACAGTGATGGTGACCTCGTCGGTGTCACTCGTCGTGCCGTCCGAGACGGTGAGCACGAAGGTGAGCGTGGCATCCGCGACGATGTCATCGGGGGCGGTGAAGCTGGCGCTGGCCTTGTCGGCGTTGGTGAGCGTCACCGCATTGTCGGTCTCGCCCGACTTGCGCGCCCAGCTGTAGGTGAGCGTGGTGCTCGCATCCGGGTCGCTGCTGCCCGTGCCGTCAAGCGTCACCGGAGCGCCTTCCACAACGGTCGCATCCGATCCCGCATCCGCTGTGGGCGCGTCATTCGCACCAGTGACCGTGATGGTCACTGTGCCCTCCGTCCCGTCGGCGGAGGCAATGGGGAAGGCATCGTCCTCGGTCGCTCCCGCGGCCAGGGCGTTGGTCGCGGCCTTGCTGTTGTCGAGCTCGTACTCCCACTCCCCGTTGGTCTTGATGCTGAATGTCCCGTAGGTGCCGGCCTCGTCGGTCTGCGCCTGCACCGTGTCGGCACCGTCGCTGTCGGTGACGGTCACCGTGCCCGATGCCTCGTCCTTGGTGTCGTCATCTTCGGTGACCTCGCCGGTCAGGTCGCCGCCGAAGGTGGCCGCGGCATTCACGCCGGTCACGGTGATAATCACCTCGTCGGTGTGGTTCGCCGTGCCATCCGAGACGGTGAGCACGAAGGTGAGCGTGGCATCCGCGACGATGTCATCGGGGGCGGTGAAGCTGGCGCTGGCCTTGTCGTCATTGGAGAGCGTCACTGCGTTGTCGGTCTCGCCCGACTTGCGCGCCCAGGAATAGGTGAGCGTGGTGCTCGCATCCGGGTCGCTGCTGCTCGTGCCGTCGAGGGTCACTGATGCGCCTTCAATGACAGTCTTGTTCGCTCCCGCGTCTGCCGTCGGTGCATCGTTGGCACCGGTGACCGTGATGGTCACGGTGCCCGTCGTGTCGTCCGCTGACTGAATCGCAAAAGCATCGGTGACTGTCGCTCCTGCGGCCAGGGCATCGGTCTCGTCCTTGTCGTTGTCGAGCGTGTAGGTCCACTCCCCGTTGGTCTTGATGTTGAAGGTGCCGTAAGTCCCCGCCTCGTCGGTCTGCGCCTGTACCGTGTTGGCACCGTCGCTGTCGCTGACGGTCACCGTGCCCTCGGCCTCGTTCTTGGTGTCGTCATCCTCGGTGACGGTGCCGGTGAGTGTGCCGCCGATGGTGGCGGCGGCGTTGGTGCCGGTGACGGTGATGATCACCTCGTCGGTGTGGCTCGCCGTGCCGTCCGAGACCGTGAGCACGAAGGTGAGCGTCGCGTCCGCGGCGATGTCGTCCGGTGCGGTGAAGCTCGCACTCGCCTTGTCGGCATTGGTGAGCGTCACCGCGTTGTCGGTCTCGCCAGACTTGCGCGCCCAGGAATAGGTAAGCGTGGTGCTCGCATCCGGGTCGCTGCTGTCGGTGCCGTCAAGGGTCACCGATGCGCCTTCCGTGACTGTCGTGTCCGCACCTGCATCCGCCGTCGGTGCATCGTTGGCACCGGTGACCGTGATGGTTACTGTGCCCGACGTGCCGTCGGCGGCGGCAATCGCAAAGGCATCGGTGGCGGTCGCGGCGGCGGCCAAGGCGTTGGTCGCGGCCTTGCTGTTGTCGAGCTCGTACTTCCACTCGCCGTTGGCCTTGATGCTGAAGGTGCCGTAAGTCCCCGCCTTGTCGGTCTGTGCCTGCACGGTGTCGGCACCGTCGCTGTCACTCACGGTCACCGTGCCGCTGGCCTCGTCCTTGTCCTCGTCGTCCTCGGTGACCTCGCCGGTCAGGTCACCGCTGAAGGTGGCCGCGGCGTTCTCGCCGGTCACGGTGATGACCACCTCGTCGGTGTCACTCACCGTGCCGTCCGAGACAGTCAGCACGAAGGTGAGCGTGGCATTCGCGACGATGTCATCGGGGGCGGTGAAGCTGGCACTCGCCTTGTCGGCGTTGGTGAGCGTCACTGCGTTATCGGTCTCGCCAGCCTTGCGCACCCAGGAATAGGTGAGCGTGGTGCTCGCGTCCGGGTCGCTGCTGTCCGTGCCGTCGAGGGTCACCGAGGCGCCTTCCGTGACTGTCTTGTCCGTGCCTGCGTCCGCCGTCGGAGCGTCGTTGGCACCAGTGACCGTGATGGTCACGGTGCCCTCCGTCCCGTCGGCGGAGGTGATGGAGAAGGCATCGGTGACTGTCGCGCCTGCGGCCAGGGCGTTGGTGTCGTCGTCTTCGTTGTCGAGCGTGTAGGTCCACTCACCGTTGGTCTTGATGCTGAATGTCCCGTAAGTCCCCGCCTCGTCGGTCTGTGCCTGCAAGGTGTTGGCACTGTCGCTGTCGGTCACGGTCACCGTGCCGGTGGCTTCGTCCTTGGTGTCGTCGTCTTCGGTGACCGCGCCGGTCAGGTCGCCGCCGAAGGTGGCGGCGGCGTTCACGCCGGTGACGGTGATGGTGACCTCGTCGGTGTCACTCGCCGTGCCGTCCGAGACGGTGAGCACGAAGGTGAGCGTCGCGTTCGCTGCGATATCGTTCGGGGCGGTGAAGCTCGCACTCGCCGTGTCGGCGTTGGAGAGCGTCACCGCATTGTCGGTCTCGCCCGACTTGCGCACCCAGGAATAGGTGAGCGTGGTACCCGCGTCCGGGTCGCTACTACCGGTGCCGTCAAGCGTCACCGATGCGCCTTCAATGACAGTCTTGTTTGCTCCCGCGTCTGCCGTGGGCGCGTCATTCGCGCCAGTGACGGTGATGGTCACGGTGCCCTCCGTCCCGTCGGCGGAGGTGATGGAGAAGGCATCGGTGGCCGTCGCGGCGGCGGCCAAAGCGTTGGTGTCGTCGTCAGTGTTGTCGAGCTCGTACTTCCACTCCCCGTTGGCCTTGATGCTGAAGGTGCCGTAGGTGCCCGCCTCGTCGGTCTGCGCCTGCACGGTGTTGGCACCGTCGCTGTCGGTGACGGTCACCGTGCCGCTGGCCTCGTCCTTGGTGTCGTCGTCCTCGGTGACCGCGCCGGTGAGTGTGCCGCCGATGGTGGCCGCGGCGTTCACGCCGGTCACGGTGATAATCACCTCGTCGGTGTGGCTCGCCGTGCCGTCCGAGACGGTGAGCACGAAGGTGAGTGTCACATCCGCGGCAATGTCGTTCGGGGCGGTGAAGCTCGCGCTCGCCGTGTTGGCATTGGTGAGCGTCACTGCGTTGTCGGTCTCGCCCGCCTTGCGCGCCCAGGAATAGGTGAGCGTGGTGCTCGCGTCCGAGTCGCTGCTGTCCGTGCCGTCAAGGGTCACCGATGCGCCCTCCGCAACGGTCGCATCCAATCCCGCATCCGCGGTCGGCGCGTCATTCGCACCGGTCACGGTGATGGTCACGGTGCCCTCCGTCCCGTCGGCGGAGGTGATGGAGAAGGCATCGGTGGCGGTCGCGCCTGCGGCCAGGGAGTTGGTCGCGGTCTTGCTGTTGTTGAGCGTGTAGGTCCACTCGCCGTTGGCCTTGATGCTGAATGTCCCGTAGGTGCCGACCTTGTCGGTCTGCGCCTGCACCGTGTCGGCACCGTCGCTGTCGCTCACCGTCACCGTGCCGCTGGCCTCGTCCTTGGTGTCGTCATCCTCGGTGACCTCGCCGGTCAGGTCGCCGCCAAAGGTGGCATCGGCGTTCTCGCCGGTCACGGTGATGACCACCTCATCCGTCGCGCTGTCCGTGCCGTCCGAGACGGTGAGCACGAAGGTGAGCGTCGCGTCCTCGGCGATGTCGTCCGGCGCGGTGAAGCTCGCACTCGCCGTGTCGGCGTTGGTGAGCGTCACCGCATTGTCAGTCTCACCCGCCTTGCGCGCCCAGGAATAGGTGAGCGTGGTATCCGCATCCGGGTCGCTGCTGCCCGTGCCGTCAAGGGTCACCGAGGCACTTTCCGCAACGTTCGCATCCAATCCTGCATCCGCCGTCGGTGCATCGTTCGCGCCAGTAACGGTGATGGTCACGGTACCCGCGGTGCCATCCGCGGCGGCAATCGCAAAGGCATCGTCTCCGGTGGCACCTGCCGCCAGGGCATTGGTCGCGGCCTTGCTGTTATCCAGCGTGTAGGTCCAGTCACCGTCCGATTCAATGCTGAACATCCCGTAAGTTCCCGCTACATCCGTCTGCGCCTGTACCGTGTCGGCACTATCGCTGTCGGTCACGGTCACCGTGCCACTGGCCTCGTCCTTGTCCTCGTCATCCTCGGTCACCGCGCCGGTGAGTGTGCCGCCGAAGCTGGCCACGGCGTTGGTGCCGGTGACGGTGATGACCACTTCGTCGGTGGCGCTCGCCGTGCCATCCGAGACGGTGAGTACGAAGGTGAGCGTCGCATCCGCGGCGATGTCGTCCGGTGCGGTGAAGCTGGCGCTCGCCTTGTCGGCGTTGGAGAGCGTCACTGCGTTGTCGGTCTCGCCGGACTTGCGCGCCCAGGAATAGGTAAGCGTGGTGCTCGCATCCGGGTCGCTGCTGTCCGTGCCGTCCAAGGTCACCGATGCGCCTTCCGCAACGGTCGCATCCGCCCCGGCATTGGCGGTGGGCGCATCGTTCGCACCAGTGACGGTGATGGTGACTGTGCCCTCCGTCCCGTCGGCGGAGGCAATGGGGAAGGCATCGTCCTTGGTCGCGGCGGCGGCCAAGGCGTTGGTCGCGGCCTTGCTGTTGTCGAGCTCGTACTTCCACTCACCGTTGGCCTTGATGCTGAAGGTGCCGTAAGTCCCGCCTTCGTCGGTCTGCGCCTGCACCGTGTTGGCACCGTCGCTGTCGGTGATGGTCACCGTGCCGGAGGCCTCGTCCTTGTCCTCGTCATCCTCGGTCACCGCGCCGGTGAGTGTGCCGCCGAAGGTGGCCGCGGCGTTCACGCCGGTCACCGTGATAATGACCTCGTCGGTGTGGCTCGCCGTGCCGTCCGAGACCGTGAGCACGAAGGTGAGTGTCACATCCGAAGCGATGTCATCGGGGGCGGTGAAGCTGGCGCTCGCCTTGTCGGCGTTCGTCAAGGTGACTGCATTATCGGTCTCGCCCGCCTTGCGCGCCCAGGAATAGGTGAGCGTGGTACCCGCATCCGGGTCGCTGCTGCCCGTGCCGTCGAGGGTCACCGATGCGCCTTCCGTGACGGTCGCGTCCGTGCCTGCGTCTGCCGTGGGCGCGTCGTTCGCGCCGGTGACGGTGATGGTCACGGTGCCCGTCGTGCTATCCGCGGCGGCAATCGTGAACTCGTCAGTCGCGGTCGCATCCGCAGCCAAGGCGTTGGTCGCGGTCTTGCTGTTGTCGAGCGTGTAGGTCCACTCCCCGTTGGCCTTGATGCTGAATGTCCCGTAAGTCCCCGCCTTGTCGGTCTGCGCCTGCACCGTGTCAGCACCGTCGCTGTCGGTCACGGTCACCGTGCCGCTGGCCTCGTCCTTGGTGTCGTCATCCTCGGTGACCTCGCCGGTCAGGTCGCCGCCAAAGGTGGCATCGGCGTTCACACCGGTCACGGTGATGACCACTTCGTCGGTGGCACTGGCCGTGCCATCCGAGACGGTGAGCACGAAGGTCAGCGTCGCATCCGAAGCGATGTCGTTGGGGGCGGTGAAGCTCGCGCTCGCCGTGTCGGCGTTGGAGAGCGTCACCGCGTTATCGGTCTCGCCGGACTTGCGCGCCCAGCGGTAGGTGAGCGTGTTACCCGTGTCCGGGTCGGTGCTGTCCGTGCCGTCCAGGGTCACCGTGGCACCCTCGGCAACGGTTTCGTCCGATCCCGCATCCGCTGTCGGCGCGTCGTTCGCGCCAGTGACGGTGATGGTCACGGTGCCCTCCGTCCCGTCGGCGGCGGCAATCGCAAAGGCATCGCTGACGGTTGCGGCGGCGGCCAAGGCGTTGGTCGCGGTCTTGCTGTTGTCGAGCGTGTAGGTCCACTCGCCGTTGGTCTTGATGCTGAAGGTGCCGTAAGTGCCCGCCTTGTCGGTCTGCGCCTGCGCCGTGTCGGCACCGTCGCTGTCGCTCACGGTCACCGTGCCGCTGGCCTCGTCCTTGGTGTCGTCGTCCTCGGTGACCGCGCCGGTGAGTGTGCCGCCGATGGTAGCCGCGGCGTTGGTGCCGGTGACTGTGATGATGACCTCGTCGGTGTGGCTCGCCGTGCCGTCCGAGACGGTGAGCACGAAGGTGAGCGTCGCGTCCGAAGCGATGTCATCGGGGGCGGTGAAGCTGGCGCTGGCCTTGTCGGCGTTGGAGAGCGTCACCGCGTTGTCGGTCTCGCCGCTCTTGCGCGCCCAGGAATAGGTGAGCGTGTGCCCCGTGTCCGGGTCGCTGCTGTCGGTGCCGTCAAGCGTCACCGGAGCGCCTTCCATGACTGTCGTGTCCGCACCTGCATCCGCTGTCGGGGTGTCGTTGGCACCAGTGACGGTGATGGTCACGGTGCCCTCCGTCCCGTCGGCGGAGGTGATGGAGAAGGCATCGGTGGCGGTCGCGCCTGCGGCCAGGGCGTTGGTGTCGTCATCGGTGTTATCCAGCGTGTAGGTCCACTCGCTGTTGGCCTTGATGCTGAACGTCCCGTAAGTCCCTGCCTTGTCGGTCTGCGCCTGCACCGTGTCGTCACCGTCGCTGTCGGTCACGGTCACCGTGCCGCTGGCCTCGTCCTTGTCCTCGTCATCCTCGGTGACCGCGCCGGTGAGTGTGCCGCCGAAGGTGGCCGCGGCGTTTACGCCGGTCACGGTGATGATGACCTCGTCGGTGTCGCTGGCCGTGCCATCCGAGACGGTGAGTACGAAGGTGAGCGTCGCATCCGCGGCGATGTCGTCCGGTGCGGTGAAGCTGGCGCTCGCCTTGTCGGCGTTGGTGAGCGTCACCGCATGGTCGGTCTCGCCGCTCTTGCGCGCCCAGGAATAGGTGAGCGTGTGCCCCGTGTCCGGGTCGCTGCTGTCGGTGCCGTCAAGCGTCACCGATGCGCCTTCAATGACAGTCTTGTTCGCTCCCGCGTCTGCCGTGGGCGCATCGTTGGCACCGGTGACCGTGATGGTCACCGTGCCCGCGGTGTCGTCCGCTGACTGAATCGCAAAGGCATCGGTGACTGTCGCGGCGGCGGCCAGGGCATCGGTCTCGTCCTTGTCGTTGTCGAGCGTATAAGTCCAGACACCGGCCGTCGTAATGCTGAACTTGCCGTAAGTCCCGGCCTTGTCCGTCTGCGCCTGCACCGTGTCGGCACCGTCGCTGTCGCTCACCGTCACCGTGCCGCTGGCCTCGTCCTTGGTGTCGTCATCCTCGGTGACCTCGCCGGTCAGGTCGCCGCCAAAGGTGGCATCGGCGTTCTCGCCGGTCACGGTGATGACCACCTCATCCGTCGCGCTGTCCGTGCCGTCCGAGACGGTGAGCACGAAGGTGAGCGTCGCGTCCTCGGCGATGTCGTCCGGCGCGGTGAAGCTCGCACTCGCCGTGTCGGCGTTGGTGAGCGTCACCGCATTGTCAGTCTCACCCGCCTTGCGCGCCCAGGAATAGGTGAGCGTGGTATCCGCATCCGGGTCGCTGCTGCCCGTGCCGTCAAGGGTCACCGAGGCACTTTCCGCAACGTTCGCATCCAATCCTGCATCCGCCGTCGGTGCATCGTTCGCGCCAGTAACGGTGATGGTCACGGTACCCGCGGTGCCATCCGCGGCGGCAATCGCAAAGGCATCGTCTCCGGTGGCACCTGCCGCCAGGGCGTTGGTGTCGCTGTCAATGTTGTCGAGCGTGTAGGTCCACTCGCCGTTGGTCTTGATGTTGAATGTCCCGTAAGTCCCTGCCTCGTTCGTCTGCGCCTGCACCGTGTCGTCACCGTCGCTGTCGCTCACGGTCACCGTGCCGGTAGCCTCGTCCTTGGTGTCGTCATCCTCGGTGACCTCGCCGGTCAGGTCGCCGCCGAAGGTGGCATCGGCGTTCACGCCGGTCACGGTGATGACCACTTCGTCGGTGGCGCTGGCCGTGCCATCCGAGACGGTGAGCACGAAGGTGAGCGTCGCATCCGCGACGATGTCATCGGGGGCGGTGAAGCTGGCGCTCGCCTTGTCGGCGTTGGAGAGCGTCACCGCATGGTCGGTCTCGCCCGCCTTGCGCGCCCAGGAATAGGTGAGTGTAGTGCTCGCATCCGGGTCGCTGCTGCCCGTGCCGTCGAGGGTCACCGATGCGCCTTCCGCAACGGTCGCATCCGCCCCGGCATTGGCGGTGGGCGCATCGTTCGCGCCAGTAACGGTGATGGTCACGGTACCCGGCGTACCATCCGCGGCGGCAATCGCAAAGGCATCGTCTCCGGTGGCACCTGCCGCCAGGGCATTGGTCGCGGCCTTGCTGTTATCCAGCGTGTAGGTCCAGTCACCGTCCGATTCAATGCTGAACATCCCGTAAGTTCCCGCTACATCCGTCTGCGCCTGTACCGTGTCGGCACCGTCGCTGTCACTCACGGTCACTGTGCCGCTGGCCTCGTCGGCATCAGTGTCATCCTCGGTGACCGTCCCCGCGAGGTCACCACTGATACTGGCCGCATCGTTCGTCCCGGTGACCGTGATGACCACCTTGGTGCCGGTGCCATCAGCGGCTTGAATCGTGAACTCGTCAGTCTCTTGCTGGCCTTCGGTCAGGGCATCGGTCTCGTCCTTGTCGTTGTCAAGCGTATAGGTCCAGACACCGGCCGTCGTAATCCCGAAACTGCCGTAGTCACCCGCCACATCGGTCTGCGCCTGCACCGTGTCGGCATCGTTACTGTCGCTGTCGCTCACCGTCACCGTGCCGGTGGCGGCAGGTGTACCGGCGAGCGCCGTGCCGTCCGCGGCATTGCCCGCTTCGGTGACCGCACCGGCGAGGTCACCGCTGAAGGTCGCCGGCGTGGCGGTAGTGCTGGCGGCGGTGCCCGCGCCCACAGCGTTCTTCGCGCGCACCTCGAAGGTGTAGGCAGTCCCTTCGGTGAGGTCGGTCAGCGTGTGGCTCACCGTGGTCGGACCGCTGTTGGCGATAGCCGTCCAGGTGTCCGGCAGGGCATCGGAGGTCGCGGCATGGCGGACTTCATAGCCGGTGAGCGGTGCGCGATTGTCGTTCACGAAGCCGGTAATCAGGGGTGCCTTCCAGGTCAGCTCGGCGCTCGTACCGGAGACATCCGCCGCCAGATCGGTGGGCGCATCGGGCACGGTGTCGTCGTTTTCAATAGTGAAGCTGACGCGGTTGCGTGTCCCATCGATGGCGTAGCCGGTGCCCGCGGCCAGGGTCACGGTGACGGTGCGGTCGGCGTTCAGGTCATCGTCGCCCTGGAACTTGATTGCGAAGGAGATGCGGTCGTCGCCTCCGGCCACGATGGTCGCACTCATCGGCGGGCTGACCAGCGTCAGTCCCTCCGAACCCTGGACCTCGAGATTGACCGCCACATCAACCACCGGCGAGACCCCGGCCTTGCCGCCACCGATAGAGGCTGTGCCGCCGTCGGTGGTGGTGGTCGGGACTTCCACATGGGTGGTAATCCAGGCGGTGAGTTGCCCGCCTCCCTCCGTTCCCGCGCCACCTTCTCTGGTATCGGTCAGGTCAGAGTCAATGACCCGGTAGAGGGAGACCACCGGTGGGCGCACGGTCACCGTCAGGGTGTCGCTCGCGGTGGCACCGTCGCCATCCGTGGCTGTCAGGGTGAGGGTCACATCGGTGCTCGTCGAGACCTCGGGGGCGGTCCAGACCGCGTTCGCCAGGGTGGCATCGGAGAAGCTGCCCTGGCCCGCCGACCACGCCAGGGTCAGGGTGTCACTCACATCCGGGTCGCTGGCCTCGCCCGCGAGCGTGAGCGCGCCCCCCGAAGTCACGATGGCATCTTCGCCGGCCTCGACCTGAGGCAGCGTGTTGGTCGGTGTGTCCGCAGCCTGGCCCGGTGTACTCGCCCCCACCACATTCACGGCGCGCACCTGAAAGAGATGGCCGATGCCGTTGGTCAGGCCGGTGGCGGTGTATTCACGCACATCGGCACCGCCAGTGACCGTTGCCCAGGAGACGGTGTCGACTCGGGTGCCCGCTGCCGCCCAGCGGACCTCGTAGCTGGTGATGGCGGTCGGTGAGCCGTTCAATTGTCCCGGGTCAGCAGGCGGCATCCAGGACAGGGTCACGCTGCCGCCCGCCGCTGCCGCCGTCAGCGCGGGCGCTCCGGGCGGGTCGTCGTCGTCGCGCACCGTGAACACGGCGCGGCTGTTCTCCGCGGTGAACTGGTAGGCATCGTCTGCCTGGATCGTGGCCGTATATTCGTAGTTCGGGTTGTCGGCATCGTTCCCGATGATCTTCACCTCCGTGCTCGCCTCGGATTCCCCGGCGGGAATCGTTACGATGCGCGGGATTGCAGAGATGACCGATGCTCCTCCGTTGCGCATGAGCAGCGTCACCGTCAAGTCCTGCTGCGGCATCCGCGAGGCGTAGTCCTCCGGAGCAATCACCTCCACCTTGAAGGTGATGTCCGGCCCAGTGCTTGCCGACCCCTCCGCGGCGCCGGCTCCGCCCACCGTCGTCACCCTGAGCTCGGGCTTGGCGACCGTGAACAACACCTCCGCCGGCGCACTGTTGTCGGCCACGTGCGCGGCGCGCACCTGAAAACGATACTGCTTGCCCTCCTCCAGATTCTCCAGCGCCTGCTTCCGATGCTTCTCGGAACCACAAGTTGTGGTTCCCTGATTGGCGGTTCTGAAGTCGTCTCCGCAGGTGTGGGTCCAGGACACATCGTCGATGTCCGCGCTGGCCAGCGCGTAGCGGGTCTCGTAGCGGAAGGCAACCGTCCTTTCATATCCGTCAATCCTGCCCGGGAAGCTGACCGGCCCCCAACTGACATCCGCCCGCGAACGACCGTAGCTCACCACAAGGTCCGTGGGCGTGGTCGGCGGCCAGTCGTCGTTCACAACCGTGAAGCGAAAGGACTTCTGCTGCTCGTTCACCTTGTAGCCCGGCCCCGGCTTCAGGCTCACGCCCACCACCGCGTCCCGGTTGTACCAGATGTCCCCCCGCATTACGAATCCATAGGTGCGCGCCTGGTTCTTCCTGAAGTCAGTGAACGGGAGCCCATCCTTGAATCCGCTTCGCGTCTCGCCGGCCAATATGTCCATGGACTCGGTAACATTAGAAAAGGGCTTTCCTTCGTACTCATTCTCGTAAAAGGAAATTACGTGGCTAGGCCTGCCCGGCTTCTTGAGGATCTCGGCCTTGTTCTCGAGGACGCGCCTGCCGTTCAGCCAGCCGTCCGGATCGTCGAACTCGAAGTGAACTACGGTGTCGATGGTCGGCACCACCCCCCTGCGACCGGCCGGATCTGCCGCCGTCGCCCCCTCGCCCGTGGTGAGAACGACACCCACGATGCCCGCATTCTGATAGGTGAGATCTCCGTTCGTGCTTGTGCTTGGCGGGTTCTCGTATGTGGCCAGCGGCCGACCAGGCACCCGGGAATTCTCATCGAACCCCAGAAAAATCAGCGACACCTCCGGCACCTTCACCCTGATGGTGTGCGTGGCCTCGCCGTAATGAGCGGCGGAATCGTCGCTGTCACGGGCGCGCACGGTGATGGTGTAGGTGGCATCCTCGGACAGCACCGGAGCGGTCCAGGTGACGGCCTGTCCGGATGTGGTGGAGAAGCATTTCTTCGCCTGTACAGGTTTGCAGTCAAAGAGCCTCGGGGACTGGTCGCCCACGAGGAAGGCACCGGGGGTTTGCTGCGGAGATACCCGTCCGATACTCCACTCGGCCGTCAATGGTATTTGGATACCTTGATACAAGGGCCTCGGATCTCGATCCATAAGCGTGGCGGTCAACTCCACATTGCCGCCGGTGGATACCGTTGCGGGGCCGGACAGCGTGATGGTCGGCTTCGAATCGAATGGCGTAACCGAGATGCTGTCCGTCGCGAGCCCGGCACCGACAGCATTCTGCGCCCGCACCTCGAACTCATAGACCTTGCCGTTCTCGAGTCCGGCCAGGTTGTGGCTGGTGGCCGCACCGCCCCCACGCACCGTATTCCAGGTGTTCAGGGCGAGTCCATTGGGCAGGGTAGTGGCGGTGGATGACACAATCCGGTACTGGTAGTTGGTGATCGACAGGGCCGCGCCGTTACGCTCGCCAGAGTCTGCAGATGCTGACCAGGACAGCGTCACCCGCTGGTGGTAGCCGGTGGCGCCAAAGTCCTGCGGCGCACTGGGTGCTGCCTCGTCGTCCTGCACCGTGTAGGTGGCGGTGGCCTCACCCTCCTTGAGCACATAGCCCGTGCCCGGCAGCAGGGTTGCCGTGAGTGGCAGGTCCGGGTTGTCCGTGTCGTTGCCGGTGAAACTGTAGGTGACGATCTCCTTGTCGCCAACTGTGGCGAAGCCTACATCCACTGTGCGCGCCGAACGGTCGGTCACCGCCAGGTCGTTTTGCGGGATTGCCGCCATGCCCACAGTGACAGTTTTGTCGGCGCTGCCCTCCGCCCGCGCCGAGGTCGAGACACTGAGCTCGAAGCTGACCGTGCCGGTGTCGGTAGCGCTGCCTTCCGCTCCCTGCGGTGGCACGGCGCGGATCGAGATGATCGGCACCAGGACTCTGATGGTCTGGGTGGCCGATGCAGTCAGGCCGCGCGCATCCCGAATCGTGACCGTCAGCACGATATCTGTGTCCTCATTGACGACCGGTGGGCTCCAGGCCCACAGAGCAAGTCCGTTCGGGTTTCCCGGGGGCTTCAGATGCTCCGGCGTTTCCCGTCTTGCAAACGTTCCCTCGCCAGTGAGTTCATAGGTGAAGGTATCGCCGGCATCAACATCCTTGCCGCTGACAAAGACGAGGTAGGCTTCGCCTGCCAGCACCCCCACATCGTCTCTGGGAAAGAAACTGACTGTCGGGGCCGTATTGAGCACCGAGCTGGCATTGATACTGAGGGATGGCCCCGGGCCGATGCTGTTGACCGCGCGTATCTCCAGATCCACCGCCTGATTGTCGGCGAGGCCGGTCAACTGGAAGCGCAGAGTATCGGCACCGCCGTCCAGCGCCACGTAAGTCTGGCTGGCCAGCGCGCCGCCATTCGCGGTGTGCCGCACTTCATAGCGCAGCACCGGCACCGCCTGACCATCCTGCCGACCGGAAGATGATGGTGGTGCCCAGGTGTAGGTGAGCGTGTCGATGGTTTTTGCCACAGCGAGGCCCACCACCTGGCCGGGGGTCGCGTCATCGTCGTTGACGGTGTATTCGATGTCGGCAGCCTGCGTGTCAATCTGGTAGCCGGTGCCGGGTGCGAGCGCAATCCCCACCGCATCAGTCGTGTTGATCTTCTGGTTCTGGTTGGTGAGAAACTCCCGGGTCGCAGAAGTTTGGCCCATTGCTACAGTCGCCGTGGTGCCGATTCTTCCGGTCACCAGCCCGTCCGGGTCGGTGACCATGAGATTGACGGTCAGATCCGCCTCGACCGCCAGAGGGCTCGCTGTGATGGAATAGACCGGACGATTCGTGTCGCTTGCGGGCAAGCTCTGCTGTCCTTCGGTGACGGTGGTGGCACCGGATTGCCTGATGGAGACTTTCAGGGTCTCGGTGGTCGTGGTCATGGTTGCGACCGGGCCGGGTGCCGCTGCGTTGCGTGCGCGCACCTCGACGGCATAGGCGGTGGTTTGTTCGAGATTCACGATAGCTTCGCTGGTGACGGCAGCGCCGCCCGCCACCGTCCGCCAGGCGGCATCGTCAATAGACTCGTCCGTCGGCGCGATACGGAATTCATAGCCGGTGACGGGAGTGGCCACGCTGTTCAGTGTGCCGGTATTCGTGGGTGCCGACCAGTTCAGGAGGATGCGGTTATAGCCGGGCGTGAGGGTCAGGCTCGCCGGTGCTCCCGGCGCGGTCTCGTTGTCCGTGACCGTGAACTCGACTTCCCTGTTGGCCGTGTCGATTGCATAGCCCGTGCCGGGCAGCAGGCGCAGGGTCACCCCGTCCTCGGTGTTGACTATGCCGTCATTGTTGCTGCGGATGGCGCGCACAACCTCTCGCGAGCCGCCGGTGATGGTGGCGGTCAATGGCCCCGTCTCCAGCGTACGCCCGCCCGCATCCACCAGCTCGATGTTCACTTCCATATCCGCATCGGGCGCGCCCGGATTCGCGCGCAACCGCGCGTTGAAGGTGGTTCCCTCGACCGCGCTGGTGGGCATGTCGGCTGTCAGTGAAACCGTCAGGTCGGTCAGGGTGGTCACGCTGTGCACCGCACTGATGACACCGGCACCGAGCGAGTTGCGCGCCCGTAACTGGATGCTGTAGGCCTGATTCATGTCGAGGTCGGTAATCCTGTGGCTGGTAGCGCTGGCGCTGTTGGCAATGGGTGTCCAGGGCGTGAGCCCCAGCCTGTTCATATCCGTGGCCACTCGATATTCATAGCCGGTGAGCGCGACGGCCGCTCCGTTCAACTGCCCGGTGTTTGTCGGCGCTGTCCAGCTCAAATCTACCTGCCGATACCCCGCCTCGCTGGTCAGGGCGGTGGGGGCACCCGGATAGTCATCGTCATCCTCGATGGTGAACTGGACGCTGGGGGCATTGGTATCGACGGTATAACCAGCACCGGAGCGCATAGTGATAGTGATGGGCGAGTCGCCGTCCACCAGATTGTTCGTTTTGGTGGCAAGCCGGAAGCTGTAGCTGCTCGTCTCCCCGGGAATCGTGATCTCGGTCGGCGGCGTGGAGCTGCTCAGCCTCCCGTCCACATCCACTATCTGAAAGTAGGCGCGCAGGTGCCCGTTCCTGTCGAGCGCGCCCGTGGTGACATTCAGGTTGAACTCAATCGCGCCACCTTCGGCCAAGGTGGTCGAGTCCGTGGCACTGGTGACCGATATCTTCGGCAGCCCGCGGGTAGTGGCGGTAGCCGCAGTACTCGCCGGACCTACATCCACAGCAGTGCGGACGCGCACATCGAAGGCATAGTCCGTCTCCAGCGCCAGATTTGGCACGATATGGCTGGTGGCTGCTGCGCTGTCGGGGATGGCAACCCAAGGGGCATCCGCCAGTGCCGTGGTGGTGGCCGCCACACGATACTCGTAACCGGTAATCGGTGCCGCGGCACCATCCAACAAACCCGTCTGTGTCGGCGCAGTCCAGGACAGCGTCACCTGCCGATAGCCGGCGGAAGCCGTGAGCCCGCTCGGTGCCGAGGTTGGCGGGTCATCGTCGTCGGTAATCGTGATGGTGGCGGTCGATTTGCCGGGAGACGGCGTGTACCAGTCGTTTGGCCGCAGAGTCACTGTGACCTCGCGGTCGGGGTTGTCCATGATGTTGCCGCGATACTGCACCGAGAAGCTGGCGCTCGACTGGCCAGAGGGAATGGTGACCGAGGTGGGCGGGTTCACCAGTTCCACATTCGGGGCGCTCACGCGCACCCGAGCCGTGGTCGCCTGCGGAAAAGATACCCCGGTTCCAACATAACCCAGAGTCAGATTAATCCGGTGTGTACCCGCGTCTCCCTCGGAGACGCTTTGCGACGAGGGTGTCAGTCCCACCCGCGCCGGGCGGATGATGCTCTGGCGACTGGCACTGGCCAGCTGACTGCCGTCGCCGACCTGCACACGAAAGGTCACTCGAGTGGGAATGCGTACCCGAGGCGCAGTCCATGTGAGCCTGTTGCCCGTGCCACCGACACTCCGGAGATTGCCCGTGTTGGGCGGTTCGGTACTCCAGGTGTAGCGCAGGGTGTCGCTCGTGTCGGCATCGGAACCAGTTGCGACAAGGCTGATATCCTCCCCCGAGTATGTGGCCGCAGCTATGGCGTTCAGACTCACGGTAGGTGCGTTGTTGAACTGCACGGCGGAAATGAAGTTGATGGCACCGTTACCGGCCGCCGTCACCGCGCGAACCTGAAAGGAGTGAAGATGGTGTGCGGTCAATCCTCTGATCACGTGACTCGTGGAGCCGAATGCAGCCCGCACCCAGGTCGCAGCGGCGATGTTGCCTGCAATGCCCGTCCAGCGCAGCTCATATCCGGTGACGGCTGCCGTCTCGCCATTCACCATGCCGGTAAAGGTGGGTGCACTCCAACTGATCGTCATGGTTCCGGCAGCAGCCTGGGCACCGATGTTGGTGGGTGGTCCGGAGCGGATTTCGTCCGGGCGCACGGTGAATCTGCGTTGGCGCCATACCAGAGCTCTCTCTATGCTGTATCCCGAGCCGCTGCGCAGGCGAACCGTGACCTGAACATCGGGGCGAATCCCGGCCAGGATGGGGTTCAGGGTCTGGATCTGGAGCGGTTCGATAACGGTTTCATTCGCTTTGCCGGAAATTGATATACTGAGCTCTCTTCTGCTTCTGCCCACACCGAGCAACTGATCGGGACCTTCAATGTCAACTCTGACATCGACCGAGAAAGCCTCGCTCTCGGGGTGATAGGCCAGCAGCGAAAATCTGATCTGATCGCCTTCGGTGATGGTGGTCGGTTCGTTGCGCGTATCAGCGGGTTTGAGATACACGATTGGCTGGCTCTGCGCCAGCGCAGGCTGGCTGGTCAGCACAGGTGCCAGCGGGGCAAGAACAGCGAAAACGGGCAGCAGCCAACATCTTCGCAAGGACATCTTCAGATGCCTCCACCTCCCGCTTTGAACAGATGTGTGTTCACAGATATGGAAGTCGTCCGCCTGATGTGCGGTGACACCTACCCCTCCGTGTGCCATGCGAAGGCACCATTGCAATCCCCATTGCCTCATCACGATTCAGCACCGTGCTCCCACTCACGGCCCTAAAATAATCACAATAGGCGAGCATGAATACTCGCTTTTTGTACAGGTTAACGAGGTTGTGACAAGCGAATTCTTGCGAGTGCCCTGTCGAGTGTGCTGTTGCGATGTGCCCTGTCGCCGGTGATGAAGAGTCTTGTTGACAAGCTGCGAACCGGTGCGGTCGAGCCTCTTGATGTGTCGCGCATACAGGCCGATATGCTGGCCGGCGTGGCCGTCATCCTGCGCTCCGGCAAGGGCGTGGCGACCGGCGAAGTGGCAGACTGCGAAGCCTTGTTCATTCGCAGAAGCAGTCGCGAGGACGATCCCTGGTCCGGCCACATGGCGTTTCCGGGCGGACGATTCGACCCTCGGGAGCATTCACTGAAGATGACTGCGATTCGCGAGACACGGGAAGAAATCGGACTCGACCTGCGTCGCCTCGGCACCTACCTCGGCGTACTGCCACCGGTGATACCGCACGCATCAAAACCGCCACACAGCGCACTGATCGAACCACATTGCTTTCTGGTGTGTGGCGACCCGACGCTCAGGATTGATGAACGCGAAGTCGCCGAGGCCATATGGCTGTCGCTTGCGCCCATGATGCGTGGCGAGACCCAGGTCACGACCAGATACTCTCTTGATGGCCAGGTTCGTCTGTTTCCGGGTTTCGAGACACCCCTCGAGCAACCCATCTGGGGGCTGACCTACCGCATCCTCAAGAGCCTGTTCGGGGTGCTTGATGCCAATGTGCGACACTCAAGCGACGCTTCGCCTTCCTGACAGGTCAGGCGCGCCGGAGTGCCCCGAGACGATGCGCTTGTAACTGATGATCGCCAGACCCTTGGCGACGCTTCCGAAGGTATCGTGGCGCACGACGCGGCGCGGAAAGAAGCATTCCAGCAGGTCGATGATCGCCGGGATTTCCGAAGATCCGCCGGTGCGCAGCACCAGATCTATGGCGCAGCTTTCGAGGCGCGCAACTTCCAGTGTCTGGTGCACGGCCTGCGAAAACTGCTCGAGCAGATCGTCGATAAGCCATTCGAAATCTGTGCGCGTCACGGGCAAGGTGATGTCCAGCTCGGGAATATCAAGCTGTGTCTGATCTGCCTCCGACAGGGCAATTTTGCACTGACTGATCGCCTGGAAAGCGACGAATCCGAGATTCTGGCGGATATAGTCCATGAGCCGCTCGAAGGCCGACACATTTTCACCGCCACCCTCGATAGCCTGCTGCACCAGTGAGGTGAAGCGATTCTGGTTGAGCTGGTGTGATACCGCCCAGTTGAGCAGCAAGGGCGCAAAATCCGCAAATGGAAAGCGCACACTGGTGTCCCCCTGTGCGGTGCGTTTGCGCCACTGACCGCCCTCGCCGAGATGCGGAAAGATCAGTTTGCGCAGCAGGCGCTGGTCTATGTGTACGCCGCCCAGAGCGAGGCCGTGCGTCGCCACAACCTCGAAGCCTCCCGTCGCGCTGACCTTCATGACGCACAGATCCAGCGTACCGCCCCCGAAATCCACCGTCAGCACATGGCGCAGCTCCCGAGCATCGCGACCCTCGAGATAGCTGGTCGCCGCCGCTACAGGTTCCTCGACGAACTCGTATCGAGACAGGCCGGCGTATGTGAGTGCGTCCGACATGCGCTGTAACGCCGTTTCGTTCCTGAGCCGGTCGCGACCCTCGTAGTGCACCGGTCGTCCGATGCAGACACCCTGATCGAGGCGCGTCTCGGCCTGAATCCGCTCCCTGATAGCCTTCAGAATCGGCGTGATCAGGGCGGTCAATCGAAACTGGCGATCAAAGACTTCGAGCCTGGGCGTACGCTTGTCGCCAAGCAGCCGCTTGACGCCCATGAAGAGACGCCCCTTGAGGCCCGAATCCTCCATCGCCGGCCCATAGATGGGGCGACTGCGTGTCGCCAGCGAGGCCTTGCTGCCGGGTGCGACAGGCGCATGCCATTCGCTTTCCTCGCCGATGACTTGCGGGATGAATTCGACGGTTCGCCCGGTGTTGTCGGCCACATACGTCAGGATAGCGCCTTGTCCGGTGAGCGCCCGGAATCGCCGGTCGAGATAGATCGCTGAAGGCATGATGTCCATGTTTTCATCAAGCGTGATTTGGCGCACACCGGAAGCATCGCAAATAGCGGCCGAGCTGTTGGTCGTGCCGAAATCTATACCTGTGCCGATCGCCGACATAGGGGTGCGGTGTCAGATGCTCTGTAGTGGAGGTGCCGGGAAGCGCGGATCTGTCCGTCAGCCCTTGTCGGTGGTGCTCATGGCGGCCTCTGGTTGTTCTCCCTGAAGCAGTGCACCGGTGTCGGCAAGCGCCTGTATATCAGGCTCCGGCATGTCCAGCCACTCCTCGAGCACCTCGGCGTTGTGTTCACCGAGATACGGGGCATAGCCGCGGATCCTGCTGCTGGCGGCGGAGAACCTGTATGGCGAATTGAGCGCTGGTCGGGTGTCGCCATTGGGGTCGGTCACTTGTGTGACCATGCCGCGGTGCGCAATGGCCTCGGACTCGTTCATGCGCCGCGTCTCGCGCACATCGCCCCATTGCAGGTTGTACTTCTTCATGACCTCGACAAAGGCCGCGCGCGAGGGCAGTTCGCGCAGGCACTTGATCATCAGGTCGCGGCGATTGCGCGCCTTCTCGGATATATGTGCGCCCTTGGGCGTGGGGTCAACGAGACCAAACTCGGCACTGAGCGAGCGCCAGAGGAGACGTACGTCAGTGGCGATCAGCACTTGCCCGTCCCCGAGTTCCCAGACGCGACCAGCCAGCGGACGAGTGGCCAGGGAATCGTCGAGTTCGTACACTCCAATATCGTCGGTCGCCACCTGCGCGTCGATCATGGCCATGTCTATGTGCTGACCCTGTCCGGTGGACTTGCGCAAGAGGAGTGCCGAGAGCACGGCTACCAGAGTGTGCAGTGATGACGTGGTGTCCGCCATCGAGGTCTCTACATCCACGCAATCGCCCTGACTTGCCTTGACCTGACGCAGCAGCAGCCCGGTTTCGGCGTGAATCACCGGCGCGTAGGCACCGCGATGCCTGTGCGGACTGTCGGCCCCGAAGCCGGAAATCGATGCCATCACCAGAGACGGGTTGTGTCTGGCCAGCGTCTCGTAGTCGAGGCCATATCTCGCCATTACGTGCGGACGAAAATTCTCCACCAGTACGTCGGCCTTGCTCGCGAGCTCTCTCACCAATTGCGCGCCACCCGGTTGGTTGAGATCTACACACAGACCCCGCTTGCCGAGGTTCCACTGCAAAAAATAGCTCCTGATGCCGACCTGCAAGCCTCCCCAGTTGCGCGTGACATCGCCTTCCGGTGGCTCGACCTTGACGACATCTGCTCCCAGATCGGACATCAGGCGCCCCAGATAGGGCCCGGCAAGCACCCTCGAGAGTTCGAGAACACGAATACCCGCGAGTGGAGACGGCAAATCAGTGGACATGGGCTGGTGCCTTGCTGTGTTGTGATGGAAGTCTGAGTAAGGGAAACTCTGAATAACAGAGTTTCCCGTGCGGCACACGGATGTGCCGCCAGATTCAGTGCCGTAAGGCATTGAATCTGCGAGCAAATCAGAAGCGTACTTCTGATTTGCGAATCTGATCAAGTCCACGGATGGACTTGATCAGAACATACTGAGTGGCCGGATGCGTACATATGCGCATTCAATGCTCGAATTCGACACCCGTGCCACCGAGGCCGCAGTAGCCGCCCGGTACCCGCTCGAGATATTGCTGATGATAGGGTTCTGCGTAGTAGAAGGTGTCGGCAGGCGCGATGCTGGTGGTTATCGGCCCGAAGTCGGCTGTATCGAGCGCGCGCTGAAAGGCATCTCGCGAGGACTCGATAGCCTGTCGATGCGCCTCGTGTACATAATAGATGCCGGACCTGTACTGGGTGCCGATATCATTGCCTTGACGCATGCCCTGGGTGGGGTTGTGGCCTTCCCAGAAGCACTTGAGCAGGGTGGCGAGCGCCAGCTGCTCCGGATCGTAAACCACCAGTACCGCTTCTGCGTGGCCGGTCGCCCCCGAGCACACCTCTTCGTAGGTGGGGTTCGGCGTTGCGCCGCCCATGTAGCCGACGGCTGTGGTGTACACGCCCGGCAAGCGCCACAGCATACGTTCCGCACCCCAGAAGCAGCCCATGGCAAAGTAAATCCGCTCCAGCGATGCCTCGAACGGCGGTTTCATTGGTGTGCCAAGCGCAAGATGCACACCTTCCACCGGCATCGGCTGCGCTCGCCCCGGCGGTGCCTGTATCGGGCGGGATTTTGATCGCGACAAGAGAGACATCACGGACTCGTGTTGGGTGTTGAGGGAAATTCTTCGTGCATTGTGAACGATCACGCATGGAAGTGGGCATAATAGAAAATTCACAGTCATCTGTGGCACCTATGTCGCCCGGTCGCCGTCTTTTTTCCATACCCCGGGGCACACTCCTGGCCGCGCCCAATCGCTGGGGGATGTTCGCGAGTATGGCCCTGTTGTGCACAGCCATGTGCATTCTGCAGGGCTGTCAATCTGCTGTTCAGGGAATCCGGAATCAGCCTGAATCAGTGCTTGATGCGGCATTCTCGGAGATTTTCCTGACCCGCGAGATGTCGGAGCTTGAAGCGCACATCCTCGCGCGTGTACAAGCCTCACCGATTGAAGCCGGAGCGCCCGCTTCGGCGCTCCTGGAGCTTGATGCACACAGCCTGGTCGCCCACTACGGACTGGCGGCGTTTTACGATGCGGTGGATGAGCTCGATAGCGCGACGCGGCATCGGCAACTCGCCGAGCAGGCGGCGCAGCGTGTCGAGCAGGTTGACGGCAGGCATGTTCTTGCATCGCCGGCACAGGCTGAAGCCTATGTTGCCGTGTTGGGGTACAAGTGCATTGGTCGCCACTACCCGCCGACGGCACCCTTGGCCTATCACCTGCTCGCGCTGGCTGACGACGGCATCAATCATCACTTCGAATTCCTGATCGCCCGCCCGCAGCTTCTGGCCCCGGAGGGCGTGGATATCGACCTCGGTCGATTCGAGGATCTCTGGCTCCTCATGCTGGAACGCTCGCGCATGGGCGACAGCGCCGCGCGCAGCTTTGTGCGCGAAATCTACTTTGCGCATCAGAACAGTGGTGCCAGATTGCCAGACTGGTTCCTGAACCTGCCCAACAGTACGCCCAATGTCTATCTCGACCTGTGGCGGGGGATTGCCTCTCAGAATCTGGCTGTGCACAGTGACGGTGAGGCGCGTCTTGATGCGCTTGAAGATGCTGAGCGACAGTATCGGCGTGCGGCCACGCTCGGCTCGACGCGCGCCAAGTGGCGATTGGGACGTTTGTACAGATCACGGGAGCTCGGACTCGACAAGGCGCGGGAGGCTCTTCAGCTGTATCGCGAGGCCGCCACAGCCAGAGATCTTGATGCTACGCGTGACTTCGCGCGTCTGCTTGAATGGGGCGAGCCGCCCTTTGGGCCAGACCTCGATGCAGCCAGAACGCAGTACCGGAATGCCTGGCTCTGGGGGGATTCCGGGGATTTGCGCCGCTATATCGACTTTCTGCGTCGCAGTGAGCGAGCGGTTGCATTCGACCCGGGCGCACTCGAGGCACTGCGCACACTGGCAGACGAGGACCACGCCTGGAGTCTCATCACGCTTGGCAATCTCTATGCGGACGGCGTGGGCGTGAAAACCAACTACCGGCGGGCGCGCAAACTGCTGCGTGATGCCGCGCGCGAAGCACCGGAAGAGCCTGATTTGATCAACGAAGTCGCCTGGGTACTCTCGACCTCCAACAAGTCGGAGCTGCGAGATGATCGGTTCGCCCTGCGCATCATGGACCACATGATGTCAGCGAACGAACAGGCGCGCCAGAATCCCATGTTTCTCGATACCTGGGCCGCCACCTATGCCGCGAATGACGACTTCGATGTGGCGGTCAGATTGCAGCGTCAGGCGCTCGAAGCAGCGGATCTGGTGAGCCTCGAAGCATCTCTGCTGGCCGAGATGAGGGAGCATCTCGAGTACTTCAATCAGGGCGAGGCGCTGTCAAAGGAGCTGTTCGGTGGCGATGAGCGCGACATACGCGAGGGCCCGCAAGACAGATAGTCACCTGCATCGACTTCCTCCGCTCACAGCCCATCCTGTGCTCCCGTTGTCTGCAAACCTCCGCTACCTCGATGTGCGCTCTGAATCAGAGTTTGTGCGCGGTGCCATGCCGGGTGCGACCAACCTGCCAATCCTCGATAACGACGAGCGTCATCAGGTGGGTCTGTGCTATCGAACCCACGGCCACGAGGCTGCCAAGCGTCTCGGCGCGTCCCTTGTGCAGGGCGAGCTCAGGGCGCGCCGCGTCATGGCCTGGCGCGAATACGCGCAAGCCAACCCGCAGGCGATGATTTGTTGTGCTCGTGGCGGTCTGCGCTCGGAGTATGCACAGCGGTGGCTGCACAGGGTCGGTGTGGATCTCGGGCGGGTGTCGGGTGGCTACAAGGCACTCAGAAGTGACTGCCTGCGGGTCATCGAGTCGGTACCAGCCACATTGCGTCCCATCCTGATCGGCGGACGCACGGGCAGCGGCAAGACCGAGTTGCTGAATGCCCACGAGTGGTCAATCGATCTGGAAGCGCTTGCCAATCATCGCGGCTCGGCCTTTGGCGGTAACGAAACGCCGCAGCCAAGCCAGGCGACCATGGAAAATCATCTGGCACAGAAGCTCGCTGCCTGTGCTGCCGGTCAGCGTGTGCTGCTCGAGGATGAGAGCCGGGCTATCGGCAGTCGCTCTCTGCCGCTACCCCTGTACGAGGCGATGAGTCGGGCACCGGTGGTGGTGGTGGAGCTTGCTCGTGCGATGCGAGCGACACGCCTGTACGAGGAGTATGTTGCCGGTGCCTTGAAGACCACCATGCCGGATATTCTGCACCGGCGATTCAGCGCCGCACTCAGGCGCATCCGCAAGCGACTCGGCGGCATCAACCTTGACAGGATAGAGACACAGCTTGCGTACGCCTTCGCGGTGGGTTCGCGTGACGCGCACTGCGAGTGGATTGGCCTGTTGCTCGAAACCTATTACGACCCCATGTACGACCACGGCCTGAAGCGCAAGGCAGCGCGCATCTGTTTTCGCGGCTCGCCTGCCGCTGTGCATGAGTGGTTGCTGCGGGTTGCGCCTTCATGAGGTTACGCCTTCATGAACCCTTGTCGGGGATGACCTGAAATTCAGGTCGTCGTTCGAGGCGCGCATCCGAAAAGACTTCATCGCGAAACAGCCCGGGATAATAGTAGCTCCTGAGGTCGGCATGAAAATCGCGCACCCGTTGTTCATAGGCCAGCGCAGCCGCCATGTCGGTGCCCGCAATGCCTTGCAGGGTACGCTCGGCGAGTACTGGCGGTGACAGCCAGGCGAGTCGCCCTTTGGGCCAGACCTCGATGCAGCCAGAACGCAGTATCGGAATGCCTGGCTCTGGGGGGATTCCGGGGATTTGCGCCGCTATATTGACTTTCTGCGTCGCAGTGAGCGAGCGGTTGCATTCGACCCGGGCGCACTCGAGGCACTGCGCACACTGGCAGACGAAGACCACGCCTGGAGTCTCATCACGCTCGGCAATCTCTATGCGGACGGCGTGGGCGTGAAAACCAACTACCGGCGGGCGCGCAAACTGCTGCGTGATGCCGCGCTCGAAGCAGCGGACCTGGTGAGCCTCGAAGCATCTCTGCTGGCCGAGATGAGAGAGCATCTCGAGTACTTCAATCAGGGCGAGGCGCTGTCAAAGGAGCTGTTCGGTGGCGATGAGCGCGACATACGCGAGGGCCCGCAAGACAGATAGTCACCTGCATCGACTTCCTCCGCTCACAGCCCATCCTGTGCTCCCGTTGTCTGCAAACCTCCGCTACCTCGATGTGCGCTCTGAATCAGAGTTTGTGCGCGGTGCCATGCCGGGTGCGACCAACCTGCCAATCCTCGATAACGACGAGCGTCATCAGGTGGGTCTGTGCTATCGAACCCACGGCCACGAGGCTGCCAAGCGTCTCGGCGCGTCCCTTGTGCAGGGCGAGCTCAGGGCGCGCCGCGTCATGGCCTGGCGCGAATACGCGCAAGCCAACCCGCAGGCGATGATTTGTTGTGCTCGTGGCGGTCTGCGCTCGGAGTATGCACAGCGGTGGCTGCACAGGGTCGGTGTGGATCTCGGGCGGGTGTCGGGTGGCTACAAGGCACTCAGAAGTGACTGCCTGCGGGTCATCGAGTCGGTACCAGCCACATTGCGTCCCATCCTGATCGGCGGACGCACGGGCAGCGGCAAGACCGAGTTGCTGAATGCCCACGAGTGGTCAATCGATCTGGAAGCGCTTGCCAATCATCGCGGCTCGGCCTTTGGCGGTAACGAAACGCCGCAGCCAAGCCAGGCGACCATGGAAAATCATCTGGCACAGAAGCTCGCTGCCTGTGCTGCCGGTCAGCGTGTGCTGCTCGAGGATGAGAGCCGGGCTATCGGCAGTCGCTCTCTGCCGCTACCCCTGTACGAGGCGATGAGTCGGGCACCGGTGGTGGTGATGGAGCTTGCTCGTGCGATGCGAGCGACACGCCTGTACGAGGAGTATGTTGCCGGTGCCTTGAAGACCACCATTCCGGATATTCTGCACCGGCGATTCAGCGCCGCACTCAGGCGCATCCGCAAGCGACTCGGCGGCATCAACCTTGACAGGATAGAGACACAGCTTGCGTACGCCTTCGCGGTGGGTTCGCGTGACGCGCACTGCGAGTGGATTGGCCTGTTGCTCGAAACCTATTACGACCCCATGTACGACCACGGCCTGAAGCGCAAGGCAGCGCGCATCTGTTTTCGCGGCTCGCCTGCCGCTGTGCATGAGTGGTTGCTGCGGGTTGCGCCTTCATGAGGATACGCCTTCATGAGGCTGCGCCTTCATGAGGTTACGCCTTCATGAACCCTTGTCGGGGATGACCTCAAATTCAGGTCGTCGTTCGAGGCGCGCATCCGAAAAGACTTCATCGCGAAACAGCCCGGGATAATAGTAACTCCTGAGGGCGGCATGAAAATCGCGCACCCGTTGTTCATAGGCCAGCGCAGCCGCCATGTCGGTGCCCGCAATGCCTTGCAGGGTACGCTCGGCGAGTACTGGCGGTGACAGCCAGGCGAGCCTGGCGGCCAGCCGGTCACGCCGGATACGCCCTTCGCGATAGGCGCGCGACAATGGTTCAACGGTCTGATCGCCGACTTGCTGGAAGGCGTAATACCACTTCCATTCAAAGGCACGACCGACTTCCGTGTGTTCCGCCCACTCCGGATGGCGCGCGACGAAAGCCTGCATCGTTGTTGACTTGGGTAAATCCCAGGCATCGTTTACAGCCTCCCTCTGCGTGAGCAGTATGTCGCCGCCGGCTGGCAGCGGCACAGCCGCTTCCAGCGAACTCTTCATGGCTGCGGGAACGACCACGGCAAGCCCAAGCCAGATGCCAACGAGCGCGATCAGGTTCACCGCGCTGCTCCAGCCAAAACGCTCGATCAGTGCACACATGCCCCACCAGAATGCGATATGCAAGGCCAGGACGAGGCTCGCAAGCGCGAGTTTCGACATGCCCGTTGCGGCCAGCCAACCGCCAGCCCAGAGTGGCACAATCAGGCACAGCAACAGCGCTCCAACTCGCACGATTGCGCGCGCACGCCAGGGGCTGCCGAGGTGCGCCGCCGTTGCGCTCAGCCATTCATGACGTCCGGCGGCGCGCTCCCGGGAACGCAGATCATGCAACAGCAGTATCAGCAACAAGGGTGCCAATATGCTCGCGACAAACGCGAAGTCGAAGCGGCCAATCAGGGCGAATTCGGGGTTGTCCGCGTCCGTCTCGTACAGCTGTCCCTCCAGAGCGAGGGCGCGGATACTGTGCTTCCAGGGGGCAGTGTCGCGCTGACCAAGGGCGGCAAAAGCAAAATCCGACGGCGCATCATGGGTCAGGTGGAAGGTGTAATAGGCCGCTTCGCCCCAGGTGCGGTGCAGCTCCCGCATCACGTCCCGTTCGGCGCGGTCCATTGCGAGCAATTCGTTCAGGGTTGCCCGTTGCATGTCGATCTCGCGCGCACCAAGGAGCACCGACAGGCCCGCCACCAGCACGGCGATGCCCAGCCACAGCAGCGCCGCCCGATCACGCACAAGAAATTGCAGTTCTCGCATCAGCCTGGTCAGGGTCGTATCGTCCTGGCAACACGCATGCCGCCAGCGGTCAGCAACAATAGCCAGGCCAGTAGCATGGCGATGGGCGTGTTGGCGCGAGCCAGGCGAACGCCGACTGCGTCGGGCCAGAAGGAGAAATCATCAAGCACACGCCAGTTCTCGGCCGATACGCGAGCGCGCTGTGCGGATTCATCATCAACGCTGCGGTTGATGTCGTCGCTATAGGTGAGTTGCTCGGCATGTGCGCGGTTGAGGCCCTGCACGAAACCGAAGCGCACACTCTCTGCCTCGCGCAGGAAGCGATGGTGGGTGATGAGGTCAGTTCCCGACAGCGCCCGCGAGCCGACAGAGAGCGCAACGACCGGTGACAGCCAGCCGAAGGATGCGGCGAACCGCGACTGCTCGGCTTCGCGTCGCATGCGTTCTTCGGCGTACCTGTTCATCACCTCCGTCAAATCCGCTTCCGCGCTCTGAGCCACCACGCCGCGGAAATTGACCGGCAAATCTTCCACGCGCTCCACATCGTACTCTGCCAGCAGGTTTGCCCGAAGCTGCCGGAAGGCAGGTGAGTTGGCGTTGTGACCATCGCCGACTGCGCGTAATTCGTCCTGCATTCGCAAGTCGGTCTCGAGCTTGCCTGGCGCGGGAAGAGCCGCGCTGGCGGATTCGATGGCAATGCGCGGGATCATCAAGGCGGTAACCAGCCAGAACAGCACCAGTATGCCGAGGGCGAGACTGCGCACCCGCACGGAAGTCGATACCAGCAGGATGAGACTGCACCAGACGAGCACATAGAGCGCGTAGAGCCCCGTGAGGCCAGCGCTTGCCAGTGGCACCGCACCCCGGGCGGTGGCGACCGCGCCCGTGACGGCAAGCGGCAGCAACAGCACAAGGGAGGCTCCGGCAAGGGCTATCCACTTGCCCGCACAGAGCTGAATTCCCGTCACGCCTTGCGCCAGTAGTGGTGCCAGCGTGTTCTCCTCGCGTTCGCGAATGACCAGGCCATGACCGAGGGCGATCAGCAGCAACGGCAGGAACAGCTGATAGACCAGAGCAGTGGTCAAATCCTCGAACCCGCCGAGTTCGGCGCTCGCCCTCGCATCGGCGAACATGGCCGTGTTCTGCCGATGGCCTTCCAGAAACATCGACTGCCCGGTGACCGAATCCACGCCCGGGTCGATCATCGACAGGGGTGGGGGAGCGCGGAACACATAATGCCCGTAGTGCACCATGCGATGCGGGTGGCGATCAGGCTGCGACAGAAAGACTTCTTCGGCGGCAGCCTGCTGCGCTGTTCGTCCGTGATGCGCCTCGCTCATGTGCAGTGCGGTGACCAGACTCGTTGCGGTCAGCAGGAGCACAAACACCAGCAAGGCACTGAGCGCCAGCCGCGAGCTCAGCCAGAGCCGCCATTCTGCGCAAGCGATGATCAGCAGCCTTCGCATCACGCCGCCGCCTGCGTGGTGAAGGCGGCATGCACCGCCTCGGTGTCGATGCGGTCGCTGTCTGATGGTCGCTCGAAATTGCCGACCAGTTCGCCCTTGTGCAGCAGGTGGATGCGGTTGGCTACATGGCAGGCACCGTACACGTCATGGGTCACCAGCAGAATGGTTCGGCCATCTTCGGCAAGGTCCTGCACCAACCGGTTGAAATCATCGGTCGCCGCCGGGTCGAGGCCGGAGGTCGGTTCATCGAGTAGCAGAATGGGTGTCTCTCGCAGGATAGCCAGGGCAATCGCCACCTTCTGACGCATGCCTTTCGAGTAGCTGTGCAGGCGCGCTTCACGCGCTGCGGCCTGCAGGGCCACCCGATCACAAGCGGCATCAAGCGCGCTCCGGTTCCTGTCCGTGCTGGCGAGAGACAGGAAATAGCGCAGGTTTTCGTAGGCGTTCAGGTGGCCATACAGCGTTGCCGCTTCGGGCAGGTAGGCGATGGCCTGGCGGGTGGCGATGAGATTCTCGCGCACATCTCGGCCCTGAACATGCACACTGCCCGCAGATGGTACGAGGAAGCCGAGAAAGGTGAGCAAGGTGGTTGATTTGCCGGCCCCGTTACCGCCCAACAGGGCATGGATTTCGCCTTCTTGCAGACTGAAGGAGACATTTTTCAGCACTTGCTGACCGGAGCGTGTGACGCTGAGCGATCTGGCGACAAGCATGGACATCATGGGGTACTCCGAGTCTGACCCAGGCTCACATGTGAACCTGGGTCAGAGCATACTTGGTATGTCCTGATCAAGTCCATCCGTGGACTTGATCAGATTCGCAAATCAGAAGTACGCTGCTGATTTGCTCGCAGATTCAATGCCTTACGGCACTGAATCTGGCGGCACATCCGTGTGCCGCACGGGAAACTCTGTTATTCAGAGTTTCCCTTACAGCGAATAGGATGCCGTCACACGGTAGTGACGGGGCGCACCCGGCTCGACCCAGACATCTGCATAGGAATTGGTGTAGTAGGTCTCGTCGAATGCGTTGTCGAGATCCAGGCGGATGGCGAGCCTCTCCGTGGGCAGGATTTCACCGAAGAAGCGCACCGTCGTGTAACTCGGCAGGTTGAAGTCGAACGCAGTAAAGCCTGGCCGCTCGTCGGTGTATTGAACGCCGAAGCCGGCCTGTGCAGGCATGCCTGCCAGCGCGAAGTTCTGGCTGACTTGCAGGTTCACCTGATGCCTTGGCGAATTGATGAGTTGATCGCCATCCTCGATTCTCGCCGCCCAGTCAACTTCAAGGTTGCTGTTGGTGTATTCAGCGTCGATATAAGCGTAGGAGAGCCACAGGTCGAAGCCGGTCGCGAAGGCCAGGCTGGTGTCGATTTCCACGCCGCGGCTACGCGCCTTGCCTGCATCTCTCGAGAAGAACCCGGCTGCGACGGCTTCCGGTCGGTCGTCGTTCACGAGGATGTTGCTTTGCTCCACCTGGAACAGCGACAGGGTGAGTGAGCCGGAAACCCCTGCGGAAATCTCTGCCGCATCGAGCTTCAGCCCGACCTCCGCAGATTCCGTGATGTTCGGATTGTGTTGTTGCCCCTGATAGTCGGAGCCGGCTTGTTGGCGGAAGCCTTCGCCATAGGCGGCGTAGAGGCTTGCCCTCGCATTCAGTGAATACACCACGCCAAGCTGCGGCGAGACACGGGTGTCCGAGGTACTGGTCTTCGTCACGGGCAGTGCGCGCAGGTTGGTCAAATCCTGCTCGAAGTCATCCCAGCGCAAGCCAAGACGCACCTGCAGGCGATCACCGAGGTGTATTTGATCCTGAATATAGAAGCCGAGCCCGGCCAGATCTTCATCCCGGTGGGTGTTTGGCCCGGGTGTCGGTTGCGGATACTGGCCATAGGTCGGGTTCAATATGTCCAGCAAGAGATAGGCCGCGGGGTCGAGCGTACTGATATCTGTGCCTTCCGGAAACCACGCGGGTCGGTAGCGCAAGATGAACCAGTTGAGGTTGAAACGGTCGTAGTCCCCGCCCGCGAGCAGCCTGTGGCGAAACGCACCGGTGGTGAACTCGCCAGCCACTTCAGCGCGGGCGACGAAGTAATCCGAATCGAATTCCCGATAGCGGAAAAACCGTGACAGGGTTCGTCCATCCAGAAAATAGGTCTGGCGTCCGCCGAAGTTGGTTTCCGATGCGCTGCCTGCAAAGGTGGTATCTCGATAACCAAGACCGGCCAGCAGGCTCCAGTTGTCGGAGAAGTTGTGCTGGGCTTCGAGCTGATGGCCGAGCACCTCTGTTTCGACAGGCCCGTCACCGGGTTCACCAACGAAGGTTGTACGCGGCGTGAAGCCATGGGACTCCGAATAGGCAACACCCCGATCGAAGGGAATTTCCTGCTTCGTGTACTCTGTTTCGTAGGTCATGCGAGTGGCTTCGGAGATGTCCCAGGTGACCGATGGATACAAGCCCATGCGCTCGGTCTCAACCGTGTCTCTGAAACTCTGTGCATCATCAAGGAAGGCAACGAGGCGCAGCCCCCACTCATCGCCCGCTCCGGCGGTGGTTTGGACATCACCTTCGAGGCGCATCTGGTCCCAGCGCCCGTATGATGCCCGCAGATCTGCGCTCGTCTCGAATTGTGGCCGTTTGGTCACGAGATTGACCGTACCACCGGGCTCGCCACGTCCGAACAGCGCTGAGCGTGGTCCCTTGAGCACCTCCACGGACTCGATGCCTGCCAAATCCCGCGGGCCGGCGAAGCCGCGCCCGGCGTTGAATCCATTGACCAGAAATCCGCTGGGCAGGTTGATATCCCCGGCAAATCCGCGCACTGAAAAGGCATTCCACAGACCGCCGAAGTTGTTCTGGCGGGCAACGGATGCCGCGAGGTCCAGTGCCTCATCGAGGTTGAGTGCGCCGACCTGTCGCAGGAGCTCCTCTGCAATGATCTGGTCCGCCGAGGGTTTCTCCTGCTCATCGAAATTGCCTCGGTAGGCGCGACGTTCGCCAACCACGAAAATCTCCTCCACGATTTGTTCGGAGACATCTGGCTGTGAGGTTTCCGCTGCCACTGGCAGCACATGGGAGCAGGCGAGGGTGGTGGCGAATGCGAGTGCCACCGGTTTCAATATGTGGTTGGTTTGGTGAGTCATTTTCTCCGATCCGTTCGGTATGCGTCAGCATGTGAAAGTGTGCAACGGCAATGGCAGCGCAGAATGTGCACGGGTGGTGGGCGAGGGATGCGCGAGCGCCACCGCCACCGCGAAGCCAGGGAAATCAGGCAGGCTGGATCGAAGGCGGGCCTGTGGACGGCGGCAGAACGGAGTTCGCGGGCTTTGCCGGTGCTTGCCGCGCAGATTCGGGCACAGCGACGACACAGGCGAGGAACGCTGGTTCGGCGGAGTGTGTTGTTGCCCCGAAACCTTCCTGCTCATCGTTCAGGATGGCATAACAGTGGATGCCATTGTGGTCGTGGGGATGCGAACCAAATTCACCGGCATGTGCGACGGAGAACGCCTGCCCGATGAGAAACAGGATGATCGCGAACTTCTGCATCAGGCTATTCTTGCACGATTTGCGTTCCGAGAGGGCAACCCCGAGTAACAGAGTTTCCCCGTGTGGCACTCATTCGCCTCTGACGGTTTTTGCAAAGCCCTGCGTACCAATGCCTGTGTACCAGTGTGCTACTCGAGTTGCGAGTACACCAGTGTTTTGGGGTAGTATCCGTCATCATGGGTCAGGTGTTTGTGGCGAGGTGCCAGCACGATACTCAGTATGTTCTGATCAAGTCCATCCGTGGACTTGATCAGATTCGCAAATCAGAAATGTCAGCGGGCACATCCATGTGCCCGCCCCTTCGGGCGGCTGCGCCGTGCATTTTTGCTGTCCTGCAAAAATGTGATTCTGATTTGCTCGCAGATTCAATGCCTTACGGCACTGAATCTGGCGGCACATCCGTGTGCCGCACGGGAAACTCTGTTATTCAGAGTTTCCCTCATGTGTTCTTGAAAGGCCAGAGGATGCCGTGTCACTTGGCCCTCTTCGGCTTCAGCAGGGTTGAAATCAGGAATTGAAATCAGGAGCTGATTTTGTGCTTTCGGAAAGTGCAAACGAGGAAATATGGCAAGGCGGAAATGGTCACCCCCATGAAATCGCCAGGAGTGCACATATTTTCTCGCCCTCCTTCTCGCTTTCTTTCTCGCCCCCCCCCCCCCCCCCCCCCGAAAATTTCTGTCCTGATGGCCGCTCAGGCCGCATGACGAGGTGGTCGGCATCAAGCTACTGGCTCCTGCTCGTCATCGTCACATGTGCCCTGACCAGCCAATCACTGCGAGCCGAAACCTCCGTCTCCATCACCGGTATCAGCAAATCCGAGTACGTTGAAGGGGAGGAAATCACCTTTCAGGTGACCGCGACCGATACGTCCCTGAGAAACTTCGGTGTTCAGGTATTGATTGCGATCACGGCGCGTGGCGGCTATGTCGCGAGGAGTTCGGAGACGCGCACGATTCGGTTCTTTGACGGCGGTAATCGCCAGAGCGCTACTGAGAGTCAGACGGTGCGCATTCGCACGACAAATGATGCTCTGGACCGTCCCGATGGTTTGGTCACGGTGCGTTTGCAAAGCGGTTTCGGGTTTAGCACAAACTCGAGCAACCAGGTATTACTGGTGGGGGTCAGCTTGGACCAGGCGAGACGCACCTTCACCATCCGTGACGATGACGAACTGCCTGGCTCGCCCACTGACTTCACGGCCGAGTCCGGTGCCGGGATCATGACGCTCAGCTGGACCCCGCCCACCGATACAGGCAAGTTGAACGGCCAGGCGGTCACCATCGCCAGGCATGAGCTGCGCTGGGCGGAAGCATCGAACAACATCGCGAATGTGCCTTGGGTGCAGTGGCAAGGCAGCACCGGAAATTACCGCATTGAAGGCCTGGCTGTGCACAAACGTCACTCCTTTCAGGTGCGCGCGGTGACACAAACCGGTGCCGGCCCCATCGCTTCCACCTCCGCCGTGCAGATCAACAACGCGCCCACCGTGACCCTGAACTCCATCGCCGCGACCATGTACTCCGGCGAAGGTATCAGTCTTGTCGCAACTGGTTCCGATGCCGACACGAGCGACACCCTGCGCTACATCTGGAGTACCGACCCGCCCAACCTGGGCGTTTTCAGTAACTCCGATGCTGCGCCGACCTGGACCGCGCCCTGGGTGCGCCTTCCCACCGAGGTGACCCTTCAGGTGGAGGTGAGCGATGGCAGTCAGCAGGCCAGTGCCAGCCAAAAGATCACGGTCAACCCGGTGGTGCTGCGCCTCACCTCCGTAGGGTCGAGCGTCCCCGAACGGCAACAAACGGTCGGGTTCCTTCTGTCAGTGACCGATTCGATAGGTGCCAGGGAGGCTCCGGTGGAGGTTACCGCAAGCGTCCGCGTGAATGCCCCGAATGTCGAACTGGTGAACCCGCCCGCCTCGGTCACCATTCCCGTTGGCCAGTCGAGCGCCAGCTTCTCGGTGCAATATCGTGGCAACCTCATGGACAACCCTGACCGCCAGGTCACAGTGACTCTGCGGCCAAACGACTGGTACACGCCGTCTCCCGGCAAATCGACCGCCACCATCACGATTACCGACGACGATGACCCGCCAACCTCGGCACCGAGCGGGCTCACGGCTTCCGCCGGCTATCGGCAGGTGACGCTGTCCTGGACTGCGCCGACACAGACGGGTTTGTTGAATGGTGCCGCGGCACCGATTACCGGTTACGAGTATCGCGTGGCGGCCACCACCACGGCACTGGCGGATGCCCCCTGGGTTGCCATCCCCGACAGCGCCGAAGCTACCAGCCATATCGTGCCAAATCTGGCGCTGGAGACGGACTATGCCTTCGATGTGCGCGTCCGCACTGCCGTGGATGTAGGTCCGGCGAGTACTGGGGTCACCGCCACTACCCGCGGGCTGCCGAAGATATCGGTCACCAGTGCCACGAACGCGACCACCTTGGCCGAAGGTGGCGCGATTGAGTTCAACCTGAATGTCACCACGGGCGCGCTCGACAGGAACGGGCACCTGCGCGCCTACTTTCAGATAGTGGATGTGGACGGGAGGCTGAGCAGCTCCGTGCCGCCGACCGAGATCACGATTCCCGGGGAGACGAGCAGCTACAGCTTCCGGCTTGCCACCAAAACGAACAATCTGGTGGACGGCGACTCGCCCATCACTATCACTGTGCGCTCCGGTGCCGGTTATACCGTCGATACCGATGCCCCCAGCGTCCAGTTCACCATCGAGGATGACGATGACTATCCGGGTGCCCCCACCGCCCTGACCAGCCAGGTGGGGTATCAGCAAACCATCTTGAGCTGGACAGCGCCGACAGACACCGGGCAGTTGAACGGGGTGGCCATCGCGCTCACCGGCTACGAATATCGGGTGGCTACGGACGAGTCCGGGCTGGGTACCGCGTTCTGGCAATCCATCTCCGCCAGCGTGACCAGCCACCCGATCATCCGCCTGGATTCGAATCAGGCGTACAGCATCCAGTTGCGGGCGCGCAATTCGCTCGGTGTCGGTGCCACCAGCGCGGTACACAGCTTCACCACACTGTCTCGCCCGACGATCTCGATCTTCGCGGATGCGCCCACCAGTGCGGTCGAGGGAACCAGCTTCAATGTGCGGCTGCGTTCCTCGCAGGTTGCGCCCGGTGAGGCTCTGTCGGTCAGCCTGGGCATCGAGGACTCGGGGGGGAACAGGACGGCTACCCTGGTAAGTGGCGTGGCCATAGCGGCCGGCTCGGATGAGGTCCTGTTTGAACTGTCAGTCAGAGAGGATGAAATTATCAACCCTTCATCGAAGGTGACTGTGCGGGTGGAGCCCGCATCCGACTATGCAATCGACACGGCCAACAGGGAAGTCGAGTTCACGATCACGGACAACGAGACCGCGCCGGGAGCACCGCAGGGCCTGACCGCCACGCCCGGCTATCGTCGCATCCATCTGGCGTGGTCGGTGCCGACGAATACCGGCACACTGAACGGCGTGGCCACTCCCGTCACGGGGTATGAATACCGCATCGCGCCGTCGGGCGAATCTATTGCCGATGCCGCCTGGCGGACGGTGGCGGGCGGTGCTGCCACCACCAGCGAATCTATCGTGAATCTCGAACAAACCACCGCCTATGCCATCGAGCTACGCGCGCGCAACGCAGTGGCACCCGGCGTGGCGGCAACTGTGTCCACGACCACTCGGACACTGGTGGTTTCCATCAGACAAACCGGTGCCACCACCGTGACCGAAGGGCAGCGGAGCCTTCCCCCGACGGATCGGAACCGTCCGGAGTATTTCGTCGAAGTGAGCCCCCTGCCTATCGAGGAGAATCTGACCGTCAATCTCATGGTCACCGACCCGGACGGGCTGGTGACCGGGCGAATCAGGTCCCCGGTGACCTTGGTGGCGGGCCAGGATTCAACCAGCAAGAGCCGGGAGTTCCTCACCAACCAGAACCAGAAGATCAACACGACTGATGCGGTGGGGATTGCGCTCGCACCCGGCACCGGCTATCGGATTGACACGCGGGCTGACGACATCGAATACACCGTCAACGATGATGACGCGACACCCAGTCAGGTGCTGCTCCTCACTGCGGCAAAAACCATCGACATGCTCACCTACACCTGGGCACCACCATCATCTTCCGGTCGGCAGGATGGTCGGGGGGTGCCGGTGCTGCGCTATGAAGTGCGGCACACCGCGAATGGCGGTGCGCTGGCCAGTCAGACTTGGGTGGCGCTTGATGGCGGTGCCCGTGCTCTGCGCTTCCAGTTGACCGGCCTCGCCAATAATCAGGCGGTGGATATGGAGGTGCGCGCGGTCAACAGGATTGGCCCGGGGCCATCGATCAGTATCAATGCCAACTCGGTGCTCAATACCGCCCCGACGATCGAGCAGGTCTATGCTACCCGACCGATCGCGATGAGCGGTGACGATTTCTTTATTTTTGCCGAGGGTAGCGACCCGGATGCCGGAGATGAGATTACCTATAGTCTCGGCAGTGACGCAGGTAGCGTGGGTACCTATCTGCCGCCGAATCCGGAGGACAAGTTACCCAGAGCCAGGTGGTCCTGGACGGCACCCGTGGTGCAGGTGGATACCGATGTGACGCTCACCGTGACGGTGCGCGACAGGCGTGGTCTGACCGCATCGCGCACGATCACTGTTCGCGTGTTGGTGCCGGTGATTTCGATTCGTGCCGTGCCGTCCGAAGGACCCGAAGGTGGTGCTGGCGATACCAACATGGCCAGCTTCGAACTCGGCGTCTCGGCTTCGGCCGAGCCCGCCGACACAGATCTGGGAGGCATCAACGTGGGCGTTGCGGAAGTCCCGCCAAGCGCCCTGGCGGTGACCGACCGCTCGGCGCGCAGCGTGAGCTTGACTCGTGTGAGACAGAAAAAGACCATCACCTACAGTTTCACCGGCAACAATACGGATAACCCGGATCTGCCGCTGACGGTGAGCCTGCTGCCGGGCACGGGCTATGCGCTCGAGGAGAATGCGAGCACTGCCACCTACAGGGTGCAGGACGACGAGGCAGTACCCAGTGCGCCGCAGGACCTTGCGGCTACCGTTTACGTACAGCAGGTGACGTTGTCCTGGTCAGCACCTGCCGACCCCGGCGAGCGTAACGGCGCGGCCCTGCCGATCACCGGCTACGAGTACCGGTTTGTCTCGACTACCGCCGCTGCCCTGCCCAGTGGAGAGTCACTGAATGTATGGAAGACGGTGCCCGGCGGCGGGGCGGCCACCAGCCATGACCTGACCGGCCTCGAGACCGGGGCGACCTATGCGTTTGAGGTGCGTGCACAGAATGCTCTGGGTGCCGGGCCCGCGGCCGACCGCATCGAAGCCACTCCCGTCAATTCAGTGCCGATGATCACCGTCTCCGGTCCCACAACGGTGGTTACCGGCGGGACAGTGGAGTTCATCGCCACGGTCACGGACCGGGACCCGGGGCACACGCCAGTAGCCGTGTGGGCCGATCAGTGGACATCGCCACGGCTACCGCCCGGCACCTTCTCCGTTGATGGCGATATCCAGGGAAATTCCTTTACCAGCAACTCCGGGCAGATCGTCACCTGGACTGCTCCGGTGCTGTCCGAGGACAGGACTTACGAGATTAGACCGCAGGCCCGCGGGGATGGCACCACCGATTACGGCCACACCACGCACACCATCAGGGTGAAGGTGCCGGTGGTGTCGCTGATTTTTCTGGGGTTCGATGAGAATTCCCGGGTGCCTGGTCGGCCGCTGGCCACATACGAGAACCCGCCAAGCACAAGCACGAACGGAGATCTCACCTATCAGAATGCGGGCACCGTGGGTGTCGTTCTCACCACGGGCGAGGGGGCGACGGCGGCAGATCCGGCCGGTCGCAGGGGGGTGGTGCCGGCCATCGACACCGTAGTTCACTTCGAGTTCGACGATCCGGACGGCTGGCTGAACGGCAGGCGCGTCCTCGAGAACAAGGCCGAGATCCTCAAGAAGCCGGGCAGGCCTAGCCACGTAATTTCCTTTTACGAGAATGAGTACGAAGGAAAGCCCTTTTCTAATGTTACCGAGTCCATGGACATATTGGCCGGCGAGACGCGAAGCGGATTCAAGGATGGGCTCCCGTTCACTGACTTCAGGAAGAACCAGGCGCGCACCTATGGATTCGTAATGCGGGGGGACATCTGGTACAACCGGGACGCGGTGGTGGGCGTGAGCCTGAAGCCGGGGCCGGGCTACAAGGTGAACGAGCAGCAGAAGTCCTTTCGCTTCACGGTTGTGAACGACGACTGGCCGCCGACCACGCCCACGGACCTTGTGGTGAGCTACGGTCGTTCGCGGGCGGATGTCAGTTGGGGGCCGGTCAGCTTCCCGGGCAGGATTGACGGATATGAAAGGACGGTTGCCTTTCGCTACGAGACCCGCTACGCGCCGGCCAGTGCGGACATCGACGACGTGGCCTGGACCAACACCTGCGGAGACGACTTCAGAACCGGCAACCAGGGAACCACAGCTTGCGGTTCCGAGAAGCATCGGACGCAGGCGCTGGAGAATCTGGAGGAAGGCAAGCAGTATCGTTTTCAGGTGCGCGCCGCGCATGTGGCCGACGTCAGTGCGCCGGCGGAGGTGTTGTTCACGGTGGCCAGGCCCGAGATCAGGGTGACGACGGTGGACGGAGCCAGCAGCGCCAGTGCCGCGGAGGGGTCGGCAAGCACTGGGCCGGACATCACCTTCAAGGTGGAAGTGATTGCTCCGGAGGACTACGCCTCGCGGATGCCGCAACAGAACCTGCCGGTGAAGCTGACCCTGAGAGACGGCAGTACCTCGCCTGCCGCCGAGCGTCCACTAACTCTTCAGATCAGGGCTGGAGGAGTCGAGACGGACGTGAAGGTGAAGATTATCGGGAACGATGCCGACAACCCGGACTACGAATATACGGCCACGCTCCAGGCAGACGATGCCTACCGGTTCACCGCGGAGAACAGCCGCGCCGTGTTCACGGTGCGCAACGACGACGACCCGCCCGGTGCGCCCGCGCTGACGGCGGCGGTCGAGGGCGGTCGCGTGGTACTGTCCTGGACACCGTCTGTTGACTTGGGACGGTTGAATGGCTCACCTGCGTCCATCACCGGCTACGAGGTCCGCTGGGCGGCAGCGGGTACCGATATCAGCACGGTCTCCTGGGCAACGGTCACTGGTGGTGCCGATGCGCGGGAATATACCGCCACCGGCCTGACCAAAGGTACCGCGCATCGCTTCGAGGTACGCGCCGTGAACGTGGTGGGGGCGAGCGCACCGGGCCAGGCTGAGGCCACGCCGACCAACAGGGTGCCCCAGGTCGAGGCCGGCGAAGATGCCATCGTGACTTCGGGAGGCGCGCTCACGCTCGCGGGCGAGGCCAGCGACCCGGATGTGGGCGACACCCTGACCCTGGCGTGGTCGGCGGGCCAGGGCAGCTTCTCCGATGCCACCCTGGCGAACGCGGTCTGGACCGCCCCCGAGGTCTCGACCAGCACCGATGTGACCCTCACCCTGACAGCCACGGATGGCGACGGTGCCACCGCGAGCGACACCCTGACGGTGACCGTGCGCCCACCGGTGGTCTCCCTCTACCGGGTCATTGACCCTGACCTGACCGACATCAGGGAAGGCGGCGCGGGCACGGAGGGAGGTGGGCAACTCACCGCCTGGATTACCACCCACGTGAATGTCCCGACCATCACTGACGATGGCGGCACTGCTTCTATTGGTGGCGGCAAGGCGGGGGTCTCGCCGGTGGTTGATGTGGCGGTCAACCTCGAGGTGGAGGGTTCGGAGGGACTGACGCTGGTCAGCCCGCCGACGAGTGCCACCATCGTGGCCGGTGGCGACGACCGCATCTCCTTCGCAATCAAGTTCCGGGGCGACGATGACCTGAACGCCGACCGCACCGTCACCGTGACCCTGGCCGCGGGCACCGGCTACGCCATCGATGGGACACGCAACAGCGTCAGCTTCACTATTGAAAACGACGACACCGTGCCCGATGCGCCCACCGACCTGGCGGCGGATGTCTCCGGTACGAGCGCCGAGCTGACATGGAAGGCACCCCTGATCACCGGCTTCGTGAACGACAATCGCGCACCGCTCACCGGCTACGAAGTTCGCCATGCCGCGACCTCCGATGCCCTGCCGGACACCTGGACGGCTATCGCCAATAGCGGCCCGACCACGGTGAGCCACACGCTGACCGGCCTCACCGAAGGGACTGCCTACACCTTCGAGGTGCGCGCGAAGAACGCCGTGGGTGCGGGCACCGCCGCCAGCACCACCGCCACGCCGGCGACCTTCAGCGGTGACCTCGCCGGTGCGGTCACCGAAGCGGGCAATGCCGCGGACGGCACGGCGCTCGCCGGCACACCTGTCGCCACCGGCACGGTGACCGTGACCGACAGCGACAGTAACGATGCCGACACGGTGCAGGAGCAGACCGATGTGGCGGGTGACTACGGCAGCTTCGGGATTACGACGGCCGGTGTCTGGACCTATACGCTCGACAACGACAAGGACGAGACTGACGCTCTGACCGAAGGCCAGGAAGAGACTGACGAGTTCACGATTCAAGCCGCTGATGGCACCGGCACCAAGGTGGTCATCACGGTCACCGGGACGAACGATGCGGCCAGTATCAGTGGTGACCTGGCGGGGTCGGTCACCGAGGATGACACTGATGCCGACGAGGCCAGCGGCACAGTGACCGTGAGTGACAGCGACGGTGCCGACACGGTACAGGCGCAGGCGGATGTAGCGGGAACTTACGGGATGTTCAGCATTGAATCGGACGGTGACTGGACCTACACGCTGGACAACACCGATGACGACACCAACGCCCTGGCGGCAGGTGCCACCGGAGACGATGCCTTTGCGATTGCCGCCGCGGATGGCACCGCGGGTACCGTGACCATCACCGTTACTGGCGCGAACGATGCACCGACGGCGGATGCAGGATTGGATGCGAACGTTGCGGAAAGTGCCTCGGTGACCCTTGACGGCACGGGCAGCAGCGACCCGGATGCGGATACCACGCTCACCTATTCCTGGGCGCGCAAGGCGGGTGAGACTGACAATGCGGTGACGCTCACCAACGCCGACACGGCGAGTGCGAGCTTCACCGCGCCGGACGACATCGCCGAGGACGCGACGCTCACCTTCGTGCTCACCGTCTCGGACGGCACGGACAGCGCGACGGATGAGGTGGTCATCACCGTGACCGGCGAGAACGCCGATGCCACCTTTGGCGGCGACCTGACCGGCGAGGTCACCGAGGATGACGACACCAAGGACGAGGCCAGCGGCACGGTGACGGTGAGCGACAGCGACGGTGCCGACACGGTGCAGGCGCAGACGGACAAGGCCGGGACTTACGGCAAGTTCAGCATTACGACGGCCGGTGTCTGGACTTATACGCTCGACAACGACAAGGACGAGACCGATGCCCTGGCCGCCGCCGCGACAGTCACCGATGCCTTTGCGATTCAGTCAGCGGACGACACGGCGGGCACGGTGACCATCACCGTCACCGGCGCGAACGATGCACCGACGGCGGATGCGGGTGCCGACAAGACCGTTGCGGAGGGTGCCTCGGTGACGCTTGACGGCACGGGCAGCAGCGACCCGGATGCGGATACCACGCTCACCTATTCCTGGGCGCGCAAGTCGGGCGAGACCGACAATGCAGTGACGCTCTCCAATGACGACAAGGCCAGCGCGAGCTTCACCGCCCCCGATGACATCGTCGCGGATGCCACACTCACCTTCGTGCTCACCGTCTCGGATGGCACGGCCAGCGCGACGGATGAGGTGGTCATCACCGTGACCGGCGAGAACGCCGATGCCACCTTTGGCGGCGACCTGACCGGCGAGGTCACCGAGGATGACGACACCAAGGACGAGGCCAGCGGCACGGTGACGGTGAGCGACAGCGACGGTGCCGACACGGTGCAGGCGCAGACGGACAAGGCCGGGACTTACGGCAAGTTCAGCATTACGACGGCCGGTGTCTGGACTTATACGCTCGACAACGACAAGGACGAGACCGATGCCCTGGCCGCCGCCGCGACAGTCACCGATGCCTTTGCGATTCAGTCAGCGGACGACACGGCGGGCACGGTGACCATCACCGTCACCGGCGCGAACGATGCACCGACGGCGGATGCGGGTGCCGACAAGACCGTTGCGGAGGGTGCCTCGGTGACGCTTGACGGCACGGGCAGCAGCGACCCGGATGCGGATACCACGCTCACCTATTCCTGGGCGCGCAAGTCGGGCGAGACCGACAATGCAGTGACGCTCTCCAATGACGACAAGGCCAGCGCGAGCTTCACCGCCCCCGATGACATCGTCGCGGATGCCACACTCACCTTCGTGCTCACCGTCTCGGATGGCACGGCCAGCGCCACCGACGAGGTGGTCATCACCGTGACCGGCGTGAACGCCGATGCCACCTTCGGCGGCGACCTGACCGGCGAGGTCACCGAGGATGACGACACCAAGGACGAGGCTACCGGCACGGTGACCGTGAGCGACAGCGACGGTGCCAATACGGTGCAGGCGCAGACCGACAAGGCCGGGACTTACGGGACATTCAGCATTACGACGGCCGGTGTCTGGACTTATACGCTCGACAACGACAAGGACGAGACCGATGCCCTGGCCGCAGGAGCGACGGTCACCGATGCCTTCTCCATCGCCTCTGCCGACGGGACGGAGGGCACCGTGACCATCACCGTGACCGGTGCGAATGACGCGCCGACCGCGGATGCGGGGGCGAACAAGACTGTCATTGAAGGCGCATCGGTGACGCTTGACGGCACCGACAGCAGCGACCCGGACACGGGGCACACGCTCACCTATTCCTGGGCGCGCAAGAGCGGCGAGACCGACCATGCGGTGACGCTCACCAACGCCGACAAGGCGAGCGCCAGCTTCACCGCACCGGACGACATCGCCGCGGATGCGACGCTCACCTTCGTACTCACCGTCTCGGATGGCACGGCGAGCGCCACCGACGAAGTGGTCATCACCGTCACCGGCACCAACGCCGCGGCCAGCTTCGGCGGCACACTCACCGGCGCGGTGACCGAGGATGACGAGGACAAGGACGAGGCCAGTGGCACGGTGACCGTGACCGACAGCGACGGTGACGACACGGTGCAGGCGCAGACCGACAAGGCAGGGACTTACGGGACATTCAGCATCAAGGCCAACAGCGAGTGGACCTACACGCTGGATAACACCGATGACGACACCAACGCCCTGGCCGCAGGCGCGACCGCCACCGATGCCTTCTCCATCACCTCCGCCGACGGGACGGAGGGCACCGTGACCATCACCGTCACTGGTGCCAACGACACCCCGACAGCGGATGCAGGTGCGGACACGACAGTCATGGAAGGCGCTCCGGTGACGCTTGACGGCACCGACAGCAGCGACCCGGACACGGGGCACACGCTCACCTATTCCTGGGCGCGCAAGAGCGGCGAGACCGACAACGCGGTGACGCTCTCCAACGCCGACAAGGCCAGCGCCAGCTTCACCGCCCCCGATGACATCGCTTCGGACGCCACGCTCACCTTCGTGCTCACCGTCTCGGACGGCACGGCGAGTGACACCGACGAGGTCATCATCACCGTGACCGGCGTGAACGCCGATGCCACCATCGGCGGCGACCTGACCGGCGAGGTCACCGAGGACGACGAGGACAAGGACGAGGCCAGCGGCACGGTGACCATCACCGACAGCGACGGTGCCGACACCGTGCAGGCGCAGACCGACAAGGCGGGGACTTACGGGACGTTCAGCATCAAGACCAACGGCGAGTGGACCTACACGCTCGACAACAGCAAGGCCGCGACCAACGCCTTGGCCGCGGGAGCGACCGTCAGCGATGCCTTTGCGATTCAGTCAGCGGACGGCACGGCGGGTACTGTCACCATCACGGTCACCGGTGCCAACGACGCGCCCACCGCCAATGCCGGGGCGGATGAGACCGTTGCGGAAGGTGCCTCGGTGACCCTGGACGGCACGGACAGCAGCGACCCGGACGCGAGCACCACGCTCACCTATTCCTGGGCGCGCAAGGCAGGCGAGACCGACAACGCGGTGATGCTCACCAACGCCGACAAGGCGAGCGCGAGCTTCACCGCACCGAATGACATCGTCGCGGATGCCACGCTCACCTTCGTGCTCACCGTCTCGGATGGCACGGCGAACCACACCGACGAGGTGATTATCACCGTGACCGGCGTGAATGCCGCGGCCACCTTCGGCGGCGACCTGACCGGCGAGGTCACCGAAGATGACGACACCAAGGACGAGGCATCGGGCACAGTGACCGTCACCGACAGCGACGGTGCCGACACGGTGCAGGCGCAGACCGACGAGGCTGGCACCTACGGGACATTCAGCATCAAGACCAACGGGGAGTGGGAGTACGAGCTCGACAACAGCAAGGCCGCGACCAACGCCCTAGCCGCCGCCGCGACCGTCAGCGATGCCTTTGCGATTGCCGCCGCCGACGGCACCGCGAGTACGGTGACCATCACCGTCACCGGTGCGAACGATGCGCCCACCGCCAACGCGGGCACGGACGCGGCCGTTGCGGAAGGTGCATCGGTGACGCTCGACGGCACGGGCAGCAGCGACCCGGACGCGAGCACCACGCTCACCTATTCCTGGGCGCGCAAGGCAGGCGAGACCGACAACGCGGTGATGCTCACCAACGCCGACAAGGCGAGCGCCAGCTTCACCGCCCCCGATGACATCGTCGCGGATGCCACGCTCACCTTCGTGCTCACCGTCTCGGACGGCACGGTGAGTGACACCGACGAGGTCACCATCACTGTGACCGGTGCCAACGCCGCGGCCACCATCGGCGGCACACTCACCGGCGAGGTCACCGAAGATGACGACACCAAGGACGAGGCCACCGGCACGGTGACGGTGACCGACAGCGACAGTGCCAACACCGTGCAGGCACAGACCGACGAGGCAGGCACCTACGGCACTTTCAGCATCAAGGCCAACGGAGAGTGGACCTACACGCTCGATAACAGCAAGACCGCGACCAACGCCCTGGCCGCAGGCGCGACAGTCACCGATGCCTTCTCCATTGCCTCCGCCGACGGCACGACGGGCACCGTGACCATCACCGTCACTGGTGCGAACGACGCGCCCACGGCGGATGCTGGACCGGACGAAACCGTTGCCGAGGGTGCCTCGGTGATTCTGGACGGCACGGACAGCAGCGACCCGGATGCGAGCACCACGCTCACCTATTCCTGGGCGCGCAAGTCGGGCGAGACCGATAACGCAGTCACCTTGACGAACGCGAACACGGCGAGCGCCAGCTTCACCGCCCCGAACGACATCGCTTCGGATGCGACACTCACCTTCGTGCTGACTGTCTCGGACGGCACGGCGAGCGACACCGACGAAGTGGTCATCACGGTGACCGGCGTGAACGCCACAGCCACCTTCAGCGGTGACCTGACGGGCGAGGTCACCGAGGACGACGACACCAAGGACGAGGCCAGCGGCACGGTGACGGTGAGTGACAGCGACAGTGCCAACACGGTGCAGGCGCAGACCGACAAGGCAGGGACTTACGGCACCTTCAGCATCAAGGCCAACGGGGAGTGGAAGTACGAGCTCGACAACAGCAAGGCCGCGACCAACGCCCTGGCCGCGGGAGCGACTGCCGAGGACGCCTTTGCGATTGCCGCCGCGGATGGTACGGAGGGCACGGTGACCATCACGGTGACCGGCGCGAACGATGCGCCGACGGCGGATGCGGGCGCGGACACGACAGTCACGGAGGGCGCATCGGTGACCCTCGACGGCACGGGCAGCAGCGACCCGGATGCGGATACCACGCTCACCTATTCCTGGGCGCGCAAGTCGGGCGAGACCGATAACGCAGTCACCTTGACGAACGCGAACACGGCGAGTGCGAGCTTCACCGCCCCGAACGACATCGTCGCGGATGTGACGCTGACCTTCGTGCTGACTGTCTCGGACGGCACGACGAGTGATACCGACGAGGTGGTCATCACCGTCACCGGTGCCAACGCCGATGCCACCTTCGGCGGCGACCTGACCGGCACCGTCACCGAGGACGACGATACCAAGGACGAGGCCAGTGGCACGGTGACGGTCGATGACAGCGACGGTGCCAACACCGTGCAGGCGCAGACCGACAAGGCCGGGACTTACGGGACATTCAGCATTACGACGGCCGGTGTCTGGACTTATACGCTCGACAACGACAAGGACGAGACCGATGCCTTGGCCGCAGGAGCGACAGTCACCGATGCCTTTGCGATTCAGTCAGCGGACGACACGGCGGGCACCGTGACCATCACCGTCACCGGTGCCAACGATGCACCAACGGCGGATGCGGGCACGGACACGACCGTTGCGGAGGGCGCATCGGTGACCCTGGACGGCACCGGCAGCAGCGACCCGGATGCGGGTACCACGCTCACCTACGCGTGGGCGCGCAAGGCAGGCGAGACCGACAACGCGGTGACGCTCACCAACGCCGACAAGGCGAGCGCGAGCTTCACCGCCCCCGACGACATAGCTTCGGATGCGACGCTCACCTTCGTGCTCACCGTCTCGGATGGCACGGAGAGTGATACCGACGAGGTGGTCATTACCGTCACCGGCGAAAACGCCGCGGCTACCTTCGGCGGCACACTCACTGGCGCGGTGACCGAGGACGACGACACCAAGGACGAGGCCAGCGGCACGGTGACCGTCACCGACAGTGACGGTTCCAACACCCTGCAGGCACAGACCAACGAGGCAGGGACTTACGGCACCTTCAGCATCAAGGCCAACGGCGAGTGGACCTACACGCTCGACAACACCGACGACGACACCAACGCCTTGGCCGCCGCCGCGACCGCCACCGATGCCTTCTCCATCGCTTCTGCCGACGGGACGGAGGGTACCGTGACCATCACCGTCACTGGCGCGAATGACACCCCGACGGCCAACGCCGGCGCAGATGCGACCGTTGCCGAGGGCGCATCGGTGACGCTTGACGGCACCGGTAGCAGCGACCCGGATGCGGGTACCACGCTCACCTACAGCTGGGCGCGCAAGGCGGGCGAGACTGACAATGCAGTCACCTTGACGAACGCGAATACGGCCAGCGCGAGCTTCACCGCCCCCAACGACATCGCTTCGGATGCGACGCTGACCTTCGTGCTCACCGTCTCGGATGGTACGGCGAGCGACACCGACGAGGTGGTCATCACCGTCACCGGCACCAACGCCGCGGCCACCATCGGCGGCACACTCACCGGCGCGGTGACCGAGGACGACGAGGACAGGGACGAGGCCAGCGGCACGGTGACCGTGACCGACAGCGACGGTGACGACACGGTGCAGGCACAGACCGACAAGGTGGGCACCTACGGCACCTTCAGCATCAAGACCAACGGGGAGTGGACCTACACGCTCGACAACGAAGACGACGACACCAACGCCTTGGCCGCCGCCGCGACCGCCACCGATGCCTTCTCCATCGCCTCTGCCGACGGGACGGAGGGCACAGTGACCATCACCGTCACCGGTGCCAACGATGCGCCCACCGCCAACGCGGGAGCGGACAGGACGGTCGCCGAAGGCGCGTCGGTGACCCTCGACGGCACGGACAGCAGCGACCCGGATGCGAGCACCACGCTCACCTATTCATGGGCGCGCAAGTCGGGCGAGACCGACAACGCGGTGACGCTCTCCAACGCCGACAAGGCAAGCGCCAGCTTCACCGCCCCGAACGACATCGTCGCGGATGTGACGCTGACCTTCGTGCTGACTGTCTCGGACGGCACGGCCAGCGACACCGACGAGGTGGTCATCACCGTCACCGGCGTGAACGCCGCGGCCACCTTCGGCGGCACACTCACCGGCGCGGTGACCGAGGATGACGAGGACAAGGACGAGGCCTCCGGCACGGTGATCGTGACCGACAGCGACGGTGACGACAGGGTGCAGGCGCAGACGGGCAAGGCAGGCACCTACGGCACCTTCAGCATCAAGACCAACGGCGAGTGGACCTACACGCTCGACAACGAAGACGACGATACCAACGCCCTGGCCGCAGGCGCGACCGTCAGCGATGCCTTTGCGATTGCCGCCGCCGACGGCACCGCGAGTACGGTGACCATCACGGTCACCGGTGCGAACGACGCGCCGACGGCGGATGCGGGCGCGAACAAGACTGTCATTGAAGGCGCATCGGTGACCCTCGACGGCACCGACAGCAGCGACCCGGACGCGAGCACCACGCTCACCTATTCCTGGGCGCGCAAGACCGGCGAGACCAACAACGTAGTCACCTTGACGAACGCGAACACGGCGAGCGCGAGCTTCACCGCCCCCGACAACATCGCTTTGGATGCGACGCTCACCTTCGTGCTCACGGTCTCGGACGGCACGGCGAGCCACACCGACGAGGTGATTATCACCGTGACCGGCGTGAACGCCGCGGCCACCTTCGGCGGCGACCTGACCGGCGCGGTCACCGAAGATGACGACACCAAGGACGAGGCCGAGGGCACGGTGACCGTGACCGACAGCGACGGTGCCAACACGGTGCAGGCGCAGACCGACGAGGCGGGCACCTACGGGACATTCAGCATCAAGACCAACGGCGAGTGGACCTACACGCTCGACAACACTGACAACGACACCAACGCCTTGGCCGCAGGAGCAACCAAGGACGATGCCTTTGCGATTGCCGCCGCCGACGGCACCGCGAGTACGGTGACCATCACGGTCACCGGTGCGAACGACGCGCCGACGGCGGATGCGGGCGCGGACACGACAGTCATTGAAGGCGCTCCGGTGACCCTTGACGGCACGGACAGCAGCGACCCGGACGCGAGCACCACGCTCACCTATTCCTGGGCGCGCAAGTCGGGCGAGACCGACAACGCGGTGACGCTCTCCAACGCCGACACGGCGAGTGCGAGCTTCATCGCACCGAATGACATCGCCGCGGATGCCACGCTCACCTTCGTGCTCACCGTCTCGGACGGTACGCTCAGCGCCACTGACGAGGTCATCATCACCGTGACCGGCGTGAACGCCGATGCCACCTTCGGCGGCGACCTGACCGGCACCGTCACCGAGGACGACGATACCAAGGACGAGGCCAGTGGCACGGTGACGGTCGATGACAGCGACGGTGCCAACACCGTGCAGGCGCAGACCGACAAGGCCGGGACTTACGGGACATTCAGCATCAAGGCCAACGGGGAGTGGAAGTACGAGCTCGACAACAGCAAGGCCGCGACCAACGCCCTGGCCGCGGGAGCGACCGAGGACGATGCCTTCCCCATTGCCTCCGCCGACGGGACGGAGGGCACAGTCACCATCACCGTCACTGGTGCGAACGATGCGCCCACCGCCAATGCCGGGGCGGATGCGACCGTTGCGGAAGGCGCATCGGTGACCTTGGACGGTACCGGCAGCACCGACCCGGATGCGAGCACCACACTCACCTACGCGTGGGCGCGCAAGACCGGCGAGACCAACAACGCAGTCACCTTGACGAACGCGAACACGGCGAGCGCGAGCTTCACTGCACCGGACGACATCGCCGCGGACGCGACGCTCACCTTCGTGCTCACGGTCTCGGATGGCACGGCCAGTGCGACGGACGAGGTGGTCATCACCGTGACCGGCGTGAACGCCGCGGCCACCATCGGCGGCGACCTGACCGGCGCGGTCACCGAGGATGACGAGGACAAGGACGAGGCCAGTGGCACGGTGACCGTGAGCGACAGCGACGGTGCCAACAGGGTGCAGGCGCAGACCGACAAGGCCGGGACTTACGGGACATTCAGCATCAAGACCAACGGCGAGTGGACCTACACGCTCGACAACACTGACAACGACACCAACGCCTTGGCCGCAGGAGCAACCAAGGACGATGCCTTTGCGATTGCCGCCGCCGACGGCACCGCGAGTACGGTGACCATCACGGTCACCGGTGCGAACGACGCGCCGACGGCGGATGCGGGCGCGGACACGACAGTCATTGAAGGCGCTCCGGTGACCCTTGACGGCACGGACAGCAGCGACCCGGACGCGAGCACCACGCTCACCTATTCCTGGGCGCGCAAGTCGGGCGAGACCGACAACGCGGTGACGCTCTCCAACGCCGACACGGCGAGTGCGAGCTTCATCGCACCGAATGACATCGCCGCGGATGCCACGCTCACCTTCGTGCTCACCGTCTCGGACGGTACGCTCAGCGCCACTGACGAGGTCATCATCACCGTGACCGGTGTGAACGCCGATGCCACCTTCGGCGGCGACCTGACCGGCACCGTCACCGAGGACGACGATACCAAGGACGAGGCCAGCGGCACGGTGACCGTCACCGACAGTGACGGTTCCAACACCCTGCAGGCACAGACCAACGAGGCAGGGACTTACGGCACCTTCAGCATCAAGGCCAACGGCGAGTGGGCCTACACGCTCGACAACACCGACGACGACACCAACGCCTTGGCCGCCGCCGCGACCGCCACCGATGCCTTCTCCATCGCTTCTGCCGACGGGACGGAGGGTACCGTGACCATCACCGTCACTGGCGCGAATGACACCCCGACGGCCAACGCCGGCGCAGATGCGACCGTTGCGGAGGGCGCATCGGTGACCCTGGACGGCACCGGCAGCAGCGACCCGGATGCGGGTACCACGCTCACCTACGCGTGGGCGCGCAAGGCAGGCGAGACCGACAACGCGGTGACGCTCTCCAACGCCGACAAGGCGAGCGCGAGCTTCACCGCCCCCGACGACATAGCTTCGGATGCGACGCTCACCTTCGTGCTCACGGTCTCGGACGGCACGGCGAGTGATACTGACGAGGTGGTCATCACCGTCACCGGAGCCAACGCCGCGGCCACCTTCGGCGGCGACCTGACGGGCGAGGTCACCGAGGACGACGAGGACAAGGACGAGGCCAGCGGCACGGTGACCGTGACCGACAGCGACGGTGCCGACACGGTGCAGGCGCAGACCGACGAGGCGGGCACCTACGGCACGTTCAGCATTGAATCGGACGGCGATTGGACCTACACGCTGGACAACACCGATGACGACACCAACGCTCTGGCCGCAGGCGCGACCGCCACCGATGCCTTCTCCATCACCTCCGCCGACGGGACGGAGGGCACCGTGACCATCACCGTGACCGGTGCGAATGACGCGCCCACCGCGGATGCGGGATTGGATGCGACCGTTGCGGAGGGCGCATCGGTGACCCTTGATGGCACGGGCAGCGCCGACCCGGACACGGGTCACACGCTCACCTATTCCTGGGCGCGCAAGTCGGGCGAGACCGACAATGCGGTGACGCTCTCCAATGACGACACGGCGAGCGCGAGCTTCTCCGCCCCCGATGACATCGTCGCGGATGCGACGCTGACCTTCGTGCTCACCGTCTCGGATGGCACGGCCAGCGCCACCGACGAAGTGGTCATCACCGTCACCGGCACCAACGCCGCGGCCACCTTCGGCGGCACACTCACCGGCGCGGTGACCGAGGATGACGAGGACAAGGACGAGGCCTCCGGCACGGTGACCATCACCGACAGCGACGGTGCCGACACGGTGCAGGCACAGACCGACGAGGCGGGGACTTACGGGACATTCAGCATCAAGACCAACGGCGAGTGGACCTACACGCTCGACAACGAAGACGACGATACCAACGCCCTGGCCGCAGGCGCGACCGTCAGCGATGCCTTTGCGATTGCCGCCGCCGACGGCACCGCGAGTACGGTGACCATCACGGTCACCGGTGCGAACGACGCGCCGACGGCGGATGCGGGCGCGAACAAGACTGTCATTGAAGGCGCATCGGTGACCCTCGACGGCACCGACAGCAGCGACCCGGACGCGAGCACCACGCTCACCTATTCCTGGGCGCGCAAGACCGGCGAGACCAACAACGTAGTCACCTTGACGAACGCGAACACGGCGAGCGCGAGCTTCACCGCCCCCGACAACATCGCTTTGGATGCGACGCTCACCTTCGTGCTCACGGTCTCGGACGGCACGGCGAGCCACACCGACGAGGTGATTATCACCGTGACCGGCGTGAACGCCGCGGCCACCTTCGGCGGCGACCTGACCGGCGCGGTCACCGAAGATGACGACACCAAGGACGAGGCCGAGGGCACGGTGACCGTGACCGACAGCGACGGTGCCAACACGGTGCAGGCGCAGACCGACGAGGCGGGCACCTACGGGACATTCAGCATCAAGACCAACGGCGAGTGGACCTACACGCTCGACAACACTGACAACGACACCAACGCCTTGGCCGCAGGAGCAACCAAGGACGATGCCTTTGCGATTGCCGCCGCCGACGGCACCGCGAGTACGGTGACCATCACGGTCACCGGTGCGAACGACGCGCCGACGGCGGATGCGGGCGCGGACACGACAGTCATTGAAGGCGCTCCGGTGACCCTTGACGGCACGGGCAGCGCCGACCCGGACGCGAGCACCACGCTCACCTATTCCTGGGCGCGCAAGTCGGGCGAGACCGACAACGCGGTGACGCTCTCCAACGCCGACACGGCGAGTGCGAGCTTCATCGCACCGAATGACATCGCCGCGGATGCCACGCTCACCTTCGTGCTCACCGTCTCGGACGGTACGCTCAGCGCCACTGACGAGGTCATCATCACCGTGACCGGTGTGAACGCCGATGCCACCTTCGGCGGCGACCTGACCGGCACCGTCACCGAGGACGACGATACCAAGGACGAGGCCAGTGGCACGGTGACGGTCGATGACAGCGACGGTGCCAACACCGTGCAGGCGCAGACCGACAAGGCCGGGACTTACGGGACATTCAGCATTACGACGGCCGGTGTCTGGACTTATACGCTCGACAACGACAAGGACGAGACCGATGCCTTGGCCGCAGGAGCGACAGTCACCGATGCCTTTGCGATTCAGTCAGCGGACGACACGGCGGGCACCGTGACCATCACCGTCACCGGTGCCAACGATGCACCAACGGCGGATGCGGGCACGGACACGACCGTTGCGGAGGGCGCATCGGTGACCCTGGACGGCACCGGCAGCAGCGACCCGGATGCGGGTACCACGCTCACCTACGCGTGGGCGCGCAAGGCAGGCGAGACCGACAACGCGGTGACGCTCACCAACGCCGACAAGGCGAGCGCGAGCTTCACCGCCCCCGACGACATAGCTTCGGATGCGACGCTCACCTTCGTGCTCACCGTCTCGGATGGCACGGCGAGTGATACCGACGAGGTGGTCATTACCGTCACCGGCGAAAACGCCGCGGCTACCTTCGGCGGCACACTCACCGGCGCGGTGACCGAGGACGACGACACCAAGGACGAGGCCAGCGGCACGGTGACCGTCACCGACAGTGACGGTTCCAACACCCTGCAGGCACAGACCAACGAGGCAGGGACTTACGGCACCTTCAGCATCAAGGCCAACGGCGAGTGGACCTACACGCTCGACAACACCGACGACGACACCAACGCCTTGGCCGCCGCCGCGACCGCCACCGATGCCTTCTCCATCGCTTCTGCCGACGGGACGGAGGGTACCGTGACCATCACCGTCACTGGCGCGAATGACACCCCGACGGCCAACGCCGGCGCAGATGCGACCGTTGCCGAGGGCGCATCGGTGACGCTTGACGGCACCGGTAGCAGCGACCCGGATGCGGGTACCACGCTCACCTACAGCTGGGCGCGCAAGGCGGGCGAGACTGACAATGCAGTCACCTTGACGAACGCGAATACGGCCAGCGCGAGCTTCACCGCCCCCGACAACATCGCTTCGGATGCGACGCTCACCTTCGTGCTCACCGTCTCGGATGGTACGGCGAGCGACACCGACGAGGTGGTCATCACCGTCACCGGCACCAACGCCGCGGCCACCATCGGCGGCACACTCACCGGCGCGGTGACCGAGGACGACGAGGACAGGGACGAGGCCAGCGGCACGGTGACCGTGACCGACAGCGACGGTGACGACACGGTGCAGGCACAGACCGACAAGGTGGGCACCTACGGCACCTTCAGCATCAAGACCAACGGGGAGTGGACCTACACGCTCGACAACGAAGACGACGACACCAACGCCCTGGCCACAGGCGCGACCGCCACCGATGCCTTCTCCATCGCCTCTGCCGACGGGACGGAGGGCACAGTGACCATCACCGTCACCGGTGCCAACGATGCGCCCACCGCCAACGCGGGAGCGGACAGGACGGTCGCCGAAGGCGCGTCGGTGACCCTCGACGGCACGGACAGCAGCGACCCGGATGCGAGCACCACGCTCACCTATTCATGGGCGCGCAAGTCGGGCGAGACCGACAACGCGGTGACGCTCTCCAACGCCGACAAGGCAAGCGCCAGCTTCACCGCCCCGAACGACATCGTTGCGGATGTGACGCTGACCTTCGTGCTGACTGTCTCGGACGGCACGGCCAGCGACACCGACGAGGTGGTCATCACCGTCACCGGCGTGAACGCCGCGGCCACCTTCGGCGGCACACTCACCGGCGCGGTCACCGAGGATGACGAGGACAAGGACGAGGCCTCCGGCACGGTGATCGTGACCGACAGCGACGGTGACGACAGGGTGCAGGCGCAGACGGGCAAGGCAGGCACCTACGGCACCTTCAGCATCAAGACCAACGGCGAGTGGACCTACACGCTCGACAACGAAGACGACGATACCAACGCCCTGGCCGCAGGCGCGACCGTCAGCGATGCCTTTGCGATTGCCGCCGCCGACGGCACCGCGAGTACGGTGACCATCACGGTCACCGGTGCGAACGACGCGCCGACGGCGGATGCGGGCGCGAACAAGACTGTCATTGAAGGCGCATCGGTGACCCTCGACGGCACCGACAGCAGCGACCCGGACGCGAGCACCACACTCACCTATTCCTGGGCGCGCAAGACCGGCGAGACCAACAACGTAGTCACCTTGACGAACGCGAACACGGCGAGCGCGAGCTTCACCGCCCCCGACAACATCGCTTTGGATGCGACGCTCACCTTCGTGCTCACGGTCTCGGACGGCACGGCGAGCCACACCGACGAGGTGATTATCACCGTGACCGGCGTGAACGCCGCGGCCACCTTCGGCGGCGACCTGACCGGCGCGGTCACCGAAGATGACGACACCAAGGACGAGGCCGAGGGCACGGTGACCGTGACCGACAGCGACGGTGCCAACACGGTGCAGGCGCAGACCGACGAGGCGGGCACCTACGGGACATTCAGCATCAAGACCAACGGCGAGTGGACCTACACGCTCGACAACACTGACAACGACACCAACGCCTTGGCCGCAGGAGCAACCAAGGACGATGCCTTTGCGATTGCCGCCGCCGACGGCACCGCGAGTACGGTGACCATCACGGTCACCGGTGCGAACGACGCGCCGACGGCGGATGCGGGCGCGGACACGACAGTCATTGAAGGCGCTCCGGTGACCCTTGACGGCACGGACAGCAGCGACCCGGACGCGAGCACCACGCTCACCTATTCCTGGGCGCGCAAGTCGGGCGAGACCGACAACGCGGTGACGCTCTCCAACGCCGACACGGCGAGTGCGAGCTTCATCGCACCGAATGACATCGCCGCGGATGCCACGCTCACCTTCGTGCTCACCGTCTCGGACGGTACGCTCAGCGCCACTGACGAGGTCATCATCACCGTGACCGGTGTGAACGCCGATGCCACCTTCGGCGGCGACCTGACGGGCGAGGTGACCGAGGACGACGACACCAAGGACGAGGCCAGCGGTACGGTGATCGTGACCGACAGCGACGGTGCCAACACCGTGCAGGCACAGACCGACGAGGCGGGGACTTACGGGACATTCAGCATCAAGACCAACGGAGAGTGGACCTACACGCTCGACAACACCGACGACGACACCAACGCCTTGGCCGCCGCCGCGACCGCCACCGATGCCTTCTCCATCGCTTCTGCCGACGGGACGGAGGGTACCGTGACCATCACCGTCACTGGCGCGAATGACACCCCGACGGCCAACGCCGGCGCAGATGCGACCGTTGCCGAGGGCGCATCGGTGACGCTTGACGGCACCGGTAGCAGCGACCCGGATGCGGGTACCACGCTCACCTACAGCTGGGCGCGCAAGGCGGGCGAGACTGACAATGCAGTCACCTTGACGAACGCGAATACGGCCAGCGCGAGCTTCACCGCCCCCGACAACATCGCTTCGGATGCGACGCTCACCTTCGTGCTCACCGTCTCGGATGGTACGGCGAGCGACACCGACGAGGTGGTCATCACCGTCACCGGCACCAACGCCGCGGCCACCATCGGCGGCACACTCACCGGCGCGGTGACCGAGGACGACGAGGACAGGGACGAGGCCAGCGGCACGGTGACCGTGACCGACAGCGACGGTGACGACACGGTGCAGGCACAGACCGACAAGGTGGGCACCTACGGCACCTTCAGCATCAAGACCAACGGGGAGTGGACCTACACGCTCGACAACGAAGACGACGACACCAACGCCCTGGCCACAGGCGCGACCGCCACCGATGCCTTCTCCATCGCCTCTGCCGACGGGACGGAGGGCACAGTGACCATCACCGTCACCGGTGCCAACGATGCGCCCACCGCCAACGCGGGAGCGGACAGGACGGTCGCCGAAGGCGCGTCGGTGACCCTCGACGGCACGGACAGCAGCGACCCGGATGCGAGCACCACGCTCACCTATTCATGGGCGCGCAAGTCGGGCGAGACCGACAACGCGGTGACGCTCTCCAACGCCGACAAGGCAAGCGCCAGCTTCACCGCCCCGAACGACATCGTTGCGGATGTGACGCTGACCTTCGTGCTGACTGTCTCGGACGGCACGGCCAGCGACACCGACGAGGTGGTCATCACCGTCACCGGCGTGAACGCCGCGGCCACCTTCGGCGGCACACTCACCGGCGCGGTCACCGAGGATGACGAGGACAAGGACGAGGCCTCCGGCACGGTGATCGTGACCGACAGCGACGGTGCCAACACCGTGCAGGCACAGACCGACGAGGCGGGGACTTACGGGACATTCAGCATCAAGACCAACGGAGAGTGGGAGTACGAGCTCGACAACAGCAAGACCGCGACCAACGCCTTGGCTGCGGATGCGACCGCCACCGATGCCTTCTCCATCACCTCCGCCGACGGGACGGAGGGCACCGTGACCATCACGGTTACCGGCGCGAACGATGCACCGACGGCGGATGCGGGATCGGACGAAACCGTTGCCGAGGGTGCCACGGTGACCCTGGACGGCACGGACAGCAGCGACCCGGATGCGGGCACCACGCTCACCTATTCCTGGGCGCGCAAGTCGGGCGAGACCAACAACATGGTGACGCTCACCAACGCCGACAAGGCCAGCGCCAGCTTCACCGCCCCCGATGACATCGTCGCGGATGCCACGCTCACCTTCGTACTGACCGTCTCGGACGGCACGGCGAACGCCACGGACGAAGTGGTCATCACCGTCACCGGCGTGAACGCCGCGGCCACCATCGGTGGCGACCTGACCGGCGAGGTCACCGAAGATGACGACACCAAGGACGAGGCCACCGGCACGGTGACCGTGAGCGACAGCGACGGTGCCGACACAGTGCAGGCACAGACCGACGAAGGCGGGAATTACGGCACATTCAGCATCAAGACCAACGGAGAGTGGGAGTACGAGCTCGACAACAGCAAGACCGCGACCAACGCCTTGGCTGCGGATGCGACCGCCACCGATGCCTTCTCCATCACCTCCGCCGACGGGACGGAGGGCACCGTGACCATCACGGTCACCGGTGCCAACGATGCACCGACGGCAGACGCGGGAGCGAACAAGACTGTCATTGAAGGCGCATCAGTGACCCTCGACGGCACGGGTAGCAGCGACCCGGATGCGAGCACCACGCTCACCTACGGCTGGGCGCGCAAGGCGGGCGAGACCGACAACGCGGTGACGCTCACCAATGACGACAAGGCAAGCGCCAGCTTCACCGCCCCCGACAACATCGCTTCGGATGCGACGCTCACCTTCGTGCTCACCGTCTCGGATGGTACGGCGAGCGACACCGACGAGGTGGTCATCACCGTCACCGGCGTGAACGCCACAGCCACCTTCAGTGGTGACCTGACGGGCGAGGTGACCGAGGACGACGACACCAAGGACGAGGCCAGCGGTACGGTGATCGTGACCGACAGCGACGGTGCCAACACCGTGCAGGCACAGACCGACGAGGCGGGGACTTACGGGACATTCAGCATCAAGACCAACGGAGAGTGGGAGTACGAGCTCGACAACAGCAAGACCGCGACCAACACCTTGGCTGCGGATGCGACCGCCACCGATGCCTTCTCCATCACCTCCGCCGACGGGACGGAGGGCACAGTCACCATCACCGTCACCGGTGCCAACGATGCACCGACGGCAGACGCGGGCACGGACACGACCGTTGCGGAGGGCGCATCGGTGACCCTGGACGGCACCGGCAGCAGCGACCCGGATGCGGGTACCACGCTCACCTACGCGTGGGCGCGCAAGGCAGGCGAGACCGACAACGCGGTGATGCTCACCAACGCCGACAAGGCGAGCGCGAGCTTCACCGCCCCGAACGACATTGCCGCGGATGTGACACTCACCTTCGTGCTCACCGTCTCGGACGGCACGGCGAGCCACACCGACGAGGTCACCATCACTGTGACCGGTGCCAACGCCGCGGCCACCATCGGCGGCGACCTGACCGGCGAGGTCACCGAGGATGACGACACCAAGGACGAGGCCAGCGGCACGGTGACGGTCACCGACAGCGACGGTGCCGACACGGTGCAGGCACAGACGGGCAAGGCAGGCACCTACGGCACATTCAGCATCAAGACCAACGGTGAGTGGACCTACACGCTCGACAACGAAGACGACGACACCAACGCCTTGGCATCGGGCGCTACCGCCGAGGACACCTTTGCGATTGCCGCCGCCGACGGCACCGCAGGTACTGTCACCATCACGGTTACCGGCGCGAACGATGCACCGACAGCCAACGCGGGAGCGGACAAGACAGTCACGGAAGGCGCATCGGTGACGCTGGACGGCATGGGCAGCAGCGACCCGGACACGGGTCACATGCTCACCTATTCATGGGCGCGCAAGGCGGGCGAGACTGACAATGCAGTGACGCTCACCAACGCCGACAAGGCGAGCGCCAGCTTCACCGCCCCCGATGACATTGTCGCGGATGCCACGCTCACCTTCGTGCTCACCGTCTCGGACGGCACGGCGAGCGACACCGACGAGGTCACCATCACTGTGACCGGTGCCAACGCCGCGGCCACCATCGGCGGCGACCTGACCGGCGATGTCACCGAGGATGACGAGGACAAGGACGAGGCCAGCGGCACGGTGGCCGTCACCGACAGCGACGGTGCCAACACCGTACAGGCGCAGACCGACGAGGCGGGCACCTACGGCACGTTCAGCATTGAATCGGACGGCGATTGGACCTACACGCTGGACAACACCGATGACGACACCAACGCTCTGGCCGCAGGCGCGACCGCCACCGATGCCTTCTCCATCACCTCCGCCGACGGGACGGAGGGCACCGTGACCATCACCGTGACCGGTGCGAATGACGCGCCGACCGCGGATGCGGGATTGGATGCGACCGTTGCGGAGGGCGCATCGGTGACCCTTGACGGCACGGACAGCAGCGACTCGGACGCGAGCACCACGCTCACCTATTCCTGGGCGCGCAAGGCGGGCGAGACCGACAACGCAGTGACGCTCACCAATGCCAACACGGCGAGCGCGAGCTTCACCGCCCCGAACGACATTGCCGCGGATGTGACACTCACCTTCGTGCTCACCGTCTCGGACGGCACGGCGAGCCACACCGACGAGGTGATTATCACCGTGACCGGCGTGAACGCCGCGGCCACCATCGGCGGCACACTCACCGGCGCGGTGACCGAGGATGACGAGGACAAGGACGAGGCCTCCGGCACGGTGACCATCACCGACAGCGACGGTGCCAACACGGTGCAGGCGCAGACCGACGAAGGCGGGACTTACGGCACCTTCAGCATCAAGGCCAACGGTGAGTGGAAGTACGAGCTCGACAACAGCAAGGCCGCGACCAACGCCTTGGCCGCCGCCGCGACCGCCACCGATGCCTTTGCGATTGCCGCCGCCGACGGCACCGCAGGTACTGTCACGATCACGGTCACCGGCGCGAACGATGCACCGACAGCCAACGCGGGAGCGGACGCGACCGTTGCCGAGGGCGCATCGGTGACCCTTGACGGCACCGGCAGCAGCGACCCGGATGCGGGCACCACGCTCACCTATTCCTGGGCGCGCAAGTCGGGTGAGACCGACAATGCGGTGACGCTCACCAATGCCGACACGGCGAGTGCGAGCTTCACCGCGCCGGACGACATCGCTTCGGATGCGACGCTGACCTTCGTGCTGACCGTCTCGGACGGCACGGATAGTGCGACGGACGAGGTGGTCATCACCGTGACCGGCGTGAACGCCGCCGCTGCCATCGGCGGGGACCTGACGGGCGCAGTGACCGAGGATGACGACACCAAGGACGAGGCCAGCGGCACGGTGACCGTCACCGACAGCGATGGTGCCAACACCGTACAGGCGCAGACCGACAAGGCGGGCACTTACGGGATGTTCAGCATCAAGACTAACGGGGAGTGGACCTACACGCTCGATAACAGCAAGACCGCGACCAACGCCTTGGCGGCCGCTGCGACCGCGACTGACGAGTTCACGATTGCTGCCGCCGACGGTACGGAGGGCACCGTGACCATCACGGTTACTGGTGCCAACGATGCACCAACGGCGGATGCGGGCGCGGACACGACAGTCACCGAGGGTGCATCGGTGACGCTCGACGGCACGGGCAGCAGCGACCCGGATGCGAGCACCACGCTCACCTACAGCTGGGCGCGCAAGTCGGGCGAGACCGACAACGCGGTGACGCTCACCAACGCCGACAAGGCGAGTGCCAGCCTCACCGCCCCGAACGACATCGTCGCGAATGCGACGCTCACCTTCGTGCTCACCGTCTCGGACGGCACGACGAGTGATACCGACGAGGTGGTCATCACCGTGACCGGCGTAAACGCCGCGGCCACCTTCGGCGGCGACCTGACCGGTGATGTCACCGAGGATGACGAGGACAAGGACGAGGCCAGCGGCACGGTGACCGTGACCGACAGCGACGGTGCCGACACGGTGCAGGCGCAGACCGACGAGGCCGGCACCTACGGGACATTCAGCATCAAGACCAACGGGGAGTGGACCTACACGCTCGATAACAGCAAGACCGCGACCAACGCCCTGGCGGCAGGTGCCACCGCCACCGATGCCTTTGCGATTGCCGCCGCGGACGGCACGGCGGGTACTGTCACCATCACGGTCACCGGTGCCAACGACGCCCCGACGGCGGATGCGGGGGCGGACACGACAGTCACGGAAGGAGCACCGGTGACGCTTGACGGCACGGGTAGCAGCGACCCGGATGCGGGTACCACGCTCACCTATTCCTGGACGCGCAAGTCCGGCGAGACCGACAATGCGGTGACGCTCACCAATGCCGACACGGCGAGTGCGAGCTTCACCGCCCCCGATGACATCGTCGCGGATGCCACGCTCACCTTCGTGCTCACCGTCTCGGACGGCACGGCGAGCGACACCGACGAGGTCACCATCACTGTGACCGGTGCCAACGCCGCGGCCACCATCGGCGGCGACCTGACCGGCGAGGTCACCGAGGATGACGACACCAAGGACGAGGCCAGCGGCACGGTGACGGTCACCGACAGTGACGGTGCCGACACGGTGCAGGCACAGACGGGCAAGGCAGGCACCTACGGCACATTCAGCATCAAGACCAACGGTGAGTGGACCTACACGCTCGACAACGAAGACGACGACACCAACGCCTTGGCATCGGGCGCTACCGCCGAGGACACCTTTGCGATTGCCGCCGCCGACGGCACCGCAGGTACTGTCACCATCACGGTTACCGGCGCGAACGATGCACCGACAGCCAACGCGGGAGCGGACAAGACAGTCACGGAAGGCGCATCGGTGACGCTGGACGGCATGGGCAGCAGCGACCCGGACACGGGTCACATGCTCACCTATTCATGGGCGCGCAAGGCGGGCGAGACTGACAATGCAGTGACGCTCACCAACGCCGACAAGGCGAGCGCCAGCTTCACCGCCCCCGATGACATTGTCGCGGATGCCACGCTCACCTTCGTGCTCACCGTCTCGGACGGCACGGCGAGCGACACCGACGAGGTCACCATCACTGTGACCGGTGCCAACGCCGCGGCCACCATCGGCGGCGACCTGACCGGCGATGTCACCGAGGATGACGAGGACAAGGACGAGGCCAGCGGCACGGTGACCGTGAGCGACAGTGACGGTGCCAACACCGTACAGGCGCAGACCGACGAGGCGGGCACCTACGGCACGTTCAGCATTGAATCGGACGGCGATTGGACCTACACGCTGGACAACACCGATGACGACACCAACGCTCTGGCCGCAGGCGCGACCGCCACCGATGCCTTCTCCATCACCTCCGCCGACGGGACGGAGGGCACCGTGACCATCACCGTGACCGGTGCGAATGACGCGCCGACCGCGGATGCGGGATTGGATGCGACCGTTGCGGAGGGCGCATCGGTGACCCTTGACGGCACGGACAGCAGCGACTCGGACGCGAGCACCACGCTCACCTATTCCTGGGCGCGCAAGGCGGGCGAGACCGACAACGCAGTGACGCTCACCAATGCCAACACGGCGAGCGCGAGCTTCACCGCCCCGAACGACATTGCCGCGGATGTGACACTCACCTTCGTGCTCACCGTCTCGGACGGCACGGCGAGCCACACCGACGAGGTGATTATCACCGTGACCGGCGTGAACGCCGCGGCCACCATCGGCGGCACACTCACCGGCGCGGTCACCGAGGACGACGACACCAAGGACGAGGCCAGCGGCACGGTGACCGTCACCGACAGCGACGGTGCCAACACCGTGCAGGCGCAGACCGACGAGGCGGGCACCTACGGCACCTTCAGCATCAAGGCCAACGGGGAGTGGAAGTACGAGCTCGACAACACTGACGACGACACCAACGCTTTGGCCGCCGCCGCGACGGCCACCGATGCCTTCTCCATCACCTCCGCCGACGGGACGGAGGGCACCGTGACCATCACCGTCACTGGCGCGAATGACGCGCCCACGGCAGACGCGGGAGCAAACAAGACTGTCATTGAAGGCGCATCGGTGACGCTTGACGGCACCGGTAGTAGCGACCCGGACGCGGGTACCACGCTCACCTATTCCTGGGTGCGCAAGTCGGGCGAGACCGACAATGCGGTGACGCTCTCCAACGCCGACACGGCGAGTGCGAGCTTCACCGCCCCGAACGATATCGCAGCGAACGCGACGCTCACCTTCGTGCTCACCGTCTCGGATGGCACGGCCAGCGCCACCGACGAGGTGGTCATCACCGTCACCGGCACCAACGCCGCGGCCACCTTCGGCGGCACACTCACCGGCGCGGTGACCGAGGATGACGAGGACAAGGACGAGGCCTCCGGCACGGTGACCATCACCGACAGCGACGGTGCCAACACGGTGCAGGCGCAGACCGACGAAGGCGGGACTTACGGCACCTTCAGCATCAAGGCCAACGGTGAGTGGAAGTACGAGCTCGACAACAGCAAGACCGCGACCAATGCCCTGGCGGCGGGTGCCACCGGAGACGATGCCTTTGCGATTGCCGCCGCCGACGGCACCGCAGGTACTGTCACGATCACGGTCACCGGCGCGAACGATGCACCGACGGCAGACGCGGGCACGGACACGACCGTTGCGGAGGGCGCATCGGTGACCCTGGACGGCACCGGCAGCAGCGACCCGGATGCGGGTACCACGCTCACCTATTCATGGGCGCGCAAGTCGGGCGAGACCGACAACGCGGTGACGCTCTCCAACGCCGACAAGGCAAGCGCCAGCTTCACCGCCCCCGACGACATAGCTTCGGATGCGACGCTCACCTTCGTGCTCACCGTCTCGGATGGCACGGCGAGTGATACCGACGAGGTGGTCATTACCGTCACCGGCGAAAACGCCGCGGCTACCTTCGGCGGCACACTCACCGGCGCGGTGACCGAGGACGACGACACCAAGGACGAGGCCAGCGGCACGGTGACCGTCACCGACAGTGACGGTTCCAACACCCTGCAGGCACAGACCAACGAGGCAGGGACTTACGGCACCTTCAGCATCAAGGCCAACGGCGAGTGGACCTACACGCTCGACAACACCGACGACGACACCAACGCCTTGGCCGCCGCCGCGACCGCCACCGATGCCTTCTCCATCGCTTCTGCCGACGGGACGGAGGGTACCGTGACCATCACCGTCACTGGCGCGAATGACACCCCGACGGCCAACGCCGGCGCAGATGCGACCGTTGCCGAGGGCGCATCGGTGACGCTTGACGGCACCGGTAGCAGCGACCCGGATGCGGGTACCACGCTCACCTACAGCTGGGCGCGCAAGGCGGGCGAGACTGACAATGCAGTCACCTTGACGAACGCGAATACGGCCAGCGCGAGCTTCACCGCCCCCGACAACATCGCTTCGGATGCGACGCTCACCTTCGTGCTCACCGTCTCGGATGGTACGGCGAGCGACACCGACGAGGTGGTCATCACCGTCACCGGCACCAACGCCGCGGCCACCATCGGCGGCACACTCACCGGCGCGGTGACCGAGGACGACGAGGACAGGGACGAGGCCAGCGGCACGGTGACCGTGACCGACAGCGACGGTGACGACACGGTGCAGGCACAGACCGACAAGGTGGGCACCTACGGCACCTTCAGCATCAAGACCAACGGGGAGTGGACCTACACGCTCGACAACGAAGACGACGACACCAACGCCCTGGCCACAGGCGCGACCGCCACCGATGCCTTCTCCATCGCCTCTGCCGACGGGACGGAGGGCACAGTGACCATCACCGTCACCGGTGCCAACGATGCGCCCACCGCCAACGCGGGAGCGGACAGGACGGTCGCCGAAGGCGCGTCGGTGACCCTCGACGGCACGGACAGCAGCGACCCGGATGCGAGCACCACGCTCACCTATTCATGGGCGCGCAAGTCGGGCGAGACCGACAACGCGGTGACGCTCTCCAACGCCGACAAGGCAAGCGCCAGCTTCACCGCCCCGAACGACATCGTCGCGGATGTGACGCTGACCTTCGTGCTGACTGTCTCGGACGGCACGGCCAGCGACACCGACGAGGTGGTCATCACCGTCACCGGCGTGAACGCCGCGGCCACCTTCGGCGGCACACTCACCGGCGCGGTCACCGAGGATGACGAGGACAAGGACGAGGCCTCCGGCACGGTGATCGTGACCGACAGCGACGGTGCCAACACCGTGCAGGCACAGACCGACGAGGCGGGGACTTACGGGACATTCAGCATCAAGACCAACGGCGAGTGGGAGTACGAGCTCGACAACAGCAAGGCCGCGACCAATGCCTTGGCATCGGGCACTACCGCCGAGGACACCCTTGCGATTGTCGCCGCGGATGGCACGGCGGGCACCGTGACCATCACGGTCACTGGCGCGAACGATGCACCGACGGCGGATGCGGGAGCGAACAAGACTGTCATTGAAGGCGCATCGGTGACGCTTGACGGCACCGGCAGCAGCGACCCGGATGCGAGCACCACGCTCACCTATTCCTGGGCGCGCAAGGCGGGCGAGACCGATAACGCGGTGACGCTCACCAACGCCGACAAGGCCAGCGCCAGCTTCACCGCCCCGAATGACATCGCCACGGATGCCACGCTCACCTTCGTGCTGACGGTCTCGGACGGCACGGCGAGTGACACCGACGAGGTGAGTATCACCGTGACCGGCATGAACGCTGCAGCCACCATCGGCGGCGACCTGACGGGCGAGGTCACCGAGGATGACGACACCAAGGACGAGGCCAGCGGCACGGTGACCGTGACCGACAGCGACGGTGACGACAGGGTGCAGGCGCAGACGGGCAAGGCAGGCACCTACGGCACCTTCAGCATCAAGACCAACGGCGAGTGGACCTACACGCTCGACAACGAAGACGACGATACCAACGCCCTGGCCGCAGGCGCGACCGTCAGCGATGCCTTTGCGATTGCCGCCGCCGACGGCACCGCGAGTACGGTGACCATCACGGTCACCGGTGCGAACGACGCGCCGACGGCGGATGCGGGCGCGAACAAGACTGTCATTGAAGGCGTATCGGTGACCCTCGACGGCACCGACAGCAGCGACCCGGACGCGAGCACCACGCTCACCTATTCCTGGGCGCGCAAGACCGGCGAGACCAACAACGTAGTCACCTTGACGAACGCGAACACGGCGAGCGCGAGCTTCACCGCCCCCGACAACATCGCTTTGGATGCGACGCTCACCTTCGTGCTCACGGTCTCGGACGGCACGGCGAGCCACACCGACGAGGTGATTATCACCGTGACCGGCGTGAACGCCGCGGCCACCTTCGGCGGCGACCTGACCGGCGCGGTCACCGAAGATGACGACACCAAGGACGAGGCCGAGGGCACGGTGACCGTGAGCGACAGCGACGGTGCCGACACAGTGCAGGCACAGACCGACGAAGGCGGGAATTACGGCACATTCAGCATCAAGACCAACGGCGAGTGGACCTACACGCTCGACAACACTGACAACGACACCAACGCCTTGGCCGCAGGAGCAACCAAGGACGATGCCTTTGCGATTGCCGCCGCCGACGGCACCGCGAGTACGGTGACCATCACGGTCACCGGCGCGAACGATGCACCGACGGCGGATGCGGGGGCGGACACGACAGTCACGGAAGGCGCACCGGTGACGCTTGACGGCACGGGCAGCAGCGACCCGGATGCGAGCACCACGCTCACCTATTCCTGGGCGCGCAAGTCGGGCGAGACCGACAATGCGGTGACGCTCTCCAATGACGACAAGGCGAGTGCCAGCTTCACCGCCCCCGACGACATAGCTTCGGATGCGACGCTCACCTTCGTGCTCACCGTCTCGGATGGCACGGCGAGTGATACCGACGAGGTGGTCATTACCGTCACCGGCGAAAACGCCGCGGCCACCTTCGGCGGCGACCTGACCGGCGCGGTCACCGAGGATGACGAGGACAAGGACGAGGCCAGCGGCACGGTAACCGTGACCGACAGCGACGGTGCCGACACGGTGCAGGCGCAGACCGACGAGGCGGGCACCTACGGCACCTTCAGTATCAAGACCAACGGCGAGTGGACCTACACGCTTGACAACGAAGACGACGACACCAACGCCCTGGCCGCAGGCGCGACCGCCACCGATGCCTTCTCCATCACCTCCGCCGACGGGACGGAGGGCACCGTGACCATCACGGTCACTGGCGCGAACGATGCACCGACAGCGGATGCGGGCGCGAACAAGACCGTTGCGGAAGGCGCATCGGTGACGCTTGACGGCACGGACAGCAGCGACCCAGATGCGAGTACCACGCTCACCTATTCCTGGGCGCGCAAGGCGGGCGAGACCGACAACGCGGTGACGCTCACCAACGCCGACAAGGCAAGCGCCAGCTTTACCGCACCGAACGACATCGCTTCGGATGCGACGCTGACCTTCGTGCTCACCGTCTCGGATGGCACGGCCAGTGACACCGACGAAGTGGTCATCACGGTGACCGGCGTGAACGCCACAGCCACCTTCAGCGGTGACCTGACGGGCGAGGTCACCGAGGACGACGACACCAAGGACGAGGCCAGCGGCACGGTGACGGTGAGTGACAGCGACAGTGCCAACACGGTGCAGGCGCAGACCGACAAGGCGGGCACCTACGGCACCTTCAGCATCGAGGCCAACGGTGCGTGGGAGTACGAGCTCGACAACGAAGACGACGACACCAACGCCCTGGCCGCAGGCGCGACCGCCACCGATGCCTTCTCCATCACCGCCGCCGACGGCACGACGGGCACAGTCACCATCACGGTCACCGGCGCGAACGATGCCCCGACGGCAGACGCGGGAGCGAACAAGACTGTCATTGAAGGCGCATCGGTGACGCTTGACGGCACCGGTAGTAGCGACCCGGACGCGGGTACCACGCTCACCTATTCCTGGGTGCGCAAGTCGGGCGAGACCGACAATGCGGTGACGCTCACCAATGCCGACAAGGCCAGCGCCAGCTTCACCGCCCCCGATGACATCGTCGCGGATGCCACGCTCACCTTCGTGCTCACCGTCTCGGATGGCACGGCCAGTGCGACGGACGAGGTGGTCATCATCGTGACCGGCGTGAACGCCGCGGCCACCTTCGGCGGTGACCTGACCGGCGAGGTCACCGAGGATGACGACACCGACGACGAGGCCAGCGGCACGGTGACCGTGACCGACAGCGACGGTGCCAACACCGTACAGGCACAGACCGACAAGGCGGGGACTTACGGGATGTTCAGCATTACGACGGCCGGTGTCTGGACCTACACGCTCGACAACGAAGACGACGATACCAACGCCCTGGCCGCGGGCACCACCGCCGAGGACGAGTTTGCGATTGCCGCCGCCGACGGCACCGCAGGTACTGTCACCATCACGGTCACCGGTGCCAACGACGCGCCCACGGCAGACGCGGGAGCGAACAAGACTGTCATTGAAGGCGCATCGGTGACCCTCGACGGCACGGGCAGCAGCGACCCGGATGCGAGCACCACGCTTATCTATTCCTGGGCGCGCAAGTCGGGCGAGACCGACAATGCGGTGATGCTCACCAACGCCGACAAGGCGAGCGCGAGCTTCACCGCACCGAATGACATCGCCACGGATGCAACGCTTACCTTCGTGCTCACCGTCTCGGACGGCACGGCGAGCGACACTGACGAGGTGGTCATCACCGTCACCGGCGAAAACGCCGCGGCCACCTTCAGCGGTGACCTGACGGGCGAGGTCACCGAGGACGACGACACCAAGGACGAAGCCACCGGCACGGTGGCCGTCACCGACAGCGACGGTGCCGACACCCTGCAGGCGCAGACCGACGAGGCGGGGACTTACGGGACGTTCAGCATCAAGACCAACGGCGAGTGGACCTACACGCTCGACAACAGCAAGGCCGCGACCAACGCCTTGGCCGCGGGAGCGACCGTCAGCGATGCCTTTGCGATTCAGTCAGCGGACAGCACGGCAGGCACAGTCACGATCACGGTCACCGGTGCGAACGATGCACCGATGGCGGATGCGGGCGCGGACACGACAGTCACCGAGGGCGCATCGGTGACGCTTGACGGCACGGGTAGCAGCGACCCGGATGCGAGTACCACGCTCACCTATTCCTGGGCGCGCAAGTCCGGCGAGACCGATAACGCGGTGATGCTCACCAACGCCGACAAGGCAAGCGCGGGCTTCACCGCCCCCGACGACATAGCTTCGGATGCGACGCTCACCTTCGTGCTCACGGTGACTGATGGCACGGCCAGCGACACGGACGAAGTGGTCATCACCGTGACCGGCGTGAACGCCGCGGCCACCATCGGCGGCGACCTGACCGGCGCCGTCACCGAGGATGACGATACCAAGGACGAGGCCAGCGGCACGGTGACGGTCGATGACAGCGACGGCGCCGACACGGTGCAGGCGCAGACCGACAAGGCAGGCACTTACGGGACATTCAGCATCAAGACCAACGGCGAGTGGACCTACACGCTCGACAACACGGACGACGACACCAACGCCCTGGCCGCGGGAGCGACCGTCAGCGATGCCTTTGCGATTCAGTCAGCGGACGACACGGCGGGCACCGTGACCATCACCGTCACTGGCGCGAACGATGCGCCCACGGCAGACGCGGGAGCGAACAAGACGGTCATTGAAGGCGCATCGGTGACCCTCGACGGCACGGGCAGCAGCGACCCGGATGCGAGCACCACGCTCACCTATTCCTGGGCGCGCAAGGCGGGCGAGACCGACAACGCGGTGACGCTCACCAATGCCGACAAGGCCAGCGCGAGCTTCACCGCTCCCGATGACATCGCTTCGGATGCGACGCTCACCTTCGTGCTCACCGTCTCGGACGGCACGGTGAGTGACACCGACGAGGTCACCATCACTGTGACCGGTGCCAACGCCGATGCCACCTTCAGCGGCGACCTGACCGGCGAGGTGACCGAAGATGACGAGGACAAGGACGAGGCCAGCGGCACGGTGACCGTGACCGACAGCGACGGTGCCGACACCGTGCAGGCGCAGACCGACAAGGCGGGCACCTACGGGACATTCAGCATCAAGACCAACGGGGAGTGGACCTACACACTCGACAACACTGACGACGACACCAACGCTTTGGCCGCCGCCGCGACAGTCACCGACACCTTCGCGATTGCCGCCGCAGACGGTACGGAGGGCACAGTGACCATCACCGTCACTGGCGCGAACGATGCCCCGACAGCGGATGCGGGAGCGAACAAGACCGTTGCGGAAGGCGCATCGGTGACGCTTGACGGCACGGACAGCAGCGACCCGGACGCGAGCACCACGCTCACCTACGCTTGGGCGCGCAAGTCGGGCGAGACCGACAATGCGGTGACGCTCACCAATGCCGACACGGCGAGTGCGAGCTTCACCGCCCCCGATGACATCGTCGCGGATGCCACGCTCACCTTCGTGCTCACCGTCTCGGACGGCACGGCGAGCGACACCGACGAGGTCACCATCACTGTGACCGGTGCCAACGCCGCGGCCACCATCGGCGGCGACCTGACCGGCGAGGTCACCGAGGATGACGACACCAAGGACGAGGCCAGCGGCACGGTGACGGTCACCGACAGCGACGGTGCCGACACGGTGCAGGCGCAGACCGACGAGGCCGGCACGTACGGGACATTCAGCATCAAGACCAACGGGGAGTGGACCTACACGCTCGATAACAGCAAGACCGCGACCAACGCCCTGGCGGCAGGTGCCACCGCCACCGATGCCTTTGCGATTGCCGCCGCGGACGGCACGGCGGGTACTGTCACCATCACGGTCACCGGTGCCAACGACGCGCCCACCGCCAATGCCGGGGCGGATGAGACCGTTGCGGAAGGTGCCTCGGTGACCCTGGACGGCACGGACAGCAGCGACCCGGACGCGAGCACCACGCTCACCTATTCCTGGGCGCGCAAGGCAGGCGAGACCGACAACGCGGTGATGCTCACCAACGCCGACAAGGCGAGCGCCAGCTTCACCGCCCCCGATGACATCGTCGCGGATGCCACGCTCACCTTCGTGCTCACCGTCTCGGATGGCACGGCGAACCACACCGACGAGGTGATTATCACCGTGACCGGCGTGAATGCCGCGGCCACCTTCGGCGGCGACCTGACCGGCGAGGTCACCGAAGATGACGACACCAAGGACGAGGCATCGGGCACAGTGACCGTCACCGACAGCGACGGTGCCGACACGGTGCAGGCGCAGACCGACGAGGCCGGCACCTACGGGACATTCAGCATCAAGACCAACGGGGAGTGGGAGTACGAGCTCGACAACAGCAAGGCCGCGACCAACGCCCTAGCCGCCGCCGCGACCGTCAGCGATGCCTTTGCGATTGCCGCCGCCGACGGCACCGCGAGTACGGTGACCATCACCGTCACCGGTGCGAACGATGCGCCCACCGCCAACGCGGGCACGGACGCGGCCGTTGCGGAAGGTGCATCGGTGACGCTCGACGGCACGGGCAGCAGCGACCCGGACGCGAGCACCACGCTCACCTATTCCTGGGCGCGCAAGGCAGGCGAGACCGACAACGCGGTGATGCTCACCAACGCCGACAAGGCGAGCGCCAGCTTCACCGCCCCCGATGACATCGTCGCGGATGCCACGCTCACCTTCGTGCTCACCGTCTCGGACGGCACGGCGAGCCACACCGACGAGGTGATTATCACCGTGACCGGCGTGAACGCCGCGGCCACCATCGGCGGCACACTCACCGGCGCGGTCACCGAGGACGACGACACCAAGGACGAGGCCAGCGGCACGGTGACCGTCACCGACAGCGACGGTGCCAACACCGTGCAGGCGCAGACCGACGAGGCGGGCACCTACGGCACCTTCAGCATCAAGGCCAACGGGGAGTGGAAGTACGAGCTCGACAACACCGACGACGACACCAACGCCCTGACGGCGGGTGCCACCGCCGAGGACGCTTTTGCGATTGCCGCCGCCGACGGCACCGCAGGTACTGTCACGATCACGGTTACCGGCGCGAACGATGCACCGACCGCCAACGCGGGAGCAAACAAGACTGTCATTGAAGGCGCATCAGTGACCCTCGACGGCACGGGCAGCACCGACCCGGATGCGGGTACCACGCTCACCTATTCCTGGGCGCGCAAGTCGGGCGAGACCGACAACGCGGTGACGCTCTCCAACGCCGACAAGGCGAGCGCGAACTTCGCCGCCCCCGATGACATCGTCGCGGATGCCACGCTCACCTTCGTGCTCACCGTCTCGGACGGCACGGCGAGCGACACCGACGAGGTCACCATCACTGTGACCGGTGCCAACGCCGCGGCCACCATCGGCGGCGACCTGACCGGCGAGGTCACCGAGGATGACGACACCAAGGACGAGGCCAGCGGCACGGTGACCGTGACCGACAGCGACGGTGCCAACACGGTGCAGGCGCAGACCGATGAGGCGGGGACTTACGGCACCTTCAGCATTGAATCGGACGGTGATTGGACCTACACGCTCGACAACGAAGACGACGACACCAACGCCTTGGCCGCCGCCGCGACCGCCACCGATGCCTTCTCCATCGCCGCCGCCGACGGCACGGCGGGCACAGTCACCATCACCGTCACTGGTGCCAACGATGCGCCGACTGCCAACGCCGGGGCGGACGCGACCGTTGCGGAAGGTGCCTCGGTGACGCTTGACGGCACCGGCAGCAGCGACCCGGATGCGGATACCACGCTCACCTATTCCTGGGCGCGCAAGGCGGGCGAGACCGACAACACGGTGACGCTCACCAACGCCGACAAGGCGAGCGCGAGCTTCACCGCTCCGAACGACATTGCCGCGAATGCGACACTCACCTTCGTGCTCACCGTCTCGGATGGTACGGCCAGTGACACCGACGAAGTGGTCATCACGGTGACCGGCGTGAACGCCACAGCCACCTTCAGCGGTGACCTGACGGGCGAGGTCACCGAGGACGACGAGGACAAGAACGAGGCCAGCGGCACGGTGACGGTGAGTGACAGCGACAGTGCCAACACCACGGTGCAGGCGCAGACCGACGAGGCGGGCACCTACGGGACATTCAGCATCAAGACCAACGGTGCGTGGACCTACACACTCGACAACGCGGACGACGACACCAACGCCCTGGCCGCAGGCGCGACCGCCACCGATGCCTTTGCGATTGCCTCTGCTGATGGCACGGCGGGCACCGTGACCATCACGGTCACTGGCGCGAACGATGCGCCGACAGCGGATGCGGGCGCGAACAAGACCGTTGTGGAAGGCGCTTCGGTGATCCTTGATGGCACGGGCAGCGCCGACCCGGATGCGAGCACCACGCTCACTTACAGCTGGGCGCGCAAGTCCGGCGAGACTGACAATGCGGTGACGCTCACCAATGCCGACAATGCCAGCGCCAGCTTCACCGCCCCCGATGACATCGTCGCGGATGCCACGCTCACCTTCGTGCTCACCGTCTCGGACGGCACGGCGAGTGATACCGACGAGGTGGTCATTACCGTCACCGGCGAAAACGCCGCGGCCACCATCGGCGGGGACCTGACCGGCGAGGTCACCGAAGATGACGACACCAAAGACGAGGCCGAGGGCACGGTGACCGTGAGCGACAGCGACGGTGCCGACACGGTGCAGGCACAGACCGACGAGGCGGGGACTTACGGGACATTCAGCATCAAGGCCAACGGGGAGTGGGAGTACGAGATCGACAACACCGACGACGACACCAACGCCCTGACGGCGGGCACCACCGCCGAGGACGCTTTCGAGATTGCCGCCGCGGATGGCACGACGGGCACCGTGACCATCACGGTCACCGGTGCCAACGATGCACCGACGGCAGACGCGGGAGCGAACAAGACTGTCATTGAAGGCGCATCAGTGACCCTCGACGGCACGGGCAGCACCGACCCGGATGCGGGTACCACGCTCACCTATTCCTGGGCGCGCAAGTCGGGCGAGACCGACAACGCGGTGACGCTCTCCAACGCCGACAAGGCGAGCGCGAACTTCGCCGCCCCCGATGACATCGTCGCGGATGCCACGCTCACCTTCGTGCTCACCGTCTCGGACGGCACGGCGAGTGATACCGACGAGGTGGTCATTACCGTCACCGGCGAAAACGCCGCGGCCACCATCGGCGGCGACCTGACCGGCGAGGTCACCGAGGATGACGACACCAAGGACGAGGCCAGCGGCACGGTGACCGTGACCGACAGCGACGGTGCCAACACCCTGCAGGCACAGACCGACAAGGCGGGGACTTACGGCACCTTCAGCATCAAGACCAACGGGGAGTGGACCTACACGCTCGACAACGCAGACGACGACACCAACGCCCTGGCCGCAGGCGCGACAGTCACCGATGCCTTCTCCATCACCTCCGCCGACGGGACGGAGGGCACCGTGACCATCACCGTGACCGGTGCGAATGACGCGCCGACCGCGGATGCGGGATTGGATGCGACCGTTGCGGAGGGCGCATCGGTGACGCTTGACGGCACGGGCAGCAGCGACCCGGATGCGGGTACCACGCTCACCTATTCCTGGGCGCGCAAGTCGGGCGAGACTGACAATGCAGTCACCTTGACGAACGCGAATACGGCCAGCGCGAGCTTCACCGCCCCGAACGACATTGCCGCGGATGTGACATTCACCTTCGTGCTCACCGTCTCGGACGGCACGGCGAGCGCCACCGACGAAGTGGTCATCACCGTGACCGGCACCAACGCCGCGGCCACCATCGGCGGCACACTCACCGGTGCAGTCACCGAGGATGACGAGGACAAGGACGAGGCTACCGGCACGGTGACCGTCAGCGACAGCGACGGCACCGACACCGTGCAGGCACAGACCGACAAGGTCGGCACCTACGGGACATTCAGCATCAAGACCAACGGCGAGTGGGAGTACGAGCTCGACAACACCAAGACCGCGACCAACGCCCTGGCGGAGGGCACCACCGCCGAGGATGCTTTTGCGATTGCCGCCGCGGACGGCACGGCAGGCACGGTGACCATCACGGTCACTGGCGCGAATGACACCCCGACGGCCAACGCCGGCGCAGATGCGACCGTTGCGGAGGGTGCCTCGGTGACGCTTGACGGCACAGGCAGCAGCGACCCGGATGCGAGTACCACGCTCACCTACAGCTGGGCGCGCAAGTCTGGCGAGAGCGACAACGCGGTGACGCTCACCAACGCCGACAAGGCAAGCGCGAGCTTCACCGCCCCGAACGACATCGCTTCGAATGTGACGCTGACCTTCGTGCTCACCGTCTCGGACGGCACGGCCAGCGACACCGACGAAGTGGTCATCACCGTGACCGGTGTGAACGCTGCAGCCACCATTAGCGGCACACTCACCGGCGCGGTCACCGAGGACGACGAGGACAAGGACGAGGCCAGCGGCACGGTGACGGTCGAAGACAGCGACGGTGCCGACACGGTACAGGCGCAGACCGACGAGGCAGGCACCTACGGCACCTTCAGCATCAAGGCCAACGGGGAGTGGACCTACACACTCGACAACAGCAAGGCCGCGACCAACGCCTTGGCCGCCGCCGCGACCGTCAGCGATGCCTTCTCCATCACCTCCGCCGACGGGACGGAGGGCACCGTGACCATCACGGTGACCGGAGCGAACGATGCACCGACGGCCAATGCCGGACCGGACACGACAGTCACCGAGGGCGCATCGGTGACGCTTGACGGCACGGGTAGCAGCGACCCGGATGCGGATACCACGCTCACCTACGCGTGGGCGCGCAAGGCGGGCGAGACCGACAACGCGGTGACGCTCACCAACGCCGACAAGGCGAGTGCGAGCTTCACCGCCCCCGATGACATCGCTTCGGATGTAACGCTCACCTTCGTGCTCACCGTCTCGGACGGCACGGCGAGCCACACCGACGAGGTGGTCATCACTGTCACCGGTGCCAACGCCGCCGCCACCATCGGCGGGGACCTGACCGGCGAGGTCACCGAGGATGACGAGGACAAGAACGAAACCTCCGGCACGGTGACCGTGAGCGACAGCGACGGTGCCGACACGGTGCAGGCGCAGACCGACGAGGCGGGGACTTACGGGATGTTCAGCATCAAGACCAACGGCGAGTGGACCTACACGCTCGACAACGACAAGGACGAGACCGATGCCCTGGCCGCAGGCGCGACCGCCACCGATGCCTTTGCGATTGCCGCCGCCGACGGCACCGCAGGTACTGTCACCATCACGGTGACCGGCACGAACGATGCACCCACCGCCAACGCCGGGGTGGACGCGACCGTTGCGGAAGGCGCATCGGTGACCCTCGACGGCACAGGCAGCAGCGACCCGGATGCGAGCACCACGCTCACCTATTCCTGGGCGCGCAAGTCCGGCGAGACCGACAACGCAGTGACGCTCACCAACGCCGACAAGGCGAGCGCCAGCTTCACCGCCCCCGACGACATCGCTTCGGATGTGACGCTCACCTTCGTCCTCACGGTGACTGACGGCACGGCCAGCGACACCGACGAGGTCGCCATCACCGTCACCGGTGCCAACGCCGCGGCCACCTTCGGCGGCGACCTGACCGGTGATGTCACCGAGGACGACGAGGACAAGGGTGAGGCCAGCGGCACGGTGACAGTCACCGACAGCGACGGCGCCGACACGGTGCAGGCGCAGACGGATGTAGCGGGCACTTACGGCACCTTCAACATCAAGGCCAACGGCGAGTGGATCTACACACTCGACAACAGCAAGGCCGCGACCAACGCCCTGGCGGCGGGCACCACGGCCACCGATGCCTTTGCGATTGCCGCCGCCGACGGCACGGCAGGCACGGTGACCATCACGGTCACTGGCGCGAATGACACCCCGACGGCCAACGCCGGCGCAGATGCGACCGTTGCGGAGGGTGCCTCGGTGACCCTTGATGGCACAGGCAGCAGCGACCCGGATGCGAGCACCACGCTCACCTACGCTTGGGCGCGCAAGTCGGGCGAGACCGACAACGCAGTGACGCTCACCGATGCCGACACGGCGAGTGCGAGCTTCACCGCCCCGAATGACATCGTCGCGGATGCGACGCTCACCTTCGTGCTCACGGTCTCGGACGGCACGGCGAGTGATACCGACGAGGTCATCATCACCGTCACCGGCACCAATGCCGCGGCGACCATCGGCGGCACACTCACCGGTGCGGTCACCGAAGATGACGACACCAAGGACGAGGCCGAGGGCACGGTGACCGTGACCGACAGCGACGGTGCCGACACCGTGCAGGCGCAGACCGACAAGGCAGGCACTTACGGCACCTTCAGCATCAAGACCAACGGCGAGTGGATCTACACGCTCGACAACAGCAAGGCCGCGACCAACGCCCTGGCGGCGGGCACCACCGCCGAGGATGCCTTCGAGATTGCCGCCGCGGATGGCACGACGGGCACGGTGACCATCACGGTCACCGGCGCGGACGATGCCCCGACGGTGGCGGTGTCCTTCGGTGCGGCGACTTACAACGTGACCGAAGGCGAGGCGGTGAGTGTGGCGGTGACCTTGAGCGCAGACCCGGAGCGGTCAGTGACGATTCCCGTGACGAGGACAAACGGAACCGGAGCGGTTGCTGATGATTACAGCGTACCGGTATCGGTGGCCTTTGCGAGCGGAGAGACCTCGAAGACATTGACCTTCAGCGCCACAGACGACTTGGTGGATGAGTCGGATGAGACGGTGACGCTGGGCTTCGGGACGCTACCGGCGCGGGTGACGGCGGGCACGGTCTCGCAGGCGGTGGTGACCATCACGGACAACGACGATTCCCTTCCCACGAAGGTGACTACCCTGCGAGTGAGGCCGGGAGATGGTTCGCTGAGTGTGAGTTGGACGGCGGCGAGCGTGGCTCCGAACGGCTACAGCGTACGCTGGCGTGTGCAGGGGCCGGGCACTCTCTTGTCGGCCATCAACGAAGTGGAGGGCACCTCGTTCGACATCCCCGACCTGAGCAACGGCACGACCTACGTGGTGCGTGTTGATACGCGCAATGCGGCGAACACCGGTGTACAGAAGGGTACGAATGTGAGTGCGGTCGGTACGCCGGTTGGACTGGAGTTCTCGGCGATGAGCCTGGTGGTACCTGAGGGTGGGTCGAACACCTACACAGTGAAGCTGACCACCTTACCGACGGGAGATGTAACGGTGACTGTGGGTGGAGCCTCGGGCGATGTATCGGTATCCCCGGGCACCCTGACCTTCACGACGGACAACTGGAGTACGGCGCAGGCGGTGACGGTGGGTGCTACCCAGGACAACGACGTAGAGGATGACACGGTTACGCTGAGCCACACGGCGGTGGGCGGTGGCTACGAGCCTGCGAGCGGGAGTGTGACGGTGACGGTGGATGATGACGACACACGCGGGGTGACGGTATCGCCAACCTCCCTGACGGTAGCGGAGGGTTCGACCGGGACTTATACGGTGGTACTGAACACGCAGCCGACGGGGGATGTGACGGTGGCGGTAGGTCACGCATCGGGAGATGTGTCAGTGTCTCGGGCCGCACTGGTCTTCACCTCGATGACTTGGAATCAGCCCCAGACGGTGACGGTGAGCGTCTCTGAGGACGATGACGCGCTTACTGACGACACGGTGACACTGACGCACGGGGTGAGCGGCGCGGACTATGCGTCCGAGAGCGCGGCATCGGTGGAGGTGACGATTACCGAGAACGATGTACGCGGGGTGACGGTATCGCCCACCTCCTTGACGGTAGCGGAGGGCTCGACCGGGACTTATACGGTGGTACTGAACACGCAACCGACGGGGGATGTGACGGTGACCGTGGGCCCCGCACCTGATGGAGCCTCGGGCGATGTGTCGGGTCCCGCTTTGGGCGACACATCGGCATCCCCGACCTCACTGACCTTCACCCCGACGACCTGGAACCAGCCCCAGACGGTGACGGTGACGGCAGCGCAAGATGACGATGCGATGGACGACACAACCACGCTGATGCACACGGCATCGGGCGGCGACTACGATGCGGTGACGAGTAGCCTGAGGGTGCAGGTGGACGATGATGACGAGCGGGGCATTGTTTTCGACCCGCCGGGGGTACACCCGGAGTTGCAGGAGGGAAGCGAGGTCTCCTACGGAGTGTCGCTGCTGAGCGAGCCGTCTGGCATGGTGCGAGTGTCGCTGAGCAGCGTGTATTCAGGGGTGTCGGTGTCACCGACCACGCTGACCTTCAATCCGGCCACCTGGCAGGAGCCGCAAGCGGTGACGCTGCATATTGCCCGTGGGGCATACGCGATATCTCCGATGGCAATGGTACGGCACTTGGCATCGGGGGCGGATTACGAGGGCGTATCAGCGCAGCGGAGCCTGACTGTGGCGCAACCCCTGTCGGCCTTGTCGGTGTCGCTGGGTGTGGCAGGGGCAGGGGAAGAGGGAACAGACCTGCTGGTGCCGGTACTGCTGTCCTCGAGGCTCGGGCAGGATGAGCAGATTCGGGTGCGCTTCGCTGTCGGAGCCGACGGGGATACGGCGACGGCTGCGGATTATCGCGTGGTTGTGGATGAGCTGGTGTTCGTTGCCGGAGAGTCCAGCGAGACGCTTCGTATCGAGGTGCTGGATGACGCGCTGTCGGAGCCGGAGGAGACGCTGACGGTGTCGCTGCTGGAGGTGGGTTCGAGTGATGTACACCGCGAGGTGTCGCTGAGTGAGGCCGAGCGCACGTACCGGATTGCCGCGAGTGATGCCTTGGGGGTCTCGCTGGGCGTATCGACGAACCGGATTCTGGAGGGCGGGGACAGCGCCGTGTTCCGTGTATCGCTGTCGGGCGGGGAGTTGGAATCGGAATTGCCGGTGGGGGTGTTTGTGCATCCGGGTTCGACGGCGGATGCAAGCGATGTGGTGGGTATGCCGGCTTTTGTGACCGTGGCATCGGGAGAGCGGGAGGCAGAGTTTGCGGTGTCTGCATTGCAGGAGGCGGGGATTCAGGATGAGGGAGAAGAGCGGTTGACGCTGACACTCGGGCTATCGGAGCGTGGCGAGATACATGCGACACTCGTGGATGCGACGGCGAGCGTGGTGATAGGCGAGATTGACAGTCTGTCGCGTGAGGCAGGTGCGCGCGTCGGACTTGGTGCCTATGCGCGGTCGGTGGGGAGCGGTTTGGTGGAGGCAATAGGGGCGCGTTCGCAGGCACTGGAGGGTGTGGGCGGAGAGTTCTCATCGATTCAGGTTGGAGGAGCGCCCCTGACGCAGACGCTTGGGCTTGGGCGTGAGGGCGAGTCAGCTGCGATTCCTGGAGTTCGGGAGGGTTTGTATCAAGGCGATGCGGGTGATATCAGTTGGCATGAGGGGGTAGGTGATGCGCTCGGTATAGGTGGCGATATTGGTAGCAGTAGCCGATTGGGCAATGGATATGCCGAGATGAGCGGAGTAGATGATGTAGCAGTATGCCGACTGGAGCAATCATCCGTCCTGCCACATGCTTCGACTGTGCCGCCGGTTGTCGGCCTGGTGGGCTGTGGTGCCGAGACATCTCGACAAGGGTTTGCGGAAGAGGGGGCTGAAGCGTCAGATTCGCTGCCCGAGGCAGTACCGTGTCGCGCAGACAGCGCCTGGGAGATGGAGCTCGCGCAGGCGTTACAGCAGCTGCTGGCACCAATGGCGGACAGCAACACACGACTGGGCAATGGACTGGGCACGAGTTCGCAAGACTTGCTGTCCGGCAGCGAGTTTCTGCTGACCCCGGCACAATCGATGGACTCCGAGCCAGGACGCTGGGCGGTCTGGGGTCAGGGGAGCCTGTCGCGCTACAACCTGAAGCAGGGCGACGGCGGGCAGATAGACGGCGACCTGCGCTCGACCCGGGTCGGGTTCGACATGCGGTTCGATGAGAGGCGGTTAGCGGGTCTGGTGTTGAGTCGGGATGTTGGCCGTTCGGACTTGTCAATGCCGGATGGGCAGTCGGTTTCCCTGCAAGCCGAGACCACCGGTATCTATCCCTATGTGCACTGGCGTCCGAGGCCGAAACTCGGCACCTGGGGGGCGTTCGGCTATGGCGCTGGCAAGGCGCGCCTTGATGATGGTGTGGGCGATGTGGTGGAGACGGATATCGAGCTTGGGTTGCTGGCGGCAGGTGTACATCAGGATATGCTCGAGGTGGGCAACAGCAGTTGGGCGCTGCATTCGGATGCGTTTCTGGTAGAAGTTGATGCGGACGAGGTGGAGGGCGGTGCGCTGCTGCCATCGACCTCGGCGCGCGCGTGGCGGCTGCGCACTGCCTTGGAGGTTCAGATGGGAGCGCTGTCGTCACCGCTTTCCGGGAGGGTCGAGTTGGGTCTGCGTTTTGATGGTGGAGATGCCGCCTATGACGGGGGTGTGGAAGCAGGCGGGAGCCTCGCCTACGTGAATCCTGATGCTGGTATCGAGGTGCGGCTGCGGGGTCGGTGGATGACATCACTGCAATCCACACGAGCGGATGAGCGCGGTGTCAGCCTGAATCTCACCTACGATGCGGGGATGATGAATCGCGGTTGGATGCTGACGGCGTCGCCGGAGTGGGGAGAGACATCGGCGGGTACGGGGAGCCTGTGGGACAGCGTGGAGTCCTTGGGTGCAGTGGGGGTTGGCGGCTTGCGGGCGGGCGAACCTGCACTGCGGCTGCCGGTTCGCGTGGGCTACGGCGTGGGTCTTGGTGGTGAGCGGGTGCTGACCCCGTTTGCCGAGTGGACCTCCATGGGAGAGCTGATTGAGCAGCGGGTGGGCGTGGAGCTAGCGCTGCCATTCGTGCGTGAGTTCGATGTTGAGGTCGGTCTGTACAAGCAACAGGTATCGGGGACGCGCCTGGGTGATGCGTATCACACGGGGTCATTGGGCGGCGGCTATGGCAGTGCCCCGATGGATACTGGATTGGGTGGTAGCTGGTCCGGGTCGGGGACATACGGGTACGCAGCGCCGGGCCATGCAGCATCGACCTTTGGGACGGGATACGGTATGAGCGGCTATGGTGCGGGGATGAGCGGTCTCACAGATCGATGGGGAAGCAGCTACGCTGGGTCGCCGGTGACAGGCATGACGCTGGAGGCGCTGCTGTCGCGTTCGTTGAACGATGACTACGGGCGGTTCCTGTTCGGCACCAGGGCACTGAATGTCAGCTCCTCGTTCGAGTTCGAGGTACTCATGCACCTCGATATGCGCTTCTGATGCCTGAAATTCACCATCCCTGATTCGCGATGCGTCCGATATCCTGCTGCTGGGGTTGCCGACCCGCTCCCCGCCAACAGTGGCGCTGATGAGAAACAGGCGCTGCCAAGTCGTTCGAAGATTAGGGTACACTTCTTCTGGCACAAAACGGTGGCAGCCTGCTTGCGCCAATATTTTGCTGAAATTCTGTGTGGTCTGCTCATGCATCGTGTATATTGCGCAATGCGGTCGGCATGTGCTTTAATCGCAATCTAGATTGGCAGGCGCGTGTCAGCCAACTCACTTTATTACTGGAGCCATAATCATGAAGTGTGACGCAAGTACGAACTACCTCTCGGCGAGTAGTCATGACACTACGATCAATCTTGAAGCATCGAAAGAGGATCGGGAAAACCTCTTTCAGATTCATGTAAGGGATGTAGTGCTGAATCCGAACGGTGGGAAGTCCGTTCGTGGGTTTTCGCTGGCGACCCTCGCTGCCGCTCTTGCGGCCTGCGGTGGTGGTGGTAGTGGCGGTCCCACACCCCCACCCCCTGCGCCTCCTGCCCCGGCGAATAGTGTTCCTACCTTGAGTGACGCTGAAGCCGATGCCACCGAAGATTCCGACACGCCTCTTGCGGGCACAGCGGATGGTGCGGATGCCGATGGCGATGATCTCACCTATTCAGTAACCGCCAATGGCACGTATGGCTCCCTGACCATTGACGATGCGGGTGCGTGGACTTACACGGTTGACGATGCCAACGACGAGGTCAATGCGCTCAATGTGGGTAGCGACCCGCTGACGGATACCGCCACCATTGAAGTGAGTGACGGGCAAGACAGCGTTACTGCGACGGTCACCTTTACCATCATGGGTGCCAACGATGCCCCCACCTTGAGTGATGCCGCTGCCGATATCGCCGAAGATTCCGACATGCCTCTCATGGGCACAGCGGATGGTGCGGATGTTGACAGCGAGACGCTCACCTATTCGGTAGCTGAAAACGGCATGTATGGGTCTCTCGTTGTTGACGAGATGGGTGCATGGACCTACACGGTTGACGAAGCCAATGAAATGGTCAATGCGCTCAATGAAGGCGATACCCTGACGGATACCCTGACCATTGAAGTGAGTGACGGGCAAACCAGCACCACCGCGATGGCTACCTTTACCATCATGGGTGCCAACGATGCCCCCACCTTGAGTGATGCCGCTGCCGATATCGCCGAAGATTCCGACATGCCTCTCATGGGCACAGCGGATGGTGCGGATGTTGACAGCGAGACGCTCACCTATTCGGTAGCTGAAAACGGCATGTATGGGTCTCTCGTTGTTGACGAGATGGGTGCATGGACCTACACGGTTGACGAAGCCAATGAAATGGTCAATGCGCTCAATGAGGGCGATACCCTGACGGATACCCTGACCATTGAGGTGAGTGACGGGCAAACCAGCACCACCGCGATGGCTACCTTTACCATCATGGGTGCCAACGATGCCCCCACCTTGAGTGATGCCGCTGCCGATATCGCCGAAGATTCCGACATGCCTCTCATGGGCACAGCGGATGGTGCGGATGTTGACAGCGAGACGCTCACCTATTCGGTAGCTGAAAACGGCATGTATGGGTCTCTCGTTGTTGACGAGATGGGTGCATGGACCTACACGGTTGACGAAGCCAATGAAATGGTCAATGCGCTCAATGAGGGCGATACCCTGACGGATACCCTGACCATTGAGGTGAGTGACGGGCAAACCAGCACCACCGCGATGGCTACCTTTACCATCATGGGTGCCAACGATGCCCCCACCTTGAGTGATGCCGCTGCCGATATCGCCGAAGATTCCGACATGCCTCTCATGGGCACAGCGGATGGTGCGGATGTTGACAGCGAGACGCTCACCTATTCGGTAGCTGAAAACGGCATGTATGGGTCTCTCGTTGTTGACGAGATGGGTGCATGGACCTACACGGTTGACGAAGCCAATGAAATGGTCAATGCGCTCAATGAGGGCGATACCCTGACGGATACCCTGACCATTGAAGTGAGTGACGGGCAAGACAGCGTTACTGCGATGGTCACCATTACCATCATGGGAGCCCGATGCCCCCACCCTGAGTGATGCCGCTGCCGATATCGCCGAGGACTCCGACATGCCTCTCATGGGCGTAGCGGATGGTGCGGATGTTGACAGCGAGACGCTCACCTATTCGGTAACCGAAAACGGCATGTATGGCTCTCTCGTTATTGACGAGATGGGTGCATGGACCTACACGGTTGACGAAGCCAATGAGATGGTCAATGCGCTCAATGAAGGCGATGCCCTGACGGATACCCTGACCATTGAGGTGAGTGACGGGCAAACCAGCACCACCGCGATGGCTACCTTTACCATCATGGGAGCCAACGATGCCCCCACCTTGAGTGATGCCGCTGCCGATGTCGCCGAGGACTCCGACATGCCTCTCACTGGCACAGCGGATGGTGCGGATGTTGACAGCGAGACGCTCACCTATTCGGTAACCGAAAACGGCATGTATGGGTCTCTCGTTATTGACGAGATGGGTGCATGGACCTACACGGTTGACGAAGCCAACGAAATGGTTAATGCGCTCAATGAGGGCGATACCCTGACGGATACTCTGACCATTGAGGTGAGTGACGGGCAAACCAGCACCACCGCGATGGCTACCTTTACCATCATGGGTGCCAACGATGCCCCCACTTTGAGCGATGCCGCTGCCGATATCGCCGAGGATTCCGACATGCCTCTCATGGGCACAGCGGATGGTGCGGATGTTGACAGTGAAACGCTCACCTACTCGGTAGCCGAAAACGGCATGTATGGCTCTCTCGTTATTGACGAGATGGGTGCGTGGACCTACACGGTTGACGAAGCCAATGAAATGGTCAATGCGCTCAATGTAGGTGATTCCCTGACGGATACCCTGACCATCGAAGTGAGTGACGGTCAAACCAGCACCACCGCGATGGCTACCTTTACCATCATGGGTGCCAACGATGCCCCCACTTTGAGCGATGCCGCTGCCGATATCGCCGAGGATTCCGACATGCCTCTCATGGGCACAGCGGATGGTGCGGATGTTGACAGTGAAACGCTCACCTACTCGGTAGCCGAAAACGGCATGTATGGCTCTCTCGTTATTGACGAGATGGGTGCGTGGACCTACACGGTTGACGAAGCCAATGAAATGGTCAATGCGCTCAATGAGGGCGATACCCTGACGGATACCCTGACCATTGAGGTGAGTGACGGGCAAACCAGCACCACCGCGATGGCTACCTTTACCATCATGGGTGCCAACGATGCCCCCGTCTCTGTTTCAATCGGGGATGGTGTAACGCCCGACGGCATGATGGTCGATATGGACATTGCCGAGAATATGGGCGGCCCGGTTGGCGAAATCACGGTCGAGGACCCGGATGATTCCAGCTTCGCGGAGAGCAGCTTCATGGTCAGCGACGACCGCTTTGAGGTGAAGATGGACTCGGAAGGTGGCTTCTGGCTGGTCGTCAGGGAAGGTGGCTTCGACTACGAAACCGAACAGACGGTTGATGTCACAGTCACGGTAACCGACAGTGGCGGCCTCATGGCCACTTCGGATACATATACCGTCAATGTCATGAATGTTGACGAGCCAGTTATGGCGGTTCGCGAGCAGCTCGCAGTTCACGACAATGACATGATGGTGTCTGACATGTCCACAGTGTTTGCTCATGCCGAGGAGCAGCGATCCGTCAGGGTTGTTCTCAGCGACATGTTTCAGGATCCGGAGGATGCGCCACAGTTCCTGAATTTCTCGCTTCAGAACGCACCGGACTGGTTCACCTTGGGCAATATTCAGGTGGCTGATAATGGCGATGTCACCGCAGACTTGGTGAGCGCCCCCGGGCAGGTCGTTCAGGAATCACGCATGGTCACGCTCGTTGCCGAAGATCGTGGCGGCAGTACGGCTTCCGTTGAGTTCGAGCTGTTCGTTGATAACGGCAACGACATGATCACCGAGGCTGTATTTCAGCCGAGCGGAGGGGTCGCTCAGATGGTGCCGGAAGATGTCATGGGTGGTTATGTTCTCGGTCAGCTCGTTGCAACGGATGCCGACGATGCACGTACGGAGAACGGGACGCATGAATGGTTTGTCGATGATCCCGATCAAGCCAGATACTTTGAGGCCGTGCAGGATGACGAAGGTAACTGGTTCCTCGAGATCAGAGATGGCGCACCTTTCGATTTTGAAAACGAAAACATTCCGAACGAGTTTCGAGTTGGACTCACGGTAAGGGAAACCAACCCGCTCTTTCAGGATGAGCAGTTTCAGCGGAAGATATTTGCCAGTGTCGAAATCACGAATGTTGATGAGCCAACTGTGCGCTCATACCAGCCAGGTAACTGGTGGGCTGCCATTGATGAAGAACTGGATGAGGATGATGTTCAGGCAGGGGATTGGTTGAGCTTTTATGTTCGCGGCGACATATTCGCTGATCAGGATGCGGAGACGCTAACCTTGAGCCTTGATGAAAATGCACCTTCCTGGCTCGAGTACGAGTACCAGGCAGGCGATGACAGACTCCTTGTGCGTAACAGGGCGGAAATGATCGCTGAGCGTGGCGTGTACGACATTACCGTAGTGGCAACCGATCCGACCACGGGGCATACCAGTTCGGCAACCGCTTCCTTCAGGCTCGCTGTTGCGATCGAGAACGATGAGCCGAACATCATGAACGAAACGGAAATCGATATAGATGAGAACTCGCCAGCTGGCACCTTGGTAGGAACCTTTGATGTTTCGAGTGGGGACTTTGACCTTCAGGGACTGCATCCTTATGGAATGTATGAAGTGGATCACACCGTCATGCGTGAAGATGGAAGGCAGGTGTTTTCGGGGCTTTTCGCCATCGAGCTAGTCGAATCCGACAATCCCGGGGTGGCGAGGTTCGAGGTGCGCACGACCGAGGATTTGAGTCCGGACCATGAGATCAATGAAGAATTCGAAATCGAAATCACAGTCCGTGATGCGGCTGGTGCCTCGGACACAGATAGCATCAAAATTGATATTGATGATGTAGATGAAGCACCTGTCCTGAACCCTGACTTCACCTTCCGTCCGTCATCGTATATCCAGACTGCGATTGTTGGTGAAACACCAGCGCATTTTGATCCTGATGATATGTCATCAGGAGAGTTTCTTCCGGCGGTTCTTGGCGATGATCTGGTGATGATCAACGTATTTCAGGCTGGTGATCCCATCACGAACGGGCAGGGACTCTACGCCATCAATCTCACGCAGCTGATTACAGACCCTGAAGGTGACGACGACGTAACCTTCAGTCTGAGTGTGAACGCTGAAGCGTCTTCCTGGTTAAAGATTATTCAGGATCCCATCGAGTTTGATGAGTTGTCGCCAGGCATGGCAATAACTGCTGATTTTAGTGCTCGCCCCGATGACGATGACTACATCGCTATTATCGAAGTTGTGCGCTCGCCGGAATCAGGCTCCATATCAAGTGATTTGCCAGGGATGATTACTGTCACTGCAACAGATGATGATGGCGATGGTGTATCCGGCACTATGACAATCGGTGTGAATGTGTTCAACGACCTGAACTATGGTGCTGGTTCTTCTGAAGCGCTCACCTTTGGCCGTTCCACGCTGTTTCAGTATGACACCATCAACTTTACGTACGATTTTTCGGTTGACCCTGATCTGAGAGGCACTGACCCGGATTCGCCCGTGCTTGTTGTTTACGGCTGGTCAACTGATGACGATGTCGCGGGTGACTTGTCACAATATTCCCTTGATTCGCCTGAATCCTTCGCCGTAACGCAGGACCATGTAGATGGATCAATTTCCGGACATGTTCAGTATTACGAAGTTGCGAGAACATCTTTTGGCAGTGCTTGGACATTCGTGAGGACGGACGCAACTCGGGAAACCGGAACAATTCAAGAGGTTCAGGATGCCGCTGTCGAGGGCATCACTTTTGAGACCACCACTGATGATTTTCTGGTAGCGAACGCCATGGTTGGGACTACTATCCTGGATATGGATGGCACGACGATGGCGGAATCGCTTGCAGAAGGCTTTGCGCCGGTATATACGTGGCAGTTCTCGGAAAATCCTGAAGGTGACGACTGGGAAGCGTTTGAGGTGATTGATTCCCTGGAAGGAGATGGGAGCATAATTCGCATACCCATTGACAAGGAAGGGGATTACATTCGTTTGGTCGTGGAATTCATGGATGACGAGGGTCGCTCCGAGCAAGTTACGAGCGATGCGATCAAGGTGGGCAAGATAGATACGCTCGATCTGGATGGCCTGACCCCCACTCGCTCGGATGATGTTGCTATCGACTTGAGGAGCGGATTTGTTAATTTTGTTGATGATGAGGGTAACCTCTGGTTGCCATCCTCGCCAGACGAAGCCTTCCTGAATGTTGGCGCAACCCTGCAGATCATGGCTCCCCAAGGCGTAGAGGTTCAATGGTATGCAAGGGATCTTGACGGTGCCAATCTGGACTTTCCGGAAGAAATAGCGACGGGCAGAGAATTCACCATTACTGAAGATCAGGCGGGCAAGGAAGTGTTTGCTGTAGTCACCCAGAGGGATGGGAATGGAGCAATCACTTCACGCACTGCGGTGGATGTGTTGCCGTCGAATAACTATGATTTCGATGCAGTTCGCGTGTATCAGGAGGACCCTGACCCTGGTCCCAGAAATACGAACGTCAATGTCTTTCTGGGTTCTGCTGTACGTGATGATGAATCCGATGACCCCCGTGTGTATGAGTTCAGGGGTGAGGTAGCTGATGGGGGATTGGCATCTCTCTTTGTGGATCCTGATGATCAGTTGACTTTTGAGTGGAGCGCCGGAGCATCCGGATTCACCAAAGATGATGTTGGAGGAGGCCTTTTTGATGTCTGGAAAAGTCCCGACGACAGTACGCTTGTGTTTCTTGACGAGCAAACGGGCCATGTTCGCTTCATCACCGCCGCTGAGTTTTCGTTTGCTTCAGGCAACCAACCAAGCCAATCAATAGTCGCTTTGGAACTGACCGCCACAGACTCGGACGGTTCAAAGTCGTCTGCCATCACTGTTACTTTCCGTGTGGATCGGGAAGCAACCGGTTATAACGAATTTAGCGCTGACAGAAACACCATCATGGAAAATGTTCCGGGTGGCGCAAGAGGCACCGAGATGGGAGGAGTTGATATCGATGATATAAACGACCCCACTCTCAAATATGGTGGATACACTTGGAGAGTCGTCAACGATGATCGGTTTGATGTCGTCGCGGATTCCACGGATAGCAGCATGGCGACACTTGTGCTCAAACGAGGGGCTACGCTTGACTATGAGACGGATTTCAATACTCGATCTGGGCCTGGAACCTACATTGTTGAACTGGAAGCCACTCCTGTGGACAGCGCAGAGTCCGGCTTCGAACCGATCGAAATTGATGTTCGGGTGACGATTACAAATGACCCAACTGACGACCCAGTACCTAATCCTGATGGTGCGGTTCCAGGTCTTGACGACGACGAGAATCCTGACCCAGACGAGCGTGAGGATGACGGTACGGATGACGACGATGATGCCGGCACAGAGCCTATGTTCGTCTCGATTTTGGACGACGGCATGATCTTCTGAGGACGGAAGACATCGACCCGGGTTGATGATTCAGTACAGCTCCAGGTACGAAAAACCAGCCCCACCCCAGTGCCCCGCGGTTCTTCCGCGGGGCACTTTTTTGTGCGCAAGGTGAAGATAGTGGCCAACAACCTCCTTGAACTGAGTGTGGCCAATTTCGGACCAATCGTTGCAGGTCGAGTTGATTTGCGCCTCCTGACGGTCTTCGCCGGTCCGAGTAACACCGGCAAATCCTGGTTGGCGATTCTGATTTACGCGCTACATCGATTTTTTTCGGAGGGTATTCAAAGTAGCTCGTATATATCTTCGGAAGACGAGGCATCGAGACAAGCAATTGATGCCTTATCGGAATGGGCTGCCGACACCTTGGGGAGTCAGGCTGAGCCGACCGCCGTACGAAACGGTGAGATGTTGTTCGCTTTGCCTGCGACTGTTACCGAGGCGATTCGCGCCCATCTGGAGAAGCAAACCAATGCGCTTGCTAGAGAGATCAGCAGGAGTTTCGGCGCGGACATCAAGAGCCTCATGCGCAAGGAACGAAATGGCAAGGAAACTACTGTCACGGCTCGGGTGCGAGCGTCAGATTCCGAATCTGTCAGGTTTGAGCACAGGCTGTCGATTAAACCGCCGGGTTTTTGCTCCGATTTTGTCGATTCACCCAGTTTGGTCACGAGTGCCAAAGAAGGTCCCACGCCTGATCTTTTTCGACATCTGGCGCGCAGTCATCAGGATGGCACAGACCGCTCGAGGCACCGATACTGGTATGGGCATACTCTGGATCTGTTGCTCGAGCACACGCTGCCGGACATCGTAGGTTCCCTGCATCGTCCGGCCTGGTATCTGCCCGCAGATCGAACGGGGATAATGCACGCTCATAGCGTGGTTGTCAGTGCACTGATCGAAAGTGCACCCATGGCCGGTATTCATTCTGCCAAGCAAATGCCCACGTTATCCGGCGTTCTGGCAGATTTTCTGGAGCAACTGATACGGCTGGGTAGTCGTTCCTACCGTCACCCGCTTCGAAAAACCCGTGCCGGACCTGCAGAACAAATAGAAAGTGCAATCCTTCAGGGTAGCGTGATAACGGAAACTGGTGAACACACCAACTATCCCCGTTTTACCTATCGTCCCAGTGGATGGCGAAAGAGTCTGCCGTTGATGAATGTTTCTTCAATGGTTTCGGAACTTGCCCCCGTGGTGCTCTTCCTGCGTCATCTGGTTGCTCGTGGTGACCTTCTCATCATCGAGGAACCGGAGTCGCACTTGCATCCTGCAATGCAGGTCGAATTCATCCGTCAAATTGCCCGCCTCGTTCGTTCTGGCATCCGTGTGTTGGTGACGACTCACAGCGAGTGGGTTCTGGAGGAACTCAGCAACATCGTGCTCGCATCTTCAGCACCGAAATCAGTCAAGGCAAGCTCCCGAGACAATAGTGTTGCACTCGAGAAATCAGAAGTTGGTGTCTGGGCGTTCAAGCCAGAAAGGCGGCCGAAGGGCACCGTGATTGAGGAAGTTGCGCTCGACACCTCTGGTGACCTCTACTCCGCAATCTTTGATGATGTATCGGTTGAAACCTACAACAGGTGGGTCACTCTGGGAGATATGGTTTCAAGTTGCCAGTGCAACGCTCCTGAAGTAGAGGGGCAGGTGGCGCGGCATCCTCTGGCCTCTCGAAAACACGGGAGTATCAAGATGGCGATTCGCTCCAACCACAACTCTGCCTCGCCCACTCCTCCCCGCGGCCAACCCGCGATGACACGGTGCACCTCGTAGCCAGTCACGCCGCAGCCAACCCCCACCCAATCGGCGGCTTCGGTAGAATGCACTTATCCGAAAGCATCCGAGGTTTCCCGAACCATTCCATTTCATGCTGCAATCTGTTGCCGACAAGCTGTCGTGGATGTCTGGTGCGAGACAGATGGAATCGCCGAACCATTCATCGCGACCCGCAGGACCCGCAGGACTTGCAGTCGAACTCATTGTTATCCATTGCATCAGCCTCCCCAAAGGGAGCGCGCATGCGAACGCCATTCATGCCCTCTTTCTGGGCAATCTTGATACGAGTGTGCACGAGAGCTTTTCAGACCTTGCAGGACTGCGCGTCTCTGCACACTTGATGATCGACCGTTCTGGCGCAATCTATCAATATGTTCCATTTGACAGGGCTGCCTGGCATGCCGGGGAATCCTCCTGGCGTGGCAGGAAGCACTGCAACGACTATTCGATCGGCATCGAACTGCAAGGCAGCGACGACACCCCATTCGAGGATGCCCAATACCGGGCACTCGGCGGTGTCCTGAATACGCTCTTCGCACACTTTCCGCGCCTCGGCTTGCAATCGGTGGTCGGCCACTGCCACATTGCCCCCGAACGCAAGCGCGACCCAGGACCGCACTTCGACTGGCAGCGCCTGTCACAGACGCTGCCGTACATGGAACCATGGACATGAGTCGCGGCGGCGCTGACGACATCGATCCGTTTGAAACCGAAGAGTGGCTGTCGGCACTCGACGATATACTCGAGCGCGAGGGCACGGAACGCGCCAACTTCGTTCTGCAGCGCCTGTCGGCGCGCATGACCAGAACGGGCACCCAGCTTCCCTACGCCATCACCACGCCTTATCGCAACACGATTCCCGCGCATCGGGAAGCGCCCATGCCGGGCGACCTGTTCATGGACCGGCGCATACGCTCGCTGATTCGCTGGAATGCGCTTGCCATGGTGGTGCGCGCCAACAAACGCGACCCCAGCCTCGGTGGCCATATCTCCTCCTTCGCTTCCTCGGCCACCCTCTACGATGTCGGGTTCAACTACTTCTTCAGGGGGCCGCAAGACGATTCGCCGGGCGACCTCATCTACTATCAAGGGCACAGTTCGCCCGGCATTTACGCTCGTTCCTTTCTCGAAGGCCGCCTCACGCGCCAGCAGCTCGACAACTTCCGCCGCGATGTTGATGGTCAGGGACTCTCATCCTATCCGCACCCCTACCTGATGCCGGACTACTGGCAGTTCCCGACCGTCTCCATGGGTCTCGGGCCGATGATGGCGGTGTATCAGGCGCACCTGATGAAATATCTGGCGAACCGTGGACTCGTGTCGCACAGCAATCGCAAGGTGTGGGCGTTTCTCGGCGACGGCGAGTGTGATGAGCCCGAGGTGCTCGGTTGCCTGTCGCTGGCCGGCCGGGAATCGCTCGACAACCTCATATTTGTTGTCAACTGCAACCTGCAACGGCTTGATGGCCCCGTGCGCGGCAACGGCAAGATCATCCAGGAGCTTGAAGGCTACTTCCGCGGGGCGGGCTGGAACGTCATCAAGGTCATCTGGGGGCGTCATTGGGACCCGCTATTCGCCAACGATGCTACCGGAGAGATGCAGCACCGCATGGACGAGGCGGTGGATGGCGAGTACCAGAATTACAAGGCGCGCGGCGGTGCCTACACTCGGAAGCACTTCTTCGGTGCCTCCGAAAAGGTGCTCGAGCTCGTCGAGCATCTTTCCGACGACGACATCATGCGTCTGAATCGTGGCGGGCACGATCCCTTCAAGGTGTATGCGGCCTATCATCAGGCGGTGCATCACACGGGCGCACCCACGGTGATTCTCGCCAAGACCGTCAAGGGGTATGGCATGGGCGATGCCGGCGAGTCGGAGAACACCTCGCATCAGGTGAAGAAGCTCGACTATCAGGGGCTGAAGCATTTTCGCGACCGGTTCAACGTGCCGCTCACAGATGAAGAACTCAAGGATGTGCCTTATTACCGGCCACCTGAAGACTCGCCGGAACTCGCCTATTTGCGCAAGCGTCGGGAAGCGCTTGGTGGGCCGCTTCCAAGACGTATGGAGGTTCAGGAGCACCTGCAGATTCCGCCGCTGGAGACATTCAGTACATTGCTCGGCAGCACCGGTACACGGGAAATCTCCACCACCATGGCGTTTGTGCGCTTTCTCGGCACACTCGTGAGAGACCGCGACATCGGCAAGCGCGTTGTACCCATCATTCCCGATGAAGCACGCACCTTCGGTATGGAGGGCATGTTCCGCCAACTTGGCATCTATTCATCGCAGGGACAGCTCTATGAGCCGCAGGATGCCGGCGAGCTGGCCGCCTATCGGGAATCGCGCGACGGGCAGGTAATGGAAGAGGGTATCAACGAGGCTGGCTCCTTCTCCGCCTGGTTGGCCGCGGCCACCTCCTACTCGACGCATCACTTCACGCTCATTCCCTTCTACATCTTCTATTCCATGTTCGGTTTTCAGCGTGTCGGGGATTTCGCCTGGGCGGCTGGCGATAGCCAGGCGCGCGGCTTTCTGCTCGGCGGTACGGCCGGTCGCACTACCCTGAATGGCGAAGGGTTGCAGCATCAGGATGGACACAGCCACCTGTTCGCCTCTGCCCTGCCCAATTGCATCGCTTACGATCCGGCCTTCGGCTACGAGTTGGCGGTGATTTTGCACTCCGGGCTCGAGCGGCTCTACGAACAGCAGGAGAAGCGCTTCTATTACGTCACGGTGATGAACGAAAACTATGTCCATCCGGCCATGCCTGCGGGGGCGGAAGAGGGCATCGTCAAGGGTATCTACAGGCTCAGGCGGGTGGGCCTGGAAGCTGATGAGGTGCCGTCTGCGAAGCATGTGCGTCTGCTCGGTAGCGGCACGATTTTGCGCGAGGTCATCGCAGCTGGCGAAACGCTGTTCGCCGAGCATGGCATCACCTCGGATGTGTACAGCGTGACGAGTTTTACCGAGTTGGCGCGTGATGCCGCCGATACCGCCCGCTGGAACCTGCTGCATCCCACCGAAGTGCCGCGTCAGAGCTTCTTGCAGCAGACGCTTGGACAGACTCCGACAACCCGTGATGCGCCGGTAGTTGCCTCCACCGACTATGTGCGCTCGCATGCGGCGCAGATTGCCCCCTGGATTGATGCGCCACTGCATTGTCTGGGGACAGATGGCTTCGGACGCAGCGACACGAGACAGAGACTGCGTGAATTCTTCGAGGTGGATCGGCGTTTTGTCCGCCTCGCCGCCCTGTCTGGCCTCGCCGGGCAACAGATCATCTCCAGCAAGGAGGTTCAGGTCGCGCTCGAATCCTGTCATCTTGATGCGGAATCGCTGCCACCGAGACTGAGATAGATGCCGCCGCCTGCTGAAGCCTCCATGAGTTCAACTGAGGTTCGCCTGCCAGACACGGGGGATGCGGAAACGGTCGAGGTAGTCGAGCTGTGTGCGGTCGTCGGCGATCAGCTTGACGAGCATCAAACCGTCATCGTCGTGGAGACCGACAAGGCGACGCTCGAGGTGAGTGCGCCGGGTGCGGGTGTGTTGACGGAGCTGAAAGTCGGCGTTGGCGACCAGATAGCGAGCGGACAGATAGTCGCGCTCTACGCGCCCGGAGATATTGATGCGAGTGGCGATGAGCCAGACAAGGCACCGGAACATGCGGCCGGGGCGCGTGAAGCATCAGAGCGGGCATCCGGGAGGGAACCTTCTCCGAAAGCTCGCGTACCGATACCGCGCACAGATATCTCGCCGGACATGGAGGTGCGCCGGGCGAGTGTTCCCCAACCACAAGCCAGGGTGCATTCCCGACCGGTGTATGCCGGACCGGCGGCGCGCAAGCTGGCACGAGAGCTTGGTGTCGATCTTGGCAAGGTCACGCCGAGTGGTGCCCGCGGTCGCACCCTCAAGGAAGATGTCAAGTCGTATGTCCGCGCTCGTCTGACCACTACGGACAGCGCCTCGGCCTGGCCAGCGCTGCCGAAGGTGGACTTCGCTGCACACGGACCCATCCGGGAAGTCGCGCTGTCTCGTGTGCGCCGCGCCAGTGCGCGCAATCTGCACAGATCCTGGGTGAATGTGCCGCAGGTCACGCACATTGATGAAGCAGATGCCACCGCGCTCGTGCGGACTCTCGAGGCGGCTCGCAAGCCGCAGGCAGATAGCGATACGAAGCTCACACCACTGGCGCTCATCATGCATGCCTGTATCGCGACGCTCAAGACATTCCCGCGCGTCAACGCCTCGCTCAATGAGGCCATGACGCACTGGATATACAAGGAGTACTGGCATGTCGGTTTTGCGGTGGACACGGATGACGGGCTGCTGGTGCCGGTTATCAGGGACGCGGACCGGAAGGATGCCTGGACCCTGGCTGCGGAGATAGCGCTGCTCGCCGACAAGGCGCGAGCGGGCAAGCTATCCTTGGCCGAGATGCAGGGCGGCAGCTTCACCATATCGAGTCTCGGGCGTATTGGCGGTGTTGGATTCACGCCGCTGGTCAATGGCCCGCAGGCGGCCATTCTTGGCGTGTCGCGTCTTGCCACGAAGCCGTATTGGAACGGTGATGCGTTCGAGCCTCGCCAGATGTTGCCGCTTGTGCTCAGTTACGATCATCGCGCTATTGATGGGGCCGAGGCCGGTCGCTTCATGGCGCATCTGTGCGAGGAGATTGCGCACATGGATTTGCGTTGATTCAGCACACCGGCCTGTCAATCAGCGCGGAATCCAGGATGGCTCGGTGTGCCCGGCCTCGGCGTTGGAGTGGCGCGCGAGCGTGAACAGCAGGTCACTGAGCCTGTTCAGATACACACCGGCTTGCACGAACAGCGCCTTGTGCTCAGCCGCGGGCGGCACTTCGTCTTGCAGCTTCCAGTAACACCGCTCGGCGCGTCGGCACACGGCGCGCGCTAACTGAAGTCGCGCCGCGCTCTCGACACCACCGGCAAGAATGAAGCTCTCGAGTGCGGGCAGGGCGGCGTTCAGGCGTTCGTGCCATGCTTCGAGCCATTCGATTTCGCGCTCGAACCCGAGAGACCCGGTACCGCTGGCAATCAGCCCCCCGATATCAAACAAATGCGACTGCACCTGTCGCACACGCTGCGTCGTATCTGCGCAATCCATGGCGACGAGTGCCCATCCGAGTGTGGCACCGAGTTCGTCGAGCTCGCCAATAGCAGACAATTCGGGGGCATGCTTGCGGCGGGACCGTCCGGGCAAGGATGTCATGCCCCGGTCTCCGGTGCGCGTCATGATCCTGTCGAGGCGGATGCCGGTTCGCGGATTCTCACGACTCCGTGAATCGTCTGTTTGTTGAGCCATCGTCGAGTGGTCTCGTGTGCTGTTTGATGCAGTTTGGTTGTCACCGCCCACTTCTGTCAACGCAAAGGTGGAGAGATGCAGGGAATAACACGAGAATCGTGGCACTATGAGCGTTCGGTCGCCTACATGCCTGAATCGGGACTGAATCAGATGAACACAGCCTCCACCCCGGGCTTCCCGCCCGCAACAAGAATTCATACCAACGGCATCGAGCTCTCGGTGCACACACTCGGCGCAGGCCGACCGTTGGTGCTGTGCCACGGCTGGCCGGAAATCGCCTATTCATGGCGCTATCAGGTGCAGCCTCTGGTCGATGCCGGGTATCAGGTCATCATTCCCAATGGCCGTGGCTACGAGAACAGTGATATTCCGGCGAGTGTTCAGGATTACGACATCGATCATCTCTGCCGGGATCTTTTGGGGTTGCTTGATCATTTCGGTTACGAGCAGGCGACATTCATCGGCCACGACTGGGGTGCCATCGTCGTGTGGAATCTGGCACTCATGCACAGTGCAAGAGTGAGCGGCATCATCAATTTGAGTGTGCCCTTCATGCGCCGGGGCAAGCGTGAATGGGTCGGATTCTGGGAGGAAGTTCTGGGGCCGGATTTCTACATCGTCCACTTCAATCGGCAGCCAGGCGTGGCCGATACAGTGTTCGCCGACAACCCGCGCCGATTTCTGCGCAATATGTATCAAACCGGAACCTGGCTCGAGCCGACCCCGGAGATGCCGCCCGGTATGCCGCTCCTGCATCTGGCCAAAGCCGAGACGATGCCAGGCAAACCGCTCATGAGCGAGGCAGAGCTTGATGTGTTCGTGCGCGCCTTCGAGTCAAGCGGGTTTACCGGAGGTCTCAACTGGTACCGGAACTTCACGCGCAACTGGAGCCTCACGCAGGAGTATCCCGAGCGCATCGAACAGCCGGTACTGATGATCTACGGCGACCACGATGTGGTGCCGAGAGGATCCGGTCTCGATCAGATTGCGCCACATCTGGCAGAGCACTCGCTCCCCTGTGGCCACTGGATTCAGCAGGAATGCCCGGATGAAGTCAATGCGCTCATGCTCGGCTGGCTGCACAGGCATTACCCGGTTTGAAACCAACACAGATTCCCGAGAAACCAACATGGCGCGCAGTGATCTTCTCGTTTCGCTTGTACAGGCTGGTGCCTCGGGAGACAGCAAGAGGTTGGCGAACACGGTAGAAGCGATCATTGCCGAGGAACGCGCCAAGCAGCATAACGTGCTGGCTGATCGTTTGGCGCGCGCGTGGCTGAGCAATGGCAAGGGGCAACGGAAGAGTTACCTGGCACCGAGTCGGGCGGCCCGGGCGCGGGACTATGTGATTGAAACCCCGCCCCGCAAGCGTCTCGAGGATCTAGTCCTGCCGGAAATATGTGCGCGCGCCTGCCGACAGCTCATTGAAGAGCAGCAACGCGCAAGCCTGCTGCGATCACACAGCCTGGAACCACGCCACCGGGTGTTGCTGGTGGGGCCTCCCGGCAACGGGAAAACCTCTCTGGCAGAGGCGCTTGCCGAGGCGCTCGCGGTAGAGTTTTTCGTGGTTCGCTATGACGCAATCATCGGCAGCTTTCTCGGTGAGACGGCGAGCCGATTGCGGCATGTGTTCGACTATGCCCGCACCACGCCCTGCGTTTTGTTCCTTGACGAGTTTGATGCGGTAGGCAAAGAGCGCGGGGATGTGCACGAGACCGGCGAAATCAAGCGGGTCGTGACCTCGCTGCTGCTACAGGTCGATGCACTACCGAGCTACACGGTGGTCATCGCCGCGTCGAACCACTCGGAGCTTCTCGACCGCGCGGTCTGGCGGCGCTTTCAGTTTCGATTGCGATTGCCTGCCCCCACGCAGACGCAAATCGCACACTATTTCGAGAAGTTCGAGCGCCAGATGGATCAGCCTCTGGGCGTGAGTCCGGCTGCAATTGCGAGGGTCCTGGGCAAGATCAGCTACGCGGAAGCAGAGGAGTTCTGCAACGCAGTTCGCAGGCAGCTCGCGTTGTCACTTGGCGAAGGCTGTGTGAAGTCTATCGTCGCCGAACAGCTTGAGCTGTGGAAGGCGCGAGCGGTTCAGGCTGAGTCCGGCTGAGTCATTCATGCCGGAATATCCACTGCTGCGCCTGCCTGCACCCGAGCAGGTCACGCCTCCGAAGCTACACGGTTTTTCGTCACACGCGTCGAAGGTGACACAAGAGCGGCAGGCAGAGCGCCTCGGGCCAGTGTTTGAACGACTCGCCCGAGTGCTGGCCGAAGATGGGCGTGGTATCTCGCTTCGCGAAGACCCCGCCAGCATCGCGCCTGAGCGGGCGCTGGTGCTGGAGGTTGCTGGCTCGCTGGTTGATTTCCAGGCGGTTGTGAGACATGTGGGAGGTTTGGAATTCCTCGGCGGTGAGGAGATCGAGTCTGCACCAGACGACGACTTCTTTGAAATAGACACGCGCAAAGGACGCGAAGATCGGCCACGAAAGGACCGGCCAATCGGCGGAAGGCGCTACCTTTCCATGCCCGATATGCAGGCGTTAGGGAAACTCTGAATAACAGAGTTTCCCGTGCGGCACACGGATGTGCCGCCAGATTCAGTGCCGTAAGGCATTGAATCTGCGAGCAAATCAGAATCGCACTTCTGATTTGCGAATCTGATCAAGTCCACGGATGGACTTGATCAGAACATACTTAAAACAATTGCTTTCCTTGTGGCAGCGTTGGCAGCGCGGTGAACCACTGGGGCATCGATTCACCAAGTGGCGGGATGTGTTCGCCAGCCTGCGGGAAATACGGCCCTGGGGACCAGCCGACAGGCTTTCGGATGAAACTATTGCATACTGGCAGGAAGATATCCGCCAGGATGCCGGGGCAATGCGTCGCATAGAGGCCGAGCTCTGGTACCGCGACAAGGACAGGAGTCGCGCGGCTACACTCCAGCGTATTTCAGAGATCGTGGCCAAAGTCGGCGGTGAGATAATCGATCGCGCGACCATTGTGGAAATTTGCTATCAGGCGGTATTGATCGATATACCTGCTACGGAGATTGAACGATTTTCCGAACGCGAAGAAGTTCATCTCCTTGTCTGTGACGACATCATGTTCCTGCGTCCGCAATCCTCGATGGATGTTTGGAAAGGGAGCTTCGAGCTGCAACGGGAAGCCGAGGTTCCGGACGAAGAACCATCTACTGCGCCGCCAATTGCGGCATTGCTCGACGGTGTACCGGTGCAAAATCATGTTCTTCTTGATGGGCGTCTGGCAATAGACGATCCGGACGAATTGGAACGGATGAGCACGGTGGCGAGTCGCCACCACGGGACGGCCATGGCTTCGCTCATCCTGCACGGAGACAGAAATATTATGCAGAGGGCGCTCTCTCGGCCTCTGCATGTGCGTCCGGTCTTGTACGCGCCGATCAACGAAGGTGATGAGCAACCAAACCAGAATCGACTGCTGATTGACGTGATCTATCGTGCTATCAAGCGAATCAGGGAGGGAGACGACGAGGGCGAGGCGACGGCACCCGAAGTGTTTCTGGTGAACCTTTCGCTCGGCGACCGGGGACGTCCCTTCACCCGAGTCATGAGCCCTTGGGCCAAGCTGCTCGACTATCTCGCGGAACACTATGGAATCCTCTTTCTGGTCAGCGCCGGCAACATCAAGGAACCCCTGCCGATCAATCAATTCAAGAAATGGGCCGAGTTCGAGGATGCGAATCCGGAGGACAGGGAGTGGGCAGTACTTTCGGCTCTCCTGGAGCAAAAAGCGTTTCGTACGCTGCTGTCGCCCGCGGAGGCATTGAACCCGATCACGATCGGTGCCATGCATGACGATGCCGTTGACGATTCGAGAGGCTCGGCACCCGTTGACCCCTATGCAACGCGCGAGCTGCCGAATGTGAGCTCGGCCTTGGGCCTCGGCCACCGCAAGGTGATCAAGCCCGACATCTACCTGCCGGGAGGCCGTGAGCATGTGCATTGCCAAGTCAGTGACGGGTCGCTTGTTGTCATACCGAATTTCAACGGGCCATTCGGATTGGCAAGCGCCGCACCCGATGAGGCGGGGAATCTCGCGCATACCCGGCTGACAATGGGCACCAGCGCTGCGACGGCGTTGGCCACGCGGTGGGCGCATTTGATCTTTGATGCGCTCATGGATGGTGATGGTGGATCCTTACACACGGATCTTGACGCAGAATTCCGCGCGGTCGTGGTGAAGGCGCTGCTGGTGCACCGTGCGACATGGGGAGGCCGTGCGATGTTTCTGAATGAGCACTGTGGCCCCCGCGGAAGAGGCACGGATGTTCAGAGACGAGACGACATCTCTCGTCTGCTTGGATACGGCTTCCCGAATATTGAAGAATCGCTTTCTTGTGCACCGAACCGGGCAACACTGGTTGGCTATGGAACGATTGCGGCGGGTGAATCCAGGGTTCACGGAATTCCGTTGCCACCAAGCCTGGAACGAGTACAGGAACCACGAACATTGACTGTCACCGTCGCGTGGTTCTCGCCGATCAATCCTCGGCATCAGGTATATCGTTGCGCGAAACTGACAGTCGCCACAGTGAGTAAAATACAGGAAGCCGCGGGCGTGAGCCGATCAAGCGGACAGCCATCGGACACATCGGTCAATCGCGGCACGGTTTGGCATACGCAGTACGAAGGCGACAAAGCAGTGGCGTTCGTCGATGACGGGCATGTCGTGCTGCAAATCCATTGCCGCGGACAAGCGGGGGCACCGGACAAGGACATTCGCTACGGGCTTGCAGTCACGATTGAGGCAGGGGAAGGAATCGCTGTCTATGACGAAGTGCGCGCGCGCCTCGCTGTTCGAGCGAGGCCGAGGGCTTCGTAGAGCCTGCCAGCCATGCGCCCCAATCTGATGCAAGGTCACATTCGTCCGGGCCAGTTCCCTGCGTTCAGACAGGTCCAGGAGTGAGCTATTCGCCCTGTTCGCGCGCCAGCGCGCGGTGGCCTATGTCGCGCCGGAACTGGCCTTGCGGCCAGTCGATGCGCTTCACGCCTGCATAGGCCAGGTGCCTCGCCTCACTGACCGACATTCCCAGAGCGGTTACGCACAGCACTCGTCCGCCGCTGGTAACCAGTTCGCCGTCGCGCATGGCGGTACCGGCATGAAACACCTTCACTGCCCCGGTATCATTCGCCGCATCCGGATCATCCGAAAATCCCTGCAAGCCGACAATGCGCTCGCCCTGAGCATAGCGCCCGGGATAGCCATCAGCCACCATGACTACCCCAAGTGACGGACGCCTATCCCAGGCCAGTTCATGGCCATCAATCCGTCCTTCCAGCGCGGCAAGGCACGCGCCCACCAGATCCCCCTTGAGCCGCATGAGCAGCGGCTGGGCTTCCGGGTCGCCGAGCCGGACATTGAATTCTATGACCGAGGGCGCACCATCCGGCGAGATCATCAATCCCGCATAGAGAAAGCCCTGATAGGGTGTGCCGCGAGCGCGCATACCATCAAGCGTCGGCTGAATCACTTCGCGCATGATGCGTTCATGCACCTCCGGTGTTACCACCGGTGCCGGCGAACAAGCGCCCATGCCGCCGGTATTCGGCCCTGTGTCGCCATCAAAGCGCGCCTTGTGGTCCTGCGAGGTAGCCAGTGCCAGCGCATGTTGGCCATCGCAGAGGCAAATGAAACTCGCCTCCTCCCCGTGCAGGAACTCCTCGATGACCAGCCGCTGCCCGGCACACCCGAACTTGCCCTCGGCGAGGGCTTCCTGCACCGCGCGCCGCGCATCCTGCCTGCGCTTGCACACGGTGACACCCTTGCCGGCCGCCAGGCCATCGGCCTTGACGACCAGCGGCTCCGGCATGGATTCGATGGCGGCATCGCCCTCGGCCAGAGATTCAACGACATGGTAGCGGGCGGTGGGAATACCCTGGCTGGTGAGGAACTGCTTGGTAAAGGATTTGCTGCCCTCGAGGGCAGCAGCTTGTGCACTTGGGCCGAAGCAGGCAAGACCCTCGGCATCAAAGGCTTCGCGGATGCCGGCCACCAGCGGTGCCTCCGGCCCGATGATGGTGAGCCCCACGCCCTCGCGCCTGGCAAGCGCAATCAACCCGTCGGTATCCGAGACCGCTACCTCGCGGTTCTCCACGCCCGGCTCGAGCGCGGTGCCGGCGTTGCCCGGTGCCACCAATACACCTTCCACCTCGGCCGACCGCGCCGCACACCAGGCGAGCGCATGTTCGCGCCCGCCAGCGCCTACTACCAGTACCTTCATGTTTCAAACTCCATAAATGATGTGCTGCGACCAGCATCGCGGCTAATGCCGGAAGTGGCGATAGCCGGTGAACAGCATGGCCATGCCATGCGCGTTCGCGGCCTCTATGGACTCGTTATCGCGCATCGAGCCACCCGGCTGGATGATGGCCGAAACGCCGTGCTCGGCGGCCAGATCCACCGTATCCCGGAACGGCAAGAAGGCATCGGATGCGAGCACCGACCCGCGGGTTTCAAAGCGAAGCTCGTCTGCCCTGAGCAGTGCGATGCGCGCGCTGGTCACGCGGTTTGGCTGACCACCGCCAATGCCGAGTGTGCGCGCATCCCTGGCGATGACAATCGCGTTCGACTTGACTGCCGCCACCACCTTGAATGCGAACAGCAAGTCCTGAAGCTCGGCATCCGAGGGGCCGCGCTCGGTGACCACCTGCAAATCCCCGTCCCTGAACAGCAGGCTGTCTTCGTCCTGAATCAGCATGCCGCCACTCACGCGCTGATACCTGCGTCCGCGAACATCTGGTTGCCCACTCGGCACGGCGAGCAGTCGCAGATTGCGTGAGCGCCTGGCGGCGTGACGCGCACCCGCGGAAATCTCTGGTGCCACCAGCACTTCCACGAACTGGGCGCGCAGGATGCGCGTCAGGCAGTCTTCTTCCAGCGCACGATTCACGGCAATGATTCCACCAAACGCCGATACGGGGTCGCTGTCAAATGCCTTCTGCCAGGCTTCGCCAATCGTGTCTGCACAGGCCACGCCGCAAGGTGTCGCGTGTTTCACGATCACGCAGCAGGGGTCGTCAAACCGGCGCAGGCAGGCGAGCGCCGCATCCGCATCCATGAGGTTGTTGTAGGAGAGAGCCTTGCCCTGAAGCTGCTTGCCCGCAACCAGCGTACCCTCTTGCGGGAGACGGGTGTCCCGGTAGAGTTCGGCGCGCTGGTGCGGATTTTCGCCGTAGCGCAGCTCGCTCACGAGTTCGAGGTCGGGCGGGGGATCTGTATGTGTCCGGGTGCGACTTTCTGCGGGTGGCGCATCGCTCTCTTCCCGACTCTCGCCCGGGCGCGAAAAATAGCGCGTGATGGCCTGATCATAGTTGCCGCTGCGCGCGAATGCCTTGATGGCAAGTTCGGCGCGCAGTGCATCACCTGGGCCTCCCTGTGCAATCGCTGCGAGCACCCGCCCGTAGTCCGCCGGATCCGTGACCACGGTGACGAAGGCATGATTCTTGGCCGCGCTGCGCAGCATCGCCGGGCCACCAATATCGATGTGCTCTATGGCCTCGGCGCGCGTCACCCCGGGCCGCTGCACCACCGATTCGAAGGGGTAGAGATTGACCACCACCAGATCAATGGGCGCTATGTCATGCTCGCGCATGGCCTCGATGTCCGCATCCCGACGCGCGAGGATGCCACCATGCACCCTCGGATGCAGTGTCTTGACGCGCCCGCCCATGAGTTCCGGGAAGCCCGTGAAGTCGGCCACTTCCCTGACCGGCACGTGCGCCTGACGAATCGCTCTGGCCGTGCCGCCGGAGGCCAGCAACTCACTGCCCATGCGGTGCAAACCCATGGCGAGGTCTTCAAGCCCGGTCTTGTCCGATACACTAATCAGCGCACGTTTGACTTTACACTTCAATTGAACACTTGGCCGACAGGTCGCGAGAACGCGAATCATACTCTCACGCTCGGTATGGAAACCTCCTGCGACGATACGGGGGTCGCCATCTACTGCCCGCAGCGCGGCATCCTGGCCGAGGCGCTGGCATCGCAAACCGCCATTCACCAGGCGTTCGGCGGCGTGGTGCCGGAACTCGCGTCACGGGACCATATCCGCAAGCTGACACCGCTGCTGAAGTCGGTACTTGCAGAGGCTGATCTGTCACTTCGGGAAATCACCGGCGTGGCCTATACTGCCGGTCCCGGATTGCCGGGTGCACTCATGACCGGCGCGGCCTTCGGTCGCTCGCTCGCGCAAGCGCTCGACATACCGTCAATCGGTGTGCATCACATGGAGGGCCACCTGCTGGCACCCTTCCTGAGCGATGAGCAGCCCGACCTGCCCTTCCTTGCGCTGTTGGTCTCCGGCGGACACACACAGATCCTCTGCGTCAATGCCATTGGCGAATACCGATTGCTCGGAGAGACGCTTGATGATGCCGTGGGCGAAGCTTTCGACAAGGTGGCGCGTTTGCTGGGGCTGGGGTTCCCGGGCGGCCCCGCCATCTCGAAGCTCGCGCTCGGTGGTAATGCCGAGGCGTTCAGGTTTCCGCGCCCCATGATCGATCGGCCGGGGCTTGATCTCAGTTTCAGCGGACTGAAGACCGCGCTTCGGGACGAGATCAGCAAGCGTTCGCCGCTTGATCAGCAGAGCGCCGCCGATATTGCCGCGAGTTTCGAGATGGCTGTCGCCGACACGCTGAGAATCAAGGTGACGCGCGCTATCGCCGAGACCGGCCTGAAAGATCTGGTGGTGGCCGGCGGGGTGAGCGCCAATCGACGCATCCGCCATGAATTTCAGCAGCGCCTCGATGCGCGCGTACTGTTTCCACCTGCGGGCCTGTGCACCGACAATGGGTCCATGATCGCCTTTGCCGGTCACTGGCGACTGGCGAGGGGCGCACACGAACCTCTGGCCATCCGTACGTACCCGCGGTGGCCGCTCGAGGCGCTCAGCGCAGCAGACCAGACTGCGTGAGTGCGCGCTCGAATGCCCCCGCCCAATCGCGGTTGGCGGCGGGATTCGCCGGGCTTGGATGCGGCGCGTCATGTATGTCGATATCCTCTCCCAACCCGGCGCGTCGCGCGCGCTCGGCGGCGAAGCGCCCGACACCAATCACCCGGCGAATGCCGAGCGTCCTGACGACCTCGCGCAGCGCTTCATCACAGGCGGCAAACAGCGATGCCCGTTCTGCCTTCGGCAGCTTGTCCGGTGTGCGGTTGCGGCCAGAGACCTCCAGAAATGCCAGTGGGCAGTAGTTCCAGACAAGGAAATGCGCAAAGAAGGCGCTCGGCGACTCGTATCGCGCTCGCGCCCATCCCCAGAGCCTGGTACCGCTGACTTCGGCTCTCGGGCTGTCGAAGCCCAGTACTGGTCGCTTCGGATGTTCGTTGTCCGGCTTGTGGACACCATCGCGAATCTTCAGCCAGTCGCGCACCATGTGCACATCGCCGAAGGGAATGCCGGTCTGACACATGCCGAAGGGCCCGGGGTTCATCCCGAGCAGCAAGGTGTGTGCCTGACAGGAGCCGTAGCGTACGAGGTAGGTCAGGTGCGCCTCATGGGCATAGTCGAGCGGCCGGTACACGACGGCGACCGGCAATTGAAAAGCGAGCGCCCCGGTCGCCTGCCTCAGGCGTTCGGCTGTCTCGACGAGAGCGTCGCCGGTGTGAGCGGGCGCTGCCAAGGCCGTGCGTTGAATGTCAGCGAATTCATGACGCGGCACATCTGGCTACCTCGTGCCGACCAACCACCAGATGGTGCACTTCATCCGGCCCGTCGGCAAAGCGCAGTGTGCGTTGTCCGATGTACATCTCGGCCAGCGGTGTCCACTGCGAAATGCCGGTCGCGCCATGCATCTGGATGGCCTGATCGATGATCTGGCAGACGCGCTCGGGAATCATCGCCTTGGCCATATGTACCCAGACGCGTGCTTCGCGGTTGCCGACCACATCCATCTCGCGCGCGGCGCGCAGCACCATGAGGCGCATGGCTTCGATGTCGATACGTGCGCGCGACACCACCTCCAGATTCTTGCCAAGTTGGACAATCGGCCTGCCAAAGGCTTCGCGCGAAGTTGCGCGCCTGACCATGAGATCAAGCGCTTGCTCCGCCTGCCCGATAGAGCGCATGCAATGGTGAATGCGTCCCGGACCCAGGCGAAGCTGTGAAATCTCGAACCCGCGACCCTCGCCGAGCAGGATGTTCTCCTGCGGTACGCGCACATTGTCGAGCCTGATGTGCATGTGGCCGTGCGGCGCGTCATCCTGTCCGAACACCAGCATGGGGCCGAGGATGTGTATGCCCGGCGTATCCATGGGCACCAGAATTTGCGATTGCTGCCTGTTTGGAGCGGCCTCCGGGCTGGTCTTGACCATGCAGATCATGATCTTGCAGCGCGGGTCTCCGGCACCCGAAATATAAAACTTCTCGCCATTGATTACCCACTCGTCGCCATCGAGCACCGCCCGCGCATCAATGTTCCTGGCATCCGAAGATGCCAGGTCAGGTTCGGTCATGGCGTAACAGGAGCGGATTTCGCCATCGAGCAGCGGCTTCAGCCAGCGCGCTTTTTGGTCCGGCGTACCGACACGCTCGATGACTTCCATGTTGCCCGTATCAGGGGCGCTGCAATTCAGGCATTCCGAGGCCAGCGGGTTCTTGCCGAGCTCTGCCGCCATGTAGGCGTAGTCGAGGTTCTTCAACCCCTCGCCGGTCTCGGCATCGGGAAGAAAGAAGTTCCACAAGCCCTGTGCCTTCGCCTTGGCCTTCACGCCGTCAAGCAGCTCGAGCTGACCGGGCACGTAACTCCAGCGGTCTTCCCGATCTTGCCCGAGCTCGAAAAAACGCTCGGTGACGGGCTCCACCTCCCTGGCGACAAACTGTTTGACGGCTTCGAAGAGCGGCACCGCCTCCCTGGACATACTGAGGTCAAACACATCGGCATTGAAACTGTCCTGATTCATACGCGATTCCATTGCGGGGACGAGGGAATGTGAATGATACCCTCGTGCAGGCTCTGCCGGTTGCCGGTGTGACGCACCGGACGGAGTATCATCATGCGCCACATCTGTGCCAACACATGTACCGAGGAGTATGCGACATGGTTTCCACAAACCTCTTCAACCTGACCGGCAAGGTCGCCCTCATGACAGGTTCCTCCCGTGGCATGGGCAAGGCCATGGCCGAAGCCCTCGCCGAGCATGGCGCGCGGGTGGTCATCTCGAGCCGAAAGATCGATCAGTGTGAGGCCACCGCCGAAGAGATCAATCAGCGTTGCGGTGCCGACAGCGCTGTTCCCATTGCCTGCAACGCCGGTCACAAGCAGGCATTGCAGGCGTTGGTCGAAACTGCCATGGAGCGCCTCGGGCGCATCGACATCAGCATTGGCAATGCCGGCATCAACCCTTTTTATGGCACCATGAGCGAGATTCCCGACGAGGCATTCGACAAGACGCTGGCCACCAACGTCAAGGCGAATCTCTGGTTGGCGCAGCTCGTAACTCCACACATGAAGGCGACAGGCGGTGGCTCCATCATGGTCACCGCGAGTACAGCCGCCTTGCGTCCTGCGGAGAAGCTCGGGGCCTACTGTGTTTCGAAGCTCGCCGATGTTGCGCTGGTGAGAAATCTGGCTCTGGAGCTTGGGCCCTTCGGCATTCGCGTGAACGCAATCTGCCCCGGACTGGTCAAGACGGAGTTCGCACGCGCTCTCTGGGACACGCCGGAGTCCGAGCGCGAGGCGAGGGAGAAAGTGCCTCTGCGACGCCTCGGAATGCCTGACGACCTCAAGGGTGTTGCGGTGTTTCTCGCCTCGGATGCCAGTGCCTACATGACCGGCCAGGCGCTCACCCTGTGCGGAGGCACACACATGTGGAGTTAGCCTCCAATCTACCGCCCCCCTTCGATGTGCTCGACCAGGTAACCCGCGCCTCTGATCACGGCAAAACCCTGCAATTGACATCTCCCGTATCAGGCATCGGCGGCAGTTTCGTTGATTCCGGTCAGCCATCCGAGGGTTGGGCCGATCTCGCGGTGAAGAACGAGGTCTGCCATGCCATCAAGCGGGGTCTCTTCACGGTTCAGAATAATCAGACCGGCACCACATCGTTTGGCGAACTGCGGGAATCCGGCAGCCGGATGCACGACAAGCGATGATCCAACCGCGATAAAGAGGTCACTCAGTCTGGTCTCGCGTTCAGCGCGTCGCATCTCGTCAACCGGCATGGGTTGACCAAAAGAGACAGTGGCTGTCTTGATGATGCCGCCACATTCAGCGCAGGGTTCGATTTCGCCAAGGCGGCTCCACTGCTCATTCAGGATATCGAGTTCGTATCGTTTATCGCACTCGAGGCAGGTGGCGTAGTTGGCGTTTCCGTGCAGCTCGATGATGCGCGATTCGGGAACGCCGGAGGATTGATGCAGGTTGTCCACGTTTTGCGTAATCACGACACGCACTTTGCCGGTGCGTACCAGGTGGGCAATAGCGAGGTGCCCGACATTGGGCCTGGCTGAGTTGAGCCGGTCCTTGCCGTCAAATCGCCTGCGCCAGGACTCCCGGCGTGCTTCCGCCGACCGCAGGAAGTGCGAAAACTCGATGGGTTTCATTTTCGACCACACGCCACCGGGGCTGCGGAAATCGGGGACACCCGATTCGGTGCTCAACCCTGCTCCGGTGAAAAACACAACCCGATTGGCATCTTCGACCATGCGCCCGAGTTCGCGTAATCCCTTCAGATGTTCAGCCATGAAGATTCCTTGTTATTCAGGGGGTTCCTGCACATTCGGCGGTGTCGGCAGAGTCGTATCAGGCGCATGCGTCTCGAGCGTGGCAAAGGCCGTGCCGCGGCCCTGTGCGAGCCGCTCGAGGACCATGTGTGCGCCTTCTTCGGGAGAGATGATTGACGTATCAATCTCGAGGTCGTACACCGCGTGTGTGTGGACGCGCTCATCTTGTCTGATGGCGGTGCCGGGGAATCGTCCGGGTCTCGCTTTTTCGCGCTGCCTGAGCGTGGCTTCGGGGCACCTGAGACCCACGAAAAGAACATCCAGCGCCGCCAGTACGTGTACATAGTCAAAGAGGAATTCGGCATCGAGGCACAGATCGTCAATAATCAGGTTGTTGCCTGCAAGGGCAAAACTCGCAGCAGCCCGGCGCATCCCGCGAAGCATCCGCAGCCCGAGGTCTCCGAAGCGGATTTCCGCTACCCGGCCCGTTTCGTGCGCGACCGGCACCACGTTCAGCCCGCGTGCACCCGGCTCGCCCGCATGCGAGTTCAGCCCGCGGTAGCGTGGTGGCATGCCATCACGAAACTGATCGAGCGCCCAGTAATGCCAGTAGTCCGGTGCCAGGCGTTGCAGGGCGAGGGCGAGTGTCGTCTTTCCGGCACTCGAAGTGCCGTTGATGAGTACGATGCGCCCGGCCTGGGCGGCTTTGGTCATGCTTTCAGTATCATGTGGCGAAGACTGCATCCAGTGTAGGAGATTCGTGCAAGGGTTTCTTGGAGTAGCCTGCATTATCGGCTTCTGCTGGTTCTTCAGTCGCGACCGGTCGCGTGTGTCCTGGCGGGTCGTGGTGTTGGGGCTTGCGATTCAGGTTGCGATTATTACGCTCTTTTTGCGAGTGCCCGGCCTCCATGACGCGGTGCTCTCCCTCAAGCATCTTGTTGATGCGGTTGATGCCGCCACCCGCGCAGGCACAGAGTTCGTCTTCGGTTGGCTTGCCACGCCGGAGCGTGCTCCGCAGCAGGCCAGCTCGCCGATTTTCGCGATTCAGGTGCTGCCCGTCATTCTGGTGTTTGCCGTGTTGGTTGCCGTGCTCTGGCACTGGCGGGTGCTCATCTGGATGGTGCGTGGCATCGCTCTTGTTCTGGAAAAATCCCTCGGTGTGAGCGGTGCGGTTGGCCTTGCCTGCGGTTCGAGCCTGTTTCTCGGCACACTCGAAGCGCCGCTCATGATCAGAACCTATCTCGGGCGGCTGAGCACAGGTGAGCTGTTTACGGTGATGACCACCGTCCTGTCCACGGTGGCTGGAACGGTGCTGGTGCTGTACGTCAGTATTCTGGGCGACTCGGTGCAAGGCCCGCTCGGACACATCATTATTGCTTCCATGACCAATGTGGTGGGTGCCATCATGTTGAGCCGCCTTCTCATGCCGCCGGAGTTCCTGACTTCCGCCGAGTCGGTATCGGACCCGGGCTACAGGAACACCATGGATGCCATCGTGCGCGGTACCACGGAAGGTGTTCGTCTGGTGGTGTCGGTGGGTGCCATGCTTATTGTCATCATCGCGCTTGTCGCCCTGCTGAATCACGTGCTCGCTTCCGTGACCGGGTTTCTTGCAGAGCCCCTGACCCTTGAATGGATGCTCGGGTGGTGCTTCGCGCCTCTGGCCTGGTTGCTTGGCGTACCCTGGGAAGATGCCCGTACTGCTGGCGCGCTGTTCGGAGTGAAGTTTGTCCTGAACGAGGTGGTGGCCTATGTCGAATTGGCCGCGCTCGAAGCATCTGCCTTGCAGGACAGAACCCGCTTGATGATGATCCACGGCCTGTGTGGGTTCGCGAATCTTTCCAGTCTCGGGATTCTCGTTGGTGGTTATGGTGTGCTTGTTCCGGAGCGGCGCGATGAGGTGCTGCGTCTGGCACCGCTGGCCGTTGGCACGGCAACTCTGGCGAACTTCCTGACCGCCGCGCTCGTGGGTCTGGTGATGTGGGCCGCCTGATCCGACTGTTCGGGGGATGCAGGAAGTGGTTCAGTTACTCGCCAGGGACACGTTGTACACGCCGGCGAGGCGCGCTGAATCCATCACGTGCACCAGAGTCTCGGCCTTCGATTCGATGTGTGGCTGAATGATGACCGGCGCTTCCGGGTTTTCCGCATGCAGGCGCTCGATATTGGCGCGCACAGACTGCCAGTCAACATCTCGCAGCCCGACAAGAATTCGATCGCGACTGGTGATCTTGATGACGATACTTTTCTTGTCCGGATCGATGGTCTTTGGCTTGTCATCTTCCGGCTGGTTCACGTCAAGGCCGATTTCCTTGACGAAGGTTGCCGTGACGATGAAGAAGATGAGCATGATGAAAACCACATCCAGCATGGGTGCCAGATTGATCTGCTCTCCTTCGTCCTCGGCGGCTCTGCGACCCAGATGCTGCTTCAAGCGAAATCTCCCGTCAATTCTTCACAAGCGGAGCTATAGTACCTCTCAGGGCAAATCGCTGACAAGAGCCTGGCTCGTTCATCGCGATTCTCCCAGCCAGTCTCTTGATACAAGGTAGTGGGACTCGAGCAGGGCTTCGCGTGTTCCGGCATCCGGCTGCCAGCCATAGACCCAATCCACCTGTGGCGGCAGGGAGGCCAGTACCGACTCCGTGCGTCGTCCCGATTCCAGTCCGTATCGGGTGCCGCGATCAATCGCCAGATTGAATTCCGCGTACCTGCCTCGTCGTAATCGTTGAAACCGCTTGTGTGCCGGTGTCCAGGGCGTGAGTCGGCGCGCTTGCATGATCGGCAGGTAGGCGCGCGAGAAGGCATCCGCCACAGATGCAACGAGGGCGAAACTGGCAGTGAATCCGTGCAAGCTCCAATCATCGAAGAACAGTCCTCCAATCCCGCGCTGGTGTTGTCTGTGCGGGAGGTAGAAGTAGTCGTCACAGGCGCTCTTCAGGGTTTCGTAATGCCCGGGATAGACGGCTTCCACCGCCTGCCGGGCGTGTCTGTGCCAGAAGAGTGCATCGGAGGCGAAGGGGTAGGTCGGCGTGAGGTCGAACCCGCCCCCGAAGTGCCAGCTGGGCTCTGTCGTCGTTACCAGAAAAAACCGCAGGTTCATGTGTGCGGTAGGGACGAACGGGTTTTCCGGGTGTGTGATGAGTGACAGGGACACGGCCTGAAAGGGTGCACCGGCGATCTCCGGTCGGCGCACACTGACTGACGGCGGGAGCTGCTGACCAGCAACGCGTGTGTACATGACGGCGGCCTTGTCGAACATTTCTCCACCTTCCAGCACCATCGGGCGGGCGCTGGAGTTTTGCGAGCGGGTCAGTGCACCACTGAACCGTTTTTCGGGTTCAAGCGATTCGAACTGGCCGACAATCGTTTCCTGCAAGGTAAAGAGATAGTTCTCGACAGCCGCGAGATCTACCTCGGTTGTGCCGGGTCTGGTTGTCATGGGGAGGTGCTCGCCCGCTGTTGTGAGGTGGAGGAGTGCATGGATTCGAGAATATCACTTCGCGTTGCCAGAGCGCCGACACAGTGCGAGTGTCCTGTTCTATCATTCGACTTTTCGCGCATGGATTTCCCCGGCTGTTATTCATGAAACAGAACATCACGAGCAGGACATCTTGAAGTTGGCAATCGAGACAGCAGATCAGGAAGACTTGATGGATGCGGATGTCGAGCTTGCATCTGCACAGCCCAAGGTCAAGCAGCCGCCTCGCTACAAGGTCGTGCTCTTGAACGATGATTACACGCCAATGGAGTTTGTCGTACATGTGCTCGAAATATTTTTCGGATTTGATGTCGACAAGGCGACGCAGATCATGTTGGCTGTACACAATCAGGGCAGCGCCGTGATTGGCATATTTACCCGGGATGTGGCGGAGACCAAGTCTGAACAGGTGAACAACTATGCACAATCTCATGATCATCCACTACTCACGAAGGTCGAGGCTTCGGACTGAGACCTCGCAAGGCATACACACATGCTTTCGCGCCGAGTCCCGGCAAGCAATATGGCCAGGCCAAAACTTGTAAGATGATCTTCCGTCAATTCGCAGGCAATCAGTCCGTGGTCGTTGTCAAATGCTGAGCAGGTCCCTTCAACAGGCGCTCAACGAGATGTTTCAGGAAGCTCGTGCACAGCGCCACGAGTACGTCACGGTGGATCATTTGCTGCTCGCGCTGCTTGAAGAGGAGCGTGCGCTCGAGGTGTTGCATGCCGTTGGTGCTGATCTCGATACCTTGCGAGGCGATCTTGTCGAGCATATTGAAAGCAATACGCCCAAGCTGCCGAAAGATGACAATTCTCGCGAAACTCAGGCGACGCTCGCGTTCCAGAGGGTCGTGCAGCGAGCCGTATTCAATACCCAGACATCCGGCCGCAAGGAAGTGAATGGGGCCAACCTGCTGATCGCCATCTTCAGCGAGCAGCAGAGCCAGGCCATCTACTTCCTGAAGAAGCAGGGCATAAGCCGTATCGAGTGCGTCAACTACGTATCGCACGGCATTACCAGAGTGGGCGACGACCCTGACGGTGGCGAAGAAACCGTAAATGATGCCTCCACCGGCACCCAGAGCGAAACCGAATCTGGCGAGGGCCGCTCTGCACTCGAGTGCTTTGCGACCAACCTCAATGAGCTGGCGCGCGCCGGCAGGATAGATCCACTGATTGGTCGTAACCATGAACTTGAACGAGTGATTCAGATACTCAGTCGAAGGCGCAAGAATAATCCGCTGTTGGTCGGCGAGTCCGGTGTCGGCAAGACCGCAATCGCCGAAGGGCTGGCCAAGCGTATCGTTGATGCCGAGGTGCCGCAGGTGGTCGCTGACAGTGTGGTGTATTCACTGGACCTGGGATCTCTGGTTGCCGGAACGCGCTACCGGGGAGATTTCGAGAAACGCTTCAAGCAGGTGCTCAGTGAACTGTCGGACGAATCGGGCGTGATTCTGTTTATCGACGAGATTCATACGGTGATAGGTGCGGGGGCTGCATCGGGCACCATAGATGCGTCGAGTCTGCTCAAGCCGGTACTCACTTCAGGCGATATCAAATGTATGGGGTCAACCACCTATCAGGAGTATCGAGGTATCTTCGACAAGGACCGTGCCCTCTCGCGTCGCTTCCAGAAAATCGATGTGGAAGAACCGGACATCGAGAACACCTACCGGATTCTCAAGGGACTCAAGTCGCGGTTTGAAGATCACCATGAACTTCGCTATACCGACAGGGCGTTGCGCAGCGCCTCCGAGCTCTCCGCGCGCTACATGACGGATCGCTTTCTGCCAGACAAGGCTATCGATGTGATCGACGAGGCCGGTGCCGCACAGCAGCTTCTCCCGGCTTCGCAGCGCAAGAAGACCGTAGGTGTCGCGGAAGTGGAATCGGTGGTTGCCAGGATCGCACGTATTCCCTCGCGGCAGGTGTCAACTACTGACCGCGAAGCCCTGCGCGATCTGGAAGCACAGCTCAAGATGGTGGTGTTTGGGCAAGACGAGGCCATCGAGACAGTATCGTCGGCGATCAAGTTGTCTCGCGCCGGCCTCAAGAATGAGCAGACACCTGTTGGCAGCTTCCTGTTCGCAGGCCCCACGGGTGTCGGCAAGACCGAAGTGTGTCGCCAACTGGCACTCATCATGGGTGTCGAGTTGCTGCGCTTCGATATGTCCGAGTACATGGAACGGCATACTGCCTCGAGATTGATTGGCGCACCGCCTGGGTATGTCGGCTACGATCAGGGCGGGCAGTTGACCGATGCCGTCACCAAGCATCCGCATTCAGTCGTCCTGCTCGACGAAATCGAAAAGGCGCACCCGGAAGTGTTCAATCTGTTGTTGCAGGTGATGGATTACGGGACGCTCACCGACAACAACGGCCGCAAGGCGGATTTCCGTAATGTCGTCTTTGTCATGACAACCAACGCGGGGGCCGAGGCCATGGGCCGCAGTTCCATAGGCTTTGTCGAGCAAGACAATTCGAGTGATGCGGGGGAATCCCTGAAACGATTGTTCAGCCCGGAGTTTCGTAATCGGCTTGATGCCATTATTCAGTTCAACAAGCTGCCGCCAGAGGTGGTGCACACTGTGGTGGACAAATTCCTGACCGAGCTTCAGGGGCAGCTTGATGCCAGGAAGGTGCAGCTTGATGTGGACGATGAATCCATCGGCTGGCTGGTGCGCGAGGGATACGATGACAAGATGGGTGCACGTCCGATTCACAGGCTCATTCAGGAGAGAATCAAGCGGCCGCTTGCGGAGGATCTTCTCTTTGGCGAGTTGGCGAACAGGGGTGGAACCGCCGTTATCCGGGTCGTTGAAGGCGACTTGCGTGTGACCTCGGTATCCGCCGCGCCCCCGAAAAAACGCCCACGCAGAAAGCTGCTCGTTCGCCGAAAGAATGCGCAAGGCACTCGCAGGAGCAGAAAGGTGTCGGAGTCTTCCTGACCTGAAGCAGTTGTTTGGGGAGTCTGCGGTTGCAGCGCAGGCTCGTGTGCAACCGGGCTAACGCTCCCGATAGGTAATCCGGCCCTTCGACAGGTCATAGGGGGTGAGTTCGACCTTCACCTTGTCGCCCTTGAGAATGCGGATGTAGTTCTTGCGCATTTTGCCGCTGATGTGTGCGGTCACTATGTGCCCTGCATCAAGTTCCACTCGAAACATCGTATTGGGCAAGGTCTCGACGACCCGCCCTTCCATTTCAATTTGTTCTTCTCGTGGCATGCGTAAGGCGTGGTTCACACTGTAACTCAAGCCCGCCATTGTGCCCAAACACCCTGTGGGCTGCAAGCAGTGAGAGGTGACCTGGAAATTTGGACACTCTGCTTCAGGTCAAAACATACCTTGGCAGACTGCCCAAATTCCCCCGACCGCTTCTCCTCACCGTCTCACAAACCACCGCCCAGAGAAACCTGCACTTCCACAAAAAACACTCTGCCATCCAGCATATACCCTGCTCCCAAGGGTACATTGCTGGAACTGTCGTACCCCCTCCCCGAGTTCACGAACGGCGGTTCCTGATCGAACAGGTTTCGTGCACCTGCACGAATACTGAATCGATCTTCCCTGTAGAGCAGAGACAGGGAATGCGTTATGTAATCCGAAGTCCACTGAACATCCTTGCACAGCACATCGTCCGGCGGCCCGAGACAGGTATCGCTGATACCGCTGATATCGTCCCAGTCATCATCACGCGCCTCATCGACCTTCTGCCCGTCGATATAGTCTGTGGTCCAGACCAGACGCCATCTGTCATAGGTCAGGCGAGCTCGCCACCGGTAGGTCCAATAGGGATAGTACCACTCGCCTTCAGACCGGCTGAAGTCAAGATTACCCTCGTCGTCGAGTTCTTGCGTTGATCTTTCCAGCAAGCGGTGTGCGTCGAAATCCATGGAAACCTCGAACGGACGATCAAACAGTGTGATGACATCCTCGAAGGTGGCGGTCACATCCACGCCCCTCACGCGCTCCAGGTCGCGGTTGATGAATCCTTGGTCGATGATATCGAAAAAAGGCAGATCCTGATCGAAATCGCGTGTAATCCTGGAGCAGAAGGGGCTTACACCCGTCTCGGTGTAGTAGCAATCGTTGATGATGAACCGACTACTCGGCTCGATAATCGTATTCTTGATCTTGATCTCGTACATCGTTGTGCCGAGCGCCAACTCGAACTGATTGGTAAACGGCTGCTCCCAGGAAAAGCCCACGGTCCTCGATATCGATGTTTCTTCTTGCAGGTCAAAGGAACCGCCAGCGGAGACCTCAGTCCTATAGGTGCTGAATCCGTCGTCATAAAACGATGTCGGATCAACACCCTCCCGGCGACAGTTTTCCAACACATAGGGACGTCGCGGGTCAGCCGACGGGATATATTCGTCCTGAAGCCGGTCCCACGCGATTTCAGGAACAATACAGGGGTCAAAACGACGCTGAAACCCGGTCTGGTCCCGCAGGAAGAGTTCGCGCAGATTCGGCGCGCGGTATGAGCTGCCCCAGGTTGCGCGCACCAATAGCGAGTTGATTGGACGATAGCCCAGTTTGAAGGATTCGGTCCACGCTGAGCCGTGATATTCATCGTCAGTAAGTCGTGCAGAGACATTGAGCGTTACTTCTTCAGCAAGCCTCTTGCCTGCCACAAACGGAAACTCCACCTCCGCGAAGAGCTCTTGCGTGGTCTTTGCGCCCTCGGCACCCCCATCCGTAAAAAACCCGAAAAACAGGCCATCCCGAGCTACCTCATCCGGAATCGACTTGATTTCATCCTCCCTCCACTCGATGCCAAGACCGGCAGCAACCACGCCACCAGGGAGCTGAAACAGGTTGCCCGTCATATAAAAGTTCACCAGAGTTTGCGTGTACTCCGTGTCGAAATCCCTGACATCAAATACATAGTCCCGCTCGGCCTGAGTAGCAAAGTCGCCAATCACTACATCCGGGGGGTAGAGCGATGGGGCGAACATATTGACCGGTACGCATCCGGCCACTACATCTGCGGCCAACTCGGCAACCATACCGTCATCGTCAGTCACAGTGTTTTCACACGGCGTATTGGTCAGCGAATTCACCCCGAGGGCATGATTGAGTCGGTCCTCGCGAATGCCTGGCCTTGCGGAACTGGCTTCTGATGTGGAATAGGCGAGGCCAAGATCAAACGACCAATCGTTGACGTGCCCGAAATTGAGAAACGGCAGGTCGCCAGAAATTCCACCTACCAAACGCAAGATATCAGTTTCCGTATATATCTCATTCCGGTCACCACGCACGAACACTTCCGGTTGAACATCTTGCGGCCCGAATGGGCCAGGGACGGCATATCTGAATCTGGGGTGAAATTCTGCAAGGTTCGCCGGCGTACACTCATCGACCGGGAGCCCGTAGCACCCGTCCCGATCAGTGTAATACTCCGCAAAGGATGAGATGTAGTGCGGATTTGTCAGCAGAGCCGCCTGTGCAATGCCACAGTCAACGCCACCCTCGGCAGCCGGATTGCAGATGTTGAACGGATTATCCGCTGGCACCTCGGGAGCGAGTGTCTGAACCCAGGAGCTGGTATAAAAGCTTCGATTCCCCCAGAGGAATTCAAAGTAGGGTGTCAGGTTCATATCGCCCTCCAGCGTATATTCACCATAGGCGAAGGCATTGCGCTGGTCCGACTCCGGGTAGAGGTGCGTGAAGTTCTCTCTTCCGTTGATATCCCAATCCCGGTAGCTTACATCTGTCTCGCCATCTCCGTCGCCATCAACTCCGAAGGTGCCGAAGACGCTCTCGGCTTCCGAAAAATTCGGCCAGCCTCCGTTACTGTAGCCAGGGGTGTAAAAGATTGACCCCGCCTCGGGTACCCTAACCCTGGCGGTATCCCCGAGGTAGGCACAGTCGTCCCAACGCATCCCCAGACGGGTCGCGTGCCACAATTCCCGTGTACGAATTTCGCCGTTCTGATCAACTTCCACATTCTTTGAGCACTCCTCGGTCCATGGCCGGTCCGCAAATTCCACAGCTTCGAATTCGGAGTATTCGAAGGCTGCGCCCACGAGCCCGCGATCAAAGTTTCGCCCCCAGGTAAGGGAAAGCGTATGAGCCTGACCATCGCCGTGGTATGGAACATCAGAGAAAGTCTGTATCTCGAATCCGTCGAAATCCTTGCGGAGAATGGCGTTCACCACGCCCGCAACGGCATCCGAGCCGTAGATTGATGAAGCACCGTCGAGCAACAGGTCATATTGCGCCACCAGAGAATCCGGAAGAAATGCGAGGTTTGGCGTAGTGGGAGCACCCTCCACACCTGAGGGCGCGATACGCCTGCCGTTCAGGAGCACCAGCGTTCTGGATGACGACAGGCCTCGCAAGTTGACAGTACTCGTGCCTGGGCCATCGTCAAGCACAATCCCCTGAAAAGTCAGGTCGATCTGTTGTCCCTGAGCGGCTGTCGAAGTTTGCAATATATCGTCTGCACTCAGGAGGCCAGCTTCCCGCGAGGCTTCACTCGTGATGATCTGCAGGGGAGAGATGCTACTGAACGTATCTCGCTTGAGACGCGAGCCGGTAACTACGACCTCTTCAATTGCCGGGGATGCCTCATCCTCTTGTTCGGGAGCCTCGACAACCTCATCGGTCATTTGCTCGGTCTGTTCGTCAGATTCCGCTGACGCGTCTTGCGCCAGCGCAAGTGGCGCGGTGAGCCACAACCCCAACGCTGCACAGAATCCCAGAGCAAGCGCGGGAAGCGCAGAAGAAACACGAATGCCATTTGGCATGAGTTTGATTGAGTTCACAGGATACATCCCCCATCTACCTCCTCGGATACCGTTGCATGGCGACATCAGGCAGGACCAATGCGCCAATCAACCCCTTTCCATCAAATCGGGAAGAACCCTCTTTAATGGCACCCACAGACATTGTCGAGGCTGACTGTAACACATTTGCAACAATATGTTCATGATTGTGCTCGTTCACCGGATATGAGACTGAGAGGCGAGCGTGTGGCGGGGGGCTGAAGTGAGGTGGTCGGGGGAATTTGGACAGTATTTCGCTTGAATGAAGCTATTCGCCGATTTTTGCGACTCCGGCACCCCATGTTCACCCGAAAACGACTCCACCATAATCTGATAGCATGTTCGTTTAGGTGAGGGGCGGTTACGCACCCCCAAGATATTCGAGATGACCCGCAATCTCTCGGCTGATGCCGATCAGTCCTGTCTCATGCCAACCTATGCCCGCCTGCCGGTCGCCTTCGAGCGTGGCGCAGGCGTGTGGCTGTATGACACGCAAGGCAAGGCGTACCTTGATGCCTTGACCGGCATTGCAGTCTGCGGCCTCGGTCATGCACACGAGGGTGTGCGTGAAGCCGTTGCGAAGCAGGCCGCCACCCTGCTGCACACTTCCAACCTGTACGAAATCGAATTGCAGGCGCGGCTTGCGCGGCGACTGTGTGATCTGTCCGGCATGGACAGCGTTTTCTTTTGCAATTCAGGCGCTGAAGCCAACGAAGCAGCCATCAAGATCGCGCGCCTGTATGGTCACGGCCTCAAGGTTGACAACCCGCTTATTCTGGTGATGCGTGGTGCCTTTCACGGACGTACGCTGGCAACGCTTACTGCCACCGCCAATCGCAAGATTCAGGCCGGATTCGAGCCACTCATGCCCGGTTTTGTGCGTACCGATTTTGGCGACATGGATGCGGTGCGCGCCACCACCAGAAACACCAAGCACATAGTCGCGGTGCTGCTTGAGCCGATTCAGGGCGAGTCCGGCGTGTATCAGCCGCCACGCGGCTATCTCGAAGCCATGCGAAAGCATTGCGACGAGCACGGCTGGCTGCTCATGCTTGACGAGGTGCAGACCGGCAATGCGCGTACCGGCAAGTATTTCGCGTTTCAGCATGAGGATGTGCTTCCGGATGTGTTGACCACGGCCAAGGGCCTCGGCAATGGGGTGCCGATCGGTGCCTGTCTTGCGGCTGGCAAGGCAGCGCAGGTTTTCGGCCCGGGAGCGCATGGCTCCACCTTCGGCGGTAATCTGCTCGCCTGTGCGGCGGCGCACGCGGTGCTTGATGCGGTGCATGACGAGGGCCTCGAGTCACGCGCCGCCGAACTTGGAGCGCGCATTCGCGGCGGGCTCGAGCGGGCCATCGAGGGTTCGAATCGCATACCGCCTGTCAGGGAGATTCGCGGGCGTGGCCTCATGCTCGGTATCGAACTCGCCGAACCCGTCACGGGCGTGGTGTCTTCCGCCATGAAGCATGGACTCCTGATCAACTGCATTGGCGATCGCGTGATTCGCATCCTGCCTGTCTTGACGATGACCGATGATGAAGCTGATGAACTGGTGATACGCCTCGTGAAGACGCTGGAAAGCCTGCGGAGTGCGGGGGTTGAGTCATGAAGCAGCACTTTCTGACACTGTTTGATTTCTCCCGTGAAGACCTGGCTCGGCTGCTGGCGAGAGGCATCGAGTTTCGCCGACTGCACAAGCAGCGCCACATCTGCCAACCGCTCGAGGGGCGCGTATTGCTGATGATCTTCGAAGCCGCCTCCAGCCGCACACGGGTGGCCTTCGAATCGGGTATGGCATCGCTCGGTGGTCACGCCATCAATATGGTGCCCGCGGACTCGCAGCTTGGCCGTGGAGAACCCCTGGAAGACACCGCACGGGCGCTTGCCGGAATGATTGACGCGGTGGCCATTCGCACACTGAAGCATGAGCGTCTTGAAGCCTTTGCTGCCGCTGCGGCTGTACCCGTCATCAATGCCATGACGGATCGCTCGCACCCCTGTCAATTGCTCGCCGACATGCAGACCTACCTCGAATTGCGCGGCGAGATTGCCGACAAGCGCGTAGCCTTTGTGGGCGATGGCCACAACATGTGCCGGAGCTATATCGAGGCATCGGTGCAGTTTGACTTCGATCTGATGATTGCCACGCCGCAAGGCATGGAGCCGGACATGCCGTCACGGGCGACGCGGGTAGATCTCTGCCACTCCCCGCAGACAGCCGTCAAGGACGCAGATCTGGTGGTGACCGATGTCTGGGCCTCTATCGGCCAGGACGATGAACGTGAAGCCCGTGTTGCGCGCTTTCAGGGCTTTCAGGTCACTGCCGAACTGCTTGACCTCGCGAAGCCTGATGCTCTCTTCATGCACTGCCTGCCAGCACATCATGGAGAGGAGATCGGCGCAGGCCTGCTTGCCGATCCGCGCTCGGTTGTCTGGCATGAGGCGCACAATCGCCGATACGCGCAACAGGCGCTGCTGGAGAAGTTGATTCTCGACTGAAGGTGAAGGCAGCGCCGACTCACTCGGTGCCGGAGCGCACCCCGGAGTCACGGGAAACTCTGAATAACAGAGTTTCCCGTGCGGCACACGGATGTGCCGCCAGATTCAGTGCCGTAAGGCATTGAATCTGCGAGCAAATCAGAAGCGTACTTCTGATTTGCGAATCTGATCAAGTCCACGGATGGACTTGATCAGAACATACCAGGTGCAGGACATCGCTTTTCGCGTGAGGCTCACCCGCGCGCGTCTTCAATCGTGATGTGCACCGCGCGTCGCCATTCGTCCATGAGTTCGCGCACCGGCGTGGTCTTCGGCGTGAAGGTGCGCTCCACCCGTCGCATGTCGGCGGCTTGCGCCAGATCAGCGAATTCTCCGGCCCCGAGGAAGGCGAGCATGGCGGCACCGAGAGCGGTGGATTCCGCCACCTCCGGGCGCTCGACCTCGACCTGGCACAGATCCGAGATCCACTGGCACAGCCAGTTGTTGACCACCATGCCGCCATCGACATGCAACCGCTCGCTACTGGCTCCGTCGCTCGCCATGACTGCAAGCAGTTCGGCAGTCGAGTAGCCGATACTGGCGAGCACGGCGGTTACCAGTTCGGCGCGCGTGGTATTCGGAGACAGGCCGCGAATCAGCCCGCGCGCTTCAGGGCACCAATGCGGTGCGCCCAGGCCGGACAGCGCCGGCACGAAGATTACCCCGCCGGTGTCGCCGCCGGTTTCTCGCGCCAGACGCTCGCTTTCTTCCGCGCTCTCGATCAGTCCGATCTGATCGCGCAGCCACTTGATCGCCATGCCGGCGACGAACAGGCTCGCTTCGAGCGCAAAGCATGTCTGACCATCGAGTCGCCAGGCGATGGTCGAGAGCAGATTATGACGCGACAGCAGTCGATTCTGGCCGCTGTTGCTCATGACGAAGCAGCCCGTGCCATAGGTGGCCTTGGTCGCACCCACTTCAAGACACGCCTGTCCGATGAGCGCCGCCTGTTGGTCGCCGACGACGCCGAGCACCGGCACGGAGGCACCGAGAACATCCCTTGACGTACTGCCATAGTCATCAACACTGTCCAGCACCTCGGGCATGATCGAGACCGGGATGCCGTGGTAGTCCAGCAGATCCTGATGCCAGATGTGTTTGGCGGTATCGAAGAGTTGCGTACGTGAGGCATTGCTCGCGTCGGTAGCGTGTCTGCCGGTCAGGCGCGCGATCAGGAAGGCATCCACTGTGCCGCAGCACAGATTCCCCGCCTCGACGAGTCTGCACAGCTCGGCATCATGGGCGAGGCGCCAGGCAATCTTGGTGGCCGAGAAATAGGGGTCGATCACCAGGCCGGTGCGCTCGCGTACGAGTGCCTCGAGGCCGTCCGCGCGCATGCGCGCACATATCCCGGCGCTCCTGCGGTCCTGCCAGACAATGGCTGGTCCCAGGGATTCTCCGGTCTGGCGATGCCAGAAGAGGACAGTTTCGCGTTGATTGGCCATGCCGATGGCGAGCAGGTGGGCGGGGTCAATGCCGGCCGAAGTCATGGCCTGGCGTACTGCATCAAGCGTTCCCTGCCAGATGGCTTCCGGGTCCTGCTCTACCCAGCCAGGGTTCGGACAGGAGGAAGCGAGCGGCTTCTGCCCGATGCCGAGCACCCGGCCGTCCGAATTGAAGATGATGGCGCGAGAGCTCGAGGTGCCCTGATCGAGCGCGAGTACAGCGCGTGTGCTCATGACGCGACGCGTTCGCTGTCAGGAGCCTGTCGCCCGATGCCCGCCGTCTGGCCATCAAGGGCGGCGCGAACGCCCGTCTCGAAGCGCGCCAAACCCTCTTCGAGCATGGCTCGCGGGCAGCCAAAGTTGAGGCGCACATGGCCTGCTCCCTTGAATTGCTCGCCCTCGGACAGGGCGATACCGAAGGCTCGCAGGTAGCTCGCAGGGCGCGCGACCGCCAGCGCCGAGACATCAATCCAGGCGAGACAGGTGCCTTCAACCGGGCGCATGGTCACGCCGGGCAATTGCCCGATGCGTTCATACAGGTATTCGAGATTGCCGCGCAAGTAGTCGATCAGCGCTTCGCGCCATGGTTCGCCATCCCTGTATGCGGCCTCGGCTGCGGTCATGGCCAGGGGGCTCATCATGGGTACCAGACCGGTGTGTGCGGCCAGGTATGCCTGCCGCAGAGTTGCATCCGGAATCACCGCGACTGCACAGCCGAGCCCGGCGAGGTTCCACGCCTTGGAGGGCGCGAACAGGGCGATGGTCCGCGCTGCGATTTCGGGAACCACCTCGGCGATGGTGTGATGGCGACGCTCGCAATCCAGCACCAGCGGCGCGTGAATCTCGTCCGAACAGATCAGCAGATCATTCCTGAGGCAGAACTCGGCAAGCTCGGTGAGTTCGCGTCGTGAATAGACGCGCCCGGTCGGGTTCTGCGGATTGCAGGCGAGAAACATGCGCGTATCCGGCGTGAGGCTTGCCTGCATACGCTCGAAATCCATGCTCGCGCATCCCCGAGCCTGACCTCGAGGCTGGTCGAGCGGTACGTGAATCGAGCGATGCCCCATCTTTTCCGGGGCATCGAGACACGGATAGTAGAGCGGCGTATTCATCATGATGGCTTGCTGACTCCCTTCCGGGAGTCGGCAGGCGATGTTGAACCCCGGCACCACTCCCGGCAGCCAGACCAGCCAGTCCACCTGTACGCGCCAGGCGTACTGCTGCTCCAGCCACTCGACGAAGGCCTGGTTCAGTCCCTCGGTCGGTTCCGAATATCCCAGAATTCCGTGTGCCAGATGTTCGCTGAGCGCCGCTTCAATGACTGGTGCCAGCCGGAAATCCATATCTGCCACCCAGAAAGGCAGCATGGCATCACTCTCGTCGGGTCCGTATCGCGTCCACTTGATCGCTCCGGTGCCGGCGCGACTGTGGCGCGTGTCGAAATCGAACTCGCTCATGGCCTGTCTGCGTGTGGTGTACGGTGAGTGTGTGTACTTCCGTGCATCGCGTCAAGCGGTGCGAGGCGACCCGCACTTCCGGCTTGCGAATCCGATCAAATCCACGGATGGGCTTGATCAGAGCATACCGAGGTCACATACAATCTCTCCACAGCCTTCACGACGGTACGCACATGTCCACCACAGGCCACCCCGAAGCGAAACCCACCATCGTCTTTCTTGATCAGGGAACCATCAGTCCCGAGATTGAGATGCCCGCGCCCGCCTTCCCGCATGTCTGGCGCTCCCATAACCAGTGTGCGCCGCATGATGTGGTCACGCGGTTGCAGGGCGCACAGATTGCGATTACCAACAAGGTGCCGATTCGGGAAGAGCACATCCGTCTCTTGCCAGACCTCAGACTTGTTGCTGTCATCGCCTCCGGCACCGACATCATCGATATTCGATCCGCCGAGAGGCACGGTATCTCGGTGTGCAACGTGCCGGGCTATGCACGGACATCCGTGGCCGAGCACACCATGGCACTTATCCTGAGTTTGCGTCGCAACCTGTTTGAATATCGCCAGCAGGTCATCTCCGGTGCCTGGCAGGCCGCCGGTCAATTCTGCTTCTACAACCGGCCTGTTCTGGAACTCGAAGGCTCACTGTTGGGCGTAATCGGCACTGGTGCCATCGCCCGCAGCGTGGCGCGGCGCGCGCATTCCTTTGGCATGAATATCCTGTTTCACAGTCCGAACAGGCGCCGAGGAGACGATATCGTGTCGCTCACATGGCTGCTCAGGGAGTCGGATGTGGTGTCCTGTCACACGGAGCTGAATGGCAGATCGCGCGCACTGTTGAACCGCGATGCCTTTCGATTGATGAAGCCGGAGGCGATCTTCATCAATACCTCGCGCGGCGAAATTGTCGATGAAGAAGCGCTCGCCGAAGCCATCGAGCAGCGCCGCATTGCCGCCGCCGGTATAGATGTGGCGTGTGAGGAGCCGCCGCCAGATGATTCGCCCCTGATGCGCATCTGCAACCTGCCCAACGTGATTGTCACGCCGCATGTGGGCTTCGCCGGTGTCGCCACCCAGAAACGCCTGTGCGAGATGACCATAAGCAATATCGAAGCCTATGTGAGTGGAAAGCCGACGAATCTGGTGTCTTTGCGATGAGTACCGTTGATGCCGACATGTACGCAAGGCACCGGCGACATTGCGAGTACAATGCCGGATTACCGCAACCACCCGGAAAAGACGCATGGATGTGATGGACACCATTCGCGAGCAGATCGAGTCCAATTCGATCCTCCTCTACATGAAAGGGACACCGGAGCAGCCCATGTGCGGCTTCTCGGCGCGCACGGTGCAGTGCCTCATGGCCTGCGGAAAGCCCTTCGCCTATGTGGACATCCTCAGCCATCCGCAGATTCGCGCTTCCTTGCCCGACTATGCCGAGTGGCCGACCTTCCCGCAGTTGTTCGTGCAAGGTGAGCTTGTGGGCGGCTGCGATATAGTGACGGAAATGCACGAGTCGGGTGAATTGCAGCCACTGCTCGAAGCGGCCGACAAGGACAGTGACTAGTCCGAGCATCAGGACGCAGCACACCGGATCCATGGCCATCGCCCAAACTGCTCGCAAGCGGGTCGTGCTCGCCTATTCCGGCGGGCTCGATACCAGCGTCATCTGCAAATGGTTGCAGGTGGCACATGATGCCGAAGTGGTCACCTTCACTGCCGACATCGGCCAGGGCGAAGAGGTGGAACCGGCGCGCGCCAAGGCCGAGGCCATGGGTGCCGCCGAGATTCACATCGAAGACTTGCGCGAGGAATTCGTGCGCGAGTATGTCTTCCCCATGTTTCGCGCCAATGCGGTGTATGAGGGCGAGTACCTGCTCGGCACCAGCATCGCACGTCCGCTCATTGCCAAGCGAATGGTCGAGATTGCGCGCGAGACCGGTGCACAGGCAATTTCCCACGGTGCCACCGGCAAGGGCAACGATCAGGTGCGATTCGAGCTCGGTGCCTATGCGCTGAATCCGGCGATGGAAATCATTGCGCCCTGGCGCGAGTGGGATCTCAACTCACGTTCGGCGCTCATGACTTTCTGCGAAGCGCATCAGATCCCGGTCGAGGGCGCACGTACAGGGGACACCGAGCCTCCCTATTCGATGGATGCCAACCTGCTGCACATCTCCTACGAGGGTGGCGAGCTCGAGGACCCGGACTTCACGCCTGATGAGTCCATGTGGCTGCGCACCGCATCGCTCGAAAACGCCCCGGATGTCTGCGACGAACTCACGCTCAGGTTCGAGAATGGCGATCCGGTGGCGATTGATGCAACGCCCATGTCGTCGGCGACGCTGCTCGCCACGCTCAACGAAGTCGCTGGCCGACACGGCATAGGCCGCCTGGATCTGGTCGAGAATCGCTATGTCGGCATGAAATCGCGGGGCTGTTACGAGACCCCCGGCGGTACCCTGTTGCTCAAGGCGCATCGCGCCATCGAATCGCTGTGTCTGGATCGGGAACTTGCGCATCTCAAGGATGAGCTCATGCCGCGCTACGCGTCACTCATCTACAACGGCTACTGGTGGTCGCCGGAGCGAGAGGCACTGCAAGCGCTCATTGATCACTCGCAGCGAGGTGTCTGTGGCGAGGTGCGCCTGAAGCTCTTCAAGGGCTGCGTGACGGTGCTCGGACGGCGCTCCGAGCGGAGCCTCTATAGATCCGGTCTGGCGAGTTTCGAAGACGACCTTGGTGCCTACGATCAATACGATGCACAAGGTTTCATCAAGCTCAATGCGCTGCGACTGAAGCTCGGCGCAGCCGACAGGTGCGGCTGAAGCCCGTCGGCGCTCCTCTGGCTCGAAGCGGAAAGAATCGACTGAAATCTGTCGCGCCCATCGGTCTGTTCGATTCGGGCGTTGGTGGACTGACGCTCCTGAGCGTCCTCGAAGCGTCCTTTCCGACGCAAGGCTTCATCTACCTCGGCGATGCTGCGCGTCTGCCCTATGGTGCCAAGAGCCCGCAAACCGTCGAGCGCTACGCGATCAAGGCAGCGCAGCTGTTGCTCGAGCGCGGCATCAAGGCCCTGGTGGTGGCCTGCAACACGGCCTCCGCTGTGGCCTTGCCGACACTGCGTCGAGAGATAGCGCCGTTGCCGGTGTTTGGCGTTGTCGAGCCGGGCGCACAGGCGGCATGTGCGCGGAGTGCGACCGGGCGCATCGCGGTGCTTGCCACCGAAGGCACGGTGCGTGGCGGTGCCTATGTGCGCGCGATACTCGCACGATGCCCCGAGGCGCGCATCCTTACCCGTTCGGCATCGCTGCTCGTGACCCTCGCCGAGGATCTGGAAGCTCAGGACGAGGCCTTGAGTGAAGCCATAGTGCGCCATTCCCTCCGCGGCCTGATCGGTGGGCGCGCGGCCGATACGCTGCTGCTCGGTTGTACGCATTTTCCCGCGCTTGGCCGCTTCTTTCGCCGTGCCCTGCCGGGTGGGGTGTCATTGGTGGATTCCGCAGCCGAGGTGGCGAGAGAGGTGGCGAGAGAGCTGTTCCAGGATGCGGCGATGCATCTGCCTGCGACCGGTGACCAAGGCAATGCGTCCGGCGAGCGAAATGCCGGTCGGGTGTTGCTCACCACGGATAACACGCGTCGCTTTGCGCGCCTGGGGTCGATCTTTCTGGGCGAGAGGATTCTTGCCTCGGAAGTGGAACTCGTCGAACTTGTCTGAAGGTTCAAGGCGCACATGTTCATCGGCCTTGCCTGCGTTCTGCCTGGGCCGACAGTTGAACGAACCAGTCAGGACTGAGACGATAGGGCTACTCACAGAGCCGGAGGGTAACGTGCCTTGTATGTATAGCGATGCTGAACTCGAAGCGATGATGGTTGCCACGGAATCCGATCTTGTCGAGCGAAAGCAGAGCCTGGAAGGAAAGGTGTCCACTTCGATTCGCGAAGCTATTTGCGCCTTTGCCAACGACCTGCCCGGCCATCGCCAGCCCGGTGTGATCTTTATTGGCGTGGACGATGCAGGCAGCCCCACCGGGCTCGAGATCAATGATGCCTTGCTGCAGAAGCTCGCCCATTGCAAGACGGACGGCAACATCCTGCCGCCGCCCACCATGACGGTTACCACACATACTGTGCGCGGACGAGATGTCGCGGTTATTGCCGTGATGCCTTCGGATTCCCCTCCGGTGCGGTTTCGTGGCCGCATTTGGATTCGTGTCGGGCCGCGCCGGGCGCTTGCGACTGCGCAGGACGAGCGCATCCTGAATGAAAAGCGACGCCACCGGGATGTGTCCTTTGATGCACGCGCCATGTACGCAGCTACGCTTGATGACCTTGACCTGCGCCGGTTCCAGTACCTGTATCTGCCACGCGCGTTCGACCCCGAAGTATTGGAGCGTAACGACCGTACTATCGAAGAACGGCTGGCAGCCACCAAGATGATCGTGAGCGTTGACGATCCGACACCCACTGCGCTTGGCGTACTGATGCTCTGTGCGAGGCCCATGAGCCATCTACCTTGCGCCTACATCCAGTTCCTGCGTATTGACGGGGAAGATCTGTCCGATCCGATTCTGCATGCCGAGCGCTTCGATGGGCCGGTCGAAGAAGCCGTGCAGGAACTGGTCCGGGAGATGCGCGCACAACGTCACATCTCGGTCGAGACAGGCACACAAAGCAGGGAAATCCGGCGCGCTACCTACGCGCTTGATGCCCTTCAGGAGCTCGTGTGCAATGCGATCATGCACCGCGCCTACGAAGCATCCACCAGCCCGACCAGGGTGCACTGGTTCAATGACCGCGTCGAGATCATCAGTCCGGGCGGTCCGTACGGAGATGTGACGGCTGAGAACTTCGGGCAACCCGGCTTCACGAGCTACCGCAATCTGAACCTCGCCGAGGCCATGCGTGTGACCGGTCTGGTGCAAAGGTATGGGGCAGGCATCCCCATGGTGCGCCGTGCACTGCGCGACAATTGCCAGCCGGAGCCGGAATTCCTTGTGGACGCGAGATGGGTGCGCGCTACGGTGCGCATTCGCCCTGATTGGCCGGGCAATACGCGAAAGTCCGCGCTGACCTGAGGCGATGCAGGGCAGCTTTTCATTTGTCGTCCGCTGACGACTCGAAACGCCCCGGATACTCGCACAGGTCGCGAATGCAGCAGGCCCCGCACTTGGGGTTTCGTGCTGTGCAGACATACCTGCCGTGCAGGATCAGATGGTGGTGCGCGTTCTTCAGAAACTCCCTGGGGGTCAGTCGCACAAGCCTGTCCTCCACCGCTCGCACCGTCTTGCCGGGCGCGAGGCGAATGCGGTTGGCGATGCGAAATATGTGTGTGTCCACGGCAATCACCGGCTCGCCGAACAGCGTGTTGAGAATCACATTGGCGGTCTTGCGTCCCACGCCGGGCAGACTCTCGAGCGCCGCCCGGTCACGCGGCACCTCGCCGTCATGCTCATTGATCAGGCGCTCGCAGGTCTTGATGATGTTCTCTGCCTTGCTGTTGTAGAGACCGATGGAGGCGATGTGGCGCTTCACGCCCTTCACGCCCAGTTCGAGCATGGCCGCGGCGGTCGGGGCTTCCCGAAACAGGCCGACCGTCGCCTTGTTCACGCTCACATCGGTCGCCTGCGCCGAGAGGATGACGGCAATGAGCAACTGAAATCCGCTCTCATATTCGAGTTCAGTGGTGGGAGCCGGATTCGCCGCTTGCAACCGACTGAAAATCTCCTGTCGCTTGTCCTTGTTCACCACGCCTCCGGCAGCATTACTGTTCCTGTCCCCGTGCGTGTCCCCGCCCGCGACACAGGGCAAGCGCGAGGCCGGCAATCAGGAAAGCCCCGGGCGGCAGCAACGCCAGCGGGAAGGTCAACCCCTCGGGCAGGATGCGTCTTTCCCAGTTGCTCGCCAGGTCGCCGAAGAGGTGCTCCATTCCGGCGAAGAGTGTGCCTGATCCCAGGATTTCGCGTATAGCGCCAAAGGCGAGGAGTGCGGCACCGAATCCGAGGCCCACGCCCAGCGCATCAAGCAGCGCGAGTGCGGGACGCTGGTTGCGCGCATAGCCGTCGGCTCTGGCCAGAATGATGCAGTTGGTGACGATGATCTGCACATAGAGTGCGATGCGCTCGTAGAGCGTGAAGGCGAAAGCTTCGAGCAGTAGCGCTGCGGTGGTGGTAAAACTGGCGATGATGAACACCAGTGCTGGCAGGCGCACACGCTCCGGGATGGGGATGCTGCCGACTACCAGATTGCTGCCAACCAGAACGAAGAGCGTCGCCAGCGCCAGCCCCAGTGCGTTGGAGACCGAGGTGGTGACAGCCATTGCCGGGCACAGGCCGAGCATCTGTATCCACACCGGGTTCTCGCGTACCAGTCCCCGCGTCAGGACATCCGTTGCCTGATTCATGCCGCGCACTCCGGGAGGTTGTCCGCCAGGTGTTCACGCACACCGTGCAGCAAGCCTCGCAAGGTGATGGTCGCGCCGGTCACGCCATCAATATCACCTCCATCGCGAGAAAGTGCCCAGCGCGTGGTTGCCCGCTCGCGTCCTGCAAGGCCGTGAATCCAGGGCGATTTGCCAGCCTCCACCACATCACCTATGCCTGGCGTTTCACTGTGGGCGAGCACACGCACACCGGTGACATGCCCGGAGCTGTCAACTGCGGCCACGAACTGCATCTCGCCGGCATAGCCAGAGGCCAGGCCGGGGATGAGCACAGATTGCCGCACACCGTGCGTATCACACAGCGCGACAGACTCGCCCAGCCGACGAAGATCAAGATCAATTCCCGCTGGCAGCTGCGTGTGCACGAGCTCCATCAAACCTGACCGTGCAGCCGCCCGCCGGTTCTCGCTCCGCACCTCTTCGGTCAGTCCCGAAACCACAAGCACCAGCAGGCTGCCGAGACTGGTAATCAGCCCGAGATGCGCTGCTGTGCGCAGGTTCACGCCGGAATTCTCGCGTGTGCCCGACGCATGCACTCGTCGATGAATGGCGCACTGATATTGCCGAGTAATACGGCAAAGGCGATGCCATCGGCGTAGGCACCAAAGCTCCGTATCAGGAATGCCAGCACTCCGATCATCGCGCCGAACACGAGTTGCCCCCGGGACGATGCCGGTGCAGATACGGGATCAGTGATGATGAACCAGGCGCACAGCATAGTGCCGCCACTGAAGAGGTGCATACCGACCGGCCCCAGGCTGTGCGAACTCCCCTGATCGTATCCGAGTGCCGCGCACAGCGACAGGGCGACCAGAAAGGCGACGGGTGCCCGCCAGTTGATGATGCGCAGCGCAAGCAGCAACAGGCCGCCGACAAGAAAGCCAAGATTCATCCATTCCCACCCCTTGCCGCCAAGCATGCCGAAGGCCTGTGGCCAGATGTCGGCGACGGTGGCACCGCCACGAAAACGGAATTGTTCGAGCGGTGTGGCCGAGGTTACGCCATCCACCACCCACACGGAAAGCTCGCCGGGAAAAGCGACCAGAATGACGACATAGCCAGCCATGGCCGGATTCAGTATGTTGTTGCCGAGCCCCCCGTAGGCGTGTTTGGCGAGCCCCAGACCGACTGTCAGCGCCAGCACGAGGAGATACCAGGGGGCGGTTGGCGGTAAACACAGAGCGACCAGCAGCGAGGTCACCAGAGCGCTGCCGTCAAGCAGGTGATGCCTCAGCGCCTCGCCACGCAGACCGCGCGCATACAGACAGGCCGCTTCAATGCCCAGGCCGAGTACAGTGGCCAGGGCCAGCTGAACGAGTATCATCGTGCCGAACCATGGCAGCATGCACAACACGCCCGGAACGAGTGCCAGCAGCACCACATACATGATGCCGGGCGTTCCGAGCGCCTTGAAATTCATGAGGCATCACCCCCGGCCCGTCGTCGTCGCAGTCTTTGTTCGCGCCGAGCCTTGGCGGCCCTGACCTCCTGATCGCGCCGCACACTGGTGATGTCAAACAGCTTCAAGGCGCGCTCTGCCTCTTGCCGAGCGCTTTCGTGTGCGCGTTCCTGCGCCGCCTGCCTGAGGATAGGCTGCGCGAGCGAGATGCCGCTCGGGCAGTGGGTGTCGCACAACCCGCAGGCGATGCAGTCCTGTGCACCCGGGTCAAGGGATGCAGGTTCGTGTGCATTCTGGCGAATCGACCACCACAGGGCCCTCACCGGGATATTCCTTGGGCAGATGTCGTCGCATCTCCCGCAGCGGATGCAGCCGAGTGGCTCTGCAAGTGCCTTCGTGCGCGGTACTCTGCGCGCTTGCGCGTCCTCGGAACGCTCCAGCAGATCGATGCAATCAACCGGACAGGCAGCCAGGCAGAGCTCACAGCCTGTGCATTGATCTTCGAGTACGCCATGCAGACAGCCCTGTGCGCCGATGATGGCATCCACCGGACACACCTTGATGCACAGGGTGCAGCCGAGGCATTCAGGCTCTCGAATTCGCGCGACCTGCACAGGCATCTCACTGGATTCCGCGCCATGGCTGGTTTGTGTGACGCGCTCGAGCGGGCGATTGAGAAGCTGTGACAGCGCGTTTTGTGTGACATCTCCACCCGGAGGGCAGCGGTCGATAGCTTCACCCTCGGCAACCGCTGTGGCATAGGCATGACAGCCCGGGTATTGACATTGCCCGCACTGGGTCTGCGGTAACCTGGCTTCGATGGCGGCGACGAGTTCGGATTGGCCAGCACTCCAGCGTCTGTTGGCATGGCTCAGAAGCCATCCCAGCCCGGCGCATGCGGCACCAATAACGAGCGCCTGGAGCAGCACCTCGATCACTGCGTGAATCCTGCAAACCCCATGAACGCCAGCGACATGAAGCCTGCCGTCACCAGCGCAATGGGCATGCCCGCAAAGCGCCGGGGAATATCTGCCCCCTCGAGTTGTCGGCGGATGGCAGCAAAGAGCAGCAGCACCAGCCAGAAGCCAAGGGCGGCACCGAGCGCGTACACACAGGTTTCCATGAAGTCGAGCTGTTGCCCGAGTGCGATGAGTGCGACACCGAGCACCGCGCAATTGCTGGTGACCAGCGGCAGATACGCACCGAGCGTCTGATGAAGCAGGGGATGTGCGTGGCGAACATATATCTCGGTTGCTTGCACCAGAAAAGCCACTACCAGAATGAAGGCGATGATGCGAAAGCTGGTCAGCCCGAAGGGCATCAGCACAAAGTGGTAGAGAAGCCAGGAAGACGCTGCCGACACCATGAGCACGAAGCAGGTGGCCAGGCCAAGCGCGAGCGCGTTATCGGGGCGCGTCGAAGCGCCCATGAAGGGGCACAGCCCGAGAAACCAGACGAGCACGAAGTTGTTGATGAGCAAGGCACCGATCAATAGCGAGAAGAGGTCGCCCATGTGCTCGCACCGAGAAGCGATGCCTGATTAACGTATTCGCATCCCGGGGGTTGCCCCGGAATCCGCAGACAGCAGGAAGATCTCCCGGCCACCTTCACCCGCCGCCAGCACCATGCCCTCCGAGGTTCCGAAGCGCATCTTTCGTGGTGCCAGATTCGCCACCAGCACCACCAGCCGACCAACAAGGGCCTCCGGCGCATAGGCGGAGCGAATGCCGGCAAACACCTGTCGCTGCGTCTCGCCGACATCAAGCGTGAGGCGCAGCAGTTTGTCGGCACCATCCACTCTCTCGGCTGTCAGCACCCTGGCTACGCGCAAGTCCACCCCGAGAAAATCGTCAATGGAAATCTGCGTGGTTGCGTACGAGGCATCACCACCTGTCTGCCCGGCCTTGCTGTCACCTGGCCGTGAAGGTGCCTGTGCACCTGAACTCGTCTCCCCGGCCTGCTCACCCGGATTCGTGGCTGCCATCATGCGCTCCACCGACTTGCGGTTAATACGCCGCATGAGTGGTTCAAAGGCTTGAATCCGGTGTCCGCTCAGGGGTTCGCCGGTATCCGCCCAGACCATCTCGCCAGCGTCGAGAAAGGCTTCCGCGCGTTCGGCGGCCTTCGGCAGTACCGGCTTGAGGCAGATCATGAGAAACCGGAACATGTTCAGCCCCTGGCTGCAAATGGCATGCACTTCGTCTGTTCGCTCCGGCTGCTTGATCAGTTTCCAGGGTTCCTGTCGCGTGATGTATTGATTGGCGCGGTCAGCGAGTGCCATGATTTCGCGCACCGCCTTGCCGACTTCGCAGGATTCGTAATACTCGGCGATTGCCGCACGACGCTGCTGAAAGGCATCCCAGAGTTCTGCATCGTGCAATTCCGTGGCGAGGCAATACTCGAAATTGCGCTCGATGAAGCGTGCACAGCGGCTGGCAATGTTCACCAGTTTGCCCACCAGATCGGAATTGACACGGTTCATGAAGTCATCCAGATTGAGATCCGTATCCGCGATGTTCGGGCTCAGCTTGGAGGCAAAGTAGTAACGCAGATATTCGGGGTCAAGATGCGCCAGATAGGTTTCGGCGAGGATGAAGGTGCCGCGTGATTTGGACATCTTGACACCGTTGACGGTGAGGAATCCGTGCGCCACCACGCGCGACGGCTTGCGATAGCCAGCGCCCGACAGCACCGCCGGCCAGAAGAGGGCATGGAAGTAGATGATGTCCTTGCCAACAAAATGCACCAGTTCGGTGCCAGAGTCCTCGCGCCACCAGGCATCGAAATCCTGCTGCCTTGATTGACCGTTGCTGTGCACCAGATTCAGGTGGCTCGCCATGTAGCCGATGGGCGCATCCATCCAGACATAGAAGTACTTGTCGCGGGCACCGGGAATGGCAAAGCCGAAGTAGGGCGCATCGCGGCTGATGTCCCAGGGTTTGAGCCCGGCATCAAGCCACTCGGCCAGCTTGTTGGCGACCTCTGCCGACACCGAACCACTCCTCACCCAGGTATCGAGTTCCTGTGTGAATTTGGGAAGGTCAAAGAAGTAGTGGGTGGATGATCGCTTCACCGGCGGTTCGCCGGACAGGGTGGAGACCGGGTCTATCAGTTCCGTGGCTTCGTAGCTCGCGCCGCATCCCTCGCAGTTGTCGCCATATTGTTCTGGCAGGCCGCAACGCGGGCAAATGCCCTTGACGTAGCGGTCGGAGAGAAACAGGCCTCGGCGTTCATCAAAGAGTTGTTCCACCTCGCCGGTGGAGATGAGGCCCGCATCGGCGAGCCCGAGATACATGGCCTCGACGAGAGATTGATTCTCCTCGGAGTGGGTGGTGTGGTAGTTGTCGTGACTGATGAGGAAGCCCTCGAGGTCGCGCACATGGGCTTCGCGCAGATGCTTGATGAGTTTTTCCGGTGCCAGACCTTCGGCTTCGGCGCGCAGCATGGTGGGTGTGCCGTGGGCATCATCGGCGCACACATAGACCACCTGATGACCGCGCAGGCGCTGAAAACGTACCCAGACATCGGTGTACACATGCTCCAGCATGTTGCCGAGATGCAGTTCGCCGTTGGCGTAGGGCAGGGCGCTGGTGACGAGGATTTTTCGAGGATTGCTCAAGATGATGTGGTGCCTCATGGGAGGCAAAATTATAGCCGCCGGAGGGGGTGTGCCTGTGGGCTTGAACGTGTCGTATGATGGCCGTGGTTGTTCAGACAGGTTGAGGGCGAAGCCAGGAGTATTTTCTGATGAATGAATGCCCTCAATTCGCTCTCTCGCTCCGGTGTAGCCCGTTGCGCGCACACGTAACCGCCTGTTCAAGGTATCATTCTGTATCGAACCTCCTGCATTCAACCATGATGCTGTTACTGTGGGGCAGTTACCTGGAATCCGGCTTGCGGAGATCAGTCGCTCACAGACCTTGTGTTGACAATCGAGAGGTATCTCATTGAGTGTGTACGAGGGAAAGAGGAAGAATTTATGCTAACAGGGGAATCAATGGAGGATCTGCCAGAAGCTTCGGAGGTGGTGCATACCCCGACAACAGACTCTCGGACCATGCGGTGGGACAGCGCGAAGCAAGTATTGGCGCGGCTGTTTGCCTCTGTGGAAGAATTGCCTGGTGTCAGGACATTCGCTGATGTGCTGAGCCCGGAGGTTATGACGCTCGCTCATCGAATGGGGCTTGATAGCGAAGTGGGCGAGATTGGAATCGACCATTTGGCGGGGAGCGCATTGCGATGGGACAGCGCGAAGCAGGTATTGGCGCGGCTGTTTGCCTCTGCGGAAGAATTACTTGATGTCAGGACATTCGCTGATGTGCTGAGCCCGGAGGTTATGACACTCGCTCATCGAACGGGGCTTGATAGCGAAGTGAGCGAGATTGGAATCGACCATTTGACGGGGAGCGCATCAGGTCTTCTATCGAGCATGGTGATTCGGGTCGGGGATGCCATCGACTTGCTGACGGAGACTGAACGTACGATTATTGATAGCCGTCTGATAAGTAATCCACCCGAGACGCTTCGACAATTGGGAATGCAGTTCGGAGTGACCAAGGAACAGATTCGCCACATCCAGAAAAAGACCGAAAGGAAGGTTCAACCCGCTCTCGGAGTGGATTTGGCTATTGTTGCGTCAGTACTGAAAGAGCGCTTTGGTCAAGTGATCGAGGAGAGTGAGTTGGAGCGCAGAATGGACGAGCTTTTGCCCGTCGATCAAGGGAGAGCGACAAATTTCCTTCGGAGAGCCTTGCTTCATGAAATGGGCTTCAAGCTGGATGCCGGAGTATTCCTCGATAAGCAAGCGAAGGAAGAACTCGAGAGTATTCGGGGTGGAGTGCGCAAACTTGCCGACGATGTGGGACTTATAGACAAGCACAGGTTTATCGAAAGCCTTCCGTTTGAGAGATGGCGGCAACGCTGGTCATGGGTGCGGAAACATTGCGAACTCGTCGAGTTATTTGGCTCACTCGGAATTCGAGATACCGGGAAAGCGCGAGTAAAAGCGGCACTCATTTCCCTCGGACGCCCAGCGACACGGGGTGAGATTGCCAGGATGTGCAGTTACAGGAATACAAGAGCAGGGTCGCGTCTCTCAGTGGTCCCAAGCATTGTGAGAGCTGACAAGGATCGATGGGCGCTCAAGGAATGGGTCGACGAAGAGTACAGGGGAATAGCCGAGAAAATCATTCAGCGCATTGAAGAAAATGGAGGAGCCACAACTACGGAGAAATTGCTCACCGAATTACCCGACAAGTTTGGTGTGCACAAGTCAAGTGTACGCGCCTACATGGAAACGCCAAAATTTGTAATCAACGATGGCTGGATTAGCCTGGCGAACAAGTCATCGGTTCAGCTCAGAGATCTCGACGACGTAATCGACGGTCGCGACCATACCGGCGCACCTTATTGGAGCTTCCCTGTTGATGCGCGGTACTTTGAAGGATACAGTGTGCCAAGTGTGCCGCCCGAGCTCGCAAAGGAACTGGGGTGCGAGCCGGATGGCAACAAGCGTGTCTCGCTCGAGAATCTCCCTGATTGCCGCGACCTGTCCATCAATTGGCGCCTCAAATCAACCACTGGCGCATCGCTGGGATATGTGAGGGAACCTCTCAGGCGGCTGGGGCTTGGGCCAGGCAGGCGGGCGCGACTCACCATCAAGGGATATTGTCTCGCACAGTTGACCGCCGACGACGAATCACAGGAACCTGCCGATTGATGCAGATACGAATCTGAACATGAACGGCATATCCTTGCCTGGTAGCTAGGGGGAGACTCGAACTCCCGACCTCAGGATTATGAATCCTGCGCTCTAACCTGCTGAGCTACCTAGCCAAAGCGAAGAGTGGGCATTGTCGCAGTACAGTGTGGGATGTCAAGGGAAACTCTGTTATTCGGAGGTTCCCGTACGCTGGTCTCGTCGCGCTCGGGAAGGCATCTCGCTCGCTGGGCCGGGTCCAGGATATTCCACATGGACGATGTTCCGGCCGTCCTCGTAGCGCCATTCCAGCCCCCTGGCGGTTTTCTGCATCAACGCGAAGGGGAAGGCATCCTGTCGCGCATGCGTTTTGCCGGAAGCGGCAGCAGGATTCGGGGAGCGAGGGTCAAAGGGCGCGCCGCTGTCAAAAATGGTGCAAACCACCTTGTTGCCGGTTGCGTACATGTGAATGGACAGGTGCGGCGCAGGCGTATTCTCGAATCCGAACATGAGTGTACTGGTGAGCAGTTCCTCCACCGTGACGGTCAAGGCATAGACATCCGCAGCCCATTTGCAGTGAGCACGGGCAAAAGCCTCGACCTGCTGAATGGTCTCGAGCAGCGTCTCGAGCCGTGGTTGCGGGCTGAGCTGCAGTTTCATGGTGTCATTTTCTCGAAGCGGGTTGAATGAAAGCAAGGATTCTGTATCGAAAAACAGTGCCAAAGGAAAGCTGGCATGAAAGTTGCTTGTCAGTGGTGATAGTCAATCCTTGATGGACAACGGGTGGATTTGTGGATAGTCGCGACGGTCGTTGCAGCGTGAGTACCGCGCTGCAGCAGGTGAAGTGCGACACCCGCGCCCAGATCATCAGGCAGGAAACACAGAATACGAACATACTTTGGAGGCCCCTGTGAAACGCATTTTGTACCCCGGAATACTGAGCCTTGTGAGTTTGCCGATGCTTCTGGCATCGACGGGAACGTTCGCGTCGGATGGTCTTGATTCCGGAGACAGCGCCTGGATCATGACGGCGACCGCGCTGGTTCTGTTCATGACTCTACCCGGACTCACCATCTTCTATGCGGGGCTTGCCCGCGCCCAGTCAGTTCTTTCGGTCATGATGCATTGTCTGGCCGTGTGTTGTCTCGCCTCCGTCCTCTGGCTTGTGTGTGGCTACAGTCTTGCTTTCAGCGGGGATGGCTGGCTGGTTGGAAACCTCGACAAGATGTTCGCCACCGGAATAGGCGAGGCATCGATGAGTGGCTCCATTCCGGAGATGGTGTTCTTTGTGTTCCAGATGACCTTCGCGGTTATCACGCCAGCGCTGATTGTGGGTGCCTATCCGGAACGCATCAAGTTCAGTGCAGTACTGCTCTTCAGTTCTGCATGGCTGCTGCTCGTGTATGCGCCTGTCTGCCACTGGGTGTGGGGTGGCGGCTGGCTCTCCAGCAAGTTCCAGGTGATGGATTTCGCCGGCGGTCTCGTGGTGCATGCCTCGGCAGGCGTATCCGCACTGGTCTTTGCCTGGGTGCTTGGCAGTCGCCGCGGATTTCCGTCGCGAGTGGCACCACCACATAGCCCGGGGCTGACCGCCATAGGTGCCTGCATGCTTTGGGTCGGTTGGTTCGGCTTCAATGGTGGCAGCGAACTGGCGGCCAATGGCAGCGCCGGTCAGGCGATTCTGGTCACGCACATTTCCGCTTGCGCCGCGGTCATCATATGGTCAGCGCTGGAATGGATTCGCTTTGGCAAGCCAAGCCTCGTAGGTGCAGTCACCGCAGTCATTGCCGGTTTGGGTGCCATCACTCCAGCCTCGGGCGATGTGGGGCCAATCGGAGGCCTCATCATCGGACTGGCGGCTGGCTTTGTCTGTTACTTCGCCGTGTCCTTTATCAAGAATACTGTAAAGATAGACGATTCATTCGATGTGTTTGCGGTTCACGGCGTGGGCGGCATTCTCGGTACGATTCTGGTGTCTGTCCTGGCGGCAGAGGTGAACATGGGCTCCTGGAACCAGCAGTTGGTCTCGCAACTGGTCGGCGTGGGTGCGACCGTTGCATGGGCTGGTGGCATCACCTTTGTGTTGGCCAAGGTCATCAACCTGCTGGTTGGCGGTATGCGCGTTGATACCAGTACGGAAGTTGAAGGTCTCGACTTGCACGCGCACGGTGAACACGGGTACTACATCTGAAGGAAACTCTGAATACATGTGTGGTGCACACGGCGAAGAAACCATGGCAGCGCGAACCCCGGGAGCAACGCTGCCACTTCCCTTGTTATGTTCTGATCAAGTCCATCCGTGGACTTGATCAGATTCGCAAATCAGAAGTACGCTTCTGATTTGCTCGCAGATTCAATGCCTTACGGCACTGAATCTGGCGGCACATCCGTGTGCCGCACGGGAAACTCTGTTATTCAGAGTTTCCCTTGTTCGGACTTCCCTCTTCAGGCTGCCTGCAAATCGAGCGGGAGCGAACGTAGCCGCTGACCTGTCGCTGCGAATACCGCGTTGGCCACCGCCGGAGCAATGGGTGGCAGCCCCGGTTCACCCACGCCGGTCGGATGTGCATCGCTGTTCAGAATCACCACCTCGACATCCGGTGCTTCATTCATGCGCAGGATGGGGTAATCGTGAAAGTTGCTCTGCACGACTTTGCCGGCCTCGAGATCAATGCGTCCGTAGAGCGCCGCCGTGAGCCCGTACATGATCGAACCTTCCATTTGGGCCTTGACGACATCCGGGTTGACGGCGGTGCCGCAATCCACCACGCACAGCACCCGATGTACCCGGATCTTGCCATCCGTGACAGACACCTCCGCCACTTCCGCGACATCCGTCGCGAAGGAGTGATGTGCGGCCATGCCGAGGAAGCGTCCGGCTTGTGGGCGCATCTGTCGCATGTGCTCGCCCAGGGTTCGCAGCACGCGATGCAACCGGGGTGCGTTTCCGGTATTACGGAGACGCAGTTCCAGAGGGTCGATACCGGCCTCGAGCGCCAGTTCGTCGATCATGCATTCCTTGGCGAAAGCCGTGTAGGAATGTCCCACCGACCGCCAGAAGGTGAGTGGCAAGCCGTGGTCGCGGGTGATATGACGCACTTCCCGATTGGGCAGGTCGTAGTCTTCATACAGCCCTTCGATGCTGGTTGGATCAACCATCCAGCCGTCCATGACCTTCTCGGCGACACCGGAAAGCCAGTCGATTGCGCCCATGGGGACTGCGTTCGGCATGGAACCGGGCAGGAAGGTCTTGAGCAGCCCCGGCGCAATATTGCCGCCGACGCGCGTCGCCTGCCAGGCGCAGATATTGCCTTCTCCATCCACGCCCGCCGTCACGCGCATCAGGGATGCGGGACGATAGACACCGGCCTCGAGATCGTCCTCCCGGCTCCAGATAACCTGAACGGGTTTGCCGGTGGCCATTGAAATCTGCGTCGCCTCCACCACATGAGTCAGTGTGGCACGACGACCGAATGCGCCGCCGAGGTAGGCGCTGTGTGCCGTAACCTGATCGAGGTCAAGTCCGGCATGGCGTGCGACCAGCCCCTGAGCGACCGCAATCCCTTGCGTACCGCACCACACCTCTGCCGAGTCCGGCCTGACATGCACGATTGCGTTCATGGGCTCCATGGGCGCATGCGCAAGATAGGGTGCCCAATAGTCAGCCTGTATCCGGGTTTTGGAACTCGCCAGCCCGTCTTCAATGCTGCCTTGTCTGGCGGTAATGTCAGCTTCTTGTGAGCCTGCCTCCTGATCAAATTCGGCTTCGATTGCTTGCAGGTAGTCTGCCCGTACGGTCGCGCTGTCCACACGAGCCAGCTCGGGCAGCGACCACTCGATATCAAGTGCGTCGGCTGCCTTCTTCGCCTGCCAGTATTTCTCGGCCACGACTGCGATGCCGTGTTCAAGCTCGACCACCTGAGTGGTGCTCACCTTGTCCGGCTGTGTGAACGACACGGGGCGACCCCCGACAACCGGACTGCGCCTGACGACGGCTCGCAACATGCCCGGAACCTCGATATCGAGACCGAAGATGCAGTCACCTGTAGCCTTCTCGAGGCCATCAAGGCGTGCAAAATCCTTGCCGATGTACTTGAACTCACTGGCGGGCTTGAGTGCCGTGTCCGAGGGCATGTCAAGCCTGCTGGCAGTGGCCAGAAAGTCGGCGTAAGGATAGGATTTGCCGCCTGAGTGGACCTGTCCGTTTTCTGTGCGCAAGCTCGTCAAGGGTGCGCCAAGGTCTCTTGCCGCGGCTTCCAGAAGCAGACGACGCGTGTCCGCGCCTGCCTGACGCAATGGTTCGTAGTGCGCCGTCATGGAGGTGCTGCCTCCTGTGGCCTGTATTCCCCCCATGGCGGGGTTTCCGTAGGCTTTGTGGGGGACGGCCAGTGCCACTTCAAAGCGCCGCGGATCTACATCAAGTTCTTCCGCGACCAGCGTGGTCAGTCCGGTGGTGACACCCTGACCCATCTCATCGCGCGGGCAGACGAACCGAAAGCTGTTTTCTGCGGTGATTTCGATGAATGCGTTGGGGGCGAGCGCGCCGCGGCTCGCGGTGAGCGGTGAGCCACTCGAGCCGCAGCCGACCAGCGTGAACCCGATTACCAGCCCGCCACCGGCGGCACCGGTGTTTCTGAGGAAGGTGCGACGACTGATGACAGATGCGCTCATGTGGAGACCCCCTGCCTGTCCGCCTTGTCCCCTGTTGGCATCTGCGATGCCTGATCCCTGGCAACAGCGAGAATCGCCTGTTTGATACGCGGGTAGCATCCACATCGACAGATGTTGCCGGCCATGGCCTGCTCGACTTCCTCGCCACTCGGATTCTGGTTGCGCTCCAGCAAGGCGGCCGCGGACATGATTTGCCCGGGCTGGCAATAGCCGCATTGCGGTACGCTCATCTCCGCCCAGGCTTTCTGCAGCGCATGTGGGTCATCTGCTGTGCCAAGGCCCTCGATGGTAGTGACCTCTCTGCCCGCCACCGCCGAGATCGGCAGGATGCAACTGCGCACCGCCTGCCCGTCAAGATGCATGGTGCAGGCACCACAGAGCCCGGCACCGCATCCGTATTTGCTGCCCTTGAGCTTGAAGCTGTCGCGCACCGCCCAGAGCAGCGGCGTGTCTGGCGAATCCTCGGTCCGGACAGGTTTGCCGTTCAGTTGAAACTTGATCACCCAGCGTGAACTCCTGTGGTATCAGGATGCCAAGCATACACTTAATTTTGCGGTGACCAGGTGAGGCTCAACTTGGCTCTGCGACCCTTGACACCGTGCGTGAAGCCATCGAATCCCTGCTCGAGATTGGCGTATGGCGCTTCTGTATCGGTGAGATTCAGCAGCGACAGCGCGAGACGAAGCCCGGATACCGGGGTATCCCACTGCACAGCAACATCCCAGGTGAGATAGTCGTCAATACGCGGCACGCTGGTGCTCGCTACCTCGTCCTTGTAGGAAGCGATATAGCCGAGATGAGTGGAGAGCGCGAGGCTTCGCCACAGCCAGGTACCGGACAGGCGCATCTTGAATTTGGGGATGGAAGGTGCCAGCGGATGTCCGAAGTTCACACGTCCCGCGGCATCTCGGGCCGGTTCAAGCACGAGACCGTCCTGTACGAGTGCATCCGCCTGATACTCGAATACATATGAGGCATCGAGCGATGGCTCGAACTCTCCCGCCGCAAGCGGTATGCGCCCGCCGAGGTGTATATCGAGTCCTGAAGTCTGTATTCCCGGCCAGTTCACCAGAGGAATCTCGACGCGTGCGATATTGGCACTCGTGCAGGGAGATTCACCGGCAGCTATCAACATGCTCGCTCTGCCTTGCGGGCAAATGATGGCATCTGCCACAAGTACGCGCGTGTCGGGCGACTCGAAGAGATTGACGAGGGAGTTGTACGGCGCGGCATTGATGACATCGCGAAAGTTGTATTGCCAGTAGTCAAGTGTGGCTTCGATACCGGCACCGAGAAAGAAAACAGCACCGAGGTTATAGGTAAAGGCATTTTCCGGCTCGAGATCCGGGCTGCCCAGGCGGTCAACCGGAATATAGGTGCCGGTCTGCCGGACAAATTGCAGGGTCGTGAGCTTGTCCGGGTTCAGTTCATCCACTGAAGGGGTGCGAAAAGTCGTCTGTGCACTGGCACGCAGCGTGACTGCGGGGTGCGCCCGCCAACTCAGTGACAGCTTGGGGTCCAGGCTGTTGGCTTCGTCGTATTGCTCGAAGTCGATGGCGAACTGGACATCAATGTGTTCGAGGCCGAGCGCCAACTCGGCAAATATACGGTGCACATTCTGGCGCTCATCATAGGCATCCCAGGTTGTCGTGAAGGCGTAGGGACCGAACCGGTCGCGCTCGATGCAGCTCGTGTCGAAGCGCACCTGACACGGGTGTACGGCGAAGTTGCTTTCATCGCTTGGCAGTGCATTGGCGCTGAAACGCCGGTACTGATAGCCGAGCGCGGTGCTCAGCAGGTCGGGAATCCATTCGCGGCCGAGATTCAGGTCCAGCACAAGCAATTCGGCCTCGCTGTTCAGTACCAGTTCGTTGCTCATCCAGAAGACAAGTTCTTCGCTGTTCGCCAGCGAGGGCTGATAATCAGGGTTGTCTTGCGTTGCATAAGGCGCACCGTATTGTGCAGAATGGGCAATGGCATTGCCAAAGGGATTGAAATACTCGCAGTTGCCTTGACCCGGTGTACGCCCCGTCAGGTCTGCCGGATTCAGGCGCATCTTGGCGGGAGATTCGGGGTCAGCGATAACGCTGATGCCACAGTCAGGCCCGCCATAGCCGCGAAAGGCGAGGAAGAGCCGTTCGGTGTAGGTGCCAGAGTCTGACATTCTCGCGTCCTGACGAGACCAGGCGAGCCCGAGATCAAGGGAATAAGGCTTGCCTGCCAGCTCGAACTCGCCGCTCAGGCCACCTGCGAGCCGCAGACTGTCTGATGCCCGCTTCACCGACGAGGCCGGGCCGCCATTGCCGATGGTGCGGCCACGAAAATACCAGGGCATGTCGTCTGTGCATTGCGGGATTTCGGCTGCGTGGATGTCACACATCGCCATGCGTCCGGGATGCGTCGCTGCCACTTCGAGTACATCGGTCGGCAAGAGGGTGACGAAGGGATAGGAGGGCGATGCGAGCACATGTGGGGATTCGGCTTGCGAATAGAGCAATTCGAGGCTATATCGCAGGTCGGGGCCGACATCACCATGCAGCTCGCTGAACACGCGATTGAATTCGGTTTCTTCGATGAGATTGAAGAAGGATTGATAGCGGTAGCGGCAAGTTGTTCCCGAGGCCGGGATGCCGCCGAATGCCTCGCACTGCGGGTCGAGCAAGACATCCGAGATGTTGCGATTCGCATCGCGAATCAGATAGGCACCCGGGTTGCCGAACGACGACCAGCCGCCACGCTGTCCGGGTTGCCAGGAAGCCAGAGTATAGGGACGGTCGCGTTCGGCAAGCGCGTCGTAGGTTTCGTGCTCGAAGGTGGTGGTCAGGTGTGCGTTGCCAAAGTTTCGCCCCCAGATGAGGCCAAGCTTGCTGTTTCCGGCATCTTCAATGAACTCGTGGGCCGCCGACAGTTCGATACCCTCGAAGTTGCGACGGGTCACGAACTGCACCACGCCACCAAGCGCATCGGAGCCATAGACGGCGGCAGCACCTTCCTTGAGTACTTCCACGCGCTCGACGGCCGTGAGCGGGATGACGTTGACATCCACATAGCGTCCGCCGATGAGTCGCGCAGGCAGATAGACCTGTCGGTGTCCGTTGATCAACACCAGAGTGCGTGAGGCACCGAGGCCGCGCAGGTTGACGTTGGCGACGCTGGCATCCACAGTATTGAGTTGATCGGAATTGAACGCGCTCGAGCGTTCTCCGAGCACACCGTGGCTTGCGGAAAGCCCTTTGAAGAACTCGGAGAGCGAAGGCGAGCCAGCCGCTTCAAGTTCGTTCCTGTTGACAGATGTGACCGCGAAGGCTGAATCTACGGGAGTGCCCTTGATGGCCGTGCCGACCACCACAACCTCTTCGATTTCACCGTTCGCCTGTGCTGATTGGGCGCTCACACGCTGCCTCAGGTCGTCGTCTTCCGTCTCTTCGGCGAAGCCGGGCACCGTCAAGGTCAGCAGGCAAGCCAGCAGGCATTTTGGCAGGCCGAATTTTTGCCAGCTGCACATTGTCCTGAGTACCTTGCCTGATTGCGGTATCAGGTGAGGCCATTTGTGGCGTGGTGTGAATATCATGGGAATCCGTATGAAGTCCTGAAAAAAGAGGGGGGTGAGCGACACGGTGTGCCGAGCACTTGTGCGCCCGGTTCCGAGGGGGTCATTGTCTATCGGCGCTTCGGCAGAATCAAGAAATCTCGCGGGAGAGCAGCAATCCTTCTCGAATTAGCCCGAATTGGCCCGAATGGGCCTGAATTGGCCCGAATTAGCCCGAATTGGCCCGAATTAGCCCGAATGGGCCAAAAGAAAAATCTACAAGGGTTTCCAGCGGGCACCCCGGCCGCGTCCTGTAGGCTGAGCCAGGCCCTTGGCTCTCAGGACGGCAAGATCTTTTCGTGCCCGTGACTCATCTGCCTGCTGACCCAGCAGCGATCGTATTTCCCTCAGAGCAAGGGTGTGCTCGGATTGGCGCAACAGCTTCAGAATCGCCCCTTGCTGTGCCGTCAAATCATCCTTCTCGGGGGTTCCTCTATCCATCACACGGTCGGGCACATAGTCGGCGCGTCGGAAGCGCACGGTGACGCTATCGTTGCGTTCCTCGATTTCGGGATGAGGCAAGCCGGAGTCCGTAGCCAGACTCGCGAGCCTGATCGTACCCCGACCCCATTCTTCGATGATGCCGCGCCGGTAGAAGGTACCCGCGATCAGTGGGTTCCAGGGCTTTGATTCGTGTGGAATGAACAGATCCTCCGGAGTCAATCCGAAGTGCAGCGGGCCAATGGAAGTCACTTCCAGGCGGTCGTCGTAGATGGCGAGGCCAATGGAACCGCCACCCAACGCGTAGTCACGATGGCATAGCGCGTTCGCAAGTGCCTCGCGAGTGGCCAATGGCGGATACAGCGGTTCGTCAATACGCTGCATGCGCCCCGATTCGAAGCGGCTTGCAATCGGCAGGGTATCTCGCAGAAATCGTTCGGCGTTTGCGAGAAGGTTGAAGGCGTTGCCGTGGAACTGACGGTTATCAAGGAACTCGGATCGGTCGAGTCCACGAAAGCGCGCTACGCGGAGCAGGCATTGCGGCATATCGCATTGGAGCCGTTCCGCTTGCCCGAAGAGCACGGTAGCTGCCCGAAATAATACGCCGTCACGCATCAGGCCAAGACCGCGCAGCAACTCCTCCGGTTCCCTGCTGCCGGGCTCGTTCAGGCGTCCGATACGGACTGCTTCCGCAATTGTGTTGCGAATCTCGGCAATGTCCAGATCATCGACGCTCCAGCCGCGGGCTGGCTGATTTTCCCAGCGCTGCTCGTTATGCATGCGCTCGAAAAGCATGCGGTTGTACTCATCAGCCGACATTTTCCGCGTGGTGTTGCCGACGCGGCGATAGGAGATTCCTCGATACTGATACGGGGGTAATGAACCCGGACGTACGCAAACTGCAATCACCTGCAGATCACTCGCTACTCGAATCCGCTCAATCTCCGGATAGGTCGGCGGGTCGATTCGTTGAATTTCGGCGCTGACCTTCTCGATTGTGTGGTCATTCGCATTCTGGCCTGCCAGGATGCCCTCCGGCGTGACACCGAACAGCACGTGACCGCCACGCTGGTTGAGCATGGCGCACAGTGTCATCGCTGCCTCGCGTCGAGCCCCCGTGGTGGCCTTGAACTCCAGTGTTTCGGATTCGCCGGATGCGACAAGCGCCTTGATCTCATTGGGGGTCATTCGCGCGTCTCCGCAGACAGGTCCGGGAACTCGGTTCTCACTTGAAGTTGTGTCCGAAGCACAGCACTCACAATACCACTACTACCGAGAGACTCACTCCGGCGTATATACCCTCTCCCTCATGCCCCATCCTTGGCCGGTGAGCGAACATACTCCTCGTAGCTGGTCAGTGCCCGCTTTCGAGCTTCGTCGTGGGCGACCATCGGCAAGGGGTAGTCAACGCCCAGACGGATGCCCGCGTTCGCGAGCTCATCCGCTGAGGCTTGCCAGGGCGCGTGGATCAGCTTGTCAGGCAGGCGACCGAGCTCCGGCAGCCAGGTGCGCAAGTAGCGGCCACGAGCATCGAACTTTTGTGACTGAGTGATGGGATTGAAGATGCGAAAGTAGGGAGCCCCGTCGGCACCGCTGCCCGCTACCCATTGCCAGCCAAGGCTGTTGTTCACCCAATCGGCATCAACCAGAGTGTCCAGAAACCAGTCGGCACCCAGTCTCCAGTCGATCAGCAAGTGCTTGATGAGAAACGATGCCGTTACCATGCGTACGCGGTTGTGCATCCAGCCCGTCCTCCAGAGTTCGCGCATACCGGCATCCACCAGCGGATAGCCGGTCTGCCCACGCTGCCAGCGGCGTAGTCCTTGCGGGTCGTCGCGCCAGGGCATGGCATCGAATTCGCTGCGCATATTCACCGCGCCGATGTCTGGTTGATGCATGGCCAGATGATGGCCGAATTCTCGCCATCCCAACTGGCGGATGAAGGCTTGCGGGCTAACGCTGCCGCTGTCATGAGCAGCTTTCAGTCTGGCATTGATCTGGCGCGGGCCGAGCTCGCCGAAATGCAGGTGCGGCGATAACCTGCTGGTGGATTGGCGATCCGGCAGATTGCGTTCAGCTGCATAGAACTTGACACCCGAATCGGCAAATGCATCAAGCTGGCGCGAGGCACCGGCTTCTCCCGGCTGCCAGGCATCACGCAGGCCCGATGCCCAGTCCGGGTCGCGTGGCTGCAAATGCCAGTCGTCGAGTGCTTCACTCTGCGGCCAGGATGCCGGAGCTGCGATGGAGCGTGGCGCATCAGTCGGTGGAGTAAAGTCGCGCATGCAGCACTGCTTCCAGAAGGGGGTGAATACTTGGTAGTACGAGCCGGAAGCAGAGCGAATTTCATGCGGCTCGAACAGTAGTGAAGAATTGAAGTGCTGCACCTCCAATCCGGCTTGGGCACATTCCTGTTCAATTTTCTGATCGGCGGCCGATTGCTGTGGTTCGTACACCCGATTCCAGCCAATAGCTGCCGCATGCGTCTCTTGTGCCAGCCGAGCAATCACTTCCCGCGTCCGGCCACGGCGAAGAATCAGGCGGCTTCCTTTCTCACGCAGCGACCGATCAAGCGCCCGCAAACTGCCATGCAGCCACCAGCGAGAGGCTGCTCCCGGTGGCGCACACTCAGGCGTTTCATCGAATATGTAGATGGGAATAACGGGTACACCCGTATCGGCAGCCCAGCGCAGCGCCAGGTTGTCGGTCAGCCTCAGGTCACGGCGCAGCCATACCAGCATCGGTCGCCCGCCGGATGGCTCGTGCTCGGGTTCGCTTGATGTCATGTTTGGTCGGTTACTCGCGTAGCTTCCGGGTTTGTCGGTGTGTCCCATGCTTTGCACAGTTTCGCCTATGTAAGTACAGTCTTCAAATGAATTGATGTTGATGGAACCATGCTCTCCGAATCGCTTTGGGTCGAAATCGCCGAAGTAGCTATCTGTTCACCGCGCCGTCCAACCACAGCCTGTCGAGCCGCCATTTACAGGGCAAGACATTCGGCGGGCTCCAGTTATGGCGCAATATGTATAAATAACATGTTTATCATGAAAAACATGGTTCATATATAATGCCCGCGTATTGCGACAACACACGCCTTCCACATGCCCTTCCAATTCCCTGCCGCTCTCTACGCCAATCGAGCTGATGATCATGGGCGGCCCCTGTGCTGGGATTCTCAGGCAGTGCATACGCAGCTTGGCAGGAAAGTCTCCGCGCGAACCGTCGAACGCGCGCTCGGTGAACTGCTTCCGAACCCTCAATCGCCGGACGATATCGAGGACGAGCAAGGCCGGAGCCTGAATCCGCTGGTGCGCGATGCATTGGAAAACGAGGCCAGGCGCAAGCGGCATCCCTCCCTCATCCTTCAGACGCACAAGAACTCCAAGGGGCACCTGTTCATGGCCAACGACGGGCGCGGAGGGCGCAAGTGGTTCTGGCATCAGGGTACGCCTGATCAGGCAGCCTTGCTTGATTTTCTCGACGCGCTGGCGCGGCACTACCAGCGACCTTTGCTGATCTGGCCGAGCGGTGCCCTGACACCTGTTGCCCGGCGCATTCAGGCCGTGTACGGAGGACATCAGGTAACGCTTGCGAGTGGCGGAGTCGCGCGACTGGCATTGACCGCCTACGGCGATGCGCCCGGACAACCCGCACAGCCCGCACAAACTGATGCGTCGAAACGCTCCTCTGGCAAGGCACCTGAAGACCCCGAGGCATCAGTGAGCACGGAAATGACGCATCTGGATCGTCTGGAAGCGGAAAGCATGCACATCATTCGCGAGGTGATGGCGGAAGCCGAGAACCCGGTCATGCTGTATTCGATTGGCAAGGATTCTTCCGTCATGCTGCGCCTCGCCGAGAAGGCTTTCTACCCGAGCAAGCCGCCGTTCCCGCTCATGCACATAGATACCCGCTGGAAGTTTCGCGCGATGTACGAGTTTCGTGACCAGATCGCACGACAGACCGGAATGGAACTCATCGTGCACATCAATCCCGATGGGGTCAGGAAGAATGTCAACCCTTTCGATCACGGAAGTGCGCTGCACACCGATGTGATGAAGACGCAAGCCTTGATTCAGGCGCTGGACAAACACGGATTCGATGCCGCCTTCGGCGGGGCGCGACGCGATGAAGAAAAGAGTCGCGCCAAGGAGCGCGTGTTCTCCTTTCGCAACAACAAACATCGCTGGGACCCCAAGAACCAGCGACCGGAGCTGTGGAATCTCTATAACGGTCGCAAGGCACCCGGCGAGAGCATGCGCGTATTTCCGCTGTCGAACTGGACGGAACTGGACATCTGGCAATACATCTACCGAGAGCAGATTCCGATTGTGCCCCTGTACTTTGCCGCCGAACGCCCGGTTATCGAACGTGATGGCATGCTCATGCAGGTGGACGATGAGCGGCTCAAGCTGTTTCCAGGCGAGAAGATTCACACCAGACGAGTGCGCTTCAGAACCCTCGGCTGTTATCCGCTGACCGGTGCCTTTGAATCCGATGCCGACACCCTGCCCGGGATCTTGCTGGAACTGCTCGAAGCGCGCACCAGCGAACGCCAGGGGCGCGCCATCGACAAGGACAGCCTCGGGTCCATGGAGAAGAAAAAACAGGAGGGGTATTTCTGATGGAGATGGAAGCCCCGAATTACCGCGAGTCGCGCCTGCGAAGCCTGCTCAAGGCCTGCTCCTGGCGAGTGCTGGCGACGGCTACCACGGTGTTGATTGCCTACATCATCACCGGCAAGGCGGACGCAGCCCTGGCCATCGGCAGCATCGAGTTCATCGCCAAGTTCATCATCTACTACCTGCATGAGCGCGCCTGGCAACTGGTGCCGCGAGGTGCCATCCGACACCTCGCGGGGAATGCCGATGCAGGCTCCGCCGATGCCTGAGTCCGCTGCGACGGGGACACACACCGACATGCACACGACGCGACGTGCGACGGGGACACACACCGACATGAATGTGACACACACCGCACTCGACCAATACATCGAGCAGCAATCACGGCTCGACCTGCTGCGCTTCCTCACCTGCGGCTCGGTCGATGACGGCAAGTCCACCCTCATAGGGCGCATGCTGTACGAGGCGCAACTCCTGTTCGAGGATCAGGTTGCCGCCCTCAAGAGCGAATCGCGTCGTGTCGGCACCCAGGGCGGTGACATCGACTTCGCACTGCTGGTGGACGGCCTGTCCGCCGAACGCGAGCAAGGTATCACCATTGATGTGGCCTACAGGTTCTTCGCCACCGACCGGCGCAAATTCATCGTCGCGGACACACCCGGTCACGAGCAGTACACGCGCAACATGGCGACCGGTGCCTCCACCGCCGATGTCGCCGTCATTCTGGTCGATGCGGAGCGGGGCGTACTCACCCAGACGCGGCGCCATTCGTTCATCTGTTCCCTGCTCGGCATACGGCATGTCGTGCTGGCGGTGAACAAGATGGATCTGGTGGATTTCGACCCCCGGGGGTATGAGCGAATTGTTCAGGAGTACGAAGCCTTCGCACAGCAACTCGACTTCGAGCAGGTAACCCCCATTCCGGTGTCGGCGCTCAAGGGCGACAATGTGGTGACGCGTTCACAGCGTACGCCCTGGTTCTCGGGGCCGACCCTGATCGGCTACCTCGAAACTCTGGAGACACATCGCTCACTCGCAGGCGATACATTTCGCATGCCGGTGCAGTGGGTCAACCGCCCCGACCACAGGTTTCGCGGCTATTCGGGCACCATCGTCTCCGGTCAGGTCAAGCCCGGCGATACCCTGCGCGTGTTGCCCGGCGGCGAACTGGCACATGTCGAGGACATCCTCCTCTACAAGAGCAGCCTGCCCCTTGCCATGACTGATCAGGCGGTCACGCTGCGGCTCGACCGGGATGTGGATTGCTCGCGCGGCAATCTGCTGGTCGCGGCGCAGGAACCCTGTGAAGTGGCGGACCAGTTCGAGGTGAATCTCGTGTGGATGGATCAGGAACCTGGGCATCACGGTCGTGCCTATTGGCTGAAGACCGGGCCGCAGCGGGTGAACGCCACCATCACCAACATCAAGTACAAGTTCAACGTGAACACGCTCGAGCATCTTTCCACGCATGATCTGGCGCTGAACGAGATTGGGGTGGCCACCATCGGCCTGGACAGCCCCATTGCCTTCGAACCCTATACCCACAGCCGCACTCTGGGTTCGTTCGTCCTGATCGATCGCTTCACCAACGCCACCGTGGCCGCCGGCATGATCAATTTCGCGCTGCGTCGCGCGCGCAACATATATCATCAGAAACTGGTTATTGACCGCACGGCGCGCGAAGCCCTGAACGGTCACAAGGGGCGATTGCTGTGGTTCACCGGCCTCAGCGGTGCGGGCAAATCCTCCATCGCCGATGCGCTGGAGCAGGCGCTGCACAAGCGGGGTATCCGCACCTACATTCTCGATGGCGACAATGTTCGCCATGGCCTCAATCAGGATCTCGGATTCTCGGACAGTGACCGCATCGAGAACATCCGCCGAGTCGCGGAGGTGGCGAAGCTCATGGTAGATGCCGGGCTGGTGGTGCTGACCTCGTTCATTTCTCCATTCCGCGCCGAGCGCGACATGGCCAGGCGTCTGATGCAGGCGGGCGAGTTCGTGGAAATCTTCGTGGACACGCCGCTGGAAGAAGCGGAACGGCGCGACACCAAGGGCCTCTATGCCAAGGCGCGGCGCGGCGAATTACCCAATTTCACCGGTGTTGACAGCGCGTATGAGATACCCGAAAACCCGGAACTCCACCTCTGCGCCGGTGAGGAGTCCATTGATGCCTGTGTGCGGCAGGTGGTGGACTATCTCGACCGGATGTAGTTCGGAAGGATGTAAGCTCACAGGCACCGGGCGGGAGCACCCAGGCCAGGTGCAGGCCAAGTGCAGGCCGAAATCAGTCCCGGCTCACCGTCTCCGGTTCAATCTCGATCAGCAACTCATCCATGGCCACCTGCTGGTTGCCGGCGACATGCACCTCGATGACGCGTCCGTCCACTTGCGCGTCCAGTTCATGCTGCATCTTCATGGCCTCGAGCAGCGCAAGACGCTGTCCCTTGACCACCAGCTCTCCGCGCTTCACAAACACTTCGAGCAGTTGCCCATGCATGGGCGCAACCACCCGCCCACTGCCACCGGCCTCGGGAGTCGCTGCACCGGCGGCAAGATTCTCGAGCGTGAATTCATGCGTGTCAGTAGCGAGCGAGATGGTCACGCCATCCTCGTGGGCGAAATAGCGAAATCTGTGCTTCTCGCCCCGATGCAGCAGGGTGGCTGCATGCGAGTCGAGCTCGAGCAACGCGAATTCACCGACAGGCGTGTCGTCCACCGTCACTTGATAGGTGTCCGAATTTATCGCCCGGGTCTTGCAGACCGCCGCCCCGCGTTCTGTCTGATAGACGCACACCGCGTCGAGATGCACGCCGCTTGACCAGTTCAGCAGCTCGGCGTTGATGTGCAAGCCTGCGCGCAGCGCGGACAAGGTGGCGAGCCGGTATTGCATCACCGCAGCCATGGCCATCTCCTCGCTACCTGGCACCAGAGCGAATCCGGGTTCGGGATAGGTTTGCTCGATAAACGCGGTCGTGGCTTCGGCGCACACGAAGGATTCTTGCGTGAGCGCATCAATGAGAAAGTCGCGATTGGTGGCCGGGCCTACCAGTATGCTGGCCGAGAGCGCTGAAACGAGACGCTGACGCGCTTGCTCGCGGGTAGCGCCCCAGGCGATTACCTTGGCGAGCATGGGATCGTACCAGGGCGACACCTCGCCGCCAGGCGCAACGCCCGCATCAACGCGAATGCCGACACCGGCAGGCGGCAGCCAATGCGTGATGCGACCTGTGCTCGGCAGGAATCCGGCACTTGGATCTTCCGCATACAGGCGCGCCTCGATGGCATGGCCGGACAGCCGCAGGTCGTCCTGCGTGAAGGCAAGGGCTTCGCCCGCGGCCACCTTCAGCTGCCACGCGACCAGATCGATACCGGTGATGCACTCGGTCACCGCATGTTCCACCTGCAAGCGGGTGTTCATTTCCAGGAAATAGAAGCGCCCGTCCCGATCCAGCAGGAACTCCACGGTGCCGGCACCCACATACCCCACGGCGCGCGCGGCCGCCACCGCAGCATCTCCCATGGCGGCGCGCAACTGCGGATTCATTACCGGGCAGGGCGCCTCCTCGATCACCTTCTGATGTCGCCGCTGCACCGAGCAGTCGCGTTCACCGAGGTGCAGCACAGTGCCGTAGCGGTCGGCAAAAATCTGGATTTCAACATGGCGCGGGGCGATCAGCGCCTTCTCGATGATGAGTTCGTCCGCACCAAAGGCGCTCATGGCTTCCGAGCGCGCCGTCTTGACGGAGTTTGCCAGCGCATCCTTCTCCTGTACCAGGCGCATGCCGCGCCCGCCACCGCCGGCGGCGGCCTTGATCATCACCGGATAGCCGATACGTTCCGCCTGCGACCTCAGGGTGGCCAAGCGCTGGTCCGTGTCGTGATACCCGGGGACACAGGGCACACCGGCCTCGATCATCGTTCGCTTGGCGTACGCCTTGTCGCCCATGATCTCGATGGCTTCGGCATTGGGCCCGACAAAGACAATACCCGCGCTCGCGCAGGCGCGGGCGAAGGCGGCGTTCTCGGAAAGAAATCCGTAGCCGGGATGCACGGCATCACTCCGGGTTTCCTCGGCGGCGCGAATCAGGCGCTTCGTCGCCAGATAGGATTCGCCCGGCGGCGATGCGCCTGTGTGCACCGCCTGATCGGCCATGCGCACATGCAGGGCATCGCGGTCGGCATCCGAATACACCGCCACCGTACTGATGCCCATGGATTTCGCGCTGTGCATCACCCGGCAGGCGATCTCGCCGCGATTGGCGATCAACAAACGCCGTATCGGCTTCACGACGGCAGACTGACCGGATACCCCGTTCAAGGCCGCGCTACCCCGAAGCTGTTGGGTTGCAGGGTGCGCGCCCGCGCTTCCCGGCAGGTGGCGAGACAGAACCCCAGCACCTTGCGGCTGTCTCTGGGGTCAATCACGCCGTGATTGAGCAGTCGCCCGGCGGAATAGAAAGCCCCCTCCTGACGGGTGAGGTGCGCCTCAACTTCCGCTTCGAGTCGGTCGAGTGCCTGTTCGTCGAGTGGCGCACCGCGTCGTTCGGCAGCCGCCTGATGCACCTGACGCATGGTCTTCGCAGCCGATTCCCCGCCCATGACATTGCTCGCTGCGTTTGGCCAGGCGAACAGGAAGTCCGGGTCGTAGCCCATGCCGCACATGCCGTAGTTGCCGGCCCCGAAGCTCGCGCCCACATAGAGGGAAATCCTTGGTACGCGCAGATTGGTGACCGCCTGCACCATCTTCGCGCCGTGCTTGATCATGCCGGCGCGCTCGGAGTCCGTGCCCACGATGTAGCCGGTGGTGTTATGCAGGAAGATCATGGGCAGCCGCGCCTGATCCATGAGCTGAAAAAAGTGGCTGGCCTTGGTGGCACCCATCGGGTCGATGGGGCCGTTGTTGCCGATCAGGCCACAGTGATGCCCCATGATGCTCGCCTGCAGGCACACCGTGGCCGCACCATAGAGAGGTTTGAATTCCTCGAACCCGGAGCCATCCACGATGCGCGCTACCAGTTCGCGCACGTCATACGGGATGCGGTAATTGACCGGCACCACGCCAGCGAGTTCGTCAGTATCGCAGACGGTCGCAGCATGGTCTTGTGCGGCCGCGGATGTACCGGATGCGCGCTCATGCCGATTCCAGTCGAGGTGTGCGACCAGATCCCTGGCCATCCTGATGCCTTCGGCATCGTCTTCGGCGAGATAATCGACCAGTCCCGACACTTGCGCGTGCATTTCACTGCCGCCGAGTTCGCGGTCATCCACCACCTCACCGGTCGCCGCGCGCACCAGAGCGGCACCGCCAAGCGCCGCCAGACCGTTGTTCTTCACCCCGATCACATAGTCCGACATGCCGGGCATGTAGGCCCCGCCTGCGGTCGAGGGGCCATGCAGGACGGTAATGGTCGGAATGCCAGCCGCGCTCAGTTGCGCCAGGTTGCGGAACATGGAGCCGGCCAGTATCCAGTTTTCGACGGTGAAGTTCCTGAGGTTGGCACCGGCGCTTTCCACCAGATGCACCACCGGCAGTTTCTGGCGTTTGGCAATATCCTGAATACTCAGCACCATGGCGTTGGTAGTGCTGGTGTAGCTGCCCGCCTGAATGCCGCTGTCGTCCACCCACACGAGACAGCGCACACCGCGCACGAAACCTATGCCGGCGATGGTGTTGGCACCCGGTACGCTGGTCTCGGGGTTCTCGTCCTCGACCAGATAGTTGGCCAGGCTGTGCAATTGCAGGAAGGGCAAGCCCGGGTCGATGAGCCGCGACAGGCGCTCATGGGGCGGAATCTGCCCGCGTTGCTCGAACACCGCCCGGCGTTTGCCCGAGGTGGTCAGGGCGCGCGCTTCGATAGCCCGAAGCTCGGCCACCAGAGCAAGCATGTCGGCCCGATTCTGCTCGAAGTCCGGCGACTGTCGGCTCAGCCTGGAGGTGAACGCCTTCAAGCCCTTCAAGCGAGTCTCCTTGATGTCGTGAACTGCATTGAATACATCAATCCTGAATGCACCTGATATTCTATGATTTTCGGACAATTCATCACATGACAATGTATCAACTCATGCGCAGTGCCTTCCGGACATGATGCAATTTCACCTTGACGAAGAGCAGCAGACGCTTCTCGAGCACACCAATCGCTTTGCGCAAGAACAGTTGTATCCGCTGGCGGCGAAGATGGATGCCGAGGAATGGTGGCCGCAAGACCTGTTCCCGCGCATGGGAGAGCTGGGGTTGCTTGGCGTGACGATAGACCCGGAGTACGGTGGCGGGGGTCTCGATTACCTGTCTGCGGGGCTCGTTTGCCAGGCCATTGCGCGCTGGAATCATGCCCTCGCCTTGAGCTGGGTCGCCCATGACAACCTGTGCGCGGACAATCTGGCGCGCAACGGCTCCGAATACCTGCGCCAAAAATACCTGCCGGGCCTGTGTTCGGGGGAACTCATCGGTGCCTTGGGGCTCACCGAACCGGGTGCCGGCTCGGATGCGCTCGGCTCCATGCGTACCATCGCGCGTCGCCGGAACGACCACTATCTCCTCACCGGCAGCAAGCTCTATATCACCAACGGGCCGGTAGCCGATGTGGTGCTGGTCTATGCCAGGACCGACCCGCAGGCCGGCAAGCGCGGCATTTCCGCCTTCCTTGTGGAAACCGATACGCCCGGTTTCGAGGTGGCGCAGAAATTGACCAAGATGGGTTTTCGCGGCAGCCAGACGGGTGAGCTCGTCATGCAGGAATGCGTGGTGCCTGTGGAGAATCTGGTGGGTGAGGAGAATCACGGCGCGAAGGTGGTCATGGGCGGTCTCGACTACGAGCGCGCCATGATTGCGCCCATCTCTCTCGGTATTGGCGAGCGCGCGCTCGACCTGTCGCTTGAATGGGCGCAGACACGCGAGCAGTTTGGCAAGCCTATTGGCAGCTTTCAGATGGTCGAGTCCAAACTGGCCGATATGTACGTGTGGGTAGAGACCATGCGCGCTTTCGTCTATCAGGTACTGGCGCACTGCTCACGCGCTGACCCGCAGGAAGCGGGTCGTGGTGCCCTGCACCGGCAGACAGCGGCGGCCATCATGTATGCGGCTTCGACCTGTCGCCAGATTCTCGACGAGATGGTGCAGATTCACGGCGGCAGCGGCTACATCTGGGAATCCGAGGTCAATCGCCTGTTTCGCGCCACCAAGCTGCTCGAAATTGGTGCCGGCACCACCGAAGTGCGCAAGATGATTATCAGCAAGGGTTTGGTGGGATGATGCCGCCCGCTCCCCGGTGAGTCTTCTCCGGGAAGCCCCTGTTGTTCAGAACATACCAAGGGTCCTTCACCGCAATTGCATGCCTGCCAGGTCTCCCGCCCGTCGCCAGGCTTCCAGCAGGTCGTTGAATTTATTGAGACCCGGCGCATAGGGGGAGTTCTGCATATTGGCACCGCGCCCGACGGTGCCTTCGCGGTTGTAGTAGCCGGGTGTGCACTCTTCGAGAAACGCGCTGACCCCGGAGCCAGCGAGACGAATGATCTCGGTCACCCAGGCATCCTCCGCCTCCGCCGTCACCTCCACCACCCGCTTCCCGCGTCGCTTGACCTCGTCGATGATGTAGCTGACGTGTACCGCCTGGTCGTCGAACATGGCGGTCATGTTTACCGACAGGCCGTTCTGGTTGATGCCGATGGTGAACCAGTTGGGGAAATTGTGGCTCGACAGCCCGTGCAGCGTACGAAAGCCGTTGCGCCAGTGTTCGTACAGCGACAACCCGTTGCGCCCGATGGTGTCGAAATCCACCCGCCTGTTGGCTGCGGTGGTGATCTCGAATCCGGTGGAGAAAATGATGCAATCAACCTCGTATTCCCGATCGTTCGCTACCACACCCCGCTCGCTGATGCGCTGTACTCCGCGCGATGACGACACGTCAATCAGATGCACAGTGTCGCGGTTGAAGGTGGCCAGATACGCATCGTTGAAGGTGGGTCGCTTGCAGAACTGCCGATACCAGGGCTTCAGACGTTCCGCCGTCTGCGGGTCGCGCACCTCGGCATCTGCGCGCGCCCGAATCTCGTTCATCTTCTCGAAGTCGGCGATTTCCGCGCGCAGCAGTATCTCCTGCATGTCAAGGTTGCCGATGTCGGTGCGCCGGTTGATGAGAGACACGCCGATGCGGCGCGCAATATCGGTCCAGCCGTCCGCCACGAGATCCTCGCCGAAGGTCTGACCATTGAGCACGGCGGCGAAATTCAGGCGGCGCTCTCGCTGCCAGCCCGGCTCGAGGCTCGCGTACCACTCGGCATCCGTCGGACGATTGCCGCGCAAGTCCACCGATGACGGTGTTCTCTGGAACACGTAGAGCGTTTTGGCATGTGCGCCGAGAAACGGAACGCATTGAATGGCGGTGGCACCGGTTCCGATGATGGCGACCCGTTGGTCGCTCAGCTTGTCCAGATTGCCGCGGTGGTCTCCACCGGTGTATTCGTAGTTCCAGCGGGCGGTGTGAAAGCTCACTCCCCGGAATGACTCGATACCCTCGATACCGGGGAGTTTCGGTCGATTCGCCGGCCCCGTTGCCTGAATGACGAACTGCGCCCTGATACGGTCGTTCCTGTGCGTCGAGACCTGCCAGACAGCCTCTGCCTCGAGCCATTCGATGTGCGTAATACGGGTCTGAAAGATGGCCTGCTCCCTGAGGCCGAAGTGTTCCGCCACCCGTTGTACATGTGCATGGATTTCCGGCGCACAGGCGTATTTTTCCTTCGGCATGTAGCCAGTTTCTTCGAGCAGGGGCAGATAACAGTAGGATTCGATGTCGCACTGCGCGCCCGGATAGCGATTCCAGTACCAGGTGCCGCCGAAATCGCCAGCGGATTCAATGATCCTGAAATTGGTGATGCCGCGCTCTGCAAGCCGCGCCGCCGCCATGAGGCCGCTGAAGCCGGCACCGATGATGACGACATCAAGCTCGAGAGCGAGCGGTGCGCGTACGAATCCCGGCTCCACATAGGGGTCGTCTTCGGCAAAGCGGGCGAACGCCCCTTCGGTCTCGATATACTGGGATTCGGCATCGTCGCGGAGGCGTCGGTCGCGTTCCTGCCGGTACTTGCGACGCAGTGCTGCCGGATCGAAGTCGAGATCCGGAAACAGCGTGTGTAATCGCTCGTTCGCCATGCTGCGCTCCCCGCCTGCAGGGAAACCCTGTTATCGAGAGTTTACCTTGACGGGCGCACCCGCGAACAGTATGCCGGAGTGCCGGAGCAAGTTGCGTAGTGGCGTCCCCTAGGGGACTCGAACCCCTGTTGCTGGGATGAAAACCCAGAGTCCTGGGCCACTAGACGAAGGGGACTCTGAACAAGGAGCACATTATACGCCATAGCTTCAGGGAAACTCTGAATAACAGAGTTTCCCGTGCGGCACACGGATGTGCCGCCAGATTCAGTGCCGTAAGGCATTGAATCTGCGAGCAAATCAGAAGCGCACTTCTGATTTGCGAATCTGATCAAGTCCACGGATGGACTTGATCAGAACATACTCAGAATTTCTCGTGCCTCTGCAGTTGCTGCCTGATCTCGGCGTGTCGTGCCCGGTCTATGCGATACCTGCTGTAAAAATAGATGGCGAAGTACGCAGGTATGCTTGCCAGCACACCATCAAACAGACCAAGCTCCATGATCACCTGAGGATCAATCTGGCCGGGCACCGGGTTCGTCGGGAATTCGATGATGTCTATCACTATGCCGGCAATCAGGTGCCCGAAGGCGATGGACATCTTGGAGAAGAAGGTGCGCACGGCGTAGAAAACCCCCTCCTGACGCCGTCCTGTCGCCAGTTCGTGTTCATCAACTATATCGCTGACCGCCGAATGGACGGAAGTTGTGAGGATGAAGGCGCTGCCATAGAAGAGTGCGACGAACAGGCACAGGGCAGCGAGCAGTGACCAGCTTCCGTTCTCCGGAAACAGACCTGCGAAGCGTGCCAGTATGGGAACGGCGGCTGCAAATATGGCGGTAGCGACAGCCAGCGCCATGGCACCATTCTTCTCGAAGCGCCGATTGAGTGGTGCTACCAGATACGCGCACAGCACATAGGAGGCGATTGCCACAAAGGGAAACAGGCCGAGTTGCCAGGGCTGCAACTCCCAGAAGTAGAGTCCGATGTGCGCCGACAGGGTCTCGCGCACACCGAGCGTGGCGCTGACGCACAGAAGCCCGTAGAAAAGCATTCGGTAGTTGCGATTCGAGAACACGCCCAAGGCTTCACTCAGGAGGCGGACGAGCGAAAACCCACGCTCATCGATGGCAGGTTGCGACAGGTGCGGAATCTGGTCTCTGGTGAAGTGAGCGCTGACAAATATGGCCAGCGCGCCTGCGCCAGCGAGTATGGCGCTGGCCACAGAAGTGTCTATACCGGGCTTTGCGCCATCGGGAATCACGAAACCGAAAAAGCATATCGAGGCGATTGCCCCGGAACTGAAGGCAAAGAACGTGTTGTAGCGAAAGATGCGTGTGCGTTCGAGATAACTGTCTGACAGTTCGGCACCGAGCGCCAGGTGCGGCAGGATGTAACAGGTCAGGCAGAGTTTCATGACACTGGACATCACCATCAGCCACAGTGCCAGCAACCACTGGTTGAGCGTGGCCTCGTATGCGAGGATTACGAGCCGTTGCGTGGAGGGTTCGAGCAGCGCATCTGGCGGTGAAAAGACGCAAAATGCCGACAGTCCGACTGGTACCGAAGCGAAATACAGGAAGGGATGGCGGCGCCCGAGTTGTTTGCTGCGCCACCGGTCGGAGGTATGGCCGATCAGCGGGTCGGAAATCGCATCGATGACGATAGGGATAGCGGTGGCGAGTCCTGCCAGTGTGCCGGGTGTGCCGAACACGACTGTATAAAGAAGGAAGGTGGCAGCCGCGAACACCCAGTTGAGTGCGCCTTCGGCACAGCCACCGATGCCATAGAAAATTCTGGTCGATGTGGGTACCCGACGACCGCCATCGGCAAGCTCGGAGGGTGCTGCTTCTGTCACGGGTTTGTGCGACAGGACATTGCTTCAGTCGATGCGCAGGGAGCGGTTGGAAGCTGCCACATGACGCGCACAGAAGGTCAGGTATTCGCCAAAGAAACGATTTACATGCAGCTTCTCGAATGCCGCTTGCCCGCTGCGTCTGTGCGGTTTCGTCCAGGGACGAAAAGCGCTCATCCGCTGCATCTCGACCACCTCCGCGCAGTTGGTGTCGAAACACACCCGCACCAGCCAGTCCGGGGTGCCGAACTCACACAAGCTCATATCGGGGAAGAAACTTTTCTGTGTGATGCGCAACAGGCAGGTGTATCTGTCGCGGCTGGTCACTTCGCAGTGGACGCGAAAAGTCCGGTCTCCAAGAGGCAGCTCGAGCTGCCAGTGATCAGTTGCACCGAGGTCGGGAAACAGTCGGCAAATTCGAGCATAGTTGGCATCGCATTCGCTGATGAGCGCGACGAGATCGAATTTTGGCTGCCGGGATTGCCCGTTGCGATGGGTCACTGGAGTCTTGATTGACGATTGGCTTGTGACGCGCATATAACCACAGCCGCGCCTGACGCGCATACCTCGGCGTGTTCCGATCAGGAACATTCATGGACTTGATCGGAACATGCCAAGGGTGCCTGTCTGTGGATCAAGTCAAGTCTGCTATCATTTTTCGTCCATTCACACTCCTCTGAGGTCAAGGTTCCGACCATGCCGACCCGGACGCACAGCCACTCCCTGCTGGTCGCCATGATTGCCTTGATGCTTGTCCCCTCTGCCTGGGCGACGGACCTCGGCGGCGTGTACGCTGATGCGCTGGCGCAGGATCCGGCCATCGCGCGTGCCAGCGCAAACCTTGAAGTTGTGCGTTCGCAGGTGACCACCGCGCGTGCGCCACTCCTGCCGACGCTCGGCGTGAACTATCAGAAGGAATGGTCAGATCGCAGCTTCCCCGGCAGCATGTCGCTCGATTTCGATGAGCAGGGTAATGCGGTCACAGGACCCGCGGAAGACGAATCCTTCGACGATACCTACTGGCAGAGCCGTATAGGACTGAGCCTTTTCAATGCGCCCAACTGGTTTGTGTTGCGCGCTGCCCTGGCCAGTCGCAACCGCGCGGAACTGGAGTATGCCGAAGCCGAACAGGATCTGGTGCGGCGCGTCTTGAACGCCTATCTCGGCGTACTCGAGGCGCAGGATTCGCTGGATGCGGTGGAATCCGAGTATGCCTCCGTCTCTCGTCAGCGAGAGCAGATGCAGCAGCGCTTTGATGTCGGTCTGGTGCCGCGGACTGATGTGCTCGATGCGATTGCTGTGGAAGATTCATCCTATGTGCGAGTGCTCGAGGCCAGCACCCGGCACGATGCCATGTTCGAGATGCTGGTCACCCTGACCGGTCGCCAATACGAGCATCTCGCACCGCTTGCCGCGGATTTTGCAGTCATTCCGCCGAGCCCACTCGATGAACAGGCTTGGGTGGATGCGGTATTGGAGACAAATTACGCTATTCGTGCGGCATCACAGGGCGTGTTGCAGGCACGCAGTCAGTTACGTGCGCGGCTTGGTATCCGCTTGCCGGTCATTGAAGCGAGCTGGACGCGCTCCAAGCTGGTGACCGGCGGCAGATCCTTCTTTGGCGATACCGTGGATAACGAAGTGCTTGGTGTCACCCTGAGCCTGCCTCTGGTGCAGGGCGGAGCCATGTTCGGGCAGACTCGCGAAGCCCGCTATCTTCTGGTGGCTGCAGAGGAGACGCTGCGCGAACAACGCCTGCTTGCAGCGCGCGATGCGCGTAACCAGTACCGGGCGGTGTTGACCGCCGTGAGTCGGGTGTACGCATCAAACAAGGCCGTGGCTTCCAGGGAAGCCTCGCTCGAGGCGACGCGCGCGGGGTATGAGGTGGGCACCAGAACATCCGTTGATGTCTTGATCGTTGAAAGTCAGGTGCTGCTCGAGCGTCTGCAACAGGCGGCCGCCAGGTATCAATACATCAAGAGCCTTGTTGATCTGAAGTATCTTGCCGGCAGCTTGTCTGCAAGCGATGTCAGCCGACTGAACGATACTCTCGACCGCAGTCGTTCGGTGCAGCCACTACAGACGGATTACGTGCAATTGGTCGAGGAGCACATGTCCGAGTCCGGGCAGGCCCTCCCCTGAGTCCTGGCTATACACGCCGAGTACGCCTATACGGCGGTATGCCACTCCGGGTGATTGTTGCCGCGCAGCCCCCGTACCTGATCGAAATACATGGATTGCACCTGTTCGGTGATGGGGCCGCGCTTGCCTGATGCAACAACCCGGCTGTCAAGCTGACACACGGGCAGTACTTCCGCAGCGGTGCCGCTCAGGAAGACCTCATCGGCGATATAGAGCTCGTCTCGCGTGATGCGCCGCTCGACCAGCGGTATATCAAGTTCTGCGAGAAATTCAATGACCGTGTGGCGGGTAATGCCGTTCAGACATGATGTGAGTTCGGGCGTATGCACCACGCCGTTGGAGACGACAAAAATGTTTTCTCCCGAACCTTCGCTCACATAGCCCTCGTTGTCGAGCATCAGTGCTTCGTCGCACCCCGAATCAATCGCTTCCCGAAGCGCCAGAATCGAGTTGATGTAATTACCGGCCGCCTTCGATTTGCACATGGTGATGTTGACGTGATGCCGGGTGTAGGACGAAGTGCGCATGGTGATGCCACGTTCGCGCGCTTCCGGCGACATGTAGTTGGGCCACTCCCAGGCGGCGATAGCGACATGCACGGAGAGATTCTCGGCCCGCAGTCCCATGGCCTCGGAGCCATAAAATACCAGTGGACGCAGGTAGCCCTCATCAATCTGATTGGCAGCGAATACCTCACGCTGAGCGAGATTGAGTGCTTCCCGGGAATAGGGAATCTGCATTTGCAGTATGCGTGCCGAGTCAAACAGGCGTCGGGTGTGATCTTCAAGACGAAATATCATGGCACCATTCGGTGTCTTGTACGCCCGCACACCCTCGAATACCGCCATTCCATAATGCAGGCTGTGAGTGAGCACATGCACCTTGGCTTCGCCCCAGGGGACAAGGGTTCCGTCAAACCAGATCACACCCTCGCGGTCGGCAAAGTTTTTCGGGGTTGGAGATTTTGCCATTTGATGCCTCCCTTGTGAGATTAAACGCGTCAGTTTAGCTTGGATACGTCATAATGCACACCAATAAATTGTCCAGTGCAAACGAGTGTGGTAACCGAGTCTGGAGCAAGCACATCGGCTGCCGACTATGCCCGCTGGTTTCGCGGCTCAACGCCTTATGTCAGTGCACATCAAGGCAAGACCTTCGTGGTCACCCTGAGCGGCGAGATGCTGGCATCCGAGCATTGCCTGAATGTGGTGCATGACCTGGCGCTGATGTCGGTGCTCGGAGTGCGCCTGGTGGTGGTGCATGGCGCACGACCACAAATCAGCCAGGCGCTTGATGAGGCCGGATTGACCTGCCCGGTGATTGACGGTGTTCGCGTGACACCAACGGCGGCCATGGATCATGTGCGGCGCGTGTGCGCGAGCCTGAGAAGCCAGATTGAAGGGCTCTTTTCACAGGGGTTGCCGCAGACCCCGCTGTACAGGACGCGAATCTCGGTGCTCGGCGGCAATCTGGTAACGGCGCGCCCCATAGGTGTCAAGGCGGGCGTGGACTTTCAGCACGCCGGTCTGGTTCGGCGAATTCACGCGGAACTCATCCGCACTCTGTCGGCACCGGGGCGTATTCTGCTCCTGTCTCCATTCGGCTACTCTCCGTGGGGAGAGCTGTACAACCTCGAGTCCGAATATCTGGCGATGAAGACTGCGCAAGCTATCAAGGCAGACAAGCTCATTGTCTTTACCGAAGAAGATGTTATATGCGACCAGACTGGCGAGCGCTTGTCCGAGATAGCGCCACGAGGGGTTGCTTCAATCGCTGCCGGTCTCGCCTGTGGCGAGACTTCGCGGCGCAGCCTGAAGCTGGCAGCGGGTCTCGCCGAGGAAGCCGGTATCTCGTGTCATCTGATCGGCGCATCGGTTGACGGTGCCTTGTTGCAGGAACTTTATACTGCCGAGGGACAGGGCACGAGAATCAGTCAATCGCTCGGCAGTTGCGTGCGCTCGGCTACTGTGGAAGATGTCGCCATTCTGGTCGCGATGATGGCCCCGCTGATACGGGAGGGGGCGCTCAGAGCGCGCGATGCACAGTCGATTGAGCGAGCCATTGACGATTTTCTGATCACCGAGGTCGATGGATTCACCGTCGGCTGTTGCGCCGTATCCATGCTTGATGACGGTCATCTGGCTGAACTTTCCAGCCTGGTGGTGCATCCGGGTTTTCGTGACTCGTCAGTCGGCGATGCCTTGCTTGACGCGGCTGTGACTCGCGCCGGTGAGCTTGGTGCAAGCGGGTTGCTGGCGCTCACGACGCAAGCCGAGCAGTGGTTTCGCGAACGCGGTTTCGAGCGCATCGAGTTGCCGCACCTGCCGACAGACATCAGGCAGCGATGTCGGGAGCGAGGCTCGCACGCACTTGTATTGAAAGGAGGGAAAACATCATGAACCATGCCGACCGGCGCAAGTATTCGTCCGAGATAGTCGATGGCGTGGCGCAGGCACCGAGCCGCGCCATGCTGCGTGCGACCGGATTTACCAGCGAGGATTTCAGCAAGCCACTCGTGGGCATTGCTTCCGGTTGGTCCACTATCACTCCCTGCAACATGCACCTCGACAAGCTCGCCGCCGAGGCTTCCGAAGGTGCCGACAAGGCGGGCGGCAAGAGTCAGGTGTTCAACACCATCACGGTGTCGGACGGCATCTCCATGGGCACCAGCGGTATGCGCTACTCGTTGGTGTCGCGCGAGGTCATTGCGGATTCCATTGAAACCGTCGCCGGTGCAGCCGGCTTTGATGGCTTGGTTGCCATCGGTGGGTGCGACAAGAACATGCCAGGGTGCGCCATGGCCATGGCGCGCCTTGACCGGCCAGCCATATTTGTCTATGGCGGCACGATTCTGCCGGGCATCAAGCGGCGCGACATCGTCTCCGTGTTTGAAGCGGTTGGTGCGAACTCCGCGGGCCAGATATCGGATGCGGAGTTGCTCGAAGTCGAGTCAACGGCGATTCCGGGTGCTGGTTCCTGCGGCGGCATGTACACGGCCAATACCATGGCCAGCGCTATTGAAGCGCTGGGATTGTCACTGCCCAACAGCTCGGCGCAGAACGCCGTTTCCGAACACAAGGCGAGGGATGCCCGCTCGGCGGGTGAAGCCGTCCTGGCACTCATCGAGCGCGGCATCAAGCCCTCCGACATCCTGTGTCCCGAGGCCTTCGAGAATGCCATTGCCGTGGCTACGGCTCTTGAAGGCTCGACCAATCTGGTATTGCATCTGCTCGCCATCGCGCACTGCGCTGGCATCGCCCTGAGTCTTGACGATTTTGACCGCGTGGGTCGGCGCACACCAGTGCTCGCCGACATGCGTCCCGCCGGGCGCTATGCCATGTCCGAGTTGGTTGCCATCGGCGGTATTCAGCCGCTCATGAAGACGCTGCTCGCAGCCGGACTGCTGCATGGCGATTGCCTGACCGTGACCGGGCGCACACTGGCAGAAAATCTGGCACGCGTACAGCCCTACCCGGATGGGCAGACAATTGTCCGCACACTTGATGATCCCATCAAGCCAGACGGACATCTGGTCATCTTGCGCGGAAACCTGGCACCTGAAGGTGCGGTGGCGAAGGTCACCGGACATGAGGGACTCGCGTTTTCGGGTTCGGCCAAGGTGTACGAGAGTGAGGAATCGGCCATGCGAGCCATACTGGTCGGCGATGTGTCGGCTGGCGATGTGGTGGTCATTCGCTATGAAGGGCCGAGAGGTGGGCCGGGTATGCGCGAGATGCTCAGCCCGACCAGCGCCATCTCGGGACGCGGCCTCGATGGCAAGGTCGCGCTCATTACCGATGGTCGTTTTTCCGGCGGGTCGCACGGATTTCTCATAGGGCACATGGCACCGGAGGCCGCTCTCGGGGGCAATCTGGCACTGATCGAAGATGGCGACCGCATTCGTATCGATGCCGCGCGCAAGAGGATCGATTTGTGCGTTGCCGATGAGGTTTTGCAGGCGAGACGTGCAGTCTGGCAGCCGCCCCCTCCGGGGGCGCGACGCGGCGTGTTGGCAAAATATGCGGCGAGCGTTGCATCGGCAAGCCGCGGCGCGGTCACGGATGCCTGAGAGCGCACCCTGTCGCGTGAGCGCGTCCCGCATGAGCGTGTCAAGGACAGTCTGAACAATCCCCGTCCGTCGCCTCTTGCGGCCCCGATGGGTGCGGCAACTTCCGCCGACCAGGCCTCGTCGCCACCGGCCACCCCACATCCTGGTATGTGACTGCGCTCCGCGCGCTTGCCGACCCCCCCCCCCCCCCCCCCCCCCACCGATGCGCGCCTCCGAACGCGACCCGCGGCAAGCAGACCTGCCATCTTCGCCGCAGGCTTCTCGCGGCGTGGCGCATGTGACATATGGCGCATTACTCACGTGAAACGTGTGGAATTTCGCACTTCGTACAGGTGCCTGCCGTTTTAGACTACGACCGCCTTGAAAAAATCCATATCACAGCATCCACAGGCGGGCGCAGGTTGATTCGCAGAATCGTACAGTTTCGGTATCTTGGCTATGTCATGCTGGGAATCGGTCTCGTATGTGCCGAGTTCAGTTTGCCGGGGTACTGGTGGGGCATCCTCCTGATCAGTCTCGCCTGGCCGCTCTGTCTTCATGCCGCTCTGCGAGTGTGTGTCGCCAACCCGCAAGGATTGCGTGGGCTACAATTCTTCGAGAACCTGTCAGCATCCGCCTGTGCGGCCTTGCTGCAATTTCCTGCAGCGCAGGTGAATGCGTTGCTGGTATCGCTGCTCTCGGGCAATCTGGCACAGGGTGGTCTGAAGCGTCTTCCCGAGGCGCTGCTCGCGCTCGTTCCTGGCTGGATGCTCGGCGACTGGTGCCGGGTGCAGCTTGGTCTCGAACCCTGGTTTGCGGCCACGCACCTCTCGGACCTGATCGGCTATGGACACATACTTCTGTTCACATCGCTCATCAGTGCCGCCGCCTATCAGCGCAGCATGGAGATGCATCAGGCGAGCCGTCACCTGTCGGAAGAGTCGCGAAAATTACGTGTTTTCAGTGAGCGTATTACCAGATATGTGGATCCGGGACTGTCGCAGAGACTGCGCACCAACAGCCACGCACAGATGCCGCGTCAACGCATCTGGGTGAGCGTCTGTTTTGTTGATCTGGTGGAATTTACCCACATGACCAGTCGCCTGGCACCGGAAGCTGTCTGCGAAACGTTGAATCTCTTTCTCGGGCGCGTATCTGCGCTGGCGACAGGTCTTGGTGGGCGGATGGACAAGTTTCTTGGCGACGGCGTGATGATCACTTTCGGGGACTCGGGCGACTCCGTCGAGGGTGAGCGTGTGAGTGTACGTCAGTCACGAAGGCAGGTAGCAGATGCCATGCTGGCATTTGCGGCAAGATTCCCGGCACTCATGAATGAACTCAATCAGGAACTCGACAGGCTCGCATTGCCGGTCACTCTGCGTGTTCGTATGGGCGGGGCCTCGGGCCACTGTACAGTGGGAGATTTTGGCGAAGGCGAACGGCTCGACTACACGATCATAGGGCCTGCGGTCAATCTTGCCAGCAGACTCGAAGCGCTGGCACCGGTCGGCAGCATGTTGATTGACGAGGCGACACACAAACTGGCAAACGACGAGACGAGCAGAAGCGACTCCGGCCGTCGGGAAATCAGAGGCTTTGCAGAGCCTGTCAGCCTGTGGCAAGTCGCGGCTGAGCGTTCGGCGCAGCAATCCACAGCCCCTCCGGAGGTACTCAGCGCATGACATCAGGTGTGACATCTTGCTCGCCGTTTATCGCCGCCTGTCGTGGCGAACCCACGCCTTGTACGCCTGTCTGGCTGAATCGGCAGGCGGGACGCTACATGCCTGACTATCATCGCATCAAGGGCAAGCTCACCAGCAAGGAGTTTTTCCTGCACCCGGAGCGTGCGGCCGAAATGACCCTGACGGCACAAAGACTGCTGAATGTGGATGCGGCCATCCTGTTTACCGATCTGCTGCCGGTGCTCGAGTTGCTTGGCCTCGAGCTTGACTACAAGCCGGGCACGGGGCCGATATTTCACAACCCGCTCGTTGATGCCAGAAGCATTCAATCGCTTCCGGGTTACGAGATGGAACGGGACATGGCCTGCATTACCGAGTGCATCGGCCTGATTCTGTCTGATTTGCCGCGCGATGTGGCATTGATCGGTTTTGCGGGTGCACCTTTCACGCTTGCATCCTATGCCGTCGAAGGCCAGGGTGGTAGCGGCAAGGAGCGCGTCAAGCGGTTGATGCATTCTGCGCCAGACCTGTGGAATTCGCTGATGCAGACGCTCGTGGAACTCATATCGGGTTTTGTGGCGTTGCAGGTGAAGGCCGGTGTACATGCGGTGCAGCTATTTGATTCCTGGGTCGGCGCGCTCGGCAGGAGTGACTATCAAAGGTTCGTGGCACCCTGGAGCAAAGCGCTCATTACGCGCATTCGGGCAGATGCCGGCGCGGATGTACCGATCATCCTGTTCGGTGTGGGCAACGGCCATCTGTTACAGGACATGGTTGCGGCTGGTCCGGATGTCATGGCACTTGACTGGCAGGTACCTCTGGGCGAGACCTGGGATGCGCTCGGGTGTCGAGCAGTGCAGGGGAATCTGGACCCCGTCGTCCTGTTGTGCGACGAACAGGTAATTGCATCCGAAGCGTCGCGCATTCTGCACGAGGCTGCGGGCAGACCCGGACACATCTTCAATCTTGGTCACGGAATACTGCCTCAGACGGATGAACGCAAGGTGAAATTTCTCGTTGACAAGGTGCATGGTATTGAGAGGCTGCAATGAAAGACAGACGAATCCCCGGAAACTCGGTGCATGTGTATATCGTTGATCATCAGACACTCTGGAGAGCTTCTGTCGCATTACTCATCAACAAGTTGCACAACTGCAAGGTAGTCGGCGAGGCCGATAGCGGCGAACTGGCAATCGAGATAGTGCGTCGCAATCCACCCGACCTGATCCTCATGGAAGTCAACATGCCCGGAATCGGCGGGGTTGAGGCAGTCAGGCGTATCAGGCGATTCGACTCCTCCGTGAAAATCCTGATGCTCACCTCGGTGGCGGCGGAACCTTTTCCTTCGAGAGCGCTGCAATCAGGTGCGGACGGTTACCTGACCAAGCGCTCGAGTGTGCGTGAGCTCGACAAGTGTATTCGTGCGGTGATGTCAGGGCAAAGTTATATTTGTCAGGAAGTTGCCAACGCCATGGCGCTTTCGAGCCTGTCGGCGGATTTTGATTCGCCGTTCAACGCCCTGTCAGTCCGCGAACTGCAAATTGCGACACTTATCATTCAGGGACAGAGAGCCGCCGATATCGCGGAACAGTTGCACCTCAGCCCCAAGACCATCAACAGTTACAGATATCGGATATTTTCCAAGCTGTTCGTCAAGAGTGATGTAGAGCTTGTGATTCTGGCCACGCAGAGCGGGTTGATGCAGAGCGTACTCGAAGCATCCTGAGGCGCACAGACGGGACCATAACCGGGATGCCATGGCATCACGTCAATAGCCCGCCTGACCGGATTGAATGACATCGAGAAACTCCGGCGACAGGATCTCGTAGTCGGCACTGTCGGGCCGCCGTACATAGACGGTGTCGCCAGCGACCCTGGCGAGTTCGTACCCTGCCTCCTGAAGGCCGGTTTTCTTCAGCTTGAAAGTGCCGGTCACTTCCATTTCCTGCAGTACACGAACAAAGACCGGTCTTGCATAAGCAGGCAAGTATTCGCGCACATGTTGTGCAAATGCTTCCAGGTTGAGGGATTCGCCCGCAAGCAGCTTGATGGCCGCCATACCGGCGCGTCCTTCCGCACCCGGCACTGCCACCCCGAACACATTGGAGATTTCCACTTGCGGGAAGGTATTCAGGATCTCGCCCACCTCGGTGGTCGAGACATTTTCGGCTTTCCATCGAAAGGTGTCGCCAACCCGGTCCACAAACTGATAATGCCTGAGACCCGCGGTCCAGCCCACATCCACTTCTCGCAGGAGGTCACCTGAATTGAACCAGGCATCTTCCGGCTCCAGCACATGGTGAACTATCTTGTCCTTGCTGGCATCTTCGTCGGTGTAGCCCTCGAACATGGTATCGGGCGTGATCCTGGCGAGCAGCAACCCGGCATCGCCAAATGTGGCCAGACGTATCTTGCCGGATTCGTCGCGCAGGATTTCGTCAGTGTCGATGTCATAGGCCGCGAGCACAAACTCCGCGGTTGAAAATCCGATAGTGCAATCCTTGTTGAGCAGGTTGAGAAAGGCGATGTTGCCTTCGCTCGAGCCGTAGAATTCGGTGATGCGCTTGATGCCGAAACGCTCTCGAAAGCGCTTGAATATGTCTGGTCGCAGCCCGTTGCCGACTATCCGTTCCACCTTGTGGTCGCGATCATCGGAGCGCTCGGGCTGATTCATGAGATAGCGCAGAATCTCGCCGATGTAGGTGACGCAGGTGGCTTCCGATGCGCGTACATCGTCCCAGAACTGGCTGGCGGAGAACCTGCGTCGCAGGATGAGCGTGGAGCCCATCACCAGTGCGGCCAGGGCACCGATCATCATTCCGGTGCCGTGATAGAGCGGCAATGGCACGTAAATGCGATCTTCCGGCGTGGCCCGGTAGCCTGCCCGACCGAGCCCGAAGGAAGCGAAGAGCGAGCGGCGATTGGAAACGATAGCCGCCTTCGGAAACCCGGTCGTTCCCGAGGTGAAGAGGTGCATACTGATGTCGCCGAGCGTGTTGTCCAGCGTGACGGCAAGGTTCTCGCTCGCCATATCGGCTTGGGTTTGCATCAGGTCTTCGGCCCAGTTCGGCGTGTCACCTGCTGTCACCATGAAGTAGTCTCGGCCTTCTCGCAGCCCGAGCTCGGACTTGACCTCTTCCACCGCCGAGCGCAACTCCCCGTCGAATATGCAGAGCTTCGGTTCGCAGACTTTCAGGCAGTGCGCGAGTTGGCGACCGCGCAGGTTGGTGTTCATGAAACTGGCGGTGGCACCGAGCTTGTTGAGCGCGAAGAACACCGCCAGCAACTCGATACTGTTCTCCATCTCGATGGCGGCTACATCGCCTCGTTCGACACCGCATTGCGCCAGTCGGCGGGCGACCCGGTTGGCCAGAGCGTTCAACTCTCCGCGGGAAATGCTGCGCCCCTCGAATTCGATACATACATGCTGCGGGTCGCGCGCTGCGTGTGCTTGCAGCCGCAGCGCATGGCAATCCTTCGTGTCTGCGGGTGGCGGAGTGAAGAGCTTCTGCACCCGCTTGAGGAATATCAGGTCTTTGAGTGTGTGCCAGTTTTCGGCGAGTGAATGTTTCACAAGTCAGTCTCCGGTGTGTGTTCCCGCGTGTTGCCGTGTGTGCCTGAAGCGAAGCTGCCGAACCTTCGCATTCAGGACTCGATGCAGGGGCGGTATGTCCAGCGATGCGACTGCGATGCCGAGCGGGATCATCCAGAAGCCGAGAATCGGCAGGAATCCGACAAAGCCGCCGAGCATCAGGAGTATCCCGGCAAACAATCTGAGCCCCGGCGGGATGCGGCGCTTGCCTTGCTTCATGCCACGATAGACGGTGACCACCAGCAGGCGACGAATGCGTTGCCAGTCAGGTCGTCTCATGCCACGCCGGTCACACCGGTCGATGCACCGAACTGTCCTGCGGATGATCTGACCCGGGGATGTTCGAGGGAATTGGCTTCAGACATGGGCTTGACGAGCCTCGTCAAATGATCAAACAAGATGCCGGATACTAACACGCAGCCCCACGGGGATTTCTGTTATGGGGCCTCCCGAGGTTATACAATAGCGGTACTCATTTGCCGGATTGAGACACTCCAATGCGTACGCTCATCTCCATGCTGGAATTCATGCCGACCTTCATGAAAGTCCAGGGCAAGACCCTCGTCAGGAATATCCTGATGAACTCGGGCCTCGTGAACTCAGGTTCGCGCCAGACCTGTCGCGAATCCTGTTCCCACTCTACCCCCCCCCCCCCCTTCGCACACATCTCCCTCATTACCCTCCTCGCTTGCCTCACCCTGAGCGCCTCCGCACACGCGCAAGTCTCCATAACATCCATCAGCATCACCAGTACCCCTGCAGCTGACCAGTCCTACGAACCCGGCGAAAAAATCACGATAGGAGTCCAACTCGCTCCCGGCAGCGCCAGTGTTTCTGCCACCCCCAGGCCGACCCTGAGCCTGACTGTCGGCTCCAACACCAGAACCGCAACCGCTGCCAGTAGTTTTTTTGATTTTCCTGTACCCGGCAGTCCAAGACTCAACTTCGAGTACGAAGTTCAGGCCAGCGATAAAGATGCCAACGGCATCAGCATCCCCGAGAACCCTATTACCAAGGGGGGTACCGGTAATCTTGCCAATGTGAATGTCAACCATGCCGGGCTGACGGACCAATCCGGACACAAGGTAAACGCTGTTGTCGGAGTCAAGCTGAGCACTACAACCATGGCGGTGACAGAAGGGTCGAGTGAGACCTACAGCGTAAAACTCCGCAGTGCGCCATCAGCCAACGTGACCCTTGCCATTGCCGGGAACTCCGGTGGCGATGCGGACTTGTCGGTTTCTCCCGCCAGCTTGACGTTCACCCCTGACAACTGGAGCACCGGGCAGACGGTAACCGTCACCGCACGGGCCGATACGGACAGCAGCTACGGCAGCGCCACCTTCACCCACACCGCATCAAGTACTGACACCAGCTACAACAATCTCACCGCATCACTGGTGGTCGCTTCAATACCGGATAGTGATGTGCGAGTGAGCCGTGCAGCCTTGGCATTATGGCCAGGTCACACAGGCACCTACACGGTGAAGCTGGCGCAGGTGCCATCAGCCAATGTGACCGTCGCCATTGCCAGGAACTCCAGTGGCGATGCGGACTTGTCGGTTTCTCCCACCAGTTTGATGTTCACCCCTGGCAACTGGAGCACTGAACAGACGGTAACGGTCCGTGCAGGGGCGGATACAGACGATGCTTATGGCAGCGCCACCTTCACCCACACCGCATCGAGCAGCGACACCACCTACAACAACATCACAACTTCAGTTGAGGTGACAACAATAGCGCCACCCGCCATACGGTCTATCAGCATTACAAGTGACCCCGGCTCCGACCAGACCTATGCGGTGGGCGATACCATTACTGTGGCGGTCTCTTTCACAAAAAGAATCCTCGTACAATCATTCGTTGGAGAAAGAGTCAATTTGAGACTGTCCATTGGCGGCTCCGTCAAAACCTTGACGTTCCCACTTTCGGGAGCTAATCCCCCAAACCTGAGGATATCTTTCAGCTACACCGTCAAACTCGGTGACAGTGACACGGATGGTATCAGCATCCCTGCCAACCCTCTCAGAGTAGCAGCAGGAAACTTCATAAGGGCAACAACAGCAGACGCTCCAGTAGAACCAGCGGTGAATGCCGACCTGTCCTATGCCGGGCTGGCGGATCAGGCAGGGCACAAGGTGGATGGTCTTGTGCGCAGCGTGGATGTGAGCAGCGGGACATTGACGGTGCTCGAAGGAGCCACAGCTACCTACGCCGTGAAGCTGGGGAAGGCACCATCAGCCAACGTGACCCTCGCCATTGCCAGGAACACCAGTGGCGATACGGATCTATCCGTAAATCCCGCCAGTTTGACGTTCACCCCCAGCAACTGGGATACCGAACAGACCGTAACCGTGAGTGCGGCCGAGGATACGGACAACACTGATGGCAGCGCCACCTTCACCCACACCGCATCCAGCACTGACACGGGCTACGACGGTCTCACAGCTTCAGTGGTGGTGACAGAGGATGATAGCGAAGGCCCCAGCGTGTTGGTGAGCAAGGAGGCGCTCACCGTGAGGGAAACAACACCGGGCACCTACACCGTACAACTGCGCACGGAGCCATCGGCCAATGTGACCGTCGCCATTACCAGGGACTCCGGTGGCGATGCGGACTTGTCGGTTTCTCCCACCAGTTTGACGTTCACCCCCGGCAACTGGAGCACCGGACAGACCGTAACCGTGACTGCACGGGGGGATACGGACAGCAGCTACGGCAGCGCCAGCTTCACCCACACAGCATCCAGCACGGACACAGGTTACGCAGGTCGCACAGCTTCAGTGGTGGTGACAGCGTATGAAGTCGTCACCCGGACGGGGACTGTCACGGAGGATGATGTGACGGCCAACACCGCCAGCGGCACCGTTCCGGGCCGGTTCCCTGTTGGCACGACTGATGCCACCTTTTCTGCGGGGTTCACCTACGGGACATTTACCATCAAGGCCGACAGGACCTGGACCTATACACTCGACAATACCCGCGCGGCCACTCAGGCGCTGCAGGCCGGGCAGACCGCAACGGAAACCTACAGGCTTGAAAATACGGCGCAGACTGCCGAATTTGCTATCACCATCACCATTAACGGGGCGGATGACGGTCTCACCCTGCGCATCACCCCTGTTGCGGGCAACGGGGTGACGATTCCATCAAGCGATGCACAGCGTGGCGAGATAGACGAGGATGTCGCCTCCGGGACGGTGACCCTTGCGGTGACCCTGTTCGCGCCCAGCACCGAGGCGGTGACCGTGACCTATGCCACGGCGGACTTCTCCTCCACCGACACTGCCGTCTCGTCGAGCAGTATCGACCCCGCCACTGCGGGCACCGACTACACCGCGGCCTCGGGCACTCTGACCTTCGCGGCGGGCGAGACCCGCAAGACCATCACCGTGGCAATTACCGATGACGTGAACCGCGAGCGGGACGAGCTCTTCAAGGTCGGCCTGAGCAATGCGACGGGGGGCGCGGTCATCGCCAGTACCGGGTCGGAAGCCACTATTCTCATTGATGACGATGACCCCCGGCCGAAGGTGACCGTCACCGCCTCCGTGCCGGGGCTGACGAGCACCGGAGCACCGGGCACGACTGACAATGCCCCGGAGGGGTTCCTGAGCGTGGCCGAGGGCGACAGCGGCAACACCGACATCACCTTCACAGTGACGCTGCAGGGAATCGACTATGAGACAACGAACTTCATCGTGGATAGTACCGATGGCAGCGCTACCGGCAATGAGGACTACAGGCAGGTGTCCTTTGGCATCGTCACTATCGCGGCAGGGCAGACCACAGGTACGTTCACGCTGTCGGTCATCGGAGACGAGAACTACGAGCCCGACGAGACCCTGTTCCTCCGATTCGTTCATAATGAAGGCGTGAACATCACCAACTCCGCCAACAGTTTGTTTCACGTCGAGGTCACCATCGCCAACGATGATCCGGTGATGGCCACATCGGCATCAAACCTGCGAGCGCGCCCGGCCGGTTCCGGCAACCTGGCCGTCTCCTGGGACCCGGCCTTCGGTGCACCGAACGGCTACAGCGTACGCTGGCGCAAGGCATCGGAGAGCGACACCGCCTTGAGTGCGGTGAACACCGTCACCGCCACCTCCTACACGATTACCGGCCTGGACAACGACACCAGCTATCACGTGCGGCTGGACACCCGCAACCTGGCCAATGATGGCATAGCCTCGGGCACGAGCCTGACCACCAATGCCACCCCCACAAGCGGGGCAGCACCGACGGTGACCGCCATTGCCAACCAGAGCGCACGGGCGGGTCAGCCTTTCGATGTGGATGTGGATGCCACGCCGGGCACGGCGGGCGACAGCCTCCAGTATCAAGCCGCCTCCAGCGCTCCGGCGGTGGCGACGGTGACCCCCACGGCACTGACCGCCCACAGCGCCAGCAGCACGGTGCGGGTGACACCGGTGGCCGCAGGCACCGCGACCATCACGGTGACGGTGAGCGACGGCACGGAGGTGGGGACGGAAACCTTCGATGTGACCGTTTCGCAGGTGACCCTCGGCTACTCGGCGCCGCCGCCGACCCTGACGGTGGATACGCCCATCACGGCGCTGACGGCGACAGCGACCGGCTTCGGCAGCGCGACGGTCACCTACGCGGTGACCGCAGGTACGCTGCCTGCCGGGCTGAATATCAATACGGGCTCGGGTGCCATCACTGGTACGCCGACAGCGGCGAGCACCACTACGACGACGGTGACAGTGACGGTGACTGCGGGCGCCGGCATGGACACGCAGACGGCGACGGCGGATATCACCTTCCCGGCGGTGGGCAAGGCGACACTGGCGACACCGACGAATCTGGCGGTGAAGGCGAACAGCAACACGCGCACCGGCTTCACGGTGACCTGGGATGCAGTGCCCAATGCCGCGGGTTACACGGCGACGGCTGTGCAGGGGAGCAACTCCTTCACCGGCACGGTGAGTACGAGTGGCACCACGCCGGAGGCGGCGTTCACCGGCCTGACGGCGAACACCACCTACACAGTGACGGTGACGGCCACCGGCGATGCCAACTACTCGGTGAGCGAGGCATCGGATGAGCTTGATGTGACCACGGCGGCCAATCAGGTTCCGACCGTGGGCACCGCGATTCCCGACCAGACGGCGACGGTGGATACGGCCTTCGAGTACAGCTTCCCGGCGGGCACCTTCAGCGATGCGGACAGCGACAGCCTCACCTACACGGCCCAGCAGACGGACGGCACCACGGACAGCGCGCTGCCGACCTGGCTGACCTTCACCGCCAGCGAGCGCAAGCTCGCGGGTACGCCGCAATCCACGGACACCGGAACGCTGTCGGTGAAAGTGGCGGCGAGCGACGGCATGGGCGGGTCGGTCAGCGATACGTTCGATATTGTGGTGTCGGTGGCGGACACTGCCCCCGCCTTTGCGGGTGGCACGACCATCGCGGACAAGACCTTCACCGTGGATGCCGAAATCACCGCCTTCACCCTGCCGGAGGCGACCGGCGGCAACGGCACCATCAGCTATGCGCTGACCCCTGATCTGCCGACGGGGCTGAGCTTGGATACATCCACGCGCGAGGTGAGCGGTACACCGACGGCAGCAGCGGCCGAGGCCACCTACACTTGGCGGGCATCCGACGGCGACAGCAACACGGCGAACAGCGACAGCAGCACCCTGACCTTCATGTTGACGGTGAACAAGGCCACGCTGGCGATGCCGAGCAACCTGGTACTGAAAGCGAACACGCGGAGCAAGACCGGCTTCACGGTGACTTGGGATGCGGTGTCGAATGCGACCGGCTACACAGCGACGGCAACGCCGAGCGGTGGGACTGCGGTGACCGGCTCGGTGAGTGTGCCGAGCGCAGGCCCGGAGGCAGTGTTCACCGGCTTGACGGCGGGAACGACCTACACGGTGTCGGTGGTGGCCACGGGTAACACGGCCAACTACGAGGCCAGCACAGCCGCGACGCTGAGTCAGGCGACGGCGGCCAACTCGGCACCGACAGTGGCCACCGCGATTCCCGATCAGGCGGCGACAACAGGTACAGCGTTCAGCTTCACCCTGCCGACGGGCACCTTCAGTGATGCGGACAGCGGCGACAGCCTCACCTATACGGCCCAGCAGACGGACGGAACAACGGACAGCGCGCTCCCCACTTGGCTGGGCTTCACCGCGGGCACGGGTGTCTTCTCCGGTACGCCGACATCCACGGATGCCGGAACACTGTCGGTGAAGGTGACGGCGAGTGACGGCACGGCTTCGGTGAGCGATACCTTCGATATTGTGGTGTCGGTGGCGGACACCGCCCCCGCCTTCGCGAGTAGCGCGACCATCGCAGACAAGACCTTCACGGTGGATGCCGAAATCACCGCCTTCACCCTGCCGGAGGCGACAGGCGGCAACGGGACTATCAGTTACGCGCTGACCCCCGACCTGCCGACGGGGCTGAGCTTGGATACTGGAACGCGCGAGGTGACTGGTACACCGACGGCAGCAGCGAGTGCAGCCACCTACACTTGGCGAGCATCGGACAGTGATTCGAACACCGCGAACAGCGACAGCAGCGCCCTGACCTTCATGTTGACGGTGAACAAGGCCACGCTGGCGACACCGGTGGTGACGATTTCGGCGCAGGACGGCAAGCTGACCGCGAGTTGGGTTAGAGCAACGAACGCGGCGAGTTACGAGGTTGAGTACAAGCAGAGCACATCAGAGACTTGGCTGAACAATGACGACGACACATCGCCGGCGGAGATTGACAGTCTGACCAATGGCACGGAATACGATGTGCGTGTGCGGGCGAAGGCGGCATCGAGTTCGACGAACTATGAGGACAGTGCGTGGTCGGAGGTCAAGAAGGGGACACCGGTTGAGGCGGATGTGGCACCGAGCTTCGGCAGCGAGACCATTGCGACACAGACTTGGACGGTGGGTACGGAGGTTGATGTGACGCTACCGGCGGCGACGGGCGGTAATGGCACCGTCAGCTACGCGTTGACTCCGGCGCTGCCGAACGGGGTGAGCCTGGATGCGACAACGCGCAAGGTGAGCGGTACACCGACGGCAGTAGCGAGCGCAGCTACCTACACCTGGCGGGCTTCGGACAGCGACAGCAACACGGCGGATGCGGATACGGTGACGCTCACCTTCCAAGTGACGGTAGGCAAGGGAACACTGGCGACACCGAGCAACCTGGGGCTGAAAGCGGGTTCGCGGAGCAAGACCGGCTTCACGGTGACTTGGGATGCGGTGTCGAATGCGACGGGCTACACGGCGACGGCCACGCCGAGCGGTGGGACTACGGTGACCGGCACGGTGAGTGTGCCGAGTAGCGGCCCGGAGGCAGTGTTCACCGGCTTGACGGCGGGAACGACCTACACAGTGAGCGTGATGGCCACGGGCAACACGGCCAATTACGAGGCCAGTACAGCCGCGACGCTGAGTCAGGCGACAGCGGCCAACTCGGCACCGACAGTGGCCAACGCGATTCCCGATCAGGCGGCGACGACAGGTACGGCGTTCAGCTTCACCCTCCCGGCGGGCACCTTCAGTGACGCGGACAGTGGAGACAGTCTCACCTACACGGCCATGCAGACAGACGGGACGACGGACAGCGCGCTCCCCACTTGGCTGGGCTTCACCGCGGCCACGGGTGTCTTCTCGGGTACGCCGACATCCACGGACACCGGAACGCTGTCGGTGAAGGTGACAGCGAGCGACGGCACGGCTTCGGTGAGCGACACCTTCGATATTGTGGTGTCGGCGGCGGATACCGCCCCCGCCTTCGCGGACAACACGACCATCGCAGACAAGACCTTCACGGTGGATGCCGAGATAACCACCTTCACCCTGCCGGCGGCGACAGGCGGCAACGGCACCATCAGCTACGCGCTGACCCCCGCCCTGCCGAACGGGGTGAGCGTGGATACATCCACGCGCGAGGTGAGCGGTACACCGACGGCAGCAGCGAGTGCAGCCACCTACACCTGGCGGGCTTCGGATAGTGACAGCAACACCGCGAACAGCGACAGCAGCGCCCTGACCTTCATGTTGACGGTGAACAAGGCCACGCTGGCGACACCGGCGAATCTGGCTTTGAAAGCGAACACGCGGAGCAAGACTGGCTTCACGGTGACTTGGGATGCGGTGACGAGTGCGACGGGCTACACGGCGACGGCCACGCCGAGCGGTGGGTCTGCGGTGACCGGCACGGTGAGCACACCGAGTAGCGGCCCGGAGGCGGCATTTACCGGCTTGACGGCGGGAACGACTTACACGGTGTCGGTGGTGGCCACGGGCAACACTGCCAATTACGAGGCCAGTTCAGCCGCGACATTGAGTCAGGCGACGGCGGCCAACTCGGCACCGACAGTGGCCAACGCGATTCCCGATCAGGCGGCGACGGTGGATACAGCGTTCAGCTTCACCCTCCCGGCGGGTACCTTCAATGACGCGGACAGTGGCGACAGCCTCACCTACACGGTCATGCAGACGGACGGGACAACGGACAGCGCACTCCCGACTTGGCTGAGCTTCACCGCGGGCACGGGTGTCTTCTCGGGTACGCCGACATCCACGGACACCGGAACGCTGTCGGTGAAGGTGACGGCGAGCGACGGCACAGCTTCGGTGAGCGATACCTTCGATATTGTGGTGTCGGCGGCGGACACCGCCCCCGCCTTCGCGAGTAGCACGACTATCGCGGACAAGACTTTCACGGTGGATGCCGAAATCACCGCCTTCACCCTGCCGGAGGCGACAGGTGGCAACGGCACTATCAGCTACGCGCTGACCCCCGACCTGCCGATGGGGCTGAGCTTGGATACATCCACGCGCGAGGTGAGCGGTACGCCAACGGCAGCAGCGACTGCGACGACCTACACTTGGCGGGCATCCGACGGCGACGCGAACACCGCGAACAGCGACAGCAGCGCCCTGACCTTCATGTTGACGGTGAACAAGGCCACGCTGGCGAAACCGGTGGTGACGGTTTCGGCGCAGGATGGGGAGTTGACGGTCACCTGGGTTGGAATAACGAACGCGGCGAGTTACGAGGTTGAGTACAAGCAGAGCACATCGGAGACCTGGCTGGGCAATGACGACGACACGTCACCGGCGGAGATTGACAGTCTGACCAATGGCACGGAATACGATGTGCGTGTGCGGGCGAAGGCGGCATCAAGTTCGACGACCTATGAGGACAGCACATGGTCGGAGGTTGTGAAGGGAACACCGGCTGAGGTGGATGAGGCACCGAGCTTTGGTAGCGAGACGATTGCGGCGCAGACATGGACGGTGGGTACGGAGGTTGATGTGACGCTACCGGCGGCGATGGGTGGTAATGGCACCGTCAGCTACGCGTTGACACCGGCGCTGCCGGGCGGGGTGACGCTGAATGCCGCAACGCGCAAGATGACTGGTACGCCGACGGCAGTAGTGGCCGAGGTCCACCTACACCTGGCGGGCTTCGGACAGTGACAGCAACACCGCCAACAGCGACACGGCGACGCTGACCTTTCAAGTGACGGTGGTGGACGCGGTACCGGTCATGACACCGACGCAGGTGAGCAACCTGCAGGTGAGTGCGGGTGACGGGTCGCTCGATGTGAGCTGGACTGCGGCGAGCGTGGCTCCGAACGGCTACAGCGTCCGCTGGCGGGAGCGAGGGCCGGGCAATACGCTCACACCGGTGAACGAGGTGACGGGTACATCCTTCACGATTCCCGATCTGAGCAACGGTCAGGAGTATGTGGTGCGTGTCGAGACGCGCAGCGCGGCGGATGACGGTGTACAGGTCGGCACAGTGGTGACGGCCACGGGAACGCCTGTGGCAGATGATGCGGTACCGGTCGTCACACCGACGCAGGTGAGCAACTTGCAGGTGAGTGCGGGTGACGGGTCGCTCGATGTGAGCTGGACGGCGGCGAGTGTGGCTCCGAACGGCTACAGCGTCCGCTGGCGGGAGAAAGGGCCGGGCAATACGCTCACGCCGGTGAACAGGGTGACGGGGACATCCATCACGATTCCCGATCTCACCAACGATCAGGAGTATGTGGTGCGTATCGAGACGCGCACCGCGGCGGATGACGGCGTACAGGGTGGCACAGTGGTGACAGCCACGGGAACGCCTGCGGAAGACGAGGTTGCGCCGCCGCCACCTCCGCCCACGCCCACACCTCCGGCTGTTGACGAGCAGGGCTTGCCGAGAGTGAGCATTGAAGATGCGTCGGCCATGGAGGGGGATGATCTGGAGTTCCGTGTGACGCTCTCGAAGGCAGTGCAGTATCGTGTGAAGGTGTACTGGGCGACGCGGCCGGGAACGGCGCGGGCGAATCGGGACTATAAGTCAGCGGCTGGTGCGGTGGTGTTCAGGCCGGGCGTGACGGAGCGCAGGATTCGCGTGGAGACGAGAGAGGATGATCACAACGACCCGGATGAGACGATGCAGGTACGCCTGTCGAGTCCGCGCGGGGTGTTGATAGAGGATGGCATAGCGACTGGCAGGATAAACAACTGGGATGCGCTGCCGGTGGCGTGGCTGGCTCGCTTCGGGCGAGCGATGACGGAGCAGGCGCTCGAGGGTATTGAGCAGCGGTTGACAGCCCCGCGGGAAGCGGGGACGCAGGGCACTGTGGCCGGGATGACGCTTGATTCGCTCGGACTGTTTGCTGACGGAGCGGGTGCCTGGCCGCCTGCCGGGGAGGTCTCGGGGGAAGGCTCAAGGGAGATGCTTGGTGGCGACCTGCTGACCACGAGCAACTTCACGCACACGGGTGCGATGGATGAAGCCGGTGGCAGCCTCGCCTTCTGGGGTCGGGGTGCCCGCGCGGACTTCCGCGGACTCGACGGTGTGGTGCATCTTGATGGTCTGACAGAAACCGCCACTCTGGGAGCGGACTACGCCAGAGACCAGTGGCTGACCGGTGTCATGCTGACGAGCAGCCGAGGCACTGGCGGGTATCAGGGCGTGGCGAGCGGGGAGGTCGAAGTCTCTCTGAACGCAGCGATACCCTATGGGTCGTACCGGTTCTCGGAGCGGCTGGATGTGTGGGGCGCTGTCGGGCGTGGTACGGGTGCACTGACGCTCACGCCGGAGGGTGAGGGCAGCATCGAGGCTGACCTCGACTGGAGCATGGTGTCGGCTGGGCTGCGCGGCGGGCTGTTCGGGGCGGTGGGACATGGTCCAGCCATGACGCTGGTATCGGATGTGCTCTGGTCGCGCACCGGGTCGGGTCGGGTGGAAGCCGGTGAGGAGCATTCGAGCCTGGCCTCGTCCGAGGCAGATACTTCGCGGTTGCGGCTGGGTCTCGAGGGGAGTTGGGCGGTGACGCTGGGGAATGTCGGTGCGGTGACACCGAAGCTGGAAGCGGGAGTGCGTCATGACGACGGCGATGCCGAGCAAGGCTTCGGAGTGGAGGTCGGCGGCGGTCTGGCGTGGAAGCTGCCTGCACTTGGGCTGACGCTTGATGTGTCCGGTCGCACCTTGGTGACGCATGAGGACGCTGGGCAGCAGTCGCACGGGTTCTCGGCGGCGCTGAACTTTGATCCGAGTGCGGCGAGTACGCGCGGCTTCACGCTGAACCTGCGTCAGGACATCGGCGGGCCGTCGAGTGGCGGGGTACAGGCGCTGTTCGCCTCGGAGCTTCCCGGCGTTGGCGACACAGGCATAGGCGGCTCAGCAGGTACGAGTGCCGGCACTCGCTGGACGCTGGAGACGGCCTACGGGCTGGCGGCCTGTGATGACAGGTTCACGCTGAGTCCGAGCTTCGGCCTGGCTGCTTCCGATACCTCGGTTGATTTTCATCTCGGCTGGCAACTGATGCCGGAGCTCAGTGAAGACGCGCTGAATCTCTCGCTGACGTTCAAGGTCACGCGCCGCGAGCTGCTCGATGTGGGGACTGTCAACAGTATTGACAGCATCGGCACACTGGAACAGGGCCCCGAACACGGAGTACACATGGAGGTAAGCGCTCGTTGGTAGGCACAGCAGGTACGCCTTTCACCGCGGGTATCTTTCCTCCATTTCCAAGCTCGCCCCTCGGTCTCATATCCGGTGAACGAGCCCATAGGCACTGCGAGAACTGATAGAATACCGCCCATGAGTACAGCACTCGCATATGAACAGCGGCCCATGAGTACAACACTCGCACATGACACGCACGGCTTGGTGAAGTTACTGAGCGGAGGTGGCGATTTTACCGAAAGGCAGGCTGAGCTTCTCGTCGAGGGGCAAGTTCTTGCGTTCAGGAACAACACTGTCAATCTGGCCGCCAAGGAGAATCTGGCCTCCAAGGAGGATGTTGTATCTATTCGGCGAGATATAGCAGCGATTCAAGCGAATATCGAGGCCCTGCGGCAGGAGACCAAAAAAGATATTGAGGCCCTGCGGCAGGAGACTAGAGAGAGCATTGCGCGGCTTCAAGCGGACATTGATGCCCTGCGGCAGGAGACCAAAAAGGACATTGAGGCTCTGCGGCAGGAGACTAGAGAGAGCATTGCGCGGCTTCAAGCGGACATTGATGCCCTGCGGCAGGAGACCAGAGAGAGCATTGCGCGGCTTCAAGCGGAGATTGAGGCCCTGCGCCTGGAGACCAGCAAGGACATTGATGCCCTGCGCCTGGAGACCAGAGAGAACATTGTGCGGCTTGAAGGGAGCATTGAAAACATGCGCCTGGAGACCAGCAAGGACATTGAAAGGCTGCGCGTTGAGACCAAAAAGGACATCGAAACCCTGCGCGTTGAGACCAAAAAGGACATCGAAAACCTGCATGTTGAGACCAAGAAGGATATCCAAAACCTGCAACAGGAGACCAAAAAGGACATCGAGGCCATGCGCATCGGGACCAAAAAGGACATCGAGGCCATGCGCATCGGGACCAAAAAGGACATCGAGGCCATGCGCCTCGGGACCAAAATGGACATCGAGGCCATGCGCCTGGAGACCAGCAAGGATATCGAGGCCATGCGCCTGGAGACCAGCGAGAGCGCCAAGCGGCTTGAAGTGAGCATCGAGAAGCTACGCTTTGAGAGCAATTCGAAAGTTGATGAGGCGAGAGTCAACCTGCTGAAGGGGATGATCACATCCATGTTTGCATTCGCTGGAGTGATCATCGCTGTATTGAAGTTCCTGTGACATCCTGATTCCTGATTCGCGCTCAAAGGTGCCGGTTGGGCCGTCGTTGCCTCTGCTCCGGTGCGTACCCTGTCCACTCGTCCCGCGCCACCGCTCACAACGCTTGCCCCTCGGTCTCATATCCGGTGAACGAGCAATTTCGTTTGACTTGAGCGCGCTTGAACATGGACAATAGACGATTGACTCCGAACTACTTAATCCCTATGACCACGGTCAGCACACGACCCGCAGATGTCACGCGAAACTGGCGCGTCATTGACGCAAGCGACAAGGTACTTGGGCGGCTCGCATCGTCCGTCGCCAGCGTCTTGCGTGGCAAGGACAAGCCCGAATACACGCCACATGTCGATGTCGGGGACTTCGTGATTGTGGTGAACGCAGAGAAGATTCGCGTCACCGGCAACAAACGTCAGGGCAAGATGTATCACCGCCACTCGGGCTACCCCGGTGGGCTACGCAGCATGAGCTTCGATCAGCTTCAGGCGCGTGCGCCGGAGCGCATTCTGGAACTCGCCGTCAAGGGGATGCTGCCGAGAAACCCGCTTGGTCGCCAGATGTTTCGCAAACTCAAGGTCTATTCCGGGCCCGAACATCCGCATCACGCCCAGCAACCACAACCCATGGAGATATGAGAATGGCCGCAGGCGCTGAATATCATTACGGCACTGGTCGTCGCAAGACATCCACTGCTCGGGTCTATCTGAAACCCGGAAACGGGCGCATTCTGGTCAACCGTCGCCCGCTTGATGAGTACTTTGGTCGCGAGACTGCGCGCATGATCGTGCGTCAGCCAATCGAGGTCGCTGAACTTGACGATCAGCTTGATGTCAGGGTGACAGTGAGAGGTGGAGGTGGTTCGGGGCAGGCCGGTGCCATTCGTCATGGCATCGCGCGGGCGCTGGTTGATTACGACGCGGCACTCAAGGCACCACTGCGCGCTGCGGGGTACATCACCAGAGATGCACGTGAAGTGGAGCGCAAGAAGGTCGGGCTGCACAAGGCGCGCAAGCGTCCTCAATACTCCAAGAGGTAGTCCCTCCAAGAGAGCGTCCCTGGCAACTGCGTTTCTCATCCTGTTTCTCGCATTTCGGGCAACCGCCCGCCCGGAAACCGCACTCCACCTGACACAACACCTCAGTTACTTTCGATGGAATCAATATCAGCTATAGCCCAACCTCAGCGCAGGCAGTTCCTGATTGGTGCGACTGCCGCAGTCGGTGCCATAGGTGTGGTCGGCGCGGCCATTCCTTTCATGCGCTCATGGTCACCGAGTGCCAAGGCGCGCGCGCTCGGCGCGCCGGTCGCCGTTGATATCAGCGGTTTGACCGAAGGCAGCATGGTGAGCCCCGTGCCGGCTTGGCGTGGCAAACCCGTGTTTGTCATCTACCGAACCGGGGCGCAGGTCGAGCAGCTCGAAGCGCCCGATCCGGCGCTCTCGGACCCGGCATCCGAGCGTCCGCAGCAGCCCGATTACGCACAGAACGACTGGCGCGCCCGACGCCCCGAGATCGGGGTCTATCTCGGTGTCTGCACACATCTCGGCTGTTCGCCCAAGTACTCTGGCGCGCCCGGCGACGAGAATCTGGGGCCGCTCTGGGAAGGTGGCTTCTTCTGTCCCTGCCACGGCTCGCGCTTCGACCTGGCTGGCCGCGTAGTGCGCGGCGTACCGGCGCCGTCGAATCTGGAAGTCCCGCCCTACTATTTCGCCTCGGACACACTCATCATTGTCGGCGAGAGCGCTGACGGGAGCCCGGCCTGATGCGCGCCGACATCCCCGACACACAGCCTTCAGGGTTCGCTCGTGCCATGCACTGGGTGGACGAACGCTTCCCGCTGACCGAGACCTGGAACTATCATCTGGCGCGCTACTACGCGCCGAAGAATTTCAACTTCTGGTACTTCATGGGCGCACTGTCGTTGCTTGTGCTGGTGATTCAGTTGGGCTCCGGCATCTGGCTGACCATGAGTTACACCCCGAGCGGCGATGGTGCCTTCGCCTCGGTTGAATACATCATGCGCGATGTGGATATGGGCTACATCATCCGTTACATGCACACCACCGGCGCGTCCGCCTTCTTCCTGGTGGTGTATCTGCACATGTTCCGCGCCTTTCTCTATGGCTCCTATCGCAAGCCGCGCGAGCTCCTGTGGCTGATCGGCATGGCCATCTTTCTGGTGTTGATGGCGGAAGGGTTTTTCGGTTACCTGCTTCCCTGGGGGAACATGTCCTACTGGGCTGCACAGGTTATCGTCTCGCTGTTTGGGGCCATCCCGGTAGTGGGCGAGAGCATCGCCACCTGGATTCGCGGCGATTTCGTGATGTCGGAAGTCACCCTGAATCGCTTCTTTGCCCTGCATGTGGTACTCATTCCGATAGTGCTCGTCGCTCTGGTGTTCATGCATCTGGTGGCGCTGCATCACGTGGGGTCGAACAACCCGGACGGCATAGAAATCAAGAAAGACAAGGATGCCGACGGCGTTCCCCGGGATGGCATTCCCTTTCATCCTTACTATGTGGTGCACGATATCAATGCCAGCGTGGTGTTCCTCATTCTCTTTTGCATAGTGCTCTTCTACATGCCGGAGATGGGCGGATACTTCATCGAGAAGCCGAACTTTGAAGAAGCCAATCCGCTCAAGACACCCGAACACATTGCGCCCGTCTGGTACTACACCCCGTATTACGCCATGTTGCGCGCCGCAACCTTCCCGCTCTTTGGTCTCGATGCCAAGTTCTGGGGTCTCGTCGTCATGGCCATCGCCATATTGATTCCGGCTGCCTTGCCGTGGCTCGACCGCAGTCCGGTGAAGTCCATGCGCTACAAGGGGCGCTGGTCGAAGTCCATGCTGGGCGTGTTCGTGGTGAGTTTCCTTGTGCTCGGTTACCTCGGCACCGTCGCGCCTTCGCCCATGGCAACCTTCCTGGCGCAAATCGGCACGATGGCCTACCTGTCGTATTTTCTGTTGATGCCCTGGTACACGCAGGCTGAAAAAACCGCTGCCGTGCCCGCTCGAGTCACCTGCTGATGCATGCAAGGCTGATAATGCCCTTTGACAGCCGAGACAGCCGACGCGCTCTTCGTTGCGTGAGGTTCGCGGTGTTCGCACTGGCGAGCCTCCTGTGGGCTTTCACCCCGGCGGCTGCACTGGCCGACACGGCTGCCTGTCCGGTAGTTGAAGACATTCACTGGCAGGACGAACCCATGCACCCGGACCTGTCCGATCTGCCGTCATTGCAGCGTGGCTTTCGTCATTACGTCAACTATTGCCTCGGTTGTCACGGACTCAAATATCAGCGTTACGAACGCACCGCGGACGACCTCGGCATACCGCATGATCTGGTCAAGGAACACCTGATCTTCTCTGATCAGATGATCGGTGACCTCATGACCACGGCCATGCCGGATACATCTGCGGCCTGGTTCGGTGTCCCGCCCCCGGATCTCACGCTGGTCGCCAAGTTGCGCGATACGACCTGGCTCTACAACTACCTGAACTCTTTCTATTCCGACCCGTGCAGACCCCTCGGCGTGAATAACAAGGTATTCCCGAATGTCGGTATGCCGCATGTGCTCGCGTCCTTGCAGGGCAACCAGAGGCCAGTCTGCAAGCAAGTGCCCGTGCTGGCGGCCAATGGTGGTGAAGCGCGCGACCCGCTGGTGCCGGGCAGGGTGCTCACTGAAGAGCAGTGCGGTCTGCTGGAAGTGGAAGAGGGTACCGCGAGCCTGTCTGCCGAGGAGTATCGGCAGTTCACTTGGGACATCGTCAATTTCCTTTATTATGTAGCCGAGCCTGCGCGTATGGATCGCTACCGCATCGGTGTTTATGTGATCCTCTTTCTCATCTTTCTGGGGGTATTCACCTGGCTTCTGAATCGCGAATACTGGAAGGATGTGCGATGAAAAAACCCAATGTGGAGATGCCTCGTGGATGCCAGTAGTCGTGATACCGGTGGTCAGCTTTTCAGTTCCCGCTCGTCAATCACCTTTTTTTCTGACCCGCAGGACCACACCTCTCACCGTGTGCGCATGGTGCTCGCGGAGAAGGGAGTTTCGGTAGAAATTGTCAATGTCGAAGCCGGTCAGGTGCGCGAGGATCTGGCAGAGCTGAATCCCTACGGGAGCGCCCCGACGCTCGTGGACCGTGAACTTTCACTCTACGAATCGCGCATCATCATGGAATACCTTGACGAGCGCTTTCCGCATCCGCCACTGATGCCCGCCTATCCTGTGTTGCGCGCCAGGATACGGCTGCTCATGCATCGCATTGATCGCGATTGGTCACCCGCAATCAAGCTGCTTTCGCTCGGCAAGGGCAGAAGCACCGTGCTCGAACGTGCGGCCAAGAACTTGCGTGAGAGCGTGATTGCTGTGGTGCCCGTGTTTGTCGAGCACAAATTCTTCCTGAGCGATGAATTCACCCTGGCCGACTGTTGCGTGGCCCCGATCCTCTGGCGACTCGATGCGCTCGACATCAAGTTGCCCCCGAAAGTCAAGCGCTTGTTCAACCCTTATACGAATCGCATCTTCAAGCGCGACTCCTTTCGCGTCAGCCTGACGGAGCGCGAACTCGAGATGGGTGCCTGACTGCTCCCTCCTGCGTTCTGCCGACATCCCGCCCGTGACCGATTCCGAAAACCCCTCCTTCGGCTTCACGCCGAAGTTGCCGTATCTGCTGTCTGCGCTGGTGCAGTGGATTCAGGACAACGGCTGTACGCCCATGCTGGTGGCACACGTCGATACGCCCGGTGTCATGGCACCGAAAGGTTATTCGCGGGACGGCATGATCACCTTCAACATTTCCGAGCATGCGGTGCAGCGTCTGGTGATAGACGAGTATGCGGTGGGTTTCGCGGCGCGATTCGCGGGCCGTCATTTCGATGTGTATCTGCCGCTCGAGTCGCTCGCTGCCCTGTTTGCGAGGGAGCATCCGAAGGCGAGCGCGGTGTCCCTCGTCGAGGCTGCGATGGAGGTCAAATTGATGCGCGAAACCTCAGCCTCGGCGGAGCAGCTGCCGGAAGATGCACAGGATACACACGACGCACACAGGCCTCTGCGGAAGCCGGGCAAGCCCAGGCTGAGACTGGTGGAGTAGGGGAGTAGGGCTGGTAGGGGTGTAGTAGCAGTGGGCTGGCATACCCGCAGGTTCGCGGGTGCCAGTTCGGCAAATCAATACCGGTTCGGGAACCCCGATCTATGATCCCGAAGGCGCGGTGTCCGGGGCAACCTGAACATACTCGAAGAGCTTCACCACTCCCAGTACGCCGGGGGTCCCTGCCGCCAGGTCAGCCGCCTTCTGCCCCTCTGCTTCCCTGACGTTGCCCATCAGATACACCAGGTTATTGACGGTTACCACCTTGATGCGAAGTCCGGACACATCCTCCGAGCTCAGCAGCCGTGTTTTCACCTTGGATGTTGTCAGACTGTCGTTGGTGCGTGCCAGAAAGGCCGGTTTGGCGCTCACCACAAGCTCGTTGTGAATACCGCGCACCTGCCGCACCTTGAGCACCGCCTGCTCGGCGAGCGTCTTGAGTTCATCGCTGGGCACTTCGCCAGCAAGCAGCACCCGCGCATCCACGCTCACCACCTTGATACGCGCCCCTCCCATATCCTCGTGTGCGTCTCTGATGAATTTCTGCGCGGTGCGTTCGATGTAGGCATCATCAATGATCTCGCCCGTTGTCCTGCCTTCCCCCGTGTAGGTGCCACAGCCCGCCAGCATCACGCACAGTGCAGCCGCAGCGAATAATCCGGCGGTTTTCAAGATGAACGGAATCATTTTCACGAGTGCCCCGACGACAGTTCAGTACTGAATGCATTTTCCACCCAATCGCAGGTCATGAGCAAGCCGCGACGTGATACACCAGCCACATCGAATCGCAGTGTGCAATGCGCGAACTGCGGATGCTTGCGCAAGAATCCATGTGCGCTGCGGATGATGCGTCGCTGCTTGTCGGGTGTGACCGAGTCCACGGCTCTCACGAAGTTCTCGCGGTGTCTGAAGCGCACTTCCATGATGACGATGAGTTCGCCGCGTTGCCCGATGAGGTCGATTTCCCCGCCTTTCCAGCCATAGTTGCGCGCGAGTATGGCGAATCCGCGCCGCTTCATGCGCCGTTCGACAAAGCGTTCAGCACGATGCCCGATGCGCATGCGCGCCGTCATCCGCGATCGCTCGCCGAGCAGCAGCTTCATTCGTCGCGGACAAGCGCGGCTGGCGAAATCGGCGCGATACCCTTGGGCCCCACTTCGCTCCACAACAGTTCGCGTCTGATCTGATGGCCGCCAATACGCAGCAGTCCGGTGGCTCCGTCGAGCGCGTCAATCAGTGTGCGTTGTTGCGCTGTACGCAGCAGGTGAAAGCGATCAACCAGACGAAAGCAGTCCATGCCGACGGCGCGAAAAGTTTCCAGCGTCTGTGGTGCCTGTCCGAACGCCTGATGCAGCATCTCCCTGCTCCCTGAGTCGGCGACATTCCACGGCAGATCCAGAAAGCGCGTACCCGCAAAGACATCGTAATCTTCCGTGTGCAGTGCGCGCACCAACCTGGAGGTGCCGTACACGGGGATATCTCCCGCATCGTGATAGCGCAGCGCAGGACGCAGGGCGGCGGCCAGGCTGCCATCAACAAACGCAACCACGGCATCCACATCCTGCCGTCGGCGCGTCACGGTCTCGACTTCTCCCCTGAGGAGCCTGTGTATTTCCCGAATACGCGCTTCGGAACTGTCGGTCAGCAGCGACAGGCCCACTTCCTCGGTGATAGCGGCGACGCTGCTCAGGTGTACCGCACCTTTCAGGCTGTTCACACCAAGCGTCTGTTGCAGGGTTTCCAGAGCGCGTCGCGCCCAGCCACTGTCCGAGTAGTAGGCAAGCACCCTGATCGCCCCCTCAGCCCTGATGTGCTCCGCAAGCGCGCGTACTTCATCTTCTGTTGACAGCTGAAAAACGAATTGTCCGGCGCTCAGGGAAGCGGCATCCTGAAGGCGGTTCAGCGCAATCCAGCCCATCTCCGCTGGCAATACGGGTTGCAGTGCATCGAGCCTGTCTCGTGATACCGGCCCGACGACCACCTGCACCCGGTCCGCCACAAGCTGTGCGGACAGTCGATTGTAGTCGCCCGCCGAGTCGAGCTCATCGGCATCATAGACCGTGAAGGTCACCTGCGAATCGGGTACCGCAGTGAACCAGGCGGCCGTGAAGCCTTCCAGAAATGCTTGCCCGAAGGCACCAAGCGATGCCGACAGGGGCAGTATCAGACCCACCCGGATGGGCTGATTCGCGCTCTCCCGAATCAGTGCGAGCATACTGGGCAGGTGTTTCCGCTCAAGGATACCCGACTCACCGTCAGGCCCCAGGCGTAACTGATGCCGCTGCTGCCCGAGACTGGTCGCACTCAGCAGTGTCGTGCGCAGTTCGCGCCAGGCGCGAAGCTCGCTGCTGAACAGCGTCTCCGACCACAGATCTTCGCTGCCGGTTGTGTGCCAGGGCGGGATGGCGACCAGCGCCTTCCAGAAGAGGTCCAGCCATGCTTGCTCCGGTGCTGCCGAAGCCGATCGCATCAGCAGCTCGATGGCCTCTGGCGCGCGCTGCATGAGCACCAGAATATGCGCGTGGCTGAAGGTGACCCGCACCCTGTCTGGCGACGATGTCTCGGAGTCAGCAGCCTCATCGATGATGTGCATGGCCGCATCGAATGATGCCTGCAACGCCAGGTATTCGGCAGTCAGGAGTTCGACACGCCGTTTCTGCTGTGCGGAGAGCCGCGAGGCGTTCAACTGGTTCAGCAGGCGTTCGCTTGCCGACAAGTCATCACCAAGCAGATAACCGCGCAATGCAGCGATGCGCAGTTCCGCAGTGTCTGTGCGGGGTGTCTGGGCAATGCGCGCTTCGATCTCACGCGGAGTCAGCCCTTCAATGACCCGAGGTGATGCCTCCGAGTCTGTCGCGTCTTGCCGCGGAGTCTGAATGGAGGTGCTTTCGCATCCCGAGATTGCGAGAATAGCCACCAGAAGCAGGCTGCGTGTGTTGTGCAGGACGATTGTCATGAGTGATGGAGTATTGTATGTAGTGGCTACGCCGATCGGGCATCTGGAGGATATCACCCGTCGTGCAGTCGAGATTTTACGCCGAGTGGATCTGGTGGCTGCCGAGGACACGAGACATTCGCGCACATTACTCACCCACATCGGAGCCGCCCCCAAGCCGCTCGTCTCGTGCAATGAACACAACGAGTCGAGGCGCGTTCGAGAACTCCTGGCCAAACTCGAGGAAGGCGCGTCCATCGCGCTGGTCAGTGATGCAGGCACACCGCTGATTTCCGACCCCGGGTTCAGGCTGGTGCGCGCCGCGCACGAGGCCGGTCAGCGCGTGGTACCCATCCCGGGAGCGAGCGCTCTCATAGCGGCGCTTTCGGTGTGCCCGCTGGCGAGCGAGCGATTTGTTTTCGAAGGTTTCTTGCCGCACCGCACGGAGCGGCGGCGCAAACGATTGCGCGAACTCGATATGCTGGGGCTGGCGTTCGTGCTCTTCGAGGCACCTCACCGGTTGCTCGCCACACTTGACGACTTGCTTGCGGTGGTCGGGGACAGGCGCGTCATGCTGGCGAAAGAATTGACCAAGATGTACGAGGGTGTGCATGTCGGTACGCTGAATGAACTGCGCGCGCGATATGGACGGGATGAGGTCGTGCGCGGCGAGCTGGTGCTGGTGGTGGAGCGGTGCGAGTCGTCCGCGCGCGCTGGCGTGTCGCTTCGGACGGAGCAGCTCCTGCAGGTGCTGCTCGCTGAATTGCCCGCATCGCAGGCGGTGCGCCTGGCCGCGCAAGCGAGCGGCGAATCGCGCAGTGCACTGTACAGGCGAGCGCTCGAACTCGCCCGCTGAGCAGATGGTGCTGGTCCAGACAGGTGTGAGACTATCGGAGCCTCGGCCCGGAGCCTCGCAAGGATTGCTCCGGAAATCGGCAGGCCCTCCTTAACTTCAGGAGCGCTGCACTCCGGATTTCCTCTGATGTCATACAATAACGGCATTCGTTTGTCGGATTGAGACACTCCAATGTCGCGTACGCTTATCTCCACGCCGGTATCTATCAGGATCCCGGGCAAGGCCCTCGTGAAGAATATTTTGGTGCAGAGTATTTTGGTGAACACAGGTTGCGCCAGACCTGTCGCGAAGCCTGTCACCACTATAGCCCCCCCCCCCCCCCCCCCCTCATCGGGCTTGGTCCGTCGGGGGCTCGCTCAGGGGCTGCTGCTGGCCATTCTGGTCATGGGATTCCTGCCGGGCACCGCTGCCGCGCAGAGCAGTATACGTAGCTTGAATATCGTTGGCGGTTTGGTATCCGACGAGACCTATGGGTTCGGCGAAACAGTTCAAATTCAAGCCACATTCGACTCGTTCACTTCAATCACCGGTAGTCCGAGAATCCGCCTGACGATCGGCGACGAGACCCGCTATGCGGAATTCTCGGAGAATCTTTCTGTTCTCGCTTTCTTTGAGTACACGGTTCAGGCCGACGACCGTGACACGAACGGCATCAGCATCCCGGCCAACCCCTTCGATCTGAACGGCGGCACCATCAAGGAACGGTTTTTAGGTTTTAATCAAGATCTGACGTTTGCGGGGCTGTCAGATCAATCAGGGCACAAGGTGGATGGCAGCAGGGGGGAGGGGACGGCTGGTGACGATGGGGAGACCCTGACCTACTCGCCAGCGCCGCGTGTGCTGGCCGTCGGCACCACCATTACCCCGCTGACGGCGATGCCGGACGGCTTCAACATGGATGCCACCTTCACCTACGCGGTAACCGCCGGAACCCTGCCGCCGGGGCTCATGCTGAACACCTCCACCGGTGCCATCAGCGGCACCCCGACCGTGGCGAACGCGAGCACGGCCACCGTTACGATAACCGTTACAGCGGGCACGGGCATGGATCCGCCAACGGCAACCCGCGCAATCGTCTTCCCGCCGGTGGAAGCCGGCACTCTGGTGTTCGACCCCGCCACGCTGACGGTGAATGAGGGTTCGACCGGCACCTACAGGGTGAAGCTTTCAACGCAGCCGAGCGCCAATGTGACGGTGGCGGTGACAGTGGCTGGCTCGTCGGATGTGAGCGTGGCCCCGGCATCGCTCACCTTCACGAACTCGAACTGGAGCACTGTGCAGACGGTGACAGTGACGGCGGCCGAGGACACCGATATGGTGGAAGACACAGCGACCCTGAATCACGCGGCATCGGGCGGGGGCTACGACTCGGTGACGGGCAGCGTGGTGGTGACGGTGGATGACGATGACGTGATTCCGACCTTGAGCATTGCGGTGGTGGAGAAGTCCGGTGTCGCCGAGACGGCGGCTTTTATCTCCGTTAACGAAGAAGTGGGCACGTTTGAATTCACGGTCACCCTGTCCGCCGCCAGCACCGGCACGGTGACGGTAAGGTACGCCAC